>NZ_FWFQ01000016.1 GCF_900172235.1 Pseudoruegeria aquimaris | reverse complement strand
ACAGCGGCGAGATCACCGCCCATTCCGCATCGCTCACATCGTGTCTGCCCGTCATGCTCACCTCCGTTTCCGAAAGTGAATCATCACACCGCCAAAAACGGAATCCCGTTTATGAGTTCACGACCTAGGGAAAAACGTTCCGCCAGGCGTCGCCCCAGTGTACCGGCCGAAGTAGAAGAGCGGCTGGCCGTGGATGGCCTTCGCGCGGAAAGCAGCGCGCCGAAGCCTGGCAACCTGGTCCTCGACGAGCGCGTTGGTTGGATAGAGCAGCAAAGCACGAACAGCTGGAGTGGGGCCCCCGATAATCCCCGACCGGATCCCGTTCCAATGCGTCTCTTGGGACCAAGGTCGTTCCCACCATTGGTTCAAGGTGCCGCTTCCGACACTGCCCAGCCTCTCAGCCAAGAGCCTCGCAATTACGGGCACGAGGAAACTCTCGGTCTTACCGGAACCCGTCCCAGACGTAACCACGACGTTCCTGGTCGGCGCATCGTTCGGTGCCAAAGAAGTGACCAGTGACTGGGCTTGGTGCTTCCTGAGAGAGTAGTTCTCACCAAATACCACTCTCCCAAGATGCTCCGCCACGCTCGGAGGTAGGCCCGCTTCCTCGCAAGCCTCTGCGACAGGCACCGCCGATGGATACGCTAAAACAGCCTCAAGCAGGATTTCTTGAGCGGTAAGGCCGGGTTCCGCGAGTAGTTCACGGCGCTCCGCCATTAGCGCCCCGTCTCGCATCCAGAACGCGCTGTCATAGTATTTGTGATATGCTTCCTGAATGTACTTGAGCACCTCGTTCGGCGTGGCGTTAGGCAACGGTCCGGTCTCCCTCGTAAAGTTTTTTCAAGATAATGGTTGCGATCATGGGATCGACGCGCTCGTAAATGAGGCGTCCCCCTTCGATTGAAGGCAATTCACCGCTAGAAGCGACGAGAGCGCGGGCAAACAACCCTGGAGGCTCAGCCCCGAGAGCGGCGATGAAGCGGCCGGTGGAAATGTCGTAGGCATGGAGCCGTGTACCTTCGCTCTTTGCGGCCAAGATCTTGGCGACCCGATGGCCAACTTGGCGCGTGTCTCCACTATGATCGCGGAACACGTAACGGGTTCCGTGCAGCCCAACCCGGTAAGCCCCAGTGCCTTCAATGGTCTCTGCTCTAATCCAGCGCGCGTCTCTGACGTCGAACTTGGCCAGTGCGTCCGCTCTTTCGACATGCATTGGTGTCCCCAGCATCCAAGCCGTTTCGATAGACGGCAAGTTTCTGGCAATCGCCAAGCCGAGGTCGTGGGCAACTGTAACCGAGCGGCCGTGCGGATCCGTGATGCCTTCAAGCAGCGCGTCTAAGGGCAGGCCAGCGAGCCCAGACCACCGATGCAGCGTAACGCGCCCTGGCTGCGAGACCACTTCGTAGATTGCACCTGCGCTCTCCAGCGCATCACGGATCTTTCCAAGCAAGAGCTTCGAGTGGAAGCCGGCGAGACGGGCCTTCTTGTCGAGACCCACCACCATAACGGGTGGAGGCACCGACCAATCAGATGCGTCAGAAAGGATCGAGTCCTTCATTTCAAGATGGCCGAGGGCGAAAAGGTCAGCGGCCAACGTTCGTGGAAACCACGGTTCTTCTGAAACGGATGCCACCAGCCGCTGAAATGCATGCCAACTGCCTTGACCGAGGTAGCAGAGAGCATCGAAAACCGTGTCAAGCGAAACGGAGTTAGTCGGAGGCAAACTTCCGCCGTGCTCTTGCTTTATTGCGCCTTGCGTGGCCGTTTGCCTCCGAACCGGTGTCCCAGATCGTGCCTGTTTGCTCTTTTTCCAGTTTTTCTTCGCCACCGCCCGCGACCGAGACAGTGCGCGAACGTGGCAGTCTTTACACTCCGCCATCTTGGCTTCGAACCGATCGTCCCCCTTCTCGAACGGCTCATAGACCCAGTAGTGATATCCGCGGATCACGCAACTCCCAGCTGCTTTCTGGGCCGCGTCCTGCGCATGCTTCCAATCGACCTCGGGAGTGGCCTCTGCCATCCCCTCGGGAATCTTGTTCGAGGAAATTTCTGGTTGAGGCGAAACGCTTTGATCTGGTTCAACATTAAGCCTTCCCACGATGGTGCATCCCTCCAGTCCGTTTTCTGGACTCAAGGAGATGGTTTCTGAATTCAGGGAGAGCCCTTGGCCGCTGGCAAACGGATGGTAAAAACGTTTTCCACCGAGCGGGCGTGGTACGTCTGCACTTCTTAACGAAAAATCCGTTTCAGCCAATTCAGCTTTGCCGGCTTTCACCACGGCCCGCAAGTTGGTTCCCGGTGCGACCTCGACTTGATCTAGATCGAGTTCGATGAAGTCACCCACTGCTTTCGATGAGGCCACGATCTCGTCGTCTTGGCCGAAGCGCTCATGCAGGATCTCGAGCTTGCCATCTCCTTTTTCGGATTTTGCTTCAACGTGCGGTTTTGCATCAACATGCCACGTTCCGTGGCCGAGTTTCAGGCCTCCAACGCAAGCGATCGCAGCAGTGCTATCAAGCGGATTCAGGGCATGGAAATTATCGTGTGCGTTGTCCACGGAGCGCACGATTTCGACCCCTCTCAGGATGCACCAACCCCTTGGAATCCCCGGCATGTCGGACGATTGCAACACGGCATGCCCGGGACGCGCGCACTTGGCGAGGTGGCCTTCGACTTTTTCGAGCCATGCTTCGTGGCACAGGATCGCGTGCTCCTCGAAGAGGCTTGCACGGGTAACCTCCCTGAACATGGGACCTTCCGCAGAGCGCGAAAACACGACGATGGGCTTAGCAACGTAGTTGTAGGTGACGCCGCTTTGTTGCCCCACGAAAGTTTGCGATTGTAGCAGTAGAAGGTCGAGGTTTATCGAACCGATCGGTCCGAGGAATTGGACGCCCGGCTCGCCTTCTTCCAGAACGAACTCTCCCTCAGGAATGCTTTCCGGCGTGATTGGGCGAAGTGGTTCGGCGTGACCACCACGTGTCACCGAGAGCGCCAGAGTTACCCTCTTTCTAGGAAACCCGGAGAAGCCTAGTTGCCACTGAAGCCGCGCCTTCTTCGCTTGCCCTGGCGTTACGGCCGCTGACGGCTCCCAGCTTTCGAACGTATCAAGCGCGGCGGCGACAACGCGCTCTCTTAACTCGTTCGCGGTCCACAGTTTTCTCAGCCAAGCAGTTGGGCCAGATGGCCCATGGGAGGTCATCCAGTCATTCACGAGAAGCGCCATCTCCGCGTCGCCAACTGGGTCGCCGGGCGTCAAATCGTACGCCAGAAAGAGGCCTTCAAATCGCCGGCGGTCTGCGTCTCTAACAAGGGCTTGCGAGAGGGCATAGCTGGCGTACTGCCAATGGCTAAGCAGCGGTTTGGCGGTTGGCCTTCCGAGCAAGTAGTCGTTCTCAGAAAGCCAGAGGTTCAATGCTCGCCAAAACTGGCGAGTACGTTTCGCGTACTGCCTAAGTTTTTGTTGGTTTGTCGCGCCCTTCACCCCAAGCAACTCGAAATAGCGCTCGTAGTAGTTGTTAGGTGAGAAGTTCTCATCGGCACCCATTCTCTCGGCGGCGATGGACAAAGCGCATAGAAGTGCCGTGAAGGGAGGTGGGGATCGCCGGCCAGCCTTGCTCCAGTCCTTCAACCAGCTGGTATGATCTACATAGGGGTCCGCACGATCGAACCGAAGTGATCGTGAAACGCATAGCCCTACGAAATCCCCGAGTTCATCAGGCTCAATCTCGAGAGCCTCGGTTACTTTCGTTTCCGCGTCTCCCTCCAGATCAAGATAGACTGGCAGCATTTCAAATCGGCCGCAAAAAAAATAGTTGTTAAGCGCGGAGTTTACCGCCGCATACTCGGTGTCGATTTCGACAGACCAGTAAGCTTTTTCTTCCATGGCCAAGCTTTCCGAAGAACTATACTTTTCCATCTAGAAGTGATGAGATGGCTAATTGCTCCCTGTTAAGGAGCACGATTTGCTGATCCTGGGCCTTTCGCGCGCCCGGGTCGGTATCAAGCCCAAGCCGCCTGAGCGCGTAATAGAGCAGCGCGCGCCGGACCTTGATTTTCGCCTTGCCACCGCGCATGCCGTAGTCGAGCGCTATGACCTTTGCCTGAGTTTCCGAGAGGTCAGGGTGGGGGCCGACTTCCAGCGTGACCTCGGAATGCCAATCGTGATCATCGCCGGGGAAGACTTCGGCTTCTCGCGAGCCACGGATTTTGAGCATTCGCGATAGCAGGAAGTCCTTGAAGCGCTCATCAGTCTCACAAAACGCCCGGGCGTGCCAGCGGAACCCGTCGAAGGCGATGGCGTGGGGCGCGATCCAGCGCCAGCTTGGCTCCGGGCGGGACAGGCTTTGATACTTCACCTCGATCGCTTCCGACTGGTGAATGGCGCCGACGACCGATCGGAGCGTTGCGGGATTGACGCCGCGCACCGGCGTCGGAGCGGACGCAAATGGTGGAAGCTCGGTGACCCAGGCGTCTTCTCGGTCAAGGATACCATCGGCGACCGAACGCAGCTGGGCCAGATACTTGCTTGCGTCGGGTTCGCTGAAATGGGCTTTGAAGTCTGGCGTGCGCACATAGGTCCGGGCGCTTTTGTCATAGACCATGTTGTCGGGCGCCAGGCCGATGTAGCGGTTCAGGTCGGCGGACGCCTGGTTCACCGAAACTCCGAACTGATCCATCAGGTCGCTGCGGTTCACGCGCCCCTCCCAAAACAGGCGGAACTCGATGAACTCGAGCCGTCGCTCGACGCCCCAGCGAAGCTCCGCCTTGCTGTCTTCCACATCACTCTCCCGGCTTGGCCGATGCGCATTGTAACTATGCGCGCACATTTTCTGTGCTTGAGGCGATGCTAGCGGAATGGTTGAGCTTGTGCAATCAGAGCTCCGTAAAAGGAGATCGATTTTTTTCAAGTCTTGGCTTTCCGCCGTGCCACGCACCGTCGCGCAAATCTGTTTGTCCCGTGCGGAAGGAAGCAGAAGGCAAAGCTCATCTAGTCTCTCTTCGCGACCGGCTTCTTTGACAAGTGGGCGCCACAAATTGCTTTACTCCGTCCGAGTTTTTTCGTGGAGCGGTTATAGTGCCACCTCGGCCATGCGAGATGGTATTTTAGGACAATACTTTTCGATCTCGCGCCAAAGATCCAAGCCCGAGAACTGGAATTGTCAGCATTGATCCGGAGGAGCGCCAATAATGGCAACCTCCCGCAGTCTCGACTTTGGAGACAGCGGGAGAATTTTGTCTTGAGTTAATCGGGATTCAATCCACCAGATCAAGATACGCTACCTGATCTCGTGTTTTTCCTAAAAGCATGGCGCGTTCGAACGCCAGGATGTCTTCCAGCCGATACACCACGCGGCCGCCGATTTTCATGTAAACTGGTCCCTCGCGGGCCCACCGCCAGCGCTCGAGCGTTCGATGGCTGATCCTCCAACGCGCCGCCAATTCCTTCTGGTTCAAGCAAGTCGGTTGCATGTGTTACTCCTTACGTACAACTCGGTTTGGTTGCTCGCAAACCAAGGCGTGAATGGAAAAACGAGTAAAGTCAGAAGTTTGCGCGAATTGCGCATGCGTCCCAAACCTCCGGAGAGTTCGCGAGTATCAGACAACACCCGCCTCGATTCCTCGATCTGTGATCAGCCACTGGTGGCTACGTTGAGACAGGATTTTCTGTATTCCTCTCCCTCCGCCACCATCCCGAGAATCTGTCCTGATCGTGTGTGTGCCTTGACGGCGTACTGGCCGGGCCGGTTCGCAGATGCCCTATCTACCCCCCCCCGTGATTGAATTGCAGCCCGGCCTGGGATAGGCGGGGGTGGACGCTGCCTGCCGCAGGAGGAGCCGATGCCCGGTTTCGTTTTCGCCCCGCCCGAACCCGTAACCCTGCCGATCAAGGGCACGGATGCCCGTTTCCCGGTGCGCCGGGTCTACTGCGTCGGGCGCAATTACGCGGCGCATGCCGTCGAGATGGGGCATGATCCCGATCGCGAGCCGCCGTTCTTCTTCCAGAAAAACCCGGACAACCTCGATCCCTCGGGCCGCTTTCCCTATCCGTCCCGCAGTTCGGAAGTGCACCACGAGGCCGAGGTCTACGTGGCGTTGCACTCCGGCGGCAGCGATATCGCTGTGGAGGAGGCGCTGGGCCATGTCTATGGCTACGGCCTCGCGCTGGACATGACACGGCGCGATCTGCAGGGGCAGATGAAGAAGATGGGGCGCCCCTGGGAGATCGGGAAGGCCTTCGAGCGATCCGCGCCCTGCGGGCCGATCCACCCGGTGGCCGAAGTCGGCCATCCCGAGGCCGGGCGGCTCAGGCTCAAGGTCAACGGCGAGATCCGCCAGGACGGGGATCTGGGCCAGATGATCTGGAAGGTGCCCGAGATGATCGCCTACCTGAGTGCCTATTTCGAACTGGCCGCGGGCGACGTGATCCTGACGGGCACGCCGGCGGGCGTCGGCCCCGTCCGTCGCGGCGACGTCATGGAGATGGAGGTGGACGGGTTCGGCCAGCTCACCGTGCGCGTGGACTGAGGAGGGCGGCCGCGGCCTCCTGCGTGGCCCGGGCTTGCCGCCGGCCGGCGCGCTGCCCTAGGCTTGCCCCCGGAACATCCGTCAGCCGATGGGGAATGCATGGCCGCCGATTCTCTGCCCTTCTCGCCGCGGGAATACCAGCGCCGCCTTGCGCGGGTGCGGGCGGAGATGGGCGCGCGCGGGCTGGATGCGCTCTTCCTCACCGATCCGTCCAACATGGCCTGGCTCACCGGCTATGACGGCTGGTCCTTCTACGTGCACCAGGGGGTGATCCTGACGATGGAGGGCACGCCGCGCTGGTGGGGCCGCCGGATGGACAGTTTCGGCGCTCTGCGCACCTGCTACATGGAGGCCGATTGCATCCATGCCTATGAGGATCATTTCGTCCAGAGCGAGGCGCGGCACCCGATGCAGGATCTCGCCCGCCTGCTGGCCGGAATCGGGCTGCAGGGCGCCCGCATCGGGGTGGAGATGGAGAACTACTACTACTCCGCCCGCGCCCATGCCGTTCTGGCCGCGGCGCTGCCCACGGCACGCCTCGTAGATGCGACGGCGCTCGTCAACTGGCAGCGGTTGGTGAAATCCGGCGAGGAAATCGCCTTCATGCGCCGGGCCGCGGCGATCTCGGATGCGGTGGTGACGCAGGCGATCGCGCTTTCGGAGCCGGGGCGGCGCAAGAACGAACTCGTGGCCGAGATCCTGCGCACGGCGATCCGGGGCGTTGAGGGCGCCTGGGGCGACTACCCCGCCATCGTGCCGCTGACGCCATCCGGCGCGGATGCCAGCGCGGCCCACCTGACATGGAACGATGCGCCCATGCGCAGCGGCGAGGCCACCTTCTTCGAGCTTTCCGGCTGCTACCGCCGCTACCACGCGCCCCTGTGCCGGACGGTCTTCCTCGGGCGCCCGCCACCCGAGATGCAGGCCGCCGCCGCGGCGCAGATGGAGGGCATCGCCGCCGGGCTGGAGGCCGCCCGCGCGGGCAACCGGGCCTGCGACATCGCCAATGCCTTCACATCGGTGTTGCGCGCGCACGGCATCGCGCGGGAGGGGCGCTGCGGCTACCCGGTGGGGTTGAGCTACCCGCCGGACTGGGGCGAGCGCACCGTTTCCATCCGGGCCGAGGACACCACCGAACTGGCGCCGGGCATGGTGTTCCATTTCATGCCCGCACTCTGGATGGAAGGCTGGGGGCTCGAAACCACCGAGACCATCCTCATCCGGGAAGATGGCCCGGCCGAGCCGCTCGGCACCGTGCCGCGCGAGCTGTTCGTGAAAGGGTAGGGCTCAGCCTGCGAGGCAGGCGCGGATGGTGGCGCGGGCGCCCTTGTCCGCGAGGTCGCGGTAGGCATCGCACAGGGCCGCGCGGAAGGTGGGATCTTCGGCCAACTCCTTCGGGAAGATCTCGCGGAAGGCCAGCAGGGCCGCGACCTTGCCTTCGGCGCTGCCGGCGGCGTCGCTGGCGGCCTTCAGCCGGTCTGCGAGCGGGTCGCGCACGTCGATGGGCGCGCCGGTTTCATCGATGCCGCCGACGTAGCGCATCCAGCCGGCCACGGCGAGGCACAGCCCGCGCGGCAGCGCGCCGGGGGCGCGGCGGTCGGCGATGGTGCCGAGCAGGCGCTGGGGCAGTTTCTGGCTGCCGTCCATGGCGATCTGCCAGAGCCGGTGGCGCAGGGCGCGATCGCGGTAGCGGGCCAGCAGCGCGGCGGTATAGGCGGGCAGATCTTCGCCCTCGGGCGGGGGCACGGTGGGCAGGATCTCCTCGGCCCAGAGCTTTTGGAGCAGCGCGGAAAAGAGCGGATCATGGGCCGCGTCGGCGATGGTTTCCAGCCCGGCGAGATAGCCGAGGTAGGCCAGCGTGGAGTGGGTGCCGTTCAGGCAGCGCAGCTTCATCGTCTCGTGCGCCTCCACGTTCCGGACGAACTGGACGCCCGCGGCCTCCCACGCGGGGCGGCCCTGCGCGAAGCGGTCCTCGATCACCCATTGGCGAAAGGCTTCATGCACCACGCAGGCCGGATCATGGTAGCCCTCGGCCTCGGCCAGCGCGGCCACGTCGGCCTCGGTGGTGGCGGGGGTGATGCGATCCACCATGGTGGCGGGGAAGGGCACTTCGGCCTCGATCCATGCGGCGAGGCCGTCGTCGCGCGCGCGGGCGAAATCCAGCGTCACGCCCCGCGCCAGGCGGCCGTTGGCGGGAAGGTTGTCGCAGGAGAGCACGGTGAACGGGGCCACGCCTGCGGCGCGGCGGCGGGCAAGGGCCTCGACGATGAAGCCGATGGCGCTGCGCGGGGCGGCGGGGTTGACCAGATCGTGGGCGATGTCGGGGTGATCGAGGCGCAGCCTGCCCGTGGACGGGCTGTGGCAATAGCCTTTCTCGGTGATGGTGAGCGAGACGATCCTGGCCGCCGGGTCCGCCATTGCCGCCAGCACCGCCTCGGGAGCCTCCGGCGCCACCAGCACTTCGGCGATCGCGCCGATCACCTGCGCGCGGTTGCCGGCTTCCGAAAGCGTGACGGAGGTATAGGCCCCGCCCTGCGGCGCAAGCTGATCCCGCGCGGTTGCGCTGCGCAGCGAGACCGCCGTGATGCCCCAGTCGCCGCCTTCCGCGGCCATCGCCTCTTCGGTGAAGACGGCGTTGAAGGCGCGGAAGAAGGCGCCCGGCCCGATATGGACGATGCCGCGCCGGGGCGCGGCCCCGGAACGGCTCAGGCGCGGCGCCTCAGCGGGCAAGCCAGCCTCCGTCCACGTTCAGCACGGCGCCGGTCACGTAGTTGGCGGCCGGGGTGCAGAGGAAGGTAACGGCGCCGGCGATGTCGGCGGGATCGCCCCAGCGCCCGGCGGGGATGCGCTCGAGGATCGCCTTGTTGCGCACGGGATCTTCGCGCAGGGCCTGGGTGTTGTTGGTGGCGATGTAGCCCGGCGCCACGGCGTTCACGTTGATGCCCTTCGTGGCCCATTCGTTGGCGAGGATCTTGGTGAGCCCGGCCACCCCGTGCTTGGAGGCGGTGTAGGCGGGCACGCGGATGCCGCCCTGGAAGCTCAGGAGCGAGGCGATGTTGACGATCCGCCCGCCGCGCCCGGCGGCGATGGCGGCCTTGCCGAAGGCCTGGCACATGAGGAAGACGGCCTTGAGGTTCACGTCCAGCACGTCGTCCCAGTCGGCTTCGGAATAGTCGGTGCTGTCGGCACGGCGGATGATGCCGGCGTTGTTGACGAGGATGTCCAGGTCGCCCGCCTCCGAAAGCTTCGCGGCCCCGGCCGCCGGATCGGCCAGATCCAGCGTCATGGCCTCGCCCGACAGGCCCTTGGCGGCGATGGCCTCCACGGTTTGCGCGCAAGGCGAGCGCCCGGCGGCGATCACATGCGCGCCCGCCTCGGCGAGGCCGATCGCGATCGCCTGCCCGATGCCCGTGTTCGCGCCCGTCACCAGCGCGCGTTTGCCTTCAAGGCTGAATGCGTCGCTCATCGCAGATTCTCCATCGCAACCATGTCCATATCGGTGAAATCGACGTTGTCGCCCGCCATGGCCCAGCAGAAGGTGTAGGCCGCGGTGCCTGCGCCGCAGTGGATCGACCAGGGCGGCGAGATGATGGCCTCCTCGTTGGCGATCACCATGTGGCGGGTTTCCTCGGGCTTGCCCATGAAATGGAAGACGCGCTGCTCCGGGGGCAGGTCGAAGTAGAGGTAGGCCTCCATCCGGCGGTCGTGCACATGGGCGGGCATCGTGTTCCAGATCGAGCCGGGCGCGAACTGGGTGACGCCCATCACCAGCTGGCAGCTCGGGCAGACATCGGGGTGCAAGTATTGCAGGATGGTGCGTTCGTTGGCCGTTTCGCGCGCCCCAAGCTCCACCCGGCGGGCGTCGGCGTGGCGGATCAGGCGCGTAGGGTAGCTTTGGTGGGCGGGTGCCGAGAGCAGGTAGAAGCGGCCCGTTTCGAAGGTGACGGGGCCGGCGCCCATACCGATGTAGAGCACTTCGCCCCGCGCCATCTCGTGGCGGGTGCCGCCCACGCTCACCGTGCCGGTGTCGCCGAGGCTCAGGATGCCCATCTCGCGGCGGTCCAGCAGGCTCGGGGTGCCGGCTTCGGCCACGTGATCCAGCACCAGCGCCGCCCCGGCGGGCACGGCAGAGCCGAGGATCAGGCGATCGTAGTGGGAATAGACGAGGCGGATCTCGCCCTCGGCGAAGAGATCGCCGACGTGGAAGTGGCGGCGCAGGGTTTCGGTATCAAAGCCCTTGGCCGTTTCGGGATCGACCGCGTAGCGGGTCTGGGTCGTGAGGGTCACAGGTATCTCCGTTTGCGTATTGGGAGCTTTCAGGATGCGAACCGGCCGGCAGTGCGCGCGGCGGGCCGGGCGGGCCGGACGGTTCGGGCGAATGGCTGGTCAGAGGCGATAGGCCTCCTTTGCCAACCGGTACGCGAGGTCCTGGGCTACCTCGAACGCTTCGGGCTCGCGCAGCCGGCCGGTGCCGACGAGCTGGGCGAGATAGGCGCAATCGCTGCGGCGGGCCACGTCGTGGCGCGCGGGAATCGAGCAGAAGGCGCGGGTGTCGTCGTTGAAACCGGCGGTGTTGTAGAAGCCGCAGGTTTCGGTGGTGGTTTCGCGGAAACGGCGGATGCCCTCGTAGCTGTCGAAGAACCACCACGGCGGGCCAAGCCGCAGGGCCGGGTAGGCGCCCGCCAGCGGGGCCAGCTCGCGGCCGTAGGTGGTTTCGTCCAGCGTGAAGAGCAGGATGGTGAGCGAAGGCTCCATTCCTACGGCATCCAGCAGCGGCTTCAGCGCACCGACGAAATCGGTGCGGCCGGGGATGTCGAACCCCTTGTCGCGGCCGTGGATGGCGAAGACGCCGGCGGAGTGGTTGCGGCGCGAGCCGGCGTGGATCTGCATGACCATGCCGTCCTCAAGGCTCATGCGGGCCATCTCGGTGAGCATCTGGCCCCGGAAGGCATCGGCCTCGTCGGGCGTGAAATCGCCCGACAGCACCTTGGCAAACAGCGCCGCCGCCGCGTCTCCCAGATCCTCGGTGCGGGCGGTGGGATGGCCGTGATCGGTTGCGGTGGCGCCGAAGCTGCGGAAATAGGCGCGGCGGGCGCGGTGCGCGGCGAGGTAGCCCTGCCAGGTGGAGGTGTCTTCGCCGGTGAGCGCGCCGAGCCGCGCGACGTTGGCGGCGAAGCCTTCGAACTCCGGGTCCACCACGGCATCGGGGCGGTAGGTGGTGATCACGCGCCCGTGCCAGCCGCTTTCGCGGATCGCGCGGTGGTGGGAAAGATCGTCCAGCGCGCCCTCGGTGGTGGCCAGAACCTCGATGTTGAAGCGCTCGAACAGCGCGCGGGGGCGGAAGGCCTCCTGCGCGAGGCAGGCTTCGATGTGATCGTAGCTCGCTTCGGCGGTCTCGGCCGAAAGCGGCTCGGTCAGGCCGAAGACATGCTCGAAGGAATGGTCGAGCCACATCGCGGAGGGCGTGCCGCGGAACAGGTGGTAGCGGGCGGCGAAGCGCGCCCAGATCTTGCGCGGGTCGGATTCGACGGGGCCGCCGTCCACGCGGGGCACCCCGAGATCGGGCAGCGAAACGCCCTGGCTCACCAGCATCCGGAACACATAGTGATCCGGCACCACGAAAAGCTCCGCCGGGTTTGGAAAGCGGTCGTTCTCGGCGAACCACGCCGGATCGCAATGGCCGTGGGGGCTGATGATGGGCAGATCCGCGACGCTTTCGTAGAGCGCGCGGGCCAGATCGCGCAGGCGGGGCTCCGTGGGAAACAGCCTGTCGGGATCGGTGAGGGGCATTGGGGGGCTCCGGCGTTGGGTCTGCAAATCTGATATGCTAGTTTATTAGTTGTGTCAAAACCTATTCCGCACTAGGTTTCCGGCAACGGATCCGGGATCGGGAGTGATCATGAACGAACCAGCCATCGCGCCCCTGCCTGCGGCTGCGAATTCCGCCACGGAGCAAGTCTATCAGGCGCTCTACGACGCGGTGATCTCGCTTGAACTGCCGCCCGGCTCGAAGGTCTCTGAGGCCGAAATCGCACGCCGGCTCGATGTCTCCCGACAGCCGGTGCGCGATGCCTTCTTCCGCCTCTCCAAGGTCGGCTTCCTGTCGATCCGCCCACAGCGGGCCACGCTGATCACGCGGATCTCGGAGCGGGCGGTGCAGGATGCCGTCTTCACCCGCACGGCGCTGGAAGTGGAGTGCCTGCGCGAGGCGATGCGCAACCTGACGGCCGAGGACGCCGAGGCGCTCAAGGCCAATCTCGCCGGGCAGGAGGAGGCGCTCGAACATCCTGAGCCGGCGCGCTTCCACGAGCTTGACGAGGCCCTGCATGCACGGCTCTGCGCCATTGCGGGCCACCCCCACGCCTGGGTGCTGATCCAGGAGCAGAAGGCGCATATGGACAGGGTGCGCTACATCACCCTCTCGGCCGAGCGCCGCCACACCGTGCTGGGGGAGCACCGGGCGCTGATCGATGCCATTCTCGCCGGCGACGCGGCCCGCGCCGAAGCCTGCCTGCGCAGCCATATCGGCGAAATCCGCCAGACCCTTCAAAAGGCGCGCGCCGAGCACCCGGAGTTCTTCGCGGAGGCCGACTGACGCCTCAGCCGCGCCGCCACTCCGGCGCCGGGCCGCCGAGGTAGGGAGCCGGCGTGTCGGCACTGGCGCGCGCACCATCGATGCGCAGCGGGCTGCGCAGGCTGCGCATCCCGTGCCCGCCACGGTCGATTTCGCCCAGCATGTCCAGCGATTGCAGCACGCCCGACTCCACCAGCCCTTTCCAGTCCAGAACGGGGGCGGCCCAGATGTCGGCGGCCACGAAGATGGCGATCCAGTGGTCCGTGCTCCGGGTTTCGAGATGGGTGGCCAGTTCGGCCTTGATCGCATCGCGGTGGCGGAAAGGGTCGAGCCCGGAGAAGGGCGCATCCAGCGAAAGGCAGGCGGCCAGCTTGTCGAGGCTGTTCATCGCGATGGCAACGTATCCGTCGGCGGTGCGGTAGACGCCGTAGGGCGCCGCCAGGTAGGCGTGGGCCGGGAAGTTGCCCGGCCGCTGCGGTGCCCGCCCGCCATCGTTGAAATGGGTCGTCAGCAGCTCGAACTGGAGATCGCAGACCGCCTCGATCAGGCTGGTTTCCACGAGCCCGCCCTCGCCGGTGAGGCCCCGGCGCACGAGCAGCGCCAGCAGCCCCTGCGCCAGGGCCGCGCCGGCCAGAATGTCGGCCACGGGCAGGCCGAGCGCCACCGGGCCGTCGGCGGCGCCGCCCGACAGCCACATGATCCCCGAGCGCGCCTGCGCCAGCAGGTCCTGCCCCGGCAGCGCTTCCCAGTCGTTGCCGGTGCCGTATCCCGAGATCGAGCCGTAGACGATGGATGGCTTGCGCGCGCGCACCGCCTCGTGACCGAACCCCAGACGTTCGATGACTCCGGGGCGGAAGTTCTGGATCACCACGTCCGCCTCCTCGATCAATGCCCAGATCCGGGCGCGGTCCTCCTCCTTGCGCAGATCGGCCGAGATCGAGCGTTTGCCGCGGTTGATGGCGTGGAAGATCGTGCTCTCGCCGTCGATCTGCACGTCGGAAACGTAGAGGTAACGCGAGAGATCCCCGGTGCCCGCGCGCTCCACCTTGATCACGTCGGCCCCCAGATCGGCGAGCCTGAGCGAGGCGTAGGGCCCGGCGAGGAACTGGCTGAAATCCAGCACCTTCAGGCCGGAAAGGGGGGCGGAGTTGGGCATGGTGGCCTCGTGTTTCAATCGGTGGCGAAGCTGGCGGCGAAGCGCGCGTCGAGCGCGTCGAGCGCGGCCTCGGGCGAGAGCCTGCGGCGGAGCGCTTCGGTGAGGAGCTCGCCGCCTTCTTCCTGGAAGCCCATGTAGCCGGCGTGGCGCGGGCGCAGCCAGGCGGCTTCGTGGGTCTGGCGGGTGGCGAAATAGGCGCCCTCGACTGGCGCGTTCACCGCGGGATCGGCCCAGGCCACGGCATTGCCCGGCTGGCCGTTGGACTGCGCGTAGATGGTGCGCTGGCAGTCGGCGCCGGCCAGCCAGCCGGCGAAACCGGCGGCGAGCGCGGGATGGGCGCTGCGCGCGGAAACGGCGATCCCGGTGCCGCCGAGCGCGGAGCCGAGCGGGCCGCTTTGCCCCAGCGGGGCGATGTCGGAAAAGGCCACTGCGTGCTGCCGATAGCCGGCGTTGGCGTAGCCCTTGTAGAGGTAGGTCAGGGGTGCGAGTCGGAGCCGGCCGCCGTCTTCGCAGAGCGCGTCCAGCGCCGCGATCGGGTCCATCTCGTGGCAGGCCGGATCGACATGGTCGCTCACGGCAAGGAGCGCTTCGAGAACCGCAAGCCCCGCGGCACGCGGCAGCAGGCGATCCCGGGCGGAGGCGCAGGGCTGCCCTATGTTGGCCGCCAGCGTGTAGAGGCACATCAGGTTGTGCGGCGGGCGCAGGGGCAGGATCACCTCGCCGGCCTGCGCCGCGGCGATGACGCCCGCCCAATTTTCGGCGCGCGGGCCGCGGTCGGGGCGATGTGCCTGCACCTGCGTGGCGGCGTCGATGGGCAGCGCCCACTGGTGGCCCCGCATCGCGTAGCTGACGAAGCTCTTGCCCACGGTCTCGTTGGCCAGCGCCTGAAGCGCCTCGGCAGGGAGCCATTCGTCCAGCGGCAGCAGGCAGCCTTCGGCCACGCAGATGCCGGTGTGGGGGTGGTCGATGACCATCAGGTCGTAGCTGGCGGCCAGTTCGCCCACCGGCGTGCTCTCGAAGCCCTGAAGCGAGCGCTTGTCCCATTGGATGGTGACGCCGGGATTGGCCTCGGCGAAGGCCGCGCCGGCAGCGACCACGGGGTCGTAACCGCGCGGGTCGGACCACGTCATGCCGCGCAGGACGACGGTTTCGCCCGAGCCATGCAGCCGCGGCGGCCTCATGCGCCGTCCTCCGGCCCGGCCGCGCCCGCGCCCAGCTTCTCGGAGAGGGCCTTGGCGGCCTCCACGAGGATCGCCTTGCAGGAGTCGAAATCGGGGTCGCCCTTCTCGGTGAGCCGCCGGATGTAGGGCATGGTCAGCGCCGCGATCACCTCGCCGGCGTAGGAAAACACGGGCACGGAGATGTTGTGGACGCCCGCGATCACCATGGAGGGGCTTTCGCAGTATCCCAGCGCCTTGGCCTGCGCGACGCTTTCCTCGAACTTGGCCCGGTCGTCGGGCTTGATGTCGGGGATGCGTGCCAGCAGCTCGGCCCGGCGCTCCGGGTCGAAGCGATGGGTCAGCACCGCGCCCGAAGCGGTGACGACGATGGGCACCCGTGCCCCGAGGCGCACGGAGGTGATGTTGTTGCCGGGCGGGTCCGTCTGGGCGATGACGAGGATGTTGCTGCCGTGCAGGATCGCCAGGTGCACCGATTGGTTCGTCTCCTGCGCGACCCCCTCCATGACGGAGCCGGCCAGGCGGGTCAGCCGCTTGGTGGGCGGATGGCGGTGGGCCAGTTCGAACAGCAGCATCGTCAGCGTGTAGCGCTCGCTGTCCGGGTCCAGCATCACGTAGCCGCGTTCCTGCAGCACGGTGAGCATCCGGAAGATCTCGGAAAGAGAGCGGTCCAGCGCCGCCGCGATCTCGCTCTTCTTGAAGCCGCGCGGCTCCTCCGCCAGCAGCTCGAGGATGTCGAGCCCCTTGGAAAGCGCCGGGGCGCTGTATTTGCCGCTTTCAAACCGCGCCGTCGTTTCGCGCACACTCTTGTCCATCACTCGTCGCCTTGCAGGTTCCAGATCCGCCGGGCGTTGCCGGCATAGAGCGCGGTGCGCTCGGCCGCGCTCCAACCGGCGGTCAGGGCGTGGGTGGCGGCCACCCAGGTGGGCAGCCCGCCGCCCAGGTTGCATACAGGGCTGTCGGAACCCCAGACAAGCCGTTCCGGGCCGAAGGCTTCGGCGGTGGCCTCCACGTAGGGGCGCAGATCGGCGAGCGACCAGCGCTCGGCATCGCCGTAGGCCACCACGCCGGAGATTTTGGCCACCACGTTGGGCCGCTCGGCCAGCGCGCGCATACCCGCCTGCCAGGCCTCGAACGTGCCGCCCGCGATGTCGGGCACGCCGCAGTGATCGAGGATGAAGGTCACGTCCGGGCAATGGTCCACCAGCGCCGCCGCGATCCCGTGCTGGCGCGGTTGCACGCAGAGATCGAAGGTCAGCCCGGTGCCGGAGAGCCGTTTCACGTTGTCGCGGAACAGGGGCGTGGTGCTCAGATCGTCGTCCACCACGTGCAGCACGCGGCGGAACCCCTTGATCGCGGGGCGCGCCCGCGCGGCTTCGAGAAAGGCGGCAAAGCCCTCGCTTTCGGGCCGGCAGGAAGAGATCGCACCACGCATCAGCGAGCCCTCCGACGCCATCAGCTCCTCCACGAGATCGGTCTCGGCCGCGATCTGCGATTCGGCGACATCGACCTCCATGTGCAGGCAGCCGGTGATTCCCAGCCGGCCCGCCAGCACGCGGTAGGCGTCGAAGGTGCTCGGCCGGTTCAGCGCCGCGAAATCCGCAAGCCACGGATAGCTCAGGCGTTCCGGGTAGATCAGGTGCAGATGCGTGTCGAAAAGCATGGGTCCTCCGGGGCGGTGGCGGGGCTGCGGCGGGGTGGTGCTGCCGTTGGGGAAGATAAGCATTGACTAAATATGAAAGTCAAGTTTATCCATAAAACACGCAGCGAGCCGCCAGACGACCAGACAAATGGCTCGCCATCTTGGGAGGAACTTGATGAAACGCTCTGGAATCAATGCGTTGCTTGGTGCAACGGCGCTTTCGATGGCCGCCGGCCTTGCGGGCGCGGGAGAATTTGACGGCATCACGCTGCAGGCCAAGCTGATCGGCGGCCAGCAGTATGAAGCCCTGTATGCGCGCATCAGTGAGTGGGAGGCGGCGACCGGTGCGAAGGTGGAGGTGATCAGCAAGAAGAACCACTTCGAGCTGGACAAGGAATTCAAATCCGATCTCGCCGCCGGCACGTTGGGCTGGTGCGTCGGCTCCAACCACTCTTCCTTTGCGTCGCAGTATCCGAACCTCTACACGGATCTGACGCCCTATCTCTCGGCAGAGACGATCGCCGAATTCGTACCCGCCAACATCGCGGCTTCGAAGATCGGCGACGCGCTGGTGATGCTGCCGCGCGCGCAGTTCGACGTTTCGGCGCTCTACTACCTGAAGGACATCTACGAGGACGAGGCCAACAAGGCCGCCTACAAGGAAAAGACGGGCAAGGATCTGATGCCGCCCGACACGTGGGAAGAGGTGAAGGAGCAGGCGATCTTCTTTACCGATGCGCCCAACTTCTACGGCACCCAATACGCCGGCAAGGATGAGGCCATCGTCGGCCGCTTCTACGAGATGGTCGTGGCCGAGGGCGGCCAGCTGTTCAACGAGGACTGGTCCCCGGCATTCAACTCCGACGCGGGCAAGCGCGCGCTGCAATGGTTCGTGGATCTCTACGAGGCGGGCGCCGTGCCGCCGGGCACCACCTCCTACCTCTGGGATGATCTCGGGCAGGGCTTTGCCTCCGGCACCATCGCGCTCAATCTCGATTGGCCGGGCTGGGCCGGTTTCTTCAACGATCCCGCCGCCTCCAAGGCCGCCGGCAACGTGGGCGTGAAGGTGCAGCCGGCAGGCTCCTCCGGGGCGCGCACCGGCTGGTCCGGGCACCACGGGTTCTCCGTCACGGAATCCTGTGAGCACAAGGAAGCCGCCGCCTCGCTGGTGGATTGGCTGACCAACGAGGACAGCCAGAAGCTTGAAAGCGCGGCCGGCCCGCTGCCCACCCGCTCCGCCGTGTGGGAGCACGTGGTGGCCAGCGCCGAAGGCGATGCCTACCGCACCGAAGTTCTGCAGGCCTTCCAGGCGGCCGCGAGCCATGCCTTCCCGGCCCCGCAGACGCCTTACTGGATCGAAGCCACGAACCTTATCTTCCCCGAGCTTCAGGCCGCGATCCTCGGCGACAAGACCGTGGAGGAAGCGCTTGAGACGGCTGCCGAGGCCGTGGACGAGCTGATGCAGGAAGAAGGCGTCTACTAGGCGTCGCCTTCGATCCGGCAGGCGGCGGCTCTCCCGCGCCGCCTGCCGACACCCGCCCCACAGACACCCCAATCAGGAAAGTTTGGCCGATGTCCCGACTGAAGCCACCGGCGTGGTTTGTCCTGCTGCTGCCCGCGATCATCATCCTGGCCGCCGTGGTGCTTATCCCGCTGCTGCTGTCGCTCTACTCGAGCTTCACACCCTATCGCCTGACGAGGCCGGATTCGCTTTATCGCTGGATCGGTTTCGCCAACTACGAAAAGGCGCTCACAAGCATCCATTTCTGGACGGCCTTCGGCCGCACCGTGCTGCTGCTCACCATCGCGCTGAACCTCGAAATGCTGATGGGGCTGGGGCTGGCGCTGCTGGTCAACAAGGTCACCTGGGGCCAGCGCACCCTGCGCACCATCATGATGTTTCCGATGATGTTCTCGCCGATCCTCGTGGGCTTCCAGTTCAAGTTCATCTTCAACGACAACGTCGGCCTCGTGAACAACGCCCTGCAATCGCTGGGCCTCACCGATCAGGCCATCCCCTGGCTGGTGGACGGAAAGCTCGCCTTCTTCTCCATCCTCGTGGCCGAGATGTGGTCCGCCACCTCCGTCTTCGCGATCCTGATCCTCGCCGGGCTCTTCGCGGTACCGCGCGATCCGATCGAGGCCGCCACCGTGGACGGCTGCACCCCGTGGCAGACTTTCCGCCACATCACGCTGCCCTTCATCATGCCCTTCATCTACATCGCGCTTGCCATCCGCTCGCTGGACGTGGCCCGCGCCTATGACATCGTGCAGATCATGACCAACGGCGGCCCGGCCCGGCGCACCGAGCTTCTCTGGACGCTGATCGGGCGCACCGGCTACGTCGATGCCCGCATGGGCTACGCCAACGCGATGGGCTACATCTCCATCTTCCTGGCGATCTTCTTCACCGTCTACTTCTTCCGCAAGCTCAACGCCGCGCGCGGCGAGCTTGGCATGGCGAGCTAGGAGGGCGCCATGAACGAGAATCTCAAACATCGCATCAAGGCGCGCATCCTCAAGGCGCTCCACCTCGTTGCGCTCTTCATCGCCATGGCCATCATCTGCGTGCCGGGGCTGTGGATCGTGCTCAACTCCTTTCGCCCCACGGTCGAGATCATGGCCAAGCCGCCGGTCTGGATCCCCTCGGAGCTGAACCTCGACAACTACCGCGCCATGTTCGGCGCAGTGGGCGAGGGCGGCGTGCCGGTGGTGCAGTATTTCACCAATTCGCTGATCATCTCCGTCACCTCCACCGTGATCGCCATTCTCGTGGGGATGGCCGGCGGCTACGCCTTCGCGCGCTACCGCTTCAAGGGCAAGGCGGGGATCTTCATCGGCCTCATGCTCACCCGTGCGGTGCCGGGGGTCTCGCTTTCGCTGCCGCTGTTCATCGTGATGGCCAAGACCGGGCTGATCGATACCCACGTCGGGCTGATCCTCGTCTACGTGGCGCTCAACGTTCCCTTCACGATCTGGCTGATCGACGGCTTCTTCCGTCAGGTGCCCATCGAACTCGCGGAGGCCGCCGAGATCGACGGCTGCACCCGTTGGCAGGCCTTCTGGAAGGTGGAATTCCCCGTCGCCCGCGCCGGGATCGCTTCGGCCGGGATCTTCGCCTTCCTCACCTCGTGGAACGAATACGCGCTGGCAAGCCAGCTCACCCGCTCGACATTCTCCAAGACGATGCCGGTGGGCCTGCGCGATTTCACCAGCGAGTTCACCATCAACTGGGGCGGCATGTGCGCGCTCGCGGTGCTGATGATCATCCCCGCCCTCATCCTCACCTTCATCGTTCAGAAACATCTCATTGCCGGCCTCACCTTCGGCGGCGTGAAAGGATAAGCCATGGCCCAGGTCCAACTGCGCAGCGTCGTGAAGAAATACGGGTCTCTGGAGGTCGTCCACGGGATCGACCTCGATATCGCCGACAATGAATTCGTCGTGCTCGTCGGCCCCTCGGGCTGCGGGAAATCCACCACGCTGCGGATGATCGCCGGGCTCGAAGCCATCTCCGGCGGCGAGATCGCGATCGGGGAACGGGTGGTCAACGATCTGCCGCCCCGCCACCGCAACATCTCCATGGTGTTCCAGAACTACGCGCTCTACCCGCACATGACGGTGCGCGAGAACCTCGGCTTCTCGCTGAAGATCGCCAACAGGCCGCAAAGCGAGATCGACAGGGCGGTGGAGGAGGCGGCCAACATCCTGTCGCTCAGCGACTACATGGACAGAAAACCCGGCGCGCTTTCGGGCGGGCAGCGCCAGCGGGTGGCCATGGGCCGCGCCATCGTGCGCCACCCCGAGGTCTTCCTGTTCGACGAGCCGCTCTCCAACCTGGACGCCAAGCTGCGCACCCAGATGCGCACCGAGATCAAGAAGCTGCACCAGAAGGTGCAATCCACCATCGTTTACGTGACCCATGATCAGGTGGAGGCGATGACGCTCGCCGACCGCATCGTGATCATGCGCGATGGCCATATCGAGCAGGTCGGCACGCCGCTGGAGGTGTTTGAAAACCCGGTGAACACTTTCGTGGCCACCTTCATCGGCTCCCCGCCGATGAACCTGCTGCCCGCCACCATCACGAACGGTGAGGTGGCCATTGAAAACGGCCCCTCCGTGGCCTTGCCCAGTGCTTTTGAGGGCAAGGTGCGGGAAGGGCAGGCGGTGATCCTCGGTTTCCGCGCCGACAACCTGATGCCGCGCGGCCATTCCCTCCCCATGGAGGGCCAGCACGCCGCCTTCGACATGAAGGTGAACCTCTCGGAGCCCTTGGGCACCGAAACGCTGCTCTTCTCTTCGCTGGCGGGGCGCGAGGTGCAGGCAAAGATGCTGAACCCGCGGCCCGTTTCGCCGGGAGAAACGCTCCCCTTCCAGCTCGATCTGACCCGTTGTCACCTGTTCGACGCGGCCAGTGAAGCCAGCCTGAGGTAAGCGCCATGGCCAGGATCGAACGTGTCGAAATCTGGATGAACGATCTGAAGCCCAAGGTGCGGCGCTCGGATGCGATCCAGAGTTTCGTCTCGCAGGAAACGCCCTTCGTGCGCCTCACCGATTCCGACGGCGCGCAAGGGGTGGGCTACAGCTACACCATCGGGCAGGGCGGCCCTGCCGTGATGAGCCTGCTGAAGGAAACGCTCGCCCCGCAGTTGATCGCTCGGGAGGCCGAGGAGATCGGCCGGATCTGGCGCGATCTGCTGTTCTCCACCCATGCCACCAGCGTCGGCGCGATCACCTCGCTGGCGCTGGCTGCGATCGACACCGCGCTCTGGGATCTGCGCTGCAAGCGGGCGGGCCTGCCGCTCTGGCGGATGCTCGGCGGCGCGAAGGACAGCGTGCCGATGTACACCACCGAAGGCGGCTGGCTGCATATCCCCACCGAGGATCTGGTCGCCGATGCGTTGGACGCGCAGGGCAAGGGGTTCGCGGGCTCCAAGATCAAGATCGGCCGGCCCCACCTGAGCGAAGATCGCGAGCGGCTCACGGCGGTGCGCGAGGCCGTCGGCCCCGCCTACGAGATCATGGTGGATGCCAACCAGAGCCTGACGGGGGCCGAAGCAGGCCGCCGCGCCCGCGTGCTCGAAGAGCAGGGGATCGCATGGTTCGAAGAGCCGCTGCCGGCCGATGACGTGCTGGAGCACGCGCGGCTCGCGGCCTCTACATCCGTGCCGATCGCCGTGGGCGAGAGCATGTATTCCCTCAGCCAGTTCAAGGATTACCTTGCCGCCGGCGCCGCCGACATCGTGCAGGTGGATGTGGCCCGCATCGGGGGGATCACCCCGTGGATGAAGGTCGCCCACATGGCGGAGGCCTTCAACGTGCCGGTCTGCCCCCATTTCCTGATGGAGCTTCACGTAAGCCTCGTCTGCGCGATCCCGAATGCGCCGTGGCTCGAATACATCCCCCAGCTCGACAGCCTCACCGCTGAGCCGATGCGCATGGAGCAGGGCCGCGCCTACGCAAGCGATGCGCCGGGGCTGGGCATCGCCTGGGATTTCGACGCCATCGATGCAGGCCGCATCGCAGGCCTGAGCCACGCCTTCGGGAAAGGAGCCAACTGATGCAGCGCATGGGCATGATGATCGGGGTCGCGCCCGAAAAGGTGGAGGAATACAAGCGCCTGCACGCCGATGTCTGGCCCGGCGTCCTTGCGATGATCTCCGCCTGCAACATCCGCAACTACTCCATCTTCCTGAAGGAGCCCGAGAACATCCTCTTCGGCTACTGGGAATACCACGGCTCCGATTTCGCCGCCGATGCCGCGAAGATGGCCGCCGATCCCGAAACGCAACGCTGGTGGGATGTCTGCATGCCCTGCCAGGTGCCGCTCGACACCCGCAAGGAGGGCGAGTGGTGGGCGATGATGGATGAAGTCTTCCATTTGGAGTGAGCCATGTTCGACGATCTGCAACAGCATTGGCCCAAGGCCGCCCGCCCGCGCCCCATCGTGATCTTCGGGGCCGGCTCCATCGTGACGGACGCCCATCTGCCCGCCTACGCCAAGGCCGGCTACACTGTGGCGGGGATCTATGACCCGGATCTTGAAAAAGCCGCGGCGCTGGCCGCCGCCCACGGCGTGATCGCCTTCGACACGCCGCAGGCCGCAGCTGCGCACCCCGGCGCGCTTTTCGATCTCGCCACGCCGCCTGATGCCCATGCCGGCATCCTGCGGATCCTGCCCGATGAGGCGCCCGTGCTGCTGCAAAAACCCATGGGCAGCGATCTGGCCGGGGCGACGGAAATCCTTCAGATCTGCCGTGCAAAGCGCCTCAAGGCGGCGGTGAATTTCCAACTGCGTTTCGCGCCGATGATGCTGGCCCTGCAAGATGCGGTGAACCGGGGGCTGCTGGGCGAGGTGCTGGATTTCGACGCCTGGCTGGCGCTCGATACGCCTTGGGGCCTGTGGAAGTTTCTTGAGCCGCTGCCCCGCGTGGAGCTTTCGCTGCATTCGATCCATTATCTCGATTTCATCCGCAGCCTGCTGGGCGATCCCGAAGGCGTGCACGCCAAATCCATCGGCCACCCTTCTAGCAGGATCGCCCAGACGCGCACGGCCGCCATTCTGGATTACGGCGCGCGCATCCGCTGCGCGCTCTCGATCAATCACAACCACGCCTTCGGCCGCCGCCACCAGGCGTGCGAATTCCGCATCTGCGGCAGCGAAGGCGCGGCCTACCTGCAACTGGGCGTGAACCTCGACTACCCGCGTGGCGAGCCCGACATTCTGGAACTCAACACCGGCGACGGCTGGCAGGCGGTGCCGCTCACCGGCGCGTGGTTCCCCGATGCCTTCGCCTCCCGCATGAGCCAGCTTCAGCGCTTCGCCACCGGCGAGGAAGACGTGCTGATCAGCAGCGTCGAGGACGCCTGGCACACGATGGCGTTGGTGGAAGCCGCCTATGAAAGCAGCGCCGCCCCGGCCACGCCGCTGGCCGCGAAACCTGCGGAAAGGAGCGCATGATGAGCCCGAAAAGCTACTACGCCGAGGGCGACGGCCCCGAGGATATCCCGCTCTTCAACGTGGAAACATGGCTCTACGAGGATTTCGAGCCGGGCCGGAAATGGCGCTCCATCCGCCGCACCATTTCGGAAGGCGAGGCGATGCTCTTCAACAGCCTCGTGATGGACAACCACCCCTACGTGGCCGACGATATCTTCACCTCCGAGGAAGGCATTTTTGGCAGGCGGCTGGTGGCGGGCGCGATGGTCTTTGCCTACGGGCTGGGGCTGATGGCGCACAACAACGTCAACACCTTCTCCTACGGCTACGACAAGCTGCGCTTCATCAAGCCCGTCTTCATCGGCGACACCATCCAAACCGTGCGCACGAACCTCGAAAAACGCCCGAAATACAAGGATATGGGCCTCGTGACCGTCTCCTATGAAGTTTTCAAAAACGAAGGCGAACTGGCGCTCTATGCCGAGCATATTCAGACAGTGAAATACCGCGATCCCGCCGCCCATACGCCGCAGACCTGAGGCCGCCATGCACACCGAAGACATCTACTACGAGGATTACGAGATCGGCCACGTGCGCGAAACGCTCGGGCGCACGATCACCGAGACGGATTTCGTCGTCCACGCCGGCCACACGGGGGATTTCTTCCCCCACCACATGGACGCCGACTGGTGCGCCACGCAGCCTTTCGGGCAGCGCATCGCCCATGGCACGATGGTGTTTTCCATCGGTATCGGCATGACGGCCAGCGTGATCAACCCGCAGGCCTTTTCCTACGGTTACGACAGGCTGCGCTTCATCCGCCCGGTGCACATCGGCGATACGATCCGAACACGCGTCACCATCACCCGCAAGGAACCCGACGCCAAGCGCATCGGAATGGGGCAGGTGATCGAGGCCTGCGAGGTGCTCAATCAGGACGGCAAGGTGGTGCTGGCCACCGACCACATCCTGCTGGCGAAGATGAAGGGGGCGGCATGAGCGCCTTTCTGAAACTCTCCCCGCAGGACAACGTGCAGGTCGCCCTGCGCGCCGCGCCTGCGGGCACGCCGCTTTCGGGCGCTGGCAGCGTGGTGACGCTCACCGATGTCTCAATGGCGCATAAGGTGACTGACCAGCCGATCCCCGCAGGCGCGCTGGTGGTGAAATACGGCCTGCCGATCGGCGTCGCCACGCAGGACATCCCGGCAGGCGCCCATGTCCATGTCCACAACATCCGCAGCCGCTACACGGCCACGCATTACCGGGCCGAGGAGGCAGGGTTGAGCCATGACTGAGATGTTGGGATACGCGCGCAGCGATGGGCGCAAGGGCATCCGCAACGTGGTGGCCGTGGCCTACCTGGTGGAATGCGCGCATTTCGTGGCGCGGGAAGTGGTGGCGGAGTTTCGCGGCCAGCCCGTCCACCTGATCGGCTTTCCGGGGTGCTACCCGAACGACTACGCGCAGGCGATGATGGAGCGGCTTTGCACCCACCCCAACGTGGGCGCGGTGCTTCTTGTGAGCCTGGGCTGCGAAAGTTTCAACCGCTCCCGGCTTGAAGCGGTGATCGCAGCCACGGGCCGCCCGGTGGAAACGCTGGTGATCCAGAAGGCCGGCGGCTCGCGCGAGACCATCCGCAAGGGCGCCGCCTTCGTGGCGCGGGCGCTGGAGGAAATCGCCACCTTGCCCCGCGTGCCGATGCAGGTGAGCGATCTGACCGTGGCCACGATCTGCGGCGGCTCCGATGGCACCTCGGGCATCTCCGGCAACCCGGCCGCCGGGCTGGCCTTCGATGCGCTGGTGAAGCAGGGGGCGACCTGCATCTTCGAGGAAACCGGCGAGCTGATCGGCTGCGAGCACATCATGGCAGAGCGCGCCGCCACGCCCGAACTGGCCGAAGAACTGAAAGCCTGCGTCGCCAAGGCCGCGCGCTACTACGAAACGCTCGGCTACGGCAGTTTCGCGGCCGGCAACGCCACCGGCGGGCTCTCAACCATCGAGGAGAAATCCCTCGGCGCCTACGTGAAATCCGGCGCCTCGCCGATCAGCGGCATCATCAAGCCCGGCGATTTGCCGCCCACGGGCGGGCTCTACCTGATGGACGTGGTGCCCGACGGCGAGGTGCGCTTCGGCTTTCCCAACATCGCCGACAACGCCGAGATCGTGGAGATGATCGCCTCCGGCGCGCATCTGACGCTCTTCATCACCGGGCGCGGCTCGGTGGTGGGCTCCGCGATCTCGCCGGTGATCAAGATCTGCGCCAATCCCGAGACCTACCGCGCGCTCGCGGGCGACATGGACGTGAACGCCGGCGCGGTGATCGAAGGCGAAAAGTCGCTTTCGGAGGTTGCCGAAGAGATCCTGGCGCGCATCATGGCAACGGCGGCGGGGGAGGAAACCCGCTCCGAAGGCCTCGGCCACCAGGAGTTCATCCTGACCTACAAGAGCTTCACGCCGGCCGGCCCCGCCTGCCTGCCCAAATCCGCCTGATCCGCATTGGCCCCGGATCAAAGGCCCGAACGAAAAGGAAGAGCCCACGTGAAACGACTGGACGGAAAGAAGGCACTGATCACCGCCGCCGGGCAGGGCATCGGCCGCGCCAGCGCCGAGATGTTCGCCGCCGAAGGGGCGCAGGTGATCGCCACCGACATCAACGATGCCGCCCTTGCGGGCCTGGAAGGCATCGCCGGCATCACGCCCCGCCACCTCGACGTGACGGACGCGGCGCAGATCGCCGCGCTCGCCGAAGAGATCGGGGCGCTGGATGCGCTGTTCAACTGCGCCGGCGTGGTGCATGCGGGCTCGGTGCTGGAGTGCAGCGAGGCCGATTACGATTTCGCTTTCGAGCTGAACGCCAAGGCGCAATACCGCATGATCCGCGCTTTCCTGCCGGCGATGCTGGAAAACGGGGGCGGCTCGATCATCAACATGTCCTCGGTGCTGTCTTCGGTGACAGGCACGCAGAACCGCTTCGCCTACACCGCCTCCAAGGCCGCCGTGATCGGCATCACCAAGGCCGTTGCGGCGGAGTGGGTCACGAAAGGCATCCGCTGCAACGCGATCTGCCCGGGCACGGTGGAAAGCCCTTCGCTGCACGAACGCCTGCGCGCCACGGGCGATTACGAGCAGGCGATGAAGGATTTCATCGCCCGCCAGCCCATGGGCCGCATCGGCAAGGCCGAGGAGATCGCGGCGCTGGCCACCTACCTCGCCTCGGACGAAAGCGCCTATACCACGGGGCAGGCCCACGTGATCGACGGCGGCTGGGCCATCTGAACCGGATACTCAGGAGAAAACCGAATGAAACTGTTGCGTTATGGCCCGCGTGGGGCCGAGAAACCCGGCCTTCTGGATGCCGATGGCCGGATCCGGGATCTCTCGGGCATCGTGGGCGACATCGCCGGCGGAGTGCTCACCGATCTCGACCGCCTGAAGGGGCTCGATCCGGCACAGCTGCCGCTCGTGGAGGGCAGCCCCCGGCTCGGTGCCTGCGTGGGCGGCACGGGGAAATTCATGTGCATCGGGCTGAACTACGCCGATCACGCCGCCGAAAGCGGCATGGAGGTGCCCAGCGAGCCGGTGCTGTTCATGAAGGCCACCTCGGCCATCTGCGGCCCGAACGACCCGATCATCATCCCGCGCGGCTCCGAGAAAACCGATTGGGAGGTGGAGCTTGGCGTGGTGATCGGCAAGCCGGCGAAATACGTGAGCGAGGCGGAGGCGCTGGATCACGTGGCCGGCTACTGCGTCATCAACGACGTGAGCGAACGCGCCTTCCAGATCGAGCGGCAGGGGCAGTGGTCCAAGGGTAAGAGCTGCGACAACTTCGGCCAGATCGGCCCCTGGCTGGTGACGCCCGACGAAGTGGGCGATCCCCAGGATCTTGCCATGTGGCTCAGCGTGAACGGCGAGCGCGTGCAGGATGGCTCCACCCGGACGATGGTCTACGGCGTGGCGCATCTGGTCAGCTACCTGAGCCAGTTCTTCACCCTGCACCCCGGCGACGTGATCTCCACCGGCACCCCGCCGGGCGTGGGGCTCGGCTTCACCCCGCCGCGCTTTCTGAAGGCCGGGGACGTGGTGGAACTGGGCATCGAGGGGCTTGGCAGGCAGCGCCAGGTCTGCGTGGACGACGCCTGAGGCGGGCATTTCCGCGCAGAAGGTTGGAAAAGGGAAAGGAATTGGGGAAATGAAACCGCTCGAAGGCTTGCGCGTGTTGGATTTTGCCCAGTTCCTCGCGGGGCCGATGGCGGCCCTTCGGCTGGCGGACATGGGCGCGGAGGTGATCAAGATCGAGCGTCCGGGTGTGGGCGATCTCTGCCGCGGCCTCGTCATCGCGGGCCAGACATTGGGGCCCGACAGCCTGCTGTTCCACACCATCAACCGCAACAAGGCCAGCGTAGCGGCCGATCTGAAGGACGCGGGCGATCTCGAAAAGCTGAAAGCCTTGATCGCCTCGGCGGACGTGATGATCCACAATTTCCGCCCCGGCGTGATGGAGCGGATCGGGCTGGATTACGCCACCGTCGCAGCACTGAACCCGCGCCTCGTCTACGGCAGCGTCACGGGCTACGGCACCGAGGGGCCTTGGGTTGCGAAGCCCGGGCAGGATCTGCTGGTGCAGGCGCTTTCGGGCATGGCCTGGCTCTCCGGCGATGCCGGCGACGGCCCGGTGCCCGCGGGTTTCGCCGTGCTCGACATCACCTGCGGCAACCATCTCGTGCAGGGCATCCTTGCCGCGCTGCTGTGCCGCGCGAATACGGGGCAGGGCGCGCAGGTGGAAGTTGACCTGCTCTCTTCCGCCATCGACATGCAGTTCGAACTGTTCACGAGCTACCTGAACGGCGATGGCGCGATGCCGGCGCGCAGCGCGGTGGCCAACGCCAATGCCACCGTGGCCGCACCCTACGGGATCTACGCCTGCAGGAAGGGCCATCTGGCGCTGGCAATGGCCCCGATCCCGCAGATCGCCCGGCTGCTGGGCTGCGCGGCGCTCGAAGCCTTCCCCGATCCGGCGCAGGCCTTCACGCAGCGCGACGAGATCAAGGCGATCCTGCGCGATCACCTCGCCACCGAAAGCGTGGCCCATTGGCTGGCGCGGCTGGAGCCGGAGGATGTCTGGTGCGCGGAGGTTCTGGACTGGCCCGCGCTCACGCGGACC
Organism: Pseudoruegeria aquimaris; assembly: GCF_900172235.1. Lineage (GTDB taxonomy): Bacteria > Pseudomonadota > Alphaproteobacteria > Rhodobacterales > Rhodobacteraceae > Pseudoruegeria > Pseudoruegeria aquimaris. The sequence goes on along the minus strand of NZ_FWFQ01000016.1, from coordinate 67,971 downwards.
GAGGGGTTCGCGGCGCTGGACATGGTGCAGACGGTGCGGGCGGGCGAGGGCGGCAGCCTGCGCACCACGCGCTGCCCGATCCGCATCGACGGCGAGGCGCTGCTCAGCGACCGCGCCGCACCCGCCCTCGGGGCGCAGACGACGCTGTATCTCTGAGCCGCCCGCGCCGGCGCTACGGCTGTTCCGCGAGGAAGGGCCGCAGGCTTTCGACGAACTCGTCGATGAAATCCAGCACCACCGGCGAACTGGGGCCGGACGCGGGCTGGATGATCGACAGGCGGTGGAAAAGCTCCGGCTGGAACGGGCGGATGACGATGCCCGAGGCACGGAAGGCCTCGGCGTCGATCGCGCTGACGACTGCGGCCCCGAGCCCCTCCTTCACCATGGTGCAGGCGGTGGTGAACTGGCGCACCTCGACGAGGCTGTCGATCTCGACCCCGCAATCGGTGAAGGCGCGCGAGAGGTGCTGGTAGAACTGGCTGTCGCGCCGGGTGTGGATCATCTTTTCCCCGGCGAGATCGTTCGGCGTGATCTCCTCCTTGGCGCCCAGCGGGTGGCCCTTGGGCAGGATGCAGGCCGAGCGGACGAACAGATCCTGGCTGTGGGTGGCCGGGTGGCCGAGGAAGCCGTCGGTGATGCCGCAATCGTATTGCTCGCCGATGATCCACTCCAGGATGCGTTCGGGGCGGTCGGGCTCCAGTGTCAGGGTGACGCCGGGGCGCGCCTTCAGGAAGCGCACCAGCATGGCGGGCAGGTGGTTGGTGGCGAAGCCCGGCAGGCAGGCGACGCGGATGTGGCCGCGCGTGCGCTCGGTCAGATCGCGGCGCAGATCATCGAGGTGCTTGAGGCTGTCGAGAATGCGGCGGACCTCCGTCAGCAGGTAGCGCGAATCGCTGGTGGGTTCGAGGCCGCCGCGGCTGCGGGTGAACAGATCGAACCCCACCGAGGCCGAGAAATCGGCGAGAAGACGGCTGACGGCGGGTTGGGATATGCCAAGGCGCTCCGCCGCTTTCGTCATGCTCCCGGTTTCCGCTACGGCATGGAAGGCTTCGAGTTGTCTTAGCTTGAATTTCAATGTCTTAGCCTCTCTCCGTCGGGCTGGTGGCTGCAGGGGGCGCAATCACCAACATAACAAATAGTTATAAGACGTGTCATAAAAAATTAACTTGAATTATCAAGCTCGTTCCCAAATGCTGCCCACACAACACAGGAACCCTCACAGGGAGGATGGGATGATGATTGCAAGAATGCTCCTCGCGGGCACGGCCGCGCTTGCCGTAACCGCAAGCGCCGCGGCGGCTCAGGTAGAGATCAACTGGTGGCACGCCATGGGCGGCACCAACGGCGAGCGGGTCAACAAGATCGCCGCCGATTTCAACGCAAGCCAGGACGAATACGTCGTGGTGCCCACCTACAAGGGCAACTACACCGAAACCATGACGGCCGCCGTGGCGGCCTTCCGCGCCGGCGAACAGCCGCACCTCGTGCAGGTCTTCGAGGTTGGCACGGCCACGATGATGGCCGCCAAGGGCGCGATCTACCCGGTCGAACAGATGATGGCCGACGCCGGCGAGCCCTTCGACGGCTCCGCCTACCTGCCGGCCGTCGTCTCCTACTACCAGACGCCCGAGGGCGAGCTGCTGTCGATGCCCTTCAACAGCTCGACGCCGGTGCTCTGGTACAACGCCGACGCGCTGGAAGCCGCCGGCGCGGACGTGCCGAAAACGTGGGACGACGTGAAGATGGCGGCCCAGAAGCTCGTCGACAACGGCATGGCCTGCGGTTTCTCCTTCGGCTGGCAGAGCTGGGTGATGATCGAGAACTTCTCGGCCTGGCACGACATGCCGATGGGCACCAAGGAAAACGGCTTCGCCGGCTACGACACCGAGTTCACCTTCAACAACGAGAAGTTGGCCGCGCGCCTGCAGGACATCGCGGACATGCAGGAAGGCAAGCTCTTCGTCTACGGCGGGCGCCGTGGCGACTCTCTGCCGCTGTTCACCAACGGCGAATGCGGCATGTGGATGAACTCCTCGGCCTACTACGGTTCGATCAAGTCCCAGGCGGAGTTCGAATTCGGCCAGACGATGCTGCCGCTGGACACGGCCATCGCCGATGAGCCGCAGAACTCCATCATCGGCGGCGCGACGCTCTGGGCGCTCCAGGGCCATGAAGCCGAGGAATACAAGGGGCTCGCCAAGTTCCTGAGCTACCTGTCCTCGCCGGAGGTGCAGGCCTGGTGGCACCAGGAGACGGGCTACGTGCCGATCACCACGGCGGCCTACGAGCTCTCCCAGTCGCAAGGGTTCTACGACAGCAATCCGGGCACCGACACCGCGATCAAGCAGCTCAGCCTGAACACGCCGACCCCGAACTCCCGCGGCCTGCGTTTCGGCAACTTCGTGCAGATCCGTGACGTGATCAACGAGGAGCTCGAAGCCCTCTGGGCCGGCGACATCACCGCCCAGCAGGCGCTGGACAACGCGGTGGAGCGCGGCAACGCGCTGCTGCGCAAGTTCGAGCGCACCGTCAAGTAAATCCCTTTCGCGCTGGCGGCCCCCTTCGTGGGGCCGCCAGTTCGTTTCGTTTTCAAGCAGATAGCGATGGCCGAATGCTGAAGCGCGTCCACTTCCCGACGTCCCTGCTGCCCTACCTGCTGGTAGCGCCGCAGGTGATCATCACGCTGGTCTTCTTCGTCTGGCCCGCCAGCCAGGCCGTCTACCAATCCTTCCTGATCGAAGACGCCTTCGGCATCTCGACGGAGTTCGTCTGGTTCGAGAACTTCATCTACCTCGCCACCGACGAGCAATACCTCGACAGCTTCGGGCGCACGATCTTCTTCTCCGTATGCGTCGCCGTGCTTTCGATGTCCGCCGCGCTGATCCTGGCCGGGTTCGCCGACCGCATCGTGCGCGGGGCCACCACCTACCGCACGCTGCTGATCTGGCCCTACGCCGTGGCGCCGGTGCTCGCCGGCGCGCTCTGGGTGTTCATGTTCAACCCGACGCTCGGGATCTTCCCCTATCTGCTCGAATTCGTCGGCGTGGACTGGAACCACTACCTGAACGGCTCGCAGGCGATGATGCTGGTGATCTTCGCCGCGGCCTGGAAGCAGATCGCCTACAACTTCCTGTTCTATCTCGCCGCCATGCAGTCGATCCCGCGCTCGCTGATCGAGGCCGCCGCGATCGACGGGGCCGGGCCGCTGCGCCGCTTCCGGGATCACATCTTCCCGCTGGTGTCGCCCACCACCTTCTTCCTGCTCGTCATCAACGCGGTCTACGCCTTCTTCGACACCTTCGGCATCATCCACGCCGTCACGCAGGGCGGCCCGGCCAATGCCACGACGATCCTCGTCTACAAGGTGTTCAACGACGGTTTCGTCGGGCTGGATCTCGGTGGCTCCGCGGCCCAGTCGGTGATCCTGATGATCCTCGTCATCGCCATGACCGTCGTGCAGTTCCGCTACGTGGAAAGAAAGGTGGAATACTGATGATCGAGAACCGCCCGATCCTGAACATCGTCAGCCACGTGGTGCTGATCTTCGGGGTGCTCATCGTTGCCCTGCCGATCTGGATCACCTTCGTCGCCGCGACCCATGATCCCGTCCGCATGACGCAGGCGCCGATCCCGATGCTGCCCGGCGGCTACTTCTGGGAGAACTTCAAGCAGACGCTCTTCGGCGGCGGCCTGTCGGGCACCGAGACGGCGCCGGTCTGGCGGATGCTGCTGAACTCGCTGTTCATGGCGCTGATGATCTCCTTCGGCAAGATCGCGATCTCGCTGCTGTCGGCCTTTGCCATCGTCTACTTCAAGTTCCCCTTCCGCATGGGCTTCTTCTGGCTGATCTTCATCACCCTGATGCTGCCCGTCGAAGTGCGCATCCTGCCCACCTTCGAGGTGGTGGCCGATCTCGGGATGCTCAACAGCTACTGGGGCCTGTCGATCCCGCTGATCGCCTCGGCCACGGCCACCTTCATGTTCCGCCAGGTCTTCCTGACGATCCCCGACGAGATGCTTGAAAGCGCCCGCATCGACGGCGCCGGGCCGATGCGCTTCTTCTGGGACATCCTGATTCCGCTCAGCCGCACCAACATCGCGGCGCTCTTCGTGATCCTCTTCATCTACGGCTGGAACCAGTATCTCTGGCCGCTCCTGATCACGACGGAAACCGACATGACGACCATCGTGATGAGCATCAAGCAGATGCTGGAAGCGGCTGAGCAATCGCCCCAGTGGAACATCATCATGATGACGGCGCTGCTGGCCATGATCCCGCCGGTCTTCGTCGTGGTCGCAATGCAGAGGCTCTTCGTGCAGGGCCTCACCGAAACAGACAAATAACGGGGCGCTCAAGATGGCATCCATAACACTCAAGGACCTCGTGAAGACCTATGGCGACGTCGAGGTGCTGCATCACGTCGATGGCGCGATCGAGGATGGCGAGTTCATCGTCATCGTCGGCCCGTCCGGCTGCGGGAAATCCACGCTCCTGCGCATGGTCGCCGGGCTGGAAACCGTCACCTCGGGCGAAATCCGCATCGGCGAGAAGGTGGTCAACCAGCTTGAGCCGGCCGACCGCGACATCGCGATGGTGTTCCAGAACTACGCGCTCTATCCCCATATGTCGGTGCGCGAGAACATGGCCTACGGGCTGAAGATCCGGAAGATCGGCAAGGCCGAGATCGAGCGGCGCGTTCAGGAGGCCGCCGACATCCTGGAGATCGGCCCCTACCTCGATCGCAAGCCGCGCCAGCTTTCCGGCGGGCAGCGCCAGCGCGTGGCCATGGGGCGCGCCATCGTGCGCAATCCGCAGGTCTTCCTCTTCGATGAGCCGCTCTCCAACCTCGATGCCAAGCTGCGGGTGCAGATGCGGCTGGAAATCCGCAAGCTCCAGCAGCGGCTGGGCGTGACCTCCATCTACGTGACCCATGATCAGGTCGAGGCGATGACGCTGGGCGACAGGCTGATGGTGCTCAACGGTGGCTACGTGGAGCAGTTCGGCACCCCCATCGAGCTCTATGACCGCCCGGCGACCCTCTTCGTGGCCGGGTTCATCGGCTCGCCCTCGATGAACTTCCTGCCGGCCACCGCCGGGGGCGGGGCGCTGATTCTGGGCAACGGGGCCTCGCTTCAGGGCGCCGGCCATGCCTCCGGTTCCGTCACCCTCGGCATTCGCCCCGAACACCTCCTGCCCGACGAGAACGGGCCGATCCGCGTTTCGGTCCAGTTGTTCGAGCAGCTCGGCGCCAATACGCTGGTGCACGGCGTTCTGGAAGGCACCGAAACCGACGTTGTGGCGAGCCTGCCGGGCCATGTCTCCGCGGATCCCGGCACGATCATGGGCTTCACGGCTCCGGCCAAGGATCTCCACGTGTTCGACCCGGCCACGGGCAGGCGGGTCGAAGAATGACGGAGTTCCCCCAGCTGGACGGGTTCCGCGGCGCCCCCGGCGTCGTGCGCCTGATCGGGCACCGGGGGGCGCGCGGCGTGATGCCGGAGAACACGATGGAGGGCTTCGCCTTCACGCTGAAGATCGGCGTGCGGGCGATGGAGTTCGATGTGGTGATGACCCGCGACAGGATCCCCGTCATCACCCACAACCATCACCTGCTGAACGCCGCCACGCGCGATGCCGAGGGCAACTGGCTGACCGGCCCGGAGCCGAAGGTCTCCAAGCTGACGCTGGCGGAGCTCAGGCAGTTCGACGTGGGCGGGCTGGACGGGCGCACGGTCTACGGCCGGCGGTTCCCCGATCAGGCCTTCATGACGGGGCTGCGGATCCCGCGGCTGGCCGATCTGCTGGAGTTCGCGCGCCGGCCGGAGGGCAGCGGCCTGCTGCTGCTGCTTGAGATGAAATCGGAGCCCGCCGCGCCCGGCGCCAAAGGCGACAGGCTCTCGATCGTGCATGAAGTCGTTCGGGAGGTGCGCGACGCGGGGCTGCAAGAGCGCACCATCCTGCACAGTTTCGATTGGTCCGTGCTGGAGGAATGCGCCCGCGTCGCGCCGGAGATGCCGCGCTCCTACCTGTCGCAACTGCCCGAAAACACGGATGATCCGGGGGAGGATTCGCAGAAATCCGTCGCGCCCGACTTCGATGCCCTCGGGGTCTCCATTCCCCGCGCCGTCGCGCGGGCGGGCGGGCGCATGTGGTGCCCCTATTTCAAGGACGTCACGGCGGATCTCGTGGCCGAGGCCCATGGGCTGGGGCTGCTGGTGGCGGCCTGGACGGCGAACGAGCCGGAGGACATCGAGGCCATGATCGATGCCGGCGTGGACGGGATCATCACCGATTACCCGGGCCGCGCGCAGCGCATTCTGCTGTCGCGGGGGCTGCGATGGTGAGCGGCATCTCGCGCGCCGGCGGAAGGCGCTCCTGATGCAGGCCGCCGGCCCCGGCATCGGCCCCGAATGGGCCTTCGCGCGCTACGAGGCGATCCGCTCCCGCCTGCCGCAGGCCGCATTCGGAGGCCCGCCGCGGCCGGCAGGCAATCTTGCCGAGCTGGCGGCCCATTTCGACGGCTTCATCCTCGATGCCTTCGGCGTCCTGAATCGCGGCGAGACGGCCATCGCCGGGGCCGTCGAGCGGATGGCCCAGCTGCGGGCCATGGGCAAGCGCCTGATCGTGCTGACGAATGCCGCCAGCTACACGCGCAGCGAGATCCTGGCGAAGTATCACCGGCTTGGGTTCGATTTCCGCCCCGAGGAGGTGATCTCCAGCCGCGATCTCGCCTTCGCCGCCCTGCCGGAGCTGCCGTCGGGCGCACCTTGGGGGGCGGTGGCGGCTGCCGGCGACAGCTTCGAAGACGCGCCGCATCCAGTGGCGGACCTGCTTGAAGACGCAAGCCTCTGGGCGCGCGCGGGCGGCTTCCTGCTGCTGTCCGCGGCGCGTTGGCCCGAGCAGGGCACAAAGCGCCTGATCGCGGCGCTGAGGGCGCGTCCGCGCCCCGTCGTCGTGGCCAATCCCGATCTCGTCGCCCCGCGCGAGTCGGGCCTGAGCATCGAGCCGGGCAGCTTCGCCCATGCGCTGATGGATGCGCTGCCGCGCCTCGCGCCCCGGTTTCACGGCAAGCCCTACGCGGGGGCTTTCGATGCCGCTGTCGCGCGGATGGGCGGTATCCCGCGCCACCGCATCGCGATGGTGGGCGACACCCTGCACACCGACATTCTCGGTGGGGCGGCCGCAGGGCTCGGGACGGTGCTCGTGACCGATCACGGGCTCTTTCGCGGGCAGGACGTGGCGCCTTGCATCGCGCGCTCGGGCATCCGCCCCGCGTGGATCGTCCCGACGACCTGATCCGTTGTCTCTTCCGGCGGCCCACACCCTTGGCGGGGCGCGCCGGACCGAAGGGAGGCCAAGGCTGAAGTGATCGATTTCCTGATTCATATCGCGGGCGCGGCGGCGCTGCTGATCTGGGCGGTCCGGCTGGTGCGGACCGGTGTGGAACGGGCGTTCATGGTGCAGTTGCGCCTCTGGCTGCGCCGGTCCGCCCGCAACCGTCTGCTCGCCGCGGGCACGGGGATGGCATCGGCGATGCTGCTGCAGAGTTCCACGGCGGTGGCCATGCTGGTGTCCAACTCCGGCGCGGCGGGCGCCGTCACTTCTGCGGTTGGGCTCGCGATCCTGCTGGGGGCGGATCTCGGCTCCGCGCTCGTGGCCCAGGTTCTGCTCGTGCGGCAGACCTGGCTGATCCCGGTGCTGCTCACCGGTGGCGTGGCGCTGTTCCTGAAGGGCCGGGCGCGGCGGATGCGGCAGACGGGCCGCATTCTCATCGGCCTTGCGCTGATTTTCGTGGCGCTGGACATGCTGCGCGCGGCCACGGCGCCCCTGCTCGGAAGCGAAGGCGCGCTGAGCGTGCTGGGCTACCTCGGCGAGGATCTCTTCGCCGCCTTCCTTCTGGGGGCGCTGTTCGCGTGGCTCGTGCATTCCAGCGTCGCCGCCGTGCTGTTCTTCGTGACCATGGTTGCGCAGGGCGCGCTGCCCGCGCCCGCGGCCATGGCGATGGTGCTGGGGGCCAACCTCGGCGGCTCGATGATCGCCTACGTGCTGACATGGGCCGCCCCGCCCGAGGCGCGCCGGATGGTCGTGGCGAACCTCGCCCTGCGCGGGGGCGGGGCGGTGCTGGCCCTGGTCGCGCTCGGCGCCGCGCCTGCGCATCTCGGCTGGCTGGGCGCGGACGGCGCCGCGCAGGCCATCACCCTGCACATTGCCTTCAACGCCGGGATCTGCGCCCTTGCGCTGCCCTTCGTGGAGCCGATCAGCCGCCTGGCCGACCGGCTCGTGACCGAGCGGCGCTCCGAGGACGCTGGACAGATCCCCTCGGCGCTCGATCCGGGCGCGCTGGAGGAGCCGGCGCGGGCGCTCTCCTGCGCCGCTCGGGAGGTCGTGAGGATGGGGGAGCGCATCGAGGCCATGCTCGTGCGCACGGGCGCCCTTTTCGATGCCTGGGACGACGCGGCCGCCGCGCTGATCCGCAACAGCGACGCCGAAGTGCGCCGCGCCCACCGGGAGGTCAAGCTGTATCTGGCGGCGCTGAACCGCCGGGCGCTGGACGAGGAGGCGGTGAAGGGCGCGATGGAGCTCTCGCTGCTGGCCGCCGCCCTTGAGGCCGCGTCCGACCTGCTGGTGCGCAACCTGCTGGACCTGGCGCAGCGCATGGAGATGGAGGGCCTGAGCTTTTCGGAAGCGGGCCGGCGGGAGATCGGGGATTTCCACGACCGGGTGCTGGCGAACGCCCAGCTTGCCCTCGGCGTGATGATGCGGGGCAACCCGGATGATGCGCGCGAACTCGTGGCCCGAAAGGAACAGATGCGTGGGCTGGAGCAATCGTTGCAGCGCCGGCACCTCGCGCGACTGCGAGAGGGGCATGCCGAAAGCATCGAGACGAGCAACATCCACCAGGAGACGCTGAGGGTGCTGAAGCAGGTCAACACCTCCTTCGCCCTGGCGGCCTATCCGATCGTGGAGGAAACCGGCGATCTGCTTTCAAGCCGGCTGTCAGGCGGCGGTAAGTGAGGGGAGGGGGCGAACGCTGACACGGTGCGAAATTCGCCGTACGCGCAAGTTCTGATCATTCGAGGAGGGTGATGGTGGAGCCTAGCGGGATCGAACCGCTGACCTCCTGCATGCCATGCAGGCGCTCTCCCAGCTGAGCTAAGGCCCCATCATTTTCGGATCAACCGGTGCGGCGTGGGCCGCTGCGTCGTTCCGTGAGCGGGTATCTATTGAACGCTCCGGGGGAGTTCAAGCGAAAAAAGTGGCTCGGTGCGGAATTTTTTTAGGAAGTCCGAAAAAAGCTTTTTTTACAAGAGGTTCAAGCGGTTCAGCCGCGCGGGGGCGCGGCTGCGGAAACGCAAAACGCCCGCCGGAGGGCGGGCGTTGCGAGACTCGCGCGATGCGGTCGGGACTCAGTTTTCCTCGTCTTCGGAGGCCACGTCAGCCAGGTCGTCGAGGGAAACGTTGTCTTCGTCGTCGTCCTCTTCGAGGATGTCGTCGCCCAGATCGATGTCGGTGGAGTCGTCATCATCTTCCAGAACCACGTCATCGTCATCGACGGCATTGGCCGGGTTCTGCTTGTCGGCTTTGTCGGCCACCATGACGCGCGATTTGTTGCCGTCTTCGGTGGGCACGATTTCCCCGGTGTAGGGGCTGACGATCGGATTCTTGTTCAGGTCGTAAAACCGTTTGCCCGTCGTCGGGCAGACGCGTTTCACGCCCCATTCTTCCTTGGGCATGGGTTTCCCTTTCCAGCGGCACTGTGCACAGTATCAGAGTCGCAGCCAACTGCCACAAGAGCAAACGGGTGTCAAAGGCTTTTCGGCCCACCGGGACTGCGCTATCGGTGGGGCGCGGATATCTGCGCGGCGCGGCGCCGCGCGTGGGGCAGGGAGTGCCATGGAAGACTGGAGCCTGCCGGGCGCGCCCGAGATCTCGGTGCGGTTCCGGCGATCATCGCGTGCACGGCGGATGTCGCTGCGGGTGTCCCGGCTGGACGGCCGCGTCACCCTCACGCTGCCGCGCTGGGCGCCCGAAGCCCAGGCGCGCGATTTCCTCGAACAGAAGGCGGGATGGGTGCGTGGGCAGCTGGCCGGGCGGCCGGCGGAGATCGTGCCGCGATTCGGCGGCCGCCTGCCGGTGGAGGGTATCGAGCGCGAGATCTGCCCGGCGGCGGGGCGCAAGGTCGTTTTTTCCGGCGGCCGGATCGAGGTGCCGGGGCCGGAAGAGGCGGTGCCGGGGCGTCTGGCGGGGGCGCTGAAGGTGCTGGCCCGCGAGCGGCTGGCGGCAGCCAGCAACGAATATGCCGCGCGTCTCGGCCGGCCCTACAACCGCCTCACCCTGCGCGACACGCGCTCGCGTTGGGGCTCCTGCAGCAGTGCCGGCGCGCTGATGTATTCCTGGCGGCTGATCCTCGCGCCGCCCGAGGTGCTGCGCTACGTGGCCGCCCACGAGGTGGCGCATCTGCGGCAGATGGATCATTCGCCCGCCTTCTGGGCGGTGGTGGCGGAGCTGGAGCCCGGATACGCGCGCCCGAGGGCCTGGCTGCGGGAGCACGGCACGGCCCTGCACCGTTACCGATTTGCCTGATTGCCGCGGCACTGCAAATGTGATCACATCTGCCCATGCAAGCAAACCAGCGGCCCGCCGAGGCCAGCCTCTCCGCCCATGAAACCGTCTACCGCGCCCTGCGCGCGCGCATCATGCATGGCGCCATGGCGCCGGGGGCCGCGCTTACCCTGCGCGGTATCGGCCGGGAGTTCGACGTTTCGATGACACCGGCGCGCGAGGCGGTGCGGCGGCTGGCCGCCGAGGGCGCGCTGACGCTCTCGGCCTCGGGCCGGGTCAGCACGCCGGAACTTTCGGCGGAGCGGATCGAGGAACTGGCCGCCCTGCGCGCGCTGCTGGAGCCGGAGCTGGCGAGCCGGGCGCTGCCGCGGGCGCATATGGCGCTGATCGACCGGTTGCAGGCGATCAACGGCACCGTGGCCGAGAACGTCGCCAAGAAGGATGCGATCGGCTACATCCGCACGAATCTCGAGTTTCACCGCACGCTCTACCTGCGCGCCCAGGCGCCGGCGATGCTGGCGATGCTGGAAACGGTCTGGCTGCAGCTCGGCCCCACCATGCGCAGCCTCTACGGCCGCCTGCGCCGCACCGAGCCGCCGCCGCACCACCGCCTGATCATCGCGGCGCTGAAGGCGGGCGATGAGCCGGGGCTGCGGCTGGCGGTCCGCACCGACGTGACGCAGGGGCTGCGGCTTCTGGTGGCTTGAGCAACTCCTCTTCCGAACGGTTCATCAAGACGGGGTGGAGCCAGATTGAAGACGTGCGCGCCCGGCGGCACGCCGGGCAGCCCCCGACCGCCCCCCCGGGCGGGGGCTTCACCCCCACCCGGCGGTCGAAGGCTGCCCTTTGTGAGTGATTGGACGTTCTGCCCAAAAGAAAACGGGCGCTCGAATGAGCGCCCGTCTTTGTTGTGGAGAGCAACCATCACACCTACGCGTGGATCGCCCCGTCGCCACAGGCCAGCGCGGCTTCGCGCACGGCCTCGGAGTAGGTCGGGTGGGCGTGGCAGGTCAGGGCCAGATCCTGCGCGGAGGCGCCGAACTCCATCGCCACGCAGATCTCGTGGATGAGGTCGCCCGCCGCCGGGCCGATGATGTGGGCGCCGAGGATGCGGTCGGTTTCCTTGTCGGCCAGGAGCTTCACGAAGCCGTCGCCCTGGAACACGGCCTTGGCACGGGCGTTGCCCATGAAGGGGAACTTGCCCACCTTGTACGCGCGGCCCTCTTCCTTGAGCTGCTGCTCGGTCTTGCCGACGGAGGCGACCTCGGGCGTGGTGTAGATCACGCCGGGGATGACGGAGTAGTTCACGTGGCCATGCTTGCCGGCGATCACCTCGGCCACGGCCATGCCTTCGTCCTCGGCCTTGTGGGCGAGCATCGGGCCGTCGATCACGTCGCCGATGGCGTAGATGCCGGGGATGTTGGTGGCCCAATGGGCGTCGGTTTCGATCTGGCCGCGCGGGCTGAGCTTGACGCCGAGCGCATCCAGCCCGAGGCCCTCGGTGTAGGGTTTGCGGCCGGTGGCGACGAGCACGGTGTCCGCATCAAGCGTGTGCTCGCTGTCGTCCTTGCGCAGCTTGTAGGTGACCTTCGCCTTGCCCTTGGCGGTTTCCACCTTCTGCACGGCGGCGCCGAGGATGAACTCCATCCCCTGCTTCTTCAGCGTGCGCTGGAACTGCTTCTGGATGTCGGCATCCATGCCCGGGGTGATATGATCGAGGAATTCCACCACGGTCACCTCGGCGCCGAGGCGGGCGTAGACGGAGCCCATCTCGAGCCCGATCACGCCGGCCCCGACGACGACGAGTTTCTTCGGGATCTTGCCCAGCTCAAGCGCGCCGGTGGAGGTGACGACGATCTTCTCGTCGATCTCGACCTCGGCGCCCGGAATCGAGGCGGGTTCGGAGCCCGAGGCGATGATGATGGACTTCGCGGAGTGGATCTCGTCGCCCACTTTCACCTTGCCCGCTTCCGGGATGGAGCCCCAGCCCTTGAGCCAGTCGACCTTGTTCTTCTTGAACAGGAACTCGATGCCCTTGGTGTTCTGGTTCACCACGTCCTGCTTGTAGGCTTTCATCTGCTCCCAGTCGACGGAAGGCGATTTGCCCTTCAGCCCCATGGTGGCGAAGTTGTGCTCGGCTTCGTGCAGCGAATGGGTGGCGTGCAGCAGCGCCTTGGAGGGGATGCAGCCGACGTTCAGGCAGGTGCCGCCGAGGGTTTCACGGCCTTCCACGCAGGCGGTCTTCAGGCCCAGCTGGGCGCAGCGGATGGCGGCCACATAGCCGCCGGGGCCGGCGCCGATTACGATGACGTCATAGTCTGCCATGGGGATTTCCTTTCGTGGTGGGGGGATGGGGGCTCCGCCCCCGGCCCGTGCGGGCCTCCCCCGGGATATTTGGGGAACAAAGTTGCATCAGAGAAGGGCCGCCGCGAACATCAGCGTGGTGGCGCCGAAGCCGGTGACGAAGATCAGGCTGCGCCACGGCACCCAGCCGAAGACATAGGCGGGCACGTAGGCGATGCGGGCGGCGAGCGTGAGCCAGGCGCAGGTGGCGGTGAAGCCTGAGTTGGCGCCGGAGAGCTGCACCACCACGACGGCGGCGGCGAAGAAGCCGAGGTTTTCGGTGTTGTTGCGCAGGGCGCGGTAGATGCGCCCCGTCTTGCCGGTGAGTTCCTGTTCGAGCGGGGTTTCGCGGGTGCCGAGCGTTTTCGCCGTGGGCAGCAGCCGGTTGGCGCTGACCGACATCGCCACGAAGAGCGCGGCGTGCAGCAGGCCAAGAAGGGCGAGGGCGGTGAGCTCGGGGGTCATCATCGGCGCATGTCCCGGTGGGCGGGCGGAAAGGGTGCTTTCCGCCCGTTGGGTTGCTGGCTTACAGATCCATCAGCAGACGGCGCGGATCTTCGAGCGCTTCCTTGACGCGCACGAGGAAGGTCACTGCGCCTTTGCCGTCCACGATGCGGTGATCGTAGGAGAGCGCCAGATACATCATCGGGCGGATCTTGATCTCGCCGTTGATGACCATCGGGCGGTCCTGGATCTTGTGCATGCCGAGGATGCCGGACTGCGGGGGGTTCAGGATCGGCGAGGACATCAGCGAGCCGTAGACGCCGCCGTTGGAGATGGTGAAGGTGCCGCCCTGCATTTCCGCCATGGACAGCTTGCCTTCACGGGCGCGCTTGCCCTTCTCGGCGATGGCCTTCTCGATCTCGGCAAAGGACATCTTGTCGGCATCGCGGATCACCGGCACGACGAGGCCTTGCGGCGTGCCCGCGGCCACGCCCATGTGCACGAAGTTCTTGTAGACGATGTCGGTGCCGTCGATCTCGGCGTTGACTTCCGGCACTTCCTTCAGCGCGTGGCAGCAGGCCTTGGTGAAGAAGGACATGAAGCCCAGGCGCACGCCGTGCTTCTTCTCGAAGAGATCCTTGTATTCCTTGCGCAGCGCCATGACCTCGGTCATGTCCACCTCGTTGTAGGTGGTCAGGATCGCGGCGGTGTTCTGCGCGTCCTTCAGGCGGCGCGCGATCGTCTGGCGCAGGCGAGTCATCTTCACGCGTTCCTCGCGGGCGGCGTCTTCGGCCGGCACGGGCGCGCGCGGGGCGGCGGCCGGGGCCGGGGCCTTGGCCGCGGCGGCGCCGGCGGCAAGCGCCTTCTGCACGTCTTCCTTCATAACGCGGCCGTCGCGGCCGGTGCCCTGCACGGAGCCCGCGGCGAGGCCGGCTTCGGCCATCATCTTCTTGGCGGCTGGGGCGTCTTCCACGTCCTTGCCCGTGGCGGCAGCGGCCGGCGCGCTCGCGGCGGCGGCCGGAGCGGCGGCCCTGGCCGGGGCGGCACCGGAGGCGGAGATCACGGCGAGCTTGGCGGAGGCCTCGACCGTGGTGCCTTCCGGCGCGACGATCTCGGTCAGCACGCCGGCGGCCGGGGCGGGCACTTCGACGGAGACCTTGTCGGTTTCCAGCTCGCAGAGCATTTCATCCTGGGCGACGGTATCGCCCACGGATTTGAACCAGGTGGCGACGGTGGCCTCGGTGACGCTTTCGCCGAGCGTCGGCACCATCACGTCCACGGCATCGCCCCCTTCGGCCGCCGGGGCGGCTTCGGCCGCGGCGGGCGTGGCGGCGGCCGCCGCGGCCTCGGCGCCGGCGCCTTCGGTGATGTTGGCCAGCAGCGCATCGACGCCGACGGTATCGCCTTCGGCGGCGACGATTTCGGCTAGGGTGCCGGCCACGGGGCTGGGCACTTCGACGGTCACCTTGTCGGTTTCCAGTTCGCAGAGCATCTCATCCACCGCGACGGCATCGCCGGGCTTCTTGAACCAGGTGGCAACGGTGGCTTCGGTAACGCTTTCCCCGAGGGTCGGGACGCGGACTTCAGTGGACATGTTGACTTATCCTTCGATGGTGAGCGCGTCGTTCACGAGCGCGGATTGTTGGGCTTTGTGCTGGCTTGCGAGGCCCGTGGCGGGCGAGGCGGAGGCGGCGCGGCCGACGTAGGCGGGGCGCTTGGACTTGCCCTTGATGCGGCCGAGAACCCACTCGATGTTGGGCTCCATGAAGAACCAGGCGCCCTGGTTCTTCGGCTCTTCCTGGCACCAGATCACCTCTGCGTTGGGGAAGCGCTGCAGCTCGTTGATCACCGACATGGCCGGGAACGGGTAGAACTGCTCCACGCGCAGCAGGTAGATGTCGTCGATGCCGCGGGCGTCGCGCTCTTCGAGCAGATCGTAGTAGACCTTGCCCGAGCACATGACGACACGCTTGATCTTGTCGTCCTGCACCAGCTTGGTGTCGGAGTTTCCCTTCTCGGCGTCGTCCCACAGCACACGGTGGAAGCTGGAGCCGGTGGTGAAATCTTCCATCGTGGAGATGGCCAGCTTGTGGCGCAGCAGGGATTTCGGCGTCATCAGCACAAGCGGCTTGCGGAAGGAGCGGTGCAGCTGGCGGCGCAGGATGTGGAAGTAGTTCGCCGGGGTGGTGCAGTTGGCGACGATCCAGTTGTCCTGGCCGCAGAGTTGCAGGAAGCGCTCGAGGCGGGCCGAGGAGTGCTCGGGGCCCTGGCCTTCGAAGCCGTGCGGCAGCAGCATGACGAGGCCCGACATCCGCAGCCACTTGCTTTCGCCGGAGCTGATGAACTGGTCGAACATGATCTGCGCGCCGTTGGCGAAATCGCCGAACTGGGCTTCCCAGAGCGTGAGCGCGTTGGGCTCGGCCAGGGAGTAGCCGTATTCGAACCCGAGCACGGCATACTCCGAGAGCATCGAGTCGATCACCTCGTAGTTGGCCTGGCCCTTGCGGATGTGGTTGAGCGGGTAGTAGCGCTCTTCGGTGTCCTGGTTCACAAGGCCGGAGTGGCGCTGCGAGAAGGTGCCGCGGGTGGCATCCTGCCCGGAGAGACGCACCGGGTAGCCCTCGGTCAGCAGCGAGCCGAAGGCCAGCGCTTCGCCGGTGGCCCAGTCGATGCCCTTGCCGGTCTCGATCATCTGCGCCTTGTTCTCCAGCATCCGCGCCACCGTCTTGTGGATCGGGAAGCCTTGGGGATAGGTCGTCAGCGCCTTGCCGACCTCCTTGAAGGTGGACTCGGAGATGGCGGTTTCACCGCGCTGGTAGTCGTCCTTCTGCTTGTCGAGGTGCGACCAGCGCCCGTCCAGCCAGTCGGCCTTGTTGGGCTTGAAGACCTTGCCGGCCTCGAACTCCTCGTTGAGCTTGGCCTGGAAGGCGGCCTTCATGTCCTCGATCTCGCCCTCGGGGATCAGGCCGTCCTTCACGAGGCGCTCGGTGTAGAGCTGAAGCGTCGTCTTCTGCTTCTTGATCTTCTTGTACATGATCGGGTTCGTGAACATGGGCTCGTCGCCCTCGTTGTGGCCGAACCGGCGGTAGCAGAAGATGTCGATCACCACGTCCTTGCGGAACTTCTGGCGGAACTCGGTGGCCACTTTCGCGGCGTGCACCACGGCCTCGGGATCATCGCCGTTCACGTGGAAGATCGGGGCTTCCACCATCAGGGCGATGTCGGTCGGGTAGGGGGAGGAGCGGCTGAAGTGCGGCGCGGTGGTGAAGCCGATCTGGTTGTTCACCACGATGTGGATGGTGCCGCCCGTCTTGTGGCCGCGCAGGCCGGAGAGGCCGAAGCCCTCGGCCACCACGCCCTGGCCGGCGAAGGCGGCATCGCCGTGCAGCAGCACCGGCAGCACCGAGGTGCGCTCGCGGTCGCCGAGCTGATCCTGCTTGGCGCGGGCCTTGCCCAGCACGACGGGGTTCACCGCTTCGAGGTGGCTTGGGTTGGCGGTGAGCGAGAGGTGCACCTTGTTGCCGTCGAACTCGCGGTCGGAGGAGGCGCCGAGGTGGTATTTCACGTCGCCTGAGCCGTCCACGTCGTCGGGTTTGAAGCTGCCGCCCTGGAATTCGTTGAAGATGGCGCGGTAGGGCTTGCCCATCACGTTGGCGAGCACCGAGAGGCGGCCGCGGTGGGGCATGCCGATGACGATTTCCTTCACGCCGAGAGCGCCGCCGCGCTTGATGATCTGCTCCATCGCCGGGATCAGCGCTTCACCGCCGTCGAGGCCGAAGCGCTTGGTGCCCATGTATTTGACGTGCAGGAACTTCTCGAAGCCCTCGGCCTCGACCAGCTTGTTGAGGATCGCCTTGCGGCCTTCGCGGGTGAAGGCGATTTCCTTGCCGTAGCCTTCGATGCGCTCCTTCAGCCAGGCCGCTTCCTCCGGGTTGGAGATATGCATGAACTGCAGCGCGAAGGTGCCGCAGTAGGTGCGTTTCACGATCTCCAGGATCTGGCGCATCGAGGCCATCTGCAGGCCCAGCACGTTGTCGATGAAGATCGGGCGGTCCATGTCGGCCTCGGTGAAGCCGTAGGATTTCGGATCAAGCTCGGGGTGCAGCGTCTTCTCGCGCATGCCCAGCGGATCCAGATCGGCCACGAGGTGGCCGCGGATCCGGTAGGCCCGGATCAGCATCAGCGCGCGGATCGAATCCAGCACGGCGCGCTTCACGGCATCCTCGGAGATGGCGACGCCCTTCTCCGCGGCCTTCTCCTTGATTTTCTTGCCGGCGTCCTTGATCTCGGCATCGCCCCATTCACCCGTCAGCGCGGCCGTCAGCTCGTCGCTGGGCATCGGCGGCCAGTCGGTGCGCTGCCAGCTGGGGCCTTCCGCCTCGGCGGTCACGTCCGTCTCGGCGTCGCCGAGTTGGCGGAAGAACTCCTGCCAGGCGGCGTCCACGGCGGCCGGATCCCGCACGTATTGCGCGTAGAGCTGCTCGACATACTCGGCGTTGTGGCCTTGCAGGAACGAGGAAGCGTGGAACAGGTCGTTCGGAGATTGATCGGTCATTTACTTCTCCTCCAGGGGATGGGGACCGTAGGCGTTTGTGCCGGGCTGCGAAGGTCGGGTCAGCCACCAGAGCACCAGGAGCGGGGCGATCAGCAGGATGATGAACGCGGGTATCAGGATGAGGACGGAGAGCCCGCCGATGGCGGCGGCGAGCCCGGAGAGGCCAAGCCCGCCCGTGGCGCCGCCCAGCATCAGGGTGGCGCCGAGGAAGGCGAGAATGCCGATCCAGACGATCAGCGGATAGAGCAGGTAGAGGCCCGAACGGCCGGTGTCATGCATCCGCCGCCAGCCCACGGCGAGGCTGGGCAGCAGGATCACGAGCGAAAACAGCGAGGCGATCGGGCCGTCATTCTCGACGCTGCCGGAGACGGAGGTGTCGGTGACGGTGGTCTCGACGACAGGGGTGCCGAAGAGGGCGCCATCGAGGATGCCCGCGGCGGCGGAGCCAAGGAGGCCGAAGAGGAAGAACCACCAGTATTCGGACCGCGAAGCGCGCCCCGAGAAGGTGACGTATTTGCGGAAGCAGGTCTGGATGGATTGGGTGAAGGTCATGGGCGGGCCTCCCGCGCAATGGCGGCGCAAAGCAGGGCCGTCCGCCGCCGGAAGGCTCCGGGCGCCCTGTCAATCCGATGTGCCGTCACCGAAAACATATCCGTTTTCCGTTTCCTACGAAGCGTCAGGAGAGGGGCCCTGAGCGGCCCCTGTCGTGGCCCTTCCTGCGGCGAGGCCCCGGGCGGAACGGCCCGGAGCCTCAAGTTTTCTAAGCCCGGCGGAAACGCCGGGCAGCGCCACGAGCGGATCGCGGCATGACGCTCAGCCCTTGGCGATCGCGGCCTGAACGGCCTCGCCCAGCGTGGCGGGGCTGTCGGCGACGACGATCCCGGCGGATTTCATCGCCTCGATCTTGTCTTCCGCGCCACCCTTGCCACCGGCGACGATCGCACCGGCGTGGCCCATGCGGCGGCCCGGAGGGGCGGTGCGGCCGGCGATGAAGCCGGCGGTCGGCTTCCAGCGGCCCTTCTTGCGCTGCTCGGCCAGGAACTCGGCGGCCTCTTCCTCGGCGGAGCCACCGATCTCGCCGATCATGATGATCGAATGCGTCTCGGGATCGTCGAGGAACATGTCCAGCACGTCGATGTGCTCGGTGCCCTTGATCGGGTCACCGCCGATGCCCACGGCGGTGGACTGGCCGAGGCCCAGGTCGGTGGTCTGCTTCACGGCTTCGTAGGTCAGCGTGCCGGAGCGGGAGACGACGCCCACCGAACCGCGCTTGTGGATGTGGCCGGGCATGATGCCGATCTTGCAGGCGTCCGGCGTGATGATGCCGGGGCAGTTCGGGCCGATCAGGCGGGATTTGGAGCCTTCCAGCGCGCGCTTCACCTTCATCATGTCGAGCACCGGGATGCCCTCGGTGATGCAGACGATCAGCTCCATCTCGGCGTCGATCGCCTCGAGGATGGAATCGGCGGCGAAGGGCGGCGGCACGTAGATGACGGAGGCGTTGGCCTCGGTCACGTGCTTGGCTTCGTGCACGGAGTTGAACACCGGCAGGCCCAGGTGCTCCTGGCCGCCTTTGCCCGGGGTCACGCCGCCGACCATCTTGGTGCCGTAGGCGATGGCCTGTTCGGAGTGGAAGGTGCCTTGCGAGCCGGTGAAGCCCTGACAGATCACCTTGGTGTTTTCATTGACGAGAACTGCCATTGGTTCAGCCTTTCACCGCTTTAACAATTTTCTGCGCGCCGTCCTTCAGGTCGTCCGCGGCGATCACGTCGAGGCCGGAGGTGTTGATGATCTCCTTGCCCTTCTCCACGTTGGTGCCTTCGAGCCGCACCACGAGCGGGACCTGCAGGCCCACCTCTTTCACGGCCGCCACCACGCCTTCCGCGATCACGTCGCAGCGCATGATGCCGCCGAAGATGTTCACGAGGATGCCTTTGACGTTCTTGTCGGAGGTGATGATCTTGAAGGCCTCGGTCACCTTCTCCTTCGTGGCGCCACCGCCCACGTCGAGGAAGTTGGCCGGCTCGGCACCGTAGAGCTTGATGATGTCCATCGTCGCCATGGCAAGGCCCGCGCCGTTCACCATGCAGCCGATCTCACCGTCGAGCGCGATGTAGTTCAGATCGTATTTGCTGGCTTCCAGCTCTTTCGGGTCTTCCTCGGTCTCGTCGCGCAGGGCGGCGATGTCGGGGTGGCGGTAGATCGCGTTGCCGTCGAAGCCCAGCTTGGCGTCGAGCACCTTGAGCGAGCCCTCGTCGGTCACGATCAGCGGGTTGATTTCGAGCATCTCCATGTCCTTCTCGACGAAGGCTTTGTAGAGAAGGCCCATCAGCGCCACGCATTCCTTCACCTGCTTGCCCTCGAGGCCGAGCGCGAAGGCGATGCGCCGGCCGTGGTAGGGCATGTAGCCGGTCACGGGATCGACGGAGAAGGACAGGATCTTCTCGGGGGTGGCGGCGGCCACTTCCTCGATGTCCATGCCACCTTCCGTGGAGCAGACGAAGGAGATCCGCGAGGATTGACGATCCACCAGCAGGGCGAGGTAGAGCTCGCGCTCGATGCCGGAGCCGTCTTCGATGTAGATGCGGTTCACCTGTTTGCCGGCCGGGCCGGTCTGGTGCGTGACCAGCGTGCGGCCAAGCATCTTCTGGGCTTCCTCGGCGGCTTCCTCCACCGATTTGGCCAGGCGGACACCGCCTTTTTCGCCGGCTTCGGGTTCCTTGAAGGAGCCCTTGCCGCGCCCACCTGCGTGGATCTGCGCCTTGACGACCCAGAGCGGGCCGTCCAGCTCGCCGGCGGCGGTCTTGGCGTCTTCGGCTTTCAGCACGACGCGGCCGTCGGAAACCGGCGCGCCATATTCGCGAAGGAGCGCCTTCGCCTGGTATTCATGAATGTTCATGAAACTGTCCCGTTGTTGAATGCTCTCGGCGAGAGGTATAAGCACACTCTCTCCCTGTAAAAAAAGAGGTTTGCGCCAACATCGGCGGAAAACCGTCAAAATAGTCAAATTTGTGATCACAAGCAGAAAAAGTGTGATCACGAAATGCGACGCGGGGGAAATCGACATGATTGCGGTGCCGAAACCGACTCAGACGGCGGGCTGTCCGGATATTAGCGCTCACGTCGCCCGGCTGGATCCGGGCCGTGAAACGGCGCCGCCGGCCACTCCGGACGCCGCTCCGTGCGCCGCTCAGAGCGCTTCCGTCATCGGGTAGAGTTCCAGCAGCGGGCTGCCCTCCAGAACGCTGCGGAAATGATCCCGGTCCGCCGCGTCGAGGCTGTGGTAGCCGGTGTCCCGGACCTTCGCCTCGTAGCCTTCGCGCGAAAGCGGGTTGCGGCCGAAGGCGCGGGCGCTCTTCTCGGGCAGGCGCGGCCTGTCCACCCGCCGTGCCTCCCAGGCGCCGATCCTGCGGAAGGCCGCCTCGGGATCGAGCACGAGATCCTCGTAGCGCAGGATGCAGGCCGAGGGATCCTCCGCCGCGTAGGCGAGATAGCTTTCGGCCTTGGCGCGCAGCAGGTGCAGCGGGCTTTCGAACAAGCGCTGCTCGAAGCCGTCGCGCGCAACGGTCAGCCAGGGGGCGCGGATGAACTCCGCGTAGGCGCGCGGCACCCGTGCCAGCCCGTGGAACGGGTTCTGGTGCATGGATCGGCTCCAGCTGACCGGGTGGCGCAACAGGAAGACGATCCGAACGCTTTTCGGTGCGGCGAACTCCCTGCGCAGCCGCTCGCTGGCGGCGGCGTGCTTCCAGCCGCCGTTTTCCGCCAGTTCGGCGAAATGGTTGTGATCCTGGATCGCCTCCTTCGCCGCCCGTGGGCTGCTCCAGCGGCTCGCCAGCCCCGGCAGCGCGCGGCGCTGGCGCTCCGAGAGGCCAGAGGAGGTCGGGTAGAGCTGCACGTCGAATTGCGTCGCCAGCATCTTGTGCAGAAGGTTGGTGCCGGAATTGCGTTCCCCCATGACCTTGAAAGCGGGGCGGGGTTCGGTGGTCATGGAGAGGGGCTCCCTTCGCTGCGGCGGCGCGCAGCACGCTAGGCCGCAGGCGGCCGCCTGACAAGACCGTCCGCCTATCGGAAATGCACGATCCCGAGCCCGTAGCTGCGGAAGACGGGCACGCGTTCGTCCGCGCGGCCCGAGGCGCGCAGGTAGAAGTCCGGCAGGGGCAGGTCCTCCTGCGTGACGGCGAGCAGGCTGTCCTCCGCCCGTGCGCGTGGTTGCGTGGGGATCATGATCCAGGCCGCGCCGGCGGCGCGCATGGCGCGATCGCCCTGCACCAGCCGGGCCTCGGAAACGAAGCCGTTCACGGCGTTCCGGAGCGCGGCCAGCGCCTGCGCCTCGCTCACGTTGGGCGAGCTGACGCTGCAATAGGTCTCCCGCGAACCGCGCCGGGAAGGCCCTGCCGGCGCAAGCGCGCCGTCGGATTCCCCGACGGTGGCGATCAGGAAGTTGCGCGTGTCCACGAAGCTGACGAGCCTGCCCAGCCCCGAGGCCGCATCGAAGCCGTAGTCGGCGAGCGCCTTCTCGGTGGCGGCGAAATCCCCGGCATGGGCGAGGCAGGCCTGCCGGAACAGCCGCGTCATCCGCGCGACCGTCTCTTCCGGCGGCGGCGCCGGCACCGGCGGGCGCGCGGCGCAGGCGGTGAGCAGGAGCAGGGCGCATAGCCCGATCGCGGCGCGGGCGCGGCAGGTCTTGGCGGACGATCTCATGGGGGCGGGTGTCCCGAAGCGAAGGTTGCTGCCCCGTGAGATTGCACGCCGCCCGCCGGCTTCGAAAGTGAAAACGCGAAGGATGGGGCCATGGCTGGGCAAAAAAAGCGGGGCCGGGGCCCCGCTTCATCGATGGTCCGGTTTCCGAACGGCCGGCTCAGGCCAGCGTCGGGTCGATGCCTTTGCAGGCTTCCACGAGGCCTTTCACGGCGTTCACGGAGTTGTCGAACATCGCCTGCTCGTCCTTGGACAGCTCGATGTTGAGGATCTTCTCGATGCCGTTGGCGCCGATCACCGTGGGCACGCCCACGTACATGCCTTCGAGGCCGAAGGCGCCGTCCACGTAGGCGGCGCAGGGCAGCACGCGCTTCTGATCCTTCAGGTAGGCTTCGGCCATCTCGATCGCGGAGGCCGCCGGGGCGTAGTAGGCGGAGCCGGTTTTCAGCAGGCCGACGATCTCGGCGCCGCCGTCACGGGTGCGCTGCACGATGGCGTCCAGCTTCTCCTGCGTGGTCCAGCCCATCTTCACGAGGTCGGGCAGCGGCACGCCGGCGACGGTGGAGTAGCGGGTCAGCGGCACCATCGTGTCGCCGTGGCCGCCCAGCACGAAGGCGGTGACGTCTTTCATCGACACGTTGAACTCCACCGACAGGAAGTGGCGGAAGCGGGCCGAATCCAGAACGCCGGCCATGCCGCAGACCTTGTTGTGGGGCAGGCCGGAGAATTCGCGCAGCGCCCAGACCATGGCGTCCAGCGGGTTGGTGATGCAGATCACGAAGGCGTTCGGAGCGTTGTCGCGGATGCCTTCGCCGACCGATTTCATGACCTTCAGGTTGATGCCCAGCAGATCGTCGCGGCTCATGCCCGGCTTGCGCGGCACGCCTGCGGTCACGATCACGACGTCCGCGCCGGCGATGTCGGCGTAGTCGGTGGTGCCGGACAGCGCCGCGTCGAAACCGTCCACGGGGCCGGATTCAGCGATGTCGAGCGCCTTGCCCTGCGGGATGCCGTCGGCGATGTCGAAGAGGACAACGTCACCGAGTTCCTTGAGGGCGGCAAGGTGGGCAAGCGTGCCACCGATCTGACCGGCGCCGATGAGGGCGATCTTGGGTCTGGCCATGGATTCGATCTCCAGTTTGGTTGAGCTTGGCGCGATGCCTAGTGGTTTCAGGCCTTTCGCGCAAGTGCGCTGCGGCGCGGCATTTCGCAACATTATTGCCGGGGGCGCCAACATTACTGCTTTTAGCGCTAACACTTCCCGGCTAAACCGAAGCCATGCTGACCCAACGGCAGGAGGAGCCGGGCTGTGGAGCTGAACCTGACATTCTTTCTCTTCGCCGTGCCGGCCGTGCTCTACGCGGGCATCTCCAAGGGGGGATTCGGCTCGGGCGCGGCCTTTGCCGCCGCGCCGCTGCTGGCGCTGGTGCTGCCGCCCGAGCTTGCGGTGGGGCTGATGCTGCCGCTCCTGATGCTGATGGATGTGACCGCCCTGAAGCCCTACTGGCGCAAATGGGATGGCCCCAGTTCCCGCCGCCTGATCCTCGGCAGCCTGCCCGGCGTCGCCCTCGGCGCGCTGCTGTTCGGGCTGGCGGACGCCGATCTGCTGCGCCTGATGCTCGGCGTGGTGGCGCTTTCCTTCGTGGCCTTCCAGTTCGGGCGCCACATGGGCTGGATCCGCATCTCGGAAAAGCCGCTGGCCGGCTGGATCGGCTATCTCACGGGGGCCATCGCCGGCTTCACCAGCTACATCAGCCACGCCGGCGGCCCGCCGGTGGCGATCTACATGCTGTCACAGAACGTGGGGAAGACGACGTATCAGGCCACGTCCGTCATCGTGTTCTGGGCAATCAACCTGTTCAAGGCGCTGCCCTACGCGCTGCTCGGCATGTTCACGGCGCAGACGCTGCTGGCCAACCTGCTGCTGGCGCCGGTGGCGATCCTCGGGGTCTGGATCGGGGTGCGGGCGCATCACTGGATGCCTGAGCGGCCCTTCTTCATCCTGACCTATGCGCTGCTTTTGGCGACGGGCGCGAAGCTCGTCTACGAGGGGCTGGCCTGATCAGGCCCCCCCTACCTGATCGGCGGCGGGCCGGCGGGCCGGCGGGCCGGCGGGGCGGACCGGCCGACGCATCCGGCCTTCAGGCCTTGGTGCCCTTGGCGGGAAGCGGTTCGGTGATGGGCTCGTAGGCCTGACCGGAGGCCACGAGGCAGGTCATGCCGTTGGGCAGGGTGGCGGTGATCGTCCAGGTGCCGGTTTCGGCGGAGGCGAAGGTTTCCACGACGATGTTGTCGCCGCCGAGCGCCACCGAGCGCCGGGTTTCGCCGTAGTGTGATTGCAGGCGTTCGAGCACTTGGTCGCGCTGGGCGCAGTTGCCGCCCTGGGCGAAGGCGTGGTTCGTGGCCAGCAGCATGGCGCCGATGCCGAGCGAGAGGGCGAAGAAGCCGTTTCTCATGATGATCCCCTTTTCGTTCGCGGGCCGCGATGTCGAGGCCCGACCGGGGAAAAGCCTGCGCCCGCGGTGGCGAAAAACCGGTTAATGGGCCGCGCCGGGCGAGCCGGGCACAAGGTTATTTCTGCGCTGCGGCAATTTTGGGGTTGTCATTTCCTGCTCAGTTGCGATGTTTTACGCAACTTTATTGCGGAGGCGGAATCATGGAACAACTCGCACGGCCCTATCGTTCGGTCCTTTACATCCCCGGTTCCAAGGCGCGCGCGCTGGAGAAGGCCAAGGGGCTGCCGGTGGACGCCATCATCTTCGATCTGGAGGACGCGGTGGCCGTGGAGGAGAAGGCCGCCGCGCGGGCCCTGCTGGCCGAAACGCTGACGGCCGGCGGCTACGGGCCGCGCATGAAGATCGTCCGCATCAACGGGCTGGACACCGAATGGGGCGCGGCGGATGTGGCGGCCATGAAGAACGTTGGCGCGGATGCGATCCTGCTGCCCAAGGTCAATTCCGCCGCCGACGTGCAGGCGCTCGCCGATCTCCTGGGCGACACGCCGATCTGGGCGATGATGGAAACGCCGCTGGGCATCCTCAACGCCGCCGAGATCGCGGCCCATCCGCAACTCACGGGTTTCGTGCTGGGCACCAACGATCTGGCCAAGGATCTGAACACCCGTTTCCGCGCCGACCGCGAGCCGCTGCTCACCAGCCTGCAACTCTGCCTTCTGGCCGCCCGCGCCCACGGGGTGGTGGCGATCGACGGCGTCTACAACGCCTTCAAGGACGAAGAGGGCCTGCGCGCCGAATGCGAGCAGGGCCGCGACATGGGCTTTGACGGCAAGACCCTGATCCACCCCGCGCAGGTGGCCATCGCCAACGAGGCCTTCGCGCCCTCGGAAGCCGAGATCGATCTCGCCAAGCGCCAGATCGCCGCCTTCGAAGCGGCCGAGGCCGCGGGGCAGGGCGTGGCCGTCGTGGACGGAAAGATCGTCGAGAACTTGCACATCGTCACCGCCCGTCAGACACTCTCCAAGGCAAAGGCAATCGCAGCATTGGAGGGATAGCCCATGGGGCTTCTGATTTCGGGCGTGGCGCTCTGGGCGCTGGCGCATTATTTCAAACGGCTGGCCCCGGCGCGCCGCGCCGCGATGGGCGACAAGGGCAAGGGGCTGGTGGCAGGTGCCATCGGACTTTCGCTGCTGCTGATGATCTTCGGCTACCGCGGTGCCGAGTTCATCCCGGTCTACAGCCCGCTGCCGGGCATGGGGCATCTGAACAACCTGCTGATGTTCGTGTCGATCTACCTCTTCGGCGTGGGCAGCAGCAAGGGCGTGCTGGCCAGCAAACTGCGCCACCCGATGCTGCTGGGCATGGCTGTCTGGGGCGTGGCGCATCTGGTGGTGAACGGCGATCTGGCCTCGGTCATCCTCTTTGGTGGGCTGATCCTCTGGGCGATCTCGGAGATGCTGATCATCAACCGGGCCGAAGGCCCGTGGGACGCGCCCGAACCGGGGCCGCGGAGCAAGGATTTCAAGCTGGTCGGTCTCACGTTCCTGATCTATGCGGTGATCGCCGGGATCCACACCTTCCTCGGCTACAATCCATTCCTGGGGACCTACGGATGAAACTCTACCGACTGCTCACCGAAGACGATACCTCCGCCTTCTGCCACAAGGTGACCGATGCCCTGAACAAGGGCTGGGAACTGCACGGCTCGCCCGCCTACGCCTTCGACGCCTCAAACGGCGTCATGCGCTGCGCGCAGGCCGTGGTGAAGGAGGCCGAGGGCACCTACACACCCGAGATCAAGCTGGGAGAACAGTAAATGGCCAAGACCAACCGGGGCCGGTTTTTCGAAGATTACAGGCTGGGCGAGGTGATCCGCCACGCCGTGCCGCGCACGCTTTCGGGCGGCGAGCGGGCGCTCTATCACGCGCTCTACCCGGCGCGCCATGCGCTGGCCTCTTCGGACGAATTCGCCCGTTCGGTTGGTCTGGACGCCGCGCCGCTGGACGATCTGATCGCGTTTCACACCGTCTTCGGCAAGACGGTGCCCGACATCTCGCTCAACGCGGTGGCCAATCTCGGCTATGCCGAGGGGCGCTTCCTGAAGCCCGTGCACGCGGGCGATACGCTCACCTCGGAGTCCGAAGTGATCGGGCTGAAGCAGAACTCCAACGGCAAATCCGGCGTCGTCTACGTGCGCACCACCGGGCGCAACCAGCAAGGCGAGGCCGTGCTGGAATACGTGCGCTGGGTGATGGTGCGCAAAAGTGATCTCGAGGCCCCGGCGCCGGAAACGGTGATCCCGGATCTCGCGAAGGCGGTGCCCGCCGATCGGCTGGTGATCCCGGCGGGGCTGGATTTCACCAACTACGATTTCAGCCTCGCCGGCGAGCCGCATCGGCTGGGCGATTATGCCGTGGGCGAGAAGATCGACCACGTGGACGGGGTGACGATCGAGGAAGCCGAGCACATGCTCGCCACGCGGCTGTGGCAGAACACGGCCAAGGTCCACTTCGACGCCACCTTCCGCCCCGACGGCCGGCGCCTGATCTACGGCGGGCACGTGATCTCGATGGCGCGCGCGCTCAGCTTCAACGGGCTGGCCAATGCGCAGATGATCGCGGGCATCAACGCGGGCGCCCATGCGAACCCCTGTTTCGCGGGCGATACCGTGAAGGCCTGGAGCGAGGTGCTGGACGTGGCCGAGACCGCCGCGCCCGGCGTCGGCGCGATCCGGCTGCGGCTCGTCGCCGTGAAGGCCGGGGCGGCGCCCTTCGCGCTGAAGGGCGAAGACGGGAAATATCTGCCCGAGGTCTTGCTCGATCTGGATTACTGGGCTCTGATGCCTCTCTAGCGGTTGCGCGCCCCCGCGCGGCCCCCAACAGGAAGGAGCCGCCGGTGCCCGGAAAGATCGCGCAACACGCCGCCGCCCTGGCGGTTCTGGCCCTGCCCGCGCTCGCGAACGAGGAAGAGATCCGCGCCGGTTTCGTCGAGGCGAACCTGCTGGGCATCTTCTACCACGAGCTCGGCCACGCCCTCATCGATCTGGAGGGCGTGCCGATCTTCGCGCAGGAAGAGGATGCCGCGGACGTGTTCTCGATCCTGCTGATCGATGCGCTCTTCGACGAGACGACGGCGCAGGTCATCGCCGAAGATACCGCCTACGGCTTTCTCGGGGAGGTCTACCTGAAGGAGGAAGCCGGCGAGGACACCGCCTGGTGGGATGTCCACGGGCCCGACGAGCAGCGCTTCTACAACACGGTCTGCCTGTTCTACGGCGCCGCCCCCGAGGAGCGCGAGGGGCTGGCGGTGGATCTGGGCCTGCCCGAGGAGCGCGCGGACTACTGCCCGGAGGAATTCGACCAGGCGCTGGATGCCTGGGGCGGGGTGCTGGACGATCTGGCCGCCCGGTTCGAGGCCGGGGAGGGGCACGCGATCACCTTCGTGCCGGGCGAGGCCGAAGAGGGCGTGCTGGCACTGCCGCTCATCGCCAACGAGGTGGCGGCGCTGAACGGCGAGTTCCGGCTGGCCGAACCGCTCACCGTCACGTTCGAAACCTGCGGCGAGGCCAATGCCTTCTACGATCCCGAGGTGGCCGGAATCACGATGTGCCTCGAATTCGAGGACCATCTGCACGATCTCTACGATCTGGTGACGGACTAGCGAATTTTGTGATCACACAGGAAATATGTGTGATCACAAGCTGCGTCAAATCAGCCGAAATTGGCCGGATTAGCGCTAACGCCGCCTGCTAAAGCGTGACTCGCGCTCAAATATCGCTATGGATGAGCCAATCGTGATCCAAAGGCTCATCACCTGAAAGGGTATCCCATGGCAGATGTGAACAGGGGGCAGCGCCCGCTTTCGCCCTTCATGATCGGTCCGTACTACCGACCTCAACTCACCTCAATGTCCTCCATCATGGTGCGCATCTCCGGGATCGTTTCCCTCGGGGCGGCGGTGCTGCTGGTGTGGTGGCTGCTCGCCGCGGCGACGTCCGACGGCGCCTTCGCCTTCATCGACGGGCTGCTGCGCAGCTGGTTCGGCGATCTGGTGCTCTTCTTCGCCACCTGGGCGCTCTGGTATCACACGCTCGGCCGCCTGCGGCACGTGATCTGGGATTTCGGCTACTGCTTCAAGGTCGAGACGGCCGAGAAGCTGGGCATCGGCATGTTCGTCGGCGCGACGGTGCTGGCGATCCTCACCGCCATCGTCGTCTGAGGAGGGATCAATGCGTTACCTGACAGACCGCAAACGCGCCGTCGGCCTCGGCTCCGCCCGCACCGGCACGCAGACCCACTGGCAATTCACCGTGCGCTCCATCGTGATGGTGGTGCTGGTGCCGCTTTTCGTCTTCACCTTCGGCGCCGGTCTCGGCGGCACGCGGGAAGAGGTGCTGGCCTACTTCAGCCAGCCGTTCCCGGCCATCGTCACCGGGCTCGCGCTCGTCGTGGGGCTGGTGCAGCTGATGTACGAGGCGCTGGAAGCGGTGGAAGACTACGTGCACGGCATTCCGGGCGAGCTGGCCCGCGTGGCCGTGAAGGCCCTTTCCTACACGCTGATCGCGGTGAGCCTCTTCGCTCTCGTGAAAATCGCCCTCTGAGCGCGGCAAGGATCAAGACAGATGACAGCAGCATACCAATACGAAACCCATGAATACGACGTCGTCGTCGTGGGCGCCGGCGGCGCCGGCCTGCGCGCTACCCTGGGCATGGCCGAGCAGGGGCTCAAGACCGCCTGCGTGACGAAGGTCTTCCCGACGCGCTCGCACACGGTGGCGGCGCAGGGCGGCATCGCCGCCTCGCTCTCCAACATGGGCCCGGACCACTGGCAGTGGCACATGTATGACACCGTGAAGGGCTCGGACTGGCTCGGCGACACCGACGCGATGGAATACCTCGCCCGCGAGGCGCCCAAGGCCGTCTACGAGCTGGAGCACTACGGCGTGCCCTTCTCGCGCACCGAAGAGGGCAAGATCTACCAGCGTCCCTTCGGCGGCCACACCACCGAGTTCGGCGAAGGCCCGCCGGTGCAGCGCACCTGCGCCGCGGCCGACCGCACCGGCCACGCCATCCTGCACACGCTCTACGGCCAGTCGCTCAAACACAACGCCGAGTTCTACATCGAATATTTCGCCATCGACCTCATCATGACGGACGACGGCGTCTGCCAGGGCGTCGTCTGCTGGAAGCTCGATGACGGCACGATCCACGTCTTCAACGCCAAGATGGTGGTGCTGGCCACCGGCGGCTACGGGCGCGCCTATTTCTCCGCCACCTCCGCGCATACCTGCACGGGCGACGGCGGCGGCATGGTGGCCCGCCAGGGCCTGCCGCTGCAGGACATGGAGTTCGTCCAGTTCCACCCCACCGGCATCTACGGTTCGGGCTGCCTGATCACCGAGGGCGCCCGCGGCGAAGGCGGCTACCTGACGAACTCCGAAGGCGAGCGCTTCATGGAGCGCTACGCGCCGACCTACAAGGATCTGGCCAGCCGCGACGTGGTTAGCCGCTGCATGACGCTGGAAATCCGCGAAGGGCGCGGCGTGGGCAAGGAGGGCGATCACATCCACCTCCACCTCAACCACCTGCCGCCGGAAACGCTGGCCGAGCGCCTGCCGGGCATCTCCGAAAGCGCCAAGATCTTCGCCGGCGTTGACGTCACCAAGGAGCCGATCCCGGTTCTGCCCACGGTGCACTACAACATGGGCGGCATCCCCACCAACTACTGGGGCGAGGTGCTCAACGCCGATTCCGAGAACCCCGAGCGCATCCAGCCCGGCCTGATGGCCGTGGGCGAAGCCGGCTGCGCCTCGGTGCACGGCGCCAACCGTCTCGGCTCGAACTCGCTGATCGACCTCGTGGTCTTCGGCCGCGCCGCCGCGATCCGCGCCGGCCAGGTGGTGAACCCGAACGAGCCCAACCGCCCGCTCAACACCAAGTCGGTGGATGCGGCGCTGGCCCGTTTCGACGCCCTGCGCTACGCCAACGGCGGCACCCCCACCGCCGAGCTGCGCCTCGAGATGCAGAAGACGATGCAGGCCGATGCCGCCGTGTTCCGCACCGACAAGACGCTGGCGGAAGGCGTCGAGAAGATGACGGCCGTGGCCGCCAAGCTCGACGACCTCAAGGTCACCGACCGCACCCTCGTGTGGAACTCCGACCTGATGGAAACGCTGGAGCTGACGAACCTGATGCCCAACGCCATGGCAACGATCGTCGGCGCCGAAGCCCGGAAGGAAAGCCGCGGGGCCCACGCCCACGAGGACTACCCGGAGCGCGACGACGAGAACTGGCGCAAGCACACGCTGGCCCGCGTCGATGGAAACAAAGTGTCCCTCGATTACCGGCCCGTGCACCTTGATCCGTTGACCAAAGAAGAAGAAGGTGGAATCGATCTGAAGAAGATTGCACCGAAAGCGAGGGTCTACTGATGTCTGTCCGCCGTCTGCCTGCACTGTTCCTTGGCCTGGCCCTTCTGGGGCTCGCGGCCTGCGGACCATCGGCAGACACCAGCGGATTGCCGACGCAGTTCCCGCTGCTGGAGGGAGATCAGGATCTCTGGCCGACGATGAGCGATGCGGAGCGCCAGCGCGCGATCCTCTTCCTCACCTCGGGCAGCACGATCCAATCCTCCCTTCTGGCAGACTAGCCAACCCGCGGGCCCCTGTGGCCCGCCCCGATGAGACACATATGAAAGGGTGAGCAGATGGTGCAATTCACACTCCCCAAGAACTCGAAGATCGTCACCGGCAAGACGTGGCCGAAGCCCGAGGGCGCGACCAACCTGCGCAAGTTCCAGATCTACCGCTGGAACGAGGAAGACGGAAAGAACCCGCGCATCGACACCTATTTCGTCGATATGGACACCTGCGGCCCGATGGTCCTGGACGCGCTGATCAAGATCAAGAACGAGATCGATCCGACGCTGACCTTCCGCCGCTCCTGCCGCGAGGGCATCTGCGGCTCCTGCGCGATGAACATCGACGGGATCAACACGCTGGCCTGCATCTACGGCATGGACGAGATCAAGGGCGACGTGAAGATCTACCCGCTGCCGCACATGCCGGTGGTGCGCGATCTCATCCCCGATCTTACCCATTTCTACGCCCAGCATGCCTCGATCATGCCCTGGCTCGAAACCAAGACGAACCGGCCCGCCAAGGAGTGGCGCCAGTCCATCGAGGATCGCAAGAAGCTCGACGGCCTCTATGAATGCGTGATGTGCGCGTCCTGTTCCACCTCCTGCCCGAGCTACTGGTGGAACGGCGATCGCTACCTCGGCCCGGCCGCGCTGCTGCACGCCTACCGCTGGATCATCGACAGCCGTGACGAAGCCACCGGCGAGCGCCTCGACGAGCTGGAGGATCCCTTCAAGCTCTATCGCTGCCACACGATCATGAACTGTGCCAAGACCTGCCCGAAGGGTCTGAACCCGGCGGAGGCCATCGGCCAGATCAAGAAGATGATGGTGGAGCGCGCCATCTGATCCGTGCAGTCGAGCCTGTTCTCAAATCGCCCCGGGATCTCCCGGGGCGTTTTCGTTTCCGGCCCTATGGTGCCTGCGGGGTGACGCCACGTCCGCCCTGTCACCGCCCCGGCCCGCTGGCTAAGCTTCGCGGCAACAACGGGGGAGGCGTTGATGGCACATCTGGAGAACAAGGCCGACGTGATCGTGGTCGGCGGCGGGCTTTCGGGCCTGGTGGCCGCCCACGAGGCGGTGTCGCGCGGGCGCAGCGTGCTGCTGCTGGATCAGGAGGGGGCGCAGAGCCTCGGCGGGCAGGCCTGGTGGTCGCTCGGCGGGCTGTTCATGGTGGACACCCCGGAACAGCGCCGCATGGGCATCAGGGACAGCCGCGCGCTCGCCGCGCGGGACTGGTATGGCTCCGCCCAGTTCGACCGCCCCGAGGATGCCAATCCGAGGGCCTATGCGGAAGCCTACCTCGATTTCGCCGCCGGCGAGATGCGCGGCTGGCTCCAGGGCTTCGGGATGCGTTGGTTCCCCGTGGTGGGCTGGGCCGAACGCGGCGGCGCGCTGGCCGATGGCCACGGCAACTCGGTGCCGCGGTTCCACATCACCTGGGGCACGGGCACCGGCGTGGTGAAACCCTTCGCCGCGCTGGCCCATGAGGCGGCCGCCGCGGGCCGGCTGACCTTCGGCTTCCGCCATCGCGTGCGGGGGCTCGTCGTGGAGGGCGGCGTGGTGACGGGCGTGGAGGGCGACGTGCTCGCCGAGGCGCAGGAGGTGCGCGGCGCCGCGACCAACCGCGATGTCACCGGCAGCTTCCGCTACACGGGCGAAAGCGTGGTGATCGCCACCGGCGGGATCGGCGGCAACCATGATCTCGTGCGCAGGCACTGGCCGGAAGACCGCCTCGGCAAGGCGCCCAAGTTCATGGTCTCCGGGGTGCCCGACTACGTGGACGGCCAGATGCAGATTGCCGCCGAAGCCGCGGGCGCAGGCGTCATCAACGCCGACAGGATGTGGCACTACACCGAAGGCCTGCGCAACTGGGATCCGATCTGGCCCAACCACGGAATCCGCATCCTGCCCGGCCCCAGTTCGATGTGGTTCGACGGCAACGGAAAGCGCATGGAGGCGCCCTACCTGCCGGGCTTCGACACGCTGGGCACCCTCAAGCGCATCCTCGCGGCGGGCCACGAACACAGCTGGTTCATCCTCACCCAGAAGATCATCGAGAAGGAATTCGCCCTTTCGGGCTCCGAGCAGAACCCGGACCTGACGTCCGGAAAATGGGCCGAAGTGCTGAAGCAGCGTCTCGGCAAGGGGGCGACCCCGGCGGTGGAGGCCTTCAAGTCCAACGGCGCCGATTTCGTGGTCGCCGACGATCTGGAAACGCTCGTGGCCGGAATGAACCAGCTGGCGCCCGATGCCCCGCTGGATCCGGCCGCCATCCGCGCCCAGATCGAAGCGCGCGACGCCCAGATCGAAAACCCCTACGCCAAGGACGCGCAGGTCATCGCCATTCGAGGCGCGCGCGCCTACCGGGGCGATCGCCTGATCCGCACCGCGAAGCCCCACCGGATCCTCGACCCGTCAGCCGGGCCGCTTATCGGCGTGAAGCTCAACATCCTCACCCGCAAATCGCTGGGCGGCCTGCACACCGATCTCACCGGGCAGGTGCTGCGCCCGAACGGCAGCCCCTTCTCCGGCCTCTTCGCGGCGGGCGAGGTCGCCGGTTTCGGCGGCGGCGGCTACCACGGCTACAACGCGCTCGAAGGCACCTTCCTCGGCGGCTGCCTGTTCTCCGGGCGCCTCGCCGGCCGACACGCTTGATGCGCAGGGGCAGGCGTGGTGAATTGGCCCGGCCCAGCCCGGAGACGCCATGAAACCCGCCCAGCCCGAAACGCCCGAACCCACGGATGCCGCCGCCCGCCGCGCGGTCGCACCGGTCGTCTGCTACCCGGTTCAAACCCTTCCCAGGCCCGACATGGCCCTCTACCGGGCGGCGCGGGAAACCCTCGCTCCCGTGTCCGAGGTCACCGTGCCCCCGCGCGAGGCTCGCTGCTTCCATGTGCCCGCCGGGCATTTCTTCCGCATACACTGCGTGGAGGGGCCCCAGGTCGGAGATCTGAACCTCTGGAACGCCCAGGATCTGAACGAGCGTTTCTATTCGGGCAAGACGCGCGCCCTGCATGGCACCCACCTCTCCACCGGCGATCGCCTGTGGTCCGGCTTTCCCGCGCTGCGCCCGCTGGCCACGATCACCCATGACACGCTGGACTGGTATGGCTTCGATGCCTTCGGCGGCTCCGTCCACGACGTGATCGGCACCCGCTGCGATCCCTATACCAACACGCTGCTCTCGGGCGAGCAGTATCACCACTGCTGCCACTCCAACCTCACGCGCGCCTTGAGCGCGGAAACCGGCCTGCCGCCGGCCCGGGCCGAACGGCTGGTGCACGACGTGCTCAACGTCTTCATGTGCACCGGCTTCCTGCGCGACACCGGCCAATATTTCATGAAGCAGAGCCCGGTGCGCCCGGGCGATTTTCTTGAATTCTTCGCCGAACAGGATCTT
This sequence comes from Pseudoruegeria aquimaris, assembly GCF_900172235.1. GTDB lineage: Bacteria > Pseudomonadota > Alphaproteobacteria > Rhodobacterales > Rhodobacteraceae > Pseudoruegeria > Pseudoruegeria aquimaris. Next base: position 32,872 of record NZ_FWFQ01000016.1, on the reverse strand, counting down.
CTGGGCGCGCTATCGGCCTGCCCGGGCGGGGATTGCGGCGCCGAGCATTCCAGCGATGCCGCGGCCTGCTTCCCGCTGCGGGTCGAGATCCTCTGCCCCGCGCCCGGAGCGCTCGCCGGCTGGAACCCGCCGGAACCCAACGGCTATGATGGCAGCCACGGGCTCTAGGCGCATACTTTGTTCCGGAAATATCCCCGCCGGAGGCAGGAAGTCCGGGCCCGCAAGGGCCCGGCAAGGCGTCAGGCGAAGGCCGCCTGAAGCGCGATTTCCACCATGTCGCCGAAGCTCTTTTCCCGCTGGTCGGAGGGCAGGGCCTCGCCGGTAAGCAGGTGGTCGGACACGGTGAGCACCGCCAGCGCGCGCCGGCCGTGGCGGGCGGCGAGGTTGTAGAGCTCGGCGGCTTCCATCTCCACCCCGAGGATGCCGTGGCGCGTCATCTGCTCGTTGAGGTCGGGGCGCTCGTCGTAGAAGACGTCCGAGGAGTAGATCCCGCCCACGTGGGTCGGGGTGCCCTTGGCCTCGGCGGCCTCGGCGGCGGCCTTCAGCAGGGACCAGTCGGCGCAGGGGGCGAACTGGAACTCCTTGAAGATCCCGCGCGAGGGCGTGGAGATCGAGGAGGCCGTCATCGCGAGGATCACGTCGCGCACCTTCACGCTTTCCTGCATCCCGCCGCAGGAGCCGATGCGGATCAGGGTCTGCGCGCCATAGTCCCGGATCAGTTCGTTGGCGTAGATCGAAAGGCTGGGCATGCCCATGCCCGAGCCGTGGATCGTCACGCGGTTGCCTTTCCAGGTGCCGGTGAAGCCCAGCATCCCGCGCACCTCGTTGACGAGTTTCACGTCTTCAAGAAAGGTCTCCGCCGCCCATTTCGCGCGGTAGGGATCGCCCGGCAGAAGCACGGTTTCAGCAATGTCGCCCGGTTGGGCACCGATATGGATGGTCATGGTCCAGCTCCGCTTGGTTGCGTTTGGCTCCCGGTATGGCGCGCAGGACGCGGCGCTGCAAGCGCGCTTGCACCCGATGCCGGCGGAAGCTGTTTCAACGAAAGCGCAGCTATCGCACCGGCTATTGCAGAGGCGGGGCCACGGTGTTGAAGGCCTTGCGCTCCTCGTCCCACACCAGCGCCTCGACGCAGGTGTTCACGTTGGTGCCGCCGCATTCGGAGCCGTGCACCTGGGCGAGCACCACGGTGAAGGGCGCGAAGAGCACCGCCTGCCAGCCCTTGGCCAGCCGGGTTTCCACAGTGTCTCCGACAAGGAAGTTCACCATGCAGCCGCCGGTGCCGCAGAACAGGCTCGCCGCGGAAGAGCAGCTCAGGTAGCCCTCGTCCAGCACCGTATCCAACGTGCCGTCGCCGTTCAGATCCACCCGCCGGACGGCGCCGCGCTCCAGCGTCAGCTCGCCGTTCTCGAAGCTCGCGCAATCGGCGGCGCGCGCCTCGACGATCTCGGCCAGCGGCGCGGGCAATTCCTGCGCGGCGGCGGCAAGGGGCGCGACGGTGAAAGCGGCACAGGCGAGCAGGGCGGGGAGCTTGAAAAAGGTCATTCGGCGGCAACTGCTGTTGGGTCTACGATCCCGACAATGTCGCACATGATCCGGTTCAACTCAAAATCTTTCGGCGTGTAGACGCGCGCCACGCCCATCGCGCGCAGCCGCTCGGCGTCGTCTTCGGGGATGATCCCGCCCACGATCACCGGCACGTGGGAGAGGCCTTCGGCGCGCATCCGGCCCATCAGGTCCTCGATCAGCGGCAGGTGGCTGCCCGAAAGGATCGACAGCCCCACCACGTGGGCCTCCTCGGCCTTGGCTGCCGCGACGATCTCGGCCGGGGTCAGGCGGATACCCTCGTAGGTGATGTCCATGCCGCAGTCGCGGGCGCGGGCGGCGATCTGCTCGGCGCCGTTGGAATGGCCATCAAGCCCCGGTTTGCCGACGAGGAATTTCAGCCGGCGGCCCAGCTTGTCGGACACCGCATCCACCTGTGCGCGGATCTCTTCCAACCCTTCGGTGCGGTTGGAGGGGCTGCGCGACACGCCCGTGGGTGCGCGGTATTGCCCGAAGGTGGAGCGCACCACGTCGCCCCATTCGCCCGTCGTCGCCCCGGCCTTGGCGGCCTTGATCGAGGCGGGCATCACGTTGGCGCCGGAGGCCGCGGCGGCGCGCAGCTCGGCCAGCGCGGCCTGCACGGCCGTTTCGTCGCGCGCTTCGCGCCAGGCGGTGAGCCGGGCGATCTGGTCGGCCTCGGCTTCCGGATCCGCCACCATGATCGCGCCATCGCCCGAGGTGAGCGGGCTTTCGGCGGCTTCCGTCCAGCGGTTCACGCCCACGACGGTGGTTTCGCCCGCCTCGATGCGCGCGATCCGCGCGGCGTTGCTCTCCACGAGGCGCGATTTCATGTAGTCGATCGCGGCAACGGCCCCGCCCATGGCATCGATCTGGGCCAGTTCGGCGCGCGCGCCCTCTTTCAGCGCCTCGACCTTCCGCGTCACCACCGGGTTGCCGTCGAAGAGATCGCCGTATTCCAGCAGGTCGGTCTCATAGGCGAGGATCTGCTGCATCCGCAGCGACCACTGCTGATCCCACGGGCGCGGCAGGCCGAGCGCCTCGTTCCACGCCGGAAGTTGTACCGCGCGCGCGCGGGCGTTTTTCGAAAGCGTCACCGCGAGCATCTCGATCAGGATGCGGTAGACGTTGTTCTCCGGCTGCTGCTCGGTCAGCCCGAGCGAGTTCACCTGCACCCCGTAGCGGAAGCGGCGGAATTTCGGATCCTCCACGCCGTAGCGATCGCGGCAGATCTCGTCCCACAGTTCCACGAAGGCGCGCATCTTGCACATCTCGGTGACGAAGCGGATGCCCGCGTTCACGAAGAAGGAGATCCGCCCCACCATCTGCGGGAAGGCCTTGGCGGGCACCTTTTCCTTCAGGTCGTCCAGCACCGCCGTGGCGGTGGCGAGGGCGAAGGCCAGTTCCTCCTCCGGCGTCGCACCCGCTTCCTGCAGGTGGTAGGAGCAGACGTTCATCGGGTTCCACTTGGGCAGGTGCTCGCGCGTATAGGCGGCCACGTCGGTGATCATCCGCAGCGACGGCTTGGGCGGGCAGACGTAGGTGCCGCGGCTCAGGTATTCCTTGATGATGTCGTTCTGCACCGTGCCCTGGAGCTTGCTGACATCGGCGCCCTGTTCCTCGGCCACCGCGATGTAGAGCGCCAGCAGCCAGGGGGCGGTGGCGTTGATCGTCATCGAGGTGTTCATCTGTTCGAGGGGGATGTCGTCGAACAGCGTGCGCATGTCCCCCAGGTGGCCGACCGGCACGCCCACCTTGCCCACTTCGCCGCGCGCCAGCTCGTGATCGGAGTCGTATCCCGTCTGCGTCGGCAGATCGAAGGCCACCGAAAGCCCCGTCTGCCCCTTGGCGAGATTGGTGCGGTAGAGCGCGTTGGATGCCTTGGCCGTGGAGTGGCCGGCATAGGTGCGGAAGAGCCAGGGGCGATCTTTCTGGATCTCGGTCATCGGGGCCTCGCGGGTTTCGCGTTGGGTAATTTTATTCTGTTCCGGTGTTGATACGTGGAATTTCGTTACCTTGTCAATTCGCTGCGTTGCGGCACGGCTGAAATTTCTGCACCTGCATAGCACATCGGCGGCGCGGCTGCAGGATGCCTTCGGATTTTCGGCAACGCTGGCCCGGAAAATTGCCGCCCCGCTTGCAGCCCGGGCGCAATAGCTGTTTTCGGTGGCTGTTTTCTGCGCAAGGGTAACCCATGCTCCAGACCGTCGAGATCCCTCTCTGGCTGTTGATCCTGATCCTGCTCTTCGCGGCGGTCACCGCCCTGAGCCATTTTCTTCTGCCCAGCGTGCGCTGGTTCTTTCGCCGCCGCATGGAGCGGGCGGTGGCCCGGCTGAACACGCGGCTCGAACGCCCGATCCAGCCCTTCAAGCTGGCGCGCCGCCACGACATGATCCAGCGGCTGATCTACGATCCGGAAGTGATCGAGGCCGCCGGCGCCTGGGCGCATGAGAACGGCGTGCCCGAGAACGTCGGTTTCGAGACCGCCCGGCGCTACGCGCGCGAGATCGTGCCGCGCTTCTCGGCCACGGCCTATTTCGGCTTCGCCATCCGGCTGGCGCGGTTCATCTCGCGCACCGCCTACACGGTGCGCACCTCCAGCGCCGACGAAGCGGCCCTGAAAGGGATCGACAAGGACGCCACGGTGATCTTCGTGATGAACCACCGCTCCAACATGGATTACGTGCTCGTCACCTACCTGGCCGCAGAGCGCTCCGCGCTCTCCTACGCGGTGGGGGAATGGGCGCGGGTCTGGCCGCTCACCGCGCTGATCCGGGCGATGGGCGCCTATTTCATCCGCCGCAAGAACAGCAACGATCTTTACCGAAAGGTGCTGGAGCGCTACGTGCAACTGGCCACCAAGGGCGGCGTGACGCAGGCGGTGTTTCCCGAAGGCGGCCTCAGCCTCACCGGCGAGATGCGCCCGGCCAAGCTGGGCATCCTCAGCTACATCGTCAGCGATTTCGATCCGGCCGGGAAGGATGTCGTCTTCGTGCCGGTCTCGCTGAACTACGACCGCGTGCTGGAAGACAGGATCCTGACCGAAGCCCATACCGCCGGCGATCGGCGCTTCCGCTTCGGGCTGCCTTCCGCGCTGGGCTTCCTGCTGCGGCAGCTGCGCTTCAAGCTCACCGGGCGGTTCCACCGCTTCGGCTACGCGGCGGTGCGCTTCGGCCGGCCCCTGTCGCTGCGTGGCTTCCGGGAGAGTTCCGGCGGAGATGCCGAACTGACCCGCAATCTCGGGCGCGAGCTGATGCGGCGCATCGGGCAGGGGATGCCGATCACGCCGGTGCCGCTGGTGGCGCAGGTCGTGGCCGTGGCCGGCGCGCCGATCCCGAGGCAGGAACTGGAGGCGCAGGTCAAGGCCCTGGCGCGGCGGCTCAACGACAGCGGGTTTCCCCTGCAACTTCCCCGCGGCGATGCCGGGCTGGCCGTGGAGATGGGCCTGAAAATCCTGCTCCTGCGCCGAATCCTGCTTGAGGAAGAGGAGGGGATTCGTGCCAACCCCGAGGAGCGGGCCTTGCTGGAGTTCTACGCCGCCGGGGTGAGGCAGTTGCTGGAAAACAAGGATTTTTCTGCGCTGCCGCAGTAGTTTCTGCGGTCGCAAGGTCATAAAATTACAAAAATGACCTCACTGAGGTTGCATAATTGCTTTGCCGTCGGTATCTCATGATCAAGCGCAGCGCGATTCTGCGTTGCGGCACAAATTGACCTGACAGGAGGTTCGCATGGCACTGGATACGAACTCGGCGATCGCACCCTACGACGCGCCCGAAAAGGAACTCTACGAAATCGGCGAGATCCCTCCGCTGGGCTACGTGCCCGAGAAGATGTACGCCTGGGCCATCCGCCGTGAACGCCACGGCGAGCCCGAGCAGGCCATGCTTCAGGAAGTGGTGGACGTGCCCCGCCCCGACAGCCACGAGGTGCTGGTTCTGGTGATGGCGGCGGGCGTGAACTACAACGGCGTCTGGGCCGGGCTTGGCATCCCGATTTCGCCCTTCGACGTGCACGGCGCGCCCTACCACATCGCAGGCTCCGATGCGTCCGGCATCGTCTGGGCCGTCGGCGACAAGGTGAAGAACTGGAAGGTGGGCGACGAGGTCGTGATCCACTGCAACCAGGACGACGGCGACGACGAGCACTGCAACGGCGGCGACCCGATGTTCTCCGACAGCCAGCGCATCTGGGGCTACGAAACGCCCGACGGCTCCTTCGCGCAGTTCACCTGCGTGCAGGCGCAGCAGCTGATGCCGCGCCCCAAGCACCTGACCTGGGAGGAAAGCGCCTGCTACACGCTGACGCTGGCCACCGCCTACCGGATGCTCTTCGGCCACCACCCGCATGAGCTGAAACCGGGCCAGAACGTGCTGGTCTGGGGCGCTTCTGGCGGGCTCGGCTCCTACGCGATCCAGCTGATCAACACCGCCGGCGCCAACGCGATCGGGGTGATCAGCGAGGAAGACAAGCGCGATTTCGTCATGAGCCTCGGTGCCAAGGGCGTGATCAACCGCAAGGAGTTCAACTGCTGGGGCCAGCTGCCGAAGGTGAACACGCCGGAATACAAGGAGTGGTTCAACGAGGTGCGCAAGTTCGGCAAGGCGATCTGGGAGATCACCGGCAAGGGCGTGAACGTGGACATGGTCTTCGAACACCCCGGCGAGGCCACCTTCCCGGTCTCGACCTTCGTCTGCAAGAAGGGCGGCATGGTCGTGATCTGCGCCGGCACCACCGGCTACAACCTGACGATGGACGCGCGCTACGTCTGGATGCACCAGAAGCGCATCCAGGGCAGCCACTTCGCCCACCTGCAGCAGGCCGCCGCCGCCAACCGCCTGATGGTGGAGCGCCGTCTGGACCCGTGCATGTCGGAGGTCTTCCCCTGGGCGGAGATCCCGCAGGCCCACACCAAGATGCGCCGCAATGAGCATCTTCCGGGCAACATGGCGGTGCTCGTTCAATCGCCGCGCACCGGTCTGCGCACCCTTGAGGAAGCGCTCGAAGCGAAGTAAAGCAGCGCTCCAAAGTCGCGTTCCCTCGTGACGGAAGCAACCGGCGGCATGCACCCTGCATTCCGCCGGTTTTGCTTTTCAGGCGTTCGATTCCAGCAACTTGCGGAAGCGGACCCCACCATTTTTACCGGGGTGGAAACTGCGAATTTCTGCCAGTTTCAGGCCCGTGCTAGGGTGGATTCCAGTGCGGATTAACCCTCCATTAACCTGAATGAACGACTGTCGAAGATGCGAAACGATTGGATCATAGATGTTCTGACAGACCTGCGGAACTTCGCGCGCCAGAACCAGATGGATGCGCTGGGGCGCCAGCTGGAAGCCGCCCGCAGTGTGGCCATTCAGGAGTTGTCTGCCTCGGTCTTCCGGAACTCTGCGCAGAGCGTTGGGGGCGCTGGCGGCGATGAACGTGCAGGTGATGGAGCAGATCGAAGGCCTTTCGGAGGCCCGGACGCTTGAACGCCTGCAGCAGGCCATCTTCGGGCTGCGCGATCTCTTCCAGACCGACCACGTCGTCTACCACTCGCTGAACTCCACCGGCGATCAATACGCTGTCCTCACCTATGCCGACAGCTGGGTATCCCGATACGTCCAGCAGGGCTATGCGCGTATTGATCCCGTGGTGGGGGGCTGCTTCACGCGGTTCAGCCCGGTGGAGTGGAAATCGCTGGACTGGTCGTCGAAGGCGGCCCGGTCATTCCACGGCGAGGCGCTCTCGGCCGGAGTGGGATCGCAGGGCCTCTCGGTGCCGATCCGCGGGCCGAAGGGCCAGTTCGCCATCTTCACCGTCAATCACAGCTGCTCCGACGAAGCGTGGCGGAAATTCGTGAAGGCGAATGCCAACGACCTGCTGCTGATTTCCCACTACATCAACCAGCGCGCGCTGGACATCGAGTCGCAGCCCGAAACCGAGCAGGAAAGGCAGGCGCGTCGGCCGCTCTCGCCCCGCGAAGCCGATGCGCTGCGGCTGCTGGCACTGGGTCTGAACCGGGCGCAGGTGGCCGACAGGCTCACCATCTCCGAGAACACCCTGCGCAGCTACATCGAATCGGCGCGGCTGAAACTGGGCGCCTCCAACACCACCCACGCGGTGGTGACGGCGCTTTCGCAGGGGCTTCTGCCGATCTGATCCGGCAGCCAGCGCGCGGCGCGTTTCTGCGGCGTTTACCACCGGCTTGCTAGCCCTTTCCCCAACGATTGCCATCGAGGGGGAAAGCCTTGCTACGTTATCTCTACGCCCGCGAACTGGGTGCATACCCGGTGCTCGCCGCCGGCATGTTCCGTGATCGCGCCGCGCAATTCTCCACCCGCCTGGGCTGGGAAGTCTCGGTGAATGCCGCCGGCGAGGAGCGCGACGCCTACGACGCGCTCGATCCGCTCTACGTGATCTGGCAGGGCTCCGACGGGCGCCACCTCGGGTCGATGCGGTTCCTGCCCACGCGGGGGCCGACGATGCTGAACGATCACTTCGGCGATCTGCTGGAGGGGCAGCCGCTGCGGGACGGCAAGATCTGGGAATGCACGCGCTTCTGCCTCGCGCCCGGCGCGGGGGCAGAGGTTTCGGCGGCGCTGATGCTGGGGGGCGCCGAGGTGGGCCGCGCCTACCGGCTGAACCACGCCGCCGGGGTGTTCGATGCGCGCATGATCCGGATCTACCGACGGCTCGGCTGGGGGCCCGTGATCCTCGGCAGCCGGGGCCAGGGCCGCGACCGGGTGAGCCTCGGGCTCTGGCCCTTCTCGGAGCCGATCCGGCGCCATCTCGCGCGGCGGGCGGGCATCGATCCGGCCCTGTCCGCGGCGTGGTTCAACGGCAGCCGGCTGGCCGGCGAGCCCCTGGCGCAACCGGCCTGACGGGTTGGCCCCGAAGGGTGCTGGCGCTGCCATTCGCGCCGCTGTAGGGTCGCGCCATGAGCCTTCCCGCCGTGATATTTTCCGAAGACCAGGCCGAAGCCTACGACCGCGTCGCCGAAGAGCTGCGCGGCGCGGGAATCGACCTTGACGACAGCCTCCTCACTCCGCCTGCCTCGAGCCGGAGCAGCGTTCTGGCCGTGATCGGCAAGGCCGGTTCGGGCAAGACGCTTCTGCTCGCCCGGCTCTACAAGGCGCTGGAAGAGGCCGGCGTCGAGGTGGTGTCGGGCGATTACGAGGGCCGCCGCCGCAAGGAAAGGCGAACGCTGGCGATTCTCGCGCCCACCAACAAGGCCGCCAGCGTGCTGCGCAACCGCGGCGTGCCGGCCACCACGATCCACCGCATTCTCTACACGCCGGTCTACGATCCGGAATACGAGCGCATCGCCGACTGGCTGGCCGGCAATGGCGAAAAGCCCGAGATCGAAGGGCTGACGGAACAGGCGCTCGAGCGGGCCAGGGCCTTCTACGAAAAGAACAAGTCCATCCCCGGCGCACTGGCCGCCGCGGGGCTGCGCGGCTCCGATTTCATCACCGGCTGGAAGCGGCGCGAAGATCCGCTGGACATCGGCTTCATCGACGAGGCCTCGATGCTGGACGAGCGCCAGTTCAACGACCTCAAGGAGATCTTCCCCACGCTGGTGATCTTCGGCGATCCGGCGCAGCTGGCGCCGGTGGGGCAATCCGGCGCGATGGTGTTCGAGACGCTGCCGAAGGAGCGCCAGCTGGTGCTCAACCGCGTCCACCGCCAGACACAGGACAACCCGATCCTCGATCTCGCCCATGCGCTGGCCGATCCCGAGATCGGTTTCGAAGCCTTCGAACGCATGGTGGAAGACACCGCCCGCAGGGATGAACGCGTGGTCTTCGCCCAGCGGGTGGAAAGCGAGCTGATGGCGCGCAGCCCGGTGCTCGTGTGGCGCAACGCCACGCGCGTGCGGCTGATCCAGGCCTTCCGAAACGCCTATGGCGCGCCGCCGGATGATCTGCTGCCCGGCGAGCCGCTGATCTGCGACGGGATCGAGCTTCCGATGAAGCACCGCAAGAAACGCATCGATCTGGAAGCGCGCGGGCTGATCAAGGGGGCGCAGGTGATCTACCTCGGCCCCGGCCGCAAGCCCGGCTTTTCGCGGCTGCATGTGCTGGGGGCGGAAGATCCGCGCGTGGGCGCGGCCTCCATCGTGAAGATCGAGTTCCCGGACGAGGAAGAGCCCTTCATCCCCTATGCCGCCCGCATGGGGGCGACCTTCCTGCATGGCGCTGCGGTGACGATCCACAAGGCGCAGGGCTCGCAGTGGGACACGGTGCAGGTCTTCGCGCCCGATCTCTACGCGGCCGCGCGCATGGGGCGCAGCGAGGCCGGCCAGCCCCTCTGGAAGCGCCTCGCCTACGTGGCGATCACCCGCGCCGAACATCGCCTGCACTGGGTGGTGCGCAACCGTCTGGCGCTGCCGTCCGGGCCGCTGAGCGTGGACGATCTGGAGGTTGCGCCGACGCAGCTCACCCTCGAAAGCGAGGGCTGAGCCGGCCCGCCCCAGCCGTTAGTTGCGCAGCGCGGCGAAGGCGGCGGAGGCGCCCCAGCCCGCGGCGATCGCCAGGATCAGCGACAGGAAGCCGTAGAGCAGCGCTTGTTGATGGGCGAGGTTGTAGAGGATCCGCTCCAGTCCGACCTTCCTGACGTCCAGCACCGTTTCATAGGCGTCCACCACCGCCCCGTCGCGGGTCAGGAAGATGCGCGCGGTGTAATCGCCCTCGGTGAGGTTCGCCGGCAGCGAGATCGAGGTGGAAAAGAGCGTCTGGTCGGAGATTTCCACCGTGCCTTCCAGCAGCTGGTAGAGCTCTTCCTCGGTGCGGATCCGGATCAGCGCCTCGGTGAAATTCCCTGAGTCACTGATCGTGGCCGGCGCGCCGACGGAGCGGATCGCCCGCGGCGTGGAGATCTTGTAGCGCAGGTCTTCGGTGTTGGTGAGGATCTCGGAGAGGGGGGCGGATGTGGCCACGGCGTAGAAGCTCGGGGCGGAGTCCACCTCCACGCTGTCGGTGTTGACCCAGATGCCCATCTGGCGCGATTTGCGCCGCACCATGACCGGCACCTGCGGGCCGGACACCGCGACGATCACCTCCAGGGGCGGGCCTTCGGGCAGGGGGGCTTCGCGTTTGACGGCGCCGAAGATCAGGATGTCGGAGCCGTCGAAATTCGCGGTGATGGCCACCTGGTTCTGCGACAGGCCGGCCACCACCTCTTCCGCGCCGAGATCGGCGGGCAGGGTGGCGAAGGCCAGCAGGAGGGTGCTCAGCAGGCGGCGCAGCATCAGCCTGCCCCCAACGGCGCGAGGGAGTAAAGCTCCTGCGGGCGCAGCAGCAGCTCCAGCGCCAGCTTGCCGCAGACCAGCAGCACGAGGCCCGCGAGCAGCACGCGCAGCTGCTCGGCCCTCAGCTTCGTGCCGATGCGGGTGCCGATCTGCGCCCCGACGACGCCGCCCAGCAGCAGCAGCAACGCGAGCAGGATGTCCACGGTGTGGTTGGTGACGGCGTGCAGCATCGTGGTGAAGGCGGTGACGAAGATGATCTGCAGCAGCGAGGTGCCCACCACCACCTTGGTGGGCATGCCCAGCAGGTAGATCATCGCCGGGACCATGATGAAGCCGCCGCCCACGCCCATGATCGCAGAAAGCACGCCCACCAGCGCGCCCACCATGAGCGGCGGGATCACCGAGATGTAGAGCCCCGAGGTGCGGAATTTCATCTTGATCGGCAGGTTGTGCACCCAGTTGTGCTTGTGCCGCTTCACACGGGCGCCGGGCTTGCCCGCGCGCCGGATCGCGTTGAGGCTCTCCACGAACATCAGCGTGCCGATGATGCCGAGAAAGACGACGTAGAACAGCGTCACCAGCAGATCGACCTGCCCCATGCCCTTGAGCACGTTGAAGATCTTGACGCCGGCGGCGGCCCCGACGAGGCCCCCGGCCAGCAGCACCCCGCCCATGCGCATGTCCACGGTGCGCCGTCGCAGATGTGCGAGCACGCCCGAGACCGAGGAGGCCACGATCTGGTTGGCGCCGGTGGCCACGGCCACGGCGGGGGGGATGCCGATGAAGAAGAGAAGGGGGGTCAGAAGGAAGCCGCCGCCCACCCCGAACATCCCCGAGAGGACCCCGACCAGACCGCCCAATCCCATGAGGAGGAGGAGGTTGACCGAGACTTCGGCGATGGGGAGGTAGATCTGCATTGGCTGTTCCCGCTAACAGGCCTTTCCTTTAGCCGATGCCGCAGGTGCAGCATATAGCCACACCTGCGACAAATCGGATCGATTTTGTCACCGTTCCTTCACGTAGGCCTCGCCACCGGCGCGCGGCGGGATGGCCTTGCCCACGAAACCGGGGAGGATGACGACGGTGAGCATGTAGGGCAGGGCCTGCATGAACTGCACCGGAAGCGTCGCGCCGAGGATGTCGATGTTCTGGTAGCGGTTGCCGATGGCCTCCAGCAGGCCGAACAGCAGACAGGCGCCCAGCGCCTGCCAGGGGCGCCATTTGGCGAAGATCAGCGCGGCCAGCGCGATGAAGCCGCGCCCGGCGGTCATGTCCTTCACGAAGCCGGCGGCAAGGCCGGTGGAAAGGTAGCTCCCCGCGATGCCGCAGAGCACGCCGCAGATGATCACCGCCGTGTAGCGCAGCCGCACCACGGAGATGCCCGCGGTGTCCACCGCGCCCGGATTCTCGCCCACCGCGCGCAGGCGCAGGCCGAAGCGGGTGCGGTAGAGCACCCACCAGGTGAGCGGCACCGCCGCCATCGCCACGTAGACGAGGATCGAGTGGCCCGAGATCAGTTCGGAGTAGATCTGCCCGATCACGGGCACCTCGGCCAGCGCATCGGCGAAGGGCAGGGTAATGTCGGGGAAGCGCCCGCCGCCGATGAGCGAGGGCGTCCGGCCGCCGAGCGCGAACCAGCTCTGGCCGATGACCACGGTCAGGCCCGCGGCGAGGAAGTTGATCGCCACGCCGGAGATCAGCTGATCGCCCCGGAAGGTGATCGAGGCCAGCCCGTGCAGAAGCGCCATCAGCACCGAGGCGAAGATCCCCGCGCAGAGGCCCAGCCAGGCGTTGCCCGTGACCGCGGCCACGGCGGCCGACAGGAAGGCGGCGGCCAGCATCTTGCCTTCGAGCCCGATGTCGAACACGCCGGAACGCTCGGAGAAGAGCCCGGCGAGGCAGGCCAGCAGCAGCGGCGTCGCCAGGCGGACGGTGGAATCGAGGATTTGGATGATCGTCAGGAAATCCATCAGGCCTCTCCCTTCCCGAAGGACAGGAACAGTTTTTCAAGCGGAGCGCGCACCATGTTGTCGAGCGCGCCGGTGAGCAGGATCACGAGGCCCTGGATCACCACGATCAACTCGCGCGGGATGCTCTCCCACAGCGCCAGTTCCGCGCCGCCCTGGTAGAGGAAGCCGAACAGGAGCGCGGCGAGGAAGACGCCCACGGGGTGGTTGCGCCCCATCAGCGCCACGGCGATGCCGATGAAGCCGGCGCCTTCCACCGAGTTGAGGATCAGCCGTTCGGCCTCGCCCATCACGTTGTTGATCGCCATGAGTCCGGCCAGCCCGCCCGAGATCAGCATCGCGATGATGGTGATCTTCACCGGCGAGATGCCGGCGTAGACGGCGGCGCTTTCGCTCTGCCCGAAGGCGCGGATCGCGTAGCCGAGGCGTGTTTTCCAGATCAGCACGTAGAAGCCGATCAGGCAGAGAAGCGCCACGAGGAAGCTGATGTTGGCCGGCGCGTTCTTGTTGAAGTCGATGCCGAAGGGCGCCAGCATCTCGTGGAAGGTGGGCAGATGTGCCCCGGGCGGGAAGGAGCGCGTTTCCGCGGCCATGTTGCCCGGTTCCTTGAGCACGTTGACGAGCAGGTAGCCCAGCAGCGCGGCGGCGATGAAGTTGAACATGATCGTGGTGATAACGATGTGGCTGCCGCGCTTGGCCTGCAGGTAGGCCGGGATCGCGGCCCAGGCCGCCCCGAAGAGCGCCCCGCCGAGGATCGCGGCCGGCAGGGCGAGCGTCCAGTGCGGCCACGGCACCGCGAGGCAGACGAGCGCCACGCCCAGCCCGCCGACGGTGGCCTGACCCTCGCCGCCGATGTTGAACAGCCGCGCATGCGAGGCCACCGCCACGGCGAGGCCGGTGAAGATGAAGTTGGTGGTGTAGTAGAGCGTGTAGCCAAGGCCCCGGCTGTCGCCGAAGGAGCCCTGCACCATCGTCTTGATGGCGACCCAGGGATCCTTGCCGATGGCCCAGATCACGAGGCCCGAGATCAGGAAGGCAAGGCTCAGGTTGATGGCGGGAATCAGAAGAACATCCGCCCATTTCGGCATCTTCTTCATCAGGCGGCTCCCTCGTTCACGCCGGCCATCAGCAGGCCGAGTTCCTTTTCGTTGGTCTGGTGGGGCAGGCGTTCGCCCATGATGTGCCCGTCGAACATCACCGCGATGCGGTCTGCGAGGCCGAGGATCTCTTCCAGTTCCACGGAGACGAGCAGGATCGCCTTGCCCTGGTCACGCAGGGCGACGATCTGCTGGTGGATGAATTCGATCGCGCCGATGTCCACGCCGCGCGTGGGCTGGCCCACGAGAAGCAGGTCCGGGTTGCGCTCGATTTCGCGCGCCAGCACGATCTTCTGCTGGTTGCCGCCGGAGAAGCTCTTCGCCGCCAGCCGCGGGTTGGGCGGGCGCACGTCGAAGCGTTCCATCTTCTCCTGCGTGTCCTTCAGGATCGCCGCGTTGTCCATCAGGATGGCGTTGCGGTTGTAACGCGGATCGTCCTGGTAGCCGAAGGCGACGTTCTCCCAGGCCTGGAAATCGAGGATCAGCCCCTCTGAGTGGCGATCTTCCGGCACGTGGGCGATGCCCTTCTCGCGGCGCGATTTGCCGTCGGAGTGCTTGCCGGTCAGATCCAGCTCCACCCCGTTGAGCTTGACCGAGCCCGTGGCCTTCGCGTAGCCGCCGAGCACTTCCAGAAGCTCGGACTGGCCGTTGCCGGCGACCCCCGCGATGCCGACGATCTCGCCGGCGCGCACGGTGAGGTCGATGCCCTTCACGCGTTCGACGCCCTTGTCGTCCACGACGCGCAGGTTCTTGATTTCCAGGACGTTCCTGCCGGGGTTCGCGGGCTTCTTGTCCACGCGCAGCAGCACCTTGCGACCGACCATGCGTTCGGCCAGATCTTCCGGGCTCGTCTCGCTCGTCTTCACCGTGGCGGTCATCTCGCCGCGGCGCATCACGGAGACGGTATCGGTCACCTCCATGATCTCGCGCAGCTTGTGGGTGATCAGGATGATCGTCTTGCCCTCGTCCTTCAGCCCCTTCAGGATCCGGAACAGGTGATCGGCCTCGTCCGGCGTCAGCACGCCGGTGGGCTCGTCGAGGATCAGGATGTCGGCCTTGCGGTAGAGGGCCTTCAGGATTTCCACGCGCTGCTGGTGGCCGACCGAGAGATTCTCGATCCGCGCATCCGGATCCACGCGCAGTTCATATTCTTCGGAAAGCTGTTTGAGCAGTTTCCGGGCTTTGGCGAGAGAGGGCTTCAGCAGGCTGCCGTCTTCCGCCCCGAGAACGATGTTCTCGAGCACCGTGAAATTCTCGACCAGCTTGAAATGCTGGAACACCATGCCGATGCCGGCGCTGATGGCGGCCTGGCTGTCGGGAATGGCGGTGGGGATGCCGTTGATCAGGATCTCGCCGGAATCGGCCTTGTAGAAGCCGTAAAGGATCGACATGAGCGTCGATTTCCCCGCGCCGTTCTCGCCGATGATCCCGTGGATCGTACCTTTCGCTACCTTGATGGAGATGTCCTTATTCGCCTGCACCGGGCCGAAGGCCTTGGAGATGCCGCGAAGCTCAATGGCGGGGGCGGCAGTTTCCTGCCGCCCCATGTCTGCTTGCTGTGCCATCTGTGGCTTACATCACCGGGCAGGATTCATCGGACATGTAGTCGTGAACCTTGATTTCGCCGGAGATGATGCCGGCCTTGGCGGCTTCCACGGCGGCTTTCATCTCGTCGTCCACCAGGGAAGCGTTGTGTTCGTCCATGGCGACGCCGACGCCGTCGTTGGCGAGGCCCAGAACGGAGAAGCCGGTTTCGAGGTCTTCACCGTCCTTGAAGGCGTTGTAGACGGCCACGTCCACGCGCTTGAGCATGGAGGTCAGAACCTTGCCCGGGTGCAGGTAGTTCTGGTTGGAGTCCACGCCGATGGAGAGGATGCCCTCGTCGGCCGCGGTCTGCAGAACGCCGAGGCCGGTGCCGCCGGCTGCGGCGTAGACGACGTCCGCGCCCTGGCTGATCTGGGCTTTCGTCAGCTCGCCGCCCTTCACCGGGTCGTTCCAGGCCGCCGGGGTGGTGCCGGTCATGTTCTGGATCACGGTGGCGTCCGGGTTGGTGGCCTTCACGCCCTGCACGTAGCCGCAGGCGAACTTGGAGATCAGCGGGATGTCCATGCCGCCGATGAAGCCGACGGTGCCCGTCTTGGAGGCTTTCGCGGCCATCACGCCCACGAGGTAGGAGCCTTCGTGCTCGTTGAACACCACGGAGCGCACGTTGGGCTGATCGACCACCATGTCGATGATGACGAACTTGGTGTCGGGGAAGTCGGGGGCCACGGCTTCCAGGGCGGAGGCGAAGGCGAAGCCGGCCATCACGATCGGGTTGTTGCCGTTCTCGGCGAAGCGGCGCAGGGCCTGCTCGCGTTGGGCCTCGGACTGGAGCTCGATCTCACGGAAGGAGCCGCCGGTTTCCTCGGCCCATTTGGTGGCACCGTTGAAGGCGGCTTCGTTGAAGGATTTGTCGAATTTGCCGCCGAGGTCGAAGATGATGGCCGGATCGGCCAGGGCTGCGCCAGCGGTCAGGGCGAGCGAAGCCGCTGCGCCAAGGAACGTCCGCATCAGGGTCATTAGGAATCTCCCGGTTGTTGTTGTTGGGGCGTCGTATAGGAAGCCACGATACCCCGCCTGTTTGTCCGATCTCAAGAAGATCATCGGGAAATAAGGGGCGGCTGGGCGGCTTTGGTCAACTGCAAATTTTACCGGTTGGTCATATTCGCTGCGTCGCATGGGGGAATCCGCCGTGGCAGGCCCGCGCAAACGGCATTTCAGAGCGCCGGCAGCGCCTTGGACAGCACCAGCGCATCGCTCCGGTGCCCGTCCGCGTGGCGGTAGTAGCCCTTTCGGCGGCCAGATTCGCCATACCCGTTTGACAGATACAGGCCCAGGGCCGGTGCGTTCTCGGCATCCACTTCGAGAAAGGCGGTCCGCGCACCAGCCGCCCGTGCGGCGGCCTCGAAGGCGGCCAGAAGCGCCCGCCCATGGCCCGCGCGCCGAGCCTCCGGGGCCACGGCGATGGTCAGCAACTCCGCCTCGCCGGCCACGGCCCGCCCCAGCGCGAAACCCTCCGCGCGCGCGGCGAGGAAGCAGGCCGGGTCCGCCAGCAGGGCGGCGAATTCATCCGCTGTCCAGGGGCGGGTGTCGCGGAAGGCCCGCGCGTGGAGCGCGGCCAGCGCCTCGGGGGCGGCTGGCGCTTGCGGAGCCGTCATGGATCGAGCAGCGCCGGCGGGGCGTCCCGTGCCGGGGCGGCGTCGGCGGCGCGCAGGTAGAGCGGAGCGGGGCGATGCCGCGCGCAGGCCGCGGGATCCCGGGCAAGGCGGTCCGCCGCGATCCGGGCGATGGCCTCGGCGAGCGGGGCCGCCGGTGGCGCGACGGTGGCGCCGATCCGTGCGGCGACCTCCTGCGCGCCGGAGCCGATGCAGCGTGCCGACGCCCCCGCGAAGCCGGCGGGCAGCTCGGCGATCTCGCGCAGCTGGGCCGGGATCGCGGCCTCGGTGCCGAAGCCCTCCACGTAGGCCTTGCCGCGCCGGGCGTCCACCGCGGCGAGCACCGGGCCTTCCGTGCCGAAGGCCGCCGCCTCCAGCGCGCTCACCCCGATGGCGGGGCGGCCGAGCGCGAGCGCCAGCCCCCGCGCGGCGGAAACCGAGATGCGGATGCCGGTGAAATTGCCCGGCCCCGTGCCCACGGCGATCGCCGAGAGCTCCCCGTAGCCGAGACCGGCTTCGGCCAGTACCTCCTCGATCAGCGGGAAGAGTCTTTCGGCCTGACCCTTGGCCATCTCTTCGAAGCGGTGCACGCGCAGATCGCCCCCGGCGAGGAGGGCGGCGGTGCAATGGGCGGCGGAAGTGTCGAAGGCGAGGAGCGTGGCTGTCATGGGATGCGCATGGCACGAAAGCAAAGGGCGCCGCAAGTGCAGCGCCCCGTCTGGTTGGTCGGTGATGCGGCCGATCATGGGGCCGGTGCGCTTGTTTCTGGCCTGCCGTCAGGTCCGGCCTCGGCGCTGCACTCAGGCGGCGACCGGGCGCACCTCGAGCACTTCCGGGATGTAGTGGCGCAGCAGGTTCTCGATGCCCATCTTCAGCGTCAGCGTGGAGGAGGGGCAGCCGGCGCAGGCGCCCTGCATGTGCAGGTAGACGATGCCGCGATCAAAACCGTGGAAGGTGATGTCGCCGCCGTCCTGCGCCACGGCGGGGCGCACGCGGGTGTCCAGCAACTCCTTGATCTGGTTCACGATATCGGAGTCCGGGCCGTCGTGGGCGGCGTGGCCGGCGGCGGCGTTCTCGCCCTCCATCACCGGGGCGCCGGATTGGTAGTGCTCCATGATCGCGCCGAGGATGGCGGGTTTAACGTGATCCCACTCGGTGGCGTCGGCCTTGGTGACGGTCACGAAATCATTGCCGAAGAACACGCCCGTCACGCCCGGCACGGCAAAGATGCGCTGCGCCAGCGGCGAAGACCCGGCGGCCTCGGGCGAAGGGAAATCGGCGGTGCCGGTTTCCAGCACGGGGCGGCCGGGCAGGAATTTCAGCGTCGCGGGGTTCGGGGTGGACTCGGTTTGAATGAACATCGAAAGGCCTCTCGTCTGGGCTTCAGATATGCGCGCTCGCAGCGGAACTGTCAAGATTTGGAACGGTTCTAAACTGGGCGCCGGCGCGGCGGCTCCAGCGGCGGCCCGTTCAGGTGATGCTTTCCAGCCGCTCCTTGGACAGATCGCCCGGCACGATGGTGATCGGGATCGGCAGGGTGCCGGAGGATCGGGTGAGTTGGGTCACGAGCGGGCCGGGGCCCTGTTTGCCGGTGCCGGCGCCCAGCACCAGCACCCCGATCTCGGGATCTTCGCGGATCAGCTTGAGGATCTCCGGCACGGCCTCCCCCTCGCGGATGATCAGCTCCGGGTCCACGTTCTGGCGATCGCGCATCCATTTGGCGAAGACCTCGAAATGCACCTCGATGCGCTCGCGGGCCTCCTGGCGCATGATGTCGCCCACGCCGATCCAGTGCTGGAATTCCTCCGGCGGAATCACGGCGATGATGGCGACGCCGCCGCCCGTGTGCGCCGCGCGCATGGCGGCGAAACGCATGGCGTTGAGGCATTCGCGGCTGTCATCCAGAACCACGAGAAATTTACGCATTGCGCCCTCCTGTCTTGCCGGCGGAGTGTTGCGCAAAGCGCGTGGCGTGACAACAGCTTATGGCGGCGGCGCGCGGCTCAGGCGCGCTGCGAGAGCGCCCAGTCCCAGTAGAGCGCGCGGGCCCGCCGGGTGACGGGGCCGATCTGGTAGGAGGTGTCCTCGAAACCGGTGACGGGGGTGACCTTCATCATGTTGCCCGTCAGGAAGACTTCATCGGCGGCGTGGAAATCCTCGAAGCTCAGAACGGTTTCATGCACCCGGAGGCCGTCGGCGCGCAGGTTGGCGATGTGGCGTGCGCGGGTGATCCCGGCGAGGAAGGTTCCGTTGGGGATCGGGGTGAAGATCTCCCCGTCGCGGACCATGAACACGTTGGCGGTGGCGGTTTCGGCCACGTTGCCGAGCGCGTCGGCCACCAGCGCGTTGCCGAAGCCCTTGTCGCGCGCCTCCGCCAGCATCCGGGCGTTGTTGGGGTAGAGGCAGCCGGCCTTGGCGTTCACCACGGCGTCTTCCAGCACCGGGCGGCGGAAGCGCGTGCGGCAGAGCGTGGTGGCGGTTTCGGGCGGCGCCATGGGGATTTCCTCGAGCGCGATCGCGAAGCCGGTGGCGCCCTGTTTGGGCAGAACGCCGAGGTGGCCGCCCTCCAGCGCCCAATACATCGGGCGGATGTAGACGGCGGCGCTTTTGGGATAGGCCGAGAGCCCTTCCCAGACGATGGCGACCATCTCTTCGGCGCTGACGGTGGGGGTGATCATGAGCGCCTCGGCGGAGGCGTTCACGCGCCGGCAATGGGCCAGCAGATCGGGGGCCACGCCCTCGAAGTAGCGGGCGCCGTCGAACACGGAGGAGCCCAGCCACATGGCGTGGTCCGCCGCGCGCATCACCGGGATGTCGCCCTTGTGCCAGCGGCCCTCGAAATAGGTGTGCACGTTGCTGCCCGTCGCCATGGTGGCCTCCGATCCATTGTCTGCCTTGCGCGGACCCTAGCGGCATTCGGGGCGAAGCTGAACCCGCTCCGGCGGCAAAAAAAAGGAGCCCCCGGCGGCGGGGCCGGGGGCGCAGAACAGGGCGCCTCGGGCGCCCAAGCCATGGCACCGCCGTGTAACGCCCGTGTGACGGCGGCGGGCGCCCACCCCGCGCGCGCGACCTCAGGCCGCGCCGCCCTCGCGGATGAGCGCAGCCACGTCGAGCGGGCCGTTGATCATGGCCAGCGTGCCGTCAGGCGCGCGGGGCCACTCCGCTTCGGGGCGGTCGCGGTAGAGTTCCACGCCGTTTCCGTCGGGATCGCGCAGGTAGACGGCTTCGCTCACCCCGTGATCGGCGGCGCCCTCCAGTGGCACGCCGGCTGCTTTCAGCCGGGCCAGCACAGCGCCGAGGCTGCTGCGGTCGGGAAAGAGAAAGGCGACGTGGTAGAGCCCAGTGTGGCCCGGCGGCGGGGGCGTTGCCCCGAGGCTCTCCCAGGTGTTGAGCCCGATGTGGTGGTGGTAGCCGCCCGCCGAGAGGAAGGCGGCCTGCCGCCCGTAGCGTTGCATCATCTGAAAGCCGAGCAAGCCGGAGTAGAAGGCGATGGCGCGATCCAGATCGGAGACGCGCAGGTGGATGTGTCCGACCTTGGTGGCGGGGTGGACGGTGAAACCGTCGTCGGTGTGGTGTGCGCTTGCGGCTTGTGGCATGGAACGCCCTCCTGAATGCGTTGGTCGAGGCGAATGTAGGAGCCGGCGCAGCGGCGCGGAATTCCGCATCGGCAAAGGCATCCTGTGCATTCATGCGCAGCCAGCCGCAGCCAGCCACAGCCGGAGGCCTTTGCCATCGGCGGAAGCCCGCGGCCTCACGATCACTTTATTGGCGGCATGTTGGCGGCCGGGCGGGGCTCTGGTAGAGGATCGGCCAAACGACAGATCACGAGGTCTCCATGTCCGATTCCCGCCTTACCCGCCGTGCCGCCCTGCGCCTTGGCGTTGCTGCCGGTGGCATGCTTTTCGCGCCGACCATTCTGCGCGCGCAGGACGGCGGCGGCCCGGTCCCCGGCCAGATCTACCAGCCCAAGGTGCAGCGCAACGTCTCCAGCTGGCATGCCGTGCGCTGGCAGGATCACTTCGACTCGCTGAAGAACGGGGTGATCGTCTGCGACACCACCTCGCGCACAGTGCATTTCTGGAACGAGGACGACACGATCTACAAGCTCTACCCCTCCTCGGTGCCGCTGACCGAAGAACTGACCCGGCTCGGCTACACCGAAGTGGTGCAGAAGGTCGTCGGCCCCACGTGGCGGCCCACGCCCTCGATGTTGGAGCGCAACCCGAACCTGCCCGCCGTCGTCGGTCCGGGCCCGGACAACCCGCTGGGCAGCCACGCGCTCTACCTGAGCTGGCCCTACTACCGCATCCACGGCACCCACGACACCCGCAAGATCGGGCGCAAGTCCTCCTCGGGTTGCATCGGGCTCTACAACTCGCAGATCCAGGAACTCTTCGAGCTGGCCAAGGTCGGCACGCAGGTGCGCCTGATCTGAGCGGGGCGCGAAAGCCAGAAAGCTTGATTGCATGGCCCGGCGCCTGCTATGGCTGGGCCATGACACGGAACAGCACCCAGACCGCCGTTTATTTCTTTACCCGTCTCCACTAGGGGCGGTGCGCAACGGGTGTTGCTGATGAAAACCGCCGCAGGGCGGTTTTTTCATGTCGATCCGTCCGGCGGCCACAGGAGCCAGGGACGATGACGGTATCCGTAGAAGAAAAGCGCATCTCCGTGCGCGCGGCGGGGCGGCAGGATGTGCCGGCCCTGCTGACGATGATCGCGGCGCTGGCCGCCCACCACGGTGATGCGGCGCGGATCGACGCGCAGGGGCTGCAGGATGCGCTCTTCGGGCCGCAGGCCTGGGCGCGGGTGGCCCTTGCCGAGATCGACGGCCGGCCGGTGGGCTATGCCGCCCTGCGTGTTACGGGGCTTCTGCATTTCGCCCGGCGCGGGCTGGATCTGCACCACCTCTATGTTGCGCCGGCCCATCGCGGCCAAGGGGTGGGCAGGGCGCTGGTGGCCCATGCCGAGGCGCTCGGGCGCAGCCTTGGCTGCGAGCACCTGCTGGTCAGCGCGGATCCGGCCAACTGGCAGGCGCGCCGGGCCTACGAGCGCATGGGCTTCGTCAGCCGCACCGTGCAGGCGGCGCATTACGGCAAGGCGCTTTAGAAAATTCCCCCAGATCGCGCGACGGATCCTCTCGGCTGGCGCGTATGCAATGGGCATACAGAACAGGAGATTTCCATGAAGATCCAACTCGCCGCCGCCCTCGCCTTGCTGCCCGCCACGCTCTCGGCGGAGCCCTTTTCGGCCGATGTCTGGGCCGACAACTGGTTCGAGCTGCGCGTGAACGGCCAGCAGGTGGCGGAAGACAGCGTGCCGATCACCACGGAACGCTCGTTCAACGCCGAAAGCTTTTCCTTCGAGGCCGAGCGCCCCTTCGTGCTGGGGCTGGTGGCCAAGGATTTCAAGGAAAACGACACCGGGCTGGAATACATCGGCACCGCGCGGCAGCAGATGGGCGATGGCGGGGTGATCCTCCAGATCTTTGACGCCACCGGCGCGGTTGCCGCCGTCAGCGACTCAAGCTGGCAATGCCTCGTGATCCACCACGCCCCGGTGGAGAAATCCTGCGAGACCGTGGATACGCCAGTCGCCGGGGAAGGGGCCTGCGATTTCACCGCTTCCGACGAGCCGCAAGGCTGGGATCAACCCGGTTTCGATGCCTCCGGCTGGCAGGCGGCCAGCCTCTATTCCGAGGCAGAGGTCAGCCCCAAGATGGGCTATGACACCATCGACTGGGACGCTTCGGCGCAGCTTATCTGGGGGCCGGATCTGGAACAGGACAACACGATCCTCTGCCGCCTGACCGTGGAGTAGCCACGAAAAAGGGCGCGAAAGGAGATCTTTCGCGCCCGTCATTGCTACAGCGCCCCTAGCGCGAGCGGACCATGCCCACGATGTCGTAGGTCTGTTCGAGGATCGGTGCGGCGATCGCCTGCGCGCGGGTGGCTCCTTCGCCGAGGATGCGGTCGATCTCGGCGGTGTCCTCCATCAGCCGCGCCATTTCGGCGGCGATGGGCGAGAGCTTGGCCACCGCCAGATCGGCGAGCATCGGCTTGAACTCCGAGAACGCCTTGCCACCCACCTCGGCCAGTACGGCGTCCACGCTCTGTTCCGAAAGCGCGGCGTAGATGTTGACGAGGTTGCGCGCTTCCGGCCGGTCGGCCAGGCCCGCGGCCTCGCTCGGCAGGGCGTCCGGGTCCGTCTTCGCCTTGCGGATCTTCTTGGCGATGGCGTCGGCGTCATCGGTCATGTTGATCCGGCTCATGTCGGACGGGTCGGATTTGCTCATCTTCTTGGAGCCGTCGCGCAAGCTCATCACCCGCGTCGCCGCGCCCTCGATCACCGGCTCGGTGATCGGGAAGAAATCGACGCCGAAATCGTTGTTGAACTTGGTGGCGATGTCGCGCGTCAGTTCGAGGTGCTGCTTCTGATCCTCGCCCACGGGCACATGGGTGGCGTGGTAGATCAGGATGTCGGCGGCCATGAGGTTCGGGTAGGCGAAGAGCCCCACCGAGGCGTTCTCGCGGTTCTTGCCGGCTTTGTCCTTGAACTGGGTCATGCGGTTGAGCCAGCCCATGCGGGCGACGCAGTTGAAGATCCAGGCAAGCTGGGCGTGCTCGGGCACCTGGCTCTGGTTGAAGAGGATGGACTTCGCCGGATCGAGCCCGGAGGCGATGAACCCCGCGGCGACCTCGCGCGTGGCGCGGCGCAGATCCTCGGGTTTTCGCCAGACGGTGATCGCGTGCAGATCGACCATGCAGTAGAGCGTTTCGATGCCGCTGTTCTGCATTTCAACGAAGCGCTTGATGGCGCCGAGGTAGTTTCCGAGGGTCAGGTTGCCCGAGGGCTGGATCCCCGAAAAGACGCGCGGTGTGTGGACCACCTCCGTCATGGTGTGTTCTCCGTCTGGATTTCTATACACGGCTCGCTTACCGATGGGGGCACAGGCCGTCAACCGGATGGAGCGAGACCATGAGCAGCCCCTTTGATGAATCCCCGATCAATCCGCTGCCGCCCGTGGTGGTTGGGCTGGCGCTGCTGATCTTCGGCATCGAGCTGGCCTTCACGCTGGGCGAGCGCGGGATCATCGGTGGCCCGGAGGCCGTGGGCTGGCGGCTGGACGCGGTGCAGCGCTTCGCCTTCTCCGGCGACATCTTCGACTGGATGCTGGAAACCGGCGTCTACCGCCCCGATATGCTGCTGCGCTTCGTGAGCTACCCGCTGGTGCATGTGAACTTCACCCATGCGCTCTTCGTGCTCGTGTTCCTGCTGGCGCTGGGCAAGATGGCGGGTGAGATCTTCTCCTGGTGGGCGGTGCTGCTGATCTTCTTCGGCTCCGCCGCCATGGGCGCGCTTGTCTACGGGCTTCTGCTGAACGATCCGGTGCCGCTGGTGGGGGGCTATCCGGCCGTCTACGGGCTGATCGGCTCCTTCACCCTGCTGATGTGGGTGGATCTCGCCGCACGCGGGGCCAACAAGTATCGCGCCTTTTCCCTGATCGCCTTCCTGCTGGGCATCCAGCTTCTGTGGGGCATCCTCTTTGGCGGCAGCCGCGAATGGGTGGCCGATCTGGCCGGCTTCGCCACGGGGTTCGGGCTGAGCTTCCTGCTGGTGCCGGGCGGCTGGCAGCGGGTGCTGCAGGTGGTGCGCCGGCGGTAGGGAAGGGCCAGCGGCGGACCGTGGGTTGCCGCAGTGCCCTCTGGTCGTTTCGCTTTATGCCAGCCAAGATCGAGAGACGTTGGTCGTCGCGCCAACCCAAGCAAAGCGGCAGCCCGCCGGGACGGTCTGCCGCTGGCCCGGCGGCCTTCGGCCGTGTTCCGGGCCGCTGGTCCTCCGTCAGCCCCGCTTCACCGCCGCCTTGAACTCGCTCAGCCGCACCGCGTTCAGCAGGTGGCCGACGGTGAAGTAGATGATGATCCCCGTGACGATGACTATGGCCAGCGCCAGATAGCGCAGCGCGCCGGCTTCGAACATCGGCGCCAGCGCGTAGGCGCAGGCCAGCAGCCAGGCGCCCATGACCAGCGAGGTCAGCACGATGCGCCACCAGCGGGTGTGGAACCGCGCGTCGAACTGCGCTTCCGGCCCCATGCCGCGCGCCCCGCGCCACAGCAGCCAGACCATGACCCAGCCCGAGAGCGAGGTGGCGACGGCGGCGGCGAGGTAGCCGATCCAGAAGGCCGCGCCTATGGCGACGGTGAGGTTGATCACCATCGTCACCAGCGCGAAGCGGAAGGGGGTTTTGGTGTCCTCCCGTGCGAAATAGAGCGGTTGCAGCACCTTCTGCAGCACGAAGGCCGGCAGCCCGAGACCGTAGATCGCCAGCGCCGCCGCCGTGGCCGCCGTGTCTGCAGGGCCGAAGGCGCCGCGCTCGAACAAGACGCCGATCAGCTGCTGCGGGATCACCACGAGCGCCACCGCGCAAGGGACGGTGAGCGCGAGTGAAATTTCGCCCGCACGGCTGAAAGCGGCCTGCCCGCCCGCTGCATCGCCGGCGCGCAGCCGGCGGGAGAGATCGGGCAGCAGCACGACGCCGATGGCGATGCCCACGACGCCCAGCGGCAGTTGATAAAGGCGGTCGGCGTAGTTCAGCCATGCGATGGCGCCGTCGAAGAAACTGGCCACCTGCCGCCCCACCAGCAGGTTCACCTGCACCACGCCACTGGCCAGCGCGGCCGGGGCGGCGATCATGGCAAGGCGCTTCATGTCGGGCGTCAGGCGCGGGCGTTGCAGCCGGATCGGAAAGCCCGCGCGCCCGGCGGCCCACCAGACAAGCGCCAGCTGGGCGATCCCGGCCAGCGGCACCGTCCAGATGATGGCGTCCCCGATGGGCCAGCCGAACCGCTCCGCCAGCACCATGGCGCCGATGAACAGCACGTTCAGCAGCACCGGCGCGGCGGCCGCGGCCACGAAGCGCCCGGCGGCGTTCAGCACGCCCGACAGCAGCGCGGCCAGCGAGATGAACAGGATGTAGGGGAAGGCGATGCGCCCGTAATGCACCGCCAGGTCGAACCGCTCATCGGCCAGAAACCCCGAGGCCATGGCCAGCACGAGCCAGGGCATCGCCGCCTGGGCGATCAGGGTGAACACCAGCACCACGGTGGCGAGCCCGGTAAAGGCCTCCCGCGCGAAACCGGCGGCATCCTCGCCGCCCTCCAGCTTCTTGGAGAACATCGGCACGAAGGCCATGTTGAACGCGCCTTCGGCGAAGAAGCGGCGGAACATGTTGGGCAACGAAAAGGCGATCAGGAAAGCCTCGGCCACGGGGCCCGCGCCGAGGTAGCTTGCGATCAGGATGTCGCGCACGAATCCCATCAACCGCGACAGCAGCGTCCAGACGCCGACCGTCAGGAAGCCGGCCATCAGGCGGATTGGCTTCATGCGGCCCCCGCCCGTTCGACACCCTTCTCGATGGCGTCGCGCAGCTTGGCTTCAAGCGCCCGCTGCTTGCTTTCGGCATAGAGCTTCAGGCCGAACATGTCCTTCACGTAGAACACGTCCACGGCCTGCACGCCGTAGGTGGCGATCTGGGCCGAGGCGATGTTCATGTTGGCGTTCGCCAGCGTGCGGGTGAGATCGAACAGCAGGCCGGGGCGGTCGCGGGTGTCCACCTCGATGATGGTGTAGATCTCGCTGCCGTCGTTGTCGAAGGTGATGTTGGTGGGCACGCGGAACTCGCGCTCCCGCTTCTTCACCTTGTCGCGGCTGGCCAGCGCCTGCCCGGCGATCACTTCGCCCTTCAGCGTGCGCTCGATCATCTGGCGCAGGCGCGGCAGGCGGCTGATCTCGTATGGGTGGTGCTCGGAGTCCTGGATCCAGAACACCGTGGTGATGAACCCATCCGCCGTGGTGTAGGTGCGCGCGTCCACCACGTTGGCTCCAACGAGCGCCAGCGCCCCGGCGAGGCGCGAGAAGATACCCGGGTGGTCGGCCATGCAGAAGCAGACGCGGGTGGCGTCATGGGCATCGTCGGGCAGGACGTCGATGCGGATCTCATCGACGCGGATGCCCTTGAGCAGATGCGCCATCTTGACCTGCGATTCGGTGTCGAGCCCCTGCCAGTAGGGGCCGTAGTGGCGCTTGATCTCTTCGCGCAGCGCTTTCGGGTCCCAATCCGAAAGCGCTTCGCGCAGGGCGCGCTTGGCCTCGGCCTCGCGCTTGCCGCGATTCAGATCCGCAAGGCCTGTTTCCAACGCCTCGGCTGTTTCCTGATGGAGGCTGCGCAAAAGCGTGGCCTTCCAGTTGTTCCACACACCGGGGCCGACACCGCGGATGTCGCAGACGGTCAGCACCGTGAGCAGGTCGAGCCGCTCGCGCGTGGCCACCTGCTTGGCGAAGCCGCGGATCGTGGCCGGGTCGGAGATGTCGCGCTTCTGGGCCATGTCCGACATCAGCAGGTGGTTGCGCACCAGCCATTCGACGGTTTCGCATTCGCTCTTCTTCAGCCCGAGCCTCGGCGCCACCTTGCGCGCGATCTGGGCGCCGAGGATGGAGTGATCCTCGGGCCGGCCCTTGCCGATGTCATGCAGCAGCAGCGCGACGTAGAGCACCTTTCGGTTCACCCCTTCCTTCAGGATGCCGGAAGCCACCGGCAGCTCTTCCACCAGCTCGCCGTGCTCGATGCGCGCCAGCGTCTTGATGCACTGGATGGTGTGCTCGTCCACCGTGTAGGCGTGATACATGTTGAACTGCATCATCGCGACGATGGGTTCGAACTCGGGGATGAAGGCCGCCAGCACGCCCAGCTCGTTCATGCGCCGCAGGGCGCGCTCGGGGTTGCCGTGCTTGAGCATCAGTCCGAGGAAGAGCCGCACGGCCTCCTTGTCGGCGCGCATCTCGTCGTCGATCAGATCGAGGTTCGCGGTGATGATGCGCATTGCGTCCGGGTGGATCAGGTAGCCCGTGCGCAGCCCTTCCTCGAAGATGCGCAGCAGGTTCAACTTGTCCGACAGGAAGGCCGCTTCGCTGGCGTAGGTCAGCCGGTTCTGCACCAGCTTGTAGCCCGGCTTCACCCGCTTGCGGCGGCGGAAGAACCCGACGAGCGAGGGGGCTTTCTTCACGTGGCTGGCTTCGAGCTTGGTGAGGAAGATGCGCGTGAGCTCGCCCACGCGCGTGGCGTGGCGGAAATAGGCCTGCATGAAATGCTCCACCGCCCGGCGGCCGCCGTGATCGGTGTAGCCCATGGCGTCGGCCACCTCGACCTGCAGATCGAAGGTCAGCTGTTCGGTGGCCCGGCCCGCGATCAGGTGCAGATGGCAGCGCGTGGCCCAGAGGAAGCGCTCGGCGCGCTCGAAGCTGTGGTATTCCTCGCGGGTGAAGACCCCGAGGCGCACCAGCTCGCCGGTGTCCTGCACGCCGTGGATGTATTTGGCGATCCAGAACAGCGACTGCAGATCGCGCAGGCCGCCCTTGCCCTCCTTGACGTTGGGCTCCACCACGTAGCGCAGCCCCTGCTTGCGGTGCCGCTCGCCGCGTTCGGCCAGCTTGGCCTCGATGAACTCGGAGGCGGAATTGGCGAAGAGCTGGCTCGTCAGCACCGTGTTCAGCTCGTCGGCGAGGGCGGCGTCACCGACGAGGAAGCGGTTCTCCAGCAGGGCGGTGCGGATGGTGTAGTCTTCCTTGCCCAGCCGCAGGCAGTCCTTCACCGTGCGGCTGGCGTGCCCCACCTTCAGGCGCAGATCCCAGAGGATGTAGAGCATGGACTCGATCACGCTCTCCGCCCAGGCGGTGATCTTGTAGGGGGTGAGGAAGAGCAGGTCCACGTCGGAGAAGGGGGCCATCTCGGCGCGGCCGTAGCCGCCGACCGCCAACACCGAGAGCCGTTCGCCCGTGGTGGGGGTGTGCACCTTGTGCAGCCGCTCGGAGGCCACCTCGAAGGCCATCGTCACGAGGCAGTCGGTGAGATAGGTGTAGGCCCGCGTGGTGGCGCGCGCCTTCAGCGGATCCGCCTGGAAGGCCTCCTTGATGCGGGCGCGCCCGCGCTTCTGCGCCTCGTTGAGGCAGCGCACCGTGGCGGCGCGGATGTCGCCCCCGGTGTCGCCCGCGCCGCAGGCCGCCTCGATGGCGGCCCGCACGCCGTTTTCGTCGAAGATCTCGATGGCCGGGCAGATCAGCTCCGCCGGCGCCGCGACCGTGTGGCGGAGCTGGTCAGAAGCCGGCGCCGCGGAAACTTCTTGGGGCAGGGTCAATGACTGTTACCTGGTTGTTGCGGATCTCGCCGATCGCCATTCCCCGTTCATTAGTGCCATCGGGCAGGAAACGGAAGATGCCGTTGACCCCGACGAAGCCCGCAGCCTGCGTCAGGCCCGATTTCGCCAACGCATCGGCGCGCCCGGCCTTCACCGAGGCGCCGATGGCGGCGATGCCGTCATAGGCGAGCCCGGCCAGCGGATGCGGGGAGCCGCCGTAGGTGGCGGTGTAGCGCGAGGTGAAATTGCTGCGCAGCGCCGGATCGGGCAGCGCGAACCAGCCGCCCTGCACGCCCGGAAGCTCCAGCGTGGAGGCGGGGATGTCCCAGCGGGTGAGCCCCATGAACTGGGTGATCGAGGGATCGATGCCGGACTCGGGCAGCAGCTGGGTGAAGAGCGGCAGCGCACCGGCGGTGTCGGAGGTGAAGAAGACGGAATCCGCGCCGTTGTTCTGCACCGCGGCCTTCACCGCGGGCACCGCGTCGATCACGCCCTGTTGGGAGAACTGGTGCCGGACGACGCCGGCCACCGAGGCGCCGTTGCGGCTGGCGGCCGCCTGGATCGCCGCGGCCCCTTGCGCGCCCGCCGGGTTGTCGGCCGCCACGATGACCATGTTGCGCTTGCCCTGGCGGGCGGCGAAGCTGACCATCCGGTTGGCGGTGTTCTCGAAGGTGTTGCCGAGCACGAAGACGTTGCCGCCGGCGATCTCGGTGTTGTTGGAGAAGGCCAGCACGTTGACGTTGCGCGAGGCCGTCGCCAGCCCGACCGCGTTGGCCGATTGCGCGTAGAGCGGGCCGAGGATGATCTTGGCGCCCTCGTTCACCGCCTGCGTCGCCACGGCGGAGGCCTGCGAGGCGGAGCCGGCGGTGTCGTAGACGCGCAGGTCGATGGTCACCCCGTCCAGATCCGCCATCGCAAGGCGCGCGGCGTTCTCGAGGCTCTGGGCGACGATCGCGTCGCCGGACTGGCCCGAGCCCTTGGGCACGAGCAGCGCGACCTGCACGGGTTTGCTGGTGTTGATGCTGGGGCCTGTGTTGCCCCCCTGGCTCACCGGCTGACAGGCGGCCAGCAGCAGTGCCATTGCCGGAACGGCGAGCAGCGCCAGGGGTTTGCGGACAATGCGTGAAACGGAAAACATGGGCTGGACCTCATCCCTGTGCACGGTCAAAATACGTCTCCGGACCCTAAGGGTTTGCCGCGCAACTGTAAACGGAAGCAAAGAGGGCCCCCCGTGAATTATGAAATCCGACCGCTGCCCGCGGGGCTGTATTTCGTGGCCACGCCGATCGGCTCCGCGCGCGACATCACCCTGCGCGCGCTGGACGTGCTGGCCAGCGCGGACGTGATCGCCGCGGAGGACACCCGCACCCTGCGCCGCCTGCTCGAGATCCACGGCGTGCCGCTCGGCGAGCGCCCGGTGATCGCCTATCACGATCACAACGGCGATACCGCGCGCCCACGCCTGATGCGCGCGTTGCAGGAGGGGAAATCGGTGGCCTATGCATCCGAAGCCGGCACCCCGCTGGTGGCCGATCCCGGCTTCAGCCTCGCGCGCGCGGCGCTGGATGAAGGCCATCTCGTCACCAGCGCGCCGGGGCCCTCCGCCGTCATCACCGCGCTCACCATCGCCGGCCTGCCGACGGACCGCTTCTTCTTCGCGGGCTTCCTGCCCAATGCCACGGGCGCCCGCCGCAGCGCGCTGGAGGATTGCGCGGCCGTGCCCGGAACGCTGGCCTTCTACGAATCTCCCAAGCGCCTCGCCGCCAGCCTTGCCGACATGGCCGGCGTGCTCGGAGGCGATCGGGAGGCCGCCGTCTGCCGCGAGCTGACCAAGAAGTTCGAAGAGGTGC
Source organism: Pseudoruegeria aquimaris (assembly GCF_900172235.1). GTDB lineage: Bacteria > Pseudomonadota > Alphaproteobacteria > Rhodobacterales > Rhodobacteraceae > Pseudoruegeria > Pseudoruegeria aquimaris. The sequence continues at coordinate 1,778 of NZ_FWFQ01000016.1, read as the reverse complement.
GCCGGGGCACGCTGTCCGCGCTCGCCGCGCATTATGCCTCGGCATCGGTGAAGGGGGAGGTCGTGGTGCTGGTGGATCGCGCGCAGGCGGAGGCCCTGCCGCAGGAAGACGTGGAAAGCGCCCTCAGGCGGGCACTGGAGACGCTTTCGGTGAAGGATGCGGCGGCGATGGTGGCGGAGGCCTACGGGCTGAAGCGGCGGGAGGTCTATCAGCAGGCGCTTTCTCTGAGCCGTTAACGGAGCGGCAAGGGCCCCCGCGCTAGGATCAATGCGATGGAGGGGAGATCGGGCCATGAAAGCGATCCGTCAGCAGATGAATTATCACGCGGGCCTTGCCGCCGAACGCGCGGTGGAGCGGCACTATTCGGCGCGCGGTGCGCGGCTGCGCCACCACCGCTGGCGCGGGCGCGGCGGCGAAGTGGATCTGATCGCGCGCGAAGGTGATGAGCTGATCTTCATCGAGGTCAAGAAAAGCAGCACCCATGCCCGCGCTGCTGCCCGCCTCGGCCGGCGCCAGCTTCAGCGGATCATGGCGGCGGCGGAGGAATTCCTCGCCGGGGAGCCGGCGGGGCTGAACACCCCCATGCGGATCGATCTCGCGCTGGTCGATGCAGAGGGGAAAATCGAGGTGATCGAGAATGCGGCCATGTGGGCGTGAACGCCATTGAACCCGCGGGCGCCTTTCGCCATGTAGGGGCGAAAGGAGTATTGCCATGCCGCTCAAGGTCGCCATCCAGATGGATCCCATCGCGCCGATCGACATCGACGCAGACAGCACGTTTCGCATCGCGGAAGAGGCGCAGGCGCGCGGCCACAGCCTGTTCTACTACACGCCGGACCGGCTGAGCTATCGCGAGGGGCGCGTTCTGGCGAAGGGCTGGCCCCTGGAGGTGCGCCGCGAGAAGGGCAACCATTTCACGCTCGGCGCGGAGCAGGAAGTGGATCTCTCCGAATGGGATGTCGTCTGGCTGCGGCAGGATCCCCCGTTTGACATGGGCTACATCACCACCACCCACCTGCTGGAGATGATCCATCCGGGCACGCTGGTGGTGAACGATCCCTTCTGGGTGCGCAACTGCCCCGAGAAGCTGATGGTGCTGCAATTCGCGGAGCTGACGCCGCCCACCCTGATCGCCCGCGATCTCGACACCATCCGGGCCTTCAAGGCCGAACACGGGGACATCATCCTGAAGCCGCTCTACGGCAACGGCGGCGCCGGGGTGTTCCGGCTCGATCCGAACGATCGCAACCTCGCCTCGCTGCACGAGCTGTTCACCGGCATCAACCGCGAACCCCTGATCGCGCAGAAATTCCTGCCCGACGTCTCCAACGGCGACAAGCGCGTGATCCTCGTGGACGGTGCGCCCGTCGGTGCGATCAACCGGGTGCCCGCGGAAGGGGAGACGCGCTCCAACATGCACGTGGGCGGGCGGCCCGAGAAGGTGGGCCTTACCGAGCGGGATCTCGAGATCTGCGCGGCGATCGGCCCGGCGCTGAAGGAAAAGGGGCTGATCTTCGTCGGGATCGACGTGATCGGCGACTACATGACCGAGATCAACGTAACCTCGCCCACCGGCATCCAGGAACTGGAGCGTTTCGACGGCGTCAACATCGCCGAGAAGATCTGGCAGGCCATCGAGGCCCGGCGCGCCTAGGTCGTGAACTCATAAACGGGATTCCGTTTTTGGCGGTGTGATGATTCACTTTCGGAAACGGAGGTGAGCATGACGGGCAGACACGATGTGAGCGATGCGGAATGGGCGGTGATCTCGCCGCTGT
>NZ_FWFQ01000038.1 GCF_900172235.1 Pseudoruegeria aquimaris | reverse complement strand
ACAGCGGCGAGATCACCGCCCATTCCGCATCGCTCACATCGTGTCTGCCCGTCATGCTCACCTCCGTTTCCGAAAGTGAATCATCACACCGCCAAAAACGGAATCCCGTTTATGAGTTCACGACCTAGCCGAGCGGCGGTCCAGCGGAACCTGACCTGGATGGAAGAAAGGGGATTGGTCCGTGAGGTAACAGGGCAGGGAAAGTTTCGAATGTGGCGGACAGCAAATTAGAATTTGCCTAAATGCGAACAAGAACATGCCCAAGCGGGATTTCAGCCATTCAGTTTCCAGTAAAATACGCGACCTTCAGGAGAGGCGCGAGCACCTCGAAGCCGCGGTGCCGGATCGAGCGATAAATCTTGCGGTAACTCTGTGCCTGCACCTGTCCGAGTTGATCAGCTTGGCCGGCTACGGCCTGATTCGTGGAAGCGGATGTCTAGGAAACTAGGGGCACCTCAGAGCGCGGTTTCTTCGCTGCCCGCGATATTGGTCACGGTGTTCCTAGCGCGGAAGCCAAGGACTGTCCGGTTTGATTGCCGCGGATTTCCTCAAGAAACCTTTTAGGCCTCCTCCCTCAGCGCATCTATGACGGGGCATTCGGGCACATCGTCTCCGCTACATTGCGCCACGGTGGACGACAGGACGTGCTCAATGCGCTTGAGATCCGCGATCTTGGCGCGGACTGAAGCGAGATGCGCATTTGCCAGACCCTGCACCTCGCCGCAGGTCTGGGCCCCGCCATCGACCAATGCGAGCAGATCGCGAACCTCGTCGAGCGTGAACCCCAACTCGCGCGCGCGCATGATGAAGCGCAGACGCGCGACATGTCTGTCATCGTAGACGCGATAATTTTTGCTGGAGCGCGGCGGCTCGGGCATGACGCCGATGTTCTCGTAGTAGCGAATAGTTTCGAGATTGCAGCCGGTCAGCTTGGCCAGATCTCCGCGCCTGAGGACCTTCACCGATCTGTGATGATTATTCACACCAAACCCCCTTGAGCCTGTACCAGCTACAGACCCTAGATTGAGATCATCACTGAGGCAAGGATGATTCGAACCATGACTGAAACCACATCCGCCGGCCGCCAGTCGGCAATGGGCGAAACCCCGGCAGCTGACAAAAAGGCATGGGCGACAACCGGGCTCGGCGTACTCGGCGCGCTGGCCATGACCTCCTGTTGCATCCTGCCGCTGGTGCTGGTGAGCTTCGGCGTCACCGGCGTGTTCATCGCCCAGTTGGGCGCGTTCTATCAATATAAGTGGATCACCTTCGCACTGAGTGCCGCTTTCATCGGATACGGCTTTTACAAGGCGTATAGCCCGATCCCGGCCGAAGCCTGCGTTGATGGCACCTGCGCGCGACCGATGAACCGAACACTCATGCGGTCCATTCTCTGGATTGCCAGCGGGATCGTCGCCGTGGCGATGATCTTCCCCTACCTGACCCCCTACATCCTGTCCTACTGAAAGGCGTAACCGATGAAACATCTCTCTCTCGCACTCGCAACTCTCGGCATTCTGGCCGCAATGCCCGCCAGTGCCGAAGAACAGCGCATCAATGTCGGTGTCGCCGAACTGACATGCCCGACCTGCTCGTTCATCGTCGCGGCGGCGATGCGCGGCGTGCCCACGGTCGAAATCGTCGACTTCCAGGAAGGCGAGGAGTTTGGCACGGGCACTTACGTCGTGGCCTTCGACGATCAGGCGGCCAACCCAGACATGATCATCGAGGCGGTTCTGGCCAATGGCTATCCGGCCGAGGTGCTCCAGGCGGGGGAGTCCTGAGCACGGAAGGACGGGTATGGCCATGGATGACAAACATTTGGGCGGGCTTCTGGCCTTCATCATTGCCGCGCCGATCATGGTGATCTGCTGCGGCGGCGGTGGCGTCATCCTAGCCACCATTCTCGGCGGGATTGGCGGGTGGTTGATGGGGCTCGGCGGAATAGCCGCTGTCGTCGCGGCAATTGGCGCGGCGCTGGTTGTTCGCGAGATCAGGCGCAGGGGATCAGCAGGTGTCGATGGCGCACCGGATGAGACTTGCACCAAAACCCGGGCCGCCGGTGAGAGTATCCACCGCCCGGCCGATTTCGCGGCCGAGTAGAGCAACGCACCGGCACAGGTCTTTGGGCTGTTCGGGTCGATCCCGGATCCGGTGGCACCACGCAATTGATGCACCAGACATGAGGAAACAAATTACGATGCCTTCAGACGACACATCTTCGAACGGCCTTTTGAAAGTGGGCATCATCGGCACCATCATTGTGGCGCTCTGCTGCTTTACGCCCATTTTGGTGATCCTCTTCGGCGCGGTCGGCCTGGCCGCCGTCGTCGGATATCTCGACCTCGTGCTGTTTCCGGCACTGGGCATCTTTATCCTGCTGACCATTTACGCGCTCTGGCGCAAGAACGCGCGCGGCTCGGCGTCCTGAGGGAAACTGGGCTGACATCCATCCAAATAGCGCCTCAGACAAAGCATTGAAGAGAAAAACCTTATGACGAAGAGCTACGACCTTATCGTGATCGGCGGTGGAACCGGTGGCAATGGCGTCGCCCGGATGGCGGCGAATGCCGGCTGGAGCGTCGCCAGCATCGACAGCGAGCCCCATGGCGGCACCTGCGCCCTGCGCGGTTGCGATCCCAAGAAGATGCTGATCGCCGTCACCGAGGGCGTCGAGTGGGCGGAAAACATGAAGGGCAAGGGGCTGGAGGCGCAGCCTTCGGTCAACTGGTCCGACATGATCGCCTTCAAGCGCAGCTTCACCGACGCGATGCCACCGCGCATCGAGGCCGGGCTGGAAAAGGCCGGGATCGACGTCTTGCACGGAGAGGTACGGTTTACCGGCCCCGATGCGATCGAGTTGAACGGCGAGACCCTGAGGGCGAAGCATTTCCACATCGCCACCGGTGCCCGACCGATGACGCTGAACATCCCGGGCGAGGAGTATCTCGCCACCTCGACCGATTTCCTGGAACTGCCCGAGCGTCCCGACCGCATCGCCTTTGTCGGCGGCGGGTTCATCGCGATGGAATTCGCCCATGTGGCCAAGCGCGCGGGCGCGCGCGAGGTGACCGTGCTGGAGATGATGGACCGCCCCCTGGGCAACTTTGATCCCGATCTGGTCGCGATGCTGGTCGAGGCGACCGCAGAGCTGGGCGTCGATCTGCGCACCAAAGCGAAGGTGGCGAAGATCGAGAAACAGGGCGACGAAGTCGTGGTCACCGTGGAACGTCACGACGGCACCGAAACGATCACTTGCGATCTGGTGGTGCATGGCACCGGCCGCGTGCCCAACATAGACGGGCTGAACCTCGAGGCCGCTGGAGTCGAATACTCACGCCGTGGCATCAAGGTGAGCGACGCGATGCGCGCCACCAACCCGGCCATTTTCGCGGCCGGCGACTGCGCTGATAGCGGGTTGAATCTGACCCCGGTCTCGGCGGCAGAGGGACGCATCGCGGGGAAGAACATTCTGGGCGGCAAGGACGCGCGGGAGATCAAGTATCCGCCGATCCCGTCAGTGGTCTTCACCCTGCCCATGGTTGCTACCGTGGGCTTGTCGGAAGCGGCGGCCAGGGAGCAGGGGCTGAAGTTCGATGTGCATTTCGAGAAGACGGAGGGCTGGTATTCGTCGCTGCGCGTCGGCGCGAAACACACCGGATTCAAGGTTCTTGTCGAACGGGGCAGCGGGCAAATACTCGGCGCGCACCTGATCGGACCAGGAGCCGAGGAGCAGATCAATCTTTTCGCCATGGCCATGGGTGCCGGGCAGACCGCAAATCAGATCAAGGCGATGATTTTCGCTTATCCCAGTTACGCCTCCGACATCGGGTCGATGGTGTGAATTGAAATTTGACCGCCGCCAAGATGGTGGCGCCCGGTTCAAGTAAAGGAAATGAAAATGGATCAAACCGTCAAGGAACATGATTGCTGCTCTTCGAAGGATGTCGGCGCCGACAGTTATGACCTGATCGTCGTCGGTGCGGGCTCTGCCGGGTTCTCGGCTTCGATCACTGCAGCTGAAGCCGGAAAGCGGGTGGCGCTTGTCGGGCACGGCACCATCGGCGGCACCTGCGTGAACGTCGGCTGCGTTCCGTCCAAGGCGATGATCCGCGCCGCAGAGGCGGCCCATGGTGGCGCGTCCGCTGCCCGGTTCCCGGGCATTGCGTCCTGCGAACATGCGGTGGATTGGCCAGCCGTTGTGAAAGGCACGACCGATCTGGTCGCGGAGATGTGGCACAAGAAATATATCGACCTGCTGCCCGCCTATGAGAACGTCACCTATATCGAGGACGGCCCGGCGCGATTGGTCGAGGGTGGCGTCGCTGTCGGCGGGCGGGTGATATCCGCCCCGCGCATCCTGATCGCCACCGGCTCGCGCCCCCATCAACCTGCCATCAAAGGCATCGACACCGTGGAGACCCTCGATTCCACCGGTCTGCTGACCCTGCCCGACCGGCCCGAAAGCATCATTGTGCTGGGCGGCGGCTATATCGGCTGCGAGTTGGCGCAGATGGCCTCAAGGCTGGGGGTGAAAGTCACGCTTGTGACCCGCTCGCGCCTTCTGCCCGGCGCCGAGCCGGAGGTGGCCCAGGCGCTGACGCAAGCGCTGAAGACCGAAGGCATCGCGGTCGAGACCGGTCTTGCTTACGTCTCGGCCGCGAAAGCTGCGGGCGGCGTCATTCTGACTGTCGAACGCGATGGAAAGACCGAGGTTTTGTCCGCCGAACGGCTGGTTGTGACCACCGGACGGGTGGCCAATTCCGAGAACCTCGGGTTGGAAGACCTCGGGATAGAGACCGACGCGCGCGGCTCGATCAAGGTCGGTCCTGACATGGCCACGACGCGGGCCGGCGTCTGGGCGGCGGGCGATGTCACCGACCGTGACCAGTTCGTCTACATGGCCGCCTACGGTGCCAAGGTGGCAATCAACAATGCCCTTGGACTGGAGCCAATGCGCTATGAGAATGCGGCGATGCCATGGGTCGTGTTCACCGACCCGCAAGTGGCCGGTGTCGGCGTTTCAGAGGCTGGGGCCAAGGCGGCGGGGCACGAGGTCAAGATCAGCGTGATCACGCTCGACAACGTCCCGCGCGCCGCCGCGGCCCGCAACACCCGCGGCGTGATCAAGCTGGTGGCCGACGCCAAGACCGACCGCCTGCTGGGCGGCCAGATCGTGGCGCCCGAAGGCTCGGACACGATCCAGACGCTGGCAATGGCGCTCAAGTTCGGCATGACCTCCAAGGCCCTCGGCGAAACGATTTTCCCATATCTGACCACGGTTGAAGGGCTGAAACTTGCGGCCCAGACTTTCGACAAGGATGTGGCCAAACTCAGCTGCTGCGCGGGGTAATGCCATGGTGCTGAAGGAAAGGACCGATCTTCTGTCGACACTTCCCGGTGCGTTGATCGCTTGGGGTCTGCCCATTGCAGCGATGATCTTGGCGATCGGTATCCCGCATCCGATCAAGACCTGGTGTCGCGTAGCCCTTAATTGTGAGATGGGAATCCAACGAAATCAACGGCTGAGTTTTGCCCTTAAATATGAGATTTTGCCTTTAATTCTGATATTTTTGCCCTTAAACCTGAGACAGGGTTCACAGACATTTGCGGCAAATATCGATGAATGATGATGGCGAAGACTCCGTTGCCGTTGGTGCTGAAGAGGCGCGCAGGGCCGCGGTGCTGCGCCCTCTTGTTCAGGCATATCTCAATGGGACTGGCAGCCTGGAACGTGGCATCAATGACGCCGTTTGGGAGCGGGAGTGGACAAAACATGGGGGTCATCTTCGTCGTTGCGGCCCGTGCTAAGGTGAGTTCTTTGCGTGTGGGGCTGCCATGGACGTACGGATTACAATCGAAACTACCTTCGACAACGGGGAGAAGCGCACTCATCAGCTTGACGGCATTTCACGACCCTACCGGGTGACCTGTCCAGACGGGATCGGGTTGCGCCTCGAGGATGGGAAGAGGGTTGTCGAACAGATTCAGCGGGCAATTCTTTGCGATCAGGTTGAGGAAATCATCCGAGAAAGCCGCGTATGCCCGGATTGCGCCTCGGTTCGTGCCATTCATGACTATCGCACGCGCGATCTCGACACGCTCTTTGGGCGGGTTCGGGTCAAAGCCGCGCGCTTGCGCCGCTGTTCGTGTGATGCCAGGTCAGCGGCGATGCCCGGCGGACCTATTTCTCCGCTGGCCTATTTCTTTCCTGACCGGGCTACCCCGGAGCTGCAGCGGCTCCATGCGGAACTCGGGTCCCGGCATTCCTTTCGCGAAGCCGCGCGGCTGATGAAAAGCTTCCTCCCCTGCCATCCGCCCCATCACACCACGGTGCGTGACCGGTTGGGAAGAGTAGCCGCGGGGCTCGAGAAAAGTCGAAGGGCATCAGGCGATCCCGCTGAAGCACTTCCCAAAGGGGGTTTGACGGTTTTTCTGGACGGTGCGCATATCCGCTGTCGACCGGAGTATCAGCAGCGACACCTGGATCTTGTGGTCGGTAAGATTGAAAGTCGCAATATGTGCCGACGATTTGGCTTGGTCGCCAATGCGACGGCATCGCCAGGCAGCCGGATGCGAGAAGAGCTGTCAGACTTTGGATGGAAGCCGGGCCGTCTGTTGACGGTAATCTCTGATGGCGAGCTTGCTCTCCCGAACCTCATACGGAATGCCATGGGTGGCGACGGCCAGGTGAAGCATATCCTCGACTGGTGGCACATCTCGATGCGTATTCGACATGTCGAGGCCGCCGTTCAGGGTCTGGTCCAGATACCGGGATTCACTGGAATTCCGGTGCTGTTCCAGCGCCCCGCGAAAAGCCTTCGCTGGTGGCTGTGGCATGGCAGAGCACGGGTCGCGGAAACTTATCTGAAAGGGCTCATGCACGATTGCACCCGCCTTGCGGAAGAACCTTTGGCTGTCCGCACCGCTGCCGCTCGTGTGCAGGCCCGATGCGGGACACTGTACACCTATCTCGCGAACAACATGGAATCCCTTGTCGACTATGGCCGACGGTACCGTAACGGGCTGCCCATCTCGTCATCTCGTGCCGAAGGATCAGTCGATGACATTGCCAATGCCCGCATGGGAAAGCGCAGAAGGATGCGGTGGTCGCCCAAAGGGGCTCACCGAGTAGCCGTCACAAGGGCCGCAGTTCTCGATGGTCGGCTGACCGTCGCAAACAGAAAACGCGCCGCATGACCCCCATGTTTTGTCCACTCCCCCAAACGCGCCGCATCTCAAAATTAAGGGCAACGCGACAGCTGCCTTCAGCGGCATGGGATCTCGCGGCTACCGGACGTCGAGGGCGACAAGCCTAAGCGTCAGCGCTTCAAACGCTACCCGATCGGGTTTTTTCACATGGATATTGCCGAAGTGCAGACCGCAGAGGGCAAGCTATATCTCTTCGTGGCAATCGACCGCACCAGCAAGTTCGCGGTCACTCAACTGGTCGAGAAGGCCGACAGGCGGACGGCATGGGAGTTCTTGGAGCACCTGCTCAAAGCCGTTCCCTACCGCATCCACACGATCCTGACCGATAACGGCATCCAGTTCGCCGACCAGCCCAGGAACCGGAACACCGCCTATTCCCGGCAAATGCGCTTCGACATGATCTGCGAAGTCAAAGGGATCGAGCATCGCCTGACCAAGCCAAACCACCCGTGGACCAACGGTCAAGTCGAACGCATGAACCGAACAATCACGGACGCGACCGTCAAACGCTTCCACTACGACAGCCACGATCAACTCCGGACGCACCTCTCTGACTTCATGGCGGCCTACAACTTCGCTCGACGCTTGAAGACACTCAGCGGCCTCACGCCATACGAATACATCTGCAAAATCTGGACATCAGAGCCAGACAGATTCAATGTTGATCCGATCCACCAGATGCCGGGACTAAACACCTAGATGATCAGAAACGCAAAGGCTGACGTCGCCAATCGTTTGCCGGCTTAACGTCGATGGTATTGGCCTCCAGTCAATGGCTGTGTCTTTCTTGTATCCAACCGATATTTCCCTGAAGCTTGCAGACGGATTGGGATTCGCTTGGTGAGGATCAAGAGCGTCCTCAATAGTAAAATGGGACTCGTCGTGAAGTGGTTCTGTCGGCGTGAGAGTATTAAAAATGAGGCGCTTAAGCGAGTTTTGCGTAGAGAGATCATGATTTTTCGGCAATGCGACTTGGTGGAAACACCTTGGAAAAACGGTGGTGGGATCACACGCAATATCGCCAAAGAACAGGATAAAACGGGCACTTTGTGGCGGCTGAGCATGGCGGATGTGGATGGCGACGGGGCTTTTTCCATCTTTCCGGGCCTGACGCGTATCCTGACGGTCATTCAGGGCGATGGCATGGTGCTGCATGGGCCGGATGGCGATCTGCAGGCGGGTTATGCGCAGCCCGTGCGGTTCGACGGAGGGGCACCCGTCACGGCCACGCTGACCCAAGGCCCGATCCGTGATTTCAACCTGATGTTCGACACCGCGCGGTGCGAAGGCGATGCGCAGACCCTGCGCGATGCTGGCACGTATAAGGTCGGGCAAGCCGGGCAGACCTGTGTGCTGCATGTGATCGCGGGCACCGCGTCGGTGGAAGGCAAGGCTTTGGACGTGGGCGACACGGCGATCCGCACCGACGCGCCGTTGCGTTTCGATCTGGCGCAGGATGCGGTCGCACTGACCATCACCCTGCGCCCTAAAGACTAAAGCGAGGCGAGCAGGTCCGCGACCGCACTGCGATACCGCGCGACCACCGCGTCGCGCGCGATGTGCCGCCCGCCAGTCACATTGTGCCGCCCGGCAGACCACAGGTCAGTGATGACGGTGTCTTTCGCCGCGAAACACAGACCGTCAAGGATCTGGTCAGGTGTCAGGGCGCACAATGTGGGGTCAGTGCTGTCGATGGCGACCAAATCTGCCAGACGCCCCGGCGCAATCTCGCCCGCGTCGCGGCCCAAAGCCTGCGCGCCGCCGCGGGCCGCACCTGTGTAAAGCGTTGCCCCGACCGAGCCTTCGCCGACCACCATCACGTTGCGTGCCACGTCGCGCAGACGTTGGGAATATTCCAGCGTGCGCAGTTCTTCAGTCAGCGAGATATTGACGTTGCTGTCCGACCCGACGCCGAACGCGCCGCCAGCCTCAAGGAAGGTGGGGCCGTTGAAGGGGCCATCGCCAAGGTTCGCTTCTGTAATGGGGCACAGGCCCGCGACCGCGCCGGAGGCTGCCATCGCGCGGGTCTCGCCCTCGGTCATGTGGGTGGCGTGGATCAGGCACCAGCCTGCGTCGACGGGGGCATTGGCCAAAAGCCACTCGACAGGACGTGCGCCCAGCCAATTCTGGATGTCCTCGACTTCCTTGGGCTGTTCCGAGATGTGGATATGCACCGGCCCGCCCTGATGATCCGCCAGCGCACGGGCCAGATCGTCGGGGGATGTGGCGCGCAACGAATGCGGCGCGATGCCCACGCGGGCGTCATCGGGCAGGGCGGAAAGCCCCGCACGCGCCCCTTGCACCAGATCGGCAAAGCGGTCGACATCATTGCCAAAGCGCACCTGCCCTTCGGCCAGCGCCACCTTGCCCGCCCCGCCATAGGTATACAGCACCGGCAGATGGGTCAGCCCGATGCCGGTCTCGCCCGCCGCCGCCATCACCCGCAGCGACAATTCGGCCAGCGCATCATAGGGCGCGCCGCCGCGCTGGTGGTGGACATAGTGAAACTCGCCCACGCTGGCATACCCGGCCTCCTGCATTTCGACGAAAACAAGCACGGCGATGGCCTCGATCTGCTCCGGGGTCAGGCGGTCCATGAAGCGATACATCAGCTCGCGCCATGTCCAGAAACTGTCGCGCCCGGCCTTGCGCAGCTCGGTCATGCCCGCCATCGCGCGCTGGAACGTGTGCGAGTGCAGGTTGCCCAAGGCGGGCAGCAGCGTATCAACGCGCACGTCCCCCGTCTGGGCAGCCGTATTGGGCGCGATCTGATCAATGCGGCCATCTTTAAGGGTGATGCGAACATCCTGCGCCCAACCGGACGCGAGCAAGGCCTGACGGGCGTGGATCATGGTCTTTATCCTGTGTATTTCATTTTATGTATAGACATATTGCACATAAAATTATACCAGAAAAGGCGAAACTTCGCGAAAAGGACCGATCTTATGACGGCGATGCTCCAGCTTTTGACCGATCTGCACGTAGCAACCATGGCGCATGGCGATGCGCCCTATGGGATGATCCGCGACGCAGCGATCGCCATTCAGGGTGGCAAAATCGCTTGGGTCGGGCCTCAGACAGACGTGCCAGCAGATTTTGCCGGACTGGATCAACGGTCGCTGGGCGGGCGCGTGGTGACACCCGGCCTGATCGACTGTCACACCCATATCGTGCATGGCAGCGATCGCGCGGTCGAATTCGAAATGCGCCTGAACGGGGCCAGCTATGAAGAAGTCGCGCGCGCCGGGGGTGGCATCGTGTCGACCGTCACGGCCACCCGCGCGGCCAGCGAGGACGAGTTGCTGGCGCAGGCCTTGCGCCGCGTTGACGTGCTGATCGCCGAAGGCGTGACGACCATCGAAATCAAATCGGGCTATGGTCTGGACACGGAGACCGAGCTTCGGATGCTGCGTGTCGCACGGATGATTGCCGACCAGCGCCCCATCCGCGTCAAGACCACCTTCCTTGGCGCCCACGCCACGCCCGCCGAATATGCCGGTCGTGACGATGACTATATTGACGAGGTCTGCATCCCCGCCCTGCGCGCCACCCACGCCGAAGGGCTGGTGGATGCGGTGGACGGGTTCTGCGAAGGCATCGCCTTTCAGCCCGCCCAGATCGCCCGCGTGTTTGACGTGGCCCGCGACCTTGGCCTGCCGGTGAAACTGCACGCCGAACAACTGTCCAATCTGGGCGGCGCGAAATTGGCGGCAAGCTATGGCGCGTTGTCGGCGGACCATATCGAGTATCTGGACGAACCCGGCGTGCGCGCGATGGCGGACGCTGGCACCGTGGCCGTGATCCTGCCCGGTGCGTTCTACACCCTGCGTGAAACCCAGCAGCCCCCGCTTGATCTTCTGCGCAAGCATGGGGTGCCGATTGCGCTCGCGACGGATTTGAATCCCGGCACCTCTCCGCTGAACTCGATCCTGCTGACGATGAACATGGGCTGCACCCTGTTTCGCATGACACCAGAAGAAGCGCTGCGCGGCGTCACGCAACACGCCGCCGCCGCGCTGGGGCTGACGGATCTGGGCACGATTGCGCCCGGTCAGGTGGCTGATCTAGCCGTTTGGGACATCGCCGAACCGGCAGAACTGTCTTATCGCATCGGCTTCAATCCGTTGGCGTTTCGTATCACCGGAGAAATCGCATGACCACACTGACCCTGACACCCGGCGCCACCACTCTGGCCGATCTGGAAATGATTTGGCGCGACGGGCTTGCCGTGCGCCTTGATCCGGCCTGCCATTACGGCATCCGTGCGGCGCAGGCACAGATTGCTGACGCGGCCAATGGGACGGACGCGGTTTACGGCGTGAACACCGGCTTTGGCAAACTGGCCTCGGTCAAGATTGACCCGTCCGACACTGCCACCCTGCAACGCAACCTGATCCTGTCCCATTGCTGCGGCCTGGGCGAGGCGATCCCCGAACCCCACGCCCGCCTGATGATGGCGCTGAAACTGCTGTCGCTGGGGCGCGGTGCGTCCGGCGTGCGGATGGAGCTGGTCGAACTGCTGGAAGGGATGCTGGCGCAGGGCGTCACGCCGGTGATCCCGGTGCAGGGATCGGTCGGCGCGTCCGGCGATCTGGCCCCGCTGGCGCATATGGCAGCGGCAATGATCGGCCACGGCGAAGCGACGTTCGAAGGCAAGGTTCTGCCGGGGGCCGAGGCGTTGCGCCGCGCAGGCCTGACCCCCATCGTGCTGGGCGCGAAAGAGGGGCTGGCCCTGATCAACGGCACGCAATTCACCACCGCCTATGCCCTGATCGGCCTGTTTGGCGCGTGGCGGGCGATGTGCTCGGCTTTGGTCACATCGGCCATGTCCACGGACGCGATCATGGGATCGACCGCGCCGTTGCAACCCGAAATTCACAGCTTACGCGGCCATGCAGGCCAGATCGAAGCCGCCGCGACCATGCGCGCGCTTCTGGATGGCTCGGTCATTCGCGAAAGCCACCGCGAAGGCGATACGCGCGTGCAAGACCCCTATTGCATCCGCTGCCAGCCGCAGGTGACGGGGGCTGCGATGGACGTGCTGCGCATGGCGGCGCGCACGTTAGAGATCGAGGCGAACGCCGCCACCGATAACCCGCTGGTGCTGAGCGAAGCCGGGGTGATTGTCTCGGGCGGGAACTTCCACGCCGAACCCGTGGGCTTTGCCGCTGACATGATCGCGCTGGCAATTGCCGAGATCGGCGCGATTGCGCAGCGCCGGATTGCCCTGATCGTGGATCCGGTGCTCAGCCACGATCTGCCGCCGTTCCTGACGCCCAATCCGGGGCTGAACTCGGGCTATATGATTGCCGAAGTGACCACCGCCGCGTTGATGAGCGAAAACAAACATCTGGCCAACCCCTGCGTGACGGATTCAACGCCCACCTCGGCCAATCAGGAAGATCACGTCAGCATGGCCGCCCACGGCGCGGTGCGCCTGTCGCGCATGGTCGCCAATCTGGAACGTATCCTTGGCGTCGAGCTTCTGTGCGCCGCGCAGGGTGTCGAATTCCGCGCCCCGCTGGAGACAAGTGCGCCGCTGGCATCCGTGATCGCCGCCGTGCGCGAACAGGTCGAAACGCTGGGCGACGACCGTTACCTTGCGCCTGACTTGGAAAAAGCGGCAGCGCTGATCGCATCCAACGCGATTGTGGCCGCCACAAACACCCACATGCCGGAGCTTCACCCATGACCCCCGTTGAAATCCACCGGGGCGACAGCCCCATCGTGCTGGGCCTGCCCCATACTGGCACCCACGTGCCCGCCGACATCAAGGCGCGGTTGAACGCGCGGGGGCAGGGGCTGGACGACACGGATTGGCACATCCACACGCTTTATGACGGGCTGCTGCCCGGCGCGACCACGGTCCGCGCAACCTTCCATCGTTACGTGATCGACGCCAACCGCGACCCATCGGGCGTATCGCTCTATCCCGGTCAGAACACCACCGGGCTGGTGCCGCTGACCGATTTCGACGGGCAGGATATCTGGAACACACCCCCCACCGAGGATGAGGTCGAGGCCCGTCGCCAAGCCTTCCATGCGCCCTATCACGAAGCCCTTGAGGCCGAGCTTGAGCGGGTGCGTGACCTGCACGGGGTTGCGATCCTGTATGATTGCCACTCGATCCGGTCGCACATCCCGTTTCTGTTCGACGGCACGCTCCCCGATTTCAACATTGGCACCAATCTGGGCACCACTTGCGCCCCAGAGATCGAAGCCGCTGTTCAGAACCTGTGCGAGATGGCAGAGGGCTATTCCAGCGTCACCAACGGCCGCTTCAAGGGCGGCTGGACAACGCGCCATTACGGACGACCGGCGGACGGGCTGCACGCAATTCAGATGGAGCTGGCACAAAGCACCTATCTGAAGGACGAGGCTGCGCCCTGGACCTATGACACCGAAAAATCCGCGCGGCTGCGCGGGTATTTGAAAACCATTCTGACAACTCTGGCCGATCTGGCACCTGATCTGAAAGGAACATCATGAGCGATCCGCGCAAGAACACCCGCGACATCTATCCCGCAACCGGCACCGAAATGACGGCCAAGCACTGGACCACCGAAGCGCCCCTGCGGATGTTGATGAACAACCTGCACCCCGACGTGGCCGAAAACCCGCATGAGCTGGTTGTGTATGGCGGCATTGGGCGCGCCGCGCGCACATGGGACGATTTCGACAAGATCGTCGCCACCTTGCGGGACCTGGAAGAAGACCAGACCCTTCTGGTGCAATCAGGCAAGCCTGTCGGGGTGTTCCCGACGCACAAGGATGCGCCGCGCGTTCTGATCGCCAACTCAAACCTCGTGCCGCATTGGGCGACGTGGGATCATTTTAACGAGCTGGATAAGAAGGGTCTGGCGATGTATGGCCAGATGACAGCGGGTTCCTGGATCTATATCGGCTCGCAAGGTATCGTGCAGGGCACCTATGAGACCTTTGTCGAAGCGGGGCGTCAGCATTACGGTGGCGACCTGAAGGGCAAGTGGATCCTGACCGGCGGTCTGGGTGGCATGGGCGGGGCGCAACCGCTGGCGGCTGTGATGGCCGGGGCCTGCTGTCTGGCGGTCGAATGCAACCCCGACAGCATCGACTTCCGCCTCCGCACCCGCTACGTGGACGAAAAGACCGACAGTCTGGACGAGGCGCTTGCGATGATCGAACGCTGGACCGCTGCCGGTGAGGCCAAATCGGTCGCGCTTCTGGGCAACGCCGCCGATGTGTATCCCGAGTTGATCAAGCGCGGCATCCGCCCTGATATCGTCACCGACCAGACCAGTGCCCATGATCCCGTAAACGGCTATCTGCCGCAGGGTTGGACGATGGCCCAATGGCGCGAAAAGCGCGAAAGCGACCCAAAAGCTGTTGAAAAGGCCGCGCGTGCCTCGATGATGGTGCAGGTCAAGGCGATGGTTGATTTCCATGCCGCCGGTATTCCGACCGTCGATTACGGCAACAACATCCGCCAGATGGCGCTGGAAGAGGGGCTGGACAATGCATTCGACTTCCCCGGCTTCGTGCCCGCCTATATCCGCCCGCTGTTCTGCCGTGGCATCGGTCCGTTCCGTTGGGCGGCCCTGTCGGGCGACCCGGAAGACATCTACAAGACCGACGCCAAGGTGAAGGAAATCCTGGCCGAGGACAGCCACCTGCACAACTGGCTGGATATGGCGCGCGAGCGGATCGCGTTTCAGGGGCTGCCCGCGCGGATTTGCTGGGTCGGTCTGGGCGTGCGTCACAAGCTGGGCCTGGCGTTCAACGAAATGGTGCGCAATGGCGAATTGAAAGCCCCGATCGTAATCGGACGCGACCATCTGGACTCAGGCTCAGTCGCATCGCCCAATCGCGAAACCGAGGCGATGCTGGATGGCTCGGATGCGGTGTCGGACTGGCCGCTACTGAACGCGCTGCTCAATACCGCATCTGGCGCAACCTGGGTTTCACTGCACCATGGTGGCGGCGTCGGCATGGGTTTCAGTCAACACTCGGGCATGGTGATCTGCTGTGACGGCACTGAAGATGCAGACCGCCGGATCGAGCGTGTCTTGTGGAACGACCCGGCCACGGGCGTCATGCGCCACGCCGATGCGGGCTATGACGACGCCAAAGACTGCGCCCGCGAGAATGGTTTGAACCTGCCGGCAATCCTTTGATTCAGGGCGTTTACCCATCTTGGGGCAAGTAACCAATGGCCTGTGCGGAGCACTCCGCGCAGGCTTTTTCACGCGCGGTCAGTATTGCATCGTCAGACGGTGGCCGCGGCGATAGGTCAATTGCACAAAAGTGATCGTCTGCCCCTCAAGCCACGTCATGCGCTCGGCCTGGAACAGGGCATCGCCTTCGGTGCAGTCGAGATAATCCGCGAAAGTGGCGTCGGCTTGAACGGCGTGAAAGCTGATCTGCGCATCGGTAAACGGCACGGTCGACACCAGCCATTCGTTGGGACCGATATCCGAGAAATCATGCTGTTCAGCCTCGGGCAAAGCGCCTAGATTGATCCAGCGATCCTCGTGCTGATACGGTGCGCCATCGGCATAGTGCATGCAGGTCAGATGCAACACCCGGTCGTCACGCTTCAACGCCATACGCGCGCGCAGCCAGTTCGGGGCGGGTTCGGCCTGACCGTGCACCAACGCATAGCGATAGGCCGCGCCCAGTTCCTCGATCTCTTGCCCGACGATCGGAATGTTCAGCCGCACCTGCCGGATCGGGTTCAGCCTGACCCGCGTGCCAGCTTTGCGGCGGCGTTCGATGATGCCGTCATCCGCCAATTCGCGCATTGCCCGATTGACAGTCGCCCGCGCGCAGCCATAGCTTGCGGCCAGATCAACCTCGTTCGGCATCGAGCTGCCGGGGGCAAGTTCGCCTTGTGTGATCTGGCGCAGGATATCGGCTTTCACCTCGCGATAGGTTATGGACATGCTGTGCCTTTCGACCGTGCGGTTCCGGGTGATCCCGGCGGATTTTCTCAAAAGATATAGACATAAGGCGTAAAAGGCCAGACATAGCGTGTCAGGGGTTGAAGGCGCTTGCCACATGATCCTGAAACGCGGCCACCAGTGGCGCGGTATGCGGATGCGGCGCACGGGCCAGCGCGATGCGATGCGGCACAAGCGGGTCTGAAAGTTCCAGCCGCGTGACGGGTTGACCGTCGCAGGCCGTATCCTGCGCAATATCGGTGGCAACCAGCCCCACACCCATGTGATTGGCAACCATCGCCCGCAACATCTCGACCGAGCTTGTTTCATGTGCTATGCGCGGCCGGATGCCGTTCATCTGCGCTAGCGTCAGGAAGTAATTGCGGCTGTGCGGCAGGTTCATCAGGATCAGCGGATCGGTCAGCAAATCCGCCATCGCAACCGTCCCGCGCCCCGCCAAAGGGTGCGCCCGCGCAACCAGCCCAAAGGGCCGCACATCGGCCAGCGGTGTGATCTTAAGCGACGACGGCAGGCCGAAATCATAGATCAATGCGAGGTCGATGCGCCCGTTTTCCAGCCAGCGCGTCAGGCGGTCCAGATCGCCTTCGTGCAGTGCGATCCGGGCGTCGGGCGCGACTTTCTGAAAGCTGCCCACCAAGGCGGGCGCATAGCGTGGGCCAAGGGTGGAAAAGACGCCAAGGTTCAGCACCTCGGCCCCGCTGTCTTTGTGATCCAGCACCGATTGCGCCTGTGCGCGCAGGCTGCGCAAGGCGCCCAGTTTGCGCAGCCCGAACGCGGTGGGGGCAATGCCTTGGCCTGCGCTGCGGGCAAACAGCGGGCGGCCAAAGTGTTCCTCGACCTTGGCAATCGCCAGCGACACTGACGGTTGCGACACGTTCAACACCCGCGCGGCGGCGGCGGTGCTGCCGGTGTCCGCGGCGGCAATGACATAGTCGATCTGGCGAAGGCTGACGGGTATAGCTTGCATTTATCGCCCTATCAGTAATCTGTATTTCTGCTTATATCACGACCGCGCCTATGCTCAACCGATCAAACCCGGAGGATCATATGCCCACTCAGCCCCCCAACAGCCAAACGCCCCAACCCCTCAGCGGGGTGCGCGTGCTTGATTTCACCCGCGTTCTGGCGGGTCCATACTGCACCGCAATGATGGCCGACCTGGGCGCGGATGTGATCAAGGTAGAAGCCGCCCACGGCGACGATTACCGCCATATCGGCCCGTTCAAGGACGGGGAAAGCCTGTTGTTTCAGGCAATCAACCGGGGCAAGCGGTCAATTGCGCTGGACCTGAAATCGCCCGACGCGATTGCGACGGTCAAGGCGTTGCTGGCAGATTGCGACGTGCTGATCGAGAACTTCCGCCCCGGCGTGATGGAGAAGCTGGGGCTGAGCTATAACGCGCTGGCCAAGGATTTTCCCCATCTGGTTTACGTGTCCCTGTCCGGCTTCGGGCAGACCGGGCCAAACACCAAAAAACCCGCCTATGACATCATCGTGCAGGCGATGAGCGGGTTGATGGACGCCACCGGCGAACCCGACGGTGCACCGACGATGGTGGGCGAGGCTTTGGGCGACGTGGCCGGCGGCCTGTTCGCCGCTTGGGGCACAATGGTTGCCCTGTTTGACTGCAGCCGCACCGGGCTGGGGCGTCATGTGGATGTGGCGCTGTTTGACGGGTTGGTGTCGATGATGCCCATTCTGGCCTGCCGCACCCTGATGGGCGGCGAGACCCCGGTGCGCACCGGCAACCGCCACCCGCTGTCCGCGCCCTTTGGCACCTATCCGGCGGCGGACGGGCATTTCGCGTTGGCGGTTCTGAACGACCGGCTGTTTGCCACCTTCTGCGACGTGATCGGCCAGCCCGAACTGGTACAGGACGCGCGGTTTACCAGCGATCCTTTGCGCCGCGAGAACGAACCTGCGCTCGCCGAGTATATCGACCAGTGGGCAAGTTCCTTGCCGGTGGATCAGGTGGTGCACCACCTGTCAGCGGCAGGTATTCCGGCATCCTCCATTCAAA
The DNA here is from genome assembly GCF_900172235.1 of Pseudoruegeria aquimaris. Lineage (GTDB taxonomy): Bacteria > Pseudomonadota > Alphaproteobacteria > Rhodobacterales > Rhodobacteraceae > Pseudoruegeria > Pseudoruegeria aquimaris. Next base: position 5,449 of record NZ_FWFQ01000038.1, on the reverse strand, counting down.
CTGTGGCACAGGCTTGGGCGTCGCCTCAAGCAGTGGAGCGCGGGTTGGCGTCCACGGTCACGCATCCCGACTTGGGCGTTCTGAACGTCCCTGAACAGCCGGTGCATTTTAACGGCGCAGGGCGCGGCGGGCGCAAGCCGGCCCCGGCCCTGAATGCTGATGCAGGCGATATTCTGAATTTGTTGAACAAGGAGCAATGCGCATGACCACCTATCCCATGAGCGACGACGAACGCGCGCTGGTCGCGCAGATCGAACGGTTCTCGACCGAGGTTTTGGCCCCGAAAGCGACGCAGCTCGACGAAGAGGCGCTGTTCGCCACCCTCCATCTGGACGCGATGGCGGACATGGGCCTGTTGGGTCTGAACCTGCCGGAAGACCACGGCGGGATCAGCCTGTCCGGCCCCGCGCTTTATGCGGCGGTCGAGGCGATCGCGGGCGCCTGTGGGTCCACCGCATCCATGCTGACGGCGCATTTTCTGGCCACGGATTCGCTGCTTCTGGGGGCGGATGCCGATTTGCAGGCCCGCATTCTGCCAGATGCCGCGGCGGGCACGTCGTTGGGCGCGTTTGCCCTGACCGAACCGCAGGCCGGATCGAACCCCGCCGACATGCGCACGACAGCCAAGCGCGAAGGCGATGGATATCGGATCAAAGGGTCCAAGTGCTTTATCTCGAACGCGGGCGCGGCGGATTTCATGGTGGTCTACGCCAAGACCGACCCCGCCGCCGGTGCACGCGGTGTCAGCGCTTTTATTGTTGAACCGAAGAAAATCGACGGCGTGTCCGTCGCGCCCAATGAAAAAACGATGGGCCTGAAGGGCGGGCATGTGTTTGGCATCAGCTTTGATTGCTGGGTGCCGGACGAAAACCGTCTGGGCGACGAAGGCACGGGGTTCCGTACTGCAATGAAGGTTCTGGACAATGGCCGGATCGAAGTCGCTGCACAGGCCACCGGCATTGCCGACGCCGCGCTGAAGGCCGCGATTTCCTATGCCAAGGAACGGCAGGTCAGCGGCCATGCGATTGCGGACTTCCAAGGGCTGCAATGGATGCTGGCCGACAGTGCCACCGAACTGGCCGCCGCCCGCGCGCTGGCGATGCAGGCGGCGACCCTGCGCGGGACCGGCGTGCGCTATTCCAGCGAATCCGCTTTTGCCAAGCTGTATGCGAGCGAAGCCGCGTGGCGGATTGCCGACCGGGCGCTGCAAATTCACGGCGGCTATGGCTATACCCGCGATTTCCCGCTGGAACGCTACCTGCGCGATCTGCGGATTTTCCGCATCTATGAAGGGTCATCCGAGATCCAGCGCACAATCATTGCGCGAGGATTGCTGGCTTGACCGGGTTTTCTCGCCGTAATGATTGACTCTATTATGTATTTACATAATAGCTTTATGCACGGATTTGACCAAGGGATGGCTTCAGCCAACGCCAAGGTCGCAACTGCCGATTGGAGGAGAGGCGCATGCAAAGACGGACATTTCTGACCACGGGTGCTATCGGCACCGCAGCAACGGCACTGGCAACCCCAGCCATCGCGCAGGACAAGCGCCAGTGGAAGATGGTCACCGCGTGGCCCAAGAACCTGCCTGGGCCGGGCGTGGCCGCACAACAACTGGCCGACCGGATCACGACCCTGTCGGGGGGCCGGATCGAGGTCAAACTTTTCCCTTCCGGAGAGCTTGTGCCCGGTCGCGGCGTCTTTGACGCGGTCAGCGAAGGCACCGCCGAGCTGTATCACGCTGTTCCCGCCTATTGGGGGTCGAAATCCAAGGGTATCCTGTTGTTCGGCTCGCAACCTTTTGGTCTGCGCGCGGACGAGCAAGTCGGCTGGATGGTGCATGGCGGCGGTCAGGCACTTTACGACGAAATGTATGGCCGGTTTGGCATCAAGCCTTTCCTGTGCGGCAACTCTGGCCCGCAATGGGGCGGTTGGTTCCGCAACGAAGTGAACTCGGCCGAAGACCTGAAAGGCATGAAGTTCCGCACCACCGGACTTGCGTCCGAGATGGCGGCCAAGATGGGCATGGCGGCCGAGGCGATGAGCGGCCCGGATATGTTCCAGGCGCTGCAAACCGGCGCGTTGGACGCGGGCGAGTTCATCGGCCCCTGGACCGACAGCGCGCTTGGATATTACCAGGTCGCCAAGAACTATTACTGGCCCGGCGTGGGCGAGCCATCGTCGGCCGAGGAATGCGGCGTCAACGCAGACGTGTTCAACGACCTGCCCGACGACCTGAAACAGGTTGTGCAGGCGGCCTGTGACAGCCTCTATAACCAGGTCTGGACCGAATACACCACCAAACACGCGCAGGCCCTGCAAGCCATGGTCGCCGAACACGGCGTTCAGGTGAAGATGTTCCCCGAGGACGTGATCACCGCCATGGGCAAAGCCGCCGGCGAAGTCATCGACGATCTGCGCAATGACGATGACGAGCTGGTGAAGCGGATCACCGAAAGCTTCGTCGCCTATCGCGACTCGGTCGGCCAATACATGGTCTATGCTGACAACGGTCAGATGAACGCCCGTAACCTGGTCATGGGGTACTAAGACCTTACGCACAAGGGCGCGGCGATGGCTGCGCCCTTCGTGAGTTTTGCGACGGGGGCCGACGATGGAGCAACTGGCAAACGCCTTGGACAAGGTGAACATCGGCGTAGCCCATGTGGTGCGCTGGCTGGCGCTGGCCATGATGCTGGTCCAGTTTGGCATTGTCGTCGGGCGCTATACATTCGGCGTGAACTCGATCGCGGTGCAGGAGAGTGTGCTCTACATGCACGCCGCGCTTTTCATGCTGGCGGCGGGCTATACGCTTTTGGTCGACAAGCACGTGCGGGTTGACGTGTTCTATGCCAAGGCGACGCCAGAGATGCGCCGCCGAATCGACATTTTCGGCCATCTGTTTCTGCTGATGCCGTCGATGATCGCGCTGATCTACTGGTCCTGGCCATCGGTGCGCAATTCATGGGCAATCCTTGAAGGCCCGATTTCCGTGGGTGGGATCGAGGCGGTGTTTCTGTTGAAATCGCTGATCCCCGCCTTTTGCGTCCTCGTGATGCTGCAATCGCTTGCCCTGTTGATCCGCCTTCTGGCCGGGAAGGAGACCTGATGATCGAATATCTCGACCTGATCATGTTTGCAGCCCTGATGGGTGCGATCCTTCTGGGGTTCCCCGTGTCGTTCAGCATCGCGGGGGTTGCCGTGATCTTTGCCTATCTGGGCTGGATGCTGGGGCAGATGGATATTGGCTTGCTGGGCGCGTTGGGGCAGCGGGTGTTTGGCGTTCTGACCAACCCGGTGCTGATCGCCATTCCGCTGTTCGTGCTGATGGGCGCGCTGTTGGAAAAAAGCCGCATCGCCGAGGGGCTTCTGGACGCGATGGGGCGCCTGTTCGGCCAATTGCGCGGGGGTTTGGGCATTTCGGTCGTGCTGGTCGGCACGTTGCTGGCGGCCTCGACCGGCATTGTCGGGGCGACCGTGGTGGCGATGGGCATGATCGCCCTGCCCACCATGCTGCGTGCCGGATATGATGCGCGGGTGGCGTCGGGCATTGTCTGCACCGCGGGGACGTTGGGGCAGATCATCCCGCCCTCGACCCTGTTGATCATTCTGGCGGACGTGATGTCCACCTCGTTCCAGCAGGCGCAGTACGAACAGGGCAAGTTTTCGGTCGAGGCGCTGTCGGTTGGTCAGTTCTTTGCCGCCGCCGTGATCCCCGGCCTGGTGCTGGTCTGCCTGTACCTGATCTATATCGTCACGCGCGGGTGGCTGCGCCCGCAGGACATGCCGCCCGCACCGCTTGACATGGCCAAGCCCGATTGGCGCGAGGTGGTGGGCGCGGTGATCCCGCCCGTGTTGCTGATCGTGGCCGTGCTGGGCGCCATTCTGGGCGGCATTGCCACCCCGACCGAGGCTGCGTCGGTGGGGGCCGTCGGGGCGCTGTTGATGACCGGCTATCGCATTGGCATCGCGCCACGTGTGATCCTGCTGGGCACGGTGGCCCTGATCGCACTGGGTATTCTGGCAGGCGCGTTTCCGGTGCGGTTTCAGCGCAGCGATCTGACATCGGGTGCGTATGCGCTTGGTATTTTCTATGCCGCGTTGGCGGTCGTGGGCGGGGTGTCTGTTCTGCTGGCCTTGCGCGCCGCGCTGAAAAAAAAGGTCGTGCAGGAAGCGGTGAAATCGACCATGACCATGACCTCGATGATCTTTGCGACGATCATTGCGGCCGGTTTCTTCAGCCTCGTCTTCATTGGCTTGGGTGGGGAAGAACGTGTGGCGGGTATCCTGTCGGAAATGCCGGGCGGGGCCAATGGGGCATTGGTCTTTTGCATGGTCGTGATTTTCATTCTGGGGTTCTTTCTGGATTTCGTGGAAATCTCGGTGATCGTGCTGCCCCTGGTGACGCCGACGCTGATCCTGTTGGGCCATGACCCGATCTGGCTGGGCGTGTTGATTGCGGTGAACCTGCAGACCTCGTTCCTGACGCCGCCCTTCGGCTTTTCGCTGTTCTATCTGCGCGGGGCGGCCCCGAAAGAGGTGACGACCGGGCAGATCTATGCCGGTGTGTTGCCGTTCATCTGCCTTCAGATTGTGGGGATCGCCTTGATCTGGCTGTTGCCGGTGCTGGCGACCTGGTTGCCAAAAGCACTTTTTTGAAGACGCAGGCGAGCTATTGAAGATAGCCTGAAATTGTAGGACGTCGCACGTCATGCAGAAGCACCCTTTGCACTGCGCCTGCCAGTGGCGACATACTAGGGGAGTATAAACTGCTCCCTTTTCGACCGTACAATCGGGCGTAACAATTGCGGCCTATGGATCACCCTAACTGGCCCTGTCACGCTTTTTTGCGGCGCCAAGTGCTCTTTTAGGCCATAGGGTAAATCGCAAGACAGATTAGAGACCTTGGTTAGTCAATCCGGGTCAGCCAAGCGACAATCTGAACCTATGTCTAGAGCGCCGAATGCTCTTAGGGCGTCATGAACGTCGCCTGTCTGGTGGAGCGGGCGACTTGATTTGTTATCCTGTGCCGCAATAAAGACCGAAGTTCAACGCACTTCATTCACTACTGATGGATGTCAGGGTGCCCCGGCCCCAGCGAGTTTGTAAATCCATCACCTTCGATCGTGGGTTTGAGTTTTGAACCAGGCGCAAGCTCAAGTCCGGCAGCGGCACCTATAGCGGTTTGTGCGGCCCGCAAGCACCTTGGCAGCAGGACCCATCGAAATTCTTAAAAACGGGCCCGCCACTACTTACCCAGCGAAACCCAGCGTGGCGCGCTTTTAAATCACAGTATTAAGGGCGCTTTGCGACTGCCTGTGACCTGCCCCCCGCAAAATCCCTCACCATGATGTAGAGTCTGCTCAACCCTGAAGGAGCAGACGACATGAGGAAAAGCCGTTTCACCGAGGCGCAGATCATCGGGATGATCAAGGAGCAGGAGGCA
>NZ_FWFQ01000008.1 GCF_900172235.1 Pseudoruegeria aquimaris | reverse complement strand
TCATCCTGCCGCAGATCCCGGTCGGCCGGCTCGGCGAAGCCGAGGAGATCGCCCGCTGCGTGGCCTTCCTCGCCGCGGATGACGCCGCCTTCATCACCGGCTCCACCATCTCCGCCAATGGCGGCCAGTACATGGCCTAACCCCTCAAGGGAGGAAATCAGAACATGAGTGGTCAGACCCCTGACATCGATCCCGTAGAATCACAGGAATGGCAGGAAGCCATCGAGGATGTGATCGCCCGGGACGGCGCCGACCGCGCGCATTTCCTGCTGGACAAGGCCGTCCAGCAGGCCCGTGCCGCCGGGGCCAACCTGCCCTTCTCGGCAACCACCCCTTACCAGAACACCATCCCGGCGGACGATCAGCTCGAGTTCCCCGGCGATCTGGAAATGGAATGGCGCATCCGCACCATCAACCGCTGGAACGCCATGGCCACGGTGGTGCGCCGCAACAAGGAAAGCAGCGAATACGGCGGGCACATCGCCTCCTTCGCCTCTTCCGCGGTGATGTATGACATCGGCCTGAACCACTTCTGGCGCGCGAAATCCGCGATCCACGGCGGCGACCTCGTGTTCTTCCAGGGCCACGTGATCCCCGGCATCTACGCGCGCTCGTTCATGGAAGGGCGCATCAGCGAGGAACAGCTGCTGAACTTCCGCTCCGAGGTGGACGGCAAGGGGCTTTCCTCCTACCCGCACCCCTGGCTGATGCCGGACTACTGGCAGTTCCCGACGGTCTCCATGGGCCTCGGCCCGCTGATGGCGATCTACCAGGCGCGGTTCATGAAATACATGCACAACCGCGGCCTGATCGACATGGCCGACCGCAAGGTGTGGTGCTTCCTCGGCGACGGCGAGATGGACGAGCCCGAAAGCCGCGGCGCGATCGATCTCGCGGCGCGCGAGGGGCTCGACAACCTGATTTTCGTCATCAACTGCAACCTGCAACGCCTCGATGGCCCGGTGCGCGGCAACCACAAGATCGTGCAGGAACTCGAAGGCGATTTCCGCGGTGCCGGCTGGAACGTCATCAAGCTCCTCTGGGGCAAGGGCTGGGACGAGCTGCTGGAGAAGGACACCTCCGGCCGCCTGCGCCAGCTGATGGACGAGACGCTGGACGGCGACTACCAGACGTTCAAATCCAAGGACGGCGCCTACATCCGCAAGCATTTCTTCGGCAAATACCCGGAGACGGCCAAGCTGGTGGAAGACTGGACGGACGATCAGATCTGGGCGCTGCGCCGCGGCGGCCACGACCCCGAGAAGGTCTACACCGCCTTCAAACGGGCCACGGAAACCAAGGGTCAGCCCACCTGCCTCCTGGTGAAGACCGTGAAAGGTCACGGCATGGGCTCCGCCGGTGAGGGGCAGAACACCACCCACCAGCAGAAGAAGCTGAACGAAGAGCAGCTGCGCGCCTTCCGCGACCGGTTCCAGATCCCGGTCAGCGACGAAGACGTGGGCAAGGCCCCCTTCGTCACGCTCAACAACGCGCAGAAGGCCTATCTCGCGGATCGCCGCAAGGCGCTCGGCGGCGCCTTCCCGCAGCGCTTCCACGATGCGCCTTCCCTCGAAATCCCGCCGCTGGAGAAATTCGCCGCCCAGCTCAAGGGCACCGGCGAGCGCGAGATCTCCACGACGATGGCCTTCGTGCGCATCCTCACCACGCTGCTGCGCGACAAGAAGATCGGCAAGCAGGTGGTGCCGATCGTGCCCGACGAAAGCCGCACCTTCGGCATGGAGGGGCTGTTCCGCTCGGTGGGCATCTACAACCCGCTCGGCCAGCTCTACACCCCGCAGGACGCCGACCAGATGTCCTTCTACAAGGAGAGCGTGGACGGGCAGGTGCTGCAGGAAGGCATCAACGAGGCCGGCGCCATGGCCGACTGGATCGCGGCGGCAACGTCCTATTCCAACCACGGCGTGCCGATGATCCCCTTCTACATCTACTACTCGATGTTCGGCTTCCAACGGATCGGCGATCTGGCCTGGGCCGCCGGCGACAGCCGTGCGCGCGGCTTCATGCTGGGCGGCACCGCCGGGCGCACCACGCTCAACGGTGAAGGCCTGCAGCACGAGGACGGCCACAGCCACATCCTGGCGGGCACCATCCCGAACTGCATCAGCTACGATCCGACCTTCCAATACGAGGTGGCCGTGATCATCCAGCATGGCCTGCAGCGGATGTATGTCGATCAGGAAGACGTGTATTTCTACCTGACCCTGATGAACGAGAACTATGCCCACCCCGACATGCCCATGGGCACCGAGGAAGGCATCATCAAGGGGCTCTACCGCTTCTCCGAAACCAGGAAGCCGGGCAAGAAGCACGTGAACCTGATGGGCTCCGGCACGATCCTGATGCAGGCGCTGAAAGCCGCGGAAATGCTGAAGGAAGATTTCGGCGTCACCTCCGACATCTGGTCCGCCACCAGCCTCAACGAGCTGGCCCGCGACGGCCAGGACGCCGCGCGCCACAACCGCCTGAATCCGCTTGCCGAGCCGAAGAAGGCCTATGTGACGGAAGTGCTGGAAGGCTCCAAGGGCCCGATCGTCTGCGCCACGGACTACATGAAGAACTACGCCGAGCAGATCCGGGGCTTCATCCCGGAAGGCCAGCGCTTCACGGTCCTGGGCACCGATGGCTTCGGCCGCTCCGACAGCCGCGTGAACCTGCGCCGCTTCTTCGAAGTGGACGCCAACCACATCGCCGCTGCCGCGATGGTCGATCTCTACCGCGAAGGCGCGGTGAGCAGGAAAGATCTCGAAGCAGCCCTCAAGAAATACGACATCGACGGCGCAAAGCCGAACCCGCGGCTCGTGTAAGGCCGAAGGAGGAGAGAACGACATGGCAATCGAAGTGAAAGTTCCCGACATCGGCGATTTCAGCGATGTCCCGGTGGTGACGGTGCTGGTGAACGTGGGCGACGTGATCGCCGAGGAAGACCCGATCGTCGAACTGGAGAGCGACAAGGCGACGATGGAGGTCCCCTCCTCCGCCGCCGGCAAGGTGCTCGAGATCAAGGTCGCCGAAGGCGACAAGGTCTCCGAAGGCTCCGTGATCCTGGTGCTGGAAGGCGAAGGCGCCGCTGCGGCCGCTCCCGCCGCGGAACAGGCAGCAGCCCCCGCGGCAGCCCCTGCCGCCGCCCCCGCCGCCACGCCGGCCCCGGCCCCGGCCCCCGCGCCGGTGACGGACGCCGGCTTCGGCAAGGCCCACGCCAGCCCCTCCGTGCGCGCCTTCGCCCGCACGCTGGACGTGGACCTGAGCAAGGTCAACGGCACCGGCCGCAAGGGCCGCATCCTGCGCGAAGACGTGATGAAGGCCTTCAAGGCGGCTTCCGCCCCGGCGGCGGCCGGTGGTGGCGCCGTGCAGGGCGGCATGGGCATTCCGCCGATCCCGGCGGTGGATTTCTCCAAGTTCGGCCCGGTCGAAAACGTGGAAATGCCCCGGATCAAGAAGATCTCCGGCCCGGCGTTGCACCGCAGCTGGCTCAACATCCCGCATGTGACCCACAACGAGGAAGCCGACATCACCGATCTGGACGGCTACCGCCGCGAGCTGGATGCCGTCGCCAAGCAGGAGGGCTACCGCGTCACGCTGCTGTCCTTCGTGGTGAAGGCCTCCGTTTCGGCGCTGAAGCAGCACTGGGAGGTGAACTCCTCGATCCACCCGGACGGCGACAAGCTGATCAAGAAGGATTTCTACAACATCGGCTTCGCGGCGGATACGCCCAACGGCCTCGTGGTGCCGGTGATCAAGGACGCCGACCGCAAGGGCATCATCGAGATCTCCAAGGATCTGATGGAGCTGTCGGCCAAGGCCCGCGAGGGCAAGCTGAAGGGCGAGGACATGTCCGGCGCCACCTTCACGATCTCCTCGCTGGGCGGCATCGGCGGCACCAGCTTCACCCCGATCGTGAACGCGCCCGAAGTGGCGATCCTGGGGCTCACCCGCTCCAAGATGGCGCCCGTCTGGGACGGCGAGCAATTCGTGCCGCGCCTGATGCAGCCGCTTTCGCTCTCCTACGATCACCGCGCCATCGACGGTGCGCTGGCCGCGCGCTTCTGCGCCACGCTGAAACACCTGCTCGGCGACGTGCGCCGGCTGATGCTGTAAGGGGGCGCTGAGAGATGGACGTCAAGGTTCCCGATATCGGTGATTTCTCCGAAGTGCCCGTGGTCAGCATTCTCGTGGCGGTGGGTGATACCGTCGCGGCGGAAGATCCGCTGATCGAACTGGAAAGCGACAAGGCCACGATGGAAGTGCCGAGCCCCGCGGCGGGCAAGGTGCTCTCCATCGCCGTGGCCGAAGGCGACAAGGTCTCCGAAGGCTCGGTGATCCTGACGCTGGAAACCGAGGAGGGCGCGGCCTCGGAGGCCGTCGACCCCCCCTCGGCCGCCGCTGCCCCGGCGGCGCCTGCGGCCGTTGCCGCGACCGGCACCGCAACCGGCGCCGGCGACATCCACGCCGAGGTGGTTGTTCTGGGCTCCGGCCCCGGCGGCTACACGGCTGCGTTCCGGGCCGCCGACCTGGGCAAGAAGGTGGTGCTGATCGAGAAGGATCCCTATCTCGGCGGTGTCTGTCTGAACGTGGGCTGCATCCCCTCCAAGGCGCTGCTGCATGCCGCCAAGGTGATCACCGAAGCCGAGGAGATGGGCGAACACGGCATCAGCTTCGCCAAGCCCAAGACCGACATCGACAAGCTGCGCGCCTGGAAGGAAAGCGTGGTGAAGCAGCTCACCGGCGGCCTCGCCGGGCTGGCGAAGGGGCGCAAGGTGCAGGTGGTGACGGGCTACGGCCGCTTCACCGGCCCCAACATGATCGAGGTCGACAACGACGGCGAGAAGACCACCGTCAGTTTCGACAACTGCATCATCGCCGCCGGCTCCGAGCCGGTCACGCTGCCCTTCATCCCCCATGACGATCCCCGCGTGATCGATTCCACCGGGGCGCTCGAGCTGAAGGAGATCCCGAAACGCCTGCTCGTGCTGGGCGGCGGCATCATCGGGCTGGAAATGGGCTGCGTCTACGATGCGCTCGGCTCCAAGGTGACGGTCGTGGAATTCATGGACCAGATCATCCCCGGCGCCGACAAGGACATCGTGAAGCCCCTGGCCACGCGCATCGAGGGCCGCTACGAGAACATCTTCACCAAGACGAAGGTGACGGCCGTGGAGGCCCAGAAGAAGGGTCTCAAGGTCACCATGGAAGGCCCCGACGGGGAATTCACCGACACCTTCGACATGGTGCTCGTGGCCGTCGGCCGGCGCCCCAACGGCGCCAAGATCAACGCCGAGGCCGCCGGCGTCGCGGTGGATGAGCGCGGCTTCATCCCGGTCGACAACCAGCAGCGCACCGGCGTGCCGCATATCTTCGCCATCGGCGACGTGGTGGGCCAGCCGATGCTGGCGCACAAGGCCGTGCATGAAGGCAAGGTTGCGGCGGAAGTCTGCGCCGGGCACAAGCGCTACTTCGACGCGCGGATCATCCCGAGCGTGGCCTACACCGATCCGGAAGTGGCCTGGGTCGGCGTGACCGAGGCGGAGGCCAAGGCCAAGGGGCTGAAGGTCGGCAAAGGGGTCTTCCCCTGGGCCGCCTCCGGCCGCTCGCTTTCGCTGGGGCGCTCGGAGGGCATCACCAAGCTGATCTTCGACGAAAGCGATGACCGCGTGATCGGCGCCGGCATCGTCGGCCCCAACGCCGGCGACCTGATCGCCGAGGTGGCGCTGGCCATCGAGATGGGGGCTGACGCGGTGGACCTGGGCCACACCATCCACCCGCACCCGACCCTGAGCGAAACCGTGAACTTCGCCGCCGAGATGTTCGAGGGCACGATCACGGACCTCATGCCTCCGCGCAAGAAGAAGCACTGAGCGGATACGCACGTTCAAAGAGAAAGCCCCGGCCATCGCGCCGGGGCTTTTGCGTTGCGCAACTGGCGCAGGGGCTTCGGGGGGCTCCGCCCCCGCCGCCTGCGGCGGCTCCCCCGGGATACTTGGGGAACAAAGTGGGCGCCCCATCTTTTGACCGGTACCATCCCGGGGAGCGAGGCATCGCCCCGCGGAATGCGGAAACGCCCGGCCGGGGGCCGGGCGTTTCACGTGTTTTCTTTCCGGTTGTCTTTCCGGTGGATCAGCCGATGATCGCGTTCAGCGCGGCGCTCGGGCGCATCACCGCCGCGGCCTTGGCCGGATCGGTGTGGTAGTAGCCCCCGAGATCGACGGGCTTGCCCTGGACCGCCGCCAGCTCGGCGAGGATCTCGCTTTCCTTGGCCGCCAGTTCCGCCGCGATGGGGGCGAAATGGGCGGCGAGTTCGGCGTCTTCCGTCTGGGCGGCGAGCGCCTCGGCCCAGTAGCGGGCGAACCAGTAGTGGCTGTCGCGGTTGTCCGGCTCGCCGACCTTGCGGGAGGGCGAGCGGTTGTGATCGAGGATGCCCTGGGTGGCGGCTTCCGCGGCCTTGCCGAGCACGCCGGCCTTGGCGAGGCCCTGGCTGTCGGCGAGGAAGTTCAGGCTTTCCCCCAGCGCGCAGAATTCACCCATCGAATCCCAGCGCAGGTGGTTTTCCTCCATGAGCTGCTGCACGTGTTTCGGCGCGGAGCCGCCGGCGCCGGTTTCGAACAGGCCGCCGCCGTTCATCAGCTTCACGATGGAGAGCATCTTGGCGGAGGTGCCCAGTTCGAGGATCGGGAAGAGATCGGTGAGGTAGTCGCGCAGCACGTTGCCGGTGATGGCGATGCTGTCTTCACCGGCCGTGATCGTCTTCAGGGTCTGGGCCGTGGCTTCGCGCGGAGCGAGGATCTGGAACTTGTCGGCCACGCCGGCGGCTTCGAGCGCGGGCTTCACGTATTTGATCAGCTCGGCGTCGTGGGCGCGGTTGGCATCGAGCCAGAAGATGGCCTCGGAGCCGGTCAGGCGCTGGCGATCGATGGCCAGCTGGATCCAGTTCTCGATCGGCGCCTTCTTCACGGTGCAGGCGCGCCAGATGTCGCCGGCTTCCACCGCGTGCTCGTGCAGCACGTCGCCATTGGCGAGCACGATGCGGATGGTGCCGTCGGCCGGGGCTTCGAAGGTCGTCGGGTGGGAGCCGTATTCCTCGGCCTTCTGGGCCATCAGGCCCACGTTGGCCACGGCCCCCGCGGTGGCCGGGTTCAGCGCGCCGTTGGCCTTGAAGAAGTTGATCGCCTCATCGTAGACGGTCGCGTAGCAGCGGTCGGGGATGACGCAGTTGGTGTCGCCCTTCCGGCCCTTCTCGTCCCAGCCCTTGCCGCCGGCGCGGATCACCGCGGGCATGGAGGCGTCGATGATCACGTCGGAAGGCACGTGCAGGTTGGTGATGCCCTTGTCGCTGTCCACCATGTACATGGAGGGGCGTTCGGCGGCCACGGCCTCGATCGCGGCCATGATGGCGGCGTTGTCCTTGACGCGGTTCAGCAGATCGCCGAGGCCGGAGTTCGGGTTCACGCCGAGCGCCTTCAGCTCGTCGCCGAACTGCTCGAAGACAGGGGCAAGCCAGGCCTTCACGGCATAGCCGAAGATGATCGGGTCGGAGACCTTCATCATCGTCGCCTTCAGGTGGAGCGAGAACATGGTGCCGTCGGCCTTGGTGTCCTCGATGGCCTGGGCCAGGAAGGCCGACAGCGCCTTGACCGACATGAAGGTGGCATCGGCGACGGTGCCCTCTTCCAGCGTCCAGCCGTCCTTCAGCACGGTGACGGCGCCGTCCTTGCCGACGAACTCGATCCGTGCGTCACCGGCCTGTTCGGCGGTGATGGTGGCGGATTTCTCGTTGGCGTAGAAATCGTTGCCGGGCATGGATGAGACTTTGGTCTTGCTGTCGGCCGTCCAGGCGCCCATCGAATGCGGGTTCTTCTGGGCGAAGTTCTTCACCGCCCTGGCGGCGCGGCGGTCGGAGTTGCCCTCGCGCAGAACCGGGTTCACGGCGGAGCCCTTGATGGCGTCGTAGCGGGCGCGGATGCTCTTTTCCTCGTCCGTCTTCGGATCTTCCGGGTAGTTCGGCACCGCGTAGCCCTGCGCCTGCAGCTCGGCGATGGCGGCGGTGAGCTGCGGCACGGAGGCGGAGATGTTGGGCAGCTTGATCACGTTGGCGTCCGGCGTCTTCACCAGTTCGCCGAGTTCGGCGAGATCATCGGTGACGCGCTGATTCTCTTCCAGGTATTCCGGGAAGGCGGCGAGGATGCGCCCGGCCACGGAAATATCCTTGGTGCCGACGGTGATGCCGGCGGGTTTCGCGAAGGCCTGGATGATCGGCAGAAGCGAGGCGCTCGCCAGCTGGGGCGCTTCGTCTACAATTGTATACAATATGTTCGGCGTCTGTTTTTCTGCCATGTCCCAAAACCTTTCTCGTGTGTTTCAGAAGTGTGTGTGGCCAGCGGTGGGGCCCCACCGCGACAATAAATTCCGACAAGCCGCCTGGGGGCCGTTGCGGCGGCAAGTTCGCGGCCACGGCGGCGCCAGCACAGGCGGCAGGCGTGTTCGGATTAGCCAATCGCGCCTTCCGGATCAACCGCGCGCAGGCAGAAGATGGGGTGCATATTGACGCTGCCTGCCCCCGCGCGGCCGGATTTGCCCTCGCGCGGGGCCGTGTTCGGGCGTAAGGAAGCGCCATGACATCCGCGCAGACATTCGAAATCTTCCTGATGGCCCCGCCGGGGCTGGAGCCCGCGCTTCGGCGCGAGGCGATCGAGTTGGGCTTTCCCGCGCCCCAATTGACGCCGGGCGGCGTGACCTTCGAGGGCGGCTGGCCCGATGTCTGGCGCGCCAACCTCTGCCTGCGTGGCGCGGGCCGGGTGCTGGCCCGCATCGGCAGCTTCCATGCCAACCACCTGGCCCAGCTCGACAAGAAGGCCCGCGCCTTCGATTGGGGCGCGGTGTTGCGCCGCGACGTGCCGGTGCGGGTGGACGTGACCTCGAAACGCAGCAAGATCTACCATGCCAAGGCGGCGGCCGAGCGGATCGAGCGCGCGCTGGCGGAGGCTTTCGGCGCGCCGGTCTCACCGGAGGCCGAAGTGGTGCTCAAGCTGCGGATCGAGAACGATCTCTGCACCTTCAGCGTGGACACCTCGGGCGAGTCCCTGCACAAGCGCGGGCACAAGCCCGCCGTGGCCAAGGCACCGATGCGCGAGACCCTGGCCGCCCTGTTCCTGCGGGATTGCGGCTACACGGGGGCGGAGCCGGTGGTGGACCCGATGTGCGGCTCGGGCACTTTCGTCATCGAAGCCGCCGAATGGGCGCTCGGCCTGATGCCCGGGCGCAGCCGGCATTTCGCCTTCGAGCAGCTGGCGACATTCGACACGGAGGCCTTTGAAGGGCTCAAGGCGCAGAACCAGCCGCATGTTTCGCAGCATCGCTTCTACGGGTTTGACCGCAACGCAGGCGCGGTTGAGGCGAGCCGGCAGAACGCGGCGCGGGCGGGCGTTGCGGGCGTTGCCGAGTTCGCGCAGCGCTCCGTCGGCGCGCTGGTGCCGCCCTGTGACGGCCCCGGCCTCGTGATCGTGAACCCGCCCTACGGCGCGCGGATCGGGGATCGGAAAGAGCTGTTTTCACTCTATGGCACCCTCGGCAAGCGGCTGATGGCCGGGTTCTCCGGCTGGCGCGTGGGGGTGATCACTTCGGATGCCGGATTGGCGCAGGCGACCGGCCTGCCTTTTGGCCCATTGCGCAGCCCGGTCGCCCACGGCGGGCTGAAGATCCGTCTTTTCAAGACGGATCCCCTGCCCTGACTCATTCATTTCAATAAGGGTCATCGTAAGATGCGCAACGGAGCGCCGACCCGAGGGGTGGCGCAATCGCGCCGCCCCGTTTTGCCGGAAGCAAACCTTCGGTTTGACGGGGGCGGGTCGGCGCGGCCCAACAGTGCCTGTTGGGCAATCATCGCTTCTCGACCTGCCCGAGGAACAGACTTCCCTAATCATCCCACGCCACGTCGAATTTCGTCACCAATGCCTGCACCTGTGCTTCCGTCAGGCCGCGCGGGTTCATGCCGCGGGTGAGGAGCGCGAGGCGCGCGGTGTCTTCCAGCTCTTCGATGGCGTTGCAGGCGGCTTCCACGTCCTTTCCGGCCACCACGGGGCCGTGGTTGGCGAGCATCACCGCGCTGCGCTTGCCCGCGAGCCCGCGCACGGCCTCGCCCATCGCGGGGTCGCCCGGCAGGAAGAAGGGCAGAAGCTTCACCCTGCCCAGCTTCATGATGCCGTAGGGCGTGAGCGGCGGCAGGAAGTTGTCCGGGTCCACCTCGGGCAGCATGGAGAGCGCCACGGAGTGGCAGGAGTGCAGATGCACCACCGCGCCGGCCGTGCTGCGCGTCTCGTAGAAGGCGCTGTGCAGCGGCATTTCCTTCGTCGGCGCATCGCCGCCGATCAACACGCCCTTGGCGTCGAACCGGCTGAGCCGGCCCGGATCGAGCCGTCCGAAACTGGTGCCGGTGGGGCTGACGAGCAGGCCGCCGTCCTCGGTGCGGGCCGAGATGTTGCCGGTGCTGCCGCCGGTCAGGCCCCGGTCGAACATGGATTTGGCGAGCAGACAGATCTGCTCGCGCAGGCGGGCTTCGGCGCTCATGCCTCACCTGCCAGCAGCGCCAGGGCCTCGGCGAAGAAATCCGGCCCGCCGAAGTTGCCCGACTTCAGCGCCATCGCCAGCGGGCGCCCGCCTTCCACACGCACCGCCGGCACGCCGGCGGCCAGCCGCATGCCGATGCGCAGCGCCTTCGCCCGCACACCCTGAACCGCCGCGCCCGAGGTTTCGCCCCCGGCCACGACGATGCGCGTGGCGCCGCGCGCAGCCAGCGTGGCGGCGAGGTCGGAGAACAATCGTTCAATGGCTTCGGCGGCGACGCCTTTGCCGAAGGTCTCCTGCGCGGCTTTCACCACCTCCGGATCGGCGGAAGAGTAGACGAGCGGCGGCACGTCCTGCGCCAGCACCCAATCGGCCAGATCCTCGGCCGTCACCTCGCCCTTCACGGCCTCGGCGGCGGAGATTTCGCGGTGCGGGGCGATGGCCTTGTAGCGCGCCACCTGCCCGCGCGTGGCACGGCTGCAGGAGCCCGAGAGCACGACGCCGGGGCCTTTCACCGGCTCCCAAGCGGGCGTGGCGGGGCTGTGGCCGAAGTTCGCCGGCAGGCCCAGCGCGATGCCCGAACCGCCGCACAGCAGCGCCGAACCTTTCGCGGCCTTGCCGATTTCCATCAGGTCGGCATCCCGGATCGCGTCCACGATCACATGGCCCTCGCGCGGCAGCGCGGCGCGGATCGCGTCCGCCCCGGCCATGACGGTGACGGCCGGCACGTGGCCGACGGGGCGAGACGACTGCGCGGCCAGAACGCGGCGCAGATCGGAATCCGTCATCGGGGTGAGCGGGTGGTTCTGCATCCCGCTCTCGTTCAGCGGCACATCCCCCACGAAGAGATGCCCCATGTAGACGCTGCGGCCGTTCTCCGGGAAGGCCGGACAGGTGATCACGCCTTCCGCGCCCAAACGATCCGCCAGCGCATCGAGCACCGGGCCGATGTTGCCTTCCGGCGTGGAATCGAAGGTGGAGCAGACCTTGAAGATGATCTGTTCGCAGCCCTGCGCGAGCAGCCAGTCACAGGCGGCGAGCGAGTCGGCGACGGCCTCCGCCACCGGGGCGGTGCGCGATTTCAGCGCCACGACGCCTGCATCCAGCGCCGCATCCGCCGCGCCCTCGGGCACGCCGATGAACTGGCTCACCGCCATCCCGGCTTCGGCCAGGGTCAGCGCGATGTCGGATGCGCCGGTGAAATCATCGGCAATCACTCCGATCTTCATGAAAGGATCTCCGTCAAAAGTTTTTCGTCCTGCGGGCCGGTGTCGAGCCGCACGATATGGTCTGCAGGGCCCTGCGGGAAGAGCCGGCGCACCAGCGGATCATGGCCGGGCACTATCAGGCCGCGCGCACTGGCCAGGGTTTCCAGCCGGGTGAACCCGTCGAGCATGTTCTGAAGGTCCACCACGATCGGGAAAGGTTTTCGCTTGAACACGTTCTCGTAGTAGTGGGCCGCGTCCGAGGCCAGCACGAGCCAACCCGCCTTGGTGCGCACCCGCACGCATTGCAGGCCCCGGCTGTGGCCGCCGATGCAATGCACGGTCACGCCTTCGGCCACCTCGCCGTCGCCCTCGTAAAAGGTGAGCCGCCCGGAGTAGAGCCGCTGCACCGCCTCGCAGACATGCCCGGCCGTGAAGGGCATCCGCAGCACGTCGTGGCACATGCAGGGGCCGGTGGCATAGGCCATTTCGGCGGCCTGCAAGTGCAGCCTGGCGTTGGGGAAAAGGTGCAACCCCCCGGCGTGATCGTAGTGCAGATGGGTGACGATCACCTGCTCCACGGCTTCCGGCGCGATGCCGAGCGGCGCAAGTGCTGCGCGCGGGTCCATCCGGATCGGGCGATCCCGGCTGGCGGCCTCCTCGGCGTCATAGCCCGTGTCCACCAGGATCACGCGGCTGCCCTGCCGCAGCACCCAGATGAAGTAGTCCATCGCGTGGGGGGCGTCGTGGTTGTCGTCGAAGATGAAACTGTCGCCACGCACCCGCGCGTTGCGGTCGGCGTATTTGACGGCGTGGACCTCCCAGTCGCTCATCGCAGCACCTCCTCGAAGAGCGCCACCTGCTTGTCCTCCACCATCGCGGCGACCTCGGCATCGAAGGCCTTGAAATGGGCGCTCGCGAGATGGGCGTCGAAGGCGGCGCGATCGGTGTAGATCTCGTAGAGGAAGATCACGTCCTCACCCGGCGTGCGGCAGGTGTCGAATTGAAGGCAACCCGGCTCCTCGGCCAGCGATGTGCGCGCGTTGGCCAGCATGAGCGGCAGGAAGGCATCCATCTGCCCCGGCTTGATCCGGAAGGTCACTGTCACGGCATACATCAGGCGATCTTTCCTTTCATGCGGGCGAAGGCCCGTTTGGCCACCGGCAGCTGGCTGAGGATCAGCGCCAGGTTCAGCGCGACCAGAATGGCAGCGCCGGGGCGCGAAACAAAGACCGAAAGATCCCCGTCCGACAGGAACAGCGAGCGGCGGAAGGTTTCGTCGAACAGGCTGCCGAGGATCACCCCGATCACCAGAGGCGCGATCGGGTATTTCATCAGGTTCATGAAATAGGCCACGAAACCGACGCCCAGCATCAGGTAGAGATCGTTGATGCCGCCGCCCACGCTGAAGGAGCCGATGGCGGTCAGCACCATGACGACGGGCAGGAAGATCGTCTGCGGGATCTTCAGGATCCTGATGAAGATGCGCGCGGTGAAGAGCCCCATGATGAACATGGTGAAGCTCGCCAGCACGAGGATCGCCACGACGCGCAGGATGATCTCGGGGTCGATGGTGGGGCCGGGGATCACGTTGTTGATCTTGAAGGCGCCCATGAGCGCGGCCGCCGGGGGCGAGCCGGGAATGCCGAGCACCAGCAGCGGGATCAGCGCGCCGCCGATACAGGCGTTGTTGGCGGTTTCGCTTGAGAGCAGCCCCTCGATGCTGCCCTTGCCGAACTTGTGCCCCTCCTTGGAGACGGTCTTGCCCACCCCGTAGGAGACCCAGCCGGCCACGTCTTCGCCGACGCCGGGCAAGGCGCCCACGCCGGTGCCGATCACGCCGGAGCGGGTGATCGTGGGCAGGTAGCGGCGCATGGCCTGCCAGTTGGGCAGGATGCGGCCCTTCAGCTCGGCCAGCTGGCCCATCTCCACGTGGCGCAGCCCTTCGATGATCTGCGGCACGGCGAAGGCCCCCATCAGCACCGGCACCACCTGGAAGCCGCTCATCAGGTAGGACCAGCCGAAGGTGTAGCGCGGCTCCGACAGGAGCGGATCGAGCCCGACCATCGCCATCGCCAGCCCGATCAGCCCCGCGATCCAGCCCTTGATCACCAGATCCTCGCTCATCAGCGTCCCCGAGAGCAGGATGCCGAAGAGCGCCAGCAGCGCCTTTTCGGGGCTGGCGATGCTCTTGGAGATCAAGAGCAGCACCCAGACGAAGATCAGCAGCGCGAAGGTGCCGATCACCGTGCCGATGAAGCTGGCCGTCGTGGTCAGCCCCAGCGCCTCGCCGCCACGGCCCGCCTTGGCAAGCGGGTGTCCGTCCATCGCGGTGGCCGCCGAGGCCGCCGTGCCCGGGATATTCAGGAGGATCGACGGGTAGCTGCCGCCGTAGATCGCGCCCACGTAGGCGCCCAGAAGGGCGATCAGCGCGTAGTCCAGCGGGATCTTGTTGCCGAAGAAGCCGGTGAGGATCGTCACCGCCAGCGTGGCGGTCAGCCCCGGAAGCGCGCCGAAGGCGATGCCCAGAAAGACGGAGGCCACGAGGTAGAGGTAGGTCACCGGATCGATCACCAACGCCCAGAAGGCATGGCCGAAGCCGGCGAGTTGGGAGAGCACGAAATCCATGTCAGTCTTTCCAGAGCGGGCGCAGCGTGACGTAGTAGTGGTATTCGATCTGCTTGAAGATCAGCCCGCCCCGCGCCGGGACGTTCTGGCGGAAGCCGAAGGCCATGGCGCAGACGAGGATGAAGGGGGCGAAGAAGGCCAGCACGGGCACGATGCGCAGGGCGCGCTCCTGCCGTGCCGCCCGCAGAACCGGCAGTGTGAGCCCGAGCCAGCAGACCAGCGTAAGCCAGTCGTCGGAATGGGCGTTCCACTCCGCCTGCGGGCCGTGGGCGATCAGCGCGTAGCCTCCGGCCAGCGCCACCATGGCAGCCGAGAGCAGCGCCCGGCGGGCGTGGCCGCCGTGGTAGCCGAAGATCATCGCGGTGATCAGCAAGCCGCTGGCGAGGATGAAATCGACGCGCGGCACGAGGCCCGCGATGTAGAAGAAGAGCATCACCGCGATCGTCGTGAACCGCAGCGCCTCGGCGCGATCCCAGCCGATGCCGACGGCGCTCAGCGCGTGAGCGGCGCCGCCGGATCGGATGGCGATGGCCAGCAGCACGCAGGACAGGATGAGCAGCCCGCCGAAGATCCCCAGCGGCACCAGCGCGGCGGAGGTATACCAGTCCGCGCCGCTCACCCCGGCGCGGTTCTCGCCGAAGAGCGGGATGGCGGATGTCTTCCAGAGAAAGAAGAGCGACAGGGCGATCAGCACCAGCGATGCCCAGAAATCCCGTGCCCTGAGCACGGCCGTTTCATGTGATTGGGTGGTCAATTGGTCTCTCCTGCCGGGGTGGAAAAGGGGGGCGCGGCGGCGCCCCCTTCCCCGTGCCTGCATCGGGCCCGCTTGGGGCCCGCGGCTGCTCAGGGTTTGGCGATGCCGAGGCTCTCGGGATCCACGGTGGTGGCGCCCAGGTCCTTCAGCGTGTAGGCGAAGGTGCTTTCCAGCGTGGCGAAGATTTTCTGCGCTTCCTCGCCATACTGGCCGCCCACGTCGTAGTTGTTGGCCTTGGCCCACTCGGCCACGGTGTCGGATGCGATCGCCTTCTCGAAGGCGGCGCCCAGCACGGATTTCACCTCGTCGCTGGCGGAGTTGTGCACGGCGAAGCCGATGGCCTGCTTGAGCGGCAGATACTTGTCGAGCCCGTCGTAGATGTCGAAGGCGGAGGGCACCGTCATCCCCGCGATCTCGGCGCTTTCCGGCGTGAGCATCGCCAGCGGTTTCAGCTGGCCACCCTCGATCAGCGGCGCCTGCTCGGCCAGCGAGGTCACGACCAGCGCCACCTCACCGGCGATCGCGGCTTCCTGCCCCGGAGCGGAGCCCTTGTAGGGAACGAACTTGAAGGAGGCGCCCGCGCCCTGCTCGATGGCAAGCAGGTTCAGGTGGTGGATGGAGCCGGCGCCCGAGGCGGCCGCCGGGATCGTGCCCGGCGCGGCCTTGGCGGCATCCACGAGTTCCTGAAGGGTGCTGTAGGGGCTGTCGGCGGGAACCGAGATCAGATCGGGCGAGCCGCCGACGATGAACGGATACCAGAAATCGAATTTCTTGTCCCAGCCGCCCTGCACGGCCGCCGTGACGTTGGATTCGGACAGGCCGACGAGGGTGTAGCCGTCGTCGGGCAGGTTCGCCACGTAGACCATGCCGTTGGAGCCGGCCACGCCGCCGGTCTGGTTGATCACGTTGATCGACACCGGCAGGTGCTTCTCCATCTCGGCCATGATCATGCGGTTGATCGTGTCGGTGCCGCCGCCGGCGCCCCAGACGACGGCGGTGGTGATGTCGCGATAGGGATAGTCCTGCGCCTGGGCCACGCCCCCGACACCCAGCGCCAGAGCCGCCACGGCGGCCAGTTTGCTCAATTGCACACGCATATGATTTCTCCTCCCAGCATGATGCATTTCATATTGCATTTTTTTGCGTATGCATTAAATGATGCGTTGCCAACTTTCAGATGGAAAAATCTGGCAGATATGCAATTCAGGTCGGGACGGAGGCAGGAGCCAACATGACGAAGACATTCGAGATCGCGGTTTTCGAGGGCGATGGAATCGGGCCGGAGATCACCGCGCCCACGGTCGCAATCCTCAAGCGCATGGCGTCGGCCTCGCCGGATTACGCGCTCACCTTCACCGATGCCCCGGCAGGCGCCGCCCATTACGCGAAGACGGGCGAATCGTTTCCGGAAAGCTCGATGCAGGCGGCGAAACGCGCCGATGCCATCCTGCTCTCGGCCATGGGCCTGCCCGATGTGCGCTACCCGGACGGCACCGAGATCTCGCCCCAGATCGATCTGCGCAAGGCGCTCACGCTCTTTGCCGGGGTGCGCCCCGTCACGGTGAAGGCCGGCCAGCGCACGCCGCTGGCCCTGCCCGAAGGCAAGGAGATCGACTTCGTCCTGATCCGCGAAAGCACCGAGGGGCTGTTCTACACGCAAGGCAGGGGCGAGGTGAGCGAGGACGAAGCCCGCGAAACCCTGCTGATCACGCGCGAGATCTCGGAGAAGCTCTTCCGTTTCACCTTCGAACTGGCGGCCGCCCGCAAGAAGGCCGGCCGCGGCAAGGGGCGCGTCACCTGCGTCGACAAGGCCAACGTCTTCCGCGCCTTCGCCTTCTTCCGTTCGCTGTTCGATGCCGAAGCCGCCAGGCACCCCGACCTGAAGGCCGACCACGCCTACGTGGACGCCACCGCGCTCTGGATGGTGCAGAAGCCCTGGGAGTTCGACGTGATGGTCACCGAGAACATGTTCGGCGACATCCTCTCCGATCTGGGCGCCGGCCTGATGGGCGGCCTCGGGCTCGCCCCGTCCGCCGACATCGGCGAGAAACACGCCGTGTTCCAGCCCTGCCACGGATCCGCACCCGACATCGCCGGGCAAGGAGTGGCCAACCCCTTCGCGATGATCCTCTCCGCCGCGATGATGCTGGATTGGCTCGGCATCAAGCACGACGTGCCCGCCATGGTCGCCGACGGCAACCGCCTGCGCGAAGCCGTCGAGGATGTGGTGGCCCGGGGCGAGGTATTGACCCGCGATCTGGGCGGCAAGGCCGGCACCGATGAAGCGGCCGCGGCCGTGCTCGAAACGCTTTTCGTGGCATGAGCGCCCCCGGAACGGTGCGCGTCGCCTGCCTCGGCGCGGGGTATTTCAGCCAGTTCCACTACGGCAGCTGGGCGCGGATGCCCGGCGCTGTGCCGGTGGCCTCCTGCAACCGCGACATCACCAAGGCACAGGCCACCGGCCTGCCCGCCTACGATGATCTGCGCAGGATGCTGGAGACCGAACGGCCCGACCTGCTGGACATCATCCTGCCCCCCGTCGCCCACGCACAGGCGATCCGCACCGCGCTCGACTGCGGGGTGAAATGGATGATCTGCCAGAAGCCCTTCTGCAACGATCTCGCCGAGGCACGGGCCATCTGCGCCGAGGCCGAGGCGGCGGGCGCCACGATCGTCGTGCATGAGAACTTCCGCTTCCAGCCCTGGTATCGCGCCATCAAGAGCGCGCTTGAGGCGGGGCGCATCGGCCAGCTTCAGCAGGCCACCTTCCGCCTGCGCCCCGGCGACGGCCAAGGCCCCCGCGCCTACCTGGACCGGCAGCCCTACTTCCAGCAGATGGAGCGTTTCCTCGTGCATGAAACGGCCGTTCACTGGGTCGATACCTTCCGCTACCTGATGGGCGATCCCGTGGCCGTCTATGCCGATCTGCGCAAGGTGAACCCGGTGATCGCCGGCGAGGATGCGGGCTACATCCTGTTTGACCACCCAGGTGGCGTGCGCGCACTGTTCGATGGCAACCGCAGCCTCGATCACGCCGCCGACAACCACCGCCGCACCATGGGCGAAGCCTGGTTCGAAGGCACCGAAGGCACGCTCACGCTGCTGGGCGACGGCTCCGTCCACCTGCGCCCCTTCGGCGGGCTGGAAACCGAGGTAATCCTGCCGCCCGACGGCTGGGAGGGCTTCGGCGGAGATTGCGTCCATGCGTTGCAGGCGCACGTCATCGCGGGCATCCGTGAGGGATCGCCTCTTGAAAACACCGCCCAAGACTATCTTAAAGTGATCGAAATCGAGGAGGCGATCTACGCTTCGGCAGAAGCGCAGGCAAAGATACGAATGGAGTGAGCGTGGCGGCCCAGCCCGGAAAACCCCCGTCCAACACGCAGCGCGCGCTGCAGGAGTTGCGGCGCATGATCTTCACCGGCGAATTGTCGGGCGGATCGGACCATCTGGAAAGCGAACTCGCGGAGCGGCTCGGCATGTCGCGCACGCCGGTGCGCGAGGCGGCGCTGACGCTGGAGAGCCAGGGCCTGCTGGAGATGCGCCCCCGAAAGGGCGTGCGCATCCTTCCCGTGTCGCCCGAGGACATGCACGAGATCTACGAAGTGCTGACCGAGCTGGAAAGCCTCGCCGCCGAACGCGCGGCGCGCAGCAGGCCGGGCGCAGACGATCTGGCGCAGCTGGAGGCCGCGATCTCGGACATGGACGCCGCCCTGGCGGCGGAGGATCGCGAGGCCTGGGCGGCGGCGGACGATCGTTTCCACAGCGAGTTGGTGCGCCTCGGCGGCAACCGCCGCGCGGCGGCCATCGTCGCGATGATGGGCGATCAGGTGCGCCGGGCCAAGGCCAGCACGCTCTACATCCGCCCGCTGCCGACGCAATCCAACAGCGATCACCGCGAGGTGCTGGATGCGATCCGGCGCGGAGACGCCGAGGCCGCGCGCCGCCTGCACCGCGCCCACCGCGAGCGCGCGCGGGAAATGATCGTGAACCTTCTGGAGCGGCACAGGCTGAGCAGCCTGTAAGGGTTTTTCTTTTCGCAACGGCAGCGCCGTCCCGAGGGGTGGCGCAATCGCGCCGCCCCATGGGGGCGGGACGGCGCGGCCCGACGGTTCCCGTCGGGCAAAAGGCCTACCCCTTCACAGCCCCATCGCTCAGCCCCGACACGAGGAAGCGTTGCGCGATCAGGAAGAGCACCGTGATCGGCAGCCCGGAAAGGATCGCGGCGGCGGCGAAATCGCCCCAGAGGTATTTCTGCTCGTAGAGATACTGCCGCGCGCCCACGGCAAGCGTCATCTTGTCGGTCTCGCGCAGCAGCACCGAGGCCACCGGGTATTCGTTGATGAAGAAGATGAAGGCCAGCACGAAGACCACCGCCAGGATCGGCACCGAGAGCGGCAGGAAGATGTAGCGGAAGGCCTGCCAGGGCGTTGCGCCATCGATCTGGGCGGCCTTGTCGAGCGCGGGATCGACGGAGTCGAAATAGCCCTTGATCGTCCAGATGTGCAGCGTGATCGCCGAGAGGTAGCTCAGGATCAGCGCCGGGTGGCTGTCCACCCCGAGCCAGGGCACGACGCGGCCCAGCGTGTCGAAGATCGCGTAGATCGCCACCACCGCGAGTGCGGCCGGGAACATCTGCACGATCAGAAGCGTGTCAAGCACCCCCTGCCGCCCCTTGAAGGGCATCCGCGCGAAGGCATAGGCGGAGGTGGTCGAAAGCACCAGCACCCCGGCCGAGGCGATCAGCCCCACCTTGATCGAGTTCCCCAGCCACAGCAGCACCGGGTAGGGCGGCGTGATGACGGTGCCGTCGGCGCGGGTGTAGTCGAACCCCAGCGCCAGCGCCCAGTGCTCCAGCGTCGGACGTTCGGGAAACAGCGAGCCGGTGGAGAAGTTCCCCTCCCGGAAGGAGATCGAGAGCACCATCAGGAAGGGGAACATGATCAGCGCGAGGAAGATCAGCAGGAAGCCATGGGCGAGGATCTTGCGGCGCAGCAGGCTGGATTTGCGTTCGACGATCATCAGCGCGCACTCCTCTTGGCGGCCAGTCGCTGCATCACCCGGAAGTTCGCATAGGCGATGATGCCGGTGACGGCGAAGATCAGCGTGGAAATCGCCCCGGCCATGCCGAAGTTCTGGCCGGAGTCGTTGAAGGCCATCTGGTAGGTGAAGGAGCCCAGCAGATCGGTGGAGCCCGCCGGCAGCAGCGTGCCGGGGATGTCGGGGCCGCCGCGCGTGAGCAGCAGCACCAGCACGATGTTGTTGAAGTTGAACGCGAAGTTCGCGATCAGAAGCGGCACCGAGGGCGGCAGGATCTGCGGCAGCGTGATCGAGAAGAAGCAGCGCAGCGGCCCCGCCCCTTCCAGCGCGGCGGCCTTGTAGTGATCCTTGGGCACCGCCTGGAGGAAGCCCGCGATCAGCAGCATCCAGTAGGGATAGCCGAGCCAGGTGTTCACGATCAGAAGCATCGTGCGCGCCAGCGCGGGATCGGTGAACCAGTCGGGCTTGAGGCCGAAGAGCTGGCTCAGGATCAGGTTGATCTCGCCGAAGTTCTGGTTGAACAGCCCGCGGAACACGAGGATCGAGATGAAGGCCGGCACGGCGTAGGGCAGCACCAGCAATACGCGGTAGATGGCGGCGCCTTTCAGGTGCGGCCATTCGAGGATCACCGCCAGGCCGGTGCCGACGGAGAAGGTCAGCACCATCGACAGGAAGGCGAAGGTGAAGGTCCAGAGAAAGATCTGCACGATGGGCTCGCGGATGCCTTCGTTCCGGGCGATGTCGCGGAAGTTGTCCCAGCCCACCGGCACGCGCCAGCCGGGGGTGACCTTCTCGCCCTCCTCGGTTTCGTAGAAGCCGATCTCGGGGTTGGGGATCAGGCGGCTGCCGTCGGCGCCGAGCAGCACGCCGTCCGGTTGCAGCGTGTAGAAGGGCGCGGAGGCGGAGAAGGCGCGCAAGCCATCCATCGTCAGGATCTGCCCGTCCGGCGTCTGCACCGTGGCGGCCTGGAGCGCGGCGCGGTTGGCCATGACGGCCTTCATCGCCTCGGTTTCAGGCTCCGAGAGCGCTGGCTCGGCCGGCAGCGGATCGGCGGAGCCCAGCGGCGGGGTAATCAGCGCGGGGCGGTCGCCGTCGGCCGGGAAATAGATCTCGCCCGCGGTGGTGAGCGCGAAGGGGCGCTTGCTGCCCTCTTCCTTCACCAGCCTCTGCAGATGGTAGGCCTGCACGCGATCGAGCGTCAGCAGGTTGGTGGCGGAGAAATTGGTGAAGCCGATGGCGGAGGTGTAGATCACCGGCAACACGATGAAGACGGCCACGGCGGCGACGCCGGGAAAAACGAAGCGCCAGGTGTAGAAGCGCGACCAGCCGTAGAGGATCACGATGGCCGCGCCCAGCGCGAAGGTCAGCACCGCGTAGACGGGCTGCGCGGCCATGTAGAGACCCCAGATCACGTAGAGAAAGGCCAGCGCCACAGCGCCCAGTCCGGCGAAGCGGAGCAGATTGCCAAAACGCGCACCCGGGAACGGGGCGGCGGAAACGGTGTCGCTCATGGCCATTTGGGGCTCCTCCCTCGGCGGTCTGCGAATGCGAAAGCGGGCGGCACATGCGCGCCGCCCGCTTCAATTGGTTCAGTCGGCGAGGATGCGGGCCTCTGCGGCCTTCAGCGCCTCTTCCACGGAAGACTGGCCGCCGGTGATGGCTTTCAGGGCCGGCTCCATCGCGGACCAGAACTTGCCCATCGCCGGGATGGAGGGCATCGGCACGCCAGTGCGCGCGTTCTCCAGCGTCGCGGCGATCAGCGGATCGTCCCCCACCTTCTCGGCGAAGGAGACGGAGGCCACCGCGCCCAGCGGCACGTCGTTGTTGACGGTCTCGAGCCCTTCGTCGGTCAGCAGGTAGTTCTCGATGAACTCCACCGCGATGTCCTTGTTCGGGCTCGCCGCGTTCACCGTCGCGGCCAGGACGCCCACGAAAGCCTTGGACGGCTTGCCGCCCACCGAGGGGATCGGCGCCACGCCGAAGTTCACGCCGGATTGCTTGAGGTTGGACCAAGCCCAGGGGCCGTTGATCACCATGGCGGTTTCGCCCTTGTTGATCGCGGCATCCATCACGCCGTAGTCCACGCCCTTCGGCATCACGCCGGCGTCGATGAGCGACTTGATCACGGAGGCACCGGCCACGGCGCCCTCGTTGGCCACGCCGGTGGTGGTGGGATCGTAGTTGCCATCCACCTTCTGGAAGGCGAAGCCACCGCCGGCCATCAGCAGCGGGAAGGAGAAGTAGGTGTTGTTGTAGTCCCACATGATCGGGGCGCTCACGCCTTCGATCTTGAGGTCGGCAATCTCTTCCATGGTGGCGGGGGGCGTTTCGATCAGATCCTTGTTGTAGATCAGGCCCACGGCCTCAACGGCGATCGGGTAGCCCCAGATCTTGCCGTCGAAGCTCACCGCGTCCCAGGTGAAATCGAAGGTGTTGGCCTTCACCGCCTCGGACGGCTCCACCGGGGAGATCAGCCCGCCCGCGGCCCATTCGCCGAAACGGTCGTGCGCCCAGATGAAGATGTCAGGGCCCTGCCCGTTGGCGGCGGCCTGCTGGAACTTGTCGGTCACGCTCTCGGGGTGCTCGACGACGACCTCGACACCCAGTTCCTCGGCGAACTTGTCACCGACTTCCTGAAGGCCGTTGTAGCCCTTGTCGCCGTTGATCCAGACGATCAGCTTGCCTTCTTCCAGCGCGGCGGCCGGCGTGGCGGCCAGAAGCGCGATCAGCGACAGCGTGCCTTTGAAATTCTTCACCATGTGTCTCCTCCCGGGGGTTTTGCTTGGTGTTACGAAAGATCTGCGATCAGAAGGCCGAAGCCTTCGAGTTCTGCGGCCGTGCCCGAAACGATGCCCATCAGCGGGGTCACCTTGCCTTCGGGCAGGCTGAAGCGGGCCGGCGTCTGGGCGAGATTGAAGACGCAGAGCGTGCATTCCCCCTCGAAGCGCCGCAGGAAGGCGAGGCCGCCGTCCCAGTCGATGAACGCGATGTCGCCCTTGATGAGCGAGGGGCGGGTTTTGCGCAGCGCGAGGAAGGCGCGGTAGTGTTCGAGCACCGAGCCGGCCTGCCCGGCCTGCGTGTCCACCGCCATGGCGGCATGGGGCGGGGTCACCGGCAGCCACGTCTTGTTGGCGGTGCTGAAGCCGGCGTTGGGGGCCGCGGCCTCCCAGACCATGGGCGTGCGGCAGCCGTCGCGGCCCTTGAACTCGGGCCAGAAGGTGATGCCGTAGGGATCGGTGAGATCCTCGAACTGCAGCTCGGCCTCGGTCAGACCCAGTTCCTCGCCCTGGTAGAGGCAGACCGAGCCCTTCAGGCTCATCAAGAGGCTGCCCGCGAGCTTGGCCAGCGCCACCTGGTCTTCGGCGTGATGCGCCCAGCGGCTCATGTGGCGGTTCACGTCGTGGTTGGAGAAGGCCCAGCACGGCCAGGAGTTGCCCTGGCTGAATTCCTCGCTGGCGGCCTCGAACTTCTCGATGCAGCCGCGGAAATGCGCCGGGGAGAAATCCGGGCCCAGCATGTCGAAGGAGTAGCACATGTGCAGCCGGTCGCCGTCGGCGGTGTATTCCGCCATCGTCTGGAGGCTGCGCTCCCCGTCGCCCACCTCTCCCACGGCCGCGGTTCCGGGGAATTCATCGAGCAGCGCCCGGAAGCGCTTCAGGAAGCCGATGTTTTCGGGGCGCGTCTTGTCGTAGAGGTGATCCTGGTAGCCGTAGGGGTTGATGTCGGGCACGTCGTTGCCCGCGCCGCCGGCGGGCGGGTTGTTGCGCAGATCCTGATCGTGGAAATAGAAGTTAACGGTGTCGAGCCGGAAGCCGTCCACCCCGCGCTCCAGCCAGAAGCGCACCGTTTCCAGCAGCGCATCCTGCACCGCGGGGCAGTGGAAATTCAGATCCGGCTGCGAGGACAGGAAGTTGTGCAGGTAGTATTGCTTGCGGCGCGCGTCCCACGTCCAGGCGGCCCCGCCGAAGACGGACTGCCAGTTGGTGGGCGGCGTGCCGTCCGGGTTGGGATCGGCCCAGACATACCAATCCGCCTTTTCGCCCTCGCGGGATTGCCGGCTCTCCTCGAACCACGGGTGCTGGTCGGAGGTATGCGACAGCACCTGGTCGATCATCACGCGCAGGCCCAGCCCGTGGGCCTTGGCCACGAGCGCATCGAAATCGGCGAGCGTGCCGAAGGAGGGATCGACGTCGCAGTAGTCGGACACGTCATAGCCCATGTCCTTCATCGGCGAGGTGAAGAAAGGCGAGAGCCAGATCGCGTCCGCGCCCAGGCTTGCGATGTGATCGAGCCGGCGGGTGATGCCCGCCAGATCGCCGATGCCATCGCCGTTGTCGTCCTGGAATGAGCGCGGATAGATCTGGTAGATCACCGCGCCGCGCCACCAGTCGGCATCGCCGGCCAGCTGTCCGTTTGCGGGGAGGGATTGGGGCGTGGACATGCGAGTCTCCGTGGTGCGGCGGGTTATTGAAAGCGCTTTCTATAATTTCAGGACCGACGATTCTGTCAAGCCCGGATATGGCGGCGCGTAAATATCCAATATTTATTGAGAGAAATGAAAACCGCGGCGGTTTTGGTTGATCCGGCGGCGGCTCCTGCGCTACAAGGTGTTTTAAAGCGCTTTCAACACCCAAGTGATCGCGCCCCCCTGCCAGCGATGAGGAGCGCCGTGGCCAACCTGAAGGATCTTGCCGAGCATCTGGGCCTGTCTCAGGCCACGGTGAGCCGTGCGCTCAACGGCTATTCCACCGTCAACGCAGAGACCCGCCGCAAGGTGCAGGAGGCCGCGCGGTTGCTGAACTACCGCCCCAACACCTCCGCCCGCCGCCTCGCCACGGGGCGCGCCGGGGCCTTCGGCCTCGTCCTCGAACAGTCCGACAACCTGCTCAACGATCCGCACTTCGTGGATTTCCTCTCGGGCTTCACCCAGGAACTCGCCGCGCAGGATCTGGACGTGGTGCTGACTTCCGCCGAGGGGCTCGCCACCTACCGCCGCTACGCCAGCACCAGCAAGGTGGACGGCTTCGTGATCTCGGCGCCGAAGGTGAAGGACGCCCGCGTCGCCGCTCTCACCGAGATGGCCTTTCCCTTCGTGGTGCACGGCCAGACCGAAGCCGATGCGCCCTACGCCTTCTACGACATCGCCAACGAACGCGCCTTCCTCGACGCCACGCGCCTGCTCCTGAACCTCGGCCACCGGCGCATCGCCCTGATCAACGGCCCGGCGGACACGATGTTCGCCCGCCAGCGGCTGGACGGCTTTCACAAGGCGTTGGCCGAGAAGGGCCTGCCCCCGGATCCACGCCTGATCCACCACGCCACCATGAGCGAGGATGAGGGCTACGCGCTCACCCGCCAGCTCTTTGCCGGCAGCGAGGCGCCTACCGCGATCCTCTGCTCCTCCACGCTGCAGACGCTCGGCCTCACCCGGCGCCTGCGCGAAGAGGGGCTGGAGATGGGGCGCGACGTCTCCGTCATCTCCCACGATGACGGGCTCTCCTCGATGAAGACGGAGAATTTCTCCGTGCCGCTCACCGTCACCCGCGCGCCGATCCGCGAAGCCGGACAGGAGATCGCCCGCATGCTCGTGGCGCTCGGCAACGGCGCCAGCGTCGAAACCCAACAGAAAACCGCCCCCGTGGAGCTGATCGTTCGCGCCTCCACCTCGGCCGCCCCGCAGGAGTGATCCGATGAAAGCCACCACCAGCCCCGTTCTCAGCCTGGAAAACCTCAAGAAAAGCTACGGCGACGTGGAGGTGCTGCACGACATCTCCCTCTCCATGCTGCCCGGCGATTTCCTCGTGCTGCTGGGGCCTTCGGGCTGCGGCAAGTCCACGCTGCTGAACTGCATCGCGGGGCTGGAGGAGATCACCTCCGGCAGCCTGCGCATCGGCGAGGCCGACATGACGGACGTGCCCCCGCGCGACCGCGACATCGCCATGGTCTTCCAGTCCTATGCGCTCTACCCGACGATGACGGTGGCCGAGAACATCACCTTCGGCATGAAGGTGCGCGGCATCTCCAAGGCCGAGCAGGCCGAAGCGCTGGCCCGCGTCGCCGCCGTGCTGCAGATCGAGCCGCTGCTGGCGCGCAAGCCCAGCGAGCTTTCCGGCGGGCAGCGCCAGCGGGTGGCGATGGGCCGGGCGCTGGTGCGCGACCCCAAGCTCTTCCTCTTCGACGAGCCGCTCTCAAACCTCGACGCCAAGCTGCGCGTGGAGATGCGCGCCGAGATCCGCCGCCTGCATGAAACGGTGAACGCCTCCGTCGTCTACGTCACCCACGACCAGATCGAAGCGATGACGCTGGCCACCAGGATCTGCGTGATGAACGAAGGCTACGTGCAGCAGTTCGGCACGCCGGACGAGATCTACTTCACCCCGGCCAACACCTTCGTGGCGCGCTTCATGGGCAACCCGCCGATGAACATCGCCGCCGCCACCTGCCGCCGCGAGGGCGCTGGCAGCGTGCTGTCCTTCGGCGATCAGGAGATCCGCGTGGCCGCCGCCCTGCCCGAGGGGGCCGTCGAATTCGGCTTCAGGCCGGAGGATGCGGAGGTGTCGCAGGGGGCAGGCAGCTTCTCGGCGCCCTTTACCGTCGAGCGCATAGAGCGCACCGGCGGCGATACCTTCGCCGAGGCGAAGCTGGGGGAGACGACCGTCACCATCCGCCTGCCTGCCCGCGCACGGGTTGCGGCGGGGGATGCGCTGAGCGTCTCGCTGCCCGCGCATGCGCTGCATTTCTTCGACGCCGCCACCGGCCGGCGGATCGAGGCCGGCGCCTAGCATTCGCGAAAATCCTTGTTCCATCGCTTGACCTTACGGCACAGTGGGCCGGAAGGCGCGCGCGCCCGGCCGCGCAAGGAAAGGGAAGGCAAGCGATGGACCTGCTGCAAACGATCTTCGGCGTCATCGGCGATCTGACATGGGGCTGGGCGTTGATCCCGCTTCTCGTCGTCCTGGGCGGTTTCATCACCCTGCTCACGGGCTTCGTGCAGATCCGGTTCTTCAAGCGGATGTTCCGCGTGCTCTCCGGCCGGAACCAGACGAGCGACCCGGACGCGATCTCGGCGCGGGCGGCGCTTCTGGTGAGCGTCGGCGGGCGCGTGGGCGGCGGCAATATCGCCGGCGTGGCCGTCGCCATCACGCTGGGCGGCCCCGGCGCGGTGTTCTGGATGTGGGCCATCGCGCTCGTGGGCATGGCCACCAGCCTCGTGGAATGCTCCCTCGCCCAGCTCTACAAGCGGCGCCAGCCGACCGGGGATTACCGCGGCGGCCCGGCGCGCTCTATCCTGCACGGGCTGGGCGCGCAGTATCGCTGGCTGGCCATCGTCTACGCCGTCTGCCTCATCGCCGCCTTCGGTCTCGGCTTCAACGCCTTCCAGGGCAATACCGTCGCCGGCGCCATGCAGGACAGCCTCGGCGTGAACCGCACCGTCACCGGCGCCCTGCTCGCCGTGATCGCCGGCTTCATCGTCTTCGGCGGCATCCACCGGATCGCCAAGGTGGCCGACGTGGTGGTGCCGGTGATGGCGCTTGGCTACATCGCCATGGCGCTGCTGATCGTTCTTCTGAACATCACCGCGGTGCCCGGCGTGCTGGTGGACATCGTGGCCAATGCCTTCGGCTTCCGCGAGGCCGTCGCCGGCGGCATGGGCGCGGCGCTGACGCAGGGCCTGCAACGGGGGCTCTTTTCCAACGAGGCCGGGCTTGGCTCAGCCCCCAACGTGGCCGCCACCGCCGACGTGCGCCACCCAATCAGCCAGGGCATCACCCAGAGCCTTTCGGTCTTCATCGATACGATCTTCATCTGCACCTGCACGGCGATGATCGTGCTTCTGGGCGGGATCTACCAGCCCGGCGCGGAGGCCATCGACGGCATCGCGCTGACCCAGCAGTCGCTGGTGTTCCACCTCGGCCCATGGGCGCAATACGCGCTCTCGGCGATGATCCTGCTCTTCGCCTTCTCCTCGATCATCTACAACTACTACCTCGGGGAAAACGCGCTCACCGTGATCACCCACAGCCACGCGGCGCGCAATGTGCTGCGCCTCGTGATCATCGGCATCGTCTTCCTCGGCGCCACGGCCCCCGGCGCGACGGCGGTGTTCTTCTTCTCCGATCCGCTCATGGGCGTGCTGGCGGTGGTGAACCTCGTGGTGATCATGATGCTGCTGCCCACCTGCCTGCGGCTGCTGACGGATTTCCGCGCGCAGCTTGCGGCGGGGGTCGATCGCCCGGTGCTGGACCCGGCGGATTTCCCCGATCTCGACATCGACCGCACCGCCTGGACAGGCAAGGCGCCGGCGGGGTGACGCCGGGGATGCGCCTCAGCCCAGCAGCGCGGAAATCAGGCCCAGAGCGATCACCGCGTCGAGGCCGATGAAGGCCCGAAGCACCCAGCGGCGCAGATCGACCCGCCCGCGCATCAGCAGCGCGAGACTGCCGCCGCCGAGCACGGCGGCCAGTGCCACGGCCTGGGTGATCGCGCCGCCCGTTCCGGCCGCGATGAGGCCGCCCAACGCAAGGTAGAGCAACCCGAAGGGCACGAGCATCCACGTGTCCCGGCGGCGGCCGTCCATCATCCATTCCGTGGCGTGCCAGACGCCGGTGAACACCAGCAGGCCAGCAGCTATTCCTGCACCCATGGCGCGCTCCTCCGTTCGCAGGTTTCAGTTTTCGGGCATCAGTTTTCTGGGCACGGCATGCCGGCCACGCCCCATGTCAGGATGTCATTGACGTGCTCCTGCAGGCTGTAAGGCGCAGGCTCGCGCCCGCCGCCCGGTGCCCAGGCCCAGTGCAGGATCAGATCGTGGTCGAGGTGGGCGGCCAGCTCCAGCATGTCCCGATCGCCGTTGCGCTCGGGATCGCGCAGTTGCCTGCAGATCTCGACGCTGCTGCGCCCGAACCAATCGGCCTCCACCGGCGCCAGCTGCCACTCCGCCGCCACGCGCGGAGCGGCGTGGGGCACGGCGTTGGCGTTGCTCCAGTCCTCGTCCTTCGTGGTGTGGCAGGTCGAGCAGAGGATATGCTCCGCCCCGATGCGGCTTTCGCCGGCGCGGATGTTCATCCCGTGCGGGCGGGCCTTGCCGTAGGAAGGGCCGGACCACATCGGCCTGTCGCTTTCGCCCGTGTGGCAGTTGGCGCAGCGCGGGTGGCTGGCCACCTCGTAGATCCGGCCCCACGCGGCGAGCCCCTCTTCCGTGCTGACGCTGCCCTCGGCGGGCGGGTTGATCTCGATCGTTTCACCCGCGGCCCAGACGCCGGTGGCCGCAAGCAGGGCAAGGGGCGCCCAGAGTGTGCGTTTCATCATGGCGGGCCTCACAGGAAATCGATGAACTTGTTGAAGGGCATTTCGCGGATCCGCTGGCCGGTGGCGGCGAAGATCGCGTTGCCCAGCGCCGGGGCCGAGGGCGGCACCGGGGGCTCGCCGAAGCCGCGGATCTTCGCGCCGTTCTCCAGCGCCTTGAACCGGATCTCGGGGCACTGATACATCCGCATCCCCTCGTGGGCGTGGTAGTTCGTCTGCTCGGCCATGCCATCGGCATAGGTGATCTCGCAGTTGATCGCGTGGCCGAGGCCGAAGACCGTCCCGCCCTGCGCGAGGTTCTCCAAGTTCACCGGATCGATGACCTTGCCGACATCCGCCACAACCCAGGCCTTCTCGATCCGGATGCCCGCATCGGTGGCGGCCACCTCCACGATCGTGGCCACCGGCACCCCGAAGGAAAAGCCATAGGCCACGCCGCGCCCACGGCCCGGGCCGGCGGACGGCCCGTTCCACGAGGCAAGCTCGCCCACCGCCTCCAGCACCTTGACCGAAACGTCATGCCCCATCAGGCGGATGCGTTCTTCCAGCGGATCGGCCCCGGCGGCGTGGATGGCTTCGTCCAGAAGCGTTTCGTAGATGAAGACGTTCGGCCCCGCCCCGACGGCCCGCCAGGAGGAAACCGGCGCCAGCGCTTCCGTCCGGTAGGAGCGCACCCGCAGGTTGGGCAGGTTGAAATAGGGCGCATCCCAGGCGCCTTCGTGCAGCTGCGTATCGGGCCCGGGCAGGCTGAGCCCCATCCGCCCCATCTGCGAGCGCATCACCGACTGGCCGGCGATCTGCACGTCCAGCGCGGTGACCCTGCCGCCCTTCACCTTGGCCACGCCCCGGCCCATGGTGATGTGGCGGGGGAAGTCATGGGCGAAATCCTCCTCCCGCGAATAGGTCAGCTGAACGGGCGTTCCGCGCATCTGGTTGGCGATCTCGGCCGCCTGCCGGATGAAATCGAATTCCAGACGGTGCCCGAAGCTGCCGCCGATGAACATGTTGTGCAGGTGCACGTTCTCCTGATCCACGCCGGTGATCTCGGACACGACCTGCTCGGCGAACATCTGGATCTGGTGGCCCGCCCAGATGTCCACGCGATCGTCGGTCACGAGGACCGTCGCGTTGAGCGGCTCGAGCGGGGCGTGGGCCAGGTAGGGCGAGCGGTATTCGCCGCGCACTTCCTCGCCCTCGGCGGCCTCCACGTCACCTTCCACGCGCGCCTCGGCGTTCAGGTGATCGTCGTCGAAGATGCCGGAGAGATGCGCCCAGTGCTCGGCCTGCTCGGCCGGATAGGGCGCCTCGCCCCAATCGAAGGCGATGGCCTCGGCCGCCTGGAAGGCACGCCAGGTGTTGTCGGCCACCACGGCCACGCCGCCGGTGATCTCCACGATCTTCTTCACCCCCGGCATCGCCTGCGCGGCGGAAGCGTCATAGCCCTTCAGTGCCCCGCCCTGGCGCGGGTTTACCTTGATGGCGGCGTGGAGCATCCCCTCGGCGCGGTGATCGATGCCGTAGGTGAGCGTGCCGGTGGACTTGGCCACCATGTCCAGCCGGTTCATCGGCTTGCCCACGAGGCGCCACTCCTTCGGATCGCGCAGCGGCACGTCGGTGACGGGCGGCAGCGTGGCCGCAAGGCCCGCGAGCGCCGTGTAGGGCAGCGCGGTGCCGTCGGGCAGGATCACGGCGCCGGCCTCGGTTCGCAGCTCCGCCACCGGCACCCCGCTTTGGCGCGAGGCCGCCAGCTTGAGCGTCTCGCGCGCGGTCGCGCCGGCCTGGCGCAGCTTGTCGTAGCTGTCGGGCACGCCCGTCGATCCGCCGGTCGTCATCATCGGCATCGCCAGCTTGACGACGCCACCCACGAAGCCGCGCACGCGTTCGGCGGTGGGGCTGGTGTCGTGCAGCGGGAAGCCGGCCATGGCTTCGGTCAGGGCGCGGTTGTAGTAGGCCTTGTCGGGCATGCCGAAGCTCACCTCGACCTGATCCAGCTCGATGTCGAGTTCCTCCGCGATCAAGGCGGCCTGGGCCGAGAAGATGCCCTGCCCCTTGTCGGCGTGGGGCGCGATCAGGGTGACCTTCTCGCTGTCCACGATCACCCAGGGGTTGAAGCTGGCCGCACCTTCGGGAAGATCGTCGAGGTTGGGATTGTCGAAGGGCTGACGGGCGGCGTAGACCCCGAACGCCACGCCGCCGGCAATGGCGGCGGAGCCGATCAGGAAGGTGCGGCGGGCGATCTTTCCAACGCGGCTCATGATCAGGCCCCCTGAAGTTTCTGCGCGGCCGCTTTCACGGCGGCCCGGATGCGCGGATAGGTGCCGCAGCGGCAGAGATTGCCGGACATGGCGGCGTCGATGTCCGCGTCGGTCGGCGCGGGGTTGAAATCGAGCAGCGAGGCGGCCTGCATGATCTGCCCTGACTGGCAGTAGCCGCATTGCGCCACCTGGTGCTCCACCCAGGCCTGCTGAACGGCGTGCAGGCTTTCGGGCTGGCCCAGCCCTTCGATCGTCGTCACCTCTCCGCCCGCGAGATCTCCGATCGCAAGCTGGCAGGAGCGCACCGCCACGCCATCGACGTGCACAGTGCAGGCCCCGCATTGCGCGATGCCGCAGCCATACTTTGGCCCGGTGATGTTCAACTCGTCCCTCAGCACCCACAGCAGGGGCATCTCGGGCTCCACCTCCACCTCGTGCTCCGTTCCGTTCACCGTCAATCGCATGGGTCGCCTCCCTGTTGGCCTGCCTCCGTTCTACCCGCCAAAACCCGCGCGCGAAACTGGCGAAACGCTCCAATTCTCTGGCCACTGGCGCCAGCGGGCCCCTGCCCCATGGTTACCCCATGCATCTTGCGCCTATAAATCAGGCGCAGCAGACGGAGCATGGCCATGGCGATCCGCTACCCGGTGGGGCAGTATTTCCAACAGATGAAGACGCTGCTCGGCGTCGATCCCAAGCGCGTCCTGCGCCGACACGCTGGCCCTCGGCCTCACCCGGCTGACCGATTTCAAGCCGCTTGTCGGCCCGTTCCGCATCCCGGTCACGCGCCCGGAGCAGGCGCTGAAGGTCGAGATGCACTCCTCCGAGGCCCGCGTGCCGATGACGCCGCGCATGGGGCTCTTCGAAATCCTCTACATCACCGAATGCGCCCGCTGCTTCACCGGCCTCGATCTGGTGCCCGCCGAAACCACCCTGCCCGGCGCGCTGCCGATCGACGCCAAGACGGCGGCCTTTCTCGGCGGGGCTCCGAAACCCGGCGGCGTGGTGAGCCTGACCTTCCGCGCCGAAGATGCCGATCTGCCGCTCATCACCCGAAACGCCTCGCTCTGGGAAACGCTGGAGCCCGGCTTTTCCGAACAGCTTGCCGAACGGCTCGGAACCGACACGATGGCCGGCCGGCTCAAGCAGGCCCTGTCGGAGGCCCTGCCCGGCGGCGCCACCACGAACGACGCGATGGCCCGCCGCCTCAACATCTCCAAGCGCAGCCTGCAGAGGCGGCTGACCGAGGAAGGCACCAGCTTCCAAGCGCTGCTCGGCGAAACGCGCTTCGAGCTGTCGGAACGCTATCTGAAGGACAGCGCGCTCAGCGTGCCGGAGATCTCCTTCCTTCTGGGCTTCCGGGACGCTTCTTCCTTCCTCCGCGCCTTCCAGGGCTGGACGGGGCTCACCCCTGGCGACTACCGCGCCGCCAAGGCCCCCGAGGCCGGGATGCAGGTGCACTGATCCCGCCGGGGGCGCGATTGGCGCGATGGGCCACAAGCTTGGCGCGCCCGGAAATCGCCGGGGCGCGGCCGCGCGCGTAGGTCTGCGAGGCAAGCGTTTCAGAAAAGGGGTTTTCCATGGCACGGACCATTCTCATCACCGGCGCCTCCTCCGGGATCGGCAAGGCGACCGCCAGGCTGTTCCAGGAGCGCGGCTGGACGTGACCGATGAACCTTCCATCGAGGCAGCCGTCGCGGCCGAGGTGATCTGGGAGGCCGTCACCGACGGCAGCAGCCAGCTGCGCTGCCGCGCCGGCGCCGATGCGGAGGAACTGCTCGACAACCGCAAGGCGCTCGACGACGCCACCTTCATCGGCGGCCTGAAAGCCCAGCTGGGGCTCGACGCACCCTGAAAAGCACCACGGCTCGGGCCGGCCCCGCCCCCAGCGATCCACCTGAGGAGCGCCGTATTCGCGGTAATCCGACAAAACCGAATTGGCAGGATTCGAGGGGTCTTTGTCCTAACGGTCAGCAGCAGGAATGCCTTAATGTCTGACCATGACACGAAACCGGACATATCCGCCAAGCCAGCGAGGCCGCCACGTGGTGATGGTCACCTACCCGGATGCCCACATCCTGGACGTGGTCGGCCCGCTCGAGGTTCTTACGGGTGCGAAGTTTTTCCTCCCCCGAGGGCCGGAGCCCTACGAAATCACCGTCGTTGCCGCAGAGCCAGGCCCGGTTTCCACGACCTCGGGCATCGCGGTCACAGCCCAGGCTTCCTTCGATGAAGCCAGCCGCGCGGAAACGCCGATCGATACGCTGATCATCAGCGGCGGCCATGGTACGATGGCCGCGATCGAGGACCCCGCCCTGCTGGATTTCGTTCGGCAGGCCGCCACCCGGGCCCGGCGCATCGTTTCGATCTGCACCGGGGCAATGATCCTGGCCGAAATCGGGCTTCTGAACGGTCGTCGCGCCACCACGCACTGGTGGTGGTGCCCCATCCTCGAAACACGATACCCCAGCGTCCTCGTGGAGCGCGACGCGATCTTCGTGCAGGACGGCAACATCTGGACTTCCGCTGGCGTGACCGCTGGCATGGATCTCGCGCTGGCCCTCGTCGAGAGCGATTTCGGCCACGACATCGCGCTGCAGGTCGCGCGCTACAACGTGATGTACATGATGCGCCCGGGCGGGCAATCCCAGTTCAGCGCTCACCTCGTGGCCGACCGAGCGGAAGATCCGGCGATCAACGCAACGCTCCGTCATATCCTTTCAGATCCCGGCGCAGCGCTCACCGTCACCGCACTGGCCGCACGGGCCTGCCTGTCGGAACGGACGTTCGCGCGGCGCTTCCGGGAAGAAACCGGAATGACGCCCGCCGCCTACGTCGAAGCCGCCCGGCTGCAGGCCGCACGGGTCGCCCTTGAAACCACCGGCACGGGAATCGAGCAGATCGCCCGGAAAACCGGTTTCCAGAGCGGCGAAAGGATGCGCCGCGCGTTCCAGCGCCACATGGGTATCTCTGCCACGGAATACCGCGATCGCTTTCGTGGCTCGACGGGAGACGCCCCGATACGGGCAAGCCCCGCCTGACCTGACCCCAGCTCCGGCCAGACCTTCCCGTGCTGCCGCATTCGCCGCTGCGCGCAATACCCCTTTGCCCTTTTTTCAGGACACACCCCATGAAACCGTTTCTTCTGCTCCTCCTGCTGCCCCTCGGCCTCGGTGCCTGTGCCGACAGCGGTGCAAACCATACACCCGTCCTCGACGGCCCGCCCAACGCGACCTACCGCGCCGATCTGGCGGCCTGCCGCCGCCTCGCGAAGGAACAAGGCCAATTGGACCGGGAAACCGCCGGCGCCACGGTGCTCGGCGCCGGTGCGGGCGCCCTGCTGGGGGCAGCGGACGATGACGGGGACGCCATCGGCGGAGCGATCGCGGGCGCGCTTGCCGGGGGAGCCGCGGGCACGGTCAATGCCAGCAACCGCCGCGAAGAGATCTTGATCGAATGCCTGCGTGGCCGTGGCCACAGGGTGGTCGGTTGAGCATCGCAACCTTCTTCAAGGAACCCGTCATGGTAGCATCGCCTTTCCGCCGGACCCTGCGCCTGTCGGGCGTCATCTTCCTTCTGAGGCTGGCCTTGCCGGAGGGCTGGCGGCGCAGCCGCGCCTCCCCACGTCCGCACATGTACCCGCGCCCACCCTGCCCTGCCTTCCGCATCGGGAGGCATCCATGACAGCATACGCCTTCTCCATGCTCTATGCGGCACTGGCAGCCCTGCCCGCCGCGATGCACTTGGCACTTGCTGCGGGCGCGCCGCTGGGCCGTTTCACCGTCGGTGGGCGCTTCGCAAACCGCCTGCCACCTGCCTGGCGCGTGCTGGCCGTTGTTCAGGCGGTGGTGCTGGCCATGATGGCCAGCGTCATTCTCCAACGTGGCGGCGCCTTGGCTCTCGGCTGGCCCGCGTGGACGTTCTGGGCCTCGTTGGCGCTCTCCGCTCTCACTTTCCTTGCGAATGCGGCCAGCCCATCACGCCCCGAACGCCTGCTTTGGGGGCCCGTCACCCTTGGCATGCTCCTCTGTGCGATCGTCACCGCCCATCCCTGAACCCCGAACCGGAGGCCAGACTCATGCCAACCGTTTTCATCGCCGGGGCATCCGGCTACCTCGGCCGTCATCTCTGCCGCGAATATCACCGCCGCGGCTGGAATGTGCGCGCGCTCGTCCGAAACACCCGCAAAGCCCAAGGCATCGAGGCCGACGGGCTCTTCGAAGCCGAGGCCACGCAACCGCAAACGCTCATCGGGTTGATGGACGGCTGCGACCTCGTTGTATCCGCGCTCGGTATCACCCGGCAGGCGGACGGGCTGGGGTATTGGGAGGTCGACTATCAGGCAAACCTGAACCTGCTGCGTGAAGCAAGCCGCGCGGGCGTTCCGCATTTTGCCTACATCCACGTTCTGAATGCCGACAAGATGGCGCATGTGCCCCTCGTCGCGGCGAAATCCGCGTTCGTGACACGGCTGCGCGAAGCCGACATCCAATCCACCGTGATCGCACCTTCCGGTTATTTCTCGGACATGGGGGAGATACTCGCCATGGCCCGGTCCGGGCACGTCTGGCTGTTCGGCAACGGGGCGTTGCGGCTGAACCCGATCCATGGCGCCGATCTTGCCGCGGCGACGGCCGATGCCGTGGCCGAGGGGCGCGCCTGGCTCGACATCGGCGGGCCTGACATCTTCAGCCAGAAGGAGTTGGCACAAGCGGCATTTTCCGCGCTCGGCCTGCGGGCACACATCCACTTCCTGCCCGACTGGCTGCGGCGCGCGGCCATAGCTCTACTGCCCCATGTGGCGCCACACCGATTACGCGGGCCGGCCCTGTTTTTCCTGACCGCACTCGGCCTGGACATGA
This sequence comes from Pseudoruegeria aquimaris, assembly GCF_900172235.1. Classification (GTDB taxonomy): domain Bacteria; phylum Pseudomonadota; class Alphaproteobacteria; order Rhodobacterales; family Rhodobacteraceae; genus Pseudoruegeria; species Pseudoruegeria aquimaris. Next base: position 110,744 of record NZ_FWFQ01000008.1, on the reverse strand, counting down.
TCGGGGAACCAAGCGGCGTACACCGCCTGAAAACCCATTTTGCCATGCTCGCCGGCCGACGCTCCCGCTGATTGACCATTAGGACCCGACCGATGACACTTCAGACAGCCGGAGGGGCCTGCGCCCTGATCTGCGCGGCAACATACATCGTGGGCTTCGCCCTCCTGACGACGCTTCTCGCTCCACTGGATTACGGCTCGGCGCGGGTTGAGGCGGAGAAAATCGTTGCCTTCATCGCCACCAACGGCGGCCTTCTCATTACATGGAACGCGATCATCTATCTCGCCAACGCGCTTTCGCTCGCGGTGCTCGTGGTTTCGCTGGCAAGCCGCCTCTCCCCAAGAGCTCCCGGGTGGGCAAGCGTTACCCACGGCTTCGGGCTGATTTGGGCTGCGCTCGTGCTGGCGGCCGGCATGATCGCCAATGTTACCGTGGAACGGGTCGCCGCGATCCAAGGCTCCGACCCGCTGGCCGCCGCAGCTTTGTGGGACGTTCTGCACCAGGTTGAACTCGGGCTTGGCGGCGGCAACGAGATCGCCGGAGGCGTGTGGATCGCATGTGTGGCTGTCGCCGGCCGCCGTGCCCGCGCGCTTCCCCTCGGCCTGTGCGGCGCCGGCCTCGTGACGGGCGCGTCCGGTCTCGCCACTCTTTGGCCAGCCATCGGCGACGCCGCCGGTGCCCTCTTCGGCCTCGGCGCAATCGCCTGGTTCATCGCCATCGGACTTGTTCTGCTGACAGGCGACCAGCCTCGTACCGACGCCGGGAGATGAGCCAGCACGGCCTTCCCGATCTTTTCGCGGTGGATGACCGGGAATTGCCCGTCAGCCGATCCGGCCCGTGATGTAGGCTTCGGTGCGGGGGTCTTTCGGGTTGGTGAAGATCTGCCCGGTGTCGCCGTATTCGACGAGCGTGCCGAGGTGGAAGAACGCCGTTTTCTGACTGACGCGCGCCGCCTGCTGCATGGAGTGGGTCACGATCACCACCGAGACGTTCCGCTTCAGCTCGTCGATCAGCTCCTCGACCTGCGCCGTCGCGATGGGATCGAGCGCCGAACAGGGTTCGTCCATCAGCAGCACTTCCGGCTCCGTGGCCACAGCGCGGGCGATGCAGAGCCGCTGCTGCTGGCCGCCGGAAAGCCCGGTGCCCGGCGCGTCGAGCCGATCCTTCACCTCGTCCCAGATCGCGGCGCGGCGCAGGGATTTCTCAACGATTTCATCGAGATCGGCCTTGTTTCTCGCAAGCCCGTGGATGCGCGGCCCGTAGGCGACGTTGTCGTAGATCGACTTCGGAAACGGGTTCGGCTTCTGGAACACCATGCCCACCTTGGCGCGCAGCTGCACCGGGTCCACCTTCGGATCGTAGATGTCTTCGCCATCCAGGTGGATCTGGCCCTCCACGCGCGCGCCATCGATCGTGTCGTTCATGCGGTTGAGGCAGCGCAGGAAGGTGGATTTCCCGCAACCGGACGGCCCGATGAAGGCCGTCACCGCCCGCTCGGCGATCTCGACGCTCACGTCCTTGACGGCGTGGGTATCGCCGTAGAAGACGTTCACCCCCTGCGCCGAAATCTTGGTCTCGTTCAGCCCGACAAACCGGTCGAACTTCGTCATGTCGTTCATGTCATCGCCTCCGGATCGCAATCACCATTTCCGCTCGAACCGCTGCCGCAGGAAGATCGCGATGGCGTTCATCGTGACAAGGAAGCCGAGCAGAACGAGGATGGCCGCCGAGGTGCGCGAGACGAAGCCGCGTTCCGGGCTGTCGGCCCAGATGAAGATCTGGGTCGGGAGCGCGGTTGCGCTGTCGAAGGGGCTCGAAGCGGCGGAGGTGATGAAGGCGTTCATGCCGATCAGCAGCAGCGGCGCGGTTTCTCCCAGCGCCTGCGCCAGCCCGATGATCGTCCCGGTGAGAATGCCGGGCATCGCCAGCGGCAGCACATGCTGGAAGACGACCTGCTGGCGGGAGGCGCCGAGGCCGAGGGCGGCTTCGCGGATCGAGGGCGGAACGGACTTGAGCGCCGCACGGGTGGCGATGATGATCGTCGGCATCGTCATCAGCGCCAGCGTCAGCCCGCCCACGAAGGGCGCCGAGCGCGGCAGCCCGAACCAGCCGATGAACACCGAAAGCGCCAGCAGGCCGAAGACGACCGACGGCACCGCGGCCAGGTTGTTGATGTTGACCTCGATGAAATCGCTCACCCGGTTCTTGGGGGCGAATTCCTCTAGGTAGATCGCCGCGCCGATGCCAAGCGGGAAGGAGATCACGAAACAGGTCAGCAGCGCCCAGAAGGAGCCCACGAGCGCGCCCTTCAGCCCCGCCAGTTCCGGGAAACGGCTGTCGGCGTTGGTGAAGAGCCCGAAGTTGAACGGCTTGGAAATCGCGCCGCTTTCCTTCAGCGCGTCGAAGTAGGCGATTTCCTCATCCTTCAGCCGGCGGTTCTCTTCCGGCGTTTCGCGATCGATCAGCCCCTTGTTCAGCTGGTCGTAGGGGTCCGAAACCGGGACCGTGATCTCGATCGTCTGCCCGATCAGGGAGGGATCGGCCACGACCATGTCGCGCAGGGCGAACTGGGCCCCGTTGGAGAGGATGCGCTCCACCTGGCGCAGGGTGGCGCGGTCGGACGTATCGACATCCGGCAGCATCCGCGCCAGCGAGGCGGCGAGCACGTCGTCGAAGCCGCCGCGCGGCAGGCGCTCCTCGCGCACCTCTTCCGGATCCACGAAGACATCCAGCGTGACATGGGTCTGCGTGAAGGCCTGGTAGCCGGAGGACACCAGCGAAGCGACCAGGATGAAGAGCATCAGGAACGCGATGGAGATCGCGCCGATCCCGCAGGCCTGCAGGGCGATCTGCTTGCGCCGCCGGCGGGCGAGCGAGGCCTGGACGGCGGCGCCGGTTCCGTGGCGCGGGGGCGTGTTCGGTGCCGAGGAGGTATCCGTCATTGTCTGGACCTTAGTCATAGGCTTCGCGGTATTTCCGGACGATCCGGAGCGCGAAGATGTTGATCACGAGTGTCACGAGGAAGAGCATCATGCCGAGCGCGAAGGCCGCCAGCGTCTTCGGGTTGTCAAAGGAGGTATCGCCGATCAGCAGCGTGACGATCTGGACCGTGACGGTCGTCACGCTGTCCAGCGGGTTGACCGTCAGCTTGGCGATCAGACCGGCCGCCATCACCACGATCATGGTCTCGCCGATCGCGCGGCTCACCGCGAGCAGGATGCCGCCCACGATGCCCGGCAGGGCCGCCGGGAACAGCACGTTCAGCATGGTCTCCGCCCGCGTCGCGCCGAGCGCGAGCGCGCCGTCGCGCAGGGCGCGGGGAACGGCCGACAGGGCGTCGTCGGCGAAGGAGGAGATGAACGGGATGAGCATCACGCCCATGACGCTGCCCGCCGCCAGCGCGGTGTTGGGCGAAACGTCGATCCCGAGGGAGGTGCCGAGGCTTCGGATCGCCGGGGCCACCACGAGGATGGCGAAGAAGCCGTAGACGACCGTGGGCACGCCGGCGAGGATTTCGAGGATCGGCTTGGCCACAGAGCGCAGGCGCTGCGGCGCGAATTCGTTGAGGTAGATCGCGGACAGAAGGCCCACCGGAACGGCGAAGGTGAGCGCCACGACCGTGATCACCAGCGTGCCGAGCATGACGGGCACCCAGCCGAAGGCACCGGAGGCGGCGATCTGGTCTTCCCGGATCGGGATCTGCGGCTCCCAGTTCAGGCCGAAGAGGAATTCCCGCAGCGGCACGAGGGACAGGAACTTGCCGGTCTCGAAGACGAGCGCCGCCACGATGCCCACGGTGGTGAAGATCGCGACGGTGGAACAGAAGATCATCAGGCCGGACACGATGCGTTCGACCCCCTGCCGGGCGCGAAACTCCGCGCCCACGCGCGACCGCGCGAAGAGCATGATCGCCGCGGCCAGCGCGATGACGGCGCCGAGCATCAGGGCGGAGGAGCGCGCCTTGAGGGCGACGTGATGTTCGGCGGCGGCGATCTTCCAATCCTCGGGCGTGCCGAAGATCTGGCCGCGCGAGATGGATTTGATCTCCGCCAGAACGAGCTGGAGCCCACCGCTGTCGAGGCCGTCAAGGGCGCCCTCGGGCAGCGCGGCCATCGTCAGCCGGTCGATGACGGGCCCCTGCAGCACGAGCCAGAGCAGGATGAGCGTCAGCACCGGAACCAGGATCATGAGCGCGGAAAACAGGCCATGGTAGCTGGCCAGCGAGTGCAGCCTCTGCCCGTCGGCACGGATCGCCTGGGCGCCGCGACGATTGATCCAGTAGCCAACGACACAGGCCAGCAGCAGGACGAAGAATGCCAGGGAAGTCATGGTGGGTGTCCAGTCAAGAAAAGCCCGGGCCACTTCGGCCCGGGCGATGGTTTCGGTTTTGCCGGGGGCTTACTTTTCGGGCGAAGCCATCGGCTTGCCGTCCAGAACGGCATCTTGCAGTTCGCGCAGGCGATCCTCGGAGAGCGCGACCAGGCCACGCTCCGACAGGTAGCCGCCGGCCTCGAGCGCATCGTCGGACATGTATTCCTCGATGAACTCTTCGAGGTTCGGGATCACGCCGCGGTGCGCGTTCTTCACGTAGAAGTAGAGCGGGCGCGACACCGGGTAGGATTTGTCGGCGATGGTGTCGGTGCTGGGCTCCACGCCTTCGATCTTCACGCCTTTCAGCTTGTCGAGGTTCTCGTAGAGGAAGGAGTAGCCGAAGATGCCCACGGCGTTCGGATCGGCCTCCAGGCGCTGAACGATCAGGTTGTCGTTCTCACCGGCTTCCACGAAGGGGCCGTCGGTGCGCATGCGCGAGCAGTTCTCTTCAACCCAGTCGCCGTCGAAGCCGCCCTCTTTCACGAAGTCCAGCTCTTCGCAGCCGGCGTGCATCGCCAGTTCAACCCAGGCGTCGCGGGTGCCGGAGGTCGGCGGGGGGCCGTAGGCGAGGATGTCGGTGTCGGGAAGATCGGGGTTGATCTCGGACCACTTGGTGTAGGGGTTGTCCACCCACTCACCGTTGACCGGCACCTGGGCGCCGAGGGCCAGGTAGATCTCGCCGAGGGTCAGATCCCAGTCGAAATCGTTGGAGCGGGCAACCGCCATGGACAGGCCGTCGAAGCCGATCAGGGCCTCGGTGACCTCGGTCACGCCGTTGGACACGCAGAGATCGAATTCGGATTTCTTCATCGCGCGGGAGGCACCGGTGATGTCGGGGTGCTGCTCGCCGATGCCGCCGCAGAAGATCTGCATGCCGCCGCCCGTGCCCGTCGATTCGACGATCGGCGAAGGCGCACCGGTGTTGTTGGCGAACTGCTCTGCAACGGCCTGGGTGTAGGGGAACACGGTGGACGAACCGACGATGCGGATTTCGTCGCGCGCGGCAGCGGCGGTCGCCGAAACGGCGAGGATGGCCAGAACCGAGGCGGAAAACTTAGAGTACGACATGGTCTCTCCTGGATGTTTGTCTCAGGCCGAAGTGCCCGGCCTTGGGGAGCCGTCTAGAACCGTTGCGTGAAGCATATGCTACAGCCGTGTTACAGTTTTATGACAACCGTTTTCCCGCCCGGCTTCCGCTCCCTCAGGGCCGATTCCGGCTGGCGCGGCCTGTCTGCCGTCCGGCAAGCGGTGCGGAACGAAGAGCGGCGCGCGCGCCCGGCATGAGCCGACTTCAGCTTTCGGAACGGTCCTTTGTCGCCCCGGCGGCCTCCAGCGCGGCGCCCACGAGCGGGTTCGGGAATCGGCGCCGCAGGGTCACGGCGTAGAACGTCTCCGAAAGACCGTCGAGCTTGGCCAGCTCTGCCAGCCGGCCCGAGGCCAGTTCATCCTGCACGACGATGGGGGGAATCACCGCCAGCCCCGCACCAGAGCGCGCCAGCAGCCGCAGCATGGCCATGTCGTCGGCCTCGGCGACGACGTGGGGCGCGATGGCGAGGCCATCCAGCAGCGCATCGATGGCGGCGCGCGGCGCGCTTTCCCTGCCGGGCAGGATCAGGGGCCGGGTCTGCAGCAACCCGCGCAGCGGCTGCCCCGCCAGTTCGGGCGGGCCGATGAGGCTGAACGGCTGCTGCGCGATCGCATGGATCAGGTGGCGGCTGCCGGCGCCCTGCTCCGGCGGGTGGTTGGTGAGAACCACGTCGAGCGCGAGGGCTTCGAGACCATCCAGAAGCTGCGCCTGGGTGCCCGAACGCAGAACCACCTCCACGTCCTTGCGCTCCAGGAAAGGCGCGATGAACCCGATCTGGAAGTTGCGCGACAAGGTGGACAGGGCGCCGACGTGCAGGCTCTTGCGGACGGTGCGGCGTTCGCGCAGCGTCGCTGCCAGATCGTCGGCGGTGCGGAAGATCGCCTCGGCGTGATCGAGCGCGATCCGGCCCGCCTCCGTCAGCACCAATCCGCGCCCGCGGCGCTCGAAAAGCGCATGCCCCAAGGTGGACTCGAGCGTCTTGATCTGGGTGGACAGGGCCGATTGCGAGAGGTTCAGCCGCCGGGCGGCGCCGGTGAGCGTCCCGTCGCGCGCGACGGCCCGGAACAGGCGGAGGTGGTGCAGATTCAACGTGTGCATTGTTCTATTATTTAGAATGATATGAGCGAAAATATGTAATTTTCTGGATATAGCCAAGGGGATAAGTCGGGCCGCAGGAATGACTGGAACGCGGAACCCACCAATGACACCCTTTCTCACCTCACCGGGCCTGCTGGCTCTTCTCGTCCTGCTGATCGGCGCAGCGGCAATGGCCGCGCAACCGGGCCGCCGCCCTGCCCTCGCACGCTGGCTGCCGGAAGCGGCCGGTGTGCTCGTGCTGCTGCTGGCCATCACCGCGGCCCTGCAACTGGCGACGGGGCGCCCGCCGGCAGCCGGCGGCTCCGGGTTCGGGGCACTGCTCCGGCTCGACGTGATCGGCACGACGATGTTCCTGCTCGTCGCCTTCATCGGCTGGATCGTCACGCGCTATTCGCGGCGCTACATGGACGGCGAGGCGCGGGAGGGGCGGTTCCACACCCTGATGCTGGCGACGCTGGCCTTCGTCCTCCTGCTGGTTCAGGCGGCCCACGTCGCCGTGCTGGCCGGTGCCTTCATCGCCACGGGTCTGATCCTGCGCCGGCTGCTTCTGTTCTACCCGGAGCGCCCCGCCGCCCGGCGCGCGGCGTCCAAGTTCTCGCTGGTCTGGCACGCGGGCGATCTGGCCCTCATCATGGCGGCCGGCCTGCTCTGGATGCGGTTCGGCACGGGCGACCTGGGCGCGCTGCGCGCCGCGGCCCCCGAACTTGGGCTGGGCGCGGCCGGGCAGTGCGCCGCGGCGCTGGTCGTGCTGGCGGCGCTGCTCAAGACGGCTGCCTTCCCGCTGCATGGCTGGCTGACCGAAGTAATGGAGGCCCCCACCCCGGTTTCGGCGCTGCTGCACGCAGGGATCATCAACGCCGGCGGGCTGCTGCTGATCCGGCTGGCGGACCTGGTGCAGGCCAGTTCCGCGGCGATGGCCGCTCTGGTCTTCATGGGCGGGCTGACGGCCCTCTTCGGCGCGGTGGTGATGCTCACCCAGAGCGCCGTCAAGACGGCCCTCGCCTGGTCCACGGTCGGGCAGATGGGCTTCATGCTGATGCAATGCGGGCTGGGGCTCTGGCCGCTGGCGCTGCTGCATGTCGTGGCCCACGGGCTCTACAAGAGCCACGCCTTCCTGACGGCGGGCATGGCCCTGGCCGAGGTCAACGCCGCGCGCCGGCCGGGTCCGGTGGCGATCCCAGGCTGGGGGAACGTGCTTCAGGCCTTCGCCCTGGCGCTGGCGCTCTACGCGGCCATGGCCGGGGCCTTCATGGCCATCGACGGGCCGAAATCGCCGCAGGCGCTCGCGCTCGGGGCCATGCTCGTCTTCGGCGTGGCCTACCTCGTGGCGCAGGGGCTGGCGGATGCGGCACCTCGGGCCCTGACGCGCCGCACCGCGATCGCCGCCCTCGCCGCCACCATCGCCTATTTCGGCTTCCAGCTCGGCGCACAGGCGCTCTGGGGCGCGCATCTGCCCGCGCCGCCCGCCCCCGGCCCGCTGGAATGGGCCCTGATCGTGCTGGCGGTGGCCTCCTTCGGGATGGTGGCGCTGGCACAGGCGCTGTTTCCGCTCTGGGCGCATCACCCTGCCGCCGCCGGCCTGCGGGTGCATGTCGCCAACGGGCTCTACCTCAACGCGCTGTTTGACCGCTTCATCGGCGGCTTCCGCACCGTGACCGCCAAGTAAGGATCCGAGACCATGTTCATGCAAGAAATCGATATCGCACCCGCCCGGCTTTCGGCGATCCTCACGGCGGCCGAGGCCGCCGCGCGGGCCATTCCCCCGGCGTTCCCGCTCGACGCCACGGTGGCGGTGAACCCCTTCCTCGGGCAGGCCGGCGAGGAGGCCACCACGGCGGCGGCGCGGCTGGCCCGCGTGGCGGGCGTCTCCGTCTTTCGCTCCCGCGCGGAGCTTGCCGCACAGGTGGCGGAAGGCCGGATCACCGACGACGATCTCGCCGCGGCGCTCATCGAATGCCCCTCACCGCTGAAACCGGTGGATCTTGCGCTGCTGAAGGCGCGGATGCACGCCCCGGCGCCGGCGCCCCGCGCCCTGCCCACCGTGGCCGACCTTGCCGCCGAGGCGGGCCGGACGGACTGGCCCGCCGTGATCGAGCGCTGCATCGGCCTCTGGGCGGGCGGCCACTTCGACCGCGGCCAGGCGCTGTGGATGCCTGCGCCGGGCGCCGATCCCTGGGCCGCGTGGCGGGCCTGGGCATCGCGTGACCTGACCCCCGAAATCGCCGGCCTGAAGGGCTTCTGCGCGCATGTCGCCGCCCTGCCCGACACGCCGGAGCGGGCCATCGCCCGCGCGGCCCGGGCACTCGGGATCACGGCGGAGGCCGCAGAGACGGCCTTTCACCGCCTGCTGATGGATCTCGGCGGCTGGGCCCAGCACGCGCGCTGGCTGCTGTGGCAGGCCGAACAGTCCGGCCGGACCGACCCAACCCTCGCGGCGCTGCTGGCCATCCGCCTCTCCTGGGAGGCCGCGCTCCTGGACCAGCACCCCGAACTCTCCGCCCGGTGGGCCGAGATCGTCGCGGCCCATGCCGCCCCCCTCGCCCCCACGCAGGATACGGTGATCGACGCCATTCTGCAGGACGCGGCCGAACGGGCCTGGCAGCGCCGGCTCGCCGCCCGGCTCGACGGCCCCGCCTCCCGCCCTGCGGCCCGCCCGGCCCTGCAGGCGGCCTTCTGCATCGACGTGCGCTCCGAGCCCTTCCGCCGCGCGCTCGAAGCGCAGGCTCCGGGCATCGAGACGATCGGCTTCGCCGGGTTCTTCGGCCTGGCGGTGGCCCATGCCCCGCACGGCTCCGACGTCGTGGAGGACCATCTGCCGGCGCTGCTGGCGCCCAGCCTGCGCAGCACCAGCCAGCAACCCGATGACGCCGAACAGGCCGCGCGGATCGGCGCACGGGCGATCCGGGCTTGGGGGCGGTTCCGGCAGGCGGCGGTCTCCTCCTTCGCATTCGTCGAGGCCGCCGGGCTCGCCTATGGCGGCAAGCTGCTGAAAGGCGCCTTCGGCAAGGCCGGCAAACCCGCCGCGCCGGCCCCCGCCCCGCGGTTTTCCGAAGAACTGCCCCCGGCGCGCCGGGCCGAGATCGCGGCCGGCGTGCTGCGGGCGATGGGGCTGCGCGAGCGATTCGCCCCTCTGGTGCTGCTCGTCGGGCACGGCGCCCACGTCACCAACAACCCCCACGAAAGTGCCTACCACTGCGGCGCCTGCGGCGGGCACACGGGCGCGGTTTCGGCCCGCCTGCTGGCCAGCCTGCTGAACGATCCGGCGACCCGCGCACATCTGCCCGAGGCCGGCATCTCGCTGCCCGAGGACACCCGTTTCGTGGCCGCGCTGCATGACACCACCACCGACGAGGTGACGCTGTTCGACACCGATGCCGCCCCCGCGCAGGCCACCGACCTGGCGCAGGTGCAAGGCTGGCTGCGCGCGGCGGGGCAGCAGGTGCGCGCCGAGCGCGCCCTGCGGCTGCCCGGCGCCACGCCGGCCTCCGTGGCCGCGCGCGCGCGGGACTGGGCCGAGATCCGCCCCGAATGGGGGCTCGCCGGCTGCGCCGCCTTCATCGCGGCGCCGCGCGAGGTGACCACGGGCAAGGATCTGGGCGGGCGGGCCTTCCTGCACAGCTACGACTGGACGGCCGACGAGGGCTTCGCCACGCTCGAACTGATCCTGACCGCCCCCGTCGTGGTGGCCAGCTGGATCAGCCTGCAATACTACGGCTCCTCCCTCGCCCCCACCGCCTTCGGCGCCGGCAACAAGCTCATTCACAACGTGCTCGGCGGCATCGGGGTGATCGAAGGCAATGGCGGACGCTTGCGCGCGGGCCTGCCCTGGCAGGCGGTGCACGACGGCGAGCGCCCGGCCCATGCGCCGCAGCGGCTGACCGTGCTCATCGAGGCCCCGTGCGAGGCGATCTCGCAGATCCTCGCCCGCCATCCGCAGGTTGCGGCGCTGTTCGACAACGGCTGGCTCCACCTGATGAAGCTGGAAGGCGGACGCATCGCCGCGCGCTACCGCCCCGGCGGCGGCTGGCGGGACGAAACCCCGCCCGCGATGGCCGCCTGATCCCGGCCGGCTGAACGCGCCGTGCGACCCTCGCACCTCTCGGGAGGCGGCTTCCGCGCCGCCGCCCGCAACGCAGCCACTCGGCCCGCGCGGAACGCGCTTCGTGGAAGCCCGTGATCCAAATCCTCCAGCCACCCCGTATCCCTCTTTGCAACCAAGGTATTTCAAGGAGGGAAAGATGTTTGAACCGGACCGTTTCAGATTGGACGGGCAGATCGCGCTCGTGACCGGGGCCGGCGCTGGGATCGGCCGCAGCGTGGCCCGGCTCTTTGCCGGGGCCGGCGCATCGGTCGTCGTCAGCGATCTCAAGGCCGAAACCGCGAAGGCGGTCGCAGAGGAGATCATCGCCAATGGCGGCAAGGCGGCGGCGCTGGCCTGCAACGTAACCGTGGAAGCAGACCTCGAGGCGGCGGTGGATCTCGCCATCACGCGCTTCGGCGGCCTCTCCATTCTCGTCAACAACGCGGGCGGGGGCGGCCCGAAGCCCTTCGACATGCCGATGGATGATTTCCGCTGGGCATACGAGTTGAACGTCTTTTCGCTGTTCCGCCTGACGCAGCTCGCCGCGCATCACATGCGGAAGGCCGGCGGCGGTGCGGTGCTCAACATCTCCTCGATGGCGGCGGAAAACAGGAACCAGAGGATGGCGTCCTACGGATCCTCCAAGGCCGCCGTGAACCACCTGACCCGCAACGCGGCTTTCGATCTCGGGCCGATGGGCGTGCGCGTGAACGCCATAGCTCCCGGAGCGATCAAGACCGAAGCTCTGGCCTCGGTTCTGAACGACGACGTCGAGACGGCCATGCTCAGGCACACGCCCTTGGGACGGCTCGGTGAACCGGAAGACATCGCCTACGCGGCGCTCTTCCTTTGCGCGCCGGCCTCAGCCTGGATCAGCGGCCAGGTGCTGACCGTCTCCGGCGGGGGCGTTCAGGAACTCGATTGAGCATGGAAATCAACGGCAAGGGGCGCGCTTGATTGGTTGGGATATTTCCAACGCCTGCTCGTCGCGCCCACATCCCAATGCGCGCCAACACCCCCGGCGAGTTGCGCTTTTCTTGATATTGAAGGCGAATGAAAGAGGCCATCGCCCGCTGCCGACGCCCTGCCCGCAATACCTGCTCGCGTACCGGATATGCTTCCATCCACGGCGTTTATTGCTGTTGCCAAAGCTGCATGAGTGTATGGCGGAGAGACTGGGATTCGAACCCAGGGAACGCTCACACGCTCAACGGTTTTCAAGACCGCCGCATTCGACCACTCTGCCACCTCTCCGGTGCCGGAAACTCCTAGCGGGCGGCTTGTGATTCTGGAACCGCAATCTTTCCGCACGGCTTATCGGCCAGTTGCCGCCGATCCACTTCCCTTGCCCCCGCTCAGGCGCTACACTTCGCCGCAAAGACGGGAAATCCAGCACCGAGGCACGCCCCCGCGAAACGAGGGGCCCACCCGGAGCGAGGCGAGAGGAAAAGGGCAACAACATGACAGCAGGAAAGCGGAGCACGGCCATTGCCGCCGTTCTGTGCGCATTGGCCGTCGCCGGCTGCAATGAAACCACCAGCGGAAACCTGTTCGGTGGCGGTGACGGCCCCGAGGCATCCACCACCTCCACGGCGACCTCCGTCAAGATCGTCGAGCGCGACGTCGAGGCGCCGCAGGTCTTCCAGGAGACCGAGAAAGGCCTGTGGGACGGGCGCCCCTCGCTGGGTGGCGTCTGGGTCGCGCACCCGGATTCCAAGGATCCCGAGCGGGTGATCATCCGCAACGAGGACAACGGCAAATTCGTCATCGGCGCCCTGTTCCGCCGCGAACGCGAAACCCCCGGCCCGGTGTTCCAGGTCTCCTCCGACGCCGCCGAAGCGCTGGGAATGCTCGCCGGGCAACCGGCCACGCTCAACGTCACCGCGCTGCGCAAGGAAGAAGTGCCCGTGGAGCCCGAAGCCACGGCCACGGCCGAGCTAGACGCGCCCGAGCAGATCGCCGCGGAAACGCTGGACGATCCGATCGCAGCCGCCGGGGCGGCCATCGCCGAGGTCGAGGAGGCCCAAACCACCGGCAGCGCTGCGGCAGCCACCGCCGCCGCGCCGCAGGCGGCGCCCGCGCCCGCGCCCAAACCCAAGACCACCCCCAAGCTCGACAAGCCCTACGTGCAGATCGGCATCTTCTCGGTGGAAGAGAACGCCAACCGCACCGCGGAAGCCATGCGCCAGCACGGGGTGATCCCGACCATCAAGAAACAGACGACGAAGGGCAAAACCTTCTGGCGGGTCATCGTCGGCCCGGCCAGCTCGAAATCCGATCGCAACGCACTGCTGAAGAAGGTGCAGGGGCTCGGATTCGAGGATGCCTATTTCGTTTCCAGCTAACGCGAACCGGAGATCTCCATGCGCCAGATGCTGAAAGCCGCCGCACTCGCCCTCGCCGCCCTGCTGCCGCTGCCCGCCCTCTCCTTCGAAACCCTGGCGACCTCGGCCTACGTCGTGGACCAGACGACGGGCACCGTGCTGCTGGAGAAACAGGCGGACGTGCCGCTGCCGCCGGCGTCGATGTCCAAGCTGATGACGCTCAACATGCTCTTCGAGGCCCTGAAGGACGGCCGGGTGACGATGGAAACGCGCTTTCCCGTATCCTCGCGCGCCAAGAACATGGGCGGCTCGACCATGTTCCTCAACGAGCGCGACCGCCCGACGGTGGAAGAACTGATCCAGGGCATCATCGTGCAGTCGGGCAATGATGCCTGCGTGGTGGTCGCCGAGGGGCTCGCCGGCTCGGAGGCTACCTTCGCCGCGCAGATGAACACGCGCGCCAAGGCGCTCGGCATGACCAACTCCACCTTCGCCAACGCATCGGGCTGGCCGCATCCGGCGCAGCGCATGTCGATGCGCGATCTCGGTATCCTCGCCGAGCGGCTGATCACCGAATTCCCCGAGTATTACCACTACTTCGCGCAGACGGAATTTCCCTTCGACGGCCGCTCGCCGGACAACCGCTTCAACCGCAACCCGCTTCTGAAGCTGGGCATCGGCGCGGACGGCCTGAAGACGGGCCACACGCAGGAAGCCGGCTACGGGCTCGTCGGCTCGGCCAAACAGGGCAACCGCCGGGTGACCTTCGTGATCTCCGGCCTTCCGTCCGAACGCGCCCGCGCCGAAGAGGCCGAGCGCGTGGTGAGCTGGGCCTTCCGCCAGTTCGTGGAGAAGACCGTCGCCAAGGCCGGCACGCAGGTGGCCACGGCCAAGGTCTGGATGGGCGATTCCGAAACCGTCGGCCTCGTGCCCGCCGAGGACGCCCGCCTGCTGGTCCCCGCGCTCTCGCAGGGCGATCTGAACGCCACCGTCGAACACAAGACCCCGATCGAGGCCCCCATCGCGAAGGGGCAGGAGATCGGCACGCTGGTGGTGCCGCTCGAAGGCATGCCCGACGCCCGCATCCCGCTGGTGGCCGATCGAGACGTGGCCCGCGGCGGCTTCCTGCCGCGGCTGAAGGCGGCGGCGCAGGTTCTCTTCCGGCAGGTCATGGGCGAGGCCCAGGCCGCCGGCCTCTGATCGGATCACTATGTTCATTTCCTTCGAGGGGATCGACGGATCCGGCAAATCCACGCAGGCCCGGCGCCTGGCCGATCGCCTGCGCGGCATGGGGCACGGTGTGGTCCTCACGCGGGAACCCGGCGGCTCGCCCGGCGCCGAGGAGATCCGCAAGCTGGTGCTGGAAGGCGATCCCGACCGCTGGTCCGCGGAGACGGAGATCCTGCTGTTCACCGCCGCCCGCCGCGATCACCTGGAACGCACGATCCAGCCTGCGCTCGAGGCGGGGCAGATCGTCATCTGCGACCGCTTTGCCGATTCCACCCGCATGTATCAGGGCATCTCGCGCGGAGATCTGCGCGGCACCGTCGATGCGCTGCACGAGCTGATGATCGGGCGCGACCCGGACCTGACGGTGCTGATCGACATGGACCCGGAAAAAGGGCTGTCCCGTGCCAAGGCGCGGCAAACCGCTGAAGAACGGTTCGAGGATTTCGGGCTTGAGCTGCAGCGCCGGATGCGGGCGGGCTTCCTCGCCCTCGCCGAGGAGTTCGCCCCCCGCTTCGCGGTGATTGACGGCGATGCCGCGCCCGAAGTGGTGGCCGAAGCGGTGTTTGCCGCTGTGGAGGCGCGCCTGCCATGAACGAGACGCCACCGCCCGAGCCAGACCGCATCGACGGCGCGCCGCATCCGCGCGAAACCGAGTGCCTGATCGGGCAGGAAGAGGCCGAGGCCGCCTTCCTCGACGCCTACACCACCGGCCGCCTGCACCACGCCTGGCTCATCACCGGCCCGCGCGGGGTGGGCAAGGCCACGCTGGCGTGGAAGATCGCGCGTTTTCTGCTGGCCAACCCGCCGCAGGACGGCGGCGGCCTGTTCGGCGATGCGCCCCCCGCCCCCGATCGCCTCGACGTGGATCCCGAGCACCCCGTGGCCCGCAGGCTGCTGGCGGGGGCCGAGCCAGGGCTGTTCTCCCTCAAGCGCCCGGTCAACGAGAAGACGGGCACGCTGCGCCAGGAGATCACCGTGGACGAGGTGCGCCGGATGCGCTCCTTCTTCGCGCTTTCGTCCACCGATGGCGGCCATCGCGTGGTGATCGTGGATTCCGCCGACGAGATGAACGGCAACGCCGCCAACGCCCTGCTCAAGCAGCTCGAAGAGCCGCCCGAAGGCGCGGTGCTGCTGCTCATCAGCCACCAGCCTTCGCGGCTGCTGCCCACGATCCGCTCCCGCTGCCGGGAATTGCGCTGCCGCAGCCTTGCACCCGACGCGATGCGCGCGGCGCTGGCGCAGGCCGGCGAAACCGAAATCGCCTCGCCCGAGGCGCTGGCCGAGCTTTCGGCCGGGTCCGTCGGCGAGGCGCTTCGGCTGATCCACAACGACGGGCTCGCCCTCTACCGCGCGATCATCAAGCTGTTCTCCGGCCTGCCCCGCGTCGACCGCCCGCTCGCCATCGCTCTGGCCGAGAGCGCGGCCGGAAAGGGCAAGGAGGCCCGGCAGGATCTGCTCTTCTCGATGATGGATCTTTTCCTGGCGCGCGCCGCGCGGGCGGCCGTCATGGGCCCGCCCGCCGTGGAAGCGGCCCCCGGCGAAGCCGCGCTGCTGGCCCGGATAGCGCCGGACGTGCGCGCCGGCCACCGCTGGGCGGAGCTTCAGCAGAGCCTCGGGGCGCGCATGCGCCACGGGCGGGCCGTCAACCTTGACCCTGCCGCGCTTCTGCTTGATATGGTTTTCAAGATCAACGAAACGGCGGCCCGCACGGCCGCCTGACGAAGGCCGCCATGACAGCAGTTCCCCAGATCGTCGACAGTCACTGCCACCTCGATTTCCCCGATTTCGCCGAGGAGCTTCCGCAGGTGGTCGAGCGGGCCGTGGAAGCCGGCGTGAGCCGGATGGTCACGATCTGCACCCGGCTGCGGAACGAGCCGCAGGTGCGCGCCATCGCCGAACGCTTCGCCCCTGTCTTCTACGCCGCCGGCACCCACCCCATGAGCGCCGCCGAGGAGCCGATGGCCACGGTGGACGAACTGGTGGCCCTGGCGCGGCACCCGAAGTTCGTCGGCATCGGCGAGACCGGGCTCGACTACCACTACACCGCCGAAAGCAAGGCCGTGCAGCAGGAGAGCCTGCGCATCCATATCGAGGCCGCGCGGCAGACGGGCCTGCCCCTGATCATCCACGCCCGCGCGGCCGACGCGGACATGGCGCGCATCCTCGCCGAGGAACACGCCGCCGGGGCCTATGCCTGCGTGATGCACTGCTTCTCCTCCTCGCCCGCGCTCGCCGAAGCGGCGCTGGATCTGGGCTTCTACCTGTCGATGTCGGGCATCGCCACCTTCAAGAAGAGCCAGGAAATCCGCGACATCTTCGCCGCCGCGCCGGTGGAGCGCATTCTCGTTGAGACCGACGCGCCCTACCTCGCCCCGCCGCCGTTCCGCGGCAAGCGCAACGAACCCGGCTATACGGTGCATACCGCCAAGGTCGGCGCCGAGGTGTTCGGCATGAGCTACGAGGCCTTCGCGGCGCAGACCACGGCCAACTTCGACCGCCTCTTCACCAAGGCCGCCCGTGCGAAAGATGCCGCCTGATGGCTGAAATCCGTTTTCGCATCCTGGGCTGCGGCTCCTCCGGCGGCGTGCCGCGCATCGGCGGCAACTGGGGCGATTGCGACCCGGAAAACCCGAAGAACCGCCGCAGCCGCTGCTCACTGCTGATCGAACGCGAGGAGGCCGGCGGCCTGACGCGGGTGCTGATCGACACCTCGCCCGACATGCGCCAGCAGCTCATCGACGCCGGGGCCGGCACGCTGGACGCCGTGGTCTTCACCCACTCCCATGCCGATCACGTCCACGGGCTCGATGACCTGCGCCAGATCGTCTACAACACGCGCAAGCGCCTGCCCGTCTGGGCCGACGGCGATACCCAGAACGATCTGATCTCACGCTTCGGCTACGCCTTCGTGCAGCCCGCGGGCTCCCCCTACCCGCCCATTCTGGATCTGCACGCCATCGACGGCGACGTGGTGATCGAAGGCGACGGCGGGGCGATCACCCTCACCCCCTTCCGCGTGCGCCACGGCAGCATCGATGCGCTCGGCTTTCGCATCGGCGACGTGGCTTACCTGCCCGACGTGAGCGAGATGTACGAGGAAAGCTGGGCCGTGCTCGACGGGCTGGAGTGCTTCATCCTCGACGCCCTGCGCCGCACGCCGCACCCCACCCACATCCACCTCGACACGGCGCTCGACTGGATCGCGCGCACGGGGGCGAAACAGGGGGTGCTGACGAACATGCACATCGACATGGACTACGACACCGTTCAGGCGGAGACGGCCGATCACATCCAGCCCGCCTACGACGGGCTCACGCTGCGGTTTCAGGCCTGATCGATGCAGGCGTTGATCGAGGTCATCCTGCCGGTCTTCTTCGTGATCGGCTTCGGATACCTCGCCGTGTGGCGCCGCAAGCTCTCGGACGAGGCCATCGACGGCATCGTGAGGTTCACCCAGAATTTCGCCATCCCCTGCCTGCTGTTCCGCGCCATCTCGACGCTCGATCTGGCGCAGGGGTTCGATCTCGCCCTGCTGGGCAGCTTCTACACCGCCGCCGCGCTCTGTTTCGCCGTGGGCATCGCCGGGGCGCGCCTGCTGTTCAACCGCCCGTGGGAAGACAGCGTCGCCATCGGCTTCTGCTGCCTCTTCTCCAACTCCGTGCTGCTGGGCCTGCCCCTGACGGAACGTGCCTTCGGGCCGGACGCGCTGGCGGCAAACTACGCGATCATCGCGCTGCATTCGCCCTTCTGCTACGGGCTGGGCATCACCGTGATGGAACTGGCCCGCAACCGCGGCGGCTCGCTGGCGAAACTGCCCTTTCGGGTGGCGAAGGCGATGTTCTCCAATGCGCTGGTGATCGCCATCCTGCTCGGCTTCGCCGTGAACCTCGCCCATGTGCCGCTGCCCGGCGTCTTTACGGATGCGCTGGACCTGATGGTGCGCGCGGCCCTGCCGGCGGCGCTGTTTTCACTGGGCGGCGTGCTCTACCGCTACCGGCCCGAGGGCGATCTGCGCACCATCTTCTTCGTCGTCGCCGTCTCGCTGGTTCTGCATCCTTCGCTGGTCTGGATCTTCGGCACCGCTAGCGGGCTGAACGAGGCAGCCTTCCGCTCCGCCATCCTGACTTCGGCGATGGCGCCGGGGGTGAATGCCTATGTTTTCGCCAATCTCTACGGGGTGGGCAAGCGCGTGGCCGCAAGCGCGGTTCTGCTGGGCACGGCGGGCACGATCGTCACGGCCTGGGTCTGGCTGGCGCTGCTGGGGACGTAGGGCGCGCGCCGCGAAAATTCACGCCACGGCGTTGACCACCCCCGTGTGGTCAGAACCGCCGGCATTCCCGGCTGCAGCTGGGGCTACAGCCCCTGCACCTCTGGCGCGAGCGGGCGGCCGGGGGAGGCCCGGCGCAGTGCCGGGCGAGACCTTGGATCACGCCACGCGTTGAATCCGCCGCAACGCCACTTCGCCCCTACTGCGGCGACACCCCGCGCAACCGCTCGGAGCGGCGGCGCAGCAGTTCGACGGTGGTCAGCAGGGCGATGGAGATCAGCACGAGGATCGTGGCCACCGAGAGGATGGCCGGGCTGATCTGCTCGCGGATGCCGTTCCACATCTGGCGCGGGATGGTCTGCTGATCGTGGGCGGCCACGAAGAGCACGACGACCACCTCGTCAAAGGAAGTGACGAAGGCGAAGAGCGCGCCGGAAATCACGCCGGGCAGGATCAGCGGCATGGTGATCTTGAAGAAGGTCGTCGTCGGGTTGGCCCCGAGGCTCGCGGCGGCGCGCGTCAGAGAATGGTCGAAGCCCACGAGCGTCGCCGTCACCGTGATGATGACGAAGGGAATCCCGAGCGTGGCGTGCGCCATGATGATCCCGACGTAGGAGTTCGCCAGCCCCGTCATCGAGTAGAAGAAGAACAGGCCCGTGGCGGTGATGATGATCGGCACGATCATCGGCGAGATCAGGATGGCCATGATGGCACGGCGGAAGGGCATCTCCGGCCGGCTGAGGCCGAGCGCGGCCAGCGTGCCGAGGAAGGTGGCCAGGATGGTGGAGAAGAACCCGATGATCACCGAGTTCTTGGCGGCGTTGATCCAGGCCGCGTTCGCCCAGGCATCCGCCCACCAACTGCCGTCGCGCGGGGCGTCGGGGTTGTCCATGCCGAAGGTCAGGAGCAGATCGTACCAGCGGGTGGAGTAGCCGGTGGGATCCAGTGCCAGCATCTTCTCGGTGAAGGTGAAATAGGGCTCCGCGTTGAAGGAGAGCGGGATCACCACGAGGATCGGCGCGATCAGGAACAGGAAGATCAGGCCGCAGATCACGAGATAGGTGTAGTGCCAGATCCGTTCGAGCGTGGAGGCGTGGTTGGGAAGGGCCATCAGCTGCGCTTTCTGTTCTGTGCGGGGCGCGGGCTCTGCCCCCGCACCCCAGTTTCGACGCGGGGGCTCTGCCCCCGCACCCCCGAGGTATTTCCGGCGAGAGGAAGATGCATCGTCATCCGCCTTACCCGAGCTTCAGGTTGTCGATGCCCACGAGCCGGTCATAGAGCCAGTAGAGCACCAGGATGCCGCCCAGAAGGATCGCCGCCAGCGCCGCGGCGAGCGACCAGTTGAGCGATTTTGTCATGTGGAAGGCGATCAGGTTGGAGATCAGCTGCCCGTTGGCGCCGCCGACGAGGGCTGGGGTGATGTAGTAGCCGACCGCGAGGATGAAGACGAGCAGCGCGCCGGCGCCGATGCCGGGCACCGTTTGCGGGAAGTAGATCCGGCGGAAGGCCGTCCAGCTGGTGGCGCCGAGGCTGCGCGCGGCGCGCACGTAGGAGGGGTTGATCGGCCGCATCACCGAGTAGAGCGGCAGCACCATGAAGGGCAGCAAGATATGCGTCATGGCGATGATCGTGCCCGTCTGGTTGTAGATCATCTGGATGCGGCTGTCGTCGTCGAGGATGCCGGTGGCCACGAGCGTATCGTTGACCACGCCCTGGCTTTGCAGAAGCACGATCCAGCTCGTGGTGCGCACCAGGAGGGATGTCCAGAAGGGCAGCAGCACGAAGATCATCAGCAGGTTGGAATGGCGCAGCGGCAGCGTCGCCAGAAGATGGGCGATCGGATAGGCCAGCAGGAAGCAGAGGAAGGTGATCAGCAGCGACAGCAGCAGCGTGCGCGTGAAGAGCTTCACGTAGACCTGCCGGTTCTCGTCCACCGAGACGATGCTGCCGTCGGCGTCGCGTGCCAGATCGAGCGCGGCGAGGTAGAAGTTGAAGGTGTAGGCGGAAGAGGCGCCGCGCATCACCTGCCAGAGCTCGGGATCGGCCCAGTCCTCGTCGAGGTCGAGCATCGCCTCCTTGTAGGGCGGTTCCAGCTTCTCGGCGCGGCGCGCGGCCTTGGTGAACATGGAACGCGAGCCGGCGCGTTCGTAGTTGATCCGTGTGCCCACCGACCCCGGCGCCTTAAGCTCGCGCAGCACGACGAGATCCTTCACCAGCGCCTCGTAGGCGGCCTCGTCGGGTTCGGTGCCCGGCGGGTTCTCCTTGAACCAGGCGCGCAGGTTGACCATGATCGGCGTCTTTTCTCCCGATCCGATGTCGGTGTGGGTGGTGAACCCGGGGTTGTGGACCGACCGGTGCAGCATCTGCGCGATCGGGGCCACGAAGGTCAGCAGGACGAATGCCAGAAGTGGCAGAACGAGGAAAAACGCGCGGCGGCGGGCGCGGGCCTGCGCCGAGGCGAGCGCGGCTTTCAACGGTTTGCCGTCAGCCGTGGTGAGGGGGGCGGAGATATCGGCCATGACCTGTCTTCCCGTGGCGGTGGGCGGCCCGGCGAGGGGCCGCCCTGTCTTGATCAGTTGGCGAGCCAGGCGTTGAAACGCTCGTTCAGTTCGGCGTCACGATCGACCCAGAACTCGAAGTTGTTCACGAGCGCGTTGGTGAGGTTTTCGGCCGCCGTCGGCATGTGCGGCGCCATTTCCGTCTTGCCGTCGGAGTAGAGGCCGACGAGCGCACCGGAGGATTTGCGGGCCGGGCCGTAGGAGATCCAGGAAGCCTGATCGGCGAGGCGCTGGGTATCGGTCGCGAAGGCGATGAACTTCAGCGCTTCTTCCTTGTGCGGCGCCCCTTTGGGGATCACGAAGAGATCGAAGTCGAGGATCTGGCCGTCCCAGACGATCTCGAAGGGCTGGCCCTCGCCCACGGCGGCGTTGAAGATCCGGCCGTTGTAGGCGGTGGACATGGCCACCTCGCCGTCCGCCAGAAGCTGCGGCGGCTGGGCGCCGGCTTCCCACCAGACGATATCGTCCTTGATGGTGTCGAGCTTGGCGAAGGCACGGTCCACGCCCTCGTCGGTTTCCAGCAGGTCATAGACTTCGCTGGCGGGCACGCCGTCGCCCATCAGGGCCATTTCGAGCGTCGCCTTCGCGGATTTGCGCAGGCCGCGCTTGCCCGGGAACTTCTCGGTGTCGAAGAAATCCGCCATCGTCATCGGGGTGCCTTCGACACTGTTGGTGTTGTAGGCGTAGACGGTGGACCAGACGATGTTGGCCACGGCGCAATCCTGCAGCGCGCCCTCGATGAAATCCTCGGTGGCCGGGGTGCCATCGGGCGCCGGCGGCAGGATGGAGTGGTCGATCTCTTCCAGCAGGCCCTCGTCACAGAGACGCACGGCATCGGAGAATTCCACGTCGGCCACGTCGACGGTGACGTTGCCGGCTTCCACCTGCGCCTTGATCGGCGTGGCGGGGTTGTCGGCGTCAACCGAGTTCACGCTGATGCCGAATTCGGCGGTGAAGGGCTTGTGGTAGGCTTCGACCTGGGACTTCGTGTAGGCGCCCCCCCAGGACATCACGGTCACTTCCTGCGCGCTCGCGGCGAAGGCGAGGCCGGTCAGGGCCGTGGTCAGAACCAGTGTTTTCTTCATGTCGTTTCTCCCATGTTGCTGTTTGGTCTTGTTGGTTTTGCCCGCGGCCACCGCTTGCGCTGAGCGGCCGCCGGCCAAAGGCTGCAATGCGTCAGCCTGCGTCGAGCGCGCGGGCGTCCTGCGCAAGCCAGCTGACCTGCGTGGTTTCGCCAACGCTCAGGTGGCTGTGCCCGGCGGAGTTGGGCACCTTGACCACGAATTCGTCGTTGCCGTGAACGGTAAGGCGGCAGCGGATGTGATCGCCCAGGTAGATCAGCTCCTGCACCGTGGCGCTGGTGCTGTTGGGCCCGCCCTGCGCCGCCACGCTCACCCGCTCGGGGCGCACGGAGATCAGCGTGTCGCTGCCGACGCCGCCGCAGTTCACCGCCAGCGCGGTGCAGGTCTCGCCATCGTCGAGCTGGACGGTGGCGATATCGCCGTCGAGCGCGATCACTTTGCCGGAGAGCTTGTTGTTCTCGCCGATGAACTGCGCCACGAAGCTGTTCTGCGGCTGCTCGTAGAGCTCGGCCGGCGGGGCGAGCTGCTGGATGATGCCGTCGTCGAACACCGCCACGCGGTCCGACATGGTGAGCGCCTCGGATTGATCGTGCGTCACGTAGACGACGGTGATCCCGAGGTTTTCGTGCAGGTGCTTGATCTCGTACTGCATGTGCTCGCGCAGCTGCTTGTCGAGCGCGCCGAGGGGTTCGTCCATCAGCACCAGCGCGGGATCGAAGACCAGCGCGCGCGCCAGAGCGATCCGCTGCTGCTGGCCACCGGAAAGCTGCGCCGGGCGGCGATTGCCGAATTCGCCCATCTGGACCATCTCCAGCGCCCGCTTGACCTTGGCCTCGCGTTCGTCCTTGCCCATGCCGCGCACTTCCAGCGGGAAGGCGAGATTCTCGTTCACCGTCATGTGCGGGAACAGGGCATAGTTCTGGAACACCATGCCGATGCCGCGCTTGTGCGGGGGGATGTTGTTGATCGGGCGGCCGTCGAGAAGAATCTCGCCGTGGGTCGCGGTTTCGAAGCCGGCCAGCATCATCAGGCAGGTCGTCTTGCCGGAGCCGGAGGGGCCGAGCATCGTCAGGAATTCGCCCTTGCCGATGGAGAGATTGAGATCTTTGACGACGAGGGTCTCCCCGTCATAACTTTTCTGAACGCGGTCGAAGACGACGAACGCGCTATCCGTATCGGATGTTGCCACGTTGGGCTCCCTGTCTTGCATGGCGCTTGGGCGGCGCTCTCTTTTCAGCCCTGACTAAAACAACTGCCCAAAGACTTTGCAACTCATTCGATGACGCGCGTCAAAATCTCTGCGCCCCGGCGGAAGAAGCGGCAGGGCCGGCACCGGATCTGGCCGGGCCGCCGAAGCCGTGAAATTCGCGAAAATCACAGGAATTTGCCGAGTTCTGGCAGGTTTCACCATCCCCGGGCGCCGCACGCCGCCGCCGATTGGCGGTTCACACCTTGCGCACGGCGGTTGCCCCTTGGGCAGGCGCAGCTCTGCCGCGGCCCTGCGGAACCCCGAGTCGCCTTTCCAAAAAAGCGAGAGACTCAGGGGCGGAGATCAATCCAAAGGCGAAGTGCGATTGCGGAGCTTACGGCACCGAGGGACGCCGATCCGCAAGACCGCGCCCATCAGCCGATGCGCATAGGAACCAGAAGGCGCCTGCACTTGCGATTACAATCATCAGATGGGGGGGGTGGTACCACCTCCCCGGCTCGAACGGGGGACCTCCTGATCCACAATCAGGCGCTCTAACCAACTGAGCTAAGGCGGCACGGGGGCTCATTTATCGCCGTGGTTCGGCGAATGCAAGGGCGAGTCTACGGGTTTTTGAAGGCCGGTTCAAGAAAAGGGCGCAGGGCGGCTCTGCCGCGGCCCAAGCACGGGGGCGCCGCCCGCCGGCCACTTGCGCCAACGCCCTGAAACCATTACCTCGAACGCACGCCACAACCAAGGAGCCTGCCCGATGGGCATCAACACGGAAAGCGACATCTCTGCGAACCTCCAGATCGGCCCCACCTCGCTGGGCATGGTCCGGATCTACATCGAGGCGGACGGCATCGAGATCCCGATGGATTTCGAACCGGAGGAGGCCATCGAGATTGCCGAGGAGATCCGCGCCGCAGCCGAGGCCGTCAAGGCCCGAAAAGGGCGCTGACGCCCGGATCCCTGTAGGCTTGCAGCCGGCGGGCGGCGTGGCGGGCGAACTTCTGCGTCAGCAGCTTGCGCCGGGCCGCCGCCAGCTTGCTCTCCGGGCCGAGGCGGAGGATTTCCGCATCATAGGCATCCGCGATGATCAGGCCGGTTTCCTGCGGCAGCAGCTCCGTCGGGAAATCGGCATCCACCGCCCAGAAGTAGCGATCGCACCACTCCAGGTAGCCCTGCCACTTGGAATCGCTCTGGAAATCGGCGCGGCTGGATTTGCACTCCACCACCCAGATCTCCCCTTTCGGCCCGAGTGCCATCACGTCCACCCGCAGGCCCCGATCGGGCACGAACTCCTCCACCGCCACGAAATCATGGTGGCGCAGGTGGCGGCAGACACCGCGGGCCAGCAATTGGCCGGGCTGTAGCTCGGGCATGTCCATCATGGGGCATGAGCATGAACATTAGGTGAACAAAACGCAAGAGATTCGCGCGAAAGCGGGTGCGAATTGACAGGGCCCTGCCCGCGTGGTCCGATCAGGCGGCCATGTCGCCGCCCGGATTTCCCCTCACAGCCCCGCCCCCGAAACTGCCAGGCGATCTGCCGCCCGCGTGGCGCATCGGCGACCCGCGACATGTGGCACGGACCGACATCGCCGATGTCTACCGCGTGACCAGCCGCTGGGGGCCGGCCGCGCTGAAGCTGTTCCGGGAGGGCAACGCGAGAAACGAGGCCCGCGCGCCGGCGTGGCTGGCGGAGATGGCGGGCCCCGGCGTGGTGCGGTGCTTCGCGCATGAACCGGGGCGGGTGTTGCTGCAATGGCTGGACGGCCCCGCGCTCGGCGACATCACCCGGCAGGGGGCGGACCGGCTGGCGGATATGGAACTGGCCGACCTGGCCGGCCGCCTGCTCTCCCGCAAGACGACGGCCCAGACCGATTTCCCGGATCTCGCCGCCTGGACGGAAGGCCTGTGGGCGTTCAAGCCGGCGGACTGGTGGCAGCCGGAGGATGTGGCCGCCCTGCATGCGGCACGGAAGATCGCGCGTCGCCTGCTGGACACGGCCCCCACCCCCTGCCTGCTGCACGGCGATCTCCACCACGACAACGTGATCCGGACGGGTTGGGGGTGCGTCGCGATCGATCCCAAGGGGATCCGGGGCGATCCGGCTTTCGAACTGGCCAATGCCTTCCGCAACCCGAAGGGATTCGTGGGCCGGCTCGATCCGGCCTGCCAGACCGGGCGGCTGGCGCTGTTCGCGCAGGCCACCGGGCTGGAGCGCGGGCGGATCGCGGGCTGGGCGATGGTGAAATGCCTGCTGTCCTCGGCCTGGGCGGGTGAGGACACCACCCTCGTGCGCTTCAACCTCGACGTCTACCGGACCCTGCGCGGCGCTTTCGCGGATGTTGCGCCGCTTTCGTGATGTGCGGGCGCTTGGCAAAGCCGCGCGCGCACCCTATGTAGAGCCCCGGCGGGTGCTGCCCTTCTCGTATACTACGGTTCAATTCCGGTGGCCTTAAGCAAATCCGAGGGAGCTGGCTCTGTCACGGTCCTGGCCGCGTTACCTGGCGCCCACCTGTTCACACAGGTCCTCGGGAATTCGTCAACCTCTACGGCTGCGTTTGCGGGCCCGCCACTTCAGCCCTTCCGGTGGCTCTCCACCGGGACGGGCACTGCCAGAGGTGCACGCAGAGGCACGGCATCGCGCTTGCCGCCCGCGTCATCGTCCTCCTCGGCCATGCGCATGATGGCGATCCCGAACTGGACGCCGGAAAAGACGATCCCGTTGAACAGCACCAAGAGCGCCACGGCCATCCAGCCGATGTTGGAATGGGTCACGAGGTGCCAGAGGTTGGCGACGTTGAACCATAGAAGGATGGCCACGAAGACGGCGGAGATGCCAAAACCGATCAGGCTGTGGGTGATATAGAGGCGAACGAGCGCAGGCATGGGACCCTCCGGCAATGATCAACACGCAGAAGGATAGGCCGCCGGGCCCGTCTGCCAAGGGTGCACGGCGCCGCAGGCGGCGCCGGTTTCCTGCCTCCGGCGGGGATATTTTCAGGAACAAAGTTGGGCCCCGCGCGGGGCACCTTTCAGAAGGCTTCGGGCCTGGCTTCGCGGGCCATGTGATCGAGCACGGCGTTGACGAACTTCGGCTCGCGGCCTTCCGGGTAGAAGGCCTTGGCCACGTCCACGAACTCGGTGATCGTCACGCGCGGGGGGGTGTCGCCCTGGATCAGTTCGGCGCCGGCGGCGCGGAACAGGGCGCGCAGGGTGGGATCGATCCGGTCGATCGGCCATTTCGCGACGAGGGCGCGGTCCGTCATCTGGTCGATGCGGGCCTGGTAGTTGACGGCGGTGTCCGTCAGGAAGCGGAAGTGGGAGACATCGCCCTCGATCATCTCGCCTTCTTCGTATTGCGCGCCGAAGCGGTGATCCTCGAACTCGCGCATCACCTTCTCGGCGGTCTGACCCGAGCTTTCCATCTGGAACAGCGCCTGCACGGCATAGAGCCGCGCGGCGGATTTCATCTGGCGTTTCTGATCGGCTTTGGCGCTCATGCTGTCGTGGATCCGCTGCTTTTCTCGGCGATGCGGATCTCTTCGCCCTGCGGGCGGAATCCGATGCCTTTGGTCTGGGCGCCCCATTTGCGCGAAAGCGCGATCAAATGCAAGGCCGCAGCCGCCGCGCCGCCGCCCTTGTTCTGCTGATCGGGGGCGGCCCGCACGATGGCCTGGGCCTCGTTCTCCACCGTCAGGATGCCGTTGCCGATGCAGAGGCCCTGCAGGCCGAGCAGCTGGATCGCGCGGGAGGAGTCGTTGCAGACCGTCTCGTAATGGGTGGTTTCGCCGCGGATCACGCAGCCCAGCGCCACGTAGCCGTCGAAGTTGGCCTGCCGGTCGGCGATGCCGATGGCGGTGGGGATCTCCAGCGCGCCGGGCACTTCGACGAGCTCCCAGTTGCCGCCGGCGGCCTCGATCTCGGCCGTTGCGCCGGCCACGAGATCATCGGCGATCTCCTTGTAGTAGGGCGACACCACGATCAGCAGTTTCACCGGCTTGTCGAAGCTCGGGCGGGCGAGCACGTAGTGGGAAATTCCGGCCATCAGTCACGCTCCATCGGGATCTTGCGGGTGCCGGTGATCGACAGCCCGTAGGCTTCGAGCCCGACCACCTTGGGTTTGGGCGAATTGGTGAGCAGGACGATCTCGGAGAGCCCGAGGTTGGAGAGGATCTGCGCCCCCAGCCCGTATTGCTTGAGCGTGTTGGAGGAGACCACGTCGTCCTTTTCGAGTTTCATGTGCAGATCGCGCAGCAGCACGACCACGCCGCGCCCCTCGCGGGCCACTTCGCGCATGGCGTCGCCGAACTCGCCGGCACGCCCCTTGGGCCCGGTGCCGACGATGTCGAGCAGCGGGTCGAGCGTGTGCATGCGGGTCAGGACGGGGCCGGGGGCGGTGATGTCGCCCTTGATCAGCGCGATGTGCTCGGCGCCCATCGTCTTGTCGGTGAAGATCTTCATCTGCCATTCGCCGCCGAACTCGGAGGTGATCGGGTGATCGGCGGAGATCTCCACGAGGTTGTCGTGGCGGCGGCGGTAGGCGATCAGGTCCTCGATGGTGCCGATCTTCAGCCCGTGGCGCTGTGCGAAGGCCACGAGATCGGGCAGGCGCGCCATGGTTCCGTCCTCGTTCATGATCTCGCAGATCACGCCCGAGGGGTTGAGCCCGGCGAGCCGGCTGATGTCCACCGCGGCCTCGGTGTGGCCGGCACGCACCAGAACGCCGCCGTCGCGCGCGCGCAGCGGGAAGACATGGCCGGGCGTGGCGATGTCGGCCGCCGTCTTGCTGGCGTCGATGGCCACGGCCACGGTGCGGGCACGGTCGTGCGCGGAGATGCCGGTGGTGACGCCTTCGCGGGCCTCGATCGAGATCGTGAAGGCGGTTTCGTGGCGCGAGGAGTTGTAGTTGGCCATCAGGGGCAGGCCCAGCGCGTCGATCCGCTCCTCGGTGAGCGTCAGGCAGATCAGGCCGCGGCCGTGGGTGGCCATGAAGTTGATCGCTTCCGGCGTCGCCATCTGCGCGGGGATCACCAGGTCGCCCTCGTTTTCGCGGTCCTCGGCATCGACGAGAACGAACATGCGCCCGTTGCGGGCGTCCTCGATGATCTCCTCGATCGGGGAGATCGCATCATGGTATTCGGCGCTCATTTGCTGCCCCATTCGCGAAGGCGCGCCACGTAGCGGGCCATGGTGTCGATTTCGAGGTTCACCACGTCGCCGGCCTTGGCCGTGCCCCAGGTGGTGACCTGCTTGGTGTGCGGGATGATGTTGACGCCGAAGGTGCTGCCCTCGACCTCGTTCACGGTGAGCGAGGTGCCGTTCAGCGCCACGGAGCCCTTCGGCGCGATGAACCTCGCCAGCTCGTCCGGGGCGCGGAAGGTGAAGCGGGTGCTGTCACCCTCGTCGCGGGTTTCGATGATCTCGGCCACGCCGTCCACGTGGCCCGACACGATATGGCCGCCCAGTTCGTCGCCCACCTTGAGGGCGCGTTCGAGATTGAGCCGCCCGCCGAGGGCCCAGCCGGAGCCCGGCGTGCCGATGTTGGTTTTCGCCACGCTTTCGGCGCTGATCTCCACGTCGAACCAGTTCTGCGGGCTGTCGCCCTTGGCGATCACCGTGAGGCAGACGCCGTTGCAGGCGATGGAGGCGCCGAGATCGATGCCGCTGGCGGCATAGGCCGTGCCGATGCGCGCGCGCAGGTCGCCGCGTTGCTCAAGCTCCAGAATGGTGCCGACATCGGTGATGATACCCGTGAACATGGGCGCTCCTTTTCCCGGGGGCAGAAATCTGGGCCTGACGTAGCGGCTCCCCCCAGTTGACGCAAGGGGGCGCCGGACCGCCAACGCGACGGAATTTCGGAACAATACACCTGATTGATGCAGGATTGATGCACGATCACCGCCTTATTTCCGCCCGCTTGATCGTTCATTCTGGTCGGGATGATCCCGGTTGGGTAAGTGTTTTTGTGAGGGCGCAATGCGGGTGCAGCCGCGCGCCGTGTGAGGGACCATGGGACGCAACCTCGTTTCCGATCGCAGGTTTCTATTCCTGCAGGGGCCGCACGGGCCGTTCTTCCACCAGTTGGGCCGGATGCTGCGGCTTGCTGGGGCCGAGGTCTGGCGCGTGGGGTTCAACCAGGGCGACCGCGCCTTCTGGTTCGACGCGGACAGCTACATTCCCTTCCGCGACTCCCAGGACCAGTGGCCGGCGCGCTTCACCGCGCTTCTGGCCCAGAAGCAGATCACCGACATCGCGCTCTACGGCGACACCCGCCCCATCCACGCGCAGGCCATCAAGATCGCAAAGGCCCGCGGCGTCACCGTCCATGTCTTCGAGGAAGGCTACCTGCGGCCTTACTGGATCACCTACGAACGCGGTGGCAGCAACGGCAATTCGCGCCTGATGGAGATGACGGTGGCCTCCATGCAGGAGGCGCTCGCGCACTCCGACGTGGACGTGCCAGAGGCGCCTGCCCATTGGGGGGACATGCGCCAGCACGTGTTCTACGGGGCGCTCTACCATTACTTCGTGATGCTGCGGAACGGCGAGTATCGCAATTTCCGCCCCCACCGCGCCCTGCCGGTCACGCGGGAATTCCAGCTCTATTTCCGCCGGCTGCTGCTGATGCCGGCGCTCTGGGCGGATCGGGTGATCTCCACCACGCGGATCAAGACGGGGGGCTTCCCCTACCACCTTGCATTGCTACAGCTCGAACACGATTCCAGCTTCCAGATGCACAGCCCGTTTTCCTCGATGAGCGAGTTCCTCGAACTGGTGATCGAGGGGTTCGCGGAGGGCGCGCCCGGGCACCACCACCTGGTGTTCAAGGCCCACCCGCTGGAAAACGGGCAGGTTCCGATTCGGCGCCAGATCAAGGAGCTCGCCCGCGCCCATGACGTCACCGGGCGGGTGCACTACGTGCGTGGCGGCAAGCTGGCGCAGCTGCTCGATCACGCCCGCAGCGCGGTGACGGTCAATTCCACCGCGGCCCAGCAGGTGCTGTGGCGGGGCCTACCGCTGAAGGTCTTCGGCGATGCCGTCTATGCCAAGCCCGAGTTCGTCTCGACCCAGCCGCTGGCGGAATTCTTCGCCGCACCGGCCCGGCCCGACACGCGCGCCTACCGCGACTACCGCGACTACCTGCTGGAAACCTCGCAGGTTGCGGGCGGGTTCTACTCCAGCCGGGGGCGGCGCCAGCTGCTGCGCCAGATCGTCGATCTGATGCTCGCCCCGCAGGATCCCTATGATGCGCTGAAATCCGGCAAAGCGGCTCCCCGGCAACAGTTGCGGATCGTCACCTGAGCGCCGCAATCTCGGCGCTGGATTTTTGAACGGGATTCTCGTAGTTTACAAAAAAAACTTGAGGCAGTGTTCATAATCGAGGAGCCCAACCGTGAAAAGTGTGGCGTCCAGCGTCGCTCGCGCAGCGGCATTCTGCTTGCTATTTGCAAGCCTCGTGGGGTGTTCGCTCCCACGTTCCGGCCCCAGCAAGGAAGAGATCTACGAAGGCTCCGTCCAGCGGCAGGGGGACGCCTTCATCGTGACGGTCAACGATCGCGTCACGCGGGCCACCTCGCTCGTGCCGGCGCTCGGCTTCTCCGAGGCCTTCCAGAACGCAGGCGTTCTGGGCTCCGATACGATCAGCCCCGGCGATACGCTGGCCCTGACCATCTGGGAAAACAGCGACGTTCCGCTGCTCGGCCAGGAAGGCGTGAACTCCACGTTCCTGTCGGAAGTGCAGGTGGATGGCTCCGGCCACATCTTCGTGCCCTACGCGGGCCGCGTGCGCGCCGCCGGCAACACGCCTGAAGCGCTGCGCAAGATCATCACCGAGAAGCTCGACACGCAGACCCCCGATCCGCAGGTGCTGATCGTGCGCGCCGCCGGGGATGGCTCCACCGTCTCCGTGGTCGGGGACGTGGCGGCGCAGGGCGTATACCCGATCGAGCGCCCCTCGCGCACGCTGTCGGGGATGCTGGCGCAGGCCGGCGGGATCACCTCGGAGCTGGAGATCACGCAGATCAACGTGATCCGCGGCGGCAAGACCGAGCGCATCTGGCTCACCGATCTCTACAAGAACCCCCATATGGACATCGCCCTGCGCAACGGCGACAGGATCGTAGTGCAGGAAGACCAGCGTGATTTCACCGTGCTCGGAGCCACCGGCGCGCAGAGCCGCGTGCCTTTCGAATCCCAGACGATCTCGGCCATCGAGGCGCTGGCGCTCGTGGGCGGGCTGAACTCCAACCTCGCCGATCCCACCGGCGTGTTCATCATGCGCAACGAGCCGGCCGAAATCGCCAACACGGTGCTGGGCCGCAATGATCTGCAAGGGGCGCAACGCATGGTCTACGTGCTCAACCTGACCGAGCCCAACGGCATGTTCATGGCGCGGGATTTCGTGATCCGCGAGGACGATACCCTCTACGTGACCGAAGCCCCCTACGTGCGCTGGCAGAAATCGCTCAACGCCATCGTCGGGCCGATCAACACGACGGCCTCGCTCTCGACGCTGGCCAACTGAGGCCTTGACGCCCATCCGTGATCCAGACGCCGCCGGGGACGCGACTCCCCGGCGGCTTTTCGTTTACAACGGCGGCTTTCTCACCAATGCCCGCGTGAAACGCATCCTGGCGCTCTCGGGCTACCGGGTCCGCCTCGGCAAGCCGGGGCCGCAGGATTGGGTCGGCGTCTGGGGCCAGAGCCCCACCGCCCCGCGGGGCGAGGGCGTCGCGACCCGCACCGGCAACCCGATCCTGCGCGTGGAAGATGCCTTCCTGCGCTCGGTGCTGCCGGGGCGCTCCGGGGAGCCGCCACTGGGGCTGGTGCTCGATGAAACCGGCGTCCACTTCGACGGCCGCACCCCGAGCGATCTGGAAACCCTACTCGCCACCCATCCGCTGGACGACACCGCCCTGCTCGATCGCGCACGCGCCTGCATCGCGCTGCAGATGCAGGCGCATCTGTCCAAGTACAATGCCTTCGATCCGGCGGCAGGCGTGCCGGACTCTCCCTACGTGCTGGTGCTGGACCAGACCCGCGGCGATGCCTCCCTCACCGCCTGCGGCGCCGATGTCGCCACCTTCCGCGACATGCTCGTCACCGCGCAGCTCGAGCACCCGGGCCTGCCGGTCTACGTCAAGACCCACCCGGAAACGGCCGCCGGCCACCGCGCCGGGCATTTCGATGAACGCGACGCCTCCCACCGCGTCCGCCTGCTGACGGAACCGGTATCGCCCTGGGCGCTGATGCAGGGCGCCGTCGCCGTCTACACGGTCTCCTCCCTGCTGGGCTTCGAAGCGATCTACGCCGGCCATCGCCCGGTCGTCTTCGGGCAGCCCTTCTACGCGGGCTGGGGCCTGACCGACGACAGGATGCCCGTGCCCCGCCGCAGCCGCCAGCTGACCCGCGCCCAGCTCTACGCGGGCGCGATGCTGCTCTATCCGCGCTGGTATGATCCCTACGGCGACAGGCTCTGCGCGCTGGAGGAGGTGCTTGCCACCCTGCCCGCCCTCGCGCGGCAGTGGCGCGAGGATCGTGCCGGCTGGATCGGCACCGGCATCCGCCTCTGGAAGCGCCGCCCCTTCCAGCAGATCTTCGGCACCTACGCGCCCGTCCGATTCCGCGATGCTCCGCAGGAGGCGCTGGCCCAGGCCCGTCGCCGGGGCGGGCGGCTGATGTACTGGGCCGGCAAGGCGACGGCGGAGCTTGAAACGCAGGCCAACATCGAAGGCGTGCCTCTGTGGCGCGTAGAGGATGGCTTCCTGCGCTCGCGCGGGCTGGGCGCGGAACTCGTGCCCCCGCTTTCGCTGGTGCTGGACGACTTGGGCATCTACTACGACCCGCGCCGCGAAAGCCGGCTTGAGCGGCTGATCGCGGATGCCGATGCCCTGCCCCCGGCCGCGCTGGCGCGGGCCGAGGCGCTACGGGGCGCGATCCTCGCCGCGGGCCTGAGCAAATACAATCTCGAAGGCGCCTCCCTGCCGCCGCTGCCCGAGGGGCACCGGATCCTCGTCCCCGGACAGGTGGAAGACGACGCCTCGATCCGCACCGGCACGCAGGCCGTCGGAACGAACCTCGCCTTGCTGCAGGCCGTGCGCGCCGAAAATCCCGGCGCGGTGATCCTCTACAAGCCCCACCCCGACGTGGAGGCCGGGCTGCGCCCCGGCGCCGTGCCCGAAGCGGACCTGGCCGGGCTGGCCGATGCCGTGCTGCGGGGGGCCGATCCGGTTGCCCTGCTGGGAGAGGTGCAGGAAGTCTGGACGATGACATCGCTTCTGGGTTTCGAGGCGCTGCTCCGCGACGTGCCCGTCACCTGCCTCGGCACGCCCTTCTACGCCGGCTGGGGCCTGACCCGCGACCTGGGCGAAGTGCCCGCCCGCCGCAGTGCCCGCCCCTCCCTTGCCGGGCTCGTCCATGCCACTCTGATCGACTATCCGCGCTACCGCGATCCGGTCACCGGCCTGCCCTGCCCGCCCGAAGTGATCGTGGAGCGACTGAAAAGCGGCGCGGTGCCCCGGCCGGGGCCCTTCAACCGAAGCCTTTCGAAACTGCAGGGGCTCCTTGCCGGCAAGGCCCACCTCTGGCGCTAGGCAGGGCGCGCCCCGCCCCTCCGGCCCGGCAGGCTCAGGTGGCCGGCGCCGCGCGCTCCCAGACGTGCATCACGTCGCCACCGACCGCGCGCACCTCCTTCAGGGCGAACCGCGGCGCCTCGGCGAGGCGCTCGACGCCCATCGCCCCGAGCGAGGGCCGGCCCTCCGCCCCGAGGGCGACACCCGCGGTGAACCCAACGAGCCTGTCCACGAGATCGGCATTGAGCAGGGAGGCGGCGAAAGCGCCTCCGCCCTCGCAGAACACGCGGGTCAGGCCGCGGCCCGCCAGCGCCGCCAGCGCCTCCGCAACCGAAAGCTCGCGGTTGGCCGCCACCGGCACCTCGATCGTTTCCGCACCAAGGGCCTGCCACGCCGATACATCCTCGGGGCTTGCATCCCGGCCGTGCAGCAGCCACACCGGCACGTCGCGCGCCGTGCGCGCCAACTGACCGGTTCTCGGCAGATCCAGCCGCCGCGAGGCCACCACGCGCACCGGCTGATGCGCGATGCCCAGCCCGCGCACCGTGAGCGAAGGGTCATCCGCCCGCGCCGTGCCGCCGCCCACCAGAACCGCGTCATGGCAGGCGCGTTCGGCGTGGACGAGGCGCCGCGCCGCCGGGCCGGTGATCCACTGGCTCTCCCCGGTGGCGGTGGCGATGCGGCCGTCAAAGGAATTGGCCAGCTTGAGCGTCACCATCGGGCGCTGCCGCTCGACCTTGAGGAAGAAGCCGAGGTTCGCGGCGCGCGCCTCTTCCGCCATCACGCCCGTCTCCACGGTGATCCCGGCGGCCCGCAGCATCGCATGGCCCTTGCCGGCCACGCGGGGATCGCTGTCTTGCAGCGCGCTCACCACGCGGGCCACACCGGCCTCGATCAGCCCTTCGGCGCAGGGCGGCGTCTTGCCGTGGTGGGCGCAAGGCTCCAGCGTCACGTAGGCGGTGGCGCCGCGCGCCGCCGCGCCGGCCTGCGCCAGCGCCACGCGTTCGGCATGGGGCCGCCCGCCCGGCTGGGTGAAGCCGCGCCCGACGACGCGGCCGTCCTTCACGATCACGCAGCCGACGGCGGGGTTGGGCCAACACCGCCCCAGGCCCCGCGCCGCCAGAGTAAGCGCGAGCCGCATGAACCGGTTGTCCATCGGGTTATTCTTCCGTCTGTGTCGGCGGGCGCAGCTCGTGGACGAAATCCTCGAAATCGTCCGCGGCCTGGAAATTCTTGTAGACGCTGGCAAACCGCACGTAGGCCACGGTATCGATCCGGGCCAGGGCCTCCATCACGATCTCGCCGATCGTGTTGGACGGAATATCGGTTTCGCCCATGCTCTCCAGACGCCGCACGATGCCGGAAATCATCTGGTCCATCCGCTCCGGTTCGACCGGGCGTTTCTGCAGCGCGATGCGGATCGAGCGCTCCAGCTTGTCGCGGTCGAAATCCTCGCGCCGCCCGTTCGACTTGATCACCACGAGATCCCGCAGCTGCACCCGTTCGTAGGTGGTGAAGCGCCCGCCACAGGCCGGGCAGAAGCGCCGCCGCCGGATCGCCACATGATCCTCCGCCGGGCGGGAATCCTTCACCTGGGTGTCAATATTACCGCAAAACGGGCAGCGCATGGCCTCTCCCTTGAAGTGATTTCTAAGTTATCCACAGGCACTATAGGCGCTACCCAACAGTTTGGGTAGAGGGCAAATGCCACCCCCAGATGCAGCGGCGCTCAGGGGCAGATATGGCCGAACACCCGGCGGCGGTGCGGGGCCGTGCGATGTTCGAAGAGGTAGATGCCCTGCCATGTGCCCAGCACCATCTGCCCGCCCGCGATCGGGATCGACAGGCTGACCGGCATCATCGCCGCCTTGATGTGGGCGGGCATGTCGTCGGGGCCCTCGTAGGTGTGGCGCAGGTAGGCCATGGACGGATCGCTCGTGGGCGGCACGAGGCGGTGGAAGAAGGCCTGCAGATCGCCCTGCACCTCCGGGTCCGCGTTCTCCTGGATCAGCAGCGAGCAGGAGGTGTGGCGCGCGAACAGGGTGAGCAGCCCGGCGTCACACCCCGCCTCCGACACGAAGTGCCGGACGTCATCGGTGAATTCGTAGAGCCCCGCACCGGAGGTGCGCAGCTCGAAGCCCCGCTGCCACACGCGTCAGAACTGCAGCATGGAATTGCGGGTCTGGCAGGTGAAGCGCGCGTGTTCCGCGCCCCAGTTCTCGCCAACCCGCGTCATCGACATCGCGAGGCGCCCCGGCAGCAGATCGGCGCGCTGGCGCAGCTCGGGGCTGGGATCCACGGTGAAGCCGACGCTTTGACGGCCGGAGCGGAACTCGGCCGGGCCGGAGGGTTTGCGCAGGTAGACGCGGGCGGTGGGAGACACGCCAAGCCGGCGCATGACGTAATCCCCGGCGGCGCACCAGTAGTCCGATGCCCCGTTGGGCGCCTGTTTCAGCACTTCGAAATCCACCGGGCGTGCCGGGTTGGGCAGCACCTGCAGAGAGTTCTGCGACAGGAAGACGTTCCCATTCGAACCCGAGGTGTTGCAGCCCGCAAGGGCGAGGACGGACACGGCGGCGGCGGTGAGAAGGGCTTTCATCGGGGCGCTCCCTTGGGCTGGAAATGGCGTTGCGACAACTCTACGGCGCGGCCGGGCGGGCGTCCACGGCAAAGGCGGCAAAGTTTCGCGACCCTGCGCCGCAAGCGCCGCGCCGCCCGGCAGGGGTCAAAATCATCGTTAACCAAAAATTAACCATTCCCTTTCGCCCGGCCCGGACCCCGCGTATCGTTAAGGTTAACGAAAATTAACCAAGGCTGGAGCGGCCGGGAGGGACATGATGGTGGGGCGCCTGGCCTGCGCAGCGGGCACATTGGTGGCCGGGTTGGCTGCGCCGCTCGCGGCAGGGCCGGCAGCCCTGGAAGCCGCCGGCCGTCAGGGCATCGCGGCGGCCGCGGGATTCACCGAACGCTTCCAGCGCGCTTCCGCCCCGGGCTGGCACATCGCGGAATATGATTTCAGCCACCCCGCGTTCGATACCGACTGGCGCCGGGCCAACGTCCGGATCGCCGGCGGGCTCACGCTGGATCTCCTGCCCCGCGGAGGGCCGGGCAATCGCTTCTCCGGCGGTTCGATCCGGCGCGATGCGCCCACCGGGCACGGCCGCTACGAGGCCGTGCTGCGCGCGGCCGGCGGGACGGGGCTCGTCACCGGTTTCTTCACCTACACCGGCCCCGCCTACGGCAGCCGCCACGACGAGATCGACATCGAGATCCTCGGGCAATCGCCCGATCACCTGCACGCGGCCTGGTTCGTGGACGGCGACCTGCAAAGCCGGCGCATCCCCCTCGGCTTCGACGCCTCCGCGGGGTTTCACCATTTCGCCTTCACCTGGGAGCCCGGCCGGATCACCTGGGAGGCCGAGGGCCGCGTCTTGCTGGTGATCGAGGAAGGCCCGGGAAGGCCCCTGCCGCGCGTTCCGGGCCGCCTCTTCGCCAATCTCTGGGCCGCCGATCCGAGCATCGCGTCCTGGGCCGGGCATACCGCGCCGGCCACGCGCGCGCAGGCGCAGTTCGCCTGCGTCGCCTATACGCCCCTGAAGGCTGCCCTGCGCGGCCGGCCGCCGGCCTGCGCGGCGCCGGGCGGGACGAGCTGAGCCGAAGCGTCAGTCGAAGAAGGGGTTGATCGGGCGGCAGGCCGTCTGGCTCGCCGCCGCGTGACGGTTCTCGCCCACCCGCTTGACGGAGAAGTTGTAGCTTTCGGGCAGGGCTTCGCCGGTGGCCACCAGCTCCGCACTGGGCGCGTAGGTGAAGGTCGCGGCCTTGCGCCCGGCCACGAAGCGGCTGGCACCCTCGGGGCGGGAGAGATAGATCCGCGTGTTTCCGCCGCGCCCCAGCCCCATGGCGATGTAGTCGCCGGCCGCGCACCAGTAGTCCGCCGCCCCGGAGCGCCCGGCGGCCAGGATCTCGAACTGGCCCGGCACCTGCGGATCGGGGATGGCCGTGAAGCCGTTGCGGGTGACATAGGTGCCGCCGCGCGCGCCGACATTCGTGCTCACCGCAACGCCGGTGCCGTTGCTGCCCGTCGTGCCCACGGCCACGTTGCACCCGGCAAGCATGGCCAGCGCCAGACCGGCCGCGATCGTTCTGCGAACTCCCATTGCACCCTCCCAAGGATGAAATCCCGTGATTTCACCAGCCTAGCGGCAGAGAGCCCCCGTGGCAACGAAAGCGGCGCAACGGGCATGCGCCCATCCCGGGCAGCGCCCCGCCCAGTCTAGCCGCCGCCTCCGGCGCCGGGATTGGCCTTGAGGTAGTCGCGCACGAAGGCATCGGCCACGCGCAGGATGGCATCGTATTCGCCGATGTCGGGGTTGCTGGCGGACCGCCCGGAGGACATCGCCCAGGTGCCGGCAACGAGTTTGGTGCGGATGTCCCGCGTCAGCAGGACGGTCTGGCTGAGGCTGGCGAAGACGGAGAACCAGCAGCCCGTGTCGGGGTTGGTACGGCTGAAGTAGACGTTGAGCTTGGGCTGGCCCGGCGTGCGCTCCACCTCCTCCTTGCTCAGAAGCCGGATGCCGGCATTGCGGAAGCGGCTCTCGAAGGCGGCCTGCAGCTTGCCGCCGAAATCGCCCTCATAT
This sequence comes from Pseudoruegeria aquimaris, assembly GCF_900172235.1. GTDB lineage: Bacteria > Pseudomonadota > Alphaproteobacteria > Rhodobacterales > Rhodobacteraceae > Pseudoruegeria > Pseudoruegeria aquimaris. The sequence goes on along the minus strand of NZ_FWFQ01000008.1, from coordinate 72,237 downwards.
CCCTCGGGCGCCTTCAGCCCACGCAGGTTGACGTAGACGCCAGGCAGGCCGGCGAGCGCATCGATCTTTTCCGAAAGGCGCAGCCGCTCCGGGTCGAAGCCGAGCATCACCTCGGGATCGTTGTGCTGGCAGATCCGCGGCGCCTCCGGGTGCTCGGCGGCCTGCCCGCGCTTGGCGGCGTGCAGATCCAGCAACCCGAAAAGGCGGTAGACCCCTTCCCTGTCGGCGGGCTCGAACAGCCGGCTCGTGTAGCTGCGCCTTGTTTCGCAGTTCTTCCCGCCCGGACAGTCCGTGCCCACCTGCTCGATATGTTCCCAGAGGATCCAGAACCGCTCCTGCGGCGTGGTGCCCTGCGCCAGCGCCCCGCCGGGCGGCGCCAGGCCGGACAGGGCCAGACCTGAGAGGGCCAAGGCGCAGGCGATCAAACCGGCCTTGGCGGCAAGACGGACAGGTTTCACGGCAATCAGCCTCCGTTAGAATCGGGGGCCAGTCTGCGGCAGGGCCTTTAAGAAAGGCTTACGCCGGCACGAGCCGCCCGCCCTCGAGCCGCAGCACGCGGTCCATGCGCGCTGCCAGATCGAGGTTGTGGGTGGCGATCAGCGCCCCGAGGCCGGTGCCCGCGGCCAGATCCATGAGCGCGGCAAACACCTGGTCCGAAGTGCCCGGATCGAGGTTGCCGGTGGGCTCGTCGGCGAGCAGCACGCGCGGGCTGTTGGCCAGCGCGCGGCAGAAGGCCACCCGCTGCTGCTCGCCCCCCGACAGGGCCGCCGGCCGATGCTCCATGCGCTGGGAAAGCCCGACGCGGGCCAGCAGGCTCTCGGCGCGGGCCTCGGCCTCGGTCCGGGAAACGCCGTTGGCGAGCTGCGGCAGGATGATGTTTTCGGCGGCGGTGAACTCCGGCAGAAGGTGATGGAACTGGTAGACGAAGCCCAGATCGGCGCGCCGCACGGCCGTGCGGCGGCGATCGCTGCGGCCCTGCATCGCCTGCCCGCCCACGCGGACCTCGCCGGCGTCGGGCGTGTCGAGCAGCCCGGCGATGTGCAGCAGCGTGGATTTTCCGGCCCCCGAGGGCGCCACCAGCGCCACCACTTCGCCCGGCTTCAGCACCAGATCGACCCCGCGCAGCACCTGCACCTCACCGGCCTCGCCGCGCTTGTAGGCTTTCGTCACGCCCGACAGTTCCAGAATGGCCTCACTCATAGCGCAGCGCCTCCACCGGGTTCATCCGCGCCGCGCGGCGGGCGGGAAAGAGCGTCACGAAGAAGGAGAGGAAGAGCGACAGGCCGATGGCCGAGAGCACGTCGCCGAGGCGCAATTCGGCCGGCAGCTGGTAGATGCCGCGGATCGAGGGATCCCAGACGCCGCCGCCGGCGACGTAGTTCACCGCCGAGAAGATCGGATCGATGTAGATCGCGAAGAGGCAGCCGAGGATCACCCCCGCAAGCGTGCCGATCAAGCCGGTGGAGGCGCCGCAGATGAAGAAGACGCGCATGATGGAGCCTTCCGTCAGCCCCATGGTGCGCAGGATGCCGATGTCGCGGCCCTTGTTCTTCACCAGCATGATGAGGCCCGAGATGATATTCATCGAGGCGATGAGCACGAGGATCGACAGGATGATGAACATCACGTTGTCTTCCACGTCGAGCGCGCGCAGGAAGGAGCCCGAGGCATCCTTCCACGTCCAGACGAGGGCGCGCTCCCCGGCGGCCTCCACGATCGCGGGCAGCAGCTTCTCGATGGCTTCCGGATCCTCGACCATGACCTCCAGCTCATCGGCCACGCCCTCGCGGTTGAAATAGCTCTGCGCCTCGGCGAACGGCATGTAGACGCGTGTGGAATCAATGTCGTAGCGGCCGGCGGTGAAGACGTAGACAACCTCGTAGACGTTCACGCGCGGGCTGGTGCCGAAGGCCGTCCGCACCCCGTTGGGCGAGATCAAGGTGATGGAATCCCCGAGCATCAGCCCCAGTTCGCGCGCCACGCCGGAGCCGATGGCCACGCCCTCGTTGAAGCGGGCGATGTCGCCTTCGCCGTTCTCCGGGTCGGCCACGCGCGGGATGCCGAGGAGATCCTCTTCCGCGATGCCGAACACGATCACGCCGGTGTTGCTGTTGCGGTGGTTGGCCATGACCTGGCCCTTCACCAGCGGCGCGACGCGGGTGACGCCGGGCACGGCGCGCACGGCTTCGGCCTTCTCGGCGTAGTCCGCCATCGTCCGACTGGTTGCGCCGCTCTCGGTGACCTCGATCGCGTTGTAGACGGTCACATGGGCGTTGGCGCCGAGGATGGTGTCCACGAACTCGGTGCGGAAGCCCGAGCGCACCGCCAGCGTGGCGATCAGCGCGAAGACGGCAAGCGTGATGCCCACGAGCGAGATCCACGTCATGACGCTGACGCCGCCCTCGGCGCGCTTGGCCCGCAGGTAGCGCCAGGCGATCATCCATTCGAAACGGGCGAAGGGGGGCGGTGTGCCGGCCAAGGCTGTGCTCCTGCTCAGGGCGCGCAGGTCGGGGTGCGCGTTCGGCGGCACCCTGCGCGAAAGCCGGAGGAAAGGTCAAGCGGTGGGCCGGGGTTGGGCCGGGGTTTCGGGCGGCGCTGCGCGCGCCGCGCCACAGGTGGCGGCTTCCTGCCGAAGCCTCGCCCCTTCAGGTGTGGTTTCCGGGCGCCTGGAACCGGGCGACATCCGCGCCGGCCGCGGCCTGTTTGCCGTCGGCCGCCCAGAGCAGCCCGCGGCGGATCATCTCCTGCGCGGGGCCGTGATCGATCACGTTGGCCTGATGCCCCAGCGCGTTGTAGTAGACGCGCCCCAGCCCCCACCGCTTCGTCCAGGCGACGGGCATGTCCACCGGGCCGTTCGGGCTGTGATACCATGTCACCACGGGGAAGCGCGTGGTCGCCAGCACCTCGACCGCCGGATCGACATGCAGGTAATACTGTTCGCTCTCCACCTCGAAATCGGCGATCCCCGCCACCAGCGGCGAGGTGGAGTTGGCGATGTTCACCCGGTAGCGCACGCCGTCGCCGCCCGGATGGGCCACCCAGTTGCCCCCCGTCATGAACTGCCAGAGCGTATTGCCACGGAAGGCATCGCACATGCCGCCATGCACCCCGGCCAGCCCGGTGCCGCGCGCCACCGCCTCCGAGACGTTCTGAACCGACTCCTTCGCGATCTCGCTCATCGTCCAGACCGGCACGATCAGATCCAGCCCGCGCAGGGCCTCTGCGTCCTCAAGGCAGGCCAGCGTATCGTGGACGGCGACCTCGAAGCCTTCCGCCTCCAGCATCCCGCGAAACAGCTGCGCGACCTTTTCCGGCTCGTGGCCTTCCCAGCCCCCCCAGGTGATCAGTGCCTTGCGTGCCATGCCTTCCTCCCGCAGTCGTGGTTTTCCCGTCAATGTAATCGTTTTCATCAACGCCGTCACCCGCCCATTTCCCTCCGCCCGCCCGGGCGCCGGAACAGCCGGCTTGAGCCCGGCGCCGCGCCCCCATAGGGTGGCAGCCTGCAGACACGCACGCCGAGGGAAAGGGCGCACCGATGCTGAACCAACTGGTCTGGGGCTCCGCCATTCTGGCCGCCTGCGCCGTCATCCACGTGACGTTCATCGTCTGGGCGGTGCCGGTGACGATCCACATCAGCCACCGCGTGCAGCGGTTGCGACCGATGCTGCGCCTCTCGCTTCTGGTGGGCGGTTCCTTCCTGTTCCTCGTGCTCGCCCACACGGTGCAGGTCTGGCTCTGGGCCTTCGCGCTGCGCCACATGGGGGCGATCGAAACGATGACCGACGCCGTCTACTTCTCGCTCGTCACCTACACGACGCTGGGCTACGGCGACATCGTGCTCGACCCCGGCCACCGCATCTTCGGCGCCTTCGCTTCGGTCACCGGGCTGCTGACCTTCGGCGTCTCCACCGCCTTCCTCGTGAGCCTGATGAGCCGGGTGCTGCCCGATGCCTTCGGCGAGGAGGCCCGCCCCATCCACCCGCGGGCGAAGGCCCCCGACGCGGGGCTCTGAAACCGCGCCCAGAACCGCGCCCAGAACCGCGCCCTGCCACCTCGGACATGGCCACGGCACGGCCCGGGAATTTGTCCGAAAGGTCAGTTTTCGCGGGAAAAACGCGACGAAACGTGCCCATCCGGCAGTTTGATGTAGCCTCGCCGCCCCGAAGCGGATAAGCGAAAGCCCCGAACGCGCATAGGAGGGCCCCCGCGTGCTGGATCTGAGCCAAGCCGGTGCCGAACTGGCCAAGCATTACGACCTCGCCCCGTCCATCGAGAAGGCAGAGGCGACACAGGACATCTACGAGAAGATGAAGCGGGTGGTCTCGCCCGCGGACTGGGCGATCTACGCCCCCTACGTGATCGAGATCAACCGGCTCAAGAAAGAGCGCAACGCGGTGATCCTCGCGCACAACTACATGACGCCCGAGATCTACCACGGCATCGCCGATTTCGTGGGGGACTCGCTCCAGCTCGCCATCAAGGCGACCGAGGTCGAGGAAGAGGTCATCGTGCAATGCGGCGTGCATTTCATGGCCGAGACCTCCAAGATCCTGAATCCCTCCAAGACGGTGCTGATGCCCGACATGGCCGCCGGCTGTTCGCTGGCCGAAAGCATCACGGCCGAAGGTGTGGCGGAGATGCGCGCGAAATATCCGGGCGCGCCGGTGGTGAGCTACGTCAACACCACCGCCGAGGTGAAGGCCGCCTCCGACATCTGCTGCACCTCCGCCAACGCGGTCCAGATCGTGGACGCGATGGAGGCCGACACCGTCATCATGGCTCCCGATCAGTATCTGGCGCAGAACGTGGCGAACCTCTCGAAGAAAAAGGTCGTCTACTGGCCCGGCTCCTGCATCGTGCACGAGCTCTACACCGCAGAGGACCTGCGCGCCTACCGCGAGCTTCAGCCTGAAACCAAGATCATCGCCCACCCCGAATGCACACCCGCCGTGGTGGCCGAGGCCGATTTCACCGGCTCCACCTCGGGCATCATCAAATGGGTGGAAGACAACCGCCCGCAGGAGGTGATGCTCGTCACCGAGTGCTCGATGGCCTCCAACATCGCCGACGAACTGCCCGACGTGAACTTCGCCAAGCCCTGCAACATGTGCCCCTACATGAAGAAGATCACGCTGGAGAAAGTGCTCTACGCACTGCACACGATGGAAGGCGCCGTGGAAGTGGAGGCCGAAGTGGCCGAGAAGGCCCGGCTGGCGGTGGAGCGCATGATCGATCTGAGCCGCGAGCTCGGCCTCTAGGCCGGCCGCAATCGCGAGGGGATCAGGGGGGATGGCCACGCACACCGATCGCATCGTGATCGTCGGCGCCGGGATCGGCGCGCTCTACGCGGCGCTCAAGCTGGCCCCGCGCCCCGTCCTCGTGATCTCGCCCGATCCTTTGGGCGAAGGCGCCAGCTCGGCCTGGGCGCAGGGCGGCGTGGCGGCCGCCATGGCCGCCGCCGACAGCGCCGAGAGCCACGCGAAAGACACGCTGGGCGCCGGCGCGGGCACGGTGGATCCGCAGGTGGCCCGTTTCGTGACCCAGGCCGCGCGCGACCATATCCTCGATCTGACCACGCTGGGCACGCCCTTCGACCGCGACGAGAACGGCCAATACGTGCTCTCGCTCGAAGCCGCCCACAGCTACGCGCGCGTGGTGCGGGTGAAGGGCGATCAGGCGGGCCGCGAGATCATGGAAGCGCTGATCGCCGTGGCGCGGGAAACGCCCTCTGTGCAGGTGCTCGAAGGGGTGCTGGCCACCGGGATCGAGACCGATGGGGGCCGTGCCACAGGCGTCTGGCTGCAAAGCACCGATCCCGCCAATCCGTCCGCCCCCGCCCTGCTCACCGCCCCCGCCATCCTGCTCGCCGGCGGTGGCTCCGCCGGGCTCTACGCGCTCACCACCAACCCGCCGCGCATCCGCGGGCAGGTCATCGGCATGGCGGCCCGCGCCGGCGCCGTGATCGCGGACGCCGAATTCGTGCAGTTCCACCCCACCGCCATCGACATGGGCGAGGACCCGGCCCCGCTCGCCACGGAGGCGCTGCGCGGCGAAGGCGCCACGCTGGTGAACGCGGCGGGCGAGCGCTTCATGCTGGCAGAACACCCCAAGGCCGAGCTGGGCCCGCGCGACATCGTCGCCCGCGCCATCTTCGCGCAGACGCAGGCCGGCAAGCGCCCGATGCTCGATTGCCGCGAGGTCTTCGCCGGGGAGGGCCTTGCCCGCTTCCCGGCCGTGGCCGAAGCCTGCGCCCGCGCCGGGCTCGATCCCCTCACCGCGCCGATCCCGGTGGCCGCGGCCGCGCATTACCACATGGGCGGCATCGAAACCGATCTCTCCGGCCAAAGCTCCCTGCCCGGCCTCTGGGCCTGCGGCGAGGCCGCCTCGACCGGGCTGCACGGCGCCAACCGTCTCGCCTCCAACGGGCTTTTGGAAGCGCTCGTCTTCGCCCGCGCCGCTGCGCTGTCGATCGCTGAGGCCCTTCCGGACGCGCCGCGGCACGCGCCCGCCGTCGTGCTCGATCTGCCACCCGCCGAAGCCCCCGACACCGCGCCCGAGATCGCCCGCCTGCGCCGCTGCATGACGGAACACGTCGGCGTGGTGCGCAGCGCCGACGGGCTGCGCACGGCCCTCGCCACCCTCGCGGAGCTGAAGGCCGGCGCGCGCGACGAGAGCCTGAAGAACATGCTCGCCACCGCCACGCTGATCGCCGCCGCCGCCTGGCGCCGCCGCGAAAGCCGGGGCGGGCACTACCGCTCCGATTTCCCCGAGGCCGACCCGGCCCAGGCGCAGCGCAGCCGCCTGACCCTCGCGGATGCCGAAACCCTCCAAGCCGAGGCCCTTGCCCGATGACCCTTCCGAAAACCGGCCCCCTCCCCGACCTGATCCTCGAACCGATGATCCGCGCCGCGCTGGCCGAGGATCTCGGCCACAACGGCGACATCACCACCCGCTGCGTGATCCCCGCGGGCCTGCGCTACACCGCCCGGCTCAACAGCCGCGAAGACGGGGTGGTGTCGGGCATGCAGGTGGCCGCGCTGGCCTTCCGCGTCTTCGACCCGGCGCTGAAGGTGGCCATCCTCAAGGCCGACGGCACCCCCTGCGCGCCGGGCGACACGCTGATGACGATCGAAGGCAGCGCCGCCTCGATCCTCTCCGCCGAACGCGTGGCGCTGAACTTCGCCGGGCGCATGGCCGGCATCGCCACGCTCACCGCCGGCTTCGTCGCCGAAACCCGCGGCACCCGCACCCGCATCACATGCACCCGCAAGACAACCCCCGGCCTGCGCCTGTTCGAAAAACAGGCCGTGCTGCACGGCGGCGGGTTCAACCACCGCTTCGGCCTCTCGGACGCCATCCTGATCAAGGACAACCACATCGCAGCCGCCGGCGGCATCCGCGCGGTGCTGGAGGCGGCCAAGGCCAATGCCTCGCACATGATCCGCGTGGAGATCGAAGTGGACACGCTGGCCCAGCTCGAAGAGGTGCTCGCTGTGGGTGGGGCCGATGTCGTCCTGCTCGACAACATGGACACGCCCACCCTCGCCGAGGCCGTGGCCATGGTCTCAGGCCGGCTCGTCACCGAAGCCTCGGGCAACATGACCCTGCCGCGCATCGCCGAAGTCGCCGCCACCGGGGTCGATTACATCTCCTCGGGCGCGCTCACCCATTCGGTGAAAACCCTCGATCTCGGGCTGGATTTCTGACACCGCCCCCGCGCCATCCACTGGCGGAAGACATCGCGGGGTGAGCCGCCCGGAAGGCCAGCGGGGGCAGCGCCCCTATCCGTCGAGCTCGCCGTGGATCGCGAACTGTTCGAGCCCGGCGTCGCTTGGCTCGATGTAGCGGAACTGCTCGCGCACGCCGGTTTCCCCGAGGGAGCGCTGCACGGTCAGCAGCGTGTTCGGCGCGTGATCTTCGCAGAGCGCCTGCATGTGGGCGATCTCCTCGGCGGCCACGCCGCGCGCGGCCTCCACCGACGGCGCGCCGTAGACAGCCACGAAATGCGCCGCCAGCGCCTCCGTCAACGCCTCGATCTCGCCCGGCTCGATCGCGGTCACGGCCACGAAGGTGACACGACCGAAGGTTTCGAGCCCGAGCCAGCCGTTGGCGAAGGCCTGCCGGGCCTTGCCGGTAAGATCGGCCTCGCCCCAGTTGGAGAACTCGAACCCGCCCGAGATCGCCCATTCGCCGGTGCGCGCCGGGCTCTGGAACACGTTCATGTCGCTTTCATCGAAATGGATCGCGCGTGCGAGTTTCATGTGTTCTCCTCCAGAAGGCCCGTGAGCGGCAGCAGGCGGGTCTCCGTACCCTGCCGCAGCAACATGCCGAAATCCTCGTCCACCCCGAGGAAGGTGCCAGACAGCGCCTCGCCCCGCCAGGGCTGCACGATCTCCTCGCCCAGCCCGTGCGCCAGTGCCCGCCAGTCGGTGTGCAGCGCCGCGCGGCCGCTGGCGTCCACGTCCTCGATGCGGTTGATCCAGACGAGCGTGTGCCGGGCCCAGCTTTCCAGCAGATGCCCCGGATCCAGCTCCGCGCAGCCTTCCGCGATCAGCCCGGTGGCATCGGGCGTGGCCCCCGGCGCTTCCGGGTCGGGCGGCATCCATGAGACCTCCAGCCCGATCACCAGCCAGTCGGGCACCGCTTCCGGATCGGCGGAGGAGGCCGCCGCCCGCAGGCGCCCGCAGCTTGCCCCGTTCACCCGGATCGCCCCGCCCCACTCGAGATGCACCGCCACTTCCGGCGGCGCCAGCGCGCCAAGCGCGTTCTGGAAGCCCACGCCGCAGGTGGGCAGCATCGCCATGGCCGCCCGCAGCGGCACCTCGGGCGCGAGCACGAGGGCCGCGCGCAGGGTGTCGGCCCCCAGGTTGTAGGCCACGAGCCCGGCGTCGCAGCCCAGCGCGGCCTGCGCACAGGCGCGCTCGAACGGATCCTGCGCCCCGGAGAGCGGCAGCCCCGCCATCAGCGGCGGGAAGCTGAGATCGGCGCGCGGGCTCACGCCAGCCCCCGCGCCACCAGATCGCGTGCCACCTTGCGGAAGGCCTCGGCCTGCGGGCTGCCCGGCTTCGTCACCACGATCGGCGCGCCGCCGTCGGCGGCCAGCCGGATGTCGAGATGAAGCGGGATCTCCGCCAGAAGCGGCACGCCCAGCTTCTCGGCCTCCGCCTTCACGCCGCCGTGGCCGAAGACATGCTCCTCGTGGCCGCAGTTGCTGCAGATGTGGGTGGACATGTTCTCGATCATGCCGAGGATCGGCGTGTTCATCTTGTTGAACATGTCGATCCCCTTGCGCGCATCCAGCAGCGCCACATCCTGCGGGGTGGAGACGATGATCGCCCCGTCCACCTCGGCCTTCTGGGTGAGCGTCATCTGCACGTCGCCGGTGCCCGGCGGCAGATCCACCAGGAGCACGTCGAGCGCACCCCACTGCACCTGGTTCATCATCTGCTGAAGCGCCCCCATCAGCATCGGCCCGCGCCAGACGACGGCCTGATCGTCCGGGGTCATCAGCCCGATGGACATCATCGTCACGCCGTGGTTGCGCAATGGCAGGATCGTCTTGCCGTCGGGCGACGCCGGGCGGCCCGATACCCCCAGCATCCGCGGCTGGGAGGGGCCGTAGACATCGGCGTCCAGCAGGCCCACCTTGCGCCCCTCCGCCGCCAGCGCGGCGGCGAGGTTGGCCGAAACCGTGCTCTTGCCGACACCGCCCTTGCCGGAGGCGACGGCGACGATGTGTGCCACGCCGGGGATCTTCTGCGGCCCCTGCGGCTGCGCCGGGCGGCTGGCCTTCAGATCCGGCGGTGCCTTGGGGCTGGTGTGGGCCGTCATCACCACCGAAACGCTCTTCACCCCGGCGAGCGCCTTCAGGCGGGCCTCGGCCTGCGCCTTCGCGGCCTCGGCCGCCGGCGCCCGCGAGGGGTCGATCTCCATCACGAAACGGACAGCGCCCTCCTCCACCGTCAGGGCGCGCACCATGCCGGAGCCGGCCAGATCGCCGCCGCCGGGCACCTCGATTCCCTTCAGGACCGCCAGAACATCTTCGCGCGTCAGGCTCATGCGCCTTCCCCGGTGATCGTGCCGGTCACCACGTGCTCGAGCTCCAGCCCCTCGACGGTGAGAACCACCTTCGCCTCATAGGTTTCGCCGGGTTTGCCGGCCTCGCGCATGGCCTTCTCGATGGCCTGTTGCGAGGTCACGCCGACCTGCTTGAGGAACTTGCGCATGGACATGTTGAAATCGTCGCTCATGGGGCGATCTCCCGTTGTTTATCTGGGTTTTTCCGAAGGGATTGACGCAGCAAACGGGCGCCGCTTACCCTTGGACCCACGGCCAAGGGAGGCGCCCGATGCGCGGAAGACTGTGGATAGCCGGCCTCGCGGTGGCGATGCTGCTGGTGGGGCCGACGGCCTTTGCGCAGGAGCGGCAGATCAGCCTTGCCGCCGCGCCGGAACTCGCCGAGAGCGGCCTGCTCAAACACATGCTGCCCCGCTTCTCGCTGAAGAATTCGATCCGCGTCAGCGTCGTGGCGCCGGATGCCGCCGGGGCCGACGTGCGCCTGCTGGCGCAGGGGGAGGACGGCGGCGGGCGCGCCGTCTTCGCGCGGGGCGCGGTGACCTACGTGCTGATCGTGCCGGAAGACGGCGCACCCGAGCGCGCCGAGTTCACCGGCCGTTTCATCGACTGGCTGCAGTCGGACACGGGGCTGAACACCGTGCTGGCCTTCCAGCCGCCCGAAGGCGCGCCCTTTGCGGCGGCCGAGGCAGAGGCCGTCGTGGCGGCCGCGCCTGCGTTCGACGGCGATGCCCGCGAGGGCGAACGGCTTTCGCTTCTGCATTGCGGGCGCTGCCACGTGGTGGGCGATGCCAACCGCATGGCGGGGCTGGGGTCCACCCCCTCCTTCCCGGTGCTGCGCACCTTCGCCGATTGGGAAGAGAGGTTCACCGCCTTCTACGTGCTCAAGCCGCACCCGGCCTTCACCCAGATCCCGGATGTGACGGAGCCCTTCGACGAGACCCGCCCGCCGCCGATCATCCCGGTCACCATGAGCCTTGACGATCTGGATGCGATCCTTGCCTTCGTGGCCGCGATTGCCCCAGCCGATCTGGGCGCCCCGATCCAGCATCAGTGATCCTTGCGCTCGCTGTAGTAGTCGTCCGTGGTCCGGGGCCTCGGGCGCTCGCCACCTGAGAACGGGTTGTTTTCGCGGTGGAAATGCGCATTCACCCGGCAGTTGTCGCACATTCGGATCATCTTTCCGGCATCGCTGTCGGCAAACATCGGATGCTTGCCGGCGAGTTGTTCCACGATGCGTTCGACGGTGGATTTCACCCCGAACAGCGCGCCGCATTCGATGCAGGCATAGGGCTCTTCCTCGTGCAGCACCACCTGCGCGAGCGCGGTGTCCGCGAGGTTCATGCGGGGTTCGAGCGCGATGGCCTTTTCCGGGCAGATCGTCCTGCAGATCCCGCATTGCAGGCAGGCATCCTCCTGGAAGCGCAGCTGCGGCATGTCCTCGTTGTCCAGAAGCACGCCAGCCGGACAGAGCGACACGCAGGAAAGGCAGAGCGTGCAGGCCTCGGTATCGACGAGCACGGCCCCGTATGGGGCACCCTCGGGCAGCGGCACCGGGCTGTCGGCCTCGGGGTTGAGCGCCTTCGCGGCGAGCCGAGCGACCTGCCGGCGGTCCCCCAGGGGCAGAACCGGCTCGATCGGGGGGCGCGGCGCAACGGCGGTGAAGAGGTGATCGCTCAGGGCGTCCGGATCGCCGATGTCCAGCACGTGGATGCCGGCCCCGGACGCACCGGCCATCGCCCGCGCCAGCGCCGCCTCGCCCTCGATCACGCCGCGCTCGGCGCGCGGCGCCAGCAGCACCGAGACCTCCGAGAAGCCAAGCGCCAGCGCCGCCAGCATCTCGGAATGGCCGAATCCGGTGACCGTGCTGACAGAAAGCGGCAGCACGTCGGCGGGCAGGCCACGCCCGAAGCGGGCGGCGAGCGAGATCATCTCGCTGCCATGCTCGGCGTCATGCACCAGCAGGCGCGGGGCAGTGCCGCCGGCCTTGCCGAAGGTTTCGGCCAGCACCTGCATCCGGCGCAGAAGATGCGATACCGGGGGATCGTCGTAGGTGATCGCACCGGAGGGGCAGAGCGCCGAACAGGCGCCGCAGCCGGCGCAGATCAGCGGATCGATGGCCACGTGCTCGCCGTTGGGCAGGATCGCCCCGGTCGGGCAGATGTCGAGGCATTTGCTGCAGCCGGTCTGCTCTGCGCGGGCATGGGCGCAGACGTGCTCGTTGTAGGCAAGGTAGAGGGGTTTCTCGAAGGTACCGACCATCTGGCCGGCCTCGAAGACGGCATCCGCCACCGCCTGCGGATCGCCCGGATCTGGGCGCAGGTAGCCATCGCGCTTCTCCGGCGCAGGGAACAGCGGGGCCTCACCCCGCAGATCGAGGATCAGGTCGCATTCCGTGCGCCCGCCGTCGCGCGGCGCGGAGAAGCCGAAGCCGCCGCGCCCGCCCGGCTCGATCTGCCGCAGCCCGTCGATCAGGACGGAGAAACGGCCAAGCGCGCCGCTGGCCGTGCGCAGGCGGCCCACGACCACGTCGAAGCGGCGATCCAGCGGGATGTCGGCGGGCTCCGGCAGCAGCACGGTGACGCTGAGGGCCTCCGCAAGCCGCGCCGCCGCGGCCAGCGTGCGCTCGGCCGGGCCGAGGATCAGGCAGAGGCCTTCGGAGGTCACGTCCATCAGCTTTTCGGCGGCCGGCGGCACCAGCGCTTCGGCCGCCAGGGCGGCCATCTTGGGCGCCGCCTGCGCGGCCTCGTCGGACCACCCGGCCCGGTCGCGCAGGTCCACGAAGGCCGGTTCGGGCGCGCCGATCTCGGCCGCCAGCTCCTCGAAGAACGTGCGTTCCTGCTGGCAGGCGACCAGCGCTTCGCCTTCCTCCAGAAGGGCCGCGGCAGCCTGCGCATCGCGCCCGCAGAGGCCGTTGTGAACGCGTGAACAGGCCAAGCCGGTGGCGGAGGCAATCGCCTCGCGATCGATGGGCTGACTCCCCAAACAATCACACAAAATCAGTTGCTTGGCCATTTCTCCTCCTCGGTGCCCCGCCGGCGATCCCGGCACGGGCCGCTCGATTCCCCTATTCACGTAGTCACGAAACCTAGAGCGCGTAAAGCCGTTTTCCGGGAAATGGCGGAGTGATTCGCATGCCGCATCGCAGCAGCCCACCAAGTAAAAAAATCAGGTATTCCCGGAACTAGACAATTCGTCCGCCAGCGGCGATCCAGCCCGCCGCCGAGGGTCAAAATGTCCACCTGCGCACGGCCTTTTCCTGCCGTGGCGGAAATTCCCTTTGAGATCGGTCCGCTTGCACCCAGACTGAAGGCGCCAGAGGCAAAAGCCCGGCACTGGGAGGAATGCCAAAGATGCTGACAAGCGCCGCTTCGATGCCGCTCGGGATCGTCATCCGGAAGTCACCGGGCGTGACCCGCTGGGCGAAGTGGTCGTGGAAGGCCGTGGCCGTTCTGCCCGGCGCACCGGATCGCAGCTGGTATGAATTGCGCCGCGAAGGCGACGCGATCGAGTATCACGCGGCCACCGTTCCGCTTGAACTCTGGCGCAGCGATACCGAAGCCTATCTCACCGGCCTGTCCACCCGCGTGCCCGCCATCGGCGTGGTCATGCGCGAGGATCCGGGCAGCGAGACCGGCCTCGAAGTGCTGCTGGCCACCGCCTCCCCCTACGAGGCGCAGGATTACCTCGACAGCGGGGAAGAGATCGTCGAACTGGTGCCGATGCCCGAGGGGCTGGTGGCCTGGATCCGCGATTTCGTCACCGCGCACCACGAGGAAGAGATCTTCGTCAAGCGCCGCCGCGACAAGAAACGCGTGGACCTGAAGGAAGACGGCAAGGGCGATGCCCGCATCCCGCAGATGTCCGACGTGTTCCGCACGCCCGGCAGCCGCAGGGGGCGTCTGCAATGAGCCGGTCCGGGGATTTCTGGTCACGCCGAAAGGCGGCCGTTGAAGCGGAGGAGGCGCAGGCCGCCGCCGCTCGGGACGCCGCCCGCGCCGCCGAGGAGGAGGCCGCCCGCGAGGCCGCGCAGGCCGAGATGAGCGATGCCGAAATCCTCGCCGAGCTCGATCTGCCCGATCCGGACACGCTTTCGGCGGGCGATGATTTTTCGGCCTTCATGGCCAAGGCCGTGCCCGAACACCTGCGCCGCCGGGCGCTGCGCCGGCTCTGGGTCTCCAACCCGACGCTGGCCAACCTCGACAGCCTCGTGGACTACGGCGAGGATTTCACCGATGCCGCCAACGTCGTCGAGACGCTGCAGACGAGCTACCAGGTCGGCAAGGGCATGCTGAAACACGTGCAGGAGATGGCCCGGCAGGCCGCCGAGAAGGCCGAGGCGCGCGCCGCCTCGGAGGCCGGCGAAGCCGAAGCCCCCGATGCCGAGGCCCCGCTGCCGGAGGAGGACGCGCCGATCCTCGTCTCCGCCGCAAGCGAGGACGCACGGCCGGAGCCCCTGCCCCCCACGCACGCCATGACGCAGGCGCCTGCCGCACCGGCAGAACCGGCCGCACCGGCGCGCCGCCGCATGCGATTTGAATTCGACACCCTGCGGGAAGGAACCTGAATGACCGCCGAAGCCACCCCGATCACCATTGCCGAGGAAGATCAGCTGCGCGCCGATCTCTACGATTTTCTCGGCGTGCTGCTCGCCGCGCCCCCCAACGCGGACCTGCTCTCCCGCGCCGCCGGGCTGACGGGGGACGAAAGCGATCTCGGGCAGGCCGTCTCGGCGCTGGCGCGCGTGGCGAAGGTGACGAAGCCGAAAGCGGCGGAACGGGAGTTCAACGCGCTTTTCATCGGGCTGGGGCGCGGCGAGCTGCTGCCCTACGCGAGCTTCTACCTCACCGGCTTCCTGAACGAAAAACCCCTTGCCCTGCTGCGCAACGACATGGCCGCGCGGGGCATCACCCGGGCCGAAAACGTCTACGAGCCCGAAGACAACATCGCCAGCCTCATGGAGATGATGGCCGGCATGATCACGGGCCGCTTCGGCGATCCGGCGCCGCTGGAGGCCCAGAAGGCCTTCTTCGGCAAGCACATCGGCCCCTGGGCCGCACATTTCTTTTCGGATTTGGAGGGTGCGCAATCCTCTGTCTTCTACGCGTCCGTCGGCACGATCGGCAAGGCGTTCATGGAGATCGAGCGCGAGGCTTTCCGGATGAGCGCGGGATGAGCCCGCAGACCTTGGACAACCATCAGGAGGAGCAAGGATGAGCAAGAAGACCGAAGGCGAAGGCACCAGCCGGCGCGGGTTCCTGAAACTCGCCGCGACGGGGGCCCCGGCCGCCGTGGCCGCCGCCGCCCTGCCCGTGCAGGAGGCGGAAGCCGCCGAGGCACCGGGCACCGGGATGCAGGACACCCCGCACACCCGCCAATACTACGAAACCGCCCGCTTCTAGGCGGACGGAACCGGCACAGACGGCCCGACGGTTGCGTGACGCCCAGCAAGGCCAGCCACAACGAAGAGACCCAGCCCGCCGGGGGCATCCCCGGCCCAGCAAGGGAGAGGACACATGCTCAGGAAGAAGACCAACGGGGTTGCGCGACGCCCCCAGCGGACAAGTCTCCTGCAAGACATCACCGACAAGTCGGTGGATCGCCGCGCGTTTCTGCGTGGCTCCGGCCTGGCCATCGGAGGCCTTGCCGCACTCGGTGCCACGGGAGGCACCGTCACCCGCGCCAACGCGCAGGCCGCCATCACCGGCGCCGTGGAGACGGTCAAATCCGTCTGCACCCATTGTTCCGTCGGCTGCACCGTGATCGCCGAAGTCAGCAACGGCGTCTGGGTCGGGCAGGAGCCCGGCTGGGACAGCCCGTTCAACCTCGGCGCCCATTGCGCCAAGGGCGCATCCGTGCGCGAGCACGCCCACGGTGAGCGCCGCCTGAAATACCCGATGAAGAAAGAGAACGGGGAATGGGTGCGCATCAGCTGGGAACAGGCGATCGACGAGATCGGCGACGGCATGATGAAGATCCGCGAGGAAAGCGGGCCTGACAGCGTCTACTGGCTCGGCTCCGCCAAGCACAACAACGAGCAGGCCTACCTGTTCCGCAAGTTCGCCGCCTACTGGGGCACGAACAACGTGGATCACCAGGCCCGGATCTGCCACTCCACCACCGTTGCGGGCGTTGCCAACACATGGGGCTACGGCGCCATGACCAACTCCTACAACGACATCCACAATTCGAAGGCCATCTTCATCATCGGCGGCAACCCGGCCGAAGCCCACCCGGTTTCGCTGTTGCACGTTCTGCGCGCCAAAGAGCAGAACAACGCGCCGCTCATCGTCTGCGATCCCCGCTTCACGCGCACCGCGGCCCATGCCGATGAATATGTCCGCTTCCGCCCGGGCACCGACGTGGCCCTGGTCTGGGGGATCCTCTACCACATCTTCGAGAACGGCTGGGAAGACAAGGAGTTCATCCGCACCCGTGTCTGGGGGATGGACCAGATCCGCGAGGAAGTGCGGAAGTGGAACCCCGAGGAAGTCGAGCGCGTCACCGGCGTGCCCGGCAGCCAGCTGCGCCGCGTGGCCCGCACCATGGCCAACAACCGCCCCGGCACCGTGATCTGGTGCATGGGTGGCACGCAGCACACCAACGGCAACAACAACACCCGCGCCTACTGCATCCTCCAGCTCGCGCTGGGGAACATGGGCACTTCGGGCGGCGGCACCAACATCTTCCGCGGCCACGACAACGTGCAGGGCGCCACCGATCTGGGCGTGCTGTCGCACACGCTGCCGGGCTACTACGGCCTTTCGGCCGGCGCCTGGGCCCATTGGGCGCGCGTCTGGGGCGAGGAGCCGGAATGGCTGGCCGGCCAGTTCGACAAGATCACCGGGGCGGACGGCAAGGAGAAATCCCTGCAGAACCTCACCGGGATCCCGGTGTCGCGCTGGATCGACGGCGTGCTGGAAGACAAGGAGAACATGGACCAGCCGAACAACGTTCGCGCCATGGTTCTCTGGGGCCACGCGCCCAACTCCCAGACCCGCGGCAAGGAAATGAAGACGGCGATGGAGAAGCTCGACATGCTTGTCGTGATCGATCCCTATCCCACCGTCTCCGCGGTGATGCAGGACCGCACCGACGGCGTGTATCTGCTTCCGGCCTGCACGCAGTTCGAAACCCGCGGTTCCGTGACCGCCTCCAACCGCTCCCTTCAGTGGCGCGACAAGGTGGTGGATCCGCTGTTCGAGAGCCTGCCCGACGAAGTGATCATGGCGAAATTCGCCAACAAGTTCGGCTGGGCGGACCGCTTGTTCCGCAACATCGAGATGGAAGATGCCGAAACCCCCGTGGTGGAAAGCATCACGCGGGAGTTCAACAAGGGCCTCTGGACGATCGGCTACACCGGGCAGAGCCCGGAGCGGATCAAGTCCCACATGGCGAACCAGCACACGTTCGACCGCACGACGCTTCAGGCGGTGGGCGGCCCGAACGACGGCGAATACTACGGCCTGCCGTGGCCATGCTGGGGCACCGCCGAGATGGGGCATCCGGGCACGCCGAACCTCTACGACATGTCCAAGCCGGTCTCGCAGGGCGGCCTGACCTTCCGCGCACGCTTCGGCGTGGAGCGCGACGGGCAGAACCTGCTGGCCGAAGGCGTCTACTCGGCGAACTCCGAAATCCAGGACGGATACCCGGAATTCACCATGCAGATGCTGATGGACCTCGGCTGGGACGGCGATCTCACGGATGAGGAGCGCGCCGCCATCGATGCGGTGGCCGGTCCGAAGACCAACTGGAAGACCGACCTCTCCGGCGGCATCCAGCGGGTCGCGATCAAGCACGAATGCGCGCCCTTCGGCAATGCCAAGGCCCGCGCCGTCGTCTGGACGTTCCCGGATCCGATCCCGCTCCACCGCGAGCCGCTCTACACGAACCGGCGCGATCTCGTGGAGGACTACCCGACCTACGAGGACCGCAAGTTCTATCGTCTGCCCACCATGTATGCCTCGATCCAGAAGCAGGACTTCAGCAAGGATTACCCGATCATCCTGACGTCCGGCCGGCTCGTGGAATACGAAGGCGGCGGCGATGAAACCCGGTCCAACCCTTGGCTTGCCGAGCTTCAGCAGGACATGTTCGTCGAGATCAACCCGCGCGACGCCAACAACCTCGGCGTGCGGGACGGCGCGCAAGTCTGGGTCGAAGGCCCGGAAGGCGGCAAGGTCAAGGTGATGGCAATGGTCACCGAAAGGGTCGGAGAGGGCGTCGCCTTCATGCCGTTCCACTTCGGCGGGCATTTCGAAGGGGAGGACCTGCGGAGCAAGTATCCGCCGGGTGCCGATCCCTACGTGCTCGGTGAAGCCACCAACACCGCCCAGACCTACGGCTATGACTCGGTCACGCAGATGCAGGAGACGAAAGCCACTCTCTGCAAGATCTGGGCCGCATAAGGAGGAGTGAGAGATGGCAAGAGCAAAGTTTCTCTGTGACGCCGAGCGCTGCATCGAGTGCAACGCCTGCGTGACGGCCTGCAAGAACGAGCACGAGGTGCCCTGGGGCATCAACCGGCGCAGGGTCGTCACCATCAACGACGGCAAACCCGGTGAACGGTCCATCTCGGTGGCCTGCATGCACTGTTCGGACGCGCCATGCATGGCCGTCTGCCCGGTGGATTGCTTCTACCAGGATGAAGAAGGCATCGTGCTGCACTCCAAGGATCTGTGCATCGGCTGCGGCTACTGCTTCTACGCGTGCCCCTTCGGCGCGCCGCAGTATCCGCAGGCGGGCAATTTCGGATCCCGCGGCAAGATGGACAAATGCACCTTCTGCGCCGGTGGCCCGGAAGAGACGCATTCGACCGCCGAGTTCGCCAAGTACGGGCGCAACCGGATCGCGGAAGGCAAGCTGCCGATCTGCGCCGAGATGTGTTCCACCAAGGCGCTTCTGGCCGGCGACGGCGACGTGGTGTCCGCGATCTACCGCGAACGCGTGGTTGCCCGTGGCTTCGGCTCCGGCGCCTGGGGCTGGGGCACGGCCTACGAACAGAAGGGCGGCTGACGCCCTTCTTCGAACGCGCCGGGGACCGCAACGCTCATCCCCTCGGACCGATCCCCGGCTCAGACAGGGCGGAAAGCATTTTCCGCCCTGTTTCAACTGACCAACCCGTTTCACCGCGCCAGCGGTGCAACCTGTCCCGCCGCAACACGAGCAAGGCCATGACGCGTACATTCCTGACCCTGATCTTCACGCTGTCCCTGATCGCCGCCAGCCCCGCCGCAGGCGTGGCCCAGGACACGGCGAGCCCCGAAGCCGCACAGGGCGTCGCGGAGGGCGCGACGGAAGCCGGAGCCGCGCCGCAGGATGCCCGCGCCGCCACCGGCGGCGCGCAGACCCGCGAAGACATCATGGCCCGCCAGCGCGGCGAAAAGGTGGATTACACCTTCCGCCGCGAGGCGATCGGCGATCCCGGCAAGGCCGCCGGCATCACCAACCAGCTCGGCACCCTCGGCGGCGTGTCCGACCCGGAACTCTGGCGCGCGCTGCGCTACAACGAAGCCGACATCACCGTCTCCACCGGCGATCCCGTCGGCGCCGTGCTGATGCAGGACGGCGGCATGGCCTGGCTGACCTGGCGCGAAACCACGCTCAAGACATGGGGCGGCTATTTCCTGCTCGGCGTGCTCGGGCTGCTGCTGCTATTCTACCTGGTCCGCGGCAAGATCCGCATCGACGGCGAAAAGACCGGCGAAACCGTCCTGCGGTTCAAGGATATCGAGCGCTTCGGCCACTGGCTGCTCGCCGGCTCCTTCATCCTGCTGGGCATCACCGGGCTGATCTCGCTCTTCGGGCGCACCGGCCTCATCCCCTTCATCGGGAAGGAGGCCTATGCCACGATCGCGCTCTACAGCAAATGGGTGCACAACAACGTCTCCTGGGCCTTCATGATCGGCCTCGTGATGATCTTCGTGATGTGGGTGGTGCACAACATTCCCAACCGCCACGATCTGGTCTGGCTCGCCAAGGGCGGCGGGCTCTTCTCCAAGGGCAGCCACCCGCCGGCCAAGAAGTTCAACGCCGGGCAGAAGATCATCTTCTGGGCGGTGATCGTGCTGGGCGTGTCGATCTCGCTGTCCGGCCTGTCGCTGCTGTTTCCCTTCGAACTGCCGATGTTCGCCAAGACCTTCGACATGCTGAACGCCCTCGGCATCCCGCAGGCGATGGGCATGGGCGAACTTCAGACGGCCCTGACCCCGCAGCAGGAAATGCAGCTTTCCCAGGGCTGGCACGCCATCGTCGCCTTCGTCTTCATCGGCATCATCTTCGCCCACATCTACCTCGGCAGCGTCGGCATGGAGGGGGCCTTCGAGGCCATGGGCAACGGCGAAGTCGAGGCGCAATGGGCCAGGGAGCATCACAGCCTCTGGTATGAAGAAGTGACCGGCGCCACCTCCGGCGAAGACTCCCAGGATCCCCCGGCGGCCGCGCCGGCCGAATAGGCCCCGCCCGCGATGCCTGCCCCCGCCCGCCTGTTCCGCCCGTCCCGGCCCGGCATGCCGGCCGCCGTGCTGCTGGCGTTCGCACTGAGCCTTATGCAGGGCGCGGGCGGCGCCGCGGCGCAGGAGTTCTACACGCTCAAGGGCCACGGCGGCCCGGTGAAGGGCATCGACGTCGCGCCCGAAGGCGGCGCCATACTGACGGCGAGTTTCGACAACACCGTGGGGCTGTGGGAAGGCGGCACGCCGCGCTGGCTGGAAGGCCATGCCGCCGCCGTCAACGCCGTGCACTTTCTGGGCGATGGCCGTGCCGCGTCCGGTGGCGATGATTTCGCCGTGCTGCTCTGGGATCTCGCCGCCGGAACCGCGCGCCGGCTGGAAGGCCACGAGGGCAAGGTGATCTCGCTGTCGGTCTCGCCGGACGCGGGCACGCTCGCCTCGGCAAGCTGGGACGGCAGCATCGGCCTCTGGGATCTGGACACCCTCGCGCCGCGCTTCCTCACCGGCCACGGAGCCGGCGTGAACGCCACCGTCTTCTCCCCCGACGGCAGCACGCTCTATTCCGCCTCCACCGATGGCACGCTGCGGGTCTGGGACGTGGCCTCCGGGCAGGAAAAGCGCCTTCTGCTGCGCCACGGCTTCGGGATCAACACCCTGGTGCTGAACGCAAGCGCCGGCTGGCTCGCCTACGGGGCGGTGGACGGCGGCACGCGCATCGTCGATGCGCAGACGGGCGAGAGCCTCGCCGATTTCACCCTGGACCGCCGCCCGATCCTCGCCATGGATCTCAGCCGCGACGGCCGCCTGCTCGCGGTGGGCGACGGCGAAGGCTACATCATGATCATCGACACTGAGCGGGGCCGGATCGTCAACGATTTCAAAGCTGCGCTGCGGGGGCCCGTCTGGGCGCTGCGTTTCTCCGAAGACGGCCGCAACATCCACGCCGGCGGGCTGGACGACGCCATGTATTCCTGGCCGGTGGACGCCGAAGGCGACGAGGCGGCAATGGCGGCGGGGCCGCGCAGCTTTCTCGAAGACCCGGCCGGCATGGGCAACGGCGAGCGTCAGTTCAAGCGCAAATGCTCCATCTGCCACACGCTCACCCCGGACGGGCAGCGCCGCGCCGGCCCCTCGCTGCACGCGCTGTTCGGCCGCCCCGCCGGCAGCCTGCCCGGCTACAGCTATTCTGAAACATTGCAAACCGCCGACATCATCTGGAATGATGAGACCATCGACGCCTTGTTCGATCTCGGGCCGGACCACTACATCCCGGGAAGCAAGATGCCGATGCAGAGGATCACCGCCCAGCAGGATCGGGATGATCTGATCGCCTACCTGCGCAGCGCGTCGTCCGAAGAAGGGAAAGAAGAATGAAAACCATGTGGCTGGCCTTCCTCGCCATCGGCGTCATCTCCGTCGCCGCCTATTTCGTCCTGCAGAATGCCGGGTTCTCCGCCGAGGAGACCCACGCCGGCGAAAACGTGCGGCTCGATCCCTGACCCGATGAGCCAGATCCAGACGCCCGTTTCCCGCCCCGCGCGGGCCGATACGCAGGATTTCGGCCTCTCCGGGGCCTCCATCCTCGTGATCGACGACGAGCCGGGGATGCGCAATTTCCTCGTGAAGATCCTGAAGCCCCGCTGCCTGCGCGTCGAACAGGCCGCCAACACCGGCGAAGCCGAGCGGCTGATGGACCAGGTCCATTTCGACATCGTCATCCTCGACAACGTGATGCCGGGCAAAACCGGCCTCGAATGGCTGCGCGAGCAGCGCGAGGTCGGCTTCTACGCCGATGCGATCCTGATCACCGCCTTCGCCGATCTGGAAACCGCGATCCAGGCGTTGCGCGCGGGGGCGGTGGATTTCGTGCTCAAGCCCTTCCGCTCGAACCAGATTCTCAACGCCGTGGCCCGCTGCCTCGACCGCATGCACCTGCGGCGCGAGAACTACCTGCTCAAGCACGAGCTGGCCAGCGATGCCGCCGGC
Source organism: Pseudoruegeria aquimaris (assembly GCF_900172235.1). Taxonomy (GTDB): domain Bacteria; phylum Pseudomonadota; class Alphaproteobacteria; order Rhodobacterales; family Rhodobacteraceae; genus Pseudoruegeria; species Pseudoruegeria aquimaris. The sequence continues at coordinate 49,723 of NZ_FWFQ01000008.1, read as the reverse complement.
GAGCGCGGGCGGCTCCTGGGCAATTCCGAAGCCATCCGCGAGGTGCGCACCCTGCTGGAGCGCGCTGCCCCGCTGCCCACCACGGTGCTCTTCACCGGCGACAGCGGCACCGGCAAGGAAATCGCCGCACGCACGCTGCACGGGATCTCGGACCGCGCCTCCAAGGCCTTCGTCCCGGTCAACTGCGCCGCCATTTCGCCCGACAGGATCGCCAACGAGCTGTTCGGCCACGTGCCCGACAGCAGCGCGCCGCACCCAGAGCGCAAGGACGGGCTCTTCGCCCATGCCAACGGCGGCACGCTGTTTCTGGACGAGATCGCCGAGCTGCCCCTGCCCGTGCAGGCCACGCTCCTGCGGGTGATCGAAGAGAAGCGCATCCGCCCCGCCGGCGCCACGCGGGAGATCCCCCTCGACGTGCGCTTCGTCTTCGCCACCAACGCCGATCTGCCCGAAGCCGTGGCCGCCGGGCGTTTCCGCGCCGATCTCTACCACCGGATCAACGTGCTCAACATCCCGATGCCGCGGCTGAAGGATCGTATCGGCGACGTGCAGGAACTGGCGCTGATGTTCATGCAGAAGATCTCCCGCGATCTGGGGGTGCTGCCGCTGACCCTCACCGAAGACGTGCTGGTGAACCTGTCGCGCTACGACTGGCCCGGCAACGTGCGCGAGCTGCGCAACCTGATCGAACGCTCCCTGATCCTCGGGGAGTTCCCGCCCGAATTCGCCGGCGGGCAGGAGGGCGATACCGACGCGCCCACGGAGTCGCTCCACGTTGTGGAACGGCGGCACATCCTCGCGGTGCTGGAAGCCTGCGGCGGCAACCGCGCCGAGGCCGCCCGCCGCCTCGGCGTGTCGCGCAAGACGGTGGATCGCAAATGCGCCATGTGGAATGTCTGACACCCCGGCCCGCGGCCTGAGCCGGTTCCGGTCGGTCCGGGTCCGGCTGCTTGCCATCGCGCTCCTGCCGATGCTGGTGGTGATGCCGATCTTCATCGGCATCACGCTCTACAACTGGGTCGATCGCTTCGATCGCCTGCTGATCGCGAAGGTCAACGGCGAGCTGACGATCGCGCGCCAGTACATGAGCAGCCTGCTGGAGAACCGCAGCGCCGAGGTGCGCGCGCTTTCCGAGAGCGCCGTGCTGGCCGAGGCCCTCTCCGACGGCGACCCCGCCGCGCTCGCCACCCTGCTCGATGGCCGGCGCGAGCGGCTCGGGCTGGATTTTCTCTATCTCTGGCAGCCCGAAGCGCTGCGCGCGGCAAGCCCGCCGGGCGCCCGGCTGGCCGATCCGCGCAAATGGCCCGTGGTGCAGGCGGCGCTCGCCGGTGAACAGGCGGCGGTGATCGATCTGTTCTCCGCCGCGGATCTCGCCGCCATCGATCCCGCCCTCGCGGCGCGGGCCCGGCTCGACCTCGTGCCCACGGAGGCCGCCGTGCCCACCGAGCGCACCGAGGAAACCCGCGGAATGGTGATGCATGTCGCGGCCCCGGCGGCGGGCGGCGGCGTGCTCGTGGGCGGCGTGCTGCTGAACCGCAACCTCGATTTCATCGACACGATCAACGATCTCGTCTACCCGGCCGCCAGCCTCACCGAGGGCTCGCAGGGCACCGCGACCCTGTTCCTCGAAGACGTGCGCGTCTCCACCAACGTGCGCCTCTTCGAAGACGTGCGCGCGCTCGGCACCCGCGTCTCCGCCGTGGTGCGCCAGGCGGTGCTCGACGAAGGCACCACCTGGCTCGACCGCGCCTTCGTGGTGAACGATTGGTACATCTCCGCCTACCAGCCCATCGAAGACAGCTTCGGCAACCGCATCGGGATGCTCTACGTGGGCTTCCTCGACACGCCCTTCCAGGACGCCAAGCGCCGGACCCTCTACATCATCGTGGCCGCGTTCCTGCTGGTGGTCGCCCTGTCGGTGCCGATCTTCCTGCGGTGGGCGCGCGGCATCTTCAAACCGCTCGAGCGGATGAACCGTACCATCGCCCGCGTGGAGGCCGGCGACCTGGGCGCGCGCACCGGCGCGCCCCCCGCCCCCGACGAGATCGGCCGCGTCGCCGCCGCCTTCGACGACCTGCTGGAGCAGATCCAGGAGCGCGACAGGCGCCTGAACGATCGCGTCGCCGAACGCACCCGCGAACTGGAAGAGGCCAACCGGCGGCTGGAAGCCACCACAAAGCAGCTCGTGGTCTCGGAGAAGCTGGCCGCCATCGGCGAGATCACCGCCGGCATCGCCCATGAAATCAACAACCCGGTGGCGGTGATCCAGGGCAACCTCGACGTGATCCGCGAGGAAATCGGCCAGCCCGATCCGGATGTGGAAACCGAGTTCGCCCTGATCTACGAACAGGTGCACGCGATCAACATCCTCGTGGGCAAACTGCTCCAGTTCGCCCGGCCCGAGGAATACGCGGGCGTGGTGGACCGCCACCCCCCCGAGGAGGTGATCCGCGATTGCCTGCCGCTGGTGCAGCACCTGATGAACAAGGTCTCCATCGAGGTGACGCTTCAGATGGACGCCACCCACACCGTGGCCATGAACCGCACCGAACTGCAGCAGGTGCTCATCAACCTGATCGTGAACGCCATCCACGCCATGCCCGAGGGCGGGCGGCTGACGCTCTCCACCGCCGATGCCGCGCAGGACGGAGAGCCCGGCGTACGCATCACCGTGGCCGACACGGGCGCCGGCATGTCAGAGGCCGTGCTGGCGCGGGTGTTCGATCCCTTCTTCACCACGAAGCGCAGCGAGGGCACGGGGCTGGGCCTGTCGATCAGCCGCGATCTGGTCACCCGAACCGGCGGCACGATCACCGTGGAGAGCACCGAGGGCGCCGGCACGGTGTTCACGATCTGGCTGCCCTCGGGAGAGGCGGGCGATGCGCCGGAAGACACCGGCGCCGGCAGCTGATCCCGCTCAGCCGCGCGCGGCTTCCGCCGCGGCACGGATGGCGCGGATGTTCTCGCCGTAGGGCGCCGGATCGGCGACCGAGCCGCCCTTGAACACGGCCGAACCCGCCACCAGCACATCCGCCCCCGCGGCCGCCACCAGCGGCGCGGTCTCCGGCGTCACGCCGCCGTCGATCTCGATGTGGATCGGACGATCCCCGATCATCGCCCGCAGGCTGCGCACCTTCTCCACCTGCGAGTGGATGAACTTCTGCCCGCCGAAGCCGGGGTTCACCGTCATCACGCAGACGAGATCCACCATGTCCAGCAGGTAGCCGACCGTCTCCACCGGCGTGCCCGGGTTCAGCGCCACGCCGGCCTTGGCCCCGGCGCCGCGGATGGCCTGCAACGTGCGGTGGATATGGGGGCCGGCCTCCACATGCGCGGTAATCACGTCCGCCCCCGCCTCGGCGAAAGCCTCGATGTAGGGATCCACCGGCGCGATCATCAGGTGCACGTCCATCACCGTCTTGATGTGGGGCCGGATCGCCTTGCAGGTGGCGGGTCCGAAGGTGAGGTTGGGCACGAAATGCCCATCCATCACGTCCACGTGCACCCAGTCGCAGCCCTGCGCCTCGATGGCCTCGCATTCGGCGCCGAAATTGGCGAAATCGGCGGACAGGATCGACGGCGCGATCTTGATGGAACGGTCAAAACTCATGGCAGCTCTCCTTGCTTGCCCCCATCTACTCCCGGCAGGCCACGAAAGGAACCCTACTTTGTTCCCCAAATATCCCTGCCCGCGCCCGCTCCGGCGGGCGCCGGCTCGGCCTGCCGCGCCGCAAGGCGCGTCCGCATGCCCACCCCCGGCCCCATCCGCGCCCCGGGCCGGAACCCTGCAGCAGACTTGACCAAATGGTCAAACTTGCAATAGGCGGGGAGCCATGAGACGGTTTGAATCCCACGCAGCAGGAGTTGGCACCTTGCAGACAGAGAGTTTGAAACCCGGCGCGCACGGCGAAGACACCGCCCAGCTGCCGCAGGTGCATGAGCCCCGCAACCCGGGGACGGAGCTGGATCTCGATCTGATCCACGGGCTGCAGGCCAACACCTCCGCCATCGAACGCCGGGCCGCCACGCTGCCGGGCCGCCGCTCGGTGAAGAAGGAATACCAGGCCGCCTGGCTGCTGAAGGCGATCACCCTGATCGATCTCACCACGCTGTCGGGCGACGACACCGAGGGCCGCGTGCGCCGCCTCTGCGCCAAGGCCCGCCAGCCGGTGCGCCCCGACATTCTGCAGGCCCTCGGCATGGGGCCGATCCACACCGGCGCCGTCTGCGTCTACCACGACATGGTGGAAACCGCCGTGCAGGCGCTGAAGGGCACCGACATCCCGGTGGCCGCCGTCTCCACCGGCTTTCCCGCCGGGCTCTCGCCCTTCCCCCTGCGGATCGCCGAGATCGGCGAGAGCGTGAAGGCCGGCGCGAAAGAGATCGACATCGTGATCACCCGGCGCCACGTTCTCCAGGGCAACTGGCAGGCGCTCTACGACGAGATGCGCGCCATGCGGGAGGCCTGCGGCGAGGCCCACGTCAAGGCCATCCTCGCCACCGGTGAACTGGGCACCCTGCGCAACGTCGCCCGCGCCTCCCACGTCTGCATGATGGCAGGCGCCGATTTCATCAAGACCTCCACCGGCAAGGAAAGCGTGAACGCCACGCTGCCGGTGAGCCTCGTGATGATCCGCGCCATCCGCGAGTATCACGCCCGCACCGGCTACCGCGTCGGCTACAAGCCCGCCGGTGGCATCTCCAAGGCCAAGGACGCGCTCACCTACCTCGCCCTCATCAAGGACGAACTGGGCGATCGCTGGCTGCAGCCCGATCTCTTCCGCTTCGGCGCCTCCTCCCTGCTGGGCGACATCGAGCGCCAGCTGGAGCACTACGTCACCGGCGCCTATTCCGCCGCCTACCGCCACCCGATGGCCTAGGCCGGAGATGCAGAACAACCCCTATATCCTGCTGCTCGGGCTGGCCGCCGCGCTCTGGCTCGGCGCCCAGAGCTGGCGGCGGCGCAAGCTGCGTCGCGCGATGCAGGCGCTGCCAACCCGGCTGCAACGCCAGCTGGGCCCCGAACCGGAATACGCACCGCCCGCCACCGCGCCCCACTCCCCCGAACTGGAGGCCTTCGCCCGCCTGCACCGCCGTACCGCGCAGATCCAGACGGGCCTGCGCGGTCTCGCCGCCATCTGGCTCCTGTTCGTCATCTTCCTCGTCCTGAGAAAGCAATTCCCATGACCGTCAAAGAGATCTTCGAAACCATGGACTACGGCCCCGCCCCCGAAAGCGCCGCCGAGGCGCTCGCCTGGCTCGTGGATGCCGGCGACAGCTTCGGCCATTTCATCGACGGAGCCTTCACCGCCCCCGGTGCGGAGACCTTCGAAAGCCGCAACCCCGCCAACGGCAACGTTCTGGCCCTGCTCTCGCAAGGCAGCGCACAAGACGTGGACGCCGCCGTGAAGGCCGCCCGCCGCGCCCAGCCGAAATGGGCCGCGCTGCCGGGGCACGCCCGCGCCAGATACCTCTACGCGCTCGCCCGCCTCGTGCAGAAGCACAGCCGCCTCTTCGCGGTGCTGGAAACGCTGGACAACGGCAAGCCCATCCGCGAAAGCCGCGACATCGACATCCCCCTCGTCGCGCGCCACTTTTACTACCACGCCGGCATGGCCCAACTGATGGAGGCCGAGCTTCCGGGCCGCGAGCCACTCGGCGTCTGCGGCCAGATCATCCCCTGGAACTTCCCGCTGCTGATGCTCGCCTGGAAGATCGCCCCGGCGCTGGCCATGGGCAACACGGTGGTGCTGAAACCGGCCGAATACACATCCCTCACCGCGCTGCTCTTCGCCCAGATCTGCCAGGAGGCCGGCCTGCCCAAGGGCGTCGTCAACATCGTCACCGGCGACGGCCGCACCGGCGAGGCCATCGTCAGCCACCCGGACATCGACAAGATCGCCTTCACCGGCTCCACCGAGGTGGGCCGCCGCATCCGCGAGGCCACCGCCGGCTCGGGCAAGGCGCTCACGCTCGAACTGGGCGGCAAATCCCCCTACATCGTCTTCGACGACGCCGATCTCGACAGCGCCGTGGAAGGGCTGGTGGACGCGATCTGGTTCAACCAGGGCCAGGTCTGCTGCGCCGGCTCGCGCCTTCTGGTGCAGGAAGGCATCGCGGAGCGCTTCTACGAGAAGCTCAAGGCCCGGATGGACGGGCTGCGCGTGGGCGATCCGCTCGACAAATGCATCGACGTGGGCGCCATCGTCGATCCGGTGCAACTGCAGACGATCACCCGCCTCGTGGACGACAACGCCGGCGAAGGCGAAATCCACCGCGCCGCCGGCCCGCTGCCGGAAAACGGCTGCTTCTACCCGCCCACCCTCATCACCGGCCTGCACCCCGCCAGCCCGCTGATGCAGGAGGAAATCTTCGGCCCCGTGCTCGCTTCCACCACCTTCCGCACCCCGGCGGAGGCCGTGGCGCTGGCCAACAACACCCGCTACGGGCTGGCCGCGAGCGTCTGGACGGAGAACGTCAACCTCGCGCTCGACATCGCCCCCAAGCTGGTGGCCGGCGTCGTCTGGGTGAACGGAACCAACATGTTCGACGCGGCGGCCGGTTTCGGCGGGGTGCGCGAAAGCGGCTACGGGCGCGAAGGCGGCTGGGAAGGGCTGTCGGCCTACACCAAACCCGCCGGCAAGGCCAAGGCCCTGAACCCCATCGCCCCTGTCCCGGCGCCGAAAAAGCTCGAAGCCGAAGGGCTGGACCGCACCGCGAAATTCTACATCGGCGGCAAGCAGGCCCGCCCCGACGGCGGCTACGCACAGGCCGTCTGGTCCCCCAAAGGCAAGCTTCTGGGCCATGTCGGCATCGCAAATCGCAAGGACGTGCGTAACGCCGTCGAAGCCGCCCATGCCGCCGGGGGCTGGGCCAGAACCACCGGCCACCTGCGCGCCCAGATCCTCTACTACATCGGCGAGAACCTCTCCGCCCGCGCCGAAGAATTCGCCGCGCGGATCGACGCCATGACCGGCGGCAAACAGGGCGCAAAGGAAGTCGAAGCCGCCATCAGCCGCCTCTTCACCTATGCCGCCTGGGCCGACAAATACGACGGTGCCGCCCACGGCGTGCCGATCCGCGGCGTCGCGCTGGCGATGAAGGAGCCCGTCGGCGTGATCGGCGCGCTCTGCCCCGACGAAGCCCCGCTGCTGGGCCTCGTCTCGCTGATGGCCCCGGCCATCGCCATGGGCAACCGCGTGGTGCTGGCGGCGAGCCAGCCCTACCCGCTGGCCGCCACGGATTTCTACCAGGTGCTGGAAACCTCCGACGTGCCCGCGGGCGTGGTCAACATCCTCACCGGCCCGCACGGCGACACCGCGCCGGCGCTGGCCGCCCACATGGACGTGGACGCCGTCTGGGCCTTCTCTCCCGGCCTCTCCGCCATGGTCGAGAAAGCCTCCACCGGCAACCTCAAGCGCACCTGGGCCTGCAACGACAAGGCCACCGACTGGTTCGCGCCCGAAGCCGAAGGCCGCCGCTTCCTGGAAGCCGCCACCGAGATCAAGAACATCTGGGTGCCCTACGGCGAATGAGGAAAAGGGCGCCCGAACGGCGCCCTTTCACTTTGTTCCGGAAATATCCCGGGGGCGCGGGGGCAGCGCCCCCGCCTTACTTCCGCCGAAACGGCGCAACCATGCGGCCGAACAGCCCCTTGGCCTTGTCGGCGGCCGCATCGGCCCGATCGTCCAGCTCGTCCAGCGCCACCGCTGCATCCTCCAGCACCGGGTCGATGCGCCGCTCCTTGAACCGCACCCAGACCCGCCAGAGCCAGATGGCAAAGGCCGCCAGCAGCGTCAGGATCACGATGTTGATCCACGGGATGATCCGCACGTCCGGCCCTTCCACGGGCCACACGCTTACCGCGTTCGGGTAGATGGAAAGGAACTCGCTGCGCCAGCCATAGGCGCGCACCGCCACCCACTGCGGGTTGTCGCGGGTGGAGATCAGCCCCTGCGCCTCGGTGTGCAGGTTGGAGGAATCGAGCTTGAAATAGGGCGGCCAGCCCCAGCCGGTGTCCTCGTTGCGGTAGACCCGCGGCTTTCCGTTGGCCTTGGTTGTGTTGATGAAACGCACGTCGCGCTGCAACTTGCCGTCGGCCGTCACCGTTCCGGCTTCGGAATTGGCCCAGAAGATCGAATTGGGCGACACCTGCTCCAGCTTGATGTCCACCCCCGTGATGATGACGATATCCGTCCGCGGCAGCGTGTAGTGCAGGAAGGCAAACAGGCTCAGAAGCACCGTGCCGATCAGGCCCCATTTGACGTAACGCATTCTTCCCTCACATGAAATTCACAACATATACGGTCACTGCCACCACCAGCATCGGCACGACATAGACCCCCAGGATCAGCTTGCGGCGCAGCGACTGGTCATAGTCCTTCAGCCCTTGGCGCACAAACTCATCGCGGTCGCCCTCCAGGATCTCCTGGTCGAATTCCCGTTCCAGCTTGCTGCGCCGTACGGAGCGGGAATAGAGCGAAAGGCACACATAGACCACCGTCAAAACGATGAACCCCACAACAACCAGACGCACCAAAGCCATCCCGGCCCTCCTGTCCCACGCCTCCCCTATGTAGGGCCTATACCCTTCGCGTGCAAAACCTGCTCCTCATCCTGGCCCAAATATCCCCGGAGGGGGCCGAATGGGACGGGGGGCCAAGCCCCCCATCCCCCGGCTGCCCGCAGGGGGGCAGCCCCTAGCCCACAACGTTGAACGCAGGGCCGTAGGGGTATTTCGTGATGTTCTCCGCGCCGTCCTCGGTGACCACCAGAATGTCGTGCTCCCGGTAGCCCCCGGCCCCCGGCGCACCGTCGGGGATGGTGATCATCGGCTCCATCGAGATCACCATGCCGGGCTCCAGCACGGTGTCGATGTCCTCGCGCAGTTCCAGCCCCGCCTCGCGCCCGTAGTAATGGCTCAGCACGCCGAAGGAATGGCCGTAGCCGAAGGATCGGTATTGCAGCAGGTCGCGCTCGGCGAAGAAGGCGTTCACCCCGGCGGTGATCTCGGCACAGCTCACGCCGGGGCGGATCAGCGAGATGCCCAGTTCATGGGCGCCCACGTTGGCCTCCCAGTAGGCAAGGCTCGCCGTGTCCACCTCCTGCACGAACATCGTGCGCTCCAGCGCGGTGTAGTAGCCCGAGATCATCGGGAAGGTGTTCAGGCTCAGGATGTCGCCGCGCGCGAGCCTGCGCCCCGTCACCGGGTTGTGCGCCCCGTCGGTGTTGATGCCGGATTGGAACCAGACCCAGGTATCGCGGTATTCCGCCTCCGGGAAACGTTCCGCGATCTCGGCTTCCATGGCGTCGCGCCCGGCCATGGCCACGTCGATCTCGCGCTTGCCCACGGCCACCGCATCGTGGATGGCGAAGCCGCCCACGTCGGCCACCGCGGCGCCTGCGCGGATCAGGGCGATCTCGGCAGGGGATTTGTGCATCCGCTGGCGCATCGTGGCCGGGGCGATGTCGGCCTTGCGGGCGGGCTTGAGGAAGGCGTCCAGCTTCTCGGACTGGGCCAGCGTCAGGTGATCGCCCTCGAAGCCGATCGCCGCGCCCTCCCCCGTCACCGAGCGGATCGCGCGCCAGTAGTTGTCGCGCTGCCAGTCGGTGTAGGTGATGTTGTCGCCATGGCAGCGCCGCCACGGCTGGCCGGCATCGATCCCGGCCGAGATCGTCACGCTTGTTTCAGCCGTCACCACGCAGGCGTAGGGCCGCCCGAAGGCGCAGTAGAGGAAGCCCGAGTAGTAGGCGATGTTGTGCATGGAGGTCAGCACGCAGGCGGTGACCCCGGCCTCCGCCATGATCGCGCGCAGGCCCGCCAGCCGGGCCTCGTATTCCTCCGGCGCGAAGGGAAGCAGCGCCTTCTCGCCATTGTGGAAGCGGTAGTATTCGGGGCGGTCGTGTGTCATCTGTGAACCCTCGTCAGGCGGGGCCACGGATCTCTGCACGGGCCCCTCGAAAGGTCCCGGCGTTCAGGACGGCAGGCCCGTGATGCAGGGCCGAGCGGCGCATCCGCGCCCCGGCGACGCCATCGCCGATGCTCTGGCGCGAGTTTTCGGCAAATCCTCGCCACAAGGCAAGCCAAAAGCCTTTGCGCCGCCCCGCCCCTGTGGAACACTCCCCCCGAGGGAGGCGCAGATGGGGCGTTTGCAGGGAAAGACGGCGATCGTGACGGGCGCGGGCTCGGGCTTCGGGGCGGGCATCGCGCGCAAGTTCGCCGCCGAGGGCGCGCGGGTGATGGTGGCCGACATCAACATCGAGGCCGCGCGGGAGATCGCGCAGGCCGTGGGCGGGGTGGCGCAGCACGTGGACGTTTCGCTGAACGTCAGCGTGGAGCGCATGGCACAGGCCGCCTTCGACAACTTTGGCCAGCTCGACATCCTCGTGAACAACGCCGGCGTCACCCACCTGCCGATGCCGCTGGAGGATGTCTGGGAGGAGGAGTTCGACCGCGTGCTCGCAGTGAATGCCAAATCCGTCTACCTCACCGCGCGCCATATCGTGCCGCATATGAAGGCCCACGGCGCCGGGGTGATCCTCAACGTCGCCTCCACCGCGGGGGTCTCACCGCGCCCGCTGCTGAACTGGTACAACGCCTCCAAGGGCTGGATGATCACCGCGACGCGCACGATGGCGGTGGAGCTTGCGCCAGTCGGCATCCGCGTCAACGCGCTCAACCCCGTGGCCGGGGAAACGCCACTTCTGGCCTCTTTCCTCGGCGAGGACACGCCGGAGATGCGGGCGAAGTTCCTCTCGACCATCCCGCTGGGGCGGTTCTCGCAACCGGAGGATCTGGGCAACGCGGCCTGTTTCCTCTGCTCCGACGAAGCAAGCATGATCACCGGCGTCGCGCTGGAAGTGGACGGAGGCCGCTGCATATGAAGAAGGTGAATCTCGCCGAAAAACTGGCGCAGGTCAGCGCGCCTTGGTCGCCCCATGTCGTGGCTGGCTTCAACGGCAACGATGTGATGGTGGCGAAATTCCAGGGGGCGTTTCCCTTCCACGATCACCCGGAGACGGATGATCTCTTCCTCGTGCTCGAAGGCGAGGTGTTGCTGGACGTCGAGGACGAAACCCATGTGCTCGGCCCCGGTGAGCTGTTCGTCGTGCCCGCCGGGGTGCGCCACCGCCCGCGCGCGGCGCAGGAAGCCAAGGTGATGTTGATCGAGCCCGCCGGCACGCCCAACACCGGCGATCCCGAAACCGCCGTGCACAAGCCGAGGATCTGATGCGGACAGGCCGGCGCAACCTGATCACCGATGTGGCCGGCCTGCGCGTCGGCAATGCCGAGGATGCGGGCATACTGACGGGCAGCACCGTGCTTGTGGCCGACGCACCCTTCATGGCGGCGGTGCACGTCATGGGCGGCGCGCCGGGTACGCGCGAAACCGATCTGCTCGCGCCCGACAAGACGGTCCAGCAGGTGGACGCGCTGGTGCTCTCCGGCGGCTCGGCCTTCGGGCTGGACGCGGCCTCGGGCGTGGCGGATGCCTTGCGCGCCGCAGGGCGCGGTTTCGATGTGGGCGGGCAGAAGGTGCCGATCGTTCCGGCGGCGATCCTGTTCGATCTTCTCAACGGCGGCAACAAGGACTGGGCGGAAAACCCCTACAGGGGCCTCGGCGCCGCCGCGCTGGACGCCGCGGCGGAAGACTTCGCGCTCGGCGCGTCCGGGGCGGGCTTCGGCGCCACCACGGCCACGGGCCGGGGCGGGCTGGGCTCGGCCTCGCTGGTGCTGCCCTCCGGGCATACCGTCGGCGCCCTCGTGGCGGTGAACGCGCTGGGAAGCCCCACCGTGGGTGAAAGCCGCCACTTCTGGGCCGCGCCTTTCGAGATCGACGGCGAGTTCGGCGGGCTGGGGCCGGCACCGGCCGGGGCCTTCGATCCCCTTGCCCCGCCGCGCCTGAAAGGCGGGCCGGGCGAGAACACCACCATCGGCATCGTCGCCACCGATGCCGAGCTCACGCAGGCCGAGTGCCAGCGCATGGCCACCGCCGCGCATGACGGCTTCGCCCGCGCGCTCTACCCGGCGCACACGCCGTTCGACGGCGATCTGATCTTCGGGATCAGCACCGGGGCGCATCCGCTTGCCGATCCCGTCGCGGTTCCGATCCTGCTGGGTCACGCCGCCGCGCTCTGCATGGCACGGGCGATCGCGCGCGGAGTTTATGAGGCATCCGGTCCGCCGCAACCGGCCGCCTGAAGCGCAGCGTGCCTTCCCCGCCCATCACCGCCTGCGGGGGGATAGAACCCCATGTTTTCCCCTTGATGCACACACCGATGGCCGGGCCTTCTGGGCACATTGGAACAGTCTTTTGCAAACGGAGCCCCACATGAAAGCATTTGCACTGCCGCTCTGCGCCGGTCTTTTTCTCGCCGCCCTTCCGGCCACGGCCGACGATGTGTCCGACACGCTCAAGAGCGCGCTTGAGGCCTATGAAGCCGGCGACATCCAATACGCGATGGAAGAAATCGCCTTCGCCCAACAGCTTCTCAAGGAAATGAAGGCGGACTCCCTGACCGCCTTCCTGCCGGAAGCACCGGATGGCTGGACCCGCGAGATCGACACCGAGATGGCCGCCACGCTGGGCATGCTCGGCGGCGGCGTCGGCACGAAGGCCAGCTACAGCGACGGCTCGGACAGCTTCACGCTCACCCTCATGGCCGACAACCCCATGGTTGCCGCCATGGGCAGCGCCGGCTTGATGGGCGGCAAGATGATCCGCGTCGGGCGCGAGAAATTCGCCGACCAGGACGGACAGCTCATCGCCCTGATCGGCAACCGCGTGCTGGTGCAGGCGGAAGGCCAGAACAAGGAGGCCATGCGCGCGCTGCTCGAAACCATGGATTTCCGCGCATTGGCAAGCTTCGGGCAATAAGCGCGGACGGCGGAAGGCTCAGCCCCCGAGCACCGCCTTCATCAGCGGGCTGGCATCATCGGCCAGCCCGTCGATCACGTCGAAATGGTGCCGCCCCGGATCGATGCGCAGTTCCGCGCCCTCCCAGGCCTCGGTGAGCCAGCGGGCCTGATCGAGGAAGGCGGGCCGCTCTTCGGCCCCGACCCAGACCGTCACCGGGCAGGGCAGCGGGCTGTGGCGGATCGGGCTCTCGGCCTCGGCCTCCGCCGCATCGATGCGCAGATCGGCGTTCATCGCGGTCTCCATCAGCGGCACCAGATCGGCGAGCGGCGAAATCGGCACCACCCTCTTCAGCCGCGCAGCCACGGCCGGATCAAGCCCCACGTCCGGGCAGAGCATCCGCGCCACGAGGTGGCCGCCCGCCGAATGGCCGGTGAGCACGATCGGCCCCGCCACCCGCGCGGCGGCGGCCTCCACGGCGCGCCGCACCTCCTGCGTGATCTCGGCGATCCGCGCCTCGGGCGCCAGCGTGTAGCTCGGCATCGCCACCGCCCAGCCCGCCGCCTGCGCCCCGGCGGCGAAATGGGACCACAGCTTGTTGTCGAACCGCCGCCAGTAGCCACCGTGCACGAACACCATCAGCCCCTCGGGCCGCCCGGCGGGGTAGAACAGATCGAACCGCTGTCGCGCACCCTCTCCGTAGGGCATGTTGAGCTGCGCGCGCCCCACGGCGTGCTCCACCTCGCGCCATTCCCGCGCCCTTTCCTCCCAGCGGGGCGGGTAGGCGGCGGCGTCGGGGATGAAATCGGCGTTGGCGTAGGCGATATCGGCCTCGGACTGGCTCATGGCGTTCCTCTCAGCGGCGCATGTAGATTTTCAGATCGGCGTCCGGATCGGCGGCGGCCTCGGCCGGGATGCTGCCGCCCGCATCCAGCACCTTCTTGGCCACCATGTAGGCGCGCGGATCCGACATCGCATCCACGCTCAGAAGCTGCTCGCCCGCGTAATACCAATGCGAACCGGTGCCCTCCTTGGCCCCGGGGCGGCGGATGACGCGATCATAGCCGGCGTTCAGCCCGGTGATCTGAAGCTTCACGTCATACTGGTCGGACCAGAACCACGGCGTCGCCTCGTAGGCCTGCCCCGCGCCCAGCATGTTCGCAGCCACCACCTCGGCCTGGTCGATGGCGTTGGGCACGCTTTCCAGCCGGATGCGCCCGCCCCTGTAGGGGAAGGAGGCGCAATCGCCCGCCGCCCAGATGTCGGCCGCGGAGGTGCGGCCCTGCGCGTCTGTGCGGATGCCGTTCTCGATGGCCAGCCCCGCCGCCTCGGCCAGCGCCGTGTTGGGGCGGATGCCGATGCCGACGATGACGAAATCCACCTCCAGCCTGCTGCCGTCGGACAGTTCTGCCGCCGCCACGCGGCCCTCTCCGGTGAGCCGGTCAAGCCCGACGCCTTCGCGCAGGTCCACGCCGTGGCTGCGGTGCAGGGTGCGAAAGAAATCCGCCGTTTCCGGCGCCGCCACCCGCTGCAGGATGCGCGGGGCCATTTCCACGAGCGTCACCTGAAGGCCCTTCTTCGCGGCCACGGCGGCCGCCTCCAGCCCGATGTAGCCGCCGCCCACGATCAGTACGCGCCGGCCTTCGGAGAATTCCCCCGTCATCGCGTCCACGTCGGCCAGCCCGCGGACGGTATAGACGCCGCCCAGATCGCCGCCGATGGCCGCCGGCAGGCGGATGGGGCTGGACCCGGTGGTGAGCGCGAGTTGATCGAAGGGCAGCACCTCGCCCGTGGTGAGCGTCACGTGGCGGGCCTCGGGATCGATCGCGGCGACCCCCGTGCCCGTGCGCAAGGCGATGCCCTGCTCGGCGTAGAAGCTTTCGGGCCGCAGGTAGAGCCGTTCCCGCGCCATCTCGCCCAGCAGGTAGGCCTTGGAGAGCGGCGGGCGCTGGTAGGGCGGCACGGGCTCTTCGCCGATCAGGGTGATCGCATCCTCGCAGCCCTGCGCGCGCAGCTTTGCCACAAGCGACGCCCCGGCCTGCCCGGCCCCCACAACGATGATCTGCCCCATGGCGCACCCTCATTTCACAAATGCCCGTCTGCGCATCTATCCCGCAGCGCGCCCGCGCAGGCAAGCCGGGAAGCGACATCGCACCCGCCGCCTGCGCGCGGCCACCCTTGGCCCGGCGGGGCAAACCGTCTACATCTTGGCGCGAACAGATCCTGCAAGGCTGCCCGATGACGAAAGCTCCGCTCACCCTCTACCTCGCCGCCCCGCGCGGCTTCTGCGCCGGCGTCGTGCGCGCGATCAAGATCGTGGAAATGGCGCTGGAGAAATGGGGCGCGCCCGTCTACGTGCGCCACGAGATCGTGCACAACAAGTTCGTCGTGGACGGGTTGCGCGAACAGGGCGCCGTCTTCGTGGAGGAGCTCGACGAATGCCCGCCGGACCGCCCGGTGATCTTCTCCGCCCACGGCGTGCCCAAGGCGGTGCCGGCCGCGGCCGAGGCGCGCAACATGATCTACGTGGACGCCACCTGCCCGCTGGTGAGCAAGGTCCACATCGAGGCCGAGCGGCACCATGAGAACGGCCTTCAGATGATCATGATCGGCCATGCCGGCCACCCGGAAACCGTGGGCACCATGGGGCAGCTGCCAGAAGGCGAGGTGCTGCTGGTGGAAGAGCCCGACGACGTGGCCCGGCTCGAGGTGCGCGACCCGGATAAGCTGGCCTACATCACCCAGACGACGCTTTCGATCGACGACACCGCCAACGTGGTGGCAGCGCTGAAGGCGCGGTTCCCCGCCATCGTCGGCCCCCACAAGGAAGACATCTGCTACGCCACCACCAACCGCCAGCACGCGGTGAAGGAAATGGCGCCCAACTGCGATGCGATCCTCGTGATCGGCGCGCCGAACTCCTCCAACTCCAAGCGGCTGGTGGAAGTGGGCGCGGCCGCCGGGTGCAAATACTCGCAGCTCGTGCAACGCGCCGCCGACATCGACTGGCGCGCGCTCGAAGGCATCCGCTCCATCGGGCTGACCGCCGGCGCCAGCGCGCCCGAGGTGCTCATCAACGAGGTGGTGGACGCCTTCCGCGACCGTTACGAGGTGACGGTGGAACAGGTGGAAACCGCGCAGGAGAACGTGGAGTTCAAAGTGCCGCGCGTGCTGCGGGTGCCCGCATGAGCACGATCCCCCGCGCCGCCCTGATCCTTGGCCTCGCGGGCGTGCTGCCCTTCGCCTGGGGGGCGCTGAGCCACCTTCTGCCCGATCTCACCGGCCCGCTGCGCGGCCTGCTGCCCGCGCGCTTCTCCGGGGTTGCGGTGATGATCTCCTACGGGATCGTGATCCTGGCCTTCATGTCCGGCGTGCTCTGGGGCTTTGCCGCGCAGACGGCGGGGCGGATCGCCACCGTGGGCTACGTGCTCTCCGTGCTGCCGGCGCTCTGGGCCTTCTTCCTTGTCGGCTCGGGCCTGATGGCGCCCCTGGTGGCGCTGATGGTGGGCTTCGCGGTGCTTCTGCTGTTCGACGGCTGGTTCTGGTGGCGCACGCTGGCGCCGCGCTGGTGGATGTGGCTGCGCATCCTGTTGACGGGGCTGGTGCTGCTCTGCCTCTATGTCGGGGTGAGTTTCTAACCGCGAAAGGCGGCCCCCCTTGTCGAGCAACGTGATTTCCCCCGAGTTTCTTCTGACCGCTTTCATCGTCGTCCTCGCGCCCGGAACGGGCGTGATCTACACGCTGGGCACCGGGCTTGCGCGGGGCGGCCGCGCCGCTCTGGCCGCCGCCTTCGGCTGCACGTTGGGGATCGTGCCGCATCTGCTGGCCGCCACGCTGGGGCTGGCGGCGCTGCTGCACGCGAGTGCGGTGATCTTCCAGGCGGTGAAATTCGCCGGGGTCGCCTTCCTGCTCTACCTCGCGTGGCAGACGCTGAAAGAGGGCGGCAGCTTCGATGCGGACGGCACCGGCGCGAAGGCACCGCTGCGTGCCGGGCCGATCGCGGTGAAGGGCGCGCTGATCAACATCCTGAACCCCAAGCTTTCGATCTTCTTCCTCGCCTTCCTGCCCCAGTTCCTCTCGGCCAACCCGGCGACGGCGACGGCCGAAATGCTGCTGCTGGGCGCGGTGTTCATGGCGATGACCTTCGCCATCTTCGTGCTCTACGGCCTGTTCGCCGCCGCCGCGAGGGACCGCGTGCTGCGCTCCCCGCGCGCGCTGCGCTGGATGCGCCGCGCCTTCGCCGCCGCCTTCGCCGGGCTGGGGCTGAAACTCGCCACCGAGCGGCTGTAGCCCCCGTGTCCGACGCCGAAACCCTCGCCGTCTACGCCGCCAAGGCCGCCGACTACGCGAAGCTCGTCAGCCGGGGGCAGCCCGACGCCGATCTGCGCGCCTTCATGGCCGCCCTGCCCGCGCGTGCGCGGGTGCTGGATCTGGGCTGCGGGCCGGGCAATTCGGCCCGGATGATGATGGACGCGGGCTTCGAGGTGGAGGCCACCGACGCCGCGCCGGAAATGGTCGCCCTTGCGCGCAGGGCCGGGGTTGACGCACGGGTGGCGGCGTTTGCCGATCTCGACGCGATCGATCGCTATGATGGGGTCTGGGCCAACTTCAGCCTGCTGCACGCCCCGCGCGCCGCCTTTCCCATCCACCTCCAAGCGATCAAACGCGCGCTCAAATCCGGCGGGCTGCTGCACCTCGGCATGAAAATCGGCGAAGGC
Organism: Pseudoruegeria aquimaris; assembly: GCF_900172235.1. Taxonomy (GTDB): domain Bacteria; phylum Pseudomonadota; class Alphaproteobacteria; order Rhodobacterales; family Rhodobacteraceae; genus Pseudoruegeria; species Pseudoruegeria aquimaris. The sequence goes on along the minus strand of NZ_FWFQ01000008.1, from coordinate 32,148 downwards.
GAAGGGCGCGACGGGCTCGGGCGGTTCTACACCTACTATGGCCTTGAGGCGTTGGAACGGCTGCTTGCGCAGGCCGGTTTCACGGTGGTGCGAAAACGGCTGGGGGAGGCTGCAGGTTTGGCTGGCACAAGCGATCCCTTTGTCATACTGACCGCCCATGGCTGAACTGTTTGCATATACCGATGGCGCCTGCTCCGGGAACCCCGGCCCCGGCGGATGGGGGGCGCTGCTGATCGCCCGCGAGGGCGAGACCGTGCTCAAGGAGCGCGAGCTGAAGGGCGGCGAAGCGGAGACCACCAACAACCGGATGGAGCTTCTGGCCGCAATCCACGCGCTGGAAACGCTCGAACGCCCCTCCAAGCTCACCGTCGTCACCGATAGCGCCTACGTGAAGGGTGGGATCACCCAGTGGCTGCACGGCTGGAAGCGCAACGGCTGGAAGACCTCCACCAAGAAGCCGGTGAAGAACGAGGATCTCTGGCGGCGGCTGGACGAGGCGGTGAAGCGCCACGACGTGACGTGGAAATGGGTGAAGGGCCACGCCGGCCACCCCGAGAACGAGCGCGCCGACGCCTTGGCCCGCGCCGGGATGGCGCCGTTCAAACCGAAGAAGACCAAGGCCGGGAAATGACGGCCTTCGCGCTGCTGGATCACACCTCGGTGTTCGTCTTCGCACTCACCGGCGCGCTGGTGGCCAGCCGCGCGCAGCTCGATATCGTCGGTTTCCTGTTTCTCGGCACGCTCACGGCGGTGGGCGGCGGCACGATCCGCGATCTGCTTCTGAACCGCGACGCGGTGTTCTGGATCGCCTCGCCCAGCTACATCGCCGTGGCGAGCGCGGCGAGCGTGCTGATCTATTTCACCGCGCCCCTGCTGGAGAGCCGCAGGGCATGGATCGTCTGGCTCGACGCGATCGCGCTTTCGGTGGCGGTGGCGGTGGGGTTCGGCGTGGCGGTGAATCTTGGGCAGGGGCCCTTCATCGTGGCGGTGATGGCGATGATCACCGGCACCATGGGCGGGCTGATGCGGGACGTCGTGGCCAACGAGGTGCCACTGCTGCTGAGCCAGGGCGAGATCTACGCCACCGCCTGTTTCGCCGGTGCGCTGGCGGGGCTGGCGGTGCTCTGGCTGGGCGCGCCGCTGGGGCTGGGCATGGCGGTGGCCGCGGGGCTCACCTTCGGGCTGCGCGCCGGATCGGTGGCCTTCGGCTGGCGGCTGCCGCTCTACAAGCCGCGCCCCCCGCGCGGCTGAAGTGTTCCGGCCTCCGGCCGATACGACGTGCAACGCCTGTTCGGGTCCAATCGTCCGAGGAGGCCGCCCGCTATCTGCGGGCCTGGTATTGCTTCCAGATCCACAGCAGAAGCATGGCGCCCAGAACGGCTCCCACGAAGCCGGAGAGCATCCCGAAGAGCGAGCCCAGCAGGCGCAGGATCAAGCCGCCCAGCAGGGCGCCGACGACGCCGATGGCGATGGTGGTCACGGTGTCGGTTTCCACCTCCATCAGGCGGGTGGCGAGGAAACCGGCAGCCGCGCCGACGATGATCAGAACGAGAACGGACATGGGCGGGCCTCTGCTGCATGGGCCGCGCATCGGCGGCCGGGAAAGCCGGAGATTTCATGCCTCCGGCGGGGATATTTGCAGAACAAAGTAGGCCCCTGCCCGCGACGCCGCAAGGCGGCTGCGGAGGATGGGCTCAGGTGAAGATCGCCGGCGGCGTGTAGCCGCGCAGGAGATCCTCGGTGGCCATGGCGCGTTTGCCGTGGCGTTGGGCGGTGAGCACCTGCACCGCACCGGAGCCGCAGGCGATGCGCAGGCCTCCGAGGTGGGTGCCGGGCGCACCTTCGCCTTCGGCGAGGCGGCTTTCGATCAGCTTCAGGCGCTCCTCGCCGGCCTGGCACCAGGCGCCCGGAAAGGGCGAAAGGCCGCGGATCCGGCGATCCACCTCCACGGCGGGGGCCGTCCAGTCGATCCGGGCTTCGGCCTTGTCGATCTTCGCGGCATAGGTCACGCCATCCTCCGGTTGCGGCACCGGGGTGAGCTCGGGGAGCCTCGCGAGCGCCTCCACGATCTTCTCGGCCCCAAGCGCGGCGAGGCGGTCGTGCAGGCGGGCGGTGGTGTCCTGCGGGCCGATCGGCGTCGCGGCGCGCAGGAGCACCGGGCCGGTGTCGAGGCCGGCGTCCATCTGCATGATGCAGACCCCGGTTTCGGTGTCGCCCGCGAGGATGGCCCGGTGGATCGGCGCGGCGCCGCGCCAGCGGGGCAGCAGCGAAGCGTGGATGTTGAGGCAGCCGTGGGTTGGGGCATCGAGGATGGGCTGCGGCAGGATCAGCCCGTAGGCCACCACGACGGCGACATCGGCCTTGAGCGCGGCGAACTCGGCCTGGGCTTCGGCGTTGCGCAGCGAGGTGGGGTGGCGCACCGGCAGGCCCAGCGCCGTGGCACGGGTGTGCACGGGGGTGGGGCGTTCCTTCTTGCCGCGGCCGGCCGGGCGCGGGGGCTGGCAGTAGACGCAGGCGATCTCGTGCCCTGCCTCGACCAGCGCGTCCAGAACCGGCACCGAAAACTCCGGCGTTCCCATGAAGATGATGCGCATGCCTGCCTCCGACGCTGTGGGAGGGGGCCTGCGCCCCCGGTCACAGGTGGCTCTTAGCGCATGGCGCCGCAGGGGGCCAGAGCGGCGGAGCGCCGGGGCGCAGCGCCGCGCCAGCGGGCCGCCATCCAGATCACGGCCAGGAGGGCGGCGGCCTGCGACAGGGTGAAGATCCAGCCCGTGGGCAGCAGCGCCAGCTCGGCCAGCATCAGCAGCGCCGCGCCCGAATGCGCGTGGCGGGCCGCTTCGCGCGGCAGCAGCGCGGCGAGCAGGATCAGCACGAGGCTCAGGCCGAGCACGGCCACCGAAACTGGGCCGCCGGACAGCATCGGCTGGGCGTCGCAGATGAAGGCGTTGATCAGAATGGCGAGCCACAGCGCGGTGAGCGTGGCGCGGGTATCGTCCTTGCGGTCACTGGGCAGGAGCGTCATCACGGGCATCCTCGGGCATGATCTTGACTGTCCGGGCAGACTAGCCGCCCCACCCTGCCCTGCACATTCGCCATTTTCGCAGATCCGCTATGCGCGGATGCATGATCAGCCGTGCAGCTTGCGGCTCTTGCGGATCAGCATGTCGCGCTTCGTCTTGGAAAGGTGATCCACGAAGAGCCGTCCGTTCAGGTGATCGATCTGGTGCTGCACCGAGGTGGACCAGAGCCCGACGAAATCGCGTTCCTCGATCTCGCCCTCGGCATTGAGGAAACGCACCGTCACCGCGCGAGGGCGCTGGATCACGGCCGACACGCCCGGCAGGTTGGGGCTGGCCTCTTCGTGGCTGCGCAGCTGGCTGGAGGCATGAAGGATTTCCGGGTTGGCCATGCGCACGGCCTGGCCCCGGGTCTCGGAAGCATCCACCACGGCCAGCCGCAGCATGACCCCGATCTGCGGCGCGCCCATGCCGACGCCGGGCATGGCTTCCATCGTGTCGATCATGTCCTGCCAGACGGCGCGGACGTCATCGGTGATGGCCTCAACCTCGGCGGCGCGGGTGCGCAGGCGTCTGTCGGGGTAGCGCAGGCAGGGGCGGATCGTCATGGCAGGGCCTCGTAGGCGGCTTCAAGGGGGGCGCGGACCTCGGGCGGCAGGCGATCGAAGGTCACCAGCCCGTCGAGATGATCGAGTTCATGCTGGGCGCAGCGGGCGGCGAAGCCTTCCAGCGCGGCCTCCCGCCGGTTGCCGGTTTCATCAAGGTAGCGCAGGGTGATCGCGGTGGGCCGGCGCACGCGGGCGGTGACGCCCGGGATCGAGAGGCAGCCCTCCTCGCCTTCGGCCTGCGCTTCGGATGCGGCGGCGATCTCGGGATTGATGCAGACCATCGGCGTGGCGGCGCCGTCCTTCCAGCCCACGTCCATCACGAAGAGCCGCTGGAGCACGCCCACCTGCGGAGCCGCGAGGCCCCGGCCCGGCGCCGCATACATCGTTTCGAGCATGTCCTGCGCAAGGGCGGCCGCGGCGGGGATATCGGTGACCTCTTCGCAGACCGCCGACAGGCGCGGATCCGGCCAGCGCAGGATCGCGAGCCGGCTCATGCGCGGGCGCGTTCGCGCTTCAGCTTCTGCATCTTGCGCGTGATCATCTGGCGCTTGAGCGGCTTGAGGTAATCGATGAACAGCTTGCCGTCGAGGTGATCGATCTCGTGCTGCACGCAGGTGGCCCAGAGCTTGTCGAACCTTGCCGACTGCTCGGCGCCATCGACGCCGAACCAGCGGACTTCCACCTCGGCGGGGCGCGTCACCTCGGCGTATTGCTCGGGGATCGACAGGCAGCCTTCCTCGTAGACGCTGGTTTCGTCGGAGGCCCACATGACCTGCGGGTTCACCATCACGATGGGCGACGGATCACCCTCGCCCTCCTTCACGCAATCCAGCACGATCAGCCGCTTGAGCACGCCGATCTGCGGCGCTGCCAGGCCGATGCCGGGCGCGTCATACATGGTTTCGAGCATGTCGTCGGCCAGTTGGCGCAGCTCGGGCGTGAAGGCATCGATCTCGGCGGCCCTCTTCTTCAGGCGCGGATCGGGATGGATCAGGATATCGCGTTTGCTCATGGCGTTCATGTAGGGCAGAGCCGCGGCGCGCGCAACGCCCTTGCGCTCGCGCGCACAAGCTTTAGCGTGGCCACGAATGACAAGACGGAGCGCCCCATGAGTCTCGATACCGCCAGCCCCTTCGACGAGATCATCGATCGCCGCGGCACCAATGCCTCGAAATGGGATCTGATGGAACGCGCCTTCGGCGTGCCGCAGGAGACGGGGCTCGCGATGTGGGTGGCCGACATGGACTTCCGTGCGCCCGATTTTCTGCAGGCGGCGGTTCAGGCGCAGCTGCAGAAGGCCAACTACGGCTATTTCTGCGGGCTTGAGAGCTTCAACGAAGCCGTGCACTGGTGGATGAGCGAGCGCCACGGCTGGGCGATCGACACGGACCACATGTTCACGACCTACGGGTTGGGCCACGGCATCGCCATGGCGATCCAGTGCTTCACGGCGCCCGAGGATCACGTGGCGATCTTCTCTCCCGTCTACCACGAGTTCGCCATCAAGATCGGCAAGACGGGCCGCAACCTCACCGAGCTGCCGCTGGTGAACCGGAACGGCCGCTACGAGATGGATTTCGACGCCTACGAGGCGCGGATGACGGGGCGCGAAAAGATGGTCCTCTTCTCCTCGCCGCACAACCCGGCCGGGCGCGTCTGGACGCAGGCGGAGCTGGCACAGCTGGCGGCGTTCTGCCGGCGCCACGACCTGATCCTCGTGTCCGACGAGATCCACCACGATCTGACCTTCCCCGGCCAGACCCACCTGCCGATGCCGGTGGCCTGCCCCGAGATCACCGACCGGCTCATCGTCACCACCTCCGCCTCCAAGACGTTCAACATCGCCGGCACCCGCTGCGGCTGCGTGACGATCCCCGACCCCGCCCTTCGGGAGCGTTTCGGGCGCTTCTACCGCGGCTTCGACATCAACCCCAACCTCTTCGGGATCGCCCTGATGGAGGCGGCCTACTCCCCCGCCGGCGCGGCCTGGGTGGACGAGTTGCGCCCCTACATCGCCGGCAATGCCGCGCTCTTCGCCGAAGGCATCGCCGCCATTCCGGGGCTCTCGGCCATGCCGATGGAAAGCACCTATCTCGCCTGGGTGGATTTCTCCGGCACCGGCATGGCGCGCGAGGAGTTCCAGGGCCGCGTCTACAAGGGCGCCGAGATCGCCGCCACCCCCGGCCACACGCTGGGCACCGGGGGCGAGAGCTTCATGCGGTTCAACCTGGGCATGCCGCGCGCCCGCGTGCAAGAGGCCGTCGAGCGGCTGGCCCGCGCCTTCGGCGATCTCCAGTAGCGCCGAAGGCGCGCGCCTGTGCTATCCTGCGCGAAAGCGGATGCAGGGAGTCAGGTGCATGGAAAAGGTTGTCGGTTTTGGCGGGTTCTTCTTTCGCAGCAGGGATCCCGAGGCGCTGGCGGCGTGGTATGAGGCGCATCTGGGCATCTCTCGCGTGCCCCGGGATTTCGACAGCCAGCCGTGGACGCCCGCAGGCGGGCCGACCGTATTTGCCCCCTTCCCAGCGGAGACCGATTACTTCGGCGATCCGGCGCGGGCTTTCATGCTGAATTTCCGGGTAAGCGACATGGACGCGATGATGGCGCAACTGCGCGCTGCCGGGATCGAGGTCACCGAAGGCGATCCCATGCCCATCGGCAGATTCGCGCGGTTGCGGGATCCGGAAGGCAACCCGATCGAATTGTGGGAGCCGAAAGCGCCCTGAGGGCTAGTGACGCGACAGCAGCCCGGCGGGCTTGTTGTCCGGCTCAGCGAAATCCAGTGCAGCGCGATCGCGGATCGGGGTGCGGCGCTTGAAAATGTAGCGCACCTCATCGCCATCGGAGTCGGCCCGCACGATCAGGCATTGCGAGATCGGGCGATTGCCTTCGTAGATCTCAACGAAGCCGCGTAGGCCTTTCTCGCCGTCCAGCGTGAAGCCGTCATCCGTCATCTTCAGGATGCGGAACACCTCACCGCCCGAATGCACCCGCAGGCGGGAGACGAACTTGGCATCGCGCAGACGGGCCTGCTCAAGGCCTTCGCGCACTTCCTTCGGCAGGAACTCAGACATGGCACACTCCGCACTTTCGCAAAAAGGATGCCACAGGCTTGCACGGTTGCAAGGCAGTTTCATGACAGGTCCGCGCGCTGCCGGGCCCTGTGACCCGGCGGCGACGCTCGCGGGCGCAGAATGCCTTCGCCCGCGCAGCGAGGATGCCTAGGTGTTGTGGGGCTCCACGAGATCCACACCAGCGACCGGGCGCAGCACGTGGGGCTTCTGCGGATCGTAGAGGGCGGAATCCTTGAAGTCGCGCGCCGCGCCGAGCGCCGGGCCGACGAGAATCAGCGCCGTGCGGGTGATCTTCTCGGCGCGCACCTTCTGGCGGATGTCGGCCAGCGTGCCGCGCAGCAGGATCTGGTCGGGCCAGCCCACGCGGTAGGCCACCACCACGGGGCAGTCCGCACCGTAGTAGGGCGTCAGCACACGCTCGATCTCGCGCATGTTGCGCACGGCAAGGTGGATCGCCAGCGTCGCGCCGGTGCGGGCGAAGTTCTCCAGCGTTTCGCCTGCGGGCATGGAGGTCGACTGCATCGACATGCGCGTGAGCACGATGGATTGCGCGATCTCGGGGATCGTCAGCTCCTGCCCCAGCGCGGCGGCGGCGGCGGCGTAGGCGGGCACGCCGGGAATGATTTCATAGGGGATGCCGTCGGCCTTCAGGCGGCGGATCTGCTCGGCGATGGCGCCGTAAAGCGAGGGATCGCCGGAATGCACGCGGGCCACGTCCTCCCCACGCTCGTGCGCGGCCAGGATCTCGGCGTGGGTTTCATCGAGCGTCATGGCGGCGGTGTCCATCACCCGCGCGCCTTCGGGTGCGCAGGCCACCACTTCGGCCGGAACGAGCGAGCCGGCGTAGAGGCAGACAGGGCAGGCCCCGATGCGTTTCTGGGCCTTCAGCGTGAGCAGTTCGGGATCGCCCGGCCCGGCGCCGATGAAATAGACGGTCATGGTTTTTTCCTTCCTAAGCCGGTTTGGCGAGATCGCCGTCGATCTTGCGGGCATAGCCGCGCGGGGTGAACATGCGCGGCCCCTCCCCCAGCTGCGCGAGCCGGGAATGCGAGGAGCCCACCAGAACCACGGTGAGCATGTCCACCTCGTCCACTTCCAGCTCGCTCAGCTTGCGGTAGCGGATGTGTTCTTCCGGGCGGCCCAGCGAGGAAGCCAGCATCACCGGCGTATCGGCCGGGCGGTGCTTGAGCAGGATGTCGCGGGCCTCTGCCAGCAGGGTGCGGCGGCGCATGGAGACAGGGTTGTAGAAGGCAATCACGAAATCGCCCTCGGCGGCGGCATGCAGGCGCTTCACGATGTCTTCGCGCGGGGTGAGCAGATCCGAAAGCGAGATTGCGCAGAAATCATGCCCAAGCGGCGCGCCCGCGCGGGCCGCCGCCCCTTGCAGGGCGGAAACGCCGGGGGTGCAGATCACCTCCACACGGCGGGCGGCATCCGAAACGCCCATGGCCTCGGGGCCGCGGTCCAGCAGTTCGAAGACCAGCGCGCCCATGGCGTAGATGCCGGCATCGCCGGAGCAGATCAGGGCCACGTTCTTGCCCTTGCCGGCCTGTTCCAGCGCATAGCGGCAGCGGTCTTCCTCGCCGCCCAGCGGGAAATCGGAGCGCGCCTTGCCGGCCGCCAGCGGGCCGAGCAGATCGATGTAGAGACCGTAGCCCACCAGTTCCTCGGCCTGCGCCACCAGCGCGCTGGCCTCGGGCGTGCGCCAGGAGTGCTGGCCGGGGCCGATACCGATGATCGAAAGCCGCCCGCGCGCGCGGCCCGGCAGATCGAGGATCGGTGCCGGGGCCTTCGCCAGCGCGGCCGTGGCATTGGCCGTCTTGCGCTTGGCGACGGCAAGCGTCGCGCCCGCCCCAGCCGCTGCCAGCGCCGCGCCTTCGCTCACGCCGTGGCAGCCGACTTCGGCAAAGACGACCTCAGAGGGGTTTTCCAGCCGCGCGGCCTGCGCTTCCAGTTCCTGCGCGGTGAACAGGCGCAGCGGCACCCCGAGGCGCCGTGCGACCACGTTCATCGCCGGCTCGTCGCCCTTCAGGTCGATGGAGTTGACACTGGCCACGGCCTCCGGCGCGATGTTGGCCTCGGCGAGCACCTCCTGCACCAGCGCCCAAAGCTCTTCCGGATCGGCATTGCGCGCGCAGCCCAGCCCGAGCGCATGGCTCTGCGGGTGATAACGGAGATCGGCCTGCGAGGGCGCCGCCCCCACCGAAAGGGTGAGCGTGCCGGACTCCGATGCCTCCAACCCGAAGATGTTCTCGCCGATCACGCGCGGGGTCTCCCCCGCCAGGAGCCGCGCCATCACCGATTTCGCGTCCTGCGGGTTGGCCAGCCGGTAGCCTGCCGGCGGCGCGTCCAGCGCCACGCCGAGCGCTACGTCCCCCGCGGTGGTGACGGCGGCGGTGGCTTCCAGCGCCTGCGCGATTTCGTTCGCAAGGCGGTTGGCCCCGCGATGGCCGCCCAAGAGCGGCACCACGACGCCGCCGTCGTCAGACACGGCCACCACAGGCGGCTCCTTGGTCTTGTCCGCCAGCAAGGGCGCGACGGCGCGGATCAGGATCCCGGCGGCGCAGACGCCGATCACCGGCGTGCCGGCGGCAAAGAGCGTGCGGATGTGCTCCAGCGCGTCCGGGAAGAAGGCGTCGGCCGCGTCCACCCGGCCCTCGCGGCCGTGGACGGGCGAATCCAGCGCCTGCGCCACGCGGTGGGCGGTGGCCTCGCCGGAGCGGTTGAGGCAGATCACGATGGGGGTCAGAGCCATGGATCGGCACCTTTCGTCAGCAGGATCATCGAGAAATAGGGCGCGGTTTCAGGGGCTTCGCTCAGGGGGAGCACCTTCTGCTCGGGCAGCGTCGCGCGCTCCACGTAGGTGGCGCGGTGGGTGAGGCCGAGGCCGTCGAACACGCGCCGGATCTTGGGCAGGTGGCGGCCCACCTTCATCAGCACCACGCTTTCGGCACCCTCCACGCGGGCGCGCAGCTCTTCCTCGGGCAGCGGCCCGGGCAGGATGGTGACGCGCTCGTTGCGGGCCGACAGCGGCATGCCGGCTTCCGCCGCGCAGGCGGTGACGGAGGTCACGCCGGGCACAACCTCCACCTCGAACCGCTGCGAAAGCCGCGCGAAGAGATACATGAAGGAGCCGTAGAAGAAGGGATCGCCCTCGCAGAGGCAGACGACATCCTCCCCCGCCTCCAGCACGGCGGCGATTTCGGCCGCGCCCTTGTCGTAGGCGGCCTGCGCCGGTTCGCGGGCCGGCGTCATCGGCACGTCCATCACGATTTCCCGCGCGCCGGCGGGGATCACGCCGGCGGCGATGCGGCGGGCGAAGCTTTCGCCACCGGCCAGCGCCGGATAGGCCACGGTGGTGGCATTTGCGATCAGGCGATGGGCCTTGAGGGTCATCAACTCCGGGTTGCCGGGGCCGAGGCCGACTCCGTAGAGCTTTCCGGGGGCTGTCATCGCTTGATCAGGCTCCACTGGGTGACGGGCATCAGCGGCCGCCAGCCGGTGCGTGGGCCGACGGGCTCGGCCCGGTGCACCGAGAGCTTCACCAGATCGCCGCCGTATTCCTTGTGCAGCGCCACGAGGATGGCTTCGCTTTCCAGCGTCACCGCATTGGCCACGAGCCGGCCCAGCGGGCGCAGGGCCGCCCAGGCGGCCTCGAAGGTTTCACGCGAGAGGCCGCCGCCGATGAAGATCGCATCCGGCGCCTCCAGCCCCTCAAGCGCCGCGGGCACGGTGCCGTCCCGCAGGTCCAGCTTGGGTGTGCCCAGCGCCAGCGCGTTGGCCGCGGCCATGGCGCGCCGGTCGGCGCGGGGCTCGATGCCGATGGCGCGGGCGTAGCGGGCCGCGCGCATCCACTCCACGGCGACGGAGCCGCAGCCGGTGCCGATGTCCCACAGCAGGGCGCCGCGCATGGGCATGAGCTTGGCCAGCGTGGCCGCGCGGACCTCGCGTTTCGTCATGGTGCCGTCGTGCTGGAAGAGATCATCCGACAGCCCCGGCACCCGCGGCAGCAGCGCGGCCTCGGGAGAGGCGATGCATTCCACCGCCAGCGTGTTGAAGGCGGGAACCTCGTGGCTCCAGTCCTTCGCCAGCCCGTCGAAACGTTCTTCCCGTTCCCCGCCCATGGCCGCCAGAACGGTCATGCGGCTTTCGCCGAAACCCCGCTCGGTGAGGAAGCGCGCGATCTGGGCCGGCGTCTCGGCGCCGGTGGTGAGGATCAGCAGGCGCTGGTGGGGCTGGATGAAGGCGATCATCTGCTCCACCGGGCGGCCGTGCACCGTGAGCGTTTCCAGATCCGCCATCGACCAGCCCATGCGCGCCGCCGCCAGCTGGAAGGCCGAGAGCTGCGGGTGATAGGTGATCTCCCCCGGCGGGATCGCCCGGCCGATGCGCGCACCGACGGAATACCAGAGCGGATCGCCCGTGGCCAAGACCACCACCCGCCGGCCCTTGAGGCCTTCGAGTTGGTCGATCAGCGCATCAAAGGGCGAAGGCCATGCGAGGCGCTCCGCCGTGAGGCTTTCCGAAAGCGCGTGGTGGCGCTCGCCGCCGATGATGACCTCGGCGGCCTCCACGACGGCACGGGTGGCGGGGGTGAGACCGTCCATCCCGTCTTCGCCGATGCCGACGATATGCAGCCAGGGGTGGGTGCTCATTGCAGTTTTCCTTCTTCGGGCAGGCCCGCGGCCAGCGCGTTCACGGCGGCCGAGGCGATGGCGGAGCCGCCGCGCCGCCCGCGCAGGGCGACGAAATCGCAGCCGCGCGGATTGGCCGCCAGTTCGGCCTTGCTTTCCGCCGCGCCGACGAAGCCCACCGGGAAGCCGAGGATCACGGCGGGTTTCGGCGCGCCGGCATCGAGCAGTTCGAGCAGGTGAAAGAGCGCGGTGGGCGCGTTGCCGATCGCGACGACCGCGCCCTCCAGATGTTCGGCCCAAAGCTCGACGGCGGCGGCGGAGCGGGTGTTGCCGATCTCCTGCGCCATGCCCGGCACGCGCGGATCGTTGAGGGTGACGATCACGTCGTTTTCCGCCGGAAGGTAGCGGCGGATGATGCCCGCGCCCACCATCTCGCAATCGCAGAGGATCGGCGCGCCGGCGGCGAGCGCGGCCTGCCCGCTGCGGTAGGCATTTTCGGAGAAGGCCAGGCGGTCGGCCACCTCGACCATGCCACAGGCGTGGATCAGGCGGATCGCCAGCCGCTCCATGCCGGGCGGGAAGCGATCGAGCCGCGCCTCGCGCCGGACGGTGGCGAAGCTTTCGGCGTAGATCGCCTTCGGGTCTTTCTCATAGGGGCGCATTTTTGCCCTGCCTCGGATCTGGCGGGAGGCTGGGAAGCCTCCGGCGGGGATATTTGAAGAACGAAGTGGGCCCGTTCACGCCTTTGCCTTGCGGGCGCTTTCGGGCCCGTGCGGGTGTTTGGCGTGGGGGTATTCCGGATGATGATGATGGTGGTGGCCGTCACCGTGATCGTGGGTGTGATCATGATGATGGTGGTGATGATGGTGCCCGTCGCCGTGGTGGTGATGATGGTGATGGTGCGCCATTTCGAGCCGGCAGAGGCCGGTGCAGAAGCTTTCGCACAGGGTGCAATCGGCCACGTTGGAGCCGGGGGCGGAGGCGCCCTGCCCTTCGACGTGGTGGTGGTGGCTTTCCTGCACGGCGCCGCGTTCGGCCTCGAATCCCAGCACCTCGGTGCGGTATTTGCACATGACGCAGGTGGGCGGCGGCGTTTCGGCGAAAGCCGGGTGGCTTGCGCGCGCCTCGGCGGAGACATGCACCGGCGCCTGCCCCTCGATCGAAAGCACCTGGGCGCGGTAGCCGCAGGTGCCGCAGTTGGGCGGCGGTTTGGCCCCGGCCTGCTCGCGCACGCGCTCGGCGAAGGTTTCCAGCACCTTGGGGTGATCGTTCAGGTAGCCCGCCTTGACGAATTCGATGCCGGGGTGTTCGGCCGCCACCTGATCCGTGAAGCCGTAGATGCGGTCGATCAGGATGCCGGTGAAGAGGAAATAGGGGAAGACGACGATGCGCCTGTAGCCCAGTTTCGCGGCGTGTTGCAGGCAGGGCTCCACCAGCGGGAAAGTGACGCCGGAATAGCCCACCTCGCACCAGCCGAAGCCGATGCCTTCATGGAGCAGGCGCGCGATCTTGGCCACATTGGCGTTGGCGTCCGGGTCCGAGGCGCCGCGCCCGATCACCACGAGGCAGGTTTCCTCCAGCGGCACCTCACCGTTTTCGGCATCGGCCTGCGCCACGGCCTCGCGGATGCGCCCCGCGGCGGCGGCGACCATCTTGGGATCCACGCCCAACTCGCGCCCATAGCGCACTTCGATGCCGTGCCGGGCGGCGTAGCTGTTGAGCACGGTGGGAATGTCGTTCTTGGCGTGCATCGCGGCAAAGAGCATCCCCGGCACCGCGAGGATGCGTTCGCAGCCCTTTTCGCGCAGGCGGTCCAGACCGTCGCGGATCACCGGGTTGGCGAATTCGAGGTAGCCGTAGTCCACCTCCCATTCCGGGGGCAGCAGCGCGGGGAGTTTCTCGGCCAGCACGGCAAACTCGTCCACGGCGGCCTGGCTGCGCGAGCCGTGGCCGCAGATCATCACGCCTGTCTTGGGGGCTGTCATGGATCAGGACTCCTGCGGGGTGGCGTCGGCGGCTTCATCCTCGGCAGCCTCGGGCTCGCTTTCCGCCTTGCGCCCGCCCTTGAGCGCCGCCCAGAGCGAAATCGCGATGGCCGCGCCGATGGCAGCCCCGGCCACCCAGTGATCGTGGCCCGCCACTTCGGCGATATGGCCGGTGTGCGCGGCGGCGAGGCCGGGGAAGGCAAAGGCGCCCGGGATCAGGCAAATCAGGGGGGCTTTCATCATGCGGCTCCTTCTGGCGCGGTGGGCCGGATGCAGGAAGCCGGGCCGCCCTCGGAGGCGGCCTTCCGACGACGCCTGCCCGCGTCCCCTGCGTGGGTCGACACGGGAAAGGCACTCCTTTCCGGCCCCGTGGGGCTTCGTCTGCGCCCGGTGTAGAGAAGCGCGGCGCATGGGGCAACGGAAAACGCGCCGCAGTGCCGCATGTTTCCGACACGTCGCCCTCCGCCGCGCCTGCTCTTGGGCCCGGGCCATTTCGTGCGCCTGCGCACCCCTCCTGCGCGCCTGCGCCGGTGGCGGTCCGCCCGCGCATGGCTAGATTGACGATGAGACGACATGAGGAGAGCGCCATGGGCCAGCTTGTGAACGGTGTCTGGCAGGACACCTGGTATGACACCAAATCGACGGGCGGAAAGTTCGTCCGCTCCACCGCGGGCTTTCGCAATTGGATCACGCCCGACGGCGCCCCCGGCCCCAGCGGCGACGGCGGCTTTGCTGCCGAAAGCGGGCGCTACCACCTCTATGTCTCCTACGCCTGCCCCTGGGCGCACCGCACCCTGATCTTCCGCGCAATCAAGGGCTTGGAGCCCCACATCGGCGTCTCTGTGGTGCATCCCGACATGCTCTCCGACGGCTGGAGCTTCGCCGACGACTGGCCCGGCGCCACGGGGGATCCGATCAACGGCGCCGCCTTCGTGCGCGATCTCTACGTGAAGGCCAGGCCCGATGTCTCCGGCCGCGCCACGGTGCCGGTACTCTGGGACAAGGCGCGCGGCACGATCGTCTCCAACGAAAGCTCCGAGATCATCCGCATGTTCAACTCCGCCTTCAACGGACTGACCGGCAACACGCAGGATTTCTGGCCCGAGGAACTGCGCGCGGAGATCGAGGAGGTGAACGCCCGCATCTACGACACGCTCAACAACGGCGTCTACAAGTCGGGCTTCGCCACCACCCAGGCCGCCTATGACGAGGCCGTGGGCGCGCTTTTCGAAACGATGGACTGGCTGGAGGACCGGCTCTCGCGCCGGCGCTTCCTCGTGGGTAATAGCATCACCGAGGCCGACTGGCGCCTGCTGCCCACGCTTCTGCGCTTCGATCCGGTCTACCACCTGCATTTCAAGTGCAACCGCAACCGGCTGATCGATTTTCCCAACCTCTGGGCCTATACCCGAGAGCTGTATCAATACCCCGGCGTGCGCGGGACGGTGAACTTCGATCACATCGTGCGCCACTACCACTACAGCCACGAAAGCATCAATCCGCACCGCATCATCCCGATCAACCCGGTGCTGGATTTCGATGCCCCTCACGGGCGCGATCAGTTGGCCGCGTAGTGCCCCGCCATCGCCGCAAGGTCTTCCGGCGGCGTGTTGGTGCGCACGTAGGCGCAGGCGTTGGGCGCAAGCGCGAAGAGCGATCCATCCGAGAAGAAGCTCGTCGAGGTGACGAATATCACCCGCGCCTCCGGATGCCGGTAGCTGGCGTAATCCGCGACCGCCAGCGCGCTGCCCCCCTGCAGGAACAGGTTGAGAATGATCACGTTGACCGGCGTTTTCGCATCGCGCAGGGCGGCGATGGCCTCGCCCTCGCTGCTGGCGCGGCTGACCCGGCAGCCCTGGCGTTCGATGTGGCGTTGCCACACGTCTCCAAGCCCCGGATCGCTTTCCACGATCAGAACCCGCATGTCACCTCCGGAACTCTTCATTCTGCACCCGGCCATCCCCAACCGGATCGGATCAGGCTAGCCAAGGATTGGTTAATTTATCCTTAACATCCGTTAACGCCCGCACTCCGGCTTGCGTCGGCCCGGCGAATCCGCTTGATGGTGCGGGAACACTGACGAGAGGCCGCGATGACAACCTGGATCACCATTTGCGACACCTGCAAACGCGAGGATTGGGCCGCGCGCGGCAGCCAGGACACCGACGGTGAAACCCTCGCCGCCCTCGTGGAAAGCGCCGCGCAGGGCGTGGGCAGCCTGCGGACCCGGCGGCAGTCCTGCCTCATGGGCTGCAAGCACGGCTGCAACATCGCAATTCAGGCCCACGGAAAGCTCGCCTATACGCTCGGCGATTTCACCCCCAGCGCCGAAAGCGCGCAGGCCATCGTGGACTATGCCGCACTCCACGCGGAAAGCGCCTCCGGGCAGGTGCCCTACCGGAGCTGGCCCGAAGGCGTGAAGGGCCATTTCGTGACCCGCCACGCACCGCTGCCCGAAGAGGAATGAACAGCCGCGATCACGGCGGCGGGCTGGATGCGGCCATCGCCCGGCACGGCGGGGCGCGGGCCGATTGGCTCGATCTCTCCACCGGCATCAACCCGCTGCCCTACCCAATCCCGCCGCTGGCCGAAGATGCCTTCACCGCCCTGCCGGATTCCGGCGCCTTCGCCCGCCTCGAAGCCGCCGCCCGCAGCTTCTGGTCCGTGCCAGACGGGCTCGACATCCTGCCCGCCCCCGGCGCCTCCGCCCTGATCGCCCGCCTGCCGCGCCTGCTTGCGCCCGGCCGGGTCCACATCCCGTCCCCCACCTACAACGAACACGCCGCCGCCTTCACGGCCGAAGGCTGGCGCGTCCTGAAGGGTGCCGAGGCCCCGGACTGCGAGGCGCGCGTCCTCGTGCACCCCAACAACCCGGACGGCCGCTTCTGGCGCGCCACGGAGCTCCAAGCCGGCGCGCCCGGCCTCACCGTCATCGACGAAAGCTTCTGCGATGTGGCGCCCGGCCGAAGCCACCTGTCGCTGCTGTCCGGCCCCCTCGCCGGAAGGGCGATCATCCTGAAAAGCTTCGGCAAGTTCTGGGGGCTGGCCGGGCTGCGGCTGGGCTTTGCCATCGGCGCGCCGGCGCTGATCGCCCCCCTGCGGGAAGCGCTCGGGCCCTGGCAGGTCTCCGGCCCGGCCCTCGATATCGGCACCGCCGCGCTGAAGGACGAAGCCTGGACGAAGGCCACCCGCGCCCGGCTCGAACGCGATTCCGCGCGGCTGGATGCCCTGCTTGCGAGCAAGGGCACGCGGCGCATCGGCGGCACTCCGCTCTTCCGCCTCTACGACGTGGGCGACGCCGCCGCCTGGCAGCATAAACTGGCGGAAGGCCGGGTTCTGGGCCGCATCTTCCCCTACAGCCGGAGCTGGCTGCGGCTCGGGCTGCCCGCCCCGGGCCGCTGGGCGCAGCTGGAGGCCGCCCTGTGAGCCACGCCGCCGCCCTTCTCGCCGCGCTGCTGCTGGACGCGCTCTTCGGCGAGCCGAAGTGGCTGTGGGATCGCGCACCGCACCCGGCCGTCCTGATGGGGCGCGCCATCGGCTGGATCGATTCCCGTTTCAACCGCGGCAGCAACCGGCGCGAAAAAGGCGTGCTCGCGATGGCCGCGCTCTGCTGCCTGGCCTGGGGGATCGGCAGCTTGATCCCGGCGCTGCCGTTGGGTGGCCTGCTGGAGGTGATCGCCGCGGCCATTCTGCTTGCACAGCGCAGCCTCGCCCAGCACGTGGCCGCCGTGGCCGAAGCCCTGCCCCGCGGCCTCCCCGAGGGCCGCCGCGCCGTCTCCATGATCGTGGGCCGCGACACCGCCACGCTGGACGAAGCCGCCACCGCGCGCGCCGCCATCGAAAGCGCCGCCGAGAATTTCTCCGATGGCGTCGTCGCCCCGGCCTTCTGGTTCCTGCTGCTGGGGCTGCCCGGGCTGATGGTCTACAAGCTGGTCAACACCGCCGACAGCATGATCGGCTACCGCACCCCGCGCCACGAGCAGTTCGGCTGGGCCGCGGCGCGCTTCGACGATCTGCTGAACTGGTTCCCCGCGCGGCTGGCCGCCCTGCTGATCTCCCTCGCCGGAAACCCGCCGCGGGATCTCGGCAAGGTCTGGAAGATCATCCTGCGCGACGCCCCGCTGCACCGCTCCCCCAACGCCGGCTGGCCCGAGGCCGCCATGGCGGCAACGCTGGGCGTCGCCCTGTCAGGCCCCCGTGCCTACGAGGGGCAGATGCGCCCCTTTCCCTGGGTCTTCCCGGAAGGGCGCCGCGAGATCGGCGCGGCCGACATCTCCGCCGCCGTCCACCAGCTCTGGCGCAGCTGGGCCGCCGGCCTCGCGCTCGTCGCCCTCGCACTGCTGGCCTGAACCTTCCTCTCGCCCGAAATACCTCGGGGGGAGCCGCCCGGCGGGCGGCGGCGGGCAGCGCCCCCAGGCGCCTTGGAAACCCGCCTAGCCGTCGATCTGCTTGCCCATGATCGCGATGGCCTTCTGGTAGACGCCCGCGGCGTTCCATTCCTTGATCACCGCGAAGTTCGGCTCGCCGGGCTGGTAGCCCTTCCCGGGCTGCCAGCCCTTCTGGCGCAGGTAGTTGGCGGTGGAGGCCATGGCATCCGACACGTTGTAGAAATCGACCTTCCCGTCCCCGTTGCCGTCCACCCCATACCTGAGCGCGTTGCCCGGAAGGAACTGCGTGTGCCCAAGCTCGCCATGCTTGGCGCCCTTGGTGTTGATGGTGATCGAGCCCTGGTCCACCAGCTTCAGCGCCCCGATGGCATGGGGGGTGAAGAAATCCGAACGCCGACAGTCATAGGCCAGCGTGGTGATCGCCGAGACGACCGAACTGTCGCCCATGAAGCCGCCGAAGGCCGTCTCCATGCCGTGGATCGCGATCAACACCCCGGCCGGCACGCCGTAGACGCGTTCGAGCGAGGCGTAGAACTCGGGGTTGCGCGCCTTGCGCTTGCGCCCCTGGGCCACGATGGTGGAGGAGCCGCGCACCTGCATGAATTTCTCAAGGCTGTATTTGAAGGATTTCTGGTTGCGGTCGGCCCAGATCGTCTTGGTGGCGTATTGCGCCTGCGCCAGCGCGTCCAGCCCGCGCTTTCCGACACCGGCGCGCTGCGCCTCGGCGGCGAAGGCCTTCTTCCAGCTGTTGAACCCATCTCCGGTGTTGCCGCATTTGGCAGCCTGTGCCGGCCCTGCGCCGGAGAGAAGCATGGCAAGGGCGGTGGCAAGGGCAAAAGCGGAAATCGATACGCGCATGACAGTTTTCCTGCAAAGAAACAAAGCTATTAGCAGACCGAGCCTAGCGCAGACGGCGCCGCGCCGAAAGGGAGAACACGCATCCGCGCCCGCCCCCATGCCTGCCCCCGAGCGCCGCCGCCCAGGCCAACGCTCTCGCCAACGCTCAGATCGGCGCTTTTTCCTGGGCGGGGAAGCGATCGCCCTGCTCGGTGATCAGCACCAGCCGGCTGCCGTCGCTGACGTAGATGTCGCAGCGCGCGAAGCCGTTGTCGAAGGCCACGCAGACGGCGCTGCCTTCCCCGGCTTCCCATGTGCCGGTCCAGAGCTGGTCAGAGCCCTCGTAGGCATAGGAATAGCTGCCGTCGGCCGCGTAGCGCGCGGTGCCGCCGTCGAAGAAGGTGACGGCCTGCCCCGACAGAAGGGCGGCCAGATCGGCCGCGCCGTAGAGCGTGTCGCCCTCCCGCACGCCGGGCGCGGGCTGCGCCAGCGCCGTGCCGGCCGAAACCACCATCATCAGTGCCAGTGAACGCATGTCTTGGGCTTCCCTTCGCCGGAGTGGGTTTCGGGGCAGCCTACGCGATCGCGCGCCGGGCGGCGCCTCACGTTCCCGCGAGACGCTCAGGCGACGAGCGCCTCGGCCTTCTTCAGGTCCACGCTCACCAGCTGGCTGACCCCCTGCTCCGCCATCGTCACGCCGAACAGCCGATCCATCCGCGCCATGGTGACGGCGTGGTGGGTGATGATGAGGAAACGGGTCTCGGTGCGGCGGCACATTTCGTCGAGCAGGTCGCAGAACCGGGTGACGTTGGCATCATCCAGGGGCGCGTCCACCTCGTCGAGCACGCAGATCGGCGCCGGGTTGGCGAGGAACACGGCGAAGATCAGCGCCATGGCGGTGAGCGTCTGCTCCCCACCCGACAAAAGCGAGAGCGTCGAGAGCTTCTTGCCCGGCGGCATGCACATGATCTCGAGGCCTGCATCCAGCGGATCCTCGCTCTCCACCAGCACGAGCTTGGCCTCGCCCCCGCCGAACAGGTGCTTGAACAGCATGGCGAAATTGGAATTGACCTGCTCGAAGGCCGTCAGCAGGCGCTCGCGCCCCTCGCGGTTGAGGCTGGCGATGCCGCTGCGCAACCGTTTCACGGCCTCTTCCAGATCGGTCTTTTCGCCCAGGAGCGTGTCGTGCTCCTCCTGAACCTCGCGCGCGTCTTCCTCGGCGCGCAGGTTGACCGCGCCGAGCGCGTCGCGCTGGCGCTTGAGCCGTTCGACATCGGCCTCCACCGTGGTTGCGGGCGGCATCTTTTCGGGATCCATGCCCAGCGCCTCCAGGAGGGCTTCGGGCGTCATGTCCCGTTCCTCGGCGATGCGCCCGGCCGCAAGCGCGACGGTTTCGCGGGCGGCCTCGGCGCGCGCCTCGGAGCGGGCACGGGCCTCGCGGGCCTCGCTGGCCAGACGCTCGGCCTCCTTCTCGTGGACGGCCGCCTCCCGCGCGGCGGCTTCGGCGCTCGCCAATGCATCGGACGCGGCGGCCCGGCGGGCCTCGGCCTCTTCGATGCCCTGCAGAAGCTCCTCGCGCTGAATCGCCAGATCCTCGGGCGCGGCGCGGGCGATTTCGAGTTCCTCCTGCGTGGCGGCCCGGCGCTCCTCCAGTTCCGCGATGCGTTTGCCGGCGCTTTCCAGCCGGTGCCGCCAGCCGCTGATTTCCTTGGTGATCTGCTGGCTGCGCTTGAGGCGGGCCTCGCCTTCGCGGCGCAGCTCGTCATGGGCGGAGCGGCGGGCCATCATCGTGATCCGCGCGGCCTCGACCGTCATCTTGATGTCTTCGGCGCGGGCGCGGGCGGCGTCGAGATCCTCCAGATCCTCCAGCGCGCGTTCGGCTTCGAGCACGCGCTGGCGCGCGCTCATCGCCTCTTCCTCGTGGCGCCGCACGGCAAGGCCCAGCGATTCGAGGCGCCCCTGCGCGATGTTGCGGTCGGCCTCGGCCTTGGAGAGCGCCCGCCCGGCCTCCGTCATCGCGCGGTCCGCCCGCTTGCGGGCCTCGCGGGCCTCCTGATCCTCGCGGGTGAGGCGTTGCAGGGTCTCGGTGAGAAGATCATGGGCCTGCTTCGCGCCCTCGGCGCGGGCCGTCGCCTCTTCCAGATCGCGCTTGAGTTCGACCAGCCGGTTCAACTGCTGAAGCCGCAGCGCGGCCGCGCTCGGGGCATCCTCCGCAGCGGCGCGGAAGCCGTCCCAGCGCCAGAGATCGCCCTCAAGGCTCACCAGCCGCTGACCGGGCTTGAGCTGGGATTGCAGCCGTGCGCCGTCGGCGCGGTCCACGAGGCCTATCTGCGCCATGCGGCGCGCCAGCACCTCGGGCACGCTGACGTGATTGGTCAGCGCCACGATCCCCTCGGGCAGGAGCTGCGGCGCCGGGTAGCCGGGCAGCACCGCCCAGCCGGAGGCGCCGTCCGCCCCGATTTCAGGCGCCCGGAGATCATCGGCCAGCGCCGCGCCGAGCGCCTTCTCGTAGCCGGGCGTGACCTTGACCCGATCCAGCAGCTGGCCGCCTTCCGCCGTGTCGCGCTCCACCAGCTTGGCCAGCGCGGCCACCTCGGCGCGCAGGGCACCCGCTTCGCCCTCCGCCTCAGACCGCAGCGCGCGGGCCTCGGTTTCGCGGGCCTGGGCATCGTCTCGGGCCATGTCGGCGGCTTCCAGCGCGGCTTCGGCCTCCTCGGCCAGCACGGCGGCCTCCTCCTGCGCTTCCATCGCCGCCGCGTAGGCGGCCTCGGCCACCTGCAGGGCCTCGCGCGCGGCGGCGGAGGCCGCCTTGGCCTTCGCCGCCTCTTCCTCGTTGCGCGCCAGCGTCTTGCGGCTGTCTTCCAGCAGTCGGTTGGCCGACTGGTGCCGCGCCGCGAGTCGGGCGACGTCTTCCGTCAGCTGGCTGAGATCGGCTTCGCGGTCCTGCAGAACCTGCGCCGCCTCGCGCGCCGCATCCGAGGCCTCGGAAAGCTTGTCCTCATGGCCTTCGCTCGCCTTGGCGATCTGCGCCTGCTCCCACTCCAGCCGTTCGATGGTTTCGCCGGCATCGCGGTTGAGCCCGGCTTCGCGCTCGATGTCACGGGTGAGTTGCTCGATGCGGCCCGACAGCGTATCGATGAGCTGCAGCGCGCGGGCCTCCTGATCCTTCAGCGCATCGCGCTGCACGGTGAGCCGTTGCAGCACGGCGGCGGCGATCGCCTCCTCCTCCCGCAGCGGCGGCAGGGCGGCATCCGCCTCCTCGCGCTTGCGCGCGGCCTCCCGGGCCAGGATCTCGGCCTGCCCGGCCTGGCGCGTGCGCTCGGTCAGTTCGGCCTGGGCGGCCTGCCGGGCCTCGTCGGCCTCGCGCCAGCGGCGGTAGAGCAGGATGCCCTCGGAGGCGCGCAGTTCCTCGCCGATGGTGCGGTAGCGCTGCGCCTGCCGGGCCTGGCGCGCCAGCTGCCCGAGTTGCTGGGCGAGCTGCTCGATCACGTCTTCCACGCGGGCGAGATTGGCCTCGGTGCCCTTGAGCTTGAGTTCCGCCTCATGGCGGCGCTGGTAGAGCCCCGAGATGCCGGCGGCCTCCTCCAGCACGCGGCGGCGGTTCTTCGGCTTGGCGTTGATCAGCTCCGAGATCTGCCCCTGCCGCACGAGCGCCGGCGAATGCGCCCCGGTGGAGGCATCGGCGAAGAGCATCTGGATGTCGCGCGCGCGCACGTCCTTGGAGTTGGCCTTGTAGGCGGAGCCCGCGTCGCGCGTGATGCGGCGCACGATCTCCAGCGTGTCCAGATCGTTGAACCCGGCCGGCGCGAGGCGGTCCGAGTTGTCGAGTTGCAGGGTGACTTCGGCGAAGTTGCGCGCCGGGCGCGAGGCGGCGCCGGCGAAGATCACGTCTTCCATCCCGCCGCCGCGCATCGCCGTGGGGCGGTTCTCGCCCATCACCCAGCGCAGGGCTTCAAGCAGGTTGGACTTCCCGCAGCCGTTCGGCCCGACGACGCCTGTCAGCCCGTCCGCGATCACCAGATCGGTCGGGTCCACGAAGCTCTTGAAGCCGTTCAGTCGAAGGCGGGTGAAACGCAAGGGGCTGCCCGTGTTGATTCCTGTCCGGGTCAGTCTTCGGGGGAATCAGGTGCGAGTCAATGCTGCCACACCTCATGTGGCAGTCACGCACCAGTTATCCACAAGATATTGCGGAGCGCTCCGGCCACCCCGGCCTCAGAGCACCTTTTCCATGTAGACACGCGCACCGTCGCGGCCGGTCTCCGTCCAGCCGAGGTGGCGATACATCGCAACGTTGCCGGGCATGTCCACATGGGTGGCGAGTCGCATGCGGTCCACGTCCCGCAGGGCGCCCTCGGCCTCGGCGAAGCGCATCATCGCCCCACCGAGCCCCTGCCCGCGCACCTCGGGCAGCGTGGCCACGTTGACAACGTGCAGCGCATTGCCGGTTTCCTTCAGGATCAGGCAGCCCACCAGCTTGCGGCCCTTCTCGATGACCCAGACCTCATGGGCCGCCACGGCCTCGGCCAGCCCCTCCAACATGTTCGGCAAACCTTTGATACTGCTCTCGTATTCCGAGTATGCCTCGGCAAAGACATGCTCGATTTCCGGCAGGTCGCGCGGTGTGGCGGTTCGGATCGGCGAAAAGGTCATGGCCGAAGTGTTATCGCCAAAGCGATGGCAGGCAAACGGAAAATTCGCCCCTCCCGTTAGCGCAACCAGCCGGAAGCGCCGCCGCGTTCCGCCCCGCAAGAGGCGCAAATTGGCTTGACCATACCCCATGCAAGGGCGCAAAACGGAGGCGCATGGTTCCCCGACGCGGTGCAAAGCACCCGGGGATGAAATGGGAATGACGGTGAAGGTGACCCACCCCGGGGCCTGAGTCCGCAGCCGCCCCCGCGACTGTAAGCGGTGAGCGCGCGCCCGATCGCCACTGGCCCGCAAGGGCCGGGAAGGTGGGCACAGCGCTACGACCCGCAAGCCAGGAGACCAGCCTGCGAACCATAACCCAATGATCCGTCGGGTGTGACGGAGACGAGGAGACACGATATGACGACCCTGACCCAGACCCAAGCCGAAACCCGCGCCGGCCTCCTGCCGATTCTCGGCGCTGCCGCCTTCGGCATCGGCCTGCTGTTCTTCACCGGTTTCGCACAGGCCACGGTGTTCCACGACACCGCCCACGATACGCGCCACGCGATCGCCTTCCCCTGCCACTGAGCCGCGCCGCTTAGCGACCGATGTTCCAGAAAATTCTGACCAGCGCGCTGTTCGCTGGTGTTGCAGCGGGGCTGATTGCCGCCCTTCTGCAATTTTGGCTCGTGACCCCGGTGCTCCTCGAAGGCGAGGAGTATGAAACCGGGGCGAAATCCCACTATGCCGGCGTGCTCGTGATCAACGAGGCCGAGGGCAACGGTTCCGAAGGCGCCGCCGAAGAGGCGGAGGAAGCCGAGGAGGAAGAGGCGGAAAACCCGCGGGCCCGCCACGGCATGACGGCCGCCGTCAACGTGATCACCTTCACGGGGTTCGGCCTGATCCTCGTGGCCGGGTTCGCGCTGGCCTCGCAGTTCGGCGCCACCGTGACGGCCCGCTCCGGCATCATCTGGGGGCTCGCCGGCTTCATCGCCGTGCAACTGGCCCCGTCCGCCGGGCTCTATCCGGAGCTTCCGGGCACGCCCGCGGCCGATGTGGTGCTGCGGCAATACTGGTGGGTCACCACCGTCGTGGCCACCGTGGTGGGGCTTGCCTTCATCGCCTTCGGCAAGGCGCCCTGGCTGCCGCTCGCCGGCGTGGCGCTGATGGCGGCGCCGCATGTGATCGGTGCGCCGCATCTGGACGGCTATGCCGGCGTCGCCCCGCCCGAACTGGCCGCGCTCTTCGTGGCCCGCACGCTTGCCGTCGGCTGCGCGGCCTGGGCCGTCCTGGGCTGCATCGCCGGCCACTTCTGGAGCCGCGCACAGGCGGCCTGACCCACGGCCACCCGGCCGATCCCGGCGGGCCGCCCCGGCGGCCCGCTCCCCTGACCCACAACCGCCAAGGACGTTCCCGATGCCCGCGAAAATCCCTGCCACCGTCGTCACCGGCTTCCTCGGCGCCGGGAAGACCACCCTCATCCGCCACATGCTGCAGAACGCCAACGGCAAGCGCATCGCGCTGATCATCAACGAGTTCGGCGATCTCGGCGTGGACGGCGACATCCTGAAGGGCTGCGGCGACGAAACCTGCTCCGAAGAAGACGTGATGGAGCTGTCCAACGGCTGCATCTGCTGCACCGTGGCCGATGATTTCATCCCGACGATGGAAAAGCTTCTGGCCCGCGAGCAGGCCCCCGATCACATCGTGATCGAAACCTCCGGCCTCGCCCTGCCCCAACCGCTGGTGCGCGCCTTCAACTGGCCCGAGATCTCCACCCGCGTCACCGTGGACGGCGTCGTCACCGTCGTGGACGGCAAGGCCGTTTCGGAAGGGCGCTTCGCCCACAACGTCGCCGCCGTGGACGCCCAGCGCAAACAGGACGAGAACCTTGATCACGAAACGCCCCTCTCGGAGCTTTTCGAGGATCAGGTCGCCTGCGCCGACATGATCGTCGTCAACAAGGCCGATCTGCTCACCCCCGAAGAGGCCGAGGCCCTCGCCGCCCGCCTGCGGGCCGAAAGCCGCGAAGGCGTGCAGGTGGTCAAATCCACCATGGGCGCGTTGCCCGTGGAAGTGCTTCTGGGCCAGAACGTCGGCGCCGAGAACGATCTCTCCGCCCGCCACGAGGTGCACCACCATCACCATCACGACGACGATCACCACGACGATCACGACCATCACCACCACGACCACGATCACGACGATTTCGAAAGCTTCGTCGTCACCCGCCCCGAGATCGCGGATGCCAAGGCTTTCGCCCAGCAGGTGACCGAGGTCATCCGCGCCCATGACATCCTGCGCCTGAAGGGCTTCGCCGCCGTCAGCGGCAAGCCGATGCGCCTGACGCTGCAGGCCGTCGGCCCGCGGGTGGACACCTATTTCGACCGCCCCTTCGCCGCCAATGAGCCCCGCGAGGCACGGCTCGTGGTGATCGGCCAGGCGGGGCTCGACCGCGCCGCCATCGAAGCGGCCCTGCTGGCCTGATCCGCCATGGCCCTCACCATCGCCGCCGAAAGCCCGCTCACCGAAGAGGCCGCCGCCCTCATCGAAGGCTCCGAGGCCGCCCTGCGCGAGGTCTATTCGGCGGAGGAATGTTTCACCTTCACCGCCGCCGAACTGGCCGCGCCGGGGATCACCTTCCTCGTGGCGCGCACCGGCGACGGCACGCCCGCCGGCTGCGTGGCGCTCTGCGACTGCGGCACCTACGGCGAGGTGAAGCGCCTCTTCGTCACGCCCGAGGGGCGCGGCCGGGGCACCGCGCGCGCGCTCATGGCGGACCTCGAAGCCCGCGCCGCGGCGGCCGGGCTGGCGTCGGTGCGGCTGGAAACCGGCGACAAGCTCGCCGCCGCCGTCGCGCTCTACACCGATCTCGGCTACCATGTCCGGGGCCCCTTCGGCGCCTACGAAGACCACCCCGCCAGCCTCTTCATGGAAAAACCGCTGACCAACCCTGCTGACTGACACCCCTGCCGGCCCGCGCCGGCACCGAAACGCCAAGGCCCTCGATCCATGCACCTGCTCGCAGCCACCCCCGGCGCCATCGATGACGGAAGCGAACCGGTCGATCTCGGACAGAGCCCGGCGGACCTTCTGTTCATCTCCGCCGCCGACACCGAACTGGCCGCCCTGAGCGCCGCCCGCGCCGAGATGGCGCAGCCGCCCGGCCTGCGGCTGGCGAGCCTGATGCACCTGCAACACGCGATGTCGGTGGATCTGCACATCGATGCCTGCGCGTCGAAATGCAAACTCGTGGTGGCCCGCGTGCTGGGCGGCGCCGCCTACTGGAAATACGGCTTCGAGCAATACGCCGCCCGCCTGCGCGAGGCAGGCGTGCCCTTCGCCGCCCTGCCCGGCGATGACAAGCCCGATGCCACGTTGCGCGAATTTTCCACCGTTTCGGAGGAGGATTACGAAGCCCTCTGGGCCTATCTCGTCGAAGGCGGCCCCGAGAACGCCACCCGCTTCCTCGCCTACGCGCGGGCCATGGTCCACGGCGGCGAGAAACCCGCCACCGCCGCGCCGCTTCTGAAGGCCGGTGTCTACTGGCCAGGCGAAGGCATCGCGGGCCTTTCCGCCGCCCAGAGCCACTGGACGGAAGGCGCCCCCGTGGTTCCAGTCGTCTTCTACCGCGCGCTGGTGCAGGGCGCCGGGCTCAACCCGATCAACCGCTTGGTGAAATCGCTGCTGCGGCGCGGGCTGAACCCGCTGCCCGTCTTCGTCGCCTCGCTGAAGGATCCGCTCTCCGCCGCCACGCTGGAAACCCTCTTCTCCGACGCCCCGCCTTCGGTGATCCTCAACGCCACCGCCTTCGCCACCGGCTCGCCCCATCAGGGCGACTCGGCCACGGAAAACCCCCTCGCCGGCCCCGCCGCCAACGAAGCGCCCGTCTTCCAGGTCGTGCTCTCCTCCGGCACCGAAAGCGCGTGGGAGAGCGGCGTCACCGGGCTGTCGGGCCGCGACATCGCTATGAACGTCGCCCTGCCCGAAGTCGACGGCCGCATCCTGTCGCGCGCGATCTCCTTCAAGGGCGAGGCCTTTTTCGACGAAGCCACCGAATGCCCCATCGCCACCTACAAGGCGCGGGGCGACCGGGTGGAATTCGTCGCCGATCTCGCCGCCAACTGGGCGGCCCTGCGCGGCACGCCGGAACCGCAGCGCAAACTGGCGCTGGTGCTGGCGAACTACCCCAACAAGGACGGCCGGCTTGCCAATGGCGTCGGGCTGGACACCCCCGCCGCCACAGTTCACGCGCTGAAAAGCCTCGGCGAGGCCGGCTACCGGATCGAGAACCCGCCACGCGATGCCGACGCTCTGATGGCCCGGATCCTCGCCGGCCCCACCAACTGGCTCACCGATCGCGCCACCCGCGAAGGCGGCGAAACCTTGAGCCTTTCCGCCTACCGCGCCGCCTACGATGCGCTGCCCTGGGCGGTGCGCTCCCGCATCGAGGAGCGCTGGGGCAAGCCCGAATCCGACCCCTACTTTGTTCCCGAAATATCCCCGCCGGAGGCTCCCGAACCCTCAACGGGCGCAGCACCCGAGGGGCATTTCGCCCTCTCCATCTTCCGCTTCGGCAACGCCTGCGTCGGCGTGCAGCCGGCGCGCGGCTATCACATCGATCCGACGGAAACCTATCACTCCCCCGATCTCGTCCCGCCGCACAACTACCTCGCCTTCTATTTCTGGCTCCGCCACCACTTCGGCGCGCAGGCGATCGTGCACATGGGCAAGCACGGCAACCTCGAATGGCTGCCGGGCAAGGCGCTTTCGCTCTCGGAAGACTGCCTGCCGGAGGCTGTTCTCGGCCCCATGCCCCATATCTACCCCTTCATCGTCAACGATCCCGGCGAAGGCACGCAGGCCAAGCGCCGCGCGCAGGCGGTGATCGTGGATCACCTCACCCCGCCCCTGACCCGTGCCGAAACCTACGGGCCGCTGAAGGATCTGGAAGCGCTGGTGGACGAATACTACGAGGCCGCCGGAGTGGATCCGCGCCGCATCGTCCACCTGAAGCGCGAGATCCTGTCGATGACCTCCGCCACTGGCCTTGATGCCGATGCCGGCCTCACCGGTGAAGACGAGGAAAGCGATCTCGCCAAGCTCGACGCCTACCTCTGCGAGTTGAAGGAAGCCCAGATCCGCGACGGTCTGCACGTTTTCGGCCAGGCCCCGGAAGGCCGGCTGGCGCGCGACCTGGTGCAGGCACTCGTCCGGGTGCCACGCGGCGAGGGCAAAGGGGCCGATGCCTCCCTGATCCGCGCGCTGGCGGACGATCTGGACCTTGGCTTCGATCCGCTGTCCGCCGAGATGGCCGCGCCGTGGGAGGGCCCGCGCCCGGAGTGCCTCGCGGCGATGGACAACGCCAGCTGGCGCAGCGCGGGCGACACCATCGAACGGCTGGAGCTTTTCGCTGCGCAACTTCTGGACGGCGCAGGCGAAGCCCCCGGCCCCTTGAGCGCCGAAGTGCTCGCCCACGCCCGTGAGGTTGTCGCGCCCATGGTCGCCGCCTGCGGCCCGCAGGAAAGCGCCGGCCTGCTCACCGCGCTGTCGGGCCGCTTCCTTGCACCGGGGCCCTCCGGCGCGCCGACGCGCGGGCGGCTCGACGTGCTGCCCACCGGGCGCAACTTCTACTCGGTGGACAGCCGCGCCGTGCCCACGCCCACGGCCTGGGCGCTGGGGTGGAAATCCGCCAACCTCCTGATCGAGCGCCACCTGCAGGAGAACGGCGACTGGCCGCGCAGCCTGCTGCTCACCGCCTGGGGCACCGCCAACATGCGCACCGGCGGCGATGACATCGCCCAATGCCTCGCGCTGATGGGCGTGAAACCCAAATGGGACAGCGCCAACCGCCGCGTCACCGGCTTCGAGGTCCTCCCGGCTTCCGTGCTGGGCCGCCCCCGCGTCGATGTCACGCTGCGGGTCTCGGGTTTCTTCCGCGATGCCTTCCCGCAGCTGATCGCGCTGGTCGATAGCGCCGCGCGGGCGGTCATGGCGCTGGACGAGCCGGCCGAGCAGAACCCCGCCGCCGCCCGCGCACGCACCGAGGGCGAAAGCGGCGCCTTCCGCGTCTTCGGCTCCAAACCCGGGGCCTACGGGGCCGGGCTGCAGGCGATGATCGACGAGCGTCTCTGGGCCGACAAGGCCGATCTGGCCGAAGCCTACCTGCAATGGGGCAGCTACGCCTACGGCAAGGGCGCCGAAGGCACCCGCGCCCGTGGCGCTTTCGAGGCGCGGCTGAGCGAGGCGGAGGCCATCGTCCAGAACCAGGACAACCGCGAGCACGATCTGCTCGATTCCGACGATTACTACCAGTTCGAAGGCGGCGCGGCGGCCGCCGTGGCCACGCTTCAGGGGCGCGAGCGGCCGATCTACCACAACGATCACTCCCGCCCCGAACGCCCCCGGATCCGCACGCTGGACGAGGAAATCAGCCGCGTCGTGCGCTCCCGCGTGGTGAATCCGAAGTGGATCGACGGCGTGAAACGCCACGGCTACAAGGGCGCTTTCGAGATCGCGGCCACGGTGGATTACCTCTTCGCCTTCGCCGCCACCACCGGCGCGGTGAAGGGCCACCATTTCGACCTCGTGGAAAGCGCCTTCCTCGAAGACGACGAGACCCGCGATTTCATCGCCGAGCACAACGCCCCGGCCCTGAAAGAGATCGCCGAGCGCCTGCAGGAGGCCATCGACCGCGGCCTCTGGCAGCCGCGCTCCAACTCCGCCCGCGCCCGGATCGCGGCGCTGCTGCCATGAGCGCGGGCCGCCTCTGCCGTGGCAGGCCCGCCGTTGCGGTGTCCGAATGCGGCACGGGGCTGGCCCGCGCCCTGATCGAGACGGCCTCAGGGGAAGCCCGGCGGCAGGGCCTGCCCACCCTGTGCCTTCAGATGCGCGTTGAACTGCCGGACAACCACGCCACATTCGCGCGGTTCGGTTCCGGGAATGTCGGCGCTTCAGTGCATCCGGCTTGCGATCGCCCGACGTTCTACACATCCGAGCGCCAACTCGGGCCAGACGCCGCGCAACAGGAGGAGGAACGATGAGTGATCTGAAAGGCCATTGCCTTTGCGGCGAGACCCGCTGGGAAGCCGAGGGGCCGATGCTTTGGGCCTGCCATTGCCACTGCGCCGATTGCCGCCGCCAATGCGCCGCCCCGGTTGTCACCTTCCTCGGCGTCGCCGAGGCGGGCTTTCGCTGGAGCGGGACCGAGCCGGGGCAGTATGTCTCTTCGCCCGGCGTCACCCGCAGCTTCTGCCGCACCTGCGGCACGCCCATGGCCTTCAAGGCCGAGCGCTACGGCGGCGAGATCCACCTCTATGCCGCCAGCCTGGAAACGCCCGAGGCTTTCACCCCGCGCTTCCATGTCCACCATGCAGAGAAACTGCCGTGGATCGCCCTTGACGATGACCTGCCCAGATACGAAGGTTTCGCCCCGGCCGATGCGCCGGAAATCGGCGACGCGGGCTGACAGCCCCCCGCCCCGCACAGGCCGCAACACACACGAAGGACAGAGCCATGCCGGACCAGAGCCCCGAGGATCTTGAACGCCACGCGATGAAGATGGCCAAGAAGAAGGCCGCACGCGACAAGATCATGGCCACCAAGACCGAGAAGAAGGGGCTGGTGATCGTCCATACCGGCAAGGGCAAGGGCAAGAGCTCCGCCGCCTTCGGGATGATCTTCCGCTGCATCGCCCACGGCATGCCCTGCGCGGTGGTGCAGTTCATCAAGGGCGGCATGGAGTGCGGCGAGCGCAACCTGATCACCGAGCGCTTCGCCGATCTCTGCGAATTCCACACCATGGGCGAGGGCTTCACCTGGGAAACCCAGGACAAGAGCCGCGACATCGAGATGGCGCAGGCGGCCTGGGAGAAGGCCAAGGAGCTGATCCGAGACCCGAAGAACACGATGGTGCTGCTGGACGAGATCAACATCGCCCTGCGCTACGACTACATCGACGTGAACGACGTTGTGGCCTTCCTGCGCGACGAGAAGCCGGAGATGACGCATGTCGTGCTCACCGGGCGCAACGCCAAGGAAGAACTGATCGAGCTGGCCGACCTCGTGACGGAGATGGAACTGGTGAAACACCCGTTCCGCTCGGGGATCAAGGCGCAGATCGGCGTGGAGTACTGAGAGAATCGCGCACCTCGAGGGCCGCGCACGGCCTTCGGCCGGGATATTTCCGGTCCAAAGTTGCATGCATGTGCGCAGGCTGCGCGTGGCCTGTGCGCTTTTTGGGGCGGTGTCTTAGGAGCCGGCGCGCCCTAGGTTCGGGGCAAAGGGACAAGGCAAGAGGGAAACGGATGCCGAAGCTTCTGCTGATTTCGGGCTCGCTGCGGGCGGGCTCCTACAACCGCAAACTGCTGGAAGAGGCCGCGCGGCTCTACGGCGAGGCCGAGGTGCTGCGCGCCGATCTGCGCCTGCCGCTCTATGACGGCGATCTGGAAGATGCCGAGGGCATCCCCGCCCCGGTGCAGACCCTGGCCGACCAGATCGCCGAGGCGGATGCGGTGGCGATCTCGACGCCGGAATACAACAAGAACCTCTCCGGCGTGCTGAAGAACGCGCTGGACTGGGTGAGCCGCACCAAGGGCAGCCCCTGGCGGGGAAAACCCGTGGCCATCATGTCGGCCACCGCTGGGCGCGCGGGCGGCGAGCGGGCGCAGAATTCGCTCAGGCTCTGCCTGATGCCGTTCCGGGCCCATGTGCTGCCGGGGCCGGAAATCCTCGTGGGGCAATGCGCTGAGCAGTTCGATGACGCGGGCCGGCTCACCAACATCCGCTACGAGAAGGCGCTGTCGGAACTGATGGGCGATCTGCGCGCCGTTTCGGCGCAGAGCGCCGCCGCCTAGGTCGTGAACTCATAAACGGGATTCCGTTTTTGGCGGTGTGATGATTCACTTTCGGAAACGGAGGTGAGCATGACGGGCAGACACGATGTGAGCGATGCGGAATGGGCGGTGATCTCGCCGCTGT
>NZ_FWFQ01000047.1 GCF_900172235.1 Pseudoruegeria aquimaris | reverse complement strand
TCATCCTGCCGCAGATCCCGGTGGGCCGCCTCGGCGAAGCCGAGGAGATCGCCCGCTGCGTGGCCTTCCTCGCCGCGGATGACGCCGCCTTCATCACCGGCTCCACCATCTCCGCCAATGGCGGCCAATACATG
Organism: Pseudoruegeria aquimaris; assembly: GCF_900172235.1. Lineage (GTDB taxonomy): Bacteria > Pseudomonadota > Alphaproteobacteria > Rhodobacterales > Rhodobacteraceae > Pseudoruegeria > Pseudoruegeria aquimaris. The sequence goes on along the minus strand of NZ_FWFQ01000047.1, from coordinate 10,808 downwards.
AGCTGATCGCGCGTCAGCGGACGAAAAGGAAGGGCCGGCACTCTGAACGGGAGGCCGGCCCTTTGCTTTCCACGGATCTACTGGAAACGATCAGCGGGAAGTCTGGCGGGAGAAGAGGGATTTCATCATCCCGGCGAAGGCGGCGCCGCGCTCGGCGTGGGCGGCGCGGATCGCATCGCGGGTGCGGGTCTGGGCAGTGCTCTCGAACATGTCGATCTCGCTTTCCTTAAGTGTTCCTTGTCTGCAATCAATATGACGCGCCAAGAACAAGCCCACAAACGAGACTTTCCAAGGCGTCGATTAAGTTTTACTTGTGTGAAATGCCTGATCGCCTTCCTCCGCTCACCGCCCTGCGCGCTTTCGAGGCCGCCGCCCGCCACCTGAGCTTCGCCAAGGCCGCGGAGGAGCTGAACGTCACCCCAGCCGCCCTCTCCTTCCAGATCAAATCGCTGGAGGCCCATTTCGGGCAGCCCCTGTTTCTGCGCCTGAACCGCGCCGTCGAGCTGACGGCCGCAGGCAAGGCCCTGAGCCCCGGCACCACCGAGGGTTTCGACAGGCTGGCCGCGGCCTGGCGCAGCGCGCGGCGTCTGAGCGAGAGCAACACCCTGAGCGTGACCGCCGGCCCCGCCTTCACCGCGAAATGGCTTGCCCCGCGCCTGTTTCAGTTCGCGCAGGATCACCCCGAGATCGAACTGCGCTTCGCCGCAACGCTCAAGATCGTGGATCTCGCCCGCGACGACGTGGACGTGGCCATCCGTTTCGGGCGCGGCCCGGACGTGGGCCTGCATTCGCGCCCGCTGGCGCAGGAGTGGCTGACCCCGGTGATGACGCCTGAACTGCATCGGCGCTACCCCACGGTCGAGAGCCTGAAGAGCGCCCCGTTGCTGCACGATGATTCCATCGCATTCCTCGATCCGCCCTGCGACTGGGCAGCCTGGTTCCGCGCCGTGGGCGAGGATTTCGCCCCCACCCGCGGCGCGCGGTTCACCCAGGCCGATCATGCCATCGACGCCGCCCTGAACGGTGCCGGCGTGGTGCTCGGGCGGCGCGGCTTCATCGTGAAGGACATCGCCGAGGGCCGGCTGGTGGCCCCCTTCCGCACCGCCCTCGCCATCGACGCCCACTTCCGCTTCGTCTGCCTGCCCGGCACCGAAGACCGCCCGGCCATCCGCGCCTTCCACGACTGGATCATCGCCGAGATTGCCAAGCTGGCCCATATCAGCGAAGAGTTCACTTTCGTGGACGTAAAGGATGTTTCCCCGAAATGACGCAGAACAGGGCCACCGCCATCGGTTTCATCGCCGTCCTGCTCTGGGCGCTTCTGGCGCTCTTTACCGTCGGCTCAGCCCCGGTGCCGCCGCTGCTGCTGAACGCGATGTGCTTTTCCATCGGGGGCGCGCTCGGGCTGGCCTGGCTTTGGCGGACGGATGGCTTTTCGCAGTTGCGGCAGGTGCCTCTGCGTGTCTACGCCTTCGGAACTCTCGGCCTTTTTGGCTACCATTTTCTGTATTTTTCCGCCCTGCGCATGGCGCCCGCCGCGGAAGCCGGGCTGATCGCCTACCTCTGGCCCCTGCTGATCGTGCTGTTTTCCGGGCTTCTGCCCGGGGAACACCTGCGGGCAGGCCACATCCTGGGCGCCCTGATCGGCTTCTCCGGTGCCGCGCTGATCGTTCTGCGCGGCGGGGCCGCCTTCGAGGGCAGCGCCCTGCCGGGATACGGGCTCGCCTTCCTCTGCGCGCTCACGTGGTCGGGCTACTCGGTGCTGTCGCGGCGGCTCGGCGAAACCCCCACGGCAAGCGTAGCCGTCTTCTGCCTTGCCACGGCGGCACTGTCCGGCGTGGCGCACATGGCGCTGGAGGTGACGGTCTGGCCGGAAACGGCACTGGGCTGGGCCTCGGTCATCGCCCTCGGCCTCGGCCCCGTCGGGCTGGCCTTCTACGTGTGGGACATCGGGGTGAAACAGGGCGACATACAGTTGCTCGGCGTCGCATCCTACGCGGCGCCGCTGCTTTCGACGCTGGCGCTCGTGGCGAGCGGCATCGCCGCGCCCAGCTGGCTGTTGCTGGCGGCCGCGATCCTCATCGCGGGCGGTGCGGCACTGGCGGCGCGCGCCAGTGCCCGTAAGTCTGGATGAGCCCGTAAATCAGGCTGGTCTGTCGGGGGTCAGCTTGCGGAAAGGCGCTGGATTTCTTCCTTGAGCCGCAGCTTCTGTTTCTTCAGGGCGGCGATCTCGAGATCGTCGGTGGAGGGGCTTCGGAGCGCGTTTTCGACCTTCTCCGAGAGGATGCGGTGCTTCTTTTGCAGTTCAGCTACATGTGCGCTGACGCTCATGTTTGTCCTCCTATAACTGATCGTTTCAATACGGGATGAGTGCAGCACATATTCCGAGTCGTGTCACGCCCGGGCAGCGTGTTTCGGCGGATTTCGGCACGCGCGCTCACCGCCGCAGCGCGGCATTTCCGAAGCAGGGCGCGGGACGCCTCAACCGGGCAGCGGCAGAGCCGCCCCATCGCGCAGAACGGCGCTGATCGCGGCAGTGTAATCCTCACCGTCGCGCTGATGGGCCCGCCCCTCGTGCAGAAGGATCGGCGGATGCAACCGGAAGGCCGCCCGCCCGCCCTTGCGCGCCTTCAGCAGGATCCGATGGGCCGGCCGGCCCTCCCGCGCCGCAAGCGGAAGAACGGACAGGCTGCCGAGCGCCCCCGGCATCGCCGCCAGAAGATCGGGCAGCCGTTCGGCATCCTGGATCAGCGTGAGCCAGCCTTTCGGCGCCAGCCTGCGCGCGGCGGCCATAAGCCAGTCCGAAAGCGGCGTGGCCTCGCCCATGGCGCGCTCGCGCCCGGCGTCAGGGGCCTCGGTGCCGCGGCTGCGCAGGAAATAGGGCGGGTTGGCGATGACGTGATCGAAGCTGCGCGCCTTCAACTCGGTCGGAAGCCGCGCCAGATCGGCCTCGTGCACCGCTAGCCCGAGCCCGTTTTGCTGGGCGTTGCGGCGGGCAAGCCCGGCGTAGAAGGGCTGGATTTCGACGCCCGTCAACTGCAGCCCCGGAACGCGGGCCCCGAGGCACAGGCTGGCCACGCCGGCGCCGCAGCCAAGCTCCAGCACGCTCTGGCCGGGCCGCGCGTCCACCGCCGCGGCCAGCAGGACCGGGTCCACGCCGGCGCGATATCCCTTCCGGGGTTGCCAGATCGAAAGGCGCCCGCCGAGGAAGGCATCGCAGGTCAGATCTGCTGCCGTCACCGGGCCTCTTCCGAGACCGGGATCTCGTTGTCGCGCAGCACGGCGGCGGCGCGAAAATGATCCTGGCTGCGCACGAGGATGCGGCGCGGCAAAACGCCGATAGAGCCTTCCAGAACGCTCATATTTACGTCCATTTCAAAGCAGTCTATACCCTCCCCCTGTAGCAGGGCTTTGGCAAATGCGATCAGGGTCGGGTCGTTGGTGCGCATCAGTTCCTTCATACCAACCCACTTAATGAGTGACCCCTGCATTTGTCGAGAGCAGTGACGAGAGCGTGATGGCATTGGATAGCAGCACGAAACCGCATGAACGCCTCAGCGCGTATCTGGCGGACGACCTCAACGCGGTGAACAGGCTGATCACCGAACGCATGGCGAGCGAGCACGCGCCGCGCATCCCGGAGGTGACGCGCCACCTCGTGGAAGCCGGCGGCAAGCGCCTGCGCCCGATGCTGACGCTGGCCGCCGCGCGGCTCTGCGGCTACGAGGGCAGCTACCACATCAACCTCGCCTCGACGGTGGAGTTCATTCACACCGCCACCCTGCTGCATGATGACGTGGTGGACGAAAGCGCCCAGCGGCGCGGCCGCCCGACGGCCAACCTCCTGTGGGACAACAAATCCTCCGTTCTCGTGGGGGATTACCTGTTTTCGCGCGCCTTCCAGCTGATGGTCGAGACCGGCAACCTGCGGGTTCTGGACATCCTGTCCAACGCCTCCGCGACGATCGCCGAGGGCGAGGTGCTGCAACTGACCGCGGCGCAGGATCTGCGCACCGATGAGGCGATCTACCTGCAGGTGATCCGGGGCAAGACGGCGGCGCTCTTCTCCGCCGCGACCGAGGTGGGCGGCGTGATCGCAGGCGCCGATGAAGCCAGGGTCCGCGCGCTCTTCACCTATGGCGATGCCCTCGGGGTGAGCTTCCAGATCGTGGACGACCTGCTGGATTACGGCGGCGTGTCCGAGCAGACGGGAAAGAACGTGGGCGATGACTTCCGCGAAGGCAAGCTGACGCTGCCGGTGATCAAGGCCGTGGCCCGCGCCGACGACGAAGAGCGCGCCTTCTGGGCGCGGGTGATCGAGAAACGCAAACAGGAAGACGGCGATCTCGAACATGCCCTCGGCCTTCTGCGCAAGCACGGAACGCTTGAGGAAACCCGCCGGGAAGCGCTGGCGTGGTCGGCCAAGGCGAAGGCCGCCGCCGCCGAACTGCCGGAGCACGAGATCCGGGACATGATGATCGACATCGCCGATTACGTCGTCGAGCGGATCAGCTGATCCAGCACCGCTGACCGCGAACAGCGGTCAGGGCAGGATCCGCCCGGCCGCGACCCACCACCCGGATCGGCCCCGTAGGGCCTCGGCGGCGGATGCCGCTGCCGCCTCGGTTTCATAGAGCCCGAAGCACGTCGCCCCGGAGCCCGACATCCGCGCAAGCCCGCAGCCTTTCGTGGCGGCGATGGCTGCCAGCACCTCACCGATCGCGGGCGCGATGGCGCGGGCGGGGGCCTCCAGATCATTGCGCTGCGCGGCGAGGAACGCCACCACCGGGTCGAACGCCCGAAGCGGAGGCAGAGCCTCCGGCATCGGGGCGTTGTCCCGCACCGCCAGCGCCTTGAAGACGGCCGGCGTCGGCACGTCGATGCCCGGGTTCACCAGAACGACTCCCAGCGGTGGCAGCGGCGCCTCGAGCGGAGCGATGCGCTCCCCGATGCCGCCCATCCGGCAGCCCCGGCCTGCAAGGCAGACAGGCACGTCGGCCCCGAGGCCCAGCACCGCCTCCGGCGCCGGCAGGGGGGCATCGTGGAGCCGGGACAAGGCGCGCAGCGTGGCCGCGGCATCGCTCGACCCGCCGCCGATACCCGCCGCGGCGGGCAGGTGCTTTTCCAGGGTCAACGCCGCCGGCGCCCCCGCCATCAGGCCGGCCGCCCTGAGCACGAGGTTCTCCGGCCCGAGGGGCACGCCCTCGGCGCGCGGCCCGGCCACGGCGAGGCGCATTTCCGGTGCCTTCCCGGCAAGGATCCAATCCCCCACCGAGCAGAAGGCCACGAGCGAATCCAGGAGGTGGTATCCGTCCGCCCGGCGCCCCGTCACATGCAGCGACAGGTTGATCTTCGCCGGGGCGAACTCCCTAACCGTCATTGGCGACGGAGATCGGGTCCGCGCCCTCTTCCTCGAGCACCTTGTCGAGGCCGACTTCGAGCTTGCGGCGGATGCGCTCCGCCTCTTCGGGTTCCGGGTCGAAGGAGAGCGCCCGGCGCCATTGGAATTCGGCCTCCAGGTGGCGGCCCACGGCCCAGTAGGTATCGCCAAGGTGATCGTTGATGATCGGGTCGACCGGCATCAGCTCGGCGGCGCGTTCCATGTGCACCACGGCTTCCTCGTAGCGGCCGAGGCGGTAGAGCACCCAGCCAAGCGAATCCGTGATGTAGCCGTCGTCGGGGCGGGCCGCGACGGCCTCCTCGATCATCTCCAGCGCCTCGTCGAGGTTCTGGCGCATCTCGACCATGGAATAGCCGAGGTAGTTGAGCACCTGCGGCTGGCCCGGGACCAGTTCGAGCGACTTGCGGAAATCGGCCTCGGCCAGTTCCCAGCGGCCTTCGCGTTCATGGGTGATCCCGCGGGCATAGAACACGAACCAATGGTTCGCGTTCGGCTCGCCGTAAAGTTCGAGCGCCTTGTCGTAGGCCCCGGAGGCTTCGTCGAAGCGCTCCATCTGGCGGTAGCGATCCCCAAGCGTCACCCAGACCTGCGGCAGATCCCCGTGGGTCTTGGTCAGCTGCTTGAGCACTTCCAACGAAGCCTCGGGCTTCCCGGCGTCCATCAGCGCCTGGGAGCGGCCCAGTTCGGCGGCGTGGAAGGAGGGGTGATCAGGCGGCACCTTGTCGTAGGTTTCGGTGGCCAGTTCGTAGCGCTCCAGCTGCTCCAGCAGGCCGGCACTCATCAGGATGGCCTCGATCTGGCCCGGGTGCAGCACCTCGGCCGCGCGGGAATAGAGCAGCGTATAGCCCGGCTGCGCATCCGGCCGCAGGGCCTCGGCCACCATGGAAAAGACCTCCGACAGCCCCTCCTTGGGATTCTGCACGATGTCGAAGGGCACTTCTTCGCCCGCGGCGAGCCTGTCGCGCAGGGATTGGACCTCTGGATCCAGATCCCGCCCGGCAACGGCGTCGATCAGCTCGATGGCGTCCTGGTGACGGTCCAACTGGCCCAGCACCTGCGCATGGGCCATCACCCCGCGCCGCGTGGCCTGAAGGGTCACGCCCGTCTCGCCAGAGAAAATCTCGTCCGCGCCCTCGAAATCGCCCACCGAAGCGAGCGCCAACGCCTTGTGGAACAGGCCGAAGGCGGCAAGGCCCGGCTGCTCGCTGACCCCGTCGAAGGCGGCCAGCGCCTCCGACATCTCGCCCTCGCCCACGAGGGCCCAGGCCACGGCGAGACCGTCCACCAGCTGCCCGACGCTGCGCCCGGCCTGAAGATCGGCGATGGCGGCGGCGTAGTCTTCCTTGAGGAACTGGTCGATCAGAAGCGTCATGTGCGCCGTCTGGGAGTTGATCCCGCCGGCGACCATCCGGCGCGCGATCGGTACCGCGCGGTCAAGCTCCCCGAGCCCGAGGAAGGCGGTGAGCGCGTTTTCCATCAGGGCCGGGTTGCCGGGATCGAGCACGAGAGCACGGGTGAAGTAATCCGCGGCCGCCTCGTAATCGGAGAAGACACTGGCATGACGGGCCGCCAGGTAGGCTCCCGCCAGCCCGTCCTGCGCCTGCGCGCCCGGCGCCAGCACCGAGGCGCCCATGGTTGCGAGCACGGCAAGTGCCTTCCACTGTGTCCTGATCACGCGCATTGCCCCTGTGTTTCATGAACTACTGAGCGCGAACCTAGGGCTTTGCCACGGGCAAGGCAATGCGGGGCGCCCGATGTGGGCGCCCCGCTGCCGAGAAAGTTACATGTTGGGGTAGTTGGGCCCGTCGCCGCCCTGCGGCGTCACCCAGTTGATGTTCTGGGAGGGGTCCTTGATGTCGCAGGTCTTGCAGTGGACGCAGTTCTGGAAGTTCACCACGAAGCGCGGATCCTTGCCTTCCTCACGCACCACCTCGTAGACGCCCGCCGGGCAGTAGCGCTGCGCCGGCTCGTCGTATTGCGGCAGGTTCACCATGATCGGGATGCTCGGATCCTTCAGCTGCAGGTGGCAGGGCTGGCTTTCCTCGTGGTTCGTCATCGAGAAGCTGACGTTGGTCAGCCGGTCGAAGGAAAGCTTCCCGTCGGGCTTGGGATAGTCGATCTTCGGGAAGAGCGAAGCCCGGCCCGTGGCCTCGGCATCCGTCTTGCCATGCTTGAGCGTGCCGAAGGGGGAGAAGCCGAAGAGGTTGTTCACCCACATGTCGAAGCCGCCGGCCACGAGCGAGGTGGTGAGGCCGAACTTGCTCCAGAGCGGCTTCACGTTGCGCACGCGCTTCAGATCCTTGCCGATCGCGCCTTCGCGCACCTCGGTTTCATAGGCCGTCAGCTCGTCGCCCGCGCGATCGGCCTTGATCGCCTCGAAGGCGGCTTCGGCCGCGGCCTTGCCCGAAAGCATCGCGTTGTGGTTGCCCTTGATGCGCGGCACGTTGACCATGCCCACCGAGCAGCCCAGCAGCGCCACCCCCGGCGCGACCATCTTCGGCATCGACTGGTAGCCGCCCTCGCTGATCGCCCGCGCGCCGTAGGCGACGCGCTTTCCGCCCTCCAGCAGCTCGGCCACCATCGGGTGGTGCTTGAAGCGCTGGAATTCCATGTAGGGGAAGAGATGCGGGTTCTCGTAGTTCAGGTGCACCACGAAGCCCACGTAGACCTGGTTGTTCTCCAGGTGGTAGATGAAGGAGCCGCCGCCGGCGTTCGAGCCGAGGGGCCAGCCCATCGTGTGGGTCACGGTGCCCGGCTTGTGCTTGGCCGGGTCGATTTCCCAGATTTCCTTCATGCCGATGCCGAACTTCTGCGGCTCGTGGCCCTCGGAAAGGTTGTATTTCGCGATCACCTCCTTGGAGAGCGAGCCGCGCACGCCTTCCGAAAGGAAGACGTATTTGCCGTGCAGCTCCATGCCCGGCTCGTAGCCCGGCCCCGGCGTGCCGTCGGGGTTCTTGCCGAACTCGCCGGCGACCACGCCCTTCACTTCGCCGTTCTCGCCGTAGACCAGTTCGGAGCAGGCCATGCCGGGGAAGATCTCGACGCCCAGCGCCTCGGCCTGTTCGGCCATCCAGCGGCAGACGTTGCCCATCGACACGATGTAGTTGCCGTGGTTGTTCATCAGCGGCGGCATCGGCCAGTTCGGCACGCGGATCTGGCCGGCGGCGCCCAGAACGTAGAAGTTGTCTTCCGTCACCGGGGTGTTGAGCGGCGCGCCCTTTTCCTTCCAGTCCGGGATCAGCGCATCCAGGCCGCAGGGATCCAGCACCGCGCCCGACAGGATGTGCGCGCCCACCTCGGAGCCCTTCTCCAGCACGACGACGTTGAGGTCGGCGTCCAGTTGTTTGAGGCGGATGGCCGCCGAAAGCCCCGCGGGGCCGGCCCCGACGATGACCACATCGTATTCCATCGATTCGCGTTCGATCTCAGACATATTCTCTTCCCCGCGGCGCAGCGCGCTCATCCATGTTCGCTAGCTCTCTGGTAAAATGGCCTACAAACCCCGCCCCGAGCGGTCAATCGGAACACAGCGTTATTCCGCCCGATAGCGACATTCGGCCCCGCAAATCCCGCTTCGTTTCCCCTTGTCTTCGCCGGGCGCTTCCGGCAAAAGCCGTTCCCCGGTCGCCGGGCACCTCGGAAGGGGCCGGCAGGCAGGCGCCGGCACCACGCGCGCAGGCTTGACTTTCGCCGCGCCGCCTGAGTTAACAACGGGATATCGCCGCCGGTCCAAAGACGAAGAAAACAGGGCATTCATGGAAAAGATACCGATGACCCGCGCGGGCCACGCCGCGCTGGATGAAGAACTGAAACGGCTCAAGTCGGTGGAACGCCCGGCCATCATCAAGGCCATCGCCGAGGCGCGCGAGCACGGGGATCTGAGCGAGAACGCAGAGTATCACTCCGCGCGGGAGAAGCAGAGCTTCATCGAGGGCCGCATCAAGGAACTCGAAGGCATGCTTTCGCTCGCCGACGTGATCGACCCCTCCACCCTGTCCGGCGCCATCAAGTTCGGCGCGACGGTGACGCTGGTGGACGAGGACACCGACGAGGAAAAGACCTACCAGATCGTGGGCGAGGCCGAGGCCAACATCGAGAAGGGCCTGCTGAACCTCAAATCCCCGCTGGCCCGCGCCTTGATCGGCAAGGAAGAAGGCGACAGTGTCGAAGTCCGCACGCCGGGTGGCGTCCGGAGCTACGAGATTTTGAGTGTGAGTTACGTCTGAGGCACCATCGGCCCGGGCGCGCAGGAGGCTGTTCATGGCCGAACCGCAAGAGAAGGGCCGGCCCGTTGCCGGCATCTATTCCGTGCAGTCCCGCGATAGCGGGTCCCGGGCGGCCGACCGGATCGCAGCGATCCTCACGGCCGTCTGGATCGTGCTGGTGGGCGGGTTCCTCTTTGTCATGCGCGACGCGCCCGAGGCCCTGAGCGGGCTGGACCCGGTGCAGTTCGTCATGGTCCTGATGGCCGTCTTCCTGCCCGTCGCCATGATCTGGATCGGTGCCTGGGCGGCGAAGAGCAGCCGGATCATGCGCGAGGAGAGCGCCCGGCTGCAGGCGGCCATCGACGCCCTGCGCCAGAGCTACATCGCGCAGCAGAAGGCCCTGGAAACGGCGCCCCGGCCCGACGTCGAGAAGAAGCTCGAGGAAATCGCCGCGCGCACCAAGGAAACCGAAGACAGGATCGCCACCTTCACCTCCTCCCGCGAGAAGGGCGAAACGGTGAAGATCTCTCACGAGATCGTGCGCACCGCCACCGAGGAGGGGCAGGCCGCGCTCGAACTGGGCACACCCGCCGAAGCCCTGCAACCGCCGCTGTCGCGGGCCGATTTCATCCGGGCGCTGAACTTCCCGGAAGACGTGGATGACGTGGACGGTTTCGCCGCGCTCCGCCTCGCGCTCAAGCATCGGGATACGGCCAAACTCGTGCAGGCCGCGCAGGACGTTCTGACGCTTCTGAGCGAGGAAGGCATCTACATGGACGACCTGCGCCCCGATCGCGCCCGCCCCGAGGTGTGGCGGGCCTTCGCCGCCGGCGAACGGGGCCGCGCCGTGGCGCCGCTGGGCGGGATCCGCGATCGTTCCTCGCTCGCGCTGACGGCAGCCCGGATGCGGGCCGATCCGATCTTCCGGGACGCGGCCCACCACTTCCTGCGCCAGTTCGACACCCGCTTCGCGGAATTCGCCGAAGGGGCAACGGATGCCGAGATCGCGGCCTTCTCCTCCACCCGTACCGCGCGCGCCTTCATGCTGCTGGGCCGGGTCTCCGGGACGTTCAACTAGGTCGTGAACTCATAAACGGGATTCCGTTTTTGGCGGTGTGATGATTCACTTTCGGAAACGGAGGTGAGCATGACGGGCAGACACGATGTGAGCGATGCGGAATGGGCGGTGATCTCGCCGCTGT
>NZ_FWFQ01000006.1 GCF_900172235.1 Pseudoruegeria aquimaris | reverse complement strand
TGCCTCCTGCTCCTTGATCATCCCGATGATCTGCGCCTCGGTGAAACGGCTTTTCCTCATGTCGTCTGCTCCTTCAGGGTTGAGCAGACTCTACATCATGGTGAGGGATTTTGCGGGGGGCAGGTCAACTTGGTTGGACATCGGTATGTTCCTCTAAAAAGACTTGTTTTCGTGTCGGCTTGTTGCGACACGGACAGAGGTAGCCGAGGCAAACACACACGTTCCACTCACATGGGCGTGCATCACGAGCGCGTTATGTGCCGTGATGGCGCGCCGGCGCAAAATTGGATGTTCCCGGCCGCTTGGTGCCCGGATGTTGCAGGCAAACCGTAAAGAAAGCCTTGCGCTGAAACATTCCCGCACCGGCGGCAAGGGGCGGCAAAGCAAAAGCGGCGCCCGATCACGGCGCCGCTTTCGGAATCGTCAGGAGTTTGTCAGCGCACAACGGGAGGATGTGCCGCCCGGCGGCACGCCGGGAAGTCCCCGGCCGCCTCCACGGGCGGGGGCTTTCAGCCCCACACCCGCGGCCGGGGGCGCCCTCATCACCTTGTGAAGCGTCAGCGCAGGTCCGGCGGGGTCGCTTCGGCGGAGAGCTCCTCGACGATGGCCGCAAGCGGTTGAACCGAGGTCTGTTTTTCGCCAAGCCGGCGCACCGAGACCGTGCGCTCCTCGACTTCCTTCATGCCCACCGCGAGGATCACGGGCACCTTGCCGAGGCTGTGCTCGCGGACCTTGTAGTTGATCTTCTCGTTGCGCACGTCGGCCTCGGCGCGCACGCCGGCGGCCTTCAGCGCGGCCACGACTTCATGCACGTAGTCGTCGGCATCCGAGACGATGGCGGCCACGACGACCTGCCGCGGCGCGAGCCAGAAGGGCAGCTTGCCGGCGTGTTCCTCGATCAGGATGCCGATGAAGCGCTCGAAAGAGCCCAGCGTGGCGCGGTGCAGCATGACGGGGCGATGCTTGGCGCCGTCCTGGCCGATGAAGGTGGCGTCCAGCCGCTCGGGCAGGTTGGCGTCCACCTGAAGCGTGCCGCATTGCCACTGGCGCCCGATCGCGTCCGTAAGGGTGAATTCGAGCTTCGGCCCGTAGAAGGCGCCTTCGCCTTCGAGGATCTCGAACTCATGCCCGGCGGCCTTGCAGGCATCGCCGAGGGCGCGCTCCATCTCGTCCCAGGTCTCATCGGAGCCGATGCGCTGCTCGGGGCGGGTCGAGAGCTTGATCGTCCAGTCATCGAAGCCGAGATCGCTGTAGATCTTCGACAGGAAATCGATGAAGCGGGCGGTTTCGCTCTCGATCTGGTCCTCGGTGCAGAAGATGTGGCCATCGTCCTGCGTGAAGCCGCGCACGCGCATGATCCCGTGCAGCGCGCCGGAGGGCTCGTAGCGCGCGCAGGAGCCGAATTCGGCCATGCGCAGGGGCAGGTCGCGGTAGGATTTCAGGCCCTGGTTGAAGACCTGCACGTGGCAGGGGCAGTTCATCGGCTTGAGCGCGTTCACCGCCTTCTCGCGGGCGTGATCCTCGTCCACTTCGACGATGAACATGTTCTCCTGGTACTTGTCCCAGTGGCCGGAGGCCTCCCAGAGCTTGCGGTCCACGACTTGCGGGGTGTTCACCTCGACGTAGCCGCCGCGCTCCTGCTGGCGGCGCATGTAATCCTGGAGCGTGGTGTAGATCTTCCAGCCGTTGGGGTGCCAGAAGACCTGGCCCGGTGCCTCTTCCTGCATGTGGAACAGATCCATCTCACGGCCCAGACGGCGGTGATCGCGTTTGGCGGCCTCTTCGAGCATGTTGAGGTGCTTGCGCAGATCTTCCTTGTTCTGGAAGGCCACGCCGTAGATCCGCTGCAGCATGGCGCGGTTGGAATCGCCGCGCCAATAGGCGCCGGCGATGCTCATCAGCTTGAAGCCGTCGGCGGGCACCTGCCCGGTGTGCTGCAGGTGCGGACCGCGGCAGAGATCCTGCCAGTCACCGTGCCAATACATGCGCAGCGGCTCATCGCCGGGGATGGCCTCGATCAGCTCGACCTTGTAGGGCTCGCCGTTGTCTTCGTAGTGCTTGATCGCGCGGGCGCGATCCCAGACCTCGGTCCGCACGGGCTCGCGCTTGTTGATGATCTCCTTCATCTTCTTCTCGATGACGGCGAGATCTTCCGGGGTGAAGGGCTCGGCGCGGTCGAAATCGTAATACCAGCCGTCCTTGATGACCGGGCCGATGGTGACCTTCACGTCGGGCCAGATCTCCTGCACGGCGCGGGCCATGATATGGGCCAGGTCGTGGCGGATCAGCTCGAGCGCGGGCTCGGCGTCCTTCATGGTGTTGATGGCGATGGTGGCATCGGTTTCGATCGGCCACTGCAGATCCCAGTGCCGGCCGTTGACCTGCGCGGAAATCGCTTTCTTGCCAAGCGAGGTGGAGATGGAGGCGGCGACCTCGGCAGGGGTCACGCCGGCGTCGTATTCACGCGCATTGCCATCGGGGAAGGTGAGGGAAATCTGGGCCATCTGCTGGCTCTCCTCGTCGGTTTGGCGCCCACGGAACGCCCGGTTGCGGGTTTATGTGTGTGGCGCCTGTTTGGCGCCGGGCGGCGGGCAAGTCAAGCGCGGATGGCGCGCGGGGCGGGGGCGCTGCCCCCCGGCCCTCGCGGGCCTCCCCCCGAGGTATTTGGTGCGAGAGGAAAGCCTGTGCGGCGGCGCGTGCTTCGCGCGTGCGGAAAGAGGCGCGGTGCGGATGGGCGAGTTCAGGCCGCGAGGCTGGCCCGAAACGCGCTCGCCCCCGGCGCTCGGGGCACCGGGGGCGAGAAAAAAGTGCGGCGCCTTGCGGGGCTGGACGTTACTGGGCGAGTTTCTTCGCCACCAGTTCGTTCACGGCCTTCGGGTTGGCCTTGCCGCCGGTGGCCTTCATCACCTGCCCGACGAACCAGCCGGCCAGCTTGGGATTCTGCTTGGCCTTCTCGACCTGGGCCGGGTTGGCGGCGATCACCTCGTCCACGGCGGCCTCGATGGCGCCGGTGTCGGTGACCTGCTTCATGCCACGGGCTTCGACGATCTGGGCCGGATCGCCGCCTTCGGTGTAGACGATCTCGAACAGCTCCTTGGCGATCTTGCCGGAGATGTCGCCGGCCTTGATCAGCTTGATGATGCCGCCGAGCTGCTCGGGGCTGACCGGGCTTTCGGTGATCTCGCGATCGTCCTTCTTGAGGCGGCCGAACAGCTCGTTGATGACCCAGTTGGCGGCGAGCTTGCCGTCTTCGCCCACAGCGGCGACTTTCTCGAAGTAGTCGGCGCTTTCCACCTCGGCCGTCAGCACGGAAGCGTCGTATTCGCTCAGGCCGTAATCGCCCACGAAGCGGGCCTTCTTGGCATCCGGCAGCTCGGGCAGGGAGGCGGCGATGTCATCGACCCAGGCCTGTTCGATTTCCAGCGGCAGAAGATCGGGGCAGGGGAAGTAGCGGTAGTCATGCGCTTCTTCCTTGGAGCGCATGGAGCGGGTTTCGCCCTTGTCCGGATCGTAGAGGCGGGTTTCCTGATCCACCGTGCCGCCGTCTTCGAGGATGGCGATCTGGCGGCGCGCCTCGTAGTCGATGGCTTGCTGGATGAAGCGCATGGAGTTCATGTTCTTGATCTCGCAGCGCGTGCCGAGATGGCTGAAATCCTGCGTTTCCTGGTATTTCTCGTAGTCTCCCGGGCGGCAGACCGAGACGTTCACGTCGGCGCGCAGGTTGCCGTTCTGCATGTTGCCGTCGCAGGTGCCGAGGTAGCGCAGGATCTGGCGCAGCTTCACGATGTAGGCGGCGGCCTCCTCGGGGCCGCGGATGTCGGGGCGGGAGACGATCTCCATCAGCGCGACGCCGGTGCGGTTGAGATCCACGAAGGACATGTTCGGGTCCATGTCGTGCACGCTCTTGCCGGCGTCCTGTTCGAGGTGGATGCGCTCGATGCGCACCTTGCGGCCCACGCCGGGGCCCATGTCCACGAGGATTTCGCCCTCGCCCACGATCGGGTGGTAGAGCTGGCTGATCTGGTAGCCCTGCGGCAGATCCGGGTAGAAGTAGTTCTTGCGGTCAAACGCCGAGAAGAGGTTGATCTGCGCCTTCAGGCCGAGGCCCGTGCGCACCGCCTGTTCGACGCAGAATTCGTTGATGACGGGCAGCATGCCGGGCATGGCGGCGTCCACGAAGGCCACGTTGGAGTTGGGTTCGGCACCGAAGCGGGTGGAGGCCCCGGAGAACAGCTTGGCGTTGGAAGAGACCTGGGCATGGACCTCCATGCCGATCACGAGTTCCCAATCCTCTTTCGCACCGGCGATGACTTTCGGCGCGGGGGCGGTGTAGGTCAGGTCGAGCATTGTTTCGGCGTCCTTCGCGTTGATCGCCTTGCCTTCTAGGGCAGGGCGCGGGCAGGGGCAAGCCTCGCCGGCGCGAAATGGTGGCCGTTCGGGGCAGCGCGCGATCGGCGGAAATCCGTCCATGCACGGCGGCGCGGATGGACGGGGCGCGCCGGTTGCGGCTAGCGTTGCGGATGGGTCAACAACGGATGGAGCCCGCGATGCGCAAGGCCGGCTTTCTGATCTCTTTCCTCTGTGCGGCTTTCCTGTCGAGCTGCGGCGATGCGGCCTTGAGAGACGGCGAGGCCGAGGTCGATGCGCTGCCCGTGATGCGCTGGGATTTCCGCCCCGAGAGCGAGGCCTGGACCCAGGCCGCGATCGCCGCGCTGCTGGAAGATGCCCCGACGCTGCTGGCGATGGTGCCCGCCGACACCGACACCTGGTGCCCGGCCTATCCCGAGAACGGGCCCGAGGAGCGCGCCGCCTTCTGGGCGGGGGTGCTCTCGGCGCTGGCCAAGCATGAAAGCACCTGGAACCCGAAAGCTGCCGGCGGCGGCGGGCGGTGGCTGGGACTCGTGCAGATCGCGCCCAAGAGCGCCAACTACTACGGCTGCGGATTGAACCGAAGCGAACTGTTCGTGGGCACCAAGAACCTCGAATGCGCCGTGAAGATCATGGAGCGGCAGGTGCCCAAGGGCGGCGTCGTCTCGGGCACGAAATCGCCCTGGCCGGGCATGGCGCGCGACTGGGCGCCGTTCCGCTCCGCCTCCAAGCGGGCCGACATGGCCGCCTGGGTGCGCCAGCAGGATTACTGCCGCAAGGAGTGACGCGCCGCGCTCGTGCGTCGGGCCGGTTCGCCGGGCCAGTTCGCCGTGCCAGTGCGCGGGGGCGGTTCGCGGGCGGCCTTCGGGTCAGCCCGTGGCGGGCGCGGCGCCTTTGGCCCAGCTCGGGCGGCGGGTGCTGTCCACCAGAGAAACCGTCGGCGCGTGGCGCCCGCCGAGGGCCAGCGTGGCGGCCCTCAGCACCTCGATGCCCTCGGCGGCCTGCGCCGGCAGATCGCCGGGCGGGATCGGTGCGCCGATGGTGATGCGGTAGGGCTGGCGATCCTTGTTCAGGGTCTCGTGGAAGAGCGTGATGTCGCGCAGCGAGGGGTGGACGAGATCGAAGAGGTAGAAGAGCGCCGAGTTGCGCGCGCGGATGTTGAGCGGGATGACCGGAAGGTCGAACTTGCGCGCCATCATCGCCGCGGAGGCCATCCACGGCCGTTCATGCAGCCGCAGTCCGCGACGCTTGGCCAGCCGGCCGGAGGGGAAGATCACCCCGATCCGTTCCTCGGCCACGGCGGTGCGCATGTAGTCCATCGTGGCGCGGGTCTTCGCGCGCGTGCGCTTTTCCTCGCGCCATTCGACGGGGGCGATGATCGCCTCCATCTGGGGCAGCACGCGCAGGATGTCGTGGTTGGCGAAGTAGAAGATGTCGGGCCGCCGGGCCGACAGCGCCTGCCAGAGCATCACCCCGTCGGCGATCCCGGTGGGGTGGTTGGCCACGATCAGGGCGGGGCCCTTGGCGGGGATGTGTTCGAGCCCGGTCACGGTCAGGTGGTTGGCGAGCATCGCGGCCACCCTGTCCATGATCTCGGGCGCCGGTTCGTCGCGCAGGGTTTCGCCGAGGTCGAGCGTGCGCTGATAGCCCAGCAGCCGGTTCAGCCCGGCACGGCAGGCGCGGGCGACCGGATTGGAAGAAAACAGCCACTCGGCCCGTTCTTCAATCAAAGGATCGATTCTATCTTTCATGGGCCTACACAAACAGACATCAGCTAAGCTTCTATGACATGCAGTCTAGACCAATGAAAATAATACCGTTTCCACTTCAATGCCAGCTTCCTCGGCCGCGGCCTTGAAGGCGGGCACGGGCGGCAGGCACTCCCAGGGGATCGGATGGCGCTGGCCGTTGGTGGCATACAGGGTGGCGGCATGGGAGAAATCCAGCCGCCGGGACAGCCGCAGCCGGCCGATTTCGCCCAGCGTGAAGGCCTCTTCACGGCGGCCGGACCGCCAGCGCAGCCCCGAGGCGTCAAGGCTGAGGCTCGCGCGCCGATCGGTCAGCACGTCCCAGAGGATCAGGGCGGCAAGCCCTTGAACGATCAGGAGAAACCAGATGGAGGCCCCCAGCGCGATCAGCCCGGCGAAGGCCAGAGCGAGCCCCGCGAGCGCGGCGTAGTTCTTCGCGTTCTTGCCGCGGGTCTCGAAGCGGTAGGGCAGCACCGCGCCTAGCGCCCGCCGCTGGCGTCCAGGAACGCCCCCGTCACGTAGGAGGCGCGATCGCTTGCGAGCCAGAGAATGGCCTCGGCGATTTCCCGCGCTTCGCCGGGGCGGCCCATCGGGATCCTGTCTTTCAGGCGCTCTTCCCGGCCCGGCTCGCCGCCCTTGGCGTGCAGTGGCGTGGCGGTGATTCCCGGCCGCAGCACGTTGACGCGGATGCCCTCGCGGGCGTTCTCGTCGGCAAGCCCCTTGGAGAAGGTGTCGATCGCGCCCTTGGAGGCGGCGTAGTCCACGTATTCCCCGGCCGAGCCCAGCCGCGCGGCGACGGAAGAGACATTGACGATGCTGCCGCCCTTGCCGCCGTAGCGATGGGCCATGCGGCGCACGGCTTCCTGCGCGCAGTAGATGCTGCCCAGCACGTTCACGGCGAACATGCGTTCCAGCCGCTCGGGGGGCAGATCCTCCACCCGGCTGGCCGCGCCGACGATGCCGGCGTTGTTGATGAGCGCATCGAGCCGGCCGAGGGTGTCGTCGAAAGTGCTGAACATGCGTTCCACGTCGGCGATGTCGGAGACGTCGCCCGGCAACAGAACGACGCGGGCGCCCGCGGCCTCGGCGCGGGCGGCGACGGCGCGGGCGGCGGCTTCGTCCTTGCGGTAGTTCAGGCCGATGTCCCAGCCTTCCTGCGCGGCGAGTTCCGCCAGCGCGGCGCCGATCCCCGAGGAGGCCCCCGTGATGAGCATGTTCTTGCGGTCCATCGGCCTATCCCTCCAGGATGCGCGTGATCATTTCCGTGGTGTCCCGGCTGAGGCCGGGCTGGTTCAGGATCCGTTCGAGCTGGGCGCGGATCAGCCCCTGCCTGTCGGCATCGTAGCGGCGCCATGTCTCGAAGGCCGAGCACATGCGCGCAGTGGTCTGCGGGTTGACCGGATCGAGCCGGATCAGCCAGTCGGCGAGCAGCGCGTAGCCGGCGCCGCTTTCATGATGGAAGCCGGCCGGGTTTGTGGCGAGGCTGCCGAAGACGGCGCGGAAGCGGTTGGGGTTCTTCCAGTCGAAATCGGCGTGTTCGGTCAGGGCGCGGGCGGTTTCGGCCGCCGCTTCCGGCGCGGCGCAGGCCACCTGGAGCCCGAACCATTTGTCCATCACGAGGCGGTCGGCCTTCCACTGGTCGTAGAAGGCGGCGGTTTCGGCGCGGCCGCGCTCGATGGTGAGCAGGCTCGCCAGCGCGCCGAGCTGCATCGTCATGTTGTCGGCGGCGGCATACTGCCGGCGCGCGGCCTCACCGGAATCCAGCCGCGACAGCAGCCCGAGCACCGTGTTCTGAAGCGCGCGCTTGCCGGCGGCCTTGGCGTCGGGGCTGTAGGGGCCGGGCACGTGCATCTCGGCGTAGAGGCGCGGCAGCAGATCCTGGAGAGCCTCGGCGCGTGCCTGCGCCAGTGTTTCGGCGGCATCGTGGATTCGCGCCGGATCCGGGGTGCGGCCGGCGTCGAACAGGGTCTGGGCGATGTCCTCCTCGCTCGGCTGGCGCAGGGCCAGTGCCCGGAAGGCCGGATCGAGGCTGTCGTCACGGGCCACGCGCTGCAGGGCATCGAGGTAGGCCGGATCGGCCGGGGCGCCGTCGCAGATCATGCGGGTCAGCACGTCCTTGGCCAGCGCGCGCCCGGCCTCCCACTTGTTGAACGGATCGGTGTCATGGGCCAGCAGGAAGGCACGCTCGGCGTTGCTGCTTTCGCGCTGCAGGATCACGGGGGCCGAGAAATTGCGCAGGATCGAAGGGATCGGGCGCGCGGAGAGCCCCTCGAAGCAGAAGGATTGCCTTTCCTGCGTCATCTCCAGCAACGTCGTGGGCTGGATCTCCGCACCGGTGTCGTCAAGCAGCCCGACGAGGATCGGGATGACCTTCGGATCCTTCACGGGCTGGCCCGGCGTGGGGGGCGTGCTTTGCGTGAACGTCAGGGTGTAAGTGCCGTTCTCGAATGCCTCTTCCACCTTCAGGCGGGGCGTGCCGGCCTGGCTGTACCAGAGTTTGAACTGCGAAAGATCGCGCCCGGTGACATCCTCGAAGACCTTCAGCCAATCCTCGATCGTGGCCGCCTGGCCGTCGTGGCGGCGGAAATAGAGATCCAGCGCCTCCTTGTAGGCGGCATCGCCCACGAGCGTCTTCAGCATCCCGATCAGCTCGGCGCCCTTCTCGTAGACGGTGGCGGTGTAGAAGTTGTTGATCTCCACGAAGCTTTCCGGGCGCACCGGGTGGGCGAGCGGGCCGTTGTCCTCGCGGAACTGGCGGCCGCGCAGGGTGAGCACGTCGTCGATGCGCTTCACCGCATGGCTGCGCTGATCGCCGGTGAACTGCTGATCCCGGAAGACGGTGAGCCCTTCCTTCAGGCAGAGCTGGAACCAGTCGCGGCAGGTGATGCGGTTGCCCGTCCAGTTGTGGAAATACTCGTGGGCGATGATCGCCTCGATGCGCTCGAAGTTGGCGTCGGTGGAGGTTTCCGGGCTGGCGAGAACGCAGGAAGAGTTGAAAATGTTCAACCCCTTGTTCTCCATCGCGCCCATGTTGAAATCGTCCACGGCCACGATGTTGAAAATGTCCAGGTCGTAGGCGCGGCCGTAGACCTCTTCATCCCACTTCATGGAGCGTTTCAGCGCGTCCATCCCGAAGGCGCATTTGCCCTCGTCGCCCGGCCGCACCCAGATGTTGAGTTCCACGTCGCGCCCTTCCATCGTGGTGAAGCGGTCGGCGTGGTTGACCAGATCCCCGGCCACCAGCGCGAAGAGGTAGGAGGGCTTGGGCCAGGGATCGTGCCATTCGGCCCAGCCCGCCCCCTTGCCCAGCGGGTTGCCGTTGGAGAGCAGCACCGGCATGTCGCTTTCGATGCGCACGGTGAAGGTGGCCATCACGTCGGGGCGGTCGGGGTAATAGGTGATCTTGCGGAAGCCTTCGGCCTCGCATTGGGTGCAATACATCCCGCCCGACATGTAGAGCCCTTCGAGCGCGGTGTTCTTCGCCGGGGCGATCTCCACTTCCGCTTCCCAGAGGAAGGGGCCGTCGGGCACGTCGGCCTCCAGCCCGCCGTCCACGAAGCGGGGGGTGATCGGGGCGCCGTCGATCCGCGCGCTCAGCAGCTTCAGCTGCTCGCCGTGCAGGAAGAACCGGCGGTCGGTGGCCTCGGGGTTGGGGGCGAAGCGGATGCGGGACAGCACCCGCGTGGCCTCTGGCGCGAGGCGGAAGGTCAGATGCACCTCCTCCACGCGGTAGCCGAAGGGGGTGTAATCCGACAGGTAGATCTTTTGCGGCGCGGCATCTTTCATCGCGGCTCTCCATATGCTGTTGGCGGTAAGGTGTAGCGGTTTGGCGGGCGGGTGCAAGGCGGTGGCAGGGGGCGTGCGATGGGCTTTCCGGCCGCGCGCGGCGTTCTATCTGCCCCGCCATGGTGACGATTCTCTGGTTCAAGCGCGATCTGCGGGTGCAGGACAACGCCGCCCTCCGGCTGGCGGCCGGGCAGGGGCCCGTGATCCCGCTCTACATCTGCGAGCCGGCGCTCTGGGCGCTGCCCGACAGCTCCGGCCGCCAGTGGGCCTTCCTGGCCGAGTGCCTCGCGGAACTGGCGCGCGATCTCGCGGCGCTGGGCGCGCCGCTGCAGATCCGCACCGGCGAGGCGGTGGAGGTGCTCGACGCGCTGCGCGCGGCGCATGGGGTGCGTCGGCTGGTGAGCCACGAGGAGACCGGCAACCTCTGGACCTTCCGGCGCGACAGGCGCGTGGCCGACTGGGCGCGCCGGGCGGGCGTGGCGTGGCAGGAGGTGCCCCAGCCCGGGGTGGAACGGCGTTCGCCGGGGCGCGACGGCTGGGCTGCGCGCCGCACCGCCCGCTTCCGTGGGCCGCTGCTGGAGCCCGTGGCGTTGATCTCTGTGGCCGCCTTGTCGGACCCGCTGGGCGGTGGCGCCATCCCGGCCGATCTCGCGCCGCCGGATACCTGTCCGGCGCGGCAGATAGGGGGGCGCACGCAGGGGCTTGCCTGCCTCGGCGGCTTCCTCACCGAGCGGGGCCGGCATTACCGCAAGGCGATGTCATCGCCGCTGGCGGGGGAGGCGGCCTGTTCCCGGCTGTCGCCGCACCTGGCCTTCGGCACGCTCTCCCCGCGCGAGGCGGCCCATGCCGGTGCCGCGCGGCAGGCCGAGGTGAAGGGCGCGCGGGAT
This sequence comes from Pseudoruegeria aquimaris, assembly GCF_900172235.1. Taxonomy (GTDB): domain Bacteria; phylum Pseudomonadota; class Alphaproteobacteria; order Rhodobacterales; family Rhodobacteraceae; genus Pseudoruegeria; species Pseudoruegeria aquimaris. The sequence continues at coordinate 140,791 of NZ_FWFQ01000006.1, read as the reverse complement.
GGCTGGCGCGGCAGCCTCGCCAGTTTCCAGGCCCGGCTCGCCTGGCGCGACCACTTCATGCAGAAGCTCGAAGACGCCCCGGACCTCGAGCGGCGCTGCCTGCATTCGGCCTACGAGACCCTGCGCCCCGCCACGCCCGACGCCGCGCGGCTGGAGGCCTTCTTCGCCGGTGAAACCGGGGTGCCCTTCGTGGATGCCTGCATGCGGATGCTGGCGCACACCGGATGGCTGAACTTCCGGATGCGGGCGATGGTGATGTCCTTCGCAAGCTACAACCTGTGGCTCGACTGGCGCGCCACCGCGCCGCTGCTGGCGCAGCGCTTCACCGATTACGAGCCGGGCATCCACCTGAGCCAGTGCCAGATGCAGAGCGGGGTGACAGGGATGAACACGGTACGCATCTACAACCCGGTGAAACAGGGGCACGAGCAGGATCCGGACGGCATCTTCACCCGCCGCTGGCTGCCCGAGCTGGCCGAGGTGCCCGACGTTTTCCTGCAGACGCCCTGGGCCTGGGAAAGGGCGGGCACGCTTCTGGGCCGCCGCTACCCGCATCCCCTGGTGGACCCGGCCGAAAGCGCCCGCGCGGCGCGGGAAGCCGTCCACGCGGTGCGCAAGAGCGCCGGCTTCAGGCAGGAGGCGGTGCAGGTGGTCAGGGCGCACGCCAGCCGCAAACCGCCCCGCAGCCGCCGCCGCAAACCGGCGCGCTTTGATGCCCGGCAGCTGGATCTGGGGCTCTGATGCGGCGCGGCGGCAAGCGGGTGGAAAAGCGCGATCTGCCCAGCAAAACATGTGCCACCTGCGGTCGCCCCTTCACCTGGCGGCGCAAGTGGGCGAAGGATTGGGAGCACGTGCGCCATTGCTCCGAGCGCTGCCGCAGGGCGCGGCGGATTTCAAATTCGGATTGAAGGTGTTTCGCCTCCGTCTTGCAAATTGGTAAAGTAAATTTACCAAAGCTGTTTACTATCGGAAACTTTTTGCGTAACAGGAAACCGGCGCCCCGCGCGCCGGCAAAACGTTCACAGGAGGATCTCGGGGATGGAACGTCAGGAAAAGCACGGTTTGCAGGTGGACAGCCGCCTCGTGGATTTTCTCGAAGGTGAGGCGCTCCCGGGCACGGGCGTCAGCGCCGATGCCTTCTGGGCGGGGCTCTCCGCCCTCGTGCACGAGCTCGGCCCGAAGAACCGCGCCCTGCTGGAGAAGCGCGAGGCGATCCAGGCGCAGATCGATGCCTGGCACGTGGCGCGCCGGGGGCAGCCCCATGACGCCGCCGCCTACGAGGCCTTCCTGAAGGATATCGGCTACCTGCTGGAGGAGGGCGAGGATTTCGAGATCGAGACCGCCAACGTGGACGACGAGATCGCCGCGATTCCCGGTCCGCAGCTGGTGGTGCCGATCATGAACGCCCGGTTCGCGCTGAACGCGGCCAACGCCCGCTGGGGCAGCCTTTACGATGCGCTCTACGGCACCGATGCGCTGGGCGATCTGCCCGCGGGCAAGGGCTATGACGCGGCGCGCGGCGCGCGCGTGGTGGCCTGGGCGAAGGCCTTCCTCGACAAGGCCGTGCCGCTGGCCGAGGGCAGCCATGCCGCCTGCACCGGCTATGCCGTCGAGAACGGCGCGCTGGTGCCGGCGCTGGCCGATCCGGCGGCATTCGTAGGCTACATCGGCAAGGCCGAGGCTCCGGAAGGAATCGTGCTCAGGCACAACCATCTGCACATCATCATCCGCATCGACCGCGGCCACCCGATCGGCAAGGACGATCCGGCCGGCGTCTCCGACGTGACGCTGGAGGCCGCGATCTCCACCATCATGGACTGCGAGGATTCCGTCGCCGCCGTGGATGCCGAGGACAAGGCGCTGGCCTACCGCAACTGGCTGGGCCTGATGAAGGGCGATCTGGAAGAGAGCTTCGAGAAGGGCGGCAAAACCGTCACCCGGTCGATGAACCCCGACATCGCCTACACCACCGCCGGCGGCGCGGCGGCCACGCTCAAAGGCCGCTCGCTGATGCTGGTGCGCAACGTGGGCCACCTGATGACGAACCCGGCGGTGCTGGACCGTGAGGGGCGGGAAGCGGGCGAGGGGCTGATGGATGCGCTCTTCACCACGCTGATCGCCATGCACGATCTGAAGCGGGACGGCGGCAACTCGCTGAAGGGCTCCGTCTACGTGGTGAAACCGAAGATGCACGGGCCGGAGGAGGTCGCCTTCGCCGACGAGATCTTCACCCGCGTGGAAGAGATCCTCGGCCTGCCGCGCCATACAGTGAAGCTCGGCATCATGGACGAGGAGCGCCGCACCTCGGTGAACCTCAAGGAATGCATCCGCGCCGCGAAGCACCGCGTCGCCTTCATCAACACGGGCTTCCTCGACCGCACCGGCGACGAGATCCACACCAGCATGGAGGCCGGCCCCTTCCTGAAGAAGGGCGACATGAAATCCACGCCCTGGATCGCCTCCTACGAGGATCGCAACGTCGATATCGGGCTGCAATGCGGGCTTCAGGGCAAGGCGCAGATCGGCAAGGGGATGTGGGCCATGCCGGACCTGATGGCCGACATGCTCGCCGCGAAGATCGGCCACCCGATGGCCGGGGCAAACTGCGCCTGGGTGCCGTCGCCCACCGCCGCCACGCTGCACGCCACGCACTACCACGAGGTGGACGTCTTCGCCCGCCAGAACGAGATCAAGGCGCAGGGCCGCCGGGGCACGCTGGCCGATCTGCTGACGATCCCGGTGGCCACGGGGCAGAACTGGTCGGACGAAGAAATCACCGCGGAAGTGGAGAACAACGCGCAAGGCATCCTCGGCTACGTCGTGCGCTGGGTCGATCAGGGCGTGGGCTGTTCCAAGGTGCCCGACATCAACAACGTCGGCCTGATGGAGGATCGCGCCACCTGCCGGATCTCCTCGCAGGCGCTGGCGAACTGGCTGCATCACGGGGTGGTGAGCGAGGCGCAGGTGATGTCGGCGATGAAGAAGATGGCCGCCGTGGTGGACGGCCAGAACGCCGGCGATCCGGCCTACCGCCCGATGGCGCCCGGTTTCGACGGCATCGCCTTCAAGGCCGCCTGCGACCTGGTGTTCAAGGGGCGCGAACAGCCCTCCGGCTACACCGAGCCGGTGCTGCACGCCCGCAGGCTGGAACTCAAGGCCTCCTGACATTCACGCGCCCGGCCCCGTGCCGGGCGTTTTCACGTTCAAAGACCGTTGCAAGGAGAGGACAATGGCGGAAATCAGCCTTCGCAAGGCCCGGATGATCATTCGCGGCATTCTGGCCAAGGGCCGGGAAATGGAGCTCAAACCGCTCTCGGTGGTGGTGCTCGACACCGGCGGCCACGTGAAAGCCTTCGAGCGCGAGGACGGCGCCGCGCCGGGCCGGTTCGCCATCGCGCAGGGAAAGGCCTACGGCTCGGTGATGCTGGGCATGGCCGGCAAGGCGCAGATGGCGCGCGCGGAGCAGCAGGCCTATTTCATGGCCGCGGTGAACGGCGCCTACGGCGGGCAGGTGATCCCGGTGCCCGGTGGCGTCCTCGTGAAGGACAAGCGCGGCAACATCGTCGGCGCGGTGGGCGTCACCGGGGATACCTCCGACAACGATGCCGAGGCCGCCGTGGCCGGAATCACCGCGGCCGGGCTTGAGGCCGAGGCCTGAACGCGGGGCCAAAAGCGATCATCTGATCGGGCGCGGGCGGCAAACGGCCCGCGCCTGTTGCAGATTTTTGCAGAAGCTGCACGGTTTTGTGTGCTTTTCGCGGCCAGGCCATCGGCTTATAGTCTGCCGTGGAAAACGCGCAGGGGCACAAATGGCACGGCCAATCGTCGGTATCATCGGCAACAGTTATCTCATCAACGATCAGTATCCCGCCCACGCCGGCGGCACGATGAACTCGGAAGCGGTGGCCGATGTCGCCGGCTGCATGCCGATGCTGATCCCGGCCGACCCCCGTTTCGTCTCCGTTCCCGAGCTTCTGGAGCTGTGCGACGGCTTTCTGCTGACGGGCGGCCGGCCCAATGTCCACCCCGACGAATACGGCGAGGCGGTGACCGAGGCCCACGGAGAGTTCGACCGCGCGCGTGATGCGATCACCCTGCCTTTGGTGCGCGCCTGCGTGGAACGCGGCCAGCCCTTCCTCGGGATCTGCCGGGGCTTCCAGGAGGTCAACGTGGCGATGGGCGGCACGCTGCATCCCGAGATCCGCGATCTGCCCGGGCGGATGAACCACCGGATGCCGCCCGACGGCACGCTGGAAGAGAAGTTCGAGCTGCGCCACATCGTCAGCCTCACCCCCGACGGCCCCTTCGCCCGGCTTTTCGGGGCCACCGAAGTGATGACGAACACGCTGCACGGGCAGGGCATCGCGCGCCCCGGCGCGCGGGTGGTGATCGACGGCCATGCGCCCGACGGCACGCCAGAAGCGATCTACATCAAGGATGCGCCGGGCTTCACCATGAGCGTGCAATGGCATCCGGAATGGAACGCGGCGATGGATCCCGTCTCCCGCCCGCTGTTCACCGCCTTCGGCGCCGCAGTGAAGGACTGGGCCGCGGGGCTGCGTCCGAAGGCGCTGAAAAGCGCTTGAGGGCATTGGATTTTTTCGCGCGGGCTGTGGTGAATTGACGCTAGGTCAGCATTATTCACCTTTCCCTTTCCAAATCTGATATGTTAGTTTCGGAATGCCCCGTCTCGGGGCTGTTTGCGTGCGCGCGAAGAGGAAACGGGAAATGCCCCTTCTGAAATCGCTGGATGTGCCGCCGTTCTGGCTGGCCGTGTTCCTGTTTCTGGCGTGGCGGCTCTCCTTTCTCGCGCCGGGGCTGGGGTTTCCCGGCCCGATCCCGGATTTGCTGGCCGGCTTCCTCGTGGGCGGAGGGCTGCTGCTGATGGTGCTGGCCGTGCAGCAGATGCGCCGCCACAAGACGACCGTGCACCCCCATGGCGAAAGCGCGGCGCTGGTGCAGTCGGGCGTGTTCAAGCGCAGCCGCAATCCGATCTACCTGGGCGACATGCTGCTGCTGGCCGGCCTCATCCTGTGGTGGGACGCCGTTCTGGCGCTGCCGCTGGTGCCGCTTTTCCTCTGGGTCATCGAGCGCCGCTTCGTGCTGCCGGAGGAAGATCGCCTGCGCCGCAAATTCCGCAAGCAATACGCCGCTTATTGCAACAAGGTGCGCAGATGGATCTGAAATGTCGCTGCGTCGCAGAAAATTCACGCTCGACAGTCGTTGAGAAATTTTATTGCGCGGGTTAACAAGCCTGCGTCTGATTGTGTCCTGCTAGTGTTGGGCAGTTCGGGAGAGAGGGAAGAAAACAGTGAAAATCGGTGTTCCGAGAGAGGTCTTTCCCGGCGAAACGCGGGTCGCGTTGACGCCGGAGAGTGCCAGGCAGCTGCAGAAACTGGGCTATGAATGCCTGATCGAGTCGGGGGCCGGGCAGGCGTCGGGATTCTCCGATGACGCCTACGAGGCCGCGGACGTGAAGGTCGTGCCCGATGCGGCCACGCTCTGGAAAGAGGCCGACATCATCGCCAAGGTGCGTCAGCCCGACGCCACGGAGCTGGGCTACCTGGCCAAGGGCAAGACGCTGATCAGCTTCTTCAACCCGGCCGGAAACGAAGAGGGCATGGAGAAGGCGAAGGCTTCGGGGGCCAACGTCATCGCCATGGAGATGGTGCCGCGCATCAGCCGCGCCCAGAAGATGGACGCGCTCTCCTCCATGGCCAACATCGCGGGCTACCGCGCCGTGATCGAGGCGGGCAACAACTTCGGCCGCTTCTTCACCGGCCAGATCACCGCCGCGGGCAAGGTGCCCCCGGCCAAAGTGCTCGTGGTGGGCGCGGGCGTGGCCGGCCTCGCCGCCATCGGCACCTCCACCTCGCTGGGCGCGATCACCTACGCCTTCGACGTGCGGCCCGAAGTGGCCGAGCAGGTCGAATCCATGGGCGCGGAGTTCGTCTATCTCGATTTCGAGGAAGAGCAGCAGGACGGCGCCGCCACCGGCGGCTATGCCTCCGTCTCCTCGCCCGAGTTCCGCGAGGCCCAGCTGGCGAAGTTCCGCGAGCTGGCGCCGGAGATGGACATCGTGATCACCACCGCGCTGATCCCCAACCGCGAGGCGCCCAAGCTGTGGCTGGAAGACATGGTGAAGGCCATGAAGCCGGGCTCGGTGATCGTCGATCTGGCCGCGGAGCGCGGCGGCAACGTGGAAGGCACGGTTAAGGACGAAAAAGTGGTGACCGACAACGGCGTCACCATCATCGGCTACACCGATTTCCCCGCCCGCATGGGCGCACAGGCCTCCACGCTCTACGCCACGAACATCCGCCACATGCTGACGGATCTGACGCCCGGGAAGGACGGCAAGATCGTCCACAACATGGAAGATGACGTCATCCGCGGCGCCACCGTGACCTACGAGGGCGAGATCACCTTCCCGCCGCCGCCGCCGAAGGTCCAGGCCATCGCGGCCAAGAGCAAGGAGAAGCCCAAGGAACTGACGCCGGAGGAGAAGAAGGCGCAGGAAATCGCCGCCTTCAAGGCGCAGACGAAGCAGCAGGTGACCCTGCTGGGCGTGGGCGCGGCGCTGATCCTCGGCGTGGGGCTCGTGGCCCCCGCGAGCTTCATGCAGCATTTCATCGTCTTCGTGCTGGCGGTCTTCGTGGGCTTCCAGGTGATCTGGAACGTGAGCCACGCCCTGCACACGCCGCTGATGGCGGTGACCAACGCGATCTCCTCGATCATCATCCTCGGGGCGCTGATGCAGATCGGCTCGGGCAGTTTCCTCGTGATCCTGCTGGCCGCGCTTTCGGTCTTCATGGCCGGGATCAACATCTTCGGCGGCTTCCTCGTCACCCGGCGCATGCTCGCCATGTTCCAGAAATCCTAAGGAGTAGAGGGCAATGGACTTCGGTTTCACCACCGCCGCCTACGTTGTTGCGGCTGTTCTGTTCATCCTCTCGCTCGGGGGGCTTTCCGGCCAGGAGAGCGCGAAACGCGCCGTCTGGTACGGGATCGTCGGCATGGCGCTGGCGGTCGTCGCCACGCTGATCGGCCCCGGTGCGGGGCTCTGGTGGCTGTCGATCGTGCTGATCGCGGCCGGCGGCGTGATCGGCTACATGCTGGCCAGCCGGGTCGAGATGACCCAGATGCCCGAGCTCGTGGCCGGGATGCACGCGCTCGTCGGCCTCGCGGCCGTCTTCGTGGGCTTCAACGCCCATTTCGAGCTGGGCCGCGTGCTGGCGATGGACGCGGAGGCGCAGAAGGCGCTGGAAGGTTTCGGCGCGCTTCTGGCCAAGAAGGACGTCGTTGAGCAGAACATCCTGCGCGTCGAGCTGTTCCTCGGGATCTTCATCGGCGCGATCACCTTCACCGGCTCCGTGATCGCCTACGGCAAGCTGTCGGGCCGGGTGACCTCGGCGGCGACGAAGCTGCCCGGCGGCCACCTGCTGAATGCCTCCGCCGCGGGCGTCTCGCTGCTGTGCCTGATCTGGTACTTCAACACCGGGGGCTTCTTCCCGCTGTTCCTGATGACGCTGGCCGCGCTGTTCATCGGCTACCACCTGATCATGGGCATCGGCGGCGCCGACATGCCGGTGGTCGTCTCCATGCTCAACAGCTACTCGGGCTGGGCCGCCGCCGCGATCGGCTTCTCGCTCGGCAACGATCTGCTGATCGTGGTCGGTGCCCTGGTGGGCTCCTCCGGGGCGATCCTGAGCTACATCATGTGCAAGGCGATGAACCGCTCGTTTGTCTCGGTCATCCTCGGCGGCTTCGGCGGCGCCTCCGGCCCGGCGATGGAAGTCGAGGGCGAGCAGATCGCGATCGACGCCGAGGGCGTGGCCGCGGCGCTGGAAGAGGCCGACAGCGTGATCATCATTCCGGGCTACGGCATGGCGGTGGCGCAGGCGCAGCAGAACGTGGCGGAACTGACCCGCCGCCTGCGGGCCAAGGGCAAGAACGTGCGCTTCGCCATCCACCCCGTGGCCGGCCGCCTGCCGGGGCACATGAACGTGCTGCTGGCCGAGGCCAAGGTGCCCTACGACATCGTGCTGGAGATGGACGAGATCAACGAGGACTTCCCGGAGACGGACGTCGCCATCGTGATCGGCTCCAACGACATCGTGAACCCGGCTGCGCAGGAGGATCCGAACTCCCCCATCGCCGGGATGCCGGTGCTGGAATGCTGGAAGGCCAAGCAGGTCTTCGTCTCCAAGCGGGGGCAGGGCACGGGCTACTCCGGCATCGAGAACCCGCTGTTCTACAAGGAGAACACCCGGATGTTCTACGGCGACGCGAAGCAGTCTCTCGACCAGCTGCTGACGCTGATCCATTAGACGGACGGCTTTGCCGGACGCGAAAGGGCGCCTTCGGGCGCCCTTTCTTGTTGGCGGGTCCGATGGCGAGGCAGGGGGGGCGCTGCCCCCCGTCCCTTGCGGGACTCCCCCCGAGGTATTTGGAGCGAGAGGAAGCTTCAGTTGCCCGAGGGGCCGTCGATCGCCGCGCAGCGGGCCGGATCGGGGGCGAGTCCAGCGAGGCTTTCGGGCAGGGTCGTCGTGGCGTCAAAACAGGCGGCGGCGAGCTGGCCGCGCTTCAGGCCCCTGGCGGCGGAGAGTTCGGCGCCGCGCAGGTCGGCGTCTTCGAGGTCGGCGCGGGAGAGGTGTGCGCCGTCGAAGCGGGCGCCCGCCAGCGTGCTGCGTTTCAGATCGGCGCCGCGCAGGTCCGCGTCTTCGAAGTCGGCAAAGTCGAAGCGACCGTATTCCATGTCGGCGCCCGAGAGATCGGCCTCTTCGAAATCGAGGCGGCGAAAGCGCATGCCCTTGAGTTCCGCGCCCGAGAGCCGGGCGCCTTCGAGCGTGGCGACGTGGCGCTCCAGCGTGCCGAGTTCGTCGAGGAAGCGCAGCGCGCGGCCGGCGCGGGGGCCGTCCACCACCGCGAGGATGGCGCTCGTCTGGGCGCGGGCCACGGCATCGCGCTGGGGCGCGGGCAGCGCCTGCTGGACGTGGAGCGCCGCCATGCGGTCGAAATAGGCCTGGAGGCCGGCCTCCTGGATCCGGTTTTCCTCGGCCTGCTTCAGCAGCAGCCCGACCATGAGCGTGCCGATGCCCAGCACGGTGGCATTCATCAGCGCGGCGAGCCAGTCCCACAAGGTCTTGCCTTCGAACCCCATCCACGCGGGGCGGGCCAGGAGCCAGCAGGCGGCGAGGGCGAGGATCAGCACGAGGAGGCCAAGGGCGAGGCCGGCGAGCATGGGTGTCTCCTTGCCGGGGGCGGGATCCAGGGCACCGGCGCGCCCCGGAAGCGGCCGGTATACGAATGTATTCACATAAAGCCATGAAATAGAGGAATTATTTACAAATTCCGCAATTGCTTTACCCTGCGGCATTAACCACAGGAGGCCTCATGGCGCAATTCATGCCCCAGATCGCGGACCATCCGGACCGCTACGCGCTGGCCAACGAACTGCACGCGCGCCCCTTTCCCACGCTGAAGGCGCCGGGGCAGGCGGTGTTCCTGGCGATCAAGCGCGAGCACAATGCCGCCGGGCGGGACAGGGGGGCCGACGTGGCCCATCTGCTGGCGCTTCTGGACCGCTACGGGGCGCCGCACCCGCAGCCGGGGGCGACGCATTATTCGGGCGCCATCGGCGCGCATCGGCTGAAGTGGGAAAGCCACACCGAGTTCGTCACCTATACCGTCTTCATGGAGGGGCCGACGGGGCGGGCGTTCGATCCGGCGCTCTTCGAGGTATTCCCGCCGGACTGGCTGGCGGCGGCGCCGGGCGTGCGGATGACATCGGCGTTGCTGCATGTGGTCGAGGAGGCCGATCCCGCCGCGATCCGGGCGCAGCTGGGCCAATGGTTCGTGGACGAAAGCCTCGCGGTTTCGCAGGTCTTGGATGCGGCGGCGGTGATCGCGGGCGATTTCCGCATCGATCCGGCCGGCCACATGCGCTTTGCCGTGTTCCTCGCGCCGGGCACGGGCAGCCAGCGCGCGGGACGCGTCGTTCAGCGGCTCTGCGAGATCGAGACCTACAAGAGCATGGCGATGCTGGGTTTCCGCCGGGTGCGGGAGATGCAGCCGGACCTGGGCGCGCTGGATCGGCGCCTTTCGGAGCTGGTGACGGGGCTCGACGCAGGCGAGGCGATGCCCGAGACCTCGCTGCACAGGCTCATGGAGATCTCGGCGGAAGGCGAGCGGCTCTCGGCGCGCAGCAGCTTCCGCTTCGGGGCGACGGGGGCCTACGAGGCCATCGTGAACCAGCGCATCGAGGTGCTGCGTGAGCAACGCTACGAGGGCTGGCAGACCTTCGGCGAGTTCATGATGCGCCGGTTCGATCCGGCCATGCGCACCGTGAAGAGCACGCGCAGCCAGCTGGAAAGCCTCGCGACGCGGGCGCAGCGGGCCTCCGAACTGCTGCGCACCCAGGTGGACGTGGCCCGCGCCGCCCAGAACCAGGCGCTGCTGGCGAGCATGGATCGCCGGTCCGATCTTGCCCTGCGTCTGCAGCAGACGGTGGAGGGGCTGTCGGTGGTGGCGATCAGCTACTACGCGGTGAACCTGCTGGCCTATGCGCTGGCGCCGCTGGCCAAGGGGGCGGGGGTGGAGAAGAGCCTGCTCACCGCCGGGCTCGTGCCCTTCGTGGTGATCGCGGTCTGGTGGGTGGTTCGGCGGATCCGCAAGGCGATGCATTGACCGCCGCATATGGCGTCTGAACCAAATTCGTTTGATTTCTGACGCTGGGTCAATAAATCTAACACAATGTCAGATATAGGCTCCCCAAGGCGGACGCATCTTGCGGTCACAGGCCTTTCGCCGCGCTTGAGCAAGTCCGAGAGGACACGGGCCGCCATTCTGGATGCCGCGCGTGAATTCCTGCGGCTGCGCCCGTTTCGCGAGCTCACTGTGGCGGAGCTGATGAAGAGCGCCGGCGCCAGCCGTGCGACGTTCTACCAGTATTTCAACGATCTCCATGGGCTCATGGCCACCTTGCTGGACGAGGTGAAGGAGGGGATCGTCACCGGCGCGCAGCCGTGGTTTTCAGAGGTCGGAGACCCGGCCCAGGGCCTTCGGCACAGCCTCGCGGCACTGGTTGCGGTCGGGGCGGAGAAAGGGTTCATCCTGAGGGCGGTTTCGGATGCGGCGACGCAGGACGCGCGGCTGGAAGATGTCTGGGAAGGGTTCATCGGTGCATTCGACGAGTTGGTGGCGGAGAGAATCGCGCGGGATCAAGCCTTGGGGCTGATCGCGCCCTTCGAGCCGTCTGCGGTTGCGCGGGCGCTCAACCGGATGGATGCAGCAACACTGATCCAGGCTTTCGGGCGGCCGCCGATGGCGGACCGTGGCGCCGTTCTTGCGGCTCTGGAACGCATCTGGCTCAGCACGCTTTATCCGGACACGCCGCTTTCCGGCAACGTGCAGGGCCGATGAGAAGGAAACGCAGAGAAATCAGATGGGAGGAAACATGAATCATCTTTATTCCGCCGCGGGCGGGTTTGCCCTCGCGATCGGGCTTGCGGGCGGCGCGCTCGCGCAGGATCCGCCGAAAATGGCGATGACCACGGAGATCCCGGACGGCATCACTACGCCCGACAACATCGAAACCCAGCTGGGCAATCTGACTTTCTTCGACGGGGTGCCGGATGCGGAGACCACCGACAAGATCTACACCCTGCTGGATTTCCACCACGCCTACCAAGCCTACATGGACGGGGTGAAGATCGCTTCGATGGACGCCATGCGGCGTGGGATCGAGGCTTTCGGCCCGGCCAACACCACGGTTCTGCAATTTGCGGACCTGATGGATTCCAAGGCGCTTTTCCTCACCCCCAACACCACCAGCGTCTACCAGACGATGTGGCTGCAGCTCGGCGATGAACCGATGGTGATGGAAACTCCGCCCAACGTGCTCGGTTTCCTCAACGACGGCTGGTTCAAATACGTCACGGATTTCGGCAACCTCGGCCCCGACGAAGGGCAGGGTGGCAAGTTCCTGATCCTGCCGCCGGGCTACGACGGCGAGGTGGACGAGAGCGGCTACACGGCCGTCGTGCCCACCAACACCTACGGCCACTGGGTGATGTGGCGCGGCTACACGGTGGACGGCTCCACAGAGGAAGCGGTGAAGGCCACGCAGGAGACATTCAAGCTCTACCCGCTCTCGCAGGCGGACAACCCGCCGGAGCTGAATTTCGTGAACGTCTCGGGCAAGGAGTTCAACACCATCCACGTGATGGATGAGCGGATGTTCGAGGAGATCAACACCGTGATCCAGAACGAGCCGCTGTTCGGTGAGGAGCCGGAGCTTCTGGGCCATCTGGCCGCCATCGGGATCGTGAAGGGCCAGCCCTTCGAGCCGGACGAGCGGATGCAGGGCATCCTGAAGAAGGCGGCCTCGGCGGGCGCGGTGACGGTGAAGACGCTGATCTCCAAGCCGCGCGATGAGCGCGCCTACTGGTATCCGGGTGAAAGCTACTGGCAGAACGCCTTCCCCGGCGGGGCCTACACCTGGGTGCTGGACGGGGTGACGCTGCAGGATTTCCGCGCGGCCTTCCACTTCTACGCCACGGGCATCACGCCCGCGATGGCGGTGAAGGCCGTGGGCAAGGGCTCGCAATATGCCTTCACCTACCGCGATTCTGACGGCAACGCGCTGGATGGCGGCAAGACCTACAAGCTGACCGTCCCGGCCAATCCGCCGGCCAAGGATTTCTGGTCCTTCACGCTCTATGACAACCAGACCCGCTCCATGTTGCAGACGGATGCGCAGTTCCCGGCCATCGGCTCCAACACCGAAGGCGTGGTGCAGAACGCGGACGGCTCCACGGATGTCTACTTCGGGCCGGTGGCGCCCGAGGGCAAGGAGAGCAACTGGCTGCAGACGGTGCCCGGCAAGGGGTGGAACACGATCATGCGGCTCTACGGGCCGCTTGAGCCGTGGTTCGACGGCACCTGGCGCCCCGGCGAGATCGAGTTGATCAGCGAGTGATCGCCGCTGCCCGGTGCAAGCCGGGCGGCCGGAACGGAAGCCGGAAAGGAAAAGGCCGCGCCCTGTCCTGACGGGGCGCGGCCTTGACGTTTGCGAAGAAAGCGGGCGCCTCAGCGGCCGCGGATGCGCGGGTCCAGCGCGTCGCGCAGGCCGTCGCCGATGTAGTTCACGCTCAGCACCGTGAGCGAGATCGCCAGCCCCGGCCAGATCACCCGCTCGGGGTAGGAGACCATGCGGTCCACGCTGTCGTTCAGCAGCCGGCCCCAGGTGGGGAAATCCGGCGGGAAGCCGAAGCCGAGGAAGCTGAGCGCGCTTTCGGTGATGATCGAAGAGGCGATGCCCAGCGTGGCGGAGACCATGATCGGGCTCATGATGTTGGGCAGGATGTGGTTGGTGATGATCCGCCGCGCAGGCGTGCCGATGGAGCGCGCCGCGAGCACGAACTCGCGCTCCTTCAGGGCCAGAACATCGCCGCGCACGATCCGCGCCGTCTGCATCCAGCTGGTGATGCCGATCAGCGCCACGATCAGGGCGAAGGTGCCGCCCTCCACGCCGAACATGGCCGACAGCGGTTCGCGGAACAGCAGCGAGGCCACGAGGATCAGCGGCAGCAGCGGCAGCGCCAGGAACAGGTCCGTGGTGCGCATCAGCGGGCCGTCGAACTTGCGGAAATACCCGGCCACCACGCCGATCGCCGTGCCCAGCACGATCGAAAGCACCATCGCCGTCAGCCCGACCGCGATGGAGACCCGGCCGCCATACATCAGGCGGGCGAGGTTGTCGCGGGCGAGGTTGTCGGTGCCCAGCGGGTTGGCCCAGCTGACCTTGGCGCCGCTGTCCCACAGCGCGGTGTAGATCGGGCGGTAGTCACGCTGCTTGATCATCTCCACCACCGGCGGGATCGCCTGCGGATCGGCACGCCAGATGAAGGGCCCCAGCGTGACGCCGAAGACGATGATGGCGAAGATCACCAGCCCCACGAGCGCGCCGCGGTGGCTCTTGAACTGATCCCAGACATCCCACCACTGGCTGCGGGACGCCTCGGTCTGCTCCACGTGTTGCACGGTATCAGTCATAGCGGATCCTCGGGTCAAGAATGCCGTAGAGCACGTCGGCGACAAGGTTGAAGAGCACGATCAGCACCGCGAAGATGAAGGTCAGCGTCTGTACCATCGGCAGGTCGTTGGCCTGGATCGACGTGATCAGCAGCTGGCCGATCCCGTTCACCTTGAACACCTGCTCGGTGATGATGGCGCCGCCGAAGATCGAGGGGATGCCGAGGGCGATCACGGTCACCACCGGGATCATCGAGTTGCGCAGCACGTGGGTCATGACCACGGTCCATTCGCTAAGGCCCTTGGCGCGCGCGGTGCGCACGTAGTCCTGGTTGAGGTTGTCGAGCATGGAGGCGCGCATGAAACGGCTGATCTGGCTGGTGATCTGCAGGGCCAGCACCATGACGGGCAGGAACATCTGGTTCAGCTGCACCTTGAAGCTCGCCCAGTCCGTCACCTTGTGCGTGGTGTCGTAGATCGAGGGGAACCAGCCGAGGTTCACCGCGAAGATCACGATCACCAGCACGCCGGAGAAGAACGGCGGCACGGAGAAGCCGACCATCGTGACGAAGGTGCCGGCGTTGTCGAAGACGGAATACTGCCGGTAGGCCGAGTAGATGCCGATGGGCAGGGCGATCAGGATGCCCACGAGGTAGGCCACGCCCACCACCCAGAGCGTCTGCGGCAGGCGCTGGTAGACGATGTCCATCACCGGCGAGCGGGTCTGCCAGCTGATCACGCGCAGCTTGCCCTCTGTGAGGCTGGTGCCGAAGATGTTGTCGATCAGAACCTGCGGTTCGATCCAGAAGAACTGCACGATCCACTTCCAGTACTGGACATAGACGGGCTGGCCGAGGCCGAGCGCCTGGCGCATCTTCTCTTTCACTTCGGGGGGCACGGTCAGGGGCACCTGGGCCATCGGATCGCCCGGCGCGAGCTGGAGAAGCAGGAAGATCACCAGCGAGATGAAAAGCAGCGTCGGGATCGCGAGGATCAACCGACGGATTGTGAAGGTGAGCATGAGGGGAAAGACCCGCGGCTAGGGTGCCGCCGCACCGCCCGCGAGGGGCGGGGGCGCGACGGCGGTTGGTTTACTTGATACGGTACCAGTCGGCAACGTTCCAGAGTTCGGAGTCCCAGACGTTCAGCTTCACGCCGCCGAGGCTGTTGGCGTGGGCCGACAGGCGGCCGCGGTGCACGAGCGGGATCATGCCGCCGCCTTCCACGACCATGCGGTTGAGCTTCTTGGCGATCTCCGCGCGCTCTTCGGCGTTCGCCGTGGTGGCGAGCTTGGCGTGCAGCGCGTCATACTCTTCGGAGCAGAAGCGGGAGATGTTCTCGCCCTGCCACTGGTTGGCCGGAGAGGGCGCCTTGTCGCACAGCGCGTTGCCGAGATAGGTCTGCGGATCGGTGCCGTTGAAGGTGTTGGCATACATTTCCACGTCCGCGTAGAACTTCTGGAAGGTGTCCGGGGAGCCCGGGTCACCGCCGAAGAAGACGGAGGCGTTGATGTTGCGCAGCTCGGTGTCGATGCCGATCTCGCTCCACCACTGCTTGATGAGGGCCTGGAAGTCCTGGCGCACGGCGTTGGTGGAGGTCTGGTAGAGGACCTTCAGCGGCACGCCGTCCTTCTCGCGGATGCCGTCGCCGTCGGTGTCCACGATGCCGGCTTCGTCCAGCAGCGCGTTGGCGCCGGCGATGTCCTGCACGTCACAGCCTTCCACCTCGATGGCGTAGGCCGCCGGGGCCGGAACCCAGGAGCAGGAGACGCGGCCGGCCTTGCCGTAGCCGACTTCCACCAGCAGCGGGCGGTCGATCGCCATGGACATGGCCTTGTAGACGGCCGGGTCGGAGAGGAACGGGTGCGGACGCACCACGGAGCGCTCGTCCGGGCCGAGGGCCGGATCGGGGTTGGTGTTGTTGAGCATGATGCGCTCGAGCAGCGGGCCGAAGCCGGCCACGGCGGTGCCCTTGCCGGCGGCTTCCATGCCGGCGATCACGTCGGGCGCGAGCTGCAGGTTCCAGGCGTAGTCGAATTCGCCGGTTTCCATCACCGCGCGGCCCGCGGCCGTCGCATCGCCGCCGCCCTTGAAGGTCAGGGTCGCGAAGGCCGGTTTGTTCGGGTCACGGTAGTTGGGGTTGGCTTCCATCGAGATCACGTCGTTCGGGCGGAAATCCGTGACGACGAAGGGGCCGGTGCCGATCGGGTTGAAGTTCTGCTCGGTGCACTCGGGCGCCTTGGCTCCCATGCAGTTGGCGAACTGCGCGGCCTGCAGGATCGGGCTCTCACCGCCCACGAAGGGGCCGTAGGGGAAGGGCGTCGGCTTGTCGAAGGTCACCACCACGGTCAGCTCGTCCGGCGTTTCCACGCTGGTCACGCCTTCGAACTTGGTCAGCTGCGCGCAGCCGCCTTCGGGGTGCATGCAGTAGTCGGCGGTGAACTTCACGTCGGCGGAGGTGAAGGGGGTGCCGTCGGACCACAGGATGCCCGGCTTCAGCTTCCAGGTGATGGAGGTCAGATCCTCGGAGACGCCGCCGTTTTCCACCGTCGGGACTTCTTCGGCCAGCCAGGGCACCAGCGTGCCGGTTTCATCGTAGCGGGCCAGCGGTTCGATGATGAGCGAGGCGGATTCGATGTCCTTCGTGCCGCCCGACAGGAACGGGTTCAGGATCGAGGGCGCCTGCCAGTAGATGATGTTCACATGGCCGTCCGCGCCACGCTCGGCCATGGCCATCGGCGCCATGGCAAAGGCGGCGGCAGCGCCCAGAAGGGTTGCTTTGAGGTTCATTCAAGACTCTCCTTGTTGGATTTCCCCGTTTTCGGGTTGCTCCCGAAAATCGTTTTTCACGTTCGTCGCGGACGGCCTCATGGTGCGCCCGGCAGTTCTGACACTGTTTCGAAGCTCCCTGACAATGCCCGCGATACGTGCGGTGGAGTTGACACCGATCACTGCTCATCGAGCAAGCGAATGCCCGTAGTCTGACCACTTCGCGACTTTTGTAAAGGGGCTGCGCCCGAGCGGCCGACATCCCCTTGTGTGCGTTAGTTAACATTGCCAACTATATGTGCAACTCTGCGCGAAAGGGTGGCGAATCGCCCGGCTCCACGAGGCGAGCAGGCGGGAACCGGCCCCGGCGGGTGCGTGCATCCGTTTGACAATTTCCCGCCGCCCTCGCTAGCGTTCGGGCCAGATCAACAGGGTGACAACACATGCTCGACGAACCTCTCATCGATATCCGCAACCTGCGTGTGGAATTCGACACCAATGCCGGCCTCGTGGTCGGTGCGGAGGATGTTTCCTATAAGATTCAACCGGGTGAGACGCTCTGCGTCGTGGGCGAGTCCGGCTCGGGCAAATCGGTGTCGGCGCTGTCGATGATGCGGCTCGTGGAGTTCGGCGGCGGCCGGATCGCGGAAGGCTCGATGCTGTTCCGAATCGGCGACGGCCAGACGCTGGATCTCGCCAAGGCCGAACCCGAGAAGATGCGCGCCATCCGCGGCAACGAGATCGGCATGATCTTCCAGGAGCCGATGACCTCGCTCAACCCGGTCTTCACCATCGGCCGCCAGCTCACCGAGGGGCTGAAGCTGCACAAGAAGATGAGCCAGAAGGAGGCCAACGCCCGCGCGATCGAACTGCTGCGGCAGGTCCGCATTCCGGAGCCTGAAAGCCGCATGAAGCAATACCCGCACGAGTTGTCGGGCGGGATGCGCCAGCGTGTGGTGATCGCCATGGCCATGGCCTGCGAGCCGCGCATCCTGATCTGCGACGAGCCCACCACGGCGCTCGACGTGACGATCCAGGCCGAGATCCTCGCCCTGATCGACCGCCTGAAGCGCGAACACAACACCGCCGTGCTCTTCATCACCCACGACATGGCCGTCGTGGCCCAGATGGCCGATCGCGTCGTCGTCATGTATCGCGGCAACATGGTCGAAGAGGGCAGCGTCGAGGAGATCTTCGAGAACCCGAAGGCCGATTACACGAAGGCCCTGCTGGCTGCCGTGCCGCGCCTCGGCGAGATGAAGGGCAAGCCCGCACCCGAGCCGATGCGCATCATGGGGCAGGAAACCCCGGATTGGACGAAGAAGGCGCCCAAGGCCGCCCCCGGCGAACTGCTGCTGGAGGTGAAGAACCTCACCACCCGCTTCCCGGTGAAGAAGGGGCTGATGCGGCGCACGGTGGCCAATGTCCACGCGGTGGAGGATGTCTCCTTCCGGCTCAACGCCGGCGAGACGCTCTCGCTCGTGGGCGAAAGCGGCTGCGGCAAATCCTCCTGCGGGCGTTCGATCCTGCGGCTGGTGGAGCCGATGAGCGGCGAGGTCCGGCTCGGCGGCACCGACATCATGGCGCTGGATCAGAAGGGCCTGCTGAAGGCCAGGCGCGACATGCAGATGGTGTTCCAGGATCCCTTCGCCTCGCTCAACCCGCAGGTGCGGCTGATGGATCAGGTCTCCGAGCCGCTGCGCAACTACAACATCGCCTCCGGATCCGAACTCACTGATCGCGTGGCCCAGCTGTTTGACCGCGTGCACCTGCCGCGCAGCTTCATGAAACGCTACCCGCACGAGCTTTCCGGCGGCCAGCGCCAGCGCATCGCCATCGCCCGCGCGCTCGCGCTGAACCCCAAGCTGATCGTGGCCGACGAGGCCGTCTCCGCGCTCGATGTCTCGGTGCAGGCGCAGGTGCTGAACCTGATGATGGAGCTTCAGGCCGAGCTTGGCATCGCCATGCTCTTCATCAGCCACGACATGGCCGTGGTGGAGCGCGTCTCCCACCAGACGGCGGTGATGTATCTGGGCCGCATCGTCGAGATCGGCCCCCGCGCCGCGATCTTCGAGGATCCGCGCCACAGCTACACGCAATCGCTGCTCTCGGCGGTGCCGATCGCCGATCCGCGCCAGCGCAAGAGCGAGCGGGAGCTGAACTTCAAGCCGATTCCCTCGCCGATCTTCCCCGTGGGCCACGAACCCGGTCCCTCGCAGTATGACGAGGTGTCGCCCGGCCATTTCGTGCTCCGATCCTGATGCGAAAACGGCAGCGGAACCGGCGGACGGGCAGGAGGCAGCCGTGCACAAGGAACTGACCGCGCGCGAGATCCTGGAAAGGCTGGTGGCCTTTCCCACCGTCAGCAGCGAAAGCAACCTCGCGCTGATCGACTGGGTGGAGGGCTATCTCGCGGGCTTCGGCATCCCCGCGCACCGGGTCTACAACTCTGACGGCACGAAGGCCGCGCTTTTCGCCAACGTCGGCCCCGAAGTGGCGGGCGGAGTCGTTCTGTCGGGGCACACGGACGTGGTGCCCGTCGAGGGGCAGGCGTGGTCCGCCGATCCCTTCACGCTCACCGAGCGCGACGGCCGGCTCTACGGGCGCGGCGCCTGCGACATGAAGGGCTTCTGCGCGCTTGCACTCGCCGCCGTGCCGCAGGCCCTGCGCGCCGGGGTGAAACGCCCGCTTCAGATCGCGCTCTCCTACGACGAGGAGATCGGCTGCACCGGCGCGCCGCCCCTCGTGGCGGCCATGGCCGAAAAACTGCCCCGCGCCGCCGCCGCCATCATCGGCGAGCCGACAGAGATGAAGGCGGTGACCGGTCACAAGGGCATGGCCGGCCTTCAGGTGGAGGTGCGCGGCTTCGAGGTGCATTCCTCGCTGCTGCACGAAGGGGTGTCCGCCATCCTCGAAGGCACGCGCCTCGTGGACTGGGTGCGCCGGCAGAACGCCGCGCTCCAGGCCGCCGACCCCACGCCGCTCGCCGCGGTGTTCGATCCGCCCTTCACCACCGCTCACGTCGGGCAGATCAGCGGCGGCACCGCCCACAACATCACCGCGAAATCCTGCCGGTTCGACGTCACCTTCCGCAGCGTGCCCGGCGAATCCGCCGCCGAATGGGCCGATCGTTTCCGCGCCGAGGCCGCCGCGCTGGATGCCGAACTGCGGGCCCGGCACCCCGAGGCCGGCGTCGAGGTTCGGGAAGATTTCATCATGCCCGCCCTGCGCCCGGAAGAGGATGGCGCGGCGGAAGCTCTGGTGCGCCGCCTCACCGGCGACAACGGCACCCACGTGGTGAGCTACGGCACCGAGGCCGGGCATTTCCAGGCCGGCGGCTACTCCGCCGTCGTCTGCGGCCCCGGCAACATCGCCCAGGCCCACCAGCCCGACGAATACATCACCCTCACCGAATTCGACGCCGGCGCCGCCTTCCTGCGGCGGCTGGTCGATCACCTGGCAGAATAGGAGCAGCCCGATGCCCATCAAGAACCGCTTTGCAGAGCTTCAGGACGAAATCACCGCCTGGCGCCGCGATCTGCACGAAAACCCCGAAATCCTGTTCGAAACCCACCGCACCGCTGCCGTGGTGGCCGAGAAGCTGAAGGAGTTCGGCTGCGACGAGGTCGTCACCGGGCTCGGGCGCACCGGCGTCGTCGGGGTGATCCGGGGCAGGAGCAACACCTCAGGCAAGGTCGTGGGCCTGCGCGCCGACATGGATGCCCTGCCGATCCAGGAAGCCACGGGGCTGGACTACGCCTCCAAGACGCCGGGCGCGATGCATGCCTGCGGCCATGACGGCCACACCGCCATGCTGCTGGGCGCCGCGAAATACCTCGCCGAAACCCGCAACTTCGACGGCACCGCCGTGGTGATCTTCCAGCCCGCCGAAGAAGGCGGCGGCGGCGGCCGCGAGATGTGCGAAGACGGCATGATGGAGCGCTTCGGCATCCAGGAGGTCTACGGCATGCACAACTGGCCGGGCCGCCCGGTGGGCAGCTTCGCCATCCGCCCGGGCGCCTTCTTCGCCGCCACCGATACCTTCGAGATCGAGGTGCAGGGCCGGGGCGGCCACGCGGCCAAGCCGCAGGAAACGGTGGATCCGGTGGTGATGGCGAGCCAGATCGTCACCGCGCTGCAGACGATCGCCAGCCGCAACACCGATCCGGTGAAGCAGGTGGTCGTCTCGGTCACCAGCATCGAAAGCGACAGCAAGGCCTTCAACGTGATCCCGCAGAAGGTCACCCTGCGCGGAACCGTGCGCACCCTGGACGCCGAGATCCGCGACCTGGCGGAAACCCGCATCAAGGCGATCTGCGAAGGCACCGCCGGCGCACTGGGCGGCGCGGCCGAGGTAAACTACATGCGCGGCTACCCGGTGATGGTGAACAGCGAAGCCGAAACCGCCTTCGCCGCCGAAGTGGCCCGCAAGGTCTCCGGCGCCTGCGATGACGCGCCCCTCGTGATGGGCGGCGAGGATTTCGCCTACATGCTCGAAGAGCGCCCCGGGGCCTACATCCTCGTCGGCAACGGCGACACCGCCGCCGTGCACCACCCGGAATACAACTTCAACGATGAAGCCATCCCGGCCGGCTGCTCCTGGTGGGCCGAGATCGTGGAAACCCGGATGCCGGCGGCCTGACGGGGCCGTCTCTCGCGGGGCTCTGCCCCGCACCCCGGGATATTTGAAGAACAAAGTCGGGCGTTTCCTCTCGCCCCAAATACCTCGGGGGAGGCGCCCGCAAGGGCGGCGGGGGCAGCGCCCCCTTGTTTGAATGGGGTCAGCCGCCCGTGTGGCTCATGTGGCGGCTCATCTGGCCGCCGAGTTCCTGCCGGGAATAATCGAAATCATGCCCCCTGGGCTTGAGCCCGATGGCGGCGCGGATCGCGTCCTGCAGCGGGGCGTCATCCTCGGGGTGCCTGCGCAGCGGCGCGCGCAGATCGCTTTTGCCTTCCTGCCCGAGGCAGGTGTAGATCTCGCCGGTGCAGGTGATGCGCACGCGGTTGCAGCTTTCGCAGAAATTGTGGGTGAGCGGCGTGATGAAGCCGATCTTCTGCCCGGTCTCCTCAAGCCGCACGTAGCGTGCCGGGCCACCGGTGCGCTCGGCGAGATCGGTCACGGTGAAGCGTTCGGCCAGCCGCGCGCGCAGATCCTTCAGCGACCAGTATTGCCCGAGCCGGTTCTCGTTGCCGATGTCGCCCATCGGCATGACCTCGATGAAGGTGAGATCCATGTCTTTCCTGGCGCACCAATCCGCAAGGGTGAACAGCTCGTCTTCGTTGAACCCCTTCAGCGCCACGGTGTTGATCTTCACGCGAAGCCCGGCGGCCTGGGCGGCCTCGATGCCGTCGAGCACCTGCGCCAGCCGACCCCAGCGGGTGATCTCGGCGAATTTGGCCTCGTCCAGCGTGTCCAGCGAGATGTTTATCCGGCGCACCCCGGCGTCGGCGAGCGGCCGGGCGAATTTCGCCAGCTGGCTGCCGTTGGTCGTGAGCGTCAGTTCGGAGAGCGCGCCGGAGTCGAGATGACGCGACATGCCCTCGAAGAAGGTCATGATCCCCTTGCGCACCAGCGGCTCGCCGCCGGTGATGCGCAGCTTCTTCACCCCCATGCCGATGAAGGCCGAGCAGAGCCGGTCCAACTCCTCCAGCGTCAGAAGCTCCTTCTTGGGCAGGAAGGTCATGTTTTCCGACATGCAGTAGACACATCGGAAATCGCAGCGGTCCGTCACCGAGACGCGCAGGTAGGTGATGGCGCGCTGGAAGGGGTCTATCAATTGGCTCATGGGCGAAAAGGTAGGAGGCAAATCGCCCAAGGGCAAGCACGGGATTGATCCCGCTTTTTCCGGGGCCTAGGCTTGGCGCATGTTGAAGAGACTCCCGATTTTCCCCGCCCTCGCGCTGACGCTGGTCGCGGGTTGCGCGGCGATCGAAGCGCCGACGACGGCCTCCGCGCCGCCGCCCGAGGTCGTCGCGGCGGATCCCGAGGCCCGCGTGGCGCCGCAGAATGCCGTCACCGTCGAGGACTTCGACACCACCACCGCCGCCGAACGCGCCGAGGCCGAGGTGGTCGCGGCGCCGGCGGGCGAGGCGCTGCTGGGCCGCACCGTGGCCTCGCTCGGCGATCCCACGCTCGGCGGCTTCTGGCTGGAAACGCCGCTCGCCGCCAAGCCCGGGCCGGGGCGCATCACCAGCGTTGCCACGGGCAAGAGCGTTGCCGTGGAATTGCGCCCGCTGGACGCCGCGCGCTCGGCGGGCAGCCGCCTTTCGCTCGCCGCGATGCGGCTTCTCGAAGTGCCGCTCACCGATTTGCCGGAACTCGATGTCTACGGCGGCTGAGCCCTGGCGCCTGATCGATCCGAGCTGGGACTGGAGCGAAGCGCAGGCGCGGTTTCGCTGGCAGGTGCCGGCGCATTTCAACATCGCGGAGGCCTGCTGCGACCGCTGGGCGCGCATGGAGCCGGAAAAGCTCGCGCTGACCCATGTCACCGAGGCCGGCGCCCGCGAACGCTGGACTTACGGCGCGCTGAAGGCGGCGTCGGACCGGCTCGCCAGCGCCTTGGCCGCGGACGGTATTTCCAGCGGGGACCGGGTCGCGGTGCTGCTGCCGCAGGGGCCCGAGGTGCTGATCACCCATTTCGCTGCGATGAAGCTTGGCGCCATCGTGTTGCCGCTCTTCACGCTCTTCGGCCGCGATGCGCTGGAGTATCGCCTCGCCGACAGCGGCGCGAAGATCCTCGTCACCGATCCGGCCAACCTCGAGAAGGCCACCGCGCTCGATGCGCCGCTCTCGGCGATCTACTGCACCGGGCCGGAGAAGGCGGCTGCACCGGTGCGCAGTTTTTCGGAGGCGATCACGCGGGCGCAGCCGCTGAGGGCGCCGGTGAACACCCGTTCAGACGATCCTGCCGTGCTGATCTACACCTCCGGCACCACCGGCCCGCCCAAGGGCGCGCTGCACGCCCACCGCTTCCTGCTGGGGCATCTGCCCTGCATGGAGATCGGGCACATGCATTTCCCGCAACCGGGCGCCGTGGGCTGGACGCCGGCGGACTGGGCCTGGATCGGCGGGCTCATGGACATGGCCATGCCCTGCCTCTACTATGGTGTGCCGCAGGTATCGGGGCGGATGCGCAAGTTCGATCCCGATGCCGCCTTCCGCCTGATCCGCGACGAATCCCTTACCACGCTTTTCCTGCCGCCCACCGCGCTGAGGCTGATGCGGCAGGCGAGCGTGCCGCCCGGCTTGCGGGTGCGCTCCGTCAGTTCCGGCGGCGAAAGCCTCGGCGCGGACCTGCTGGAATGGGGCAGGGCGAAGCTCTCCGCGCCGATCAACGAGCTTTACGGCCAGACCGAATGCAACCTCGTCGTCTCCGCCAATCCCGAGATGATGCGGATCAAGCCCGGTACCATGGGCCGTGCGCTGCCGGGCCACGAGGTGGCCATCATCGATGCCGAAGGCAGGCCGCTGCCCGCGGGGCAGGAGGGCGAGATCGCGGTGAAGGCGCCTGACCCGGTGATGTTCCTCGGCTACTGGAACCAGCCCGAGGCGACGGCGCGCAAGTTCGTGGACGGCTGGCTGAAGACGGGCGATCTGGGGCGGATGGATGACGAGGGCTACATCACCTACGGCAGCCGCGACGATGACGTGATCACCTCGGCGGGCTACCGCATCGGCCCCACCGAGATCGAGAACTGCCTCGCCGGCCACCCCGACGTGCTGGCCGCCGCGGTGGTGGGGGTGCCCGATCCGATCCGCACCGAAGCGGTGAAGGCCTACGTCGTGCTGCGCGAAGGCGCCGAATGGGCCGGGCTTGAGGCGGAGCTGATCGCGCGGGTGCGCCGGCAGGTCAGCGCCCATGTGGCGCCGCGCAGCGTGGAGCGCATTGCCGAGATGCCGATGACGGCGACCGGAAAGATCATGCGCCGGGATTTGCGCGCGCGCGGTTAGAGTGCCGGGGCCTCAGGGCAGGTATTTCGCCGCTTCCCTGCGGGCGAAGGGCTTCATCGCCGCGCCGTGGGCTTCGAGAAAGGCTGCCACCCGCTCGGGCGCGCGCTTGGAAAGATCGCGCAGCCACCAGGCCACCGCCTTCTGGATGAACCAGTCCGGATCCGTCACGTAGCCGGCGGCCCAGCCGAGGATGCGCTCGCGCGCCTCCAGTTCATGGGGTTTCGGATTGTTCATCTTGGCCCAGGGCAACGTCATCACCAGAGCGGCGCGGCGGCTCCACATGTGCTCCGATGTCACCCAGGCTTCCACATCGTCCAGCCGGGCGGGGTCTGCCACCAGCCGCTTCTGGCCGGCGATGCTGGCGTGATCGGCCACGGCCCAGGCGTCGAAATCCGGCACCCAGCCGCGGATCACGCCCCATGCGCCCGCATCGGGGCGCAGCCGGGCCTGCGTGAGCAGCTTGGCCGCTGCCACGCGCGCCTCGTGCACGTCGGTGGCCCAGAGCCCATCGGCCAGCGCCACGCGGGCCTCCACGGAGAGGGCGGCGCGCCAGCCCTTCACGGCGGCGTCGATCTGCGGGTTGGACACCCCTAGGTAACGCCGCGCGGCCTTGTGATAGGCCGCCATCTCACCGGCCTTCTGCGCGTTGCCCTGCGCTTCCAGCTCGGCCAATGCGGCCTGCGGGCTCATTCCACCGTCACCGATTTGGCGAGGTTGCGCGGCTGGTCCACGTCGGTGCCCTTGGCGACGGCGGTGTGATAGGCCAGCAGCTGCGCCGGGATCGCGTAGAGGATCGGCGCCAGAAGATCGGGGATTTCCGGCAGGATCACGCTGCGCCAGACGTCATCGCCGGCCTGTTTCGCCCCCTCGGCATCGGTGATGAGCAGCACCTTGCCGCCGCGCGCCATGACCTCCTGCATGTTGGAGACCGTCTTGTCGAACAGCGCGTCGCGCGGGGCCATGACGATCACCGGGACGTTCTCGTCGATCAGCGCGATCGGGCCGTGCTTGAGCTCGCCCGACGCATAACCTTCGGCGTGGATGTAGCTGATTTCCTTGAGCTTCAACGCGCCCTCCAGCGCGATCGGATACATCGCGCCGCGCCCGAGGAACAGGATGTCCTGCGCCTTGGCCAACTCGCGCGAGAGCGCTTCGATGGTGTCGCTCGCCCCCAGCGCGTGGTTCATCAGCCCCGGCAGGTTGCGCAAGGCAGCAAGGTGATCGCCGAGCGCGGCGTCACTGATTTCGCCGCGCGCGTGGGCGGCGTTCAGCGCAAGCAGGGCCAGCACGTTGAGCTGGCAGGTGAAAGCCTTGGTGGAGGCCACGCCGACCTCGATCCCGGCGAGGATCGGCAGGGCCACGTCGCTTTCCCGCGCGATGGAGCTTTCCGGCACGTTGACCACGGAAAGGATCTTCGCGGCCTTGCCCTCCATGTAGCGCAGCGCGGCGAGCGTGTCGGCCGTCTCGCCGGACTGCGATACGAAGATCGCCAGCGTGCGCGGAGCCACCGGCGGCTCGCGGTAACGGAACTCCGAGGCGATATCCACTTCCACCGGCAGGCGGGCCAGTTGCTCGAACCAGTATTTCGCCGTCAGGCAGGCGTAGAAGGCGGTGCCGCAGGCCACCATTGTGATCCGGTCGAACTGCGTGAAATCAAGCCCTTCGGCCGCGAAGCTCACGCCTTTGCCGTCCTTGGAGATGTAATGGTCCACCGCCTCGCCCAACACCGTGGGCTGCTCGGCGATCTCCTTGGCCATGAAATGCTTGTAGCCGCTTTTCTCGACGCGGCTGGCATCGATCTGGATGGTTTTCTTCGCGCGGTTGGCCAACTGCCCGGCGGCATCGCGGATCTCGAGGCTCGTGCGGGTGATGATCGCCCAGTCGCCCTCTTCGAGATAGGTGATCTCGCTCGTCATCGGCGCGAGCGCGATGGCGTCGGAGCCGACGAACATCTCGCCCTCGCCGTGGCCGATCGCCAGCGGCGAGCCCTTGCGCGCGGCGATCAGGAGATCGTCCTCGCCCTCGAACAGGAAGCAGAGCGCGAACGCCCCTTCCAGCCGGCCCAGCGTCCTTTCGGCGGCCTCGCGGGCACTGAGCCCCTGCGCCATGTGGTGCTGGGTGAGCAGGGCGACGGTCTCGGTGTCGGTCTCGGTGACGAAACTCAGGCCGGCCGCCTTCAGTTCGGCACGCAACTCCCTGAAATTCTCGATGATTCCGTTGTGGACGACGGCGACGGGCCCGGCCTGGTGCGGGTGCGCGTTGGTGACGGAGGGGGCGCCGTGGGTGGCCCAGCGGGTGTGGCCGATGGCGGCCTTGCCGGCCAGCGGCTCATGCACAAGCAGATCGGAGAGGTTGACGAGCTTGCCCACCGCGCGGCGGCGATCCAGCCTGCCGTTGTTCACCGTGGCGATGCCGGCGCTGTCGTAGCCCCGGTATTCCAGCCGCTTGAGCGCTTCCACGACGATCGGCGCGGCCTCGTGATCCCCGAGGACCCCTACAATTCCACACATTATTCCTGCTCTTTCGCCTTGCGGGCCTTGGCGGCCTTGAGTTTTTCGAACATCCGCCGGGCAAGCCCCGGTTTCACGGCCTGCTTGGCGCGGGCCACGGCCAGCGCGCCGGCTTCCACGTCGGAGGTGATGACCGAGCCCGAGGCCGTCATCGCCTCGTCGCCCACTTTGACCGGGGCCACCAGCATGGTGTTGGAGCCGATGAAGGCGCGCGCGCCGATCTCGGTGCGGTGCTTGAACACGCCGTCGTAGTTGCAGGTGATCGTGCCCGCGCCCACGTTGGTATGGGCGCCGATGGCGGCATCGCCGATGTAGGAGAGGTGGTTGACCTTCGCCCCCTCGTCGAGCCGGGCGTTCTTGACCTCCACGAAATTGCCGATGCGCACGTCCTCGGCCAGTTCCGCGCCCGGGCGCAGGCGGGCGTAGGGCCCGACGACGCTTCCGCGAGAAACATGGCAGCCCTCAAGATGGCTGAAGGCCCGGATCTGTGCGCCGCTCTCCACCGTTACGCCGGGGCCGAAGACCACGTTGGGTTCCACCACCGTATCGCGGCCGAGGTAGGTGTCATGGGCGAAGAAAACCGTTTCCGGCGCCACCAGCGTGACGCCGTTCTCCTGCGCTTCGGTGCGCTTGGCCGCCTGCAGCAGCGCCTCGGCCGCGGCCAGTTCGGCGCGGGTGTTGATGCCCAGCGTCTCGGCCTCGTCGCAGGTCACGTAGCCGCAGCCCAGCCCCTCGGCGCGGGCGAGGGCCACGAGATCGGTCAGGTAGTATTCCTCGGCGGCATTGTCATTGCCGACCTTTTCGATCAGCCGGAACATCACCTGCGCATCCGCCGCCAGAACGCCGGAGTTGCAAAGGGTGATGGCGCGCTCGGCCTCGGTGGCGTCCTTGTATTCGACGATGCGCTGCAGGCTGTCGCCCTCGGTGATGAAGCGCCCGTAGCGCTTGGGCTCGGCGGCCTCAAAGCCGAGGAAGACGAGCGGATGGCCGGCCTTGGCCGCGAGCATCGCCTCAAGCGTCTCGGGGCGGATGAAAGGGGTGTCGCCATAGAGCACAACGGCATCGCCTTCGAAGCCCTCCAGCGCCTGGCGCGCCTGCGCCACCGCATGGGCGGTGCCCAGCTGCGACTCCTGCCGCACGACGATCGCCTCTGGATCGTGCGCCCGCGCCGCCTTCGCCACGTCCTCGAACCCGTGGCCCGCCACCACCACCGTTTTCTCGGGCATCAGCGCCGCGCCGGCGTCCATCGCATGGGCCAGCAGCGGTGCGCCCCCGAGCGGGTGCAGGACCTTGGGCAGGTCCGAGTTCATCCGGCTCCCCTGGCCGGCGGCGAGAATGATCAGGGCAATGGGCATGAAACTGCACTCTTTCTTTCGGTTGCCGCCCGTTCTATCCGTCTGTGCGAAAGCCGCAAGGGCGCAGGGGGTCAAAAGAGTTTACCGCCTGTTGCAAGGCGCGGCGGAAACATGCCGACGCAGGCGGGAAAGGGCAGGGCCACATGAAAACGGTGATCTTCGATCTGGACGGCACGCTTGCGGACACCAGCCGCGATCTCATCGCCGCCGCCAACGCCTGTTTCCGGGATCTCGGCCATGGCGACGTTCTGGATCCGATCGCCGATGCCGCCACCGCCTTCCGGGGCGGCCGCGCCATGCTCACGCTGGGCTTCTCCCGCGTGGCGCCCGGTGATGCGACGGCCGCCATCGAAGCGCAATACCCGCGCCTGCTGCAAAGCTACGGCGAGAACATCGATACCCACACGGAGATGTATCCCGGCGCCGCGGAGGCGGTTCGTGCGCTGCTGGACGCAGGCTACCGCGTGGGCGTCTGCACCAACAAGCCGGAAGGGCTCGCGGAAGAGTTGCTGACGCGGCTCGGCGTGCGCGATCTCTTCGCCGCCCTCGTCGGGGCCGACACCTTGCCGGTGCGCAAGCCCAACCCGCAGCCCTACCTTGAAACCGTCGCTCGCGTGGGCGGGGCCGTGGCGCAGTCGCTTCTGGTGGGCGACACGGTGACGGACCGCGAGACCGCCCGCGCAGCCGGCGTGCCCTGCGTGCTGGTCACCTTCGGCCCCGAGGGGCGTGCGGTGGAGGCCATGGCGCCGGAGGGGCTGCTGGAGGATTACTCGGGGCTTGCGGGCTTGGTGCGCCGGCTGATCGGCTGAGACATCAGTGCAAGGTAGGGCGCAAGCCCGTCCCGCGGCAGGTTGCGCACCGTGGCCTCCAGGGCCCCGGCGCGCGCCCGGCCCAGGGCAGGCTCCGCGATCTCGCGATACTTGCCCCGGATCTCGGCCTCTGACGGCGGGCTGTCGCCGTCCCAGCGGGGGCGGTGCCAATCGCTGCGCAGATGCCGGCCGTCCGCAAGTGTGAGCGTCACCCGCGCCAGTCGCGTGCCGGGGAAGGCTGCGTTGGCCTTCTCATGCTCCAGGAGCGTGGTGGCCTGCGCGAGGCGCCGGATCTCCGGGTCCAGCAGGGCGGGACCATCCACGTCCTGCGGGGTGATCCGCCCACGCACGAGCGCCACCGCCAGCGGATATGAGGTGGAATACTGCGCTTCCTCCGTGGTGGCCGGCTCCGCTTTTGCCAGCCGCACCGATTCATGGAAGGTCTCCACCTGCACGGCGCGGATCTGCGCGGGCGAAAGCCCGTGGGCGCGGCGCAGCGCCAGCCCGGCCTCCACCGGCGCATGGGCCCAGCGGCACACGGGGTAGGGCTTGAAATACTGCTCGAGGATCAGCCAGCGCTGCCCGAGATCGTCGAACGCGCCTGCGGCCGCTTCCACCGTCAGCGCCGGGGCGCCGGTGAAGCCCGCCTGCGCGAGATAGGCCGCCGACACACCCGCCATCGCGCCCCAGCCGGAGCCGTCCTTCAGCATCGTGGGGTGGTCGATCACCCGCATCATCTGGCTGCGCGGCCCGTGGTATTCCGCGATCCCCATGGCGTGGCGCAGCGCGGTGCCACCCAGCCCGAGGTAGCGCGCGCCAAGGCCGGCGCAGGCCACCGCCACCCAACTGCCGGAGGTATGGTAGTCGGGCACGCTTGCGTGCTGCACCACCGCGATGCGGCAGGCCGCCTCGTAGCCCGCTACCAGCGCTGCAAGGAAGGCCGGGCCATCCATCCGGCCCGTGGCCTGCGCGTAGGCCAGAAGGGCCGCGAAAACCCCGCAGCCCGCGTGGCCCTTGGCGGGGTTGTAGCCGTCGTGCCCGTCCAGCGCGTCCACCGTCATGCCCGCCGCCAGCGCAACCCCGGCGGGCGAGGCGCCGCGGCCGTCCAGCAGAAGCGGGCAGGGGCCGCCGAACTGCCCATGCGCGTGATCGGCGATGAGCCGCGCCATCGGCAGCTGCGCCCCGCCCACGGCGATGGCGGTGAGATCCAGCAGGCACATCCCGGCCCGCGCCTGCACCTCGGGCGGCAGATCTTCACAGGCGAGCGAGCGCAGGAGCGTGTCGATGTCCATGCCGCCATCCTGCCACGGCGCCCGCGGCCCTGCCTGACCGAAGTCGACATTCCCGCCCCCCGCCTGCGACATGCCGCCCCGCGTCGCGCCGCTCCCGAGGGCACGCCCGCCGTTGACGCCGCCTCCGCCTGCGTCCACTCTCGCGCGGTCCAGACAGGCGGATCGGAAAGGGAGCGCCATGCCCGAGCAGGAAATCTTCACCGGCAGCTTCACCCAGCAGGAGCCCATCCCCGAAGAGGGGATCGCCGCGGCCGTCGCCGTGATGCGCCACGGACGCCTGCACCGCTACAACGAGGCCCCGGGCGAACGCTCCGAAACCGCGCAGCTCGAACTGGAGTTCGCCGCGCAGATGGGCGCGAAATACGCGCTTGCCGTGGCCTCGGGCGGCTACGCGCTGGCCACGGCCCTGCGCGCGCTGGGCGTGAAGCCCGGCGAGCCCGTGCTCACCAATGCCTTCACCCTCGCACCGGTGCCCGGCGCCATCGCCGCGGTGGGCGGCGTGCCTGTCTTCGTCGAGGTCACCGAGGCGCTCACCATCGATCTCGCCGATCTCACCGTGAAGATCGGCTCCAGCGGCGCCCGGGTGCTGCTGCTGTCGCACATGCGCGGCCACCTCTGCGACATGGACGCCCTCATGGCGCTCTGCACCCGCGCCGGGGTGCAGGTGATCGAGGATTGCGCCCACACGATGGGCGCGCGCTGGGCCGGCCGGCTCTCGGGCCGCGACGGGATCTTCGGCTGCTACTCCTGCCAGACCTACAAGCACGTGAATTCCGGCGAGGGCGGGCTCCTCGTCAGCGACGACGCCGAGGCTATGGCCCGCGCCACCATGCTCTCGGGCAGCTACATGCTCTATGGCCGCCACCCCGCCGGCCCGCCCGAAAGCACCTATGAAAGCCTGCGCTACGACACACCCAACATCTCGGGCCGGATGGACAACCTGCGCGCCGCGATCCTGCGCCCGCAGCTGGCCCGGCTCGATGCCCAATGCGCCGCCTGGAACGCCCGCTACCAGGTGGTGGAGCAGGGCCTGCGCGGCACCCCCGGTCTGACCCTGATCGAACGCCCGCAGGCCGAGGCCTACGTCGGCTCCTCCTTCCAGTTCCTGCTGCTGGACTGGCCGCCCGAGGCCATCGCGTCCGTGCTCGAAGGCTGTGCCGCGCGCGGTGTGGATCTGAAGTGGTTCGGCGGCGCCGAACCCGTGGCCTTCACCTCCCGCTACGACAGCTGGCGCTACGCCCCGTGCGCGCCGATGCCAAAGACGGACCGCATCCTGCGCGCCATACTCGACATGCGCCTGCCGCTGACCTTCAGCCTCGATGACTGCGCCCTCATCGCCCGCATCCTGCGCGACGAGATCTCCCGCGCCGCCCCGGCGGGCTGACGGGCGCTTCCTCTCGCGCCATATACCTCGGGGGGAGCCGCCGCAGGCGGCGGGGGGGCAGCGCCCCCTGCCGTGCGCTCCGCCCGAGGCCGTTTTCACGTTGACACCCCCGCGCGGCCCTGTATAAGCCTGCCATCCCGGCTCTCGCAGCCGGGCTATTCATTTGGTGTTGGTGGCCCCCGCAAGGGGATGCCTGTCAGCCGCAAGGCCAAGGACAACGCCCTTCAACAGCGCCCTTCCGGGGCGCGGACATATCGAAGGAGATCAGCCGTGACCAAACGCACGTCTGCCAAGTACAAGATCGACCGCCGCATGGGCGAAAACATCTGGGGCCGCCCGAAGTCCCCGTTCAACCGCCGCGAATACGGCCCCGGCCAGCACGGCCAGCGCCGCAAGGGCAAGCTGAGCGACTTCGGCATCCAGCTGCGCGCCAAGCAGAAGCTGAAAGGCTACTACGGCGATCTGACCGAGAAACAATTCCGCCGCATCTACGGTGAAGCCGAGCGCGTGAAGGGCGATACCGGCGAGAACCTGATCGGCCTGCTGGAGCGCCGCCTGGACGCCGTCGTCTACCGCGCGAAATTCGTGCCGACCGTCTTCGCCGCCCGCCAGTTCGTCAACCACGGCCACGTGCTCGTGAACGGCAAGCGCGTCAACATCCCCTCCTACCGCGTGAAGGAAGGCGACGTGATCGAGGTCCGCGAGAAATCCAAGCAGCTGGCCGTCGTGCTGGAAGCCGTGGCGCTCGCCGAGCGTGACGTTCCGGACTACATCGAGGTCGATCACTCCAAGATGACCGCCACCTTCGTGCGCACCCCCGGCCTCGCCGACGTGCCCTACCCGGTGGTGATGGAGCCCAACCTCGTCATCGAATACTACGCGCAGAACTAAGCCTCTGCCGCGATCCCGCGACAAGGGAGGGCTGCGCATCCGGCGCGGCCCTCCTTTCTTTTTGCTCCCCAATCCGCAGCGCCCCCGAGGCGCAAAGGACACGCTCCCATGACCGACCCCCAAGATCGCAAGACGGCCGAAATCGCCGATCAGATCGCCGCCGATCCGCTGCTCGCCAAGGAGGCTTCGCCCGAAGCCGTGGCGCTGGCCGAAATCCTGCTCGCCCGCCACGGCGCCGACAGGATCGCCGCCGCCTTCGTCACCCTGTTCCTGGCGCGCGAAGCCGAGGCAAAGGCCGAGAAACCCGCCCGCGGCAAGGAGGCCAAGGGCCCGTCCGTGGCCCGCGACGATTTCGCCGACTGCTTCTGGATCCGCCTGTCGCTGGGCCATGACCGCAAGGCCGAGGCCCGCTGGCTGCTGCCCATGCTGCTCACGAACGGCAACATCGAGAAATCCGCCGTGGGCGCGATCCGCGTGCGCGACGAGGAAACCTTCGTCCAACTCGATCTCACCTGCGAAGAGGCCTTCTTCGCCGCCATCGGCGAGAGCATGATGCTGGAGGACAACATCAAGGTGACGCGGCTTGAGGGTGAGCCGAACCTGCCTTCCCGCGGTCCGCGCCCCGGCGGCCGCTCCGACCACCGAGGTGGGGACCGCGGCGGCTACAAGGGTGGCTACAAAGGCAAGCGCGACGACGATCGCGGCGGCTACAAGGGCGGTTACAAGGGCAATCGTGACGATGATCGCGGCGGCTACAAGGGCGGCTACAAGGGCAAGCGCGACGACGATCGCGGCGGCCACAAGGGCGGTTACAAGGGCAATCGTGACGATGATCGCGGTGGCTACAAGGGTGGTTACAAGGGCAGTCGCGACGATGATCGCGGCGGCTACAAGGGGGGCTACAAGGGCAGTCGCGACGATGATCGCGGTGGCTACAAGGGTGGCTACAAAGGCAAGCGCGACGGCGACGAGCGTGGGGCCGGCAAGCCCTATGGCGGCAAGCCCAAGTCTATTGGCGGCAAGCCCAAGGCCTACGGCGACAAGCCCAAGGGCAAGGGCTTTGCCAAGCCGGGCGGCAAGCCTTTCGGCAAACCTGCCCCGAAACCGGCCGCCCGCCCGAACCTGTCTGATGCCAGCGTGTCGCTGCGCAAGAAGGGCGGCGGGCGCCCACATACCGCCAGCAAGCGTGGATGAGCCTGGCTTGATCCAGATGCAAACGCCGCCCCTCGGGGCGGCGTTTTCCGTTTTCCGGTGCCTTTGGCGCGGGGCGGCAAGGGTCAGAGCGGCAGCGGGCGTTCCTCGGCGATGGCCTCCATCGCGAAGAAGGAGGTCACGCTGTCCAGTTCCACCCCGTCGATCAGCCTCTGGTAGACGCCGTCGTAGCTGTCCATGCTCTCGGTCACGACCTTCAGCAGGTAATCGTAGTCGCCGCTGATGCGGTGGAAATCGATGACTTCGGGGATCGTCAGCACGTGGCGGCGGAAGGTCTTCAGCCAGTCCGCCGAGTGGTGCCGCGTGCGGATCATCACGAAGACGACGAGCCCCAGCCCGGTCTGCCGCCGGTCGATGCGCGCCCGCGCGCCCTTCAGCACCCCGCGCGCGTTCAGCGCGTTCAGCCGCCGCCAGCAGGCATTCTGCGACATCCCCACCCGCTCGGCCAGATCCCGCTGCGAGAGGGTGGCGTCCTTCTGAAGCTCCGCGAGGATGCGGAAATCGATCTGGTCCAGCGGCTTTTCGGTCATGCATGGTCTCCGGGTTTTCCGGCGCCGCGCCCCGCATGAACGGCAGGGGTGGCGGCAATGTGTCAAATGACACGCACATAGATCAATTTCCCGACAAATGAAATGGAAATTGCGAATATTCCGTTCCAAATGGGAAGGATTTTGCATGCGTCGGTGGGCAGATTCCCCCTGCAAGCACAGGATACCGATCACATGACCCTCTCCCAGTTCCATCACTCACTCGAAACCCCGGGCCTGCTGGGAGAGCTGAGGGCAGGCTTGATCGGGGAGGGCGCGATGATTCCCGGCCTGAACGGGGATGTGCCGCTGGTCTATGCCGACTATGTTGCGTCTGGCAGGGCCCTGCGGCAGGTCGAGGAATTCATCGCGTCCACCGTCTTGCCCTTCTATGCCAACAGCCACACCGAGGCCTCCTACTGCGGTGGCTACATGACCCGGATGCGCCGCGAAGCCCGCGCCGAGATCGCCCGCATCACCGGCGCCGGGCCGGATTGCGCGGTGATCTTCACCGGCTCCGGCGCCACTGCCGGGCTGAACCGCCTCGTCTCGCTCTTCGGCGTGGCGCAGGCGCGCAAGGCGGTCGTCTTCATCGGCCCCTACGAGCATCACTCCAACATCCTGCCATGGCGCGAAAGCGGCGCCGAGGTGGTCGAGATCCCGGAGGCGCCCGAAGGCGGGCCGGATCTCGCCGCGCTGGCCGAGGCCCTGCGCGCCCACGCCGAGGCCGACCTCAGGATCGGTGCCTTCTCCGCCGCCTCCAACGTCACCGGCATCATCACCGATCCCGATCCCGTCACCCGGCTGCTGAAGGCCCACGGCGCGCTTGCCGTCTGGGATTATGCCGGCGCCGGGCCCTACCTGCCCATCACCATGGGCGCCGATGCCGCCACCGCCAAGGATGCCGTCGTCGTCTCGCCGCACAAGTTTCCCGGCGGCCCCGGTGCCTCCGGCGTGCTGATCCTGCGCAAGTCGGCCGTGCGCCGGCGCGCGCCCAGCTGGCCGGGCGGCGGCACCGTCTCCTTCGTCTCGCCCTGGGATCACGCCTATTCCGAGGACCTGGCCACCCGCGAAGAGGCCGGCACCCCCAACGTGATCGGCGACATCCGCGCCGCGCTGGCCTTCCTCGTCAAGGAAGCCGTGGGGGAAGACGTGATCGCCGAGCGCGAATGCGCCTACAACGCGATGGCGCTCGAAGGCTGGAAGGACAACCCGCGCCTCACCCTGCTTGGCGTAGACAAGCCCCACCGGCTGCCGATCTTCTCCTTCCTCGTGCGCGACGCGCAGGGCGCGCCGGTGCACCAGCAGCTCTTCACGCGGATGCTGTCGGACGTCTGCGGCATCCAGGCCCGCGGCGGCTGCGCCTGCGCCGGCCCCTACGCCCACCGGCTGCTGGGGATCGACAGGGCTGCTTCCGAGGCGCTCTTCAGCGATCTTCAGGCCGGGCGCGAGCTGCGCAAACCCGGCTGGGTGCGGCTGAACTTCAGCTATCTCATGGCGCCGGACACGGTGCGCTACGTGATCGACTCGGTGAATGCGCTCACCCTGCGCGCCGCCGAACTGGCGCCGCTCTATGCCGCCGATCCGGCCACCGCGCGCTTCCGCCCCGCCCACGCCGCCTGAGGCTGCGGCGGTGCCCCGCCGCCCTGGGGGCGAATAAAAGGGCACCCGCGCCTTCCTCTCGCCCGAAATACCTCGGGGGAGCCGCCGCGGGCGGCGGGGGCAGCGCCCCCATCTTGCCCGGCCATCCGTGCCCGCCTCCCGGCGCGGCGCTTTGGCGCGCGCAGGGGCGCACATTCCGTTGCAGTTCTCAGCGCCTTGCCTGTAGAACGGGCGCACAAAGGAGTGTGAGCATGCGTGCAGGCATCGAGCCCCAGCCGGGGATCATGGAAATCGCCCTCTACGAGGGTGGGCAGTCGAAGATCGAAGGGATGAGCGACGTCGTGAAGCTCTCCTCCAACGAGAACCCGTTCGGCGCCAGCGAAACCGTTCAGGAGGTGATCCGCCGGGCGGCGTTGTCGGTTCATCGCTACCCCTCCACCGATCACGCCGAACTGCGCGCCGCCATCGCCGAGGTGCACGGGCTGGACGCCGAACGCATCATATGCGGCGTCGGCTCCGACGAGATCATCACCTTCCTGTGCCAGGCCTATGCCGGGCCGGGCGACGAGGTGCTCTACACCGAACACGGCTTCCTGATGTACAGGATCTCCGCCCACGCCGTGGG
Source organism: Pseudoruegeria aquimaris (assembly GCF_900172235.1). GTDB lineage: Bacteria > Pseudomonadota > Alphaproteobacteria > Rhodobacterales > Rhodobacteraceae > Pseudoruegeria > Pseudoruegeria aquimaris. Next base: position 103,828 of record NZ_FWFQ01000006.1, on the reverse strand, counting down.
GGCGACGCCGGTCGAGGCGAAAGAACGCGAACGCACGGTGGACGTGGACGCGCTGCTCGCGGCCTGCACCGAGCGCACCAAGCTGGTTTTCGTCGCCAACCCCAACAACCCGACGGGCACGATGATCGGCGGCAACGAGATCGCCCGCCTCGCCGACGGCATCCCCGAGGGCGCGATCCTCGTGCTCGACGGCGCCTACGCCGAATACGTCGAAGGCTACGACGGCGGCGCGGCGCTGGTGGAAGCGCGCGACAACGTGGTGATGACGCGCACCTTCTCCAAGATCTACGGGCTCGGCGGCCTGCGCGTGGGCTGGGGCTATGCGCCCAAACCGATCATCGACGTGCTCAACCGCATCCGCGGCCCCTTCAACCTGTCCAACATCGCGCTGGCCGCCGCCGAGGCCGCCGTGCGCGACACCGCCTACACCGAGAAATGCCGCGCCGAGAACACCCGGATGCGCGCCTGGATGGCCGAGGCGCTGGCCGAACTGGGGGTGCCCTCGGATACCTCCTGCGGCAACTTCATCCTCGCGCGTTTCCACGATGCCGACGAGGCCGAGGCCTGCGATGCCTACCTGAAGCGGCAGGGGCTGATCGTGCGCAAGACGGGCGGCTACAAGCTGCCCCACTGCCTGCGCATCACCGTGGGCGACGAAAGCGCCTGCCGCCGCGTGGTGGCGGCGGTCCGGGCCTTCAAGGAGCAGCCCGCATGAGCGCACCCGTCTACGATCGCGTCGCGCTGATCGGGCTGGGCCTGATCGCCTCCTCGATGTTCTGGGCGATGAAACGCGCCGGCCTCGCGGGCGAAGTCACCGGCTATGCCCGCTCCGCCGAGACCCGCGCCACCGCGCGCGAAATCGGCCTGTGCGATCGTGTCTGCGAAACGGCGGCCGAGGCCGTCGAGGGGGCCGATCTCGTGGTGCTCTGCGTGCCCGTGGGCGCCATGGGGGCCGTGGCCGAGCAGATCGCGCCGCACCTGAAACCGGGTTCCACCGTGAGCGACGTGGGATCGGTGAAACAGGCGGTGATCGATGCCGTCGGCCCGCATCTGCCCGAGACCGTGCATTTCGTGCCCAGCCACCCGCTGGCGGGCACCGAGCACTCCGGCCCGCGATCGGGCTTCGCCACGCTCTTCGACAACCGCTTCACCCTGCTCGTGCCCGTGGAGGGCACCGACCCGGAAGCGACCGCCCGCCTGCGCGCGCTCTGGGAAGGCATGGGCGCCAACGTCGAGGAGATGGACGCCGAACACCACGATCTGGTGCTCGCCGTCACCTCCCACGCGCCGCACCTCATCGCCTACACGATGGTGGGCGTCGCCGACGATCTGCGCCGCGTGACCGACAGCGAGGTGATCCGCTACTCCGCCGCCGGTTTCCGGGATTTCACCCGGATCGCGGCCTCCGACCCCACCATGTGGCGCGACGTGTTCCTCAACAACAAAGCCGCCACCCTGGAAATCCTGGGCCGCTTCACCGAGGAGCTCTTCGCGCTCCAGCGTGCCATCCGCACCGGTGACGGCGACCAGCTCTTCGACTACTTCACCCGCACTCGTGCCATCCGGCGCGGCATCATCGAGGCGGGGCAGGACACCGACGCGCCGGATTTCGGCCGCGTCCTCCCGCGCCCGGCAGGCAAGACCGAGGCGGGCAAGACCGAGGCGGGCAAGACCGAGGCGGGCGGATGAGGCGCAGGGCGCAGGCCGGGCGGGCCATCGCGGCCCGCGCATCGGCGCTGGCGGCAGGGCTCGCGTTGGCCGCCTCCGTGGCCTCCGCCGCGCTGGCGCCCGAAACCTCCCTGCGCCCGCTGCCCCGCGCCTCCGAAGCGGCGCCATCCGCGCCCGCCGGCAGCGGCGCGGCCGCCGAAGCGCAACCGGCGCCGCGGCCGGTCTACGTGCCGGTCTTCTACAAGGCCGAGGTGCGCCCGACGCCGCGACCGGGGGGCGCCGGGAGCCAGCGGGCCAAGGCGCTCGTCGCGCCCCGTGCGGCGCTGGCGGACGGCCCGGCCTCCGCTCTGGCCGTGGCCGCCTCCCTGCGGCCGTCGCTGCGGCCGCGCGGGCTGCGCGCGCCGGCGCCTTCGAACCGGCCGGCCAAGGCCGCCGTGCTGCCGGCCTCAACGGCCGTGCGCACGCCGGTGCCGACCGTCGCGATCAACAGCAAGCTCGGCAAGGTCTGCGGCAGCAAGGAGATCATCGGCCGCAAGCTCGCCCCGATCCCGGGCCGCATCAACGGCTGCGGCATCGCCGATCCGGTGCAGGTCTACGAAGTGAGCGGCGTGCGCCTGTCCAACCCGGCGCGGATGGATTGCGTCACCGCCAAGGCCCTGAACGACTGGACGAAATCCGCCGTGAAACCCACCTTCGGCCGGCTCGGCGGCGGCATCCGCGAATACCGCGTGGCCGCGGGCTACGCCTGCCGCACGCGCAACAACCAGCCGGGCGCCAAGATCAGCGAGCACGGCAAGGGCCGCGCCATCGACATCTCCGCCTTCACCCTGAAGAACGGCCAGACGATCACCGTGCTGCAGGGCTGGAACCGCAAGGTCGAGGGCAAGCTGCTGCGCAGCGTCCACAAGCAGGCCTGCAAGCCTTTCGGCACCGTGCTCGGCCCCAATGCCGACAGGTTCCACCGCGATCACTTCCACCTCGATACCGCCCGCTACCGCTCCGGCAGCTACTGCCGCTGATGCGCGCCGCCCTAGGCAGGGGGCGGCGGCGTGCCTATGTTCACACGACCGTGACCGCAGCAAGGAGGGCCCCGTGCGGCTGAGCGATCTGGCAGATGGCGTAACCCGGCAGGTGGAAAACCTCGGGGCCAGCGTTTCGGAAACCTTTCTCGAGCCCACGGTGAGGCTCGGAGTCACCGGGCTGGCGCGCTCGGGCAAGACGGTCTTCATCACCTCGCTGGTGGCCAACCTGCTCGACCGCGGGCGGATGGCGCAGTTCACGCCGGAAATCAACAAGACGATCCGCGCCGCCTACCTGCAACCGCAGCCCGACGACACGATCCCCCGGTTCGATTACGAAAGCCACCTCGCCGCGCTCACCGGCCCCGCGCCGCACTGGCCCGAAAGCACACGCTCGGTGTCCGAGTTGCGCCTGAGCTTCCGGGTGCAGCCCACGGGGCTCCTGGGCGGGCTCTCGGGGCCGCGCACCGTCCATGTTGATATCGTGGACTACCCGGGCGAATGGCTGCTGGATCTGGCGCTGCTGGATCAGGATTACGCCGGCTGGGCCGAGCAGGCGCTGGCCAAGGCGCGGGCGCGCGCCGAGGGCGCCGATTTCGCGGCGATGGCGGCGGCCGCCGAGGCCGATGCCCCCTTCGAGGAGCCGCGGGCCAAGGCGCTGGCCGAGGCCTTCACCGCCTATCTGAAGGCGGCGCAGGCGGCGGGCTTTTCCGATTGCTCGCCGGGGCGCTTCCTGTTGCCGGGCGAGATGGAGGGCTCTCCCGTGCTCACCTTCGCGCCCCTGCCGCGCCCCGAGCGGCCCGCCCGCCGCGGGCTCTGGCGCGAGATGGAGCGCCGCTTCGAGGCCTACAAGGCGCAGGTGGTGAAGCCCTTCTTCCGCAACCATTTCGCCCGGATCGATCGGCAGATCGTGCTGGTGGATGCGCTCGGCGCCATCCACAACGGCCCGCAAGCCGTTGAAAACCTGCGCCAATCCATGGGTGAGATCCTCTCTGCCTTCCGGCCGGGCCGCAACGGTTTCCTGCAACGGCTGCTGCTGGGCAAGCGGGTGGAGAAGATCCTCTTCGCCGCCACCAAGGCCGATCACCTGCACCACCGCCAGCACCCGCAGCTCACCGCCATCATCGAGGCGCTGGTGCGCGATGCCCGCGACCGGGCCGATTTCGCCGGTGCGCAGACGGGCGCGCTCGCCATCGCCGCGCTGCGCGCGACGGTGGAGGAAACCCGCACCCACGCGGGTGAAAGCCTCGATCTCGTGCGCGGCACGCTGCTGGAGACGGGCAAGCCCGCCGCCTTCCACCCCGGCACGCTTCCCGATGATCCCGCCCGCCTGCTTGCGCCGGCGCGGCAGGGGGCGGAAAGCTGGCTCGACGGCGATTTCGCCGCGATGCGCTTCGCCCCGGCGCCGCTCACGCTGAAACCCGGCGAGGGGCTGCCCCACATCCGGCTCGACAGGGCCGCGGAGTTCCTGATCGGAGACATGCTGACATGAGCGATACCCGCCCCACATCCGCCCGCGGGCCTGTCCTGATCGACATCGAGGAGGGCGAGGCGCAGGCCGGGGCAGCGTCACCCGCCACCGCGCCGCCGGTGCCCGATGCGCTGCCCCCCTCGGGTGCGGCGATGCAGCAGATCGCCCAGATCGCCGTGCGCCCGCGCTCGCGGCTGAGCCGCTGGTTCTGGGGGCTCTTCGGGGCGCTCTTCACCTTCGTGCTCTCGGTCGCGGCCTGGGATTTCGTCACCGGGCTGCTCGCCCGCAACCCGATCCTCGGCAACACGGCTCTGGCGCTGGTGGCGCTCTTCGTGGCGGTGATGCTGGCCATCGCGGGGCGCGAATGGCTGGCCTTCGCGCGTCTGCGCAGGATCGACACGATCCAGCACGCCGCCACCGAGGCCCTGACCCGCGCCGATCTCGGCGCCGCCCGCAAGGTGGCGGGCGATGTTCGCAAGCTCTACACGGGCCGCGCCGATCTGGAATGGGCGCTGGCGCGCTTTGCCGAGCGTGAGGCGGACCAACTGGACGCCGACGCCCTGCTCGGGCTGGTGGAAACCGAGATCCTCGCGCCGATCGATGCCGCCGCCATCCGCGAGGTGGAGGCCGCCGCGCGGCAGGTGGCCACCGTCACCGCCATCGTGCCGCTGGCGCTGGCCGATGTCGTCGCCGCGCTCACCGCCAACGTGCGCATGGTGCGCCGGATCGCCGAGCTTTACGGCGGTCGCGCCGGCACGCTGGGCAGCTGGCGGCTGATGCGCACCGTGGTGGCCCATCTCGTGGCCACGGGGGCCGTGGCCGTCGGCGATGATCTGATCGGCTCCGTTGCCGGGGGCGGGGTGGTGAGCAAGATCTCGCGCCGCTTCGGGGAGGGCATCGTCAACGGAGCTCTCACAGCGCGCGTGGGCGTGGCCGCGTTGGAGGTCTGCCGCCCGCTGGCCTTCTCCGCCCGCAAGCGCCCCTCGGTGACGGGGATCGTGCAGCGCGCCCTGCGCGGGCTGTTCGGAAGCTGAAGGCGGCCGGGCGCGCCAGCGCGCGCCCCCGTCCGGTGCCTGTCAGAGCCGGGGAACGGCGCCTGCCGGGGCGTCGCGATCCTCTACCCCCATGCGCAGCCCGCGCCCGATCCGGTGGGCCAGCGCCGAAAAAGCGTTGGCGGTGTCCTCGGGCAGGGTCTCGGCGAGGGTTTCGTCAAACAGCGCCAGCCACAGGGCGAAGTGGTCCGGTTTCACGTCCCCGGCCGCGAGGTGGGCACGCATCGGGTTGCCCGAATAGCCGCCTTCCAGAAGGATCGCATTGGCCCAGAAGGCCGCGATCTTCGCTTCATGCGCTTCCCAGGCGTCCCGGCTGGTGCCGACGTGGCGCAGGAACACCGGGCCGAGCACCGGATGCACCCGGATCTTCGCGTAGAAGCGGGTGACGACGGTTTCGATCTGGGGGCGGGTGATGGGAAAACGCGCAAGCATCGGGCCTGTCCTGCAATGTCTGCGCCAGCCATAGCGAATGCCGTGCCGGCGCGCGAGCGGGCGCGGCGCCGCAGGGGGGCTTGAAGGCGTCGGCGGGGGCCTCAGCCGTCGGCCGCCGGGGTGGAGAGCTGCGGCGCTTCCGCCGGGGCGGCGCAGTTCAGGGTGGTGCGCACGATGCCCTTCACCTCTTCGGCTGTGGTTTCGATGGCGTGATCGATCAGGATTTCCGGCTCATCGATGAGCGCGCGCACCTTCTCGCGCGTCTGCGCCACTTCGCCCTCGATCCGCTGCACCCGTGCCTGCACTGCCTGCAAGGCCTCGCTGCCGGCCTCGCCGGAGGCGCTGCGGATGTCGGCAAGATCGCCGCGCAGCCCCGCGAGGTTGTCGTTCAGGGCTGCCAACTGATCGCGCACCGGCTGCACTTCGATGAGGTTGCTGGCGAAGGTGGCGGTGATGCCGTCCACCTTCTTCACTGTCAGGTAGGCCACAAGCAGGCAGGCGAGCGCCAACAGCAGCGTTGCGTTCAGAAGCGCAAGCGCCAGATCCTTGAGAAGCTTCAGGAAACGGTTCTGCTCTGCCATCGGGGGCCTCGTGGTCTAAAGGGCTTTCGCCTCACTATGCACGGGCGGGCAGGGGGGCGGTCAAGCGCTTCCCGCGTGAAGCCAGCGCGCGGCGGAGGCGCGCACGGCGCGCGTCAGCGGCGCCAGCGGCTCCCGCACCAGCCGGTTGACCTGCCAATGCAGCGCCACGTCGAGCACCGGCCGCGTGCCGAGCGCCACCAGCCGGCCCGTGCGGATGTGCTCTGCCACCAGCGCCTCCGGGTTCATGCCCCAGCCGAGGCCCAGCAGGGCGCCGTCCACGAAGGCCTGCGTCGAGGGCAGGAAATGGGTGGGGAAGGGGGCCTCGCGGCCCAGCTCCTGCTGCACCCAGCGCTTCTGGAGCGCATCGCGCGTGGTGTAGGTCATCCCCGGTGCCTGTGCGAGCGCCTGCGCGGTGATGCCCTCGGGGAAGTGGCGTGCGGCGAAGCCGGGGCTGGCGGTGGCGATGTAGCGCAGCGCGCCCAGCGGGCGGGAGTCGCAGCCCTGAACGGCGGTGCCGTGGGCGGTGACGGCGGCCATCACCTCGCCCCGGCGCAGCCAGTCGGCGGAGTGATCCTGATCGTCCACCACGATGTCGAAGAGCAGGCCTTCCGCTTCGGCCATCGCCGGCAGGAACCAGGTGGCGAGGCTGTCGGCATTCACCGCGATGCGCAGCTGCGCCCTTTCGGCGGGTTTGCCGAGGTCTTCGGCCAGCGCGCGCTCCAGCAGCGCCACCGCCTCGCCGTGGCGGCACAGACGCGCCCCGGCCGCCGTGGCCTCGCAGGGGTGTCCCCGGCGCACCAGCACCGTCCCGATGCGCTCCTCCAGTGCCTTGATGCGCTGGGACACTGCCGAGGGCGTGATCCCGAGCGCGGCGGCGGCGGCCTCGAAGCTGCCCGTGCGCACCACCGCGCGCAGGGCCTCCAGATGGGCATCGGCAAACATTAGAAATCCTTAATCAATACAAGGAACATTAATTTGTCTTGCGCGCCTGCCTGCCGTAGTCAAGCCACCAGACGCCCGAGGCCACCCATTCCAACCGCAGGACACCATCCATGAGCGCCTATTTCGCCGGCTTCGCCCTCGGCTTCAGCCTGATCCTGGCCATCGGTGCGCAGAACGCCTTCGTGCTGCGGCAGGGGCTGCGCAACGAACACGTGCTGCCGGTGGTGCTGACCTGCGCGCTGTCGGACGCGGTGCTGATCGCGCTCGGGGTGAGCGGCTTCGGCGCCATCGCCGGGGCCGCGCCCTGGCTGATCCCGGCCTTCCGCTGGGGCGGGGCGCTCTTCCTGCTGGGCTACGGTGCGCTGGCCTTCCGGGCCGCCTACCGGGGCGGGGCGGCGCTTTCGGCGGGCGATCAGCCGCGCCAGAGCCTTGCCGCCGCGCTCACAACCTGCCTCGCGCTGACCTGGCTCAACCCCCATGTCTACCTCGATACGGTGGTGCTGCTGGGCTCGATCTCCACCCAGTATGAAGGCGCGCGGCTGGCCTTCGGGCTGGGGGCGGCCTCGGCCTCCTTCACCTTCTTCTTCGGCCTCGGCTTCGGCGCCCGGCTGCTGCGCGGGTTCTTCGCGCGGCCGGCGGCCTGGCGGGTGCTGGACGTGGTGGTCGGGGCGACCATGTGGGCGATCGCGGCCTCGCTCATCATCAATTGAGCTTGCCAATCCGGCCCGGATCGGATTGGCTCGCGCCATGCAGCCCACTCAAAGCCCGAAGGCCACCCCCGCCGCCGGCATTTTCTGGATGATCGTGACCGGCCTGAATTTCGTCGCCGTGACGGCCATCGTCAAACACGTGGGCTCCGGGCTTCCGGCGGCGCAATCGGCCTTCCTGCGCTACGTGCTGGGGCTCGTTTTCCTGCTGCCGATGCTGGGCCCGATGCTGCGCACGCGCATGGACCGCCCCCTGGCCACGCTCTTCGCCGCGCGCGGGGCGGTGCACACGCTGGGCGTGATCCTCTGGTTCTACGCGATGACGCGCATCCCGATCGCCGAAGTCACCGCGATGAACTACCTCTCGCCGGTCTACGTCACTCTCGGCGCGGCGCTCTTCCTTGGGGAAACCCTCGCCCTGCGCCGCATCCTCGCGGTGCTGGCGGCGCTGCTGGGGGCGCTGGTGATCCTGCGCCCGGGGCTGCGGGAGGTGAACGCGGGACACCTGGCGATGATCGGCACGGCACTGGCCTTCGCCGGCTCCTACCTGATCGCCAAGCGCGTCTCCGGGCAGGTGAGCCCGGCCGTCGTCGTCGGGATGCTCTCGGTCACCGTCACCATCGGCCTTGCGCCCTTCGCCTTCGCCGTCTGGGTGCCGCCCTCGGGCAGCGAGCTGTTCTGGCTCTTTCTCGTGGCCTGTTTCGCCACCGCCGGCCACTACACGATGACGCTGGCCTTCCAGGCCGCGCCGCTCACCGTCACCCAGCCGGTGACCTTCCTGCAGCTGATCTGGGCCACGGCGCTGGGCGCTCTGGTCTTCGCCGAGCCGGTGGACGGCTGGGTGGTGCTGGGCGGGGCCATCATCCTGGGGGCGGTGAGCTTCATCACCTGGCGCGAGGCGATGCTGAAGCGGCGCGCGGTGACGCCACCGGCCAACGCCACGAAGATCTGACGTGCGCGCGGCGGGGGCGGAAGGGCTAGGCGCCCCCGCCCTGCGGCTCCGCCGGGGCGGTGAGCCTGTCGAGCAGGGGGGAGATGTCCTCCACATGTTCGGCGACCACGTGGACCACGCCGCTTTCGCGCTGGATGCGGCCGGTGACGCGCAGCAGCCGCCCCGAGATCACCGCCCGGCGGAACCGCTCGTAGACCTTCTGCCAGACGACGATGTTGCTCACCCCCGTCTCGTCCTCCAGCGTCAGGAAGATCACCCCCTTCGCCGTGCCCGGCCGCTGGCGCACCAGCACCAGCCCCGCCACGCAGACGCGCGCGCCGCTGGGCGGCTCGTCGAGCCGGGCATGGGGCAGGCAGGCGGGGGGGCGCGGCCAGTCCGGCCGGCCGTGAAACCCGCCGGCGGCCGGGAAAGAGGAAGAGGGGGGCGGGGCGTCCGTCATGGGAACAAAAATAGAACATTGATGCGCCGCTGCAAGCCCCGCGTGAAAAAATGATCGATGGAGACTGGCGCGGGAGGCATGGCGCCGCTAAGTCAGGCTCTGGCTCCACCGGGCCGGCGTGTGCGCCGGCGGGCGGGGCGGCGAGCCCGCAAGCACAGATCTGACGGAAAGGCACCGGAACACACATGGCGAAGATCACCTACATCGAGCACAACGGCACCCGCCACGAAGTGGACGTGGCCAACGGCCTCACCGTGATGGAAGGCGCGCGCGACAACAACATCCCCGGCATCGAGGCCGACTGCGGCGGCGCCTGCGCCTGCTCCACCTGCCATGTCTACGTGGATCCGGCCTGGGTCGAGAAGCTTCCGGCCAAGGATCCGATGGAAGAAGACATGCTCGACTTCGCCTATCAACCCGATCCCACCCGCTCCCGCCTCACCTGCCAGCTCAAGGTGACGGACGAGCTGGACGGGCTCGTTGTCCAGATGCCCGAGAAGCAGATCTGATGCGCGGGCGCGGGCCGAGGTTTTCGCAGGCCCGCGCGCCGATCCACGCGTGGGTCAGTGTTCTGGCCACGCGCCTTGCGCTGCTGGCCGGCGGCCTCGCTGCCGGGGGCGCCTTGGCGCAGACGGGCGCGGCGATCACCGCCGCCCGCTACGACGATCCCACCACCCGCTACGCCCACGGCGTGCTCGGCGACGCGATCGAGCACGGCACGCTGGTGCTGACGCTCTCCGACGGGCGCAGCCGCCGCATCGTGCTGCCCGAAAGCCGGGTGTTCGAGGATACCGCGCCCCGGCTCGCCGACCTGGACGGTGACGGCGCCCCCGAGGTGATCGTGGTGGAATCCGACGCGCGACGCGGCGCGCGCCTTGCCGTCCACGGCCCCGAGGGGCTGATAGCGGCCACCCCCTACATCGGCACCCGCAACCGCTGGCTGGCGCCCGTCGGCGCCGCCGATCTGGACGGTGACGGCAGGGTTGAAATTGCCTACGTGGACCGCCCGCACCTTGCCCGCATCCTGCGCGTCTGGCGCTATGAGGCCGGCGGGCTGACGGAAGTGGCGCAGATGCAGGGCATCAGCAACCACCGGATCGGAGAGGATTTCATCACCGGCGGCATACGCAGCTGCGCGGGAGCCCCCGAGATGGTGGTGCCCCGCGCCGACTGGCAGCGGCTCCTGTCGCTTCGTTTGACGCCGAAAGGGGAACTGCTGGAAACGGACATCGGGCCTTTCGAGGGCGCGGCGGCCACCGAGGCCGCCCTGCGCTGCGCCGGGGGCTGACGGCCCGTCCGGGCTTCGGCCCCGCGCTAGCGCTTCGCCGCCATCTCGGCCACTGGGGCGGCATCGCTCACCCCGGCCAGTAGCTCCACGTCCCGGTCGGCGGCGCGCAGAAGCTGCGTCGGCGCGCGCCCGGCGGTGATCTCCAGCAGATCGTCCACGATCATCTTGCCGATCAGGTGCCGCCCGCCCTTCACGGCCGCGGCCCGATGGGGCGAAAGGATCAGGTTCGGGTTGAACCGCATCTGCGATTTCCTGTCCACGGGCTCCTGCGGGAAGACGTCGATCGCGGCGCGGATGCGCCCGAAGGTGGTGTCGCGCAGCAGCGCGTCGAAATCCACGAGATGGGCGCGGCTGGCCAGCACCAGCAGGCTGCCGTTGGGCATTTTCGAAAGCTGCTGGGCGCCGATCATGCCCTTGTTCTCGACGGTGGGCGCGGCCATCACGAAGATGCACCGGCTCTGGCTCAGCACCTCTTCGAGGCTGGTGAGGATCACGCCCTTCGCGGCGGCGGCGTCATCATCAAGGAAGGGGTCGTAGGCGCGCACGACGGGGCGGAAGGGGCGCAGAAGGCGCAGGGTTTCCTGCGCGATGGCGCCGAATCCGACGAAACCGACGGGGCAGTCAAAGAGCGAGAAATCCCGCTCGGGGTGATCGGCCAGCCAGCTTTCGCGCCCGTTGCGGAACAACTCGTGCTCAGTCACCAGCCCGCGCGCCCCGGCCAGCGCCATCGCCACCGCCATTTCCGCCACCGACTCCCGGAACCCGGGCGAGCAGCTCAGCACCTCAACGCCGCGTTTCGCACAGGCCGCGTAGTCGATCGAGGCCGGAAACGCGCCCGAAACCTCCACCACGGCCTTGAGCCCCGGCGCCGCCTCCAGCGTGTCGCGGCTGACCCGCGGATCCGCCGAGATCAGCGCCACCGCATCCGGCAGGGCGCCGTCGAGCACCTCCTGCGGGATCGGGGCGTCCTGGCCCCAGACCACGTCGAACGCGGTATGCAGCCGGGCGAAATCGGCCTCCGAGAACAACTCCGAAACCTGCCGCCAATAGGCATCCAGTACGATGGTGGGTTTCTGCATCCGCTTCTCCTTGCGCCACCCTGCACAATGGCGGGCCGTGCGCCACCGAACAAGGGGATTTCTCCGGCGCTGTTGCCCGGAGGCAGCCGCTTGCCTAAGGTTTCGGGCAAGAACGGGCGCCCCGCCGGCGGGCAGGCCCGCATTTGGGAGGAGAAGGGCGGATGCGTTTCCTGAAACTGTTGCTGCTGACGGTGGTCGTGCTCTGGGGGGCGGGCTTCGTGGCCCGGCTCGTCTTCGCGCCGCCCTCGCAGGAGGGGCGCAGCGAAAGCCGCGCGCTGCCCGCGCCACCCGACAGCCCGATCGCGCGCCACGTGGCCGACGACATGGCCGCCAACCCCGGCAGGAACGGCGTCACCCCGCTGCAGAACGGCGCGGTGGCCTTCGCCTCGCGCGTGCTGCTGGCCCGCGCCGCGCAGCAGAGCATCGATGCGCAGTATTACATCTGGCAGAAGGACATCACCGGCCTGCTGCTGCTGGACGAGCTGAAGGCGGCGGCCGATCGCGGCGTGCGCGTGCGCCTGCTGGTGGATGACAACGGCACCCCCGATCTCGATCCCGAACTGGCCGAGCTCGACAGCCACCCCAACGCGGAGGTGCGGCTGTTCAACCCCTTCATCCTGCGCAACCCGCGCGTGCTCTCCTACATGTTCGATTTCCGCCGCCTGAACCGCCGGATGCACAACAAGTCCTTCACCGTGGACGGCATCGCCACCATCGTCGGCGGCCGCAACGTGGGCGACATCTACTTCGCCACCGCCGAAGACGTGAACTACTTCGATCTCGACGTGCTCGTGGTCGGCAATGCCGCCGGCGAGGTGGAAGAGGATTTCGACCGCTACTGGGCCAGCCTCTCGGCCTATCCGGTGTCGCGCATCCTGCCGGCCGACGATCCCGAGGCCTCCTCCATAGAAGCCTCCGCCGATGCGGTGCGCGAGGATCCGGCGGCCCAGGCCTATCTCGCCGCGATCGAGAACACCCGCATCATCGCCCGCATGCTGGAAGGCTCGCTGTTGCTGGATTGGGTGCCCACCCGCCTCGTCAGCGACGATCCCGCCAAGGGGCTCGGGCCCGCGCGCGAGGATCAGCTGATGATCACGCGGCTGTTCTCCATCCTGGGCCGGCCCACGAAAAGCGTCGATCTGGTTTCTGCCTATTTCGTGCCGGGCGATGGCTTCACCGATCTGCTCACCGGCTTCGCCGCCGAAGGCATCCGCGTGCGCACCCTGACGAACTCCCAGGCCGCCACCGACGTGCTGCCGGTGCACGGCGGCTACGTGCGCTACCGCGACAGGCTGCTGGAAGGGGGCGTGGAGGTCTACGAGCTGAAGCCCGACGTCGAACAGGCCCGCCTCGGCGGACAGCTCGGCCTGCTGGGCTATTCCACCACCAGCCTGCACGCGAAAACCTTCGTGCTGGACCGCGACGAAACCTTCGTCGGCTCCTTCAACTTCGATCCCCGCTCCGCCAACCTCAACACCGAGATGGGTTTCCTGATCGACAGCCCCGCGCTGGCCCGCGGCATGGCCGAGGCCTTCGACGAAAACCTCGCCCTCAACGCCTACCGCGTCTCGCTCACGCCAGACGGGCGCAAGACGTGGCGGGAAACGGCCGAGGAGGGCAACGAGGTGGTCCATACCACCGAGCCGGCCACCAGCGCCTTCAGCCGCGCCCTGGTGACCTTCATGAGCTGGCTGCCCATCGCCTGGATGCTCTGACGCTTCACGGCGCCTTCCAGCGGGGGGCTTCCCGCACATCGGGGTGATTGCAGTCAAGAAATCGGGGCCCCGCTTTCAGTGCGCGGGGTCCCACTTTGTTCCGGAAATATCCCCGCCGGAGGCAGGAAAGTCAGTCTTCCAGCGCTTCCAGCTCGTCGATCATGCCAGAGATCATCGAAAGCCCCTTGTCCCAGAATTTCGGGTCGGAGGCATCGAGCCCGAAGGGCGCGAGCAGTTCGGAATGGTGCTTGGAGCCGCCGGCTTCCAGCATCTCGAAGTATTTCTTCTGGAAGTCGGGATCGCCCTCTTCGTAGACGGCGTAGAGCGCGTTCACCAGCCCGTCGCCGAAGGCGTAGGCATAGACGTAGAAGGGCGAGTGCACGAAGTGGGGGATATAGGCCCAGAAGGTCTCGTAGCCGTCCATGAAGTCGAAGACGGGGCCGAGGCTTTCGGCCTGAACGCTCATCCAGAGCGCGTTGATGTCCTCGGGCGTCAGCTCGCCTTCGGCGCGCGCGGCATGGAGCTTGCACTCGAAATCGTAGAAGGCGATCTGGCGCACCACGGTGTTGATCATGTCCTCGACCTTGCCCGCAAGCAGCGTCTTGCGCTCTTCCTTCGTCTGCGCGGCATCGAGCAGCTTGCGGAAGGTGAGCATCTCGCCGAAGACGGAAGCCGTCTCCGCCAGCGTCAGCGGCGTGGAGGACAGCAGCTCGCCCTGTTTCGCGGCCAGCACCTGGTGCACGCCATGGCCCAGCTCATGAGCGAGCGTCATCACGTCGCGCGGTTTGCCGAGGTAGTTCAGCATCACGTAGGGGTGCACGTCGGTGACGGTGGGGTGCGCGAAGGCGCCCGGCGCCTTTCCGGGCTTCACGGCGGCGTCGATCCAGCCTTTCTCGAAGAAGGGTTCGGCGATCTCGGCCATTTTCGGATCGAAACTCGCATAGGCTTCCATCACCGTTTTGCGCGCGGTGGCCCAGTCCACGGTCCGGGTGTCCTCGGTGGGCAGCGGCGCGTTGCGGTCCCAGACCTCCATGCGCTCCAGCCCCAGCCATTTCGCCTTCAGCGCATAGTAGCGGTGCGAAAGCTTCGGGTAGGCGGCTACGACCGCATCGCGCAGCGCTTCCACCACTTCCGGCTCCACGTGGTTGGCGAGGTGGCGGCCGGTCTGCGGCGTGGGCATCTTGCGCCAGCGATCCTCGATCTCCTTCTCCTTCGCCAGCGTGTTGTGGATGCGGGCGAAGAGCTTCACGTTCTCGCCGAAGACCCGCGCCAGTTCGCGCGCCGCGGCCTCGCGCTTGCCGCGATCCTGCTCGGTGAGAAAGTTCAGCGTGGCTTCGAGGTTCAGCTCTTCGCCGTCGATCTCGAAGGTCAGCCCGGCGATGGTTTCGTCGAACAGGCGGTTCCAGGCGGCGGCGCCCACGGTGGACTGATCGTGCAGGAACTGTTCCAGCTCGTCGGAGAGCTGGTGCGGCTTCATCGCGCGCAGGCGGTCGAAGATCGGCTTGTAGCGGGCGAGGGCGGCATTCTCGGTGAACATCGCCTGAAGCTTCTCATCCTCGATCCGGTTGATTTCCAGCGTGTAGAAGACGAGCGGTGTGGTGAAAGTGGTGATCCGGTCCTGGCAGTCGGCCATGAACTTGGCGCGGCCCGAATCCGTGGTGGCCTGGTAGTAGCGCAGCCCCGCGAAAGACATGATGCGCCCGGCGATCAGGTCGATCTTCTCGTAGGCCTGCACGCAGTCAAGCAGCCCCTCGGCGTCCAGATCCGCGAGCTTGCCCTGGTAGGTGGCGGCGAAATCGGCGCAGGCTTTTTCGAGCCAGGCCATGTCGCGGGCCAGTTCCGGCGCATCCTCGGAGGCGTAGAGGTCGCTCAGGTCCCATTCGGGCAGGTCGCCGAGCGCGCCGCCTCCGGCGGAGGCATTGGCGTCGAACAGGGGGGCGGGGAAAGCAAGCTGCATGGGAACCTCATGTGTCAGTCGTTACCGCAAGACATAGGGCGCGCGGGCGGGAAGGTTCAAGGCGATGGGCCGGATTGGCGGCCGAAAGCGCTCTCAGGCACCGGCCTGCGCTGCCATCTTCCGGTCCACCGCGATCACCCAGAGCGCGGCGATGAGCGAGATCACGACGGAGACGAGCATCATCGCCAGCAGAAGCGGCGCGCTCGGATGCGCGGCCACCGCGAGCCCCGTGGCCCATGTCATCACCGCGCCGCCGCCCACCATCAGCGCGCCCGACAGCCCCGAGGCGCTGCCGGCAAGCTCCGGGCGCACCGAGAGCACCCCGGCACTGGCAGAGGGCAGGGTGAGCCCGTTGCCCAGCCCCACGAAGACGACGCTGCCCAGCAGCACCGGCACGGTCACGTAGCCAGCCAGCATCACCAGAAGGCCAAGGCTCATGCCGCCGAAGGCCAGCAGGCGGCCCGCGAGCATCATCGTGGTGAGGGGCACCCGCGTGCCCAGCCGCCCGGCGGCGAAGGAGCCGAAGAAGAAGCCCACCGTGGTGAAGCCGATCACCAGCCCCTGCATCGCCGGGGAGAGATCGAAGACGACCGTCGCCACCAGCGGCGCGCCGCCGAGGAAGGCGTAAAACGCCCCCACCGAGAAGCCGAGGCACAGGGCGTAGCCCCAGAAGCGGCGCGAACGCAGCAGTTCGGGGTAGCTCCGGAATTGCTCGCGCATCGGGCGGCCCTTGTAGGCGTTGGTCTCGCCCAGATCCGCCCATGTGGCCCAGAGCATCGCCGCGCCGAAGCCTGCGAAGATCCAGAAGTTGCCGCGCCAGCCGAAGACTTCGCCCACCACGCCGCCCAGGATCGGGCCGAGCATGGGGGCGATCGCCATGATCATGGAGATGTAGCCCAGCTTGCTGGCGGCCTCCTGCGGGGCGAACATGTCGCGTACGATGGCGCGGGAGAGGGCGACGCCGGCGATGATGCTGCCCTGCGCCACGCGCCAGGCCAGAAAGACGGTGATGCTTTCGGCCAGTGCCGCGCCGACGGAGGCCAGGCAGAAGCAGGCGAGCGCGATCAGCATCACCGGGCGCCGGCCGAAACGGTCCGACAGCGGGCCGGCGACGAGTTGCAGAAGCGCGGTGAGGGCGAGGTAGCCCGCCACCGAGAGGTTCACCAGTGCGTAGTCGGCGCCGAGGTCCGCGGCGATCTGGGGCAGGGTGGGCAGGAAGAGGTTCAACGTCAGGATCGCCAGCGCGGTGAGGCCGATCAGCGTGGCCAGACGGGGCGGTGAGGTGGCGGGGGTGAACATGCGCGGGCCTTTCCGCCGCCCACGGAAATGCCGGGCGGCCCGGCCACGGCTAGCACGGGGCAGGGCGCAGGGGCAACCGCGATTGACGAAGCGCGCGGGGCGGCCTAGCGGTGGCTGGCGAAATGGGCTGCCGTCATCTCGAAGACGCGATCCCGAATGCCGGGGGCTTCCATCATCGCCTCGTGTTCGGCGCCCTCGATGATCTCCAGCGTGCCGCGCGGCCAGCCTTTCTTGTAGAGCACGATCGCATCCTTGCTGACGATGCGCTCGTTGGTGCCAAGGAAGGTGAGCGTGGGCAGATCCGGGGCCTGCATCGCCATCAGCGCCCGGCATTCGGCCAGCGCCTCATCGAGCCAGCCCAGCGACGGCCCGCCGAGCGCCAGCTCGGGGTGCGCGTCCGTCTGCCGCTTCATGTAGGCAAACATCTCGGGGTCGGTGGTGAGCATGTTGTCTTCGAAGGGGGCCGTCTTCACGTAGGTCTCCCCGCCGGTGCCCGGCGCGCGGACATGGGGAAAGCGCAGCTTGCGGCTCAGCCAGGAGAGCGCCACCGCGATGGGTTTGCGCCAGGGCTCGATCACGATGCCCCACATCGGGCCGGTGAAGGCGGCGGCCTTCACGGGCAGGCCGTTCTGAAGCGCGCGCAGGCCGATGCAGCCGCCCATGGAATGGGCGAGCAGGTAGAAGGGCTCGGGCAGCTCCAGATCTCGGGCGGCCTGGAGCAGCGCCTGCACGTCGTGCTGGTAGTCCCGGAAGATGTGCACGTGGCCGGTGGCGCGATCGCGGGTCAGGCGGTCGGACAGGCCCTGGCCGCGCCAGTCCACCACCAGGGTGGCGAAGCCGCGCGCGTGGAATTCCGCCACCGCGCGGCCGTATTTCTCGATGTATTCGGTGCGGCCCGGAAACAGCAGGATCGTGCCCTTGGCATCCTGCGGCACCCAGGCCGCCACGCGGATGCGCACGCCATCCGCTGCCGTCAGCCAATAGGCCGCGCCCCCCTCGGGAGCTTCGGCCACGTCTTCGAACAGCGGCGCGCGCTCCATGCGCTCAGCCCAGGGCCGCGCCGAGTTTCATGGCGGCGCCCATGTCGCCGTCCACGGTCAGCTTGCCGCCCATGAAGGCGGCGGTCGGGTTCAGATCGCCGTCGAGGATGGATTGGAAGGTCTCGGCGTCGGCGGTCATGGTGACGTCGGTCTCGTCGTCGCCGGCGCGCACGCCGTCCGAATCGATCACGATGGAGCCTTCGCCCTCGATGACGAATTTGGCGGAGCCGTCGAAGCTGTCGATCTTCTCGGACAGGGCGGCAACGGCTGCGGTGATGGTATCGCTCATGGGGTATCCTCCGAAAATGTGATCTGCGGGGATCTCGCTTTTCCCGCAGCGTGAGCTAAACTCACGGATGTTATGCGTTCTGTAAGCCTGATCCTCAAATATACCGTTACGGCACTTTCGCTGATTTTGACGCCCGCGTCAGCCTTCGCCGATGACGCAGCCGATCTGGACGCGCTCTTCGAGCAGCTTTCCGACACCGAGAACGAGAACTGGCAGGAGGTCGAGAACAAGATCTGGCAGGCGTGGTCGGACTCCGGCTCCGACACGCTGGATCTGCTTCTGGAGCGTGGCCGTGCTGCGCTGCAGGCCGGGGACGTGAATGCCGCGATCTGGCATCTCTCCTCGCTGGTGGATCATGCGCCCGAGTTCGCCGAAGGCTGGAACGCCCGTGCCACGGCCTATTTCCAGGCCGGGCTCTACGGCCCCTCGATCAACGACATCCAGGTCACGCTTTCGCTCAATCCGCGCCACTTCGGCGCGCTCACCGGGCTGGCGCTGATCATGGAGGAACTGGGCTACCCGAAGGACGCGCTCGCCGCCTACCGCGAGGTGCTGGCTATACATCCCCACCGCCCTGACGTAATCAGCGCCGTGGAAAGGCTTGAGAAAGAGGTCGGCGGCCTCGATCTCTAGGCCGCGACACACGAGCAAGCGCGAAGGCTCCCATGGCAACGATCAAGGCCGTTCTCGGCCCGACGAACACCGGCAAGACCCATTACGCCATCGAGCGGATGCTGGGCCATCGGACCGGTATCATCGGCCTGCCGCTGCGGCTGCTGGCGCGCGAGGTCTATGACCGCATCGTCGCCATCCGCGGCCCCAACGTGGTGGCGCTCGTCACCGGCGAAGAGCGCATCGTGCCACCGCGCACGCAGTATTGGGTCTGCACCGTGGAAGCCATGCCCGAGGGCATCGGCGCCGATTTCGTGGCGGTGGACGAAATCCAGCTCTGCGCCGATCCGGAACGCGGCCACGTCTTCACCGATCGCCTGCTGCGCGCCCGCGGGTTGCATGAAACCCTGTTTCTGGGCGCCGACACCATGCGCGGAGCCATCGGCGCACTCGTGAAGGGTGTGGAGTTCATCAGCCGCGAGCGGTTTTCCGAACTCACCTATACAGGCCAGAAGAAGATCAGCCGGATGGTGGCGCGCTCCGCCATCGTCGGCTTCTCGGTGGACAACGTCTACGCCATCGCCGAGCTGCTGCGCCGCCAGAAGGGGGGCGCGGCGGTGGTGATGGGCGCGCTCAGCCCGCGCACCCGCAACGCGCAGGTGGAGCTCTACCAGAACGGCGACGTGGACTACCTCGTCGCCACCGACGCCATCGGCATGGGGCTCAACCTCGACATCAACCATGTGGCCTTCTCCTCGCTCACCAAGTTCGACGGCCGCCGGATGCGTCCGCTCCAGCCGGGCGAGCTGGGCCAGATCGCGGGCCGCGCCGGGCGGCACATGAACCACGGGACCTTCGGCGTGACGGGCGAGGCCCCGCCGCTGAACGAGGCCGTGGCCGAGGCGATCTGCGAGCATCGGTTCGCGCCGGTGAAAAAGCTCTACTGGCGCAACGCCAACCTGCAGTTCTCCACCGTGCCGCGCCTGATCGCATCGCTGGAGGAGATGACGCAGGACGAATGGCTCACCCGCACCCGCGACAGCGACGATCTGCTTGCGCTCAAGGCGCTGGCCGGCGCCCCGGCGGTGATGGAGCGCGCTGTGGGCGGGGCGGCGGTGAAACGGCTGTGGGATGTCTGCCGCATCCCCGATTTCCGTGGCATCTCCCAGGCCGAGCACGCGCGGCTGCTGGAAGAGATCTACCGCTACCTGATGGATCTGGGGCGGGTGCCGGACGACTGGCTCGCCCGGCAGGTCAAGCGGATCGACCGCACCGATGGCGAAATTGACACTTTGTCCAAAAGATTGGCCTATATCCGCACATGGACCTACGTCGCGCAGCGAAACGGCTGGCTGGATGATGAAAACCATTGGCGCGGGGCGACGCGCGCGGTAGAAGACCGCCTGTCGGACGCACTTCATGCGCGTCTGACCCAGAGATTTGTTGACCGGCGCACCTCCGTTTTGCTGCGCCGGTTGAAGCAGAAGGAGGGCCTTGTGGCCGACGTGAACGACAAGGGTGAAGTGACGGTGGAAGGCGAATTCATCGGCCGTCTGGAAGGTTTCCGTTTCCAGCAGGACAAGAGCGCCAGCCCCGACGAAGCCAAGACGCTGCGCAGCGCGAGCCTTCAGGCGCTTGCTCCCGAATACCATCTGCGCGCCGACCGCTTCTACAACGCGCCCGATACCGAGATCGATTTCACCGAGCAGGGTGGTCTGATGTGGGGCGAATATGCCATCGGCAAGCTGGTGGCGGGCGACGATGCGCTCAAACCCCGCGTCGAGGCTTTCGTGGACGAGGAAGCCGGCCCCGACGTGGCGCAGAAGGTCCAGCGCCGGCTGCAGCACTTCATCGACCGCAAGATCGCCGCGCTGTTCGAGCCGCTGCTGGCCATGCAGCGCGACGAGGCCCTCACCGGCATCGCCCGCGGCTTCGCCTTCCGCATGATCGAGGCCTTCGGCATCCTGCCGCGCGATCAGGTCGCGCAGGAAGTGAAGGATCTGGACCAGGACGCCCGCGCCATGCTGCGCAAGCACGGCATTCGCTTCGGCCAGTACACGATCTTCATGCCGCTGCTTCTGAAACCCGCGCCCACGCGGCTGCGTCTGGTGCTCTGGTCGCTTTCCAAGGGGCTGCAGGAGTTCCCCGAAAGCCCGCCGCCGGGTCTGGTGACGATCCCCACCGTGGCGGGCTCCGTCGAAGGTGCGGACGCGATGTCGGGCTACCGCATCGCCGGCGCCCGCGCGATCCGCATCGACATGCTGGAACGCCTCGCCGACATGCTGCGCGCGCAGGATAGCCGCGCCGGTTTCGAAGCCAATGCCGACATGCTCTCGATCACGGGTATGACGCTGGAGCAGTTCGCCGACCTGATGGAAGGCCTTGGCTACAGGGCCGAGAAGGGCGAGCGCGTGAAGGTCAAGCCCGCCCCCGAGGCCGCGCAGGCCGAGGCCCCGGCCGCCGCCGAGGCCACGCCGGAAGCGCCGCAGGCCGACGCCGATGCGCCTGCCGAAGCGGCCCCCGAAGCCGTTGCGGAGGCTGCTGCCGAGGAGGCTCAGGCTGAAGGTCAGGCCGAAGTTCAGGCAGAGGCTCCGGCGGAAGCAGGGGCCGAAGCTCCGGCCGAAGGCGAAGCCGAAGCCGCGCCCGAAATGGAAGTGTTCTACACCTTCACCTGGGCCCGCACCCAGCGCCCGCGCCGCTCCGGTGGCGAGCGCCCCGCACGCTCCGGCGGCAAGGGCGAACGCGGCCAGGGCAAGGGCAAGCCGAAGGGCAAGCGCGGCGGCCCCGACCAGAAGGGCGGCGGCAAGGCCAAGTCCTACAGCGCGCGTCCGGCCCGCAAGGAGAAGCAGATCGATCCCGACAACCCCTTCGCCGCCGCGCTGATGGGGCTGAAAGACAAGTCCTGACGTGAGCGCGCCCGAACGCGCCACCCTGCGCATCGACAAGTGGCTCTGGCACGCGCGTTTCTTCAAGACGCGCAGCCTGGCCGCGAAGGTGGTGACAGGGGGGCACCTGCGGGTGAACGGCAGCAAGATCGCCAAGGCCTCCTACGCGGTGGCGCCCGGCGACGTGCTGACCTTCCCGCAGGGGCGCGCGATCCGGGTCGTGCAGGTGCTGGCGCTTTCGCAGCGCCGCGGCCCGGCGCCCGAGGCGCAGGCGCTCTACGAGGATCGGTCGCCGCCACCGCCGGCGCCGCGGGAGGCCGTTCCACCGGCGCCGAAATACGAGGGAAAAGGGCGGCCCACCAAGAAGGATCGCCGCAATTCCCTCCTTTCCCGGTCCGCAGAGCTTGAATGATGCGCCGCTTCGTTCTAGCTAGGCGCCCAAAGATGAAACGAAGTGGTTGAGCCGCAATGACCTATGTCGTCACCGAGAACTGCATCGCCTGCAAATACACCGACTGCGTGGAAGTCTGCCCCGTGGACTGCTTCTACGAAGGCGAGAACACGCTGGTGATCCACCCGGACGAATGCATCGACTGCGGTGTCTGCGAGCCGGAATGCCCCGCCGACGCGATCCGCCCGGACACCGAGCCGGACATGGAGAAATGGGTCGAGTTCAACCGCAAGTATTCCGAGCTGTGGCCCGTCATCATCACCAAGAAGGATCCTCTGCCCGGTGCGGAGGAACGCGATGGTGAAGAGGGCAAACTGGAGAAATACTTTTCCGAGGCCCCCGGCGAGGGCGGCTGAGCGATTCGGCGCCCGGGCCTGCCCGGGCCGCCGCCGAGCGGCGCGGCGCGCGCCGATCTCCCTTGCTTGCAAGGGTATGCGGCCATGCATGCGCCGCACTGTAAATCCGTGCCGATTCGTGCTATATATCCCTTACAAATGAAGTTCGGACACCCGGCCCCATCCGCAGTGCTGCTCGCCTGCAGGATGGTTTTCTAGCGATACGGCACAGCAACGCATTCGGCCCATGCCCAATGCGCGAAAATCTGTCTGCACCGCGGATTTCCGGGGCCCCTTGAGGAAGTAAGTGAATGACCAAAGCGAAGAAATCTGAATTCCGCCCTGACGATTTCGTTGTCTACCCCGCGCATGGCGTGGGCAAGATCCTCTCCATCGAGGAACAGGAAATCGCCGGAATTCGGCTTGAGCTCTTCGTCATCTCTTTCGAGAAGGACAAGATGACGCTGCGCGTGCCCACCCACAAGGCCGCCGAGGTCGGGATGCGGACGCTTTCCAGCCCCGACATCGTTTCCAAGGCGATGGAAACCCTGAAGGGCAAGGCGAAGGTGAAGCGGGCGATGTGGTCCCGCCGGGCACAGGAATACGAACAGAAGATCAACTCCGGCGATCTGATCTCCATCGCGGAAGTGGTGCGCGATCTGCACCGCACCGACGATCAGCGTGAACAGAGCTACTCGGAGCGTCAGCTCTACGAAGCCGCGCTGGAGCGCCTGACCCGCGAAGTGGCCGCCGTGGCCGGCACCGACGAGGACAAGGCCCAGAAGCGCGTGGACGAGGTGCTGCTTTCCCGCGCCGCCTGATCCTTTCGAAAACGTGAAAAAAGCCGCCGTTGGTCGATGCCAGCGGCGGTTTTTTCTTTGGTTTTGACTCTGACTCGACGCTAGCGCCGTTCCGAGGGGTGGCGCAATCGCGCCGCCCCGTGGGGGCGGGATGGCGCGGCCCAACAGTGCCTGTCGGGCAAAAGAGTGAGAACTCTTGCCGGTGTCGCGCTCAGACCAGCAGCGCGACGAGCACCATCAGCCCGGTGATCTCGGCCACCTGCTGGCAGGTGCCCAGCACGTCGCCGGTCTGGCCGCCGATCTTGGCCTTCGCCACGGCCGCCACGCCGGCGCAGGCAAGCCCTCCCCAGAACAGCAGGGCAAGGCTGGCACCGACCCCCGTGAAGAGCAGCGCGGCCAGCAGACCGCATCCCAGCGCCAGCCAGGCGGCTTGGGCCGGGGGGCGCCCGACGCGGGCCGAGAGCCCGCCGCCGCGCGCGTTGCCCATGAAGGCCATCAGCAGCACCATCGGCACCCGTGAAAGCGCGCCGAGCGCCAGCAGTGCCCAGAAGGGGTTGCCCGCGGCGCAGAGGCTGGCCAAGGCGCTCCAGCGCAGCGCGAAGCTTGCCACCAGCGCCAGCACCCCGTAGGCGCCGATGCGGCTGTCCTTCATGATCTCCAGCCGCCGGGCCCTGTCCCAGCCGCCCCAGAAGCCGTCGGCCACATCCGCGAGCCCGTCTTCATGCAGCGCGCCGGTCACGGCGATCTGGGTGCAGAGCGCCAGCGCGGCGGCCATGGCCGGGGGAAGGCCGAAACCGGCCGCGATGAGCGCGGCGAGCCCGGCCAGCGCCCCCACGCACAGACCGGCCAGTGGGTAGGCCCAGGCGCCCTGCGCGCCCCGTGCTTCGGCGCTCGGGCCGTCCACCGGCACCGGCAGCCGGGTGAGCAGGCCGATGGCGGCTGGGATGTCGGACAGGGCAGGGCGGAAGGGCACGGCTGGGGCTCCGGTGACAGGGTTCCCCGTTTAGCGCATGAAAAGGCGCCGGATTGCAAGTGCTTGCGCAGGAGGCAGGCGCGGCCGGCCGCACGCCGCGCGCGCGGGTTACTCGGCGGCGTCCTTGTTGGCCTTGCGGCTGTCGGCGATGGCGTCAAGCTGGGTGAGCAGCGTGGTGTGCAGCTCGTCCTCCAGCTCGCGCACGCGGGCGAGATAGGCGGGGTTTTCCTCCGGCGGCACGCCCGGCTTCCAGAGCTTGGCCAGTTCGCGCACCGCGTAGCGGTCGTGCTTGTAGAAGGCCTGCTCGGCCACGCTGGCTTCGTATTCGTCCAGCCCGGAGTTCTCGAGCACGTAGCGCCCGGCGCGCAGGGAGGAGTCGAACAGCTCGCGCACGATGTCGTTCGCGCCGGCCTGGTAGAGCTGGTAGACGTGGCTGCGGTCGTGGGCGCGGGCGACGATGTGCAGATCGGGCCGCTCGCGGCGGGCCAGCTGGGTCAGGCGCACCGCGGACTCCTCGTCGTCCATCGCCACCACCAGCACGCGGGCCGTCTTCAGCCCGGCGGCATGCAGCAGTTCGGGCCGGGTCGGATCGCCGAAGAAGCTCTTGTAGCCGTAGCGGCGCATCTGCTGGATCGCGTTCAGATCGTTGTCCAGCACGACGGTTTCGAAGCCGGCGGAGCGCACCACCCGGTTCACCACCTGCCCGAACCGCCCGATCCCGGCGATGATGATGGGGCCCTGCGTGTCGATCTCGTCGAAGGGTTCGGCTGCCTTCTTCCGCTTGCCGGAGCGGCGTGCGAGCACCTCGTAGAGGATGAAGAACAGCGGGGTGAGCAGCATCGAGAGCGCCACCACCAGCACCAGCTTGTCGCTCAGCTCCGCCGGGAAGACGTTGGTCTGGGTGCCGAAGCTCAGAAGCACGAAGCCGAATTCACCCGCCTGCGCGAGGCTGAGGGTGAAGAGCCAGCGATGGGCGCCGCGCAGCCGGAAGATGGTGCCGAGCGCGAAGAGGATGCCTCCCTTGAGCAGCATCAGCAGCAGCGTCAGCCCGAGGATGTCGCCCAGGTCGGCCCAGAGCCGGGTGAAATCGATGCCCGCGCCCACGGTGATGAAGAAAAGCCCCAGAAGCAGCCCCTTGAAGGGCTCGATGTTGCTCTCCAGCTCGTGGCGGAATTCGGTGTTGGCCAGCACAACGCCGGCGAGGAAGGCGCCGAGCGCCGGGGAGATGCCTAGGATGAGCATCACGCAGGCGATGCCCACCACGATCAGCAGGGCGGTGGCGGTATACATTTCCCGCAGCTTGGCGGCATGGATGAAGCGGAACAGCGGGCGCGTCAGGAAGATACCGAAGAGGATGATCGAGGCCAGCACGCCGAGCGTGACGAGCGCGACCTCGTAGCTCTCCATCTCATCGACGTAGCGGATCAGCCCCTCGACCTGCTCCAGCCCGGCGCCCGTGCCGGCGCCGTGATCGTCATGGGCGGCGGGCGCCTGGTTGTGGATGCCCGAGATCGCAAGCAGCGGGAAGGCGGCGAGCATGGGGATCACCGCGATGTCCTGGCTCAGCAGCACCGAGAAGGCGGAGCGCCCGCCCGTCGTCTGCATCAGCCCCTTCTCCGAAAGCGTCTGCAGCACGATGGCGGTAGAGGAGAGCGAGAGCGTCAGCCCGATGGCGAGCGCGACGGGCCAGGGGTGGCCCATCGCCATCGCCGCACCGCAGACGACGCCTGTCGTCAGCAGGATCTGCAGGCCCCCAAGCCCGAGCAGGCGGTGGCGCATGCTCCAGAGCACGTGGGGCTCCAGTTCCAGCCCGATGATGAAGAGCATCATCACCACGCCGAATTCCGCGAAATGCTGCAGATCCGCCGTATCGCCCACCAGCCCCACCACGGGGCCGATCACGATGCCCGCGATCAGGTAGCCGAGCACAGAGCCCAGCCCCAGCCGCGCGGCGATGGGCACCGCCACGACGGCGGCAAGCAGGTAGATCGTGGCCTGGAACAGGAAGGCTTCCATGGGCTCCTCAGGTGGGCAGCGGGGCGTCGGCCTTGAACTGATCCATCACGATCTGGCTCTGGACACGGGCGACGGACGGGTGGGGCAACAGCACGTCGTGAATCAGGCTGTTGAGGGCGGAAAGATCTTGGCAATACACCCGCAACAGATAGTCCGCCTCGCCGGTCAATGTCCATGCGCTGATGATTTCCGGGCGGGTTTCCACCAATCGCGCGAAGCTTTTGGCCCCTTCCGGCGAGTGGCTCTGCATGGCGACCTGCACGAAGGCCTGCACCGAAAGCCCCACGCGGCGCGCATCCAGCCGGGCCGCATAGCTGCGGATCACCCCTTCGGCCTCCAGCCGCTGCCGCCGCCTCCCGGCTTGAGAGGGCGAGAGGTTCAGAAGCGCGCCCAGTTCCTGCGCGGTGAGATGGGCGTCGCGTTGCAGCGCCGCCAGCAGGCGCTTGTCCTGCGCATCAAGGGGTGTGCGTGTTTCACTCATTATTCGATTATTTCATGCGCGCCTTGCGCATTTCAAGGGGTGGATGTGCCAAATTTTGCGCAAACGCCGCGGGGCTTCCTCTCTATCCTTTCAGGCAGGAAACGGCACGCACGCGCAACAAGGAGAGCCGCCATGGGCCCGTTCCCGCATGACGCCCCGAAATCCGAGATCAGCCCCGAGAACCCGGCCGGCACCGATGGGTTCGAATTCGTCGAATTCTGCCACCCCGAGCCGCAGGCGCTGCGCGATCTCTTCACCCGGATGGGCTACACCCATGTGGCCAACCACAAGCGCAAGGCGGTGGAACTCTGGCAGCAGGGCGACATCACCTACGTGCTGAACATGGAGCCCGCCTCCCACGCGGCCGCCTTCGCCGAAGAACACGGCCCCTGCGCCTCCGCCATGGCATGGCGCGTGGTGGACGCCCGGCACGCCTTCGAGCACGCCGTCTCCAAGGGCGCGCGGCCCTATGAAGGCGATGGCAAGACGATGGATGTGCCCGCGATCTACGGCATCGGCGACTCGCTGATCTACTTCATCGACCAGTATTACGAGCAGAGCCCCTACAACGAGGAGTTCGACTGGATCACCACCGCCCACCCCGAGGGCGTGGGCTTCTACTACCTCGACCACCTGACCCACAACGTGTTCAAGGGCAACATGGACAAGTGGTTCAAGTTCTACGGGGATCTCTTCAATTTCCGCGAAATCCGCTTCTTCGACATCCAGGGCAAATACACCGGCCTCTTCTCGCGCGCGCTCACCAGCCCCTGCGGCAAGATCCGCATCCCGATCAACGAGGATCGCGGCGAGGAAGGGCAGATCGTGGCCTACCTCAAGAAATACAAGGGCGAAGGCATCCAGCACATCGCCGTCGGCACCGAGGACATCTACGGCGCCACCGACGAGATCTACGAGCGCGGCCTGCGCTTCATGCCGGCCCCGCCCAAGGCCTATTACGAGATGAGCCACGATCGCGTGAAGGGCCACGAGGAGCCGCTGGACCGGATGATGAAGCACGGCATCCTGATCGACGGCGAAGGCGTGGTGGACGGCGGCGAGACCAAGATCCTGCTGCAAATCTTCTCCAAGACGGTGATCGGCCCGATCTTCTTCGAATTCATCCAGCGCAAAGGGGATGACGGCTTCGGGGAAGGCAATTTCAAGGCGCTCTTCGAAAGCATCGAGCGGGAGCAGATCAACAACGGCGAGCTGTCCGCCGCCGAATGACACCGGACAAAGTCCGGCAGGGAAAGGCCCGCGGCGGGAGGAGCCGCGGGCCTTTTGGTTTCTGTGGGTTGATTGCAGTTTCGCCCGGCGGCAACGCCGGGCAGCGCCGTCCCGCCCCCTCGGGGCGGCGCTTCACGCCACCCCGCGGGACGGCGCTACCCTCATCTCAGTCTTACAACGCCCGCCAGCCAATATCGGAGCGGCAGAAGCCCTCCGGCCAGACGATCTTGCCGATCATTTCGTAAACCGCATCATGGGCTTCCTGCAGGGTCGCGCCGCGCGCGGTCACGTTCAGCACGCGCCCGCCGCTGGCCACGATCTGCCCGTCCTTCTCGGCGGTGCCGGCGTGGAAGACCATATGCGAGGAATCCTCGGGGAGCGCGTCCAGCCCCTTGATCACGCTGCCTTTCTCATAGGCGCCGGGGTAGCCCTGGGCGGCCAGGACCACCGTCATCGCGTGATCATCGGCCCAGTTCGCCTGTGCCTTGTCCAATTCGCCGCGCGCGCAGGCCTCCAGCAAGTCCAGCGCCTGTGCGCCGAGGCGCATCATCAGCACCTGGCACTCGGGATCGCCGAAGCGCACGTTGTATTCCACCAGCCGCGGCTGGCCGTCCTTGATCATGAAGCCCGCGTAGAGCACGCCCTGGTAGGGGGTGCCGCGCCGGGCCATTTCCGCCACCGTCGGCTTGATGATCTCGTCGATGGCCTTCCGGGTCACCTCCTCCGTCATCACCGGCGCGGGCGAATAGGCCCCCATGCCGCCGGTGTTGGGGCCTTCGTCGTTGTCATAGGCGCGCTTGTGATCCTGCGCCGTGCCCACGGGCAGGATGTTCTCGCCGTCCGACAGCACGAAGAAGGAGGCCTCTTCGCCCTCCATGAACTCCTCGATCACCACTTCCGCGCCCGCGGCGCCGAATTCGCCGCCGAACATGTCGTCGATGGCGGCCAGCGCGGTCTCCTCGTCCATGGCCACGATCACGCCCTTGCCGGCGGCCAGCCCGTCGGCCTTCACCACGATCGGCGCGCCCTGCTTGCGGATGTAGGCCTTCGCCGGCTTGGCCTCGGTGAAGCGGGCATAGGCGGCGGTGGGGGCACCGGAGGCGTCGCAGATCTCCTTGGTGAACGCTTTGGAGGCCTCGAGCTGCGCCGCCGCCTTCGACGGGCCGAAACACAGGATGCCGGCTTCGCGCAGGCGGTCGGCGACGCCGGCGGCCAGCGGGGCCTCGGGGCCGATGATCACGAAGTCGATGGCGTTTTCCTCGGCGAAGGTCACCACGGCGCCGCCGTCCTCGGCGTCGAGCTGGGCGCATTCGGCGATGGCGGCGATCCCGGCATTGCCCGGCGCCACGATCAGCCGGTCGCACTTCGGGTTCTGCTTCACCGCCCAGGCCAGCGCGTGCTCGCGCCCGCCGGATCCGAGAATGAGGATGTTCATGGCCGCCCCTTCGCTTTTCCTTTGCTGCGGCGCGTTCTAAGGTGGCCGCGCCCACAAGACAAGCGAGCAGTGATGAGCGATTTGTTCGACGATCCCGAACCGGGCGACAACGCCCCCGAGTTCACCGTGTCCGAAATCTCCGGCGCGGTGAAGAAAACCATCGAAGGCACCTTCGGCCACGTCCGCGTGAAAGGCGAGGTTGGGCGGGTGAGCCGCCCGCGCTCGGGCCATGTCTACCTCGATCTGAAAGACGATCGGAACGTGCTCTCCGGCGTGATCTGGAAAGGCGTTTCGGCGCGGCTGCGCACCCAGCCCGAAGAGGGCATGGAGGTGGTGGCCACCGGCAAGCTCACCACCTTCGGCGGGCAGAGCAAATACCAGATGGTGATCGAAGACATTGCCCCCGCCGGCATGGGCGCGCTGATGGCGATGCTGGAAAAGCGCAAGGCGCAGCTGGCCGCCGAGGGGCTCTTCGCGCCCGAGCGCAAGAAGCCGCTGCCCTTCCTGCCCGAGATCATCGGCGTGATCACCTCGCCCTCGGGTGCCGTGATCCGCGACATCCTGCACCGCCTGCGCGATCGCTTCCCCCGCAAGGTGCTGATCTGGCCCGTGGCCGTGCAGGGCGCGAAATGCGCGCCCGAAGTGGCGGCGGCCATCGAAGGCTTCAACCGGCTCACCCCGGGCGGTGCGCTGCCCCGGCCCGATCTGCTGATCGTGGCGCGCGGCGGCGGCTCGATCGAGGATCTCTGGGGCTTCAACGAGGAGATCGTGGCCCGCGCGGCCGCCGCCTCGCGGATCCCGCTGATCTCCGCCGTGGGGCATGAAACCGATACCACGCTGATCGATTTCGTCGCCGACCGCCGCGCTCCCACGCCCACCGCGGCCGCCGAACTGGCGGTGCCGGTGCGGCTGGAGCTGATGGCCGGGCTCGATACGCTCAACGCGCGTCTGCTGCGCGGCCTGGAGCAGGGCGTGCGCCAGCGCCGCCAGCGGCTCTCCGATCTCTCCCGCGCGCTGCCGCGCGCGGATACGCTGCTGGCCGGTCCGCGCCAGCGGCTCGATGCCGCCGCGACCCTGCTGCCGGTGGGGCTCAAAAGCGTCACCGGGGTGAAGCGCGGTCAGCTCTCCAAGGCCGCCGGCCCGCTCACCGCCGCGCTGCTGACACGCCGCATCAAGGAGGAGGCCCGCCGCCTCTCCGACCGAAGTGCCGCGCTTGAGCGCGGCCTGTCGCGCACCGTCGACATCCGCGCGCGCGATCTGGCCCGCGAAGCCAGCCGCCTGCGCCCGGACGCGATCAGCCGCGACATCCAGCGCAAGCAACGCGATCTTGCGGCGCTGTCGGCCCGTTTCGCCCGCGCCGCCTCGGCGCAGGTCACCGGCTGGCAGGCGCGGCTGGACGCGGCGGAACGGATGCGCCAGACGCTGGGCTACACCGAAACCCTCAAACGGGGCTACGCCGTGGTGCGCGGCGAGGGAGGCGTGCTCACGACGCGCTCCGCCGCTGAAGCCGCCAGCCGGCTGGAAATCGAATTCGCCGACGGCCGCCTCGAAGTTCCGGGGGCAAAAAAAACGGATCAGGGCAGCCTGTTCTGAAAACGCTCCGGGAATTCTGGGGCTGAAACATGGCCCCTTCCTCTCGCGCAAAATACCTCGGGGGTGCGGGGGGCAGAGCCCCCGCCCGCGCCGTCAGACGCCCGGCTCCACGCCCTCGCAAGCCAGCGGCGCCGGGCTTTGTTCCAGCTCGTAGAGCGTCGTGGCCTCGGGATCGTTCATGAACCGCGCCATCAGCCGCCCGCCGAGCGAGTAGAAGGCCCAGCATTGCGGCTCGGGCGCGTTCTCGTAGGTGAAACAGACGAGATCGCCGGCGGGGTACCACTCCCCGTCAAGACACTCGCCGTTCAGGAAGGCCCAGCGCACCTTCCGGCCCGGCAGGTATTGCTCCGCGCCATAGACCTGCCCGTTCAGCGCGTAGGTCAGGGTCTTGCCTGAGGTGTAGCCGTCGAAGGCCGCGGGCGGCAGCGCGGTCTCAGCCGTGGCGGGCAGGGCAATGGCTTGATGAACGGCCAGTGCGAGGATCGCGGATCGCCTCATGCCGGCACCTGCGCGTGCAGCATCAACAGGCCCGAGGCCCAATGCGGGCTGTTCCAGCTGTCGGAGGCGGACACCGGCAGGGGCTGCCCCTCCGCATCGGTCGCGCGCTGCAGCCCGTAGTGCTGCACGTAATCCGACTGCAGCAGCTGCATCTGCGAGAAGAAGGCCAGCGGCAGGAAGGCCGCAAGCCCAGCCAGCCCGCCGATGGCGAAGGCCGCCGCGCAAGCCGCCAGCCCGCCCGCAACGTAGAGCCAGTAGGGGTTGCGCAGCCATTTCTGCCAGCGGGCCCGCCCGGCCAGCCGACCGCGCTCCATCTCGTAGCCGGCCACGAAGGAGCCGATCCAGGCGCGCGGCACGAAGGCATAGAAGCTTTCCCCCAGTGCCGGCGTGTTGGGATCCTCCGCGCAGCCCACCCAGCGGTGATGCACCAGCCGGTGCGCGCTGGTGTGGTGGCCGAACAGCAGCGAGATGTAGATCCACTTGCCCAGCCGGAAAGGCAGCCGCGCGGTGCGGTGGATCAGTTCGTGGGCCGCCGAATTGCTCACCTGCCCGAAGTAGAGCACGAAGGCGAGAAACAGCCCGAGCCAGCCCGCAGGCCCAACGGGTGCACCGCCCGACAGCGCCCGGACGGCCAGCCCGAGCAACACGAAATGCGCCACGCCCAGGGCGATCAGCAGCCTGTCGGCAGCCGGAAATTCGCTGGCCGGCGCATTGGGCTCGGCGCCCTGCGCGATCAACATGTCGAGCGCGGCGGTGAACAGGCTCAGGTAGATCAGCGCGGCCGCGATCCAGAGCCCGCCGACGAGGGCGGCGAGCACGAGCAGGGCCACCGGGCAGAGGGTGGCGAGGGTGAAAAAGAGCTGCCGGGGCCGCATGGGGCCATAGTCCTTTCGCCTGCAGGGTCTGGTATGGTTGCACCACGATGGGCGGCGCTTGTCCACCATAAGAACGCCCGGGGCGCAGGCGGCACCGCAACGGGGCCAAATTGCGCGCGAATGGTCGTTTTTGCGGTATGGTCGCTGCAGGGGCAGGCGTTAGATTGCAGGCCAGAGCAAGGAAGCGGGAGTCGCGCAATGGCGCTGGATCAGCAGAAACCGGGGATCTGGAAATCGGGCAGGGGCAAGGGGCGCACAACGCCCAAGGGCCGCCAGCTCGACGAGGCCGCCTGGGAAGAGGTGAAGGCGCTCCTGGGGGATCGCCCCCGCCGGCGCGACCTGCTCATCGAACACCTCCACCTGATCCAGGATGCCCATGGCCACCTGTCGGCGGCCCACCTGCGCGCGCTCGCCGAGGAGATGGGGCTGAGCCAGGCCGAAGTCTACGAGGTGGCCACCTTCTACGCCCATTTCGACGTGGTGAAGGAAGGCGAGGCGCCGCCGCCCGCGCTCACCATCCGCGTCTGCGATTCGCTCTCCTGCGAACTGGCCGGGGCCGAGGCCCTGCGCGCGGCGCTGGAGGAGGGGCTGGACCCGGCCGAGGTGCGCGTGCTGCGCGCGCCCTGCATGGGCCGCTGCGATACCGCCCCGGTGCTGGAACTGGGGCACAACCACATCGATCACGCCACGCCCGAGAAGGTGCGCGCGGCGATCGAAGCCGGGGACACCCACGCCCATGTGCCGCCCTACGAGGATCTCGCCGCCTACCGCGCCAAGGGCGGCTACGGCCCGTTGCTGCGCTGCCGCGCCGGTGAGGTGAGCCCGGAAGAGGCGCGCGACCGCGTGCTCGCCTCCGGCCTGCGCGGGCTCGGCGGCGCGGGCTTCCCGGCCGGGAAGAAATTCGATTTCGTGCGCCTCGCCGAAGGCCCCAAGTATCTCTGCGTCAACGGCGACGAGGGCGAGCCCGGCACCTTCAAGGACCGCTATTATCTGGAGCGCGTGCCCCATCTCTTCCTCGAAGGGATGCTGCTCACCGCATGGGGCGTCGGAGCTGATCGCTGCTACATCTACATGCGCGACGAATACCCGGCGGTGCTGGAGATCCTGCGCCGCGAGATCGCCGCGCTCGAAGCCGAAGGGCTGGCGGCGCCGGGCTTCATCGAACTGCGCCGCGGGGCCGGGGCCTACATCTGCGGCGAAGAAAGCGCGATGATCGAATCCATTGAGGGCAAACGCGGCCTGCCGCGCCACCGCCCGCCCTACGTGGCGCAGGTGGGGCTCTTCGGCCGCCCGACGCTGGTGCACAACGTCGAAACCCTGCACTGGATCGCCCACATCGCCCATGAAGGCCCCGAGATCCTCTCCGGGGTGGAGAAGAACGGCCGTTCAGGGCTGCGCAGCTATTCCGTTTCGGGCCGCGTGGCCAAGCCGGGCGTCTACCTGCTGCCCGCCGGCTCCACCATCACCGACATCATCGCCGCCGCCGGTGGCATGGCGGAAGGGCACAGCTTCATGGCCTACCAGCCGGGCGGCCCGTCCTCCGGGCTGCTGCCGGCCTCGATGGATGACATCCCGCTGGATTTCGACACGCTCCAGCCCCACGGCACCTTCATCGGCTCCGCCGCCGTGGTGGTGCTCTCGGATCAGGACAGCGCGCGCGAGGCGGCGCTCAACATGCTGCGCTTCTTCGAGGATGAAAGCTGCGGTCAGTGCACGCCCTGCCGGGTGGGCTGCGAGAAGGCGGTCAAGCTGATGCAGGCCGAGCGCTGGGATCAGCCGCTGCTG
Organism: Pseudoruegeria aquimaris; assembly: GCF_900172235.1. Taxonomy (GTDB): domain Bacteria; phylum Pseudomonadota; class Alphaproteobacteria; order Rhodobacterales; family Rhodobacteraceae; genus Pseudoruegeria; species Pseudoruegeria aquimaris. The sequence continues at coordinate 69,929 of NZ_FWFQ01000006.1, read as the reverse complement.
GAAGAGCTCTGCACCGCCATGGCCGATGCCTCCATCTGCGGCCTCGGGCAGGCCGCGCCCAACCCGATCCGGCTGGTGATGAAACACTTCGGCCACGAGATCTGATGCCGCAGCTTGCCTTGCTTGCCGGGCTCGTGCTGGCGGGCCTCTACCTGCCGTGGCTGGATCGTGCGCCGTCAGCGCTGCGCAGCCTGCTCAAGACGCTGCCCGTGGTCGTCTTCGCCCTTGGTGCCCTTGTGGCGGATGCGCCCTTGCTGGCCGTGGCGCTCGGCGCCTGCGCCCTCGGGGATCTGGCGCTTTCGCGCGATGGCGAGCGCGCGTTTCTGGCGGGAATGGCGGCTTTTGCCCTCGGCCACCTCTTGTACATCGCGAACATTCTGCAACTTTCAGCAAGCGACAACCTGCTGAATCTTCCGTGGCTGGCTTTCCCTTTCCTGCTTTTGGCGGCTTCCACCGAGATCTGGCTGCGCCCCCATACGGGCGCCTTCCTCTGGCCGGTGCGCGGCTACGTGGCGATCATCACGGCGATGGGGATGGCGGCGCTTTCGGTGCCGGATGCGCCGCTGGTGGCGCTGGGCGCGGCGAGCTTCGTGCTGTCGGACCTGCTTCTTGCGATCTTCCTCTTCCGGCTTTCGGAAGATCATCCCGCGCGCGGATGGGTGAGCTTGGGCGTCTGGATCACCTACATCGGCGCGCAGGCGCTGCTTTCGATGGGGCTGCTCAGCCTTGCGGGGGTTGGCTGAAGAGGGCGAGCGTCAGCGGTACCGCCTTGAATTCGAGGTTCTTCTTGTCTTTCCGGTTCCGCAGCGGGCGGCTGAGCGGCTCCACCCAGCGCAGCCGGGCGCACAGGGCGCTGGCCGCCTCCCACACGCCGCCCGGATCCGCCGCGCGATAGGCGGCGGCCGCCGCCTGCGCTTCCGGGCAGTCGCGCCCCAGCGTGGCGAAGATGTTGAAGAGGAAGATCACCAGATCGTTGCGGTGGCCCTTCGGCGTGTTTCGGCTTGGTGAATAGCGCTCCAGGTCAAGGAAGGTGATCCGGCCCTCCTGCCAGCAGATGTCGCGCGGGGCGGGGCGCCCGTGGGAGAGCCCCTTGCCGTGCATCGCCGCCAGTTCCCGCGCCGCAGCCTCGAAAGCCGCGCGCCGCTCCGCCTCCGGCCAGCCGTCCTGCCGCAGCATCGCCTGAAGGCTGGTGCCGCTGTCGGAAAGGGCCATGAAATCAGGGCCTTCCGCAAGGATCTTCGGAACCGGAACGCCCCGCTCGCCCAGCGTGTGAAGGGCGCGGCGCTCGGCCTCGAAGGCCTTGGCGCTGTCGCCCTTTGTCAGCCTGCGGCGCAGCGGCGGACGCTCCTTCTGCTTCACCCAGACGCGCTGGCCGCCCACCTCGACCGGCGCCACCCGCGCCTTGCTGCGGGCCAGATGCGCCTGCACGGCGGCGTCGATGTCGTCTTGGGTCGGGGCTGTCATGGCGGGCCGCTGAATTGGAAAGGCCCGCGCTATATAGGCGCCCGGAAGCACGGCCACAACGCCCCGCCGTGCCGGCCCCTTTCACCGCGCCCCCTTTTCACCGCGCCCATCCTCCATTAGGTGAAGGAAAACCCGCGCAAGAGGCCAGGCCCCATGTCGTTCTTCAAGAAACTCCGTAGCAAGATGTTCAAATCCTCCTCTCGGCTGGAGGAAGGGCTCGAGGCCATCGTCGAGGATGGCGGCGCGGAAGAGATCGTGGAGCAGGCCCCGGCGCACCAATCCGAGGCACCCCAACCCGAGGCCCCGCAACCCGAGGCCCCGGCAGCCGCCGCGCCCGCGTCCGCACCTGCGCCGCAGCCCGATCCGGGCCGCAATCCGGCGCCCGCCACCGAGCCCGCGCCGCAGCAACCCGAAAGTGCCAGCCTTCTCAACCGCCTGCTGGGCGGTGAGCGCAAGGCCGTCGTGCGTCGCGAACTCGACGACGAGATGCTCGAAAGCCTCGAAGAGCTGCTCATCACCTCCGACATGGGCGTGGACACCGCCATGCGCGTCACCGCGAACATGGCCGAGGGGCGCTACGGCAAACGCCTCTCCACCGAGGAGATCAAGCGCCTGCTCGCCGACGAGATCGCCCGCATCATGGAGCCCGTCGCCCGCCCGATGCCGCTCTATGCCAAGCGTCCGCAGGTGGTGCTGGTGGTCGGGGTCAACGGCTCCGGCAAGACGACGACCATCGGCAAGCTCGCCAGCCAGTTCAAGGCGGCTGGCAAATCGGTGGTGATCGCCGCCGGCGATACCTTCCGCGCCGCTGCCGTGGAGCAGCTTCAGGTCTGGGGCGAACGCGCCGGCGTGCCGGTGCTCACCGCGCCCGAGGGCTCTGATCCGGCCAGCCTCGCCTATGACGCCATGACCAAGGCGCAGGAAGAGGGTGCCGACCTCCTGATGATCGATACCGCCGGCCGCCTGCAGAACCGCGCCGACCTGATGGAGGAACTGGCCAAGATCGTCCGCGTGATCCGCAAGAAGGACGAAACCGCCCCCCACAACACGCTGCTCGTGCTCGATGCCACCACCGGCCAGAATGCGCTCTCGCAGGTGGAGACCTTCCGGAAACTCGCCGATGTCTCGGGCCTCGTGATGACCAAGCTCGACGGCACCGCCCGCGGCGGCGTGCTCGTGGCGCTGGCCGACAAGTTCGGCCTGCCGATCCACGCCATCGGCGTCGGCGAGCAGATCGACGATCTCGCCCCCTTCGATCCCGAGGATTTCGCCCGCGCCCTGACGGGGCTCGATGGCTGACCTTCTCTTCTGACCGGAGGTATCCGAAAAGGGGGAGCGACCTCTCCGCGGCTTGCACAAGGCACCTCACGGGCGTATGGCGGGGGCCGGTCGGGCCGTTGGGGCTGCCCGGCCAGACCGATCATCGCGGCCTGACGAGGGAAGGGGCTGCAAGCAGTTGGAACCCGACCCATGAGCGATTGGCTCCTGTCCATCGAAGGCACCGAGGCCGCACGCCCGATCGCCCTAGGCCTTGCGCTGCTGGCGGCCTTCCTGCACGCCGTCTTCGGGGCGCTGCAGAAGGGGCGCCACGATCCTTGGCTGTCGCGCGGGGCGATCGATTTCTGCTACGGCGCCATCGCAGCGCCCTTCGCGCTTTTCGTGGTGCCCTGGCCCGAGCCGCACATGTGGCCGATTTTCGGCTGGGCCTTCGTGATCCACCTGATCTACAAGGTCCTCCAGGCCAAGACCTACACGCTCGGGGCCTATACGGTCGTCTACCCGGTGGTGCGCGGCACGGGGCCGCTCTTCGCGGTGATCGGGGCGGGGCTGATCTTCCACGAAAGCTTCTCGCCGCTGCAGTGGCTGGGTGTCGCCGTGCTGCTGGCCGGGATCTACGGCTTTGCCGTCTACAACCTGAAATTCACGGTGGTGAACCGCGAGAACCTGCCGCTTGCGCTCCTGTTCGCGGTGATCACCGGCATCTTCGTGGCGCTCTACACCACCTATGACGCCTACGGCATCCGTGCCACGGCCAACCCCTTCACCTTCCTCGCGTGGTTCTTCCTGATCGACGGTCTGGCCATGCCCATCTATGCCGCGTGGCGCTGGAAACACATGGAAGTGCGCCCCACGCTCGGCCCGCTGCTCAGACGCGGGGTGCTGGGGGCCTTCGTGGCCTATTTCAGCTTCGGCTCGATCATGCTCGCCACCCGGATCGACAGCGTCGGCCAGGCCGCGGTAATGCGCGAAACCAGCACGCTCTTTGCCGCGCTGATCGGCTGGCTCGTGCTGAAAGAGAGCGTCGGCCCGCGCCGGCTGGCACTGATGGGGTTGATTGCGCTGGGCGCGGTGATAGTTGAGTTGGGCGGTTAGGAAAGCGAGCGAGATGAGCGAAAGCGACGTGGAAAAACCCGAAACCCGGACGGTGAACCCCTTCCTGAAGATGGCGCTCGAACTGGGCCCGATCGCGGCCTTCTTCATCGGCTACGTCCGGCTGAAGGATACGATGTTCACCATCGGCGGCACCGAGTACGAAGGCTTCATCGTGGTCACGGCAGCCTTCATCCCGATCCTGCTGGCCTGCACGGCGATCCTCTGGATGCTCACCGGGAAGCTTTCCAAGATGCAGATCGTGACGGCGGTGCTGGTGGTGCTCTTCGGCGGGCTGTCCGTCTGGTTCAACGACGAGCGCTTCTTCAAGATGAAGCCGACGATGATCTACCTGCTCTTCGGGGGCGTGCTGGGCTTCGGCCTGCTGCGCGGCGAAAGCTACCTGCGCGTGGTGATGGAGGAGGCGCTGCCGATGCAGGAGGAGGGTTGGATGATCCTCACCCGCCGCCTCTGCGCCTTCTTCCTCGGGCTGGCGGTGCTGAACGAAGTGATCTGGCGCACGATGAGCACCGATGCCTGGGTCAACTTCAAGACCTTCGGCCTCACGGCGGCCGTCTTCCTGTTCTTCATGACCCAGAGCAAACTGTTCCAGACCTACGCGCTGGAAGAGGACGAGGGCGCGGAGTAGCGCGCGTCTGCGCTAGCTGCGCTGCTTGCCGAAGAGCACGTCCTGCGCGCCTTTCTCCTTGCGGAAATCGCCGCGCAGTTCGGCGGCCAGCGCGCGGCCGGCCTTGACGCCGGGGCGGGCGGCGCAGGTTTCCAGCCAGCGGGCCATGTGGGGTTTGTCCTCCAGGGTCTGCTGCTGGCCTTCCCAGAGCGAGGCCCAGCCCCAGATCGCCATGTCGGCAATCGAGAAGAAATCCCCGGCGACGTAAGCGTGTTTCGCCAGCTGGCGATCCAGCACCCCGTAGAGCCGCGCGACCTCGTTGCGGTAGCGATCCTTGGCGTAGGGCAGATCCTGCGGCGGATCCATCGCGGGCGCGTATTTCAGGAAGTGGTGGGCCTGCCCCGCCATCGGCCCGAGCCCGCCCATCTGCCACATCAGCCATTGATCCACCGCGATCCGCTCGCGCTGGGTCTCGCCGTAGAAACGGCCCGTCTTGCGGGCGAGATACTGCAGGATGGCGCCGCTTTCGAAGATCGAGATCGGCGCGCCGCCGGGGCCGTCCGGGTCCACGATGGCAGGCATCCGGTTGTTGGGGGAGATCGCGAGGAACTCAGGCGCGAACTGTTCGCCCTTGCCGATATTGATGAGGTTCAGCCGGTAGGGCAGCGCCATTTCCTCCAGCGCGATGGAGATCTTCCACCCGTTCGGCGTGGGCCAGAAATAGAGCTCGATCGGTTGCTGCATGGGGGCGCCTCTTCGCTGGTGTTGCAGCCCGCATGGTTTCCGCGATTGCGCCCCGGCGCAAGGCCCCATCGGGCTGTTTCCCGGCCCTAGCGCTCCAGGTGCAGCGCGTCGCCCTCGATCCGGATCGTGCCGTAGCGTTGCAGGTAGCTCATCCCCAGCAGCGATTCCGACATCTCGCCTTCGTTCACGTAGGCCGGGACGTTCCGGTCGATGACATCGCCGAGCACCAGTTCATCGAGCTTCACCCGCGCCGTGCGCACGATGCCGTTGGCGGTGTTGGCGGCGTTGACGTAGGCCAGTTCGCCCGCATCCAGCCCGACCCGCGCGGCATCGCGTTGCGTGAGCACGATGTTGGTGGCGCCGGTGTCCACCACGAAGCGCACGGGGGTGCCGTTGACCTCGAGCGTGGCGTAGAAGTGGCCATTCGGGGCGCGGGGCAGGGTGATCTCACCGCTGCCTTCGACGTAGCTCTGGCGGGGCATCACGTCGCGGCGGATGTCGCCCCAGAGGCCGACGGCCGCGATGGCGCCGACGAAGATCAGCACCCAGACGAGCGCCTGTTGCAGCACCTTGCCCTTGCTGGCGCGGTTCTGGGCGAAGAACCACAGCGTTACCGCGCAGCCCAGCAGGACGAGGTAGAACACGCTTCCGATCTGATCTCCGCTCATGGGGCCTCCGGTGGGGTTGCCCCTCACATGTAGGCAGCGCGCGCGCTCAGTGAAGGGGGGCGCCGCCGGTCTGGGCCATGAAACCGGCCACGCCGTCGAGCACGAACTGCACCGAAAGTGCCGCCAGCAGCATGCCCAGAAGCCGGGTCACCACGAGGATCCCGGTGTCGCCCAGCACCCGCTCCAGCAGCGGCGCCATGTGGAACAGCACGAAGACGACGAGCACCACGAAGACCATCACCGCCATGTAGGCGGCATAGAGCGCCGGGTCGCCCTCGGCCTGCCCGGTGAGCAGGATCATGGTGGCGATGGCGCCCGGCCCGGCGATCAGCGGGATGCCGAGCGGAAAGATCGAGGGATCGTCGCGGTGGTCCTCGTCGGCCTGTGCGTTCTCGGCCTGATCTTGCCGGCGCTTGGTGCGGCGTTCGAACAGCATGTCGAGCGCGGTGAGAAAGAGCAGGATGCCCCCGGCCACGCGGAAGGCCGAAAGCGAGATGCCGAGGAACTGCAGAAGGGAATCGCCGAACAGGCCGAACACGGTGAGCACGCCCACGCCCACGAGGCAGGCGCGGCGGGCAATGGCGCGGCGGCGTTCATCGCCCATGCCCTGCGTCATGGCGAGGTAGAGCGGCGCGAGGCCGATCGGATCGATCACCACGAAGAGCGCCACGAAGGCGGTGATGAGTGCGGTTGCGTCCATGCCGTCAGCCTTCTGCCGCTTCCAGTTTTTCCAGGGCCTTCATCCAGAGATCCTCAGCCCGATCGAGCCCTTCCATCACCTCGGCGTATTTCTTCTGCCAAGCGACGGCCTTCTCGGCGTCGGGGCCGTCATAGAGGCCCGGCTGCCCGAGGCGTTCGGCCAGAGTATCGCGCATCTCGTTGAGCTTGTTGACTCTTTCTTCGCACTTGCGCACCTCCGCCCGCAGCGCGAGGATCGCATCGCGCGAGGGGCGCTTGGGTGCGGGCTTTTCCTTGGCCGGCCGCGCCGGGGCATCGGCGGTGAGCAGCATCTTCCGGTAGGCTTCCAGATCCTCCTCGTAAGGGGTCACGGTGCCGTCCTTCACCAGCCACAGCCTGTCGGCCACCAGCGAGAGCAGGTGCATGTCGTGGCTGACCAGCACCACCGCGCCGGAATAGGCGGTGAGCGCTTCCACCAGCGCCTCGCGGCTTTCGATGTCGAGGTGGTTCGTCGGCTCGTCGAGGATCAGCAGGTGTGGGGCGTCGATGGTGGCCAGCAGCAGGGACAGCCGCGCTTTCTGGCCGCCCGAGAGCCGGCCGACCTCGGTTTCGGCCTGGTCCGCCATCAGGCCGAAGCCCGCCAGCCGCGCGCGCAGGCGGGCCGGGGTTTCGTCCGGGCGCAGCCTTTGCAGGTGCTGAAGCGGCGTCTCCTCGACGTGGAGTTCGTCCACCTGGTGCTGGGCGAAATAGCCGATCCGCAGCTTGTTGGCGGTGATCATGCGCCCGCTCATCGGCTGCAGCCGGCCCGAGATCAGCTTGGAGAGCGTGGATTTGCCCTGGCCGTTCCTGCCCAGCAGCGCAATGCGGTCATCCTGATCGATGCGCAGCGACAGGCGCGAGAGCACCGGCGTGCCGTCATAGCCCACCTGCGCGCCCTCCATGTTGACGATGGGGGGCGACAGCTCTTCCGGTTCGGGGAAGGTGAACACCCGTTTCGCGGCCTCTTCCGGCGCGGCGATGGGCTCCATCCGTTCGATCATCTTCAGCCGGGCCTGCGCCTGCTTGGCCTTGGACGCCTTGTAGCGGAAGCGGTCCACGAAGCTTTGCATATGGGCCTTGCGGGCTTCCTGCTTCTTGGCCATCGCGGCCTGCACGGCGCGCTGCTCGGCGCGGGTGCGGGCGAAGGTATCGTAGGGGCCCTGGTAGTAAGTCAGCTTGCGGTCTTCCAGGTGCAGGATGCCGCCCACGGCGCGGTTCAGCAGGCCCCGGTCATGGGAGATGATGATGACCGTGTGCGGGTATTTCGCAAGGTAGCTTTCCAGCCAGAGCGCGCCTTCGAGATCGAGGTAGTTCGTCGGCTCGTCCAGCAGCAGCAGGTCGGGCTGGGCAAAGAGCACCGCCGCCAGCGCCACGCGCATGCGCCAGCCGCCGGAGAAGGCGGAGCAGGGCATGAGCTGTTCTTCCGCATCGAAGCCGAGCCCCTTCAGGATCGAGGAGGCGCGGCCTTCCGCGCTCCAGGCGTCGATGTCGGCCAGCCGCGTCTGGATCTCGGCGATGCGGTTGGGATCGGTGGCGATTTCGGCCTCCGCCATCAGGCTCGCGCGCTCTGTGTCGGCGGCCAGCACCGTGTCGAGCAGGGAAGTCTCAGACGAGGGGACCTCCTGTGCCACCCCGCCGATGCGGGCGCGGCTGGGCAGGGTGATCTCGCCGCTCTCCAGCGCCAACTCGCCCCGGATCAGGCGGAAGAGCGTGGTTTTCCCGGCGCCGTTGCGCCCCACGAGGCCGACCTTGTGGCCGGTGGGAATCACGGCGGAGGCGCCCTCGAAGAGGGGGCGGCCTTCGACGGCGTAGGAAATATCGGAAATCTTCAACATGGCCGCGCTCTAGCAGAGCCGGCGCGGCCATGAAAGGGGGGGGTGAAGCGCGGCGCGTTTTAGGGAGGCCAGCCCCGGGCTCTGGGTGGGGGCGAAAGCCCCCTCCCGTGGGGAGGGTCGGGGGCTGGCCGGCTGCGCCGGCTGATTGACCTTGCGGCTACGCTTGTGCCTTCACCGCGCGGATCAGGGCAAGCGCCGCATCGGGCGGGCGCTGTTCCACCCGGCGGTAGACGGCGCCGTCATTGGTGCGCCACAGCAGGCCCGCGCTGACAAGCGAGCGGCGCAGCAGCGCGTGATCGCCGAAGTTGTGGCCCTCGGTGATGGCGGCGTTCACTTCCGGCTCGGTCATCTCCCGCCGGGGCGGCAGGCGATCCCACAGGGGCCAGAGGCAGAGCGCCTGCACGCCGCGCAGCTTGGGCCAGCGGCGCATCCGGCCCTTGGTGAAGACCATCAGCGCCCGGCGGTCGGGTTCGGGCAGCGGGCTGGCCTCGGCCTCGGCGCGCAAGGATTGGTAGTTGCGCTTGCCGGCGGCCCGCGCCACCACGCCCATCATCTCGAGATGGCCGGGCAGGCCCTCGACCTTGGCGAGTTCGCTGCGCAACGCCTTGGTGAAGCTGGAAAGATCCGCGATGTAGAGGCTGATCTCATCGCGCTGTTTGGGCGCCTTGGCGCCGGTCTGGGTCGTCATCGTTTCCTCGATCGGTCGCGCGGAAGAGTCGGGTGGTGCCGTGTGTCGCCCTTGACGGCCCGCGCGCGACGCGGGTCGGGAATGCGGAGATGTGCGTCTCACAGGTTTAGCGTGGCGCATGCGCCGGCGACGACTGGGTGAACTGCGGACCCTGCACCCCTCTTACGCGCTTTGGCCCGAAGCGGCAAGCGCACAGGCGGATTCGCGGCTTTTCATGGGCCGGATGGCATGTTAGAGGGGCGGCGAAATTCAGACGCCCGCCGCGATCCCCGCGCCCGGGCACCAGAACCGAAAGAGCTGTATCATGGCCATTCAACGCACCTTCTCCATCATCAAGCCCGACGCCACCAAGCGCAACCTGACCGGCGCCATCAACGCCAAGCTGGAGGCCGCCGGCCTGCGCATCATCGCCCAGAAGCGCATCCACCTGACCAAGGCCCAGGCCGGCGAGTTCTACGCCGTGCACAAGGAGCGCCCCTTCTACGACGAACTCTGCGAGTTCATGGCGTCCGGCCCGATCGTGGTGCAGGTTCTGGAAGGCGAAGACGCCATCGCGAAGAACCGCGAAGTGATGGGCGCAACCAACCCGGCCGAAGCCGCCGAAGGCACCATCCGCAAGGAATTCGCCCTGTCCATCGGTGAAAACTCCGTCCACGGCTCCGACGCGCCGGAAACCGCCGCCGTCGAGATCGCCTACTTCTTCTCCGGCCTCGAGCTGGTCGGCTGATACGCCATACCTTCCCGCTTCGGCGGGATCCCCCGGGAACTTTGCTCGTTTCCGAAGTCGGCGGGTTGCGCAAGCGGCCCGCCGATTTGCGTTTCCGTTTTGCAGCGCGGGTGGGGGCGCCCCGCTTCGCAAGCCGGCTTTCCCTCCGCACCGCACGCCGCTACCGTGGCGCCGGATACAGGAGGAAACCCCATGACAAAATGTGCCCTCGTCACCGGAGCCGCCCGCGGGATCGGGCTGGCCACCGTCCGCCTTTTTCTTGAAGAGGGTTGGCGTGTGGCGATGGTGGACCGCGACGGCACCGAACTGGCCGCGGCCGCCGCGGCGCTGGGCCCGCAGGTCTGCGCGCTCGAAGCCGACGTGTCCGAGCCCGGGCAGGTTGCCGCGATGGTGGAGGCCGCCGTGGCTTTCGGCGGCGGGCTGGACGCGCTGGTGAACAACGCCGGCGTTGCGGAGTTCGGCCCCATCGCGGACTGCGATTTCGCCATGTGGCGCCGGGTGATGGCGACGAACCTCGACGGGGTGTTCCTCTGTTCGCAGGCCGCGGCCCCGGCGCTGGCCGCCCGGAAGGGGGCGATCGTCAACATCGGGTCGATCTCGGGGCTGCGGGCCTCCACGCTGCGCGTCGCCTACGGCACCTCCAAGGCGGCGGTGATCCAGTTGACGAAGCAGCAGGCGGCGGAACTGGGCGAGCAGGGGGTGCGCGCCAACTGCGTCTGCCCCGGACCGGTGCGCACCAAGCTCGCGATGGCCGTCCACAGCCAGGAGATCATCGACGCCTACCACGACGCCATCCCGCTCAACCGCTACGGCAGCGAGCGCGAGATCGCGGAGGCGATCGTGTTTCTCTGTTCGGAGAAGGCCAGCTACATCACCGGGCAGGTGCTGGCCGTCGATGGCGGGTTCGAAAGCACCGGGGTGGGGCTGCCCGCGCTGCGGAAGTGATCACCGCCGGGTGCCGGTGCCGATCTCGTTGAGGATGCCCTCGATCCCGGCCAGCGGGTTGGGGCCGGCCTCGGCCTTGATCGCGTCGAAACGGGCGCGCAGGGCCTCTTTCTCCTTGCCCTTGCAATCGTTCCACGGGCGGCCCTGAAGCCCCATGACCATGGCGTAATAGCCGATGAAATGCGGCCGCGTGCCGGCCTGAAGCAGCTTCTTGTAGGCGGCGTCCGGGCCCATCTCGATCAGCTCTTCCGCGGAGCGGATCCCCGCGCGGGCAAAGCTTTCGTCGGAGGCGGGGCCGAGGTTGCGGATGCTGGAAACGGGGCGCGGCACGAGGGGCTCCTGCTTGGTCGTGGCCGCAGGATAACCGCAGGCGCCGGCAGTGAAAACCGCTCAGATGCTGGCCCAGTCGGTGAACCGGAAAGCCGCCGGCGCCTTGCTGTCGGAAGGGCGCGCGGTGGCCCGGTGCTTCGCAGGCCGGGGCAATCGCGGGGTCGCCGTGGCGGGGCGGGCGAGGGCGGCCGCGGCAAGCAGGGCGGGCTGCGGCGGCGTGCCGGCGTGACGCCGCGCAACCGTGGGGTGCCGGAAGGCTGTGGGGGGCGTGATCATCATGGGGCGCTCCTTCCTTGAGGGCGATGCCGGGCCCACGCGCGCGCGGGCCCGGATACTCGTCGTCAGATACTGGTTACGGGCTGCGCCGCACGGGCGGCGCATGGGGCAAGTTTCGCAGGCTTTTGTGCATCCCTGATGCCGCCAATGTGACCGTTCGGTGGAGCGGTCCGGCGCAGGGGCGCATTCCTGCCTGCTTCCTTAACGTGCCCTTGCCGCGGCTTTGGCTCTGCCTCACTTTCGGATAGGTCAAGGGGCAAACGGCTGCCCGCCCCCGCCAGGCGCACAGGACGGCGCATCCGTTCAGCGGACTTCGATTTCGGAAGGCCCAGACAAATGGACGGGGACCGCCGGGCAGCGGCCCCCGCCTTGGTGATTGAACTGGGATTTTTCCACGTTGGGGATGAAGACGTTTCGGAAAAAACCCGGTGATCAGAACCGGGTCAACAGCTTATGGGGATTGTCTGTTTACCCGCCATGGGGTTGGTCACTCACTCCTTGCCCACACATATCACCAGCTTCGAGCGTAGCGAGTCGCCCGCCACCGGGCAAGCCTGTTGATGGGGCGCGGGTGCGGGGCTGCGTGAAACTTTCATGACATCGCTTGACCCATGTCATGGCGCCGCCGCGCTCCGCGCGCCAAGGAATACGGCGAAACCGTTGCGAGAGAGGAGCCGAGATGACCCCGAAGGATGCCGTTCAGTCCATGCCCGAAACGACACAGGCAAAGGGGGATGCGCCGAAATCTCCTGCGCGTCCCATCCCCGAAGGCTCTGCCGCCACGGCGCCCCGCCCCTCGCCCGAGAAGGTGCGCGAAGCCTTCGAAAGCGGCGCCTACCCCTACAGCCAGCGCATGGGCCGCGCCGCCTACGAGGCGGAGAAGGCCAGGCTTCAGGCCGAGCTTCTGAAGGTGCAGCTCTGGGCGCAGGAGAGCGGGCAGAAATTCGTGCTTCTGTTCGAGGGGCGCGACGCCGCCGGCAAGGGCGGCACCATCAAGCGCTTCATGGAGCACCTCAACCCGCGCCAGGCCCGCGTCGTGGCGCTGAACAAACCCACCGACGAAGAACGCGGGCAGTGGTATTTCCAGCGCTACGTCACCCATCTGCCCACCGCCGGCGAAATGGTCTTCTACGATCGCAGCTGGTACAACCGGGCCGGCGTCGAGCGGGTGATGAACTTCTGCACCCCCAACGAGTATCTCGAATGCGGCAGGCGCCGGAGTTCGAGCGGATGCTGGTGCGCTCGGGCATCCGCCTGCACAAATACTGGTTCTCCGTCACCCGGGAGGAGCAGAAGAAGCGCTTCCAGTCGCGCGAGACCGATCCGCTGAAGCGCTGGAAACTCTCTCCGATCGACAAGGCTTCGCTGGCGAAATGGGATGACTACACCGAGGCCAAGGAGGCGATGTTCTTCTACACCGACACCGCCGATGCGCCCTGGACGATCGTCAAGTCCAACGACAAGAAGCGCGCCCGCATCCATTGCATGCGCCACTTCCTCTCCACGGTGGACTACCCCGACAAGGATCCCGAGATCGCCCTGCCGCCGGACCCGCTGATCGTGGGCAGCGCCGGGCACGTGGTGCATGGCTCCGATCACATCCTGGGGGCTTCCCTGCATCCGGACCTGCGCCATACGGGGGGCTGAGCCGCCGCGCTTTCCCGGCTTGCCGGGGCAGCGCAAAGCGCCTAAGCGTGGGGCATGTCCCAAGTTCGCCCGATTTTTCAGCACGTAAAGATGATTCTCACGCTTGGGCTGCCGCTGATCGGCTCCCACCTGGCGCAATTCGCCATCGGCGTGACCGATACGGTGATGATGGGCTGGTACGGCGTCGCGGAACTGGCCGCCGTCGTGCTGGGATCCTCGCTCTTCTTCGTGATCTACATCTTCGGCTCGGGCTTCGCGCTGGCGGTGATGCCGATGGTGGCCGAGGCCAGCGAGGCCGGCGATGAAACCGAGGTGCGCAGGGCCACGCGCATGGGCATGTGGCTCTCGATCGCCTACAGCCTGCTGGTGTTGCCGCTGTTCTGGAATTCCGGGGCGCTGCTGTCCCTGCTGGGGCAGGGCGATGAACTGGCCGCCAACGCGCGCGACTACATGCGCATCGCCGGCTTCGGCGTGCTGCCCGCGCTGCTGGTGATGGCGCTCAAGAGCTTCCTGTCGGGGCTGGAGCGCACGCAGATCATCCTTTGGGTCTCGATCGCCGGGGCGGTGCTGAACGGGCTGCTGAACTGGATCTTCATCTTCGGCAACCTCGGCGCGCCCGAGATGGGCGTGAAGGGCGCGGCGCTGGCCAGCGCGCTGGCCAACGGCGCCACTCTGGTGATGTTCGCCGCCTATGCCGGGCTCGCCCGCCCGCTGCGCGGCTACGTGCTGTTCCAGCGGTTCTGGAAGCCCGACATGGAGGCGATGAAACGCGTGTTCCTGCTGGGCTGGCCGATCAGCGTCACCCTGCTGGCCGAGGTGGGGCTCTTCGCCGGCGCGGCGGTGCTGGTGGGCTGGATCGGCACGCGCGAAGTGGCCGCCCACGGCATCGCGCTGCAGGTCTCCTCCGCCACCTTCCTCGTGCACCTGGGCCTCTCCAACGCCGCCACCGTGCGCGCCGGGCGCGCGCTGGGCCGCGGCGAGGTCGAGGATCTCAAGCGCGGAAGCCGCGTGGTGCTGGGCATGTCGATGCTCTTCGCCTGCGCCACCGTCGTCGTCTTCTTCACCGTGCCCGAGCTGATCACCGGGCTCTTCCTCGCGCCGGACAACCCGGACCGCGGAACCATCATCCCGCTCGCCAGCGCCCTGCTGATCATCTCGGGCTTCTTCCAGCTCGTGGACGGCGCACAGGCCGTGGCGCTCGGCCTGCTGCGCGGCGTGAAGGACACCCGCGCACCCATGGTGATCGCGGCCTTCAGCTACTGGGGCGTGGGGATGCCCGGCAGCTACGTCATCGGCTTCGTGCTGGGCTACGGCGTACACGGGGTCTGGTACGGGCTGGTGCTGGGGCTGGCTTCGGCCGCGGTGCTCCTGCTGGCGCGCTTCTGGATCTGGACGGTGCCGCGCCTCGCCGGGGCCGCGGCCTGACAATGCCCTGACACGGGCCGGGCCGATGCGAGGCTCTGCCTCGCGCTCCGGGATATTTGGAGAACAAAGTCGGCCGCTTCCTCTCGCCCCAAATACCTCGGGGGGAGGCGCGCCGCAGGCGCGACGGGGGGCAGAGCCCCCCATGGCGGGCTCAGTTCTTGCCGCCCATCAGGCGGTCGGCCTTCTTGCGCACCAGCACCGAGCGCAGATCGTGCATCGCCAGCAGCAGCGCATCGGTGACCGCTTCGAGATCCTCGTCGCTGGCCTTGCTCTGCACCCAGTGGGTGGTGGTGTTGAGGTAGTCCACCGCGCGCAGGATGTCGTCGATGTCGCGCTTGGCCAGGAGCGCGCGGCGGGCCTCGATCCACTCCCGGATCACGCGCTGGTCCTTCTCCGAGAGGCTGCGGTCGCCGTGGGGTTTGATCTGGCCGTTCTTCACGTTGGCCACGGCGATCTGATCCATTTCGATGCGCCGCTGCCGGTTCTCGGTGTCGACCCTGAAAACGGTGGCGCCGTTTTCCCGGATCCGGAAGTAGTACTCGGGCAGTTCCGCTGCCATGTGAACCCCTTAACTCAACGCAATGCCTTGCAGAATTCCTGAATGCGGCGGCAGGCCTCTTCCAGCGCCGCTTCCCCGGTAGCGTAGCTGACGCGGAAGTTGGGTGAAAGGCCGAAGGCGGCGCCGAAGACGACGGCGACGCCGCTTTCCTCCAGTAGCGCGGTGGCAAAATCCTCATCCGTCTCGATCCTGCGCCCGCCGGCGCTCACCTTGCCGATGCAGCCCGCGATCGAGGGGTAGACGTAGAACGCGCCTTCCGGCACCGGGCATTCGATGCCGTCGGCGGCGTTCAGCATCTCCACCACCAGATCGCGACGGCGGCGGAACAGCTCGGCATTGGGTGCGAGGAAATCCTGCGGCCCGTTCAGTGCCTCCACCGCGGCCCATTGGCTCACCGAGCAGGGGTTGGAGGTGGACTGGCTCTGGATCTTGCGCATGGCGGCGATCAGATGCTCCGGCCCGCCGGCATAGCCGATGCGCCAGCCCGTCATCGCGTAGGCCTTGGACACCCCGTTGACCGTGAGCGTGCGCTCGTAGAGCCCCGGCTCCACCTGCGCGGGCGTGCAGAATTCGAACCCGTCGAAGGTGAGGTGTTCGTACATGTCGTCGCTCATCACCCAGACGTGCGGGTGGCGCATCAGCACGTCGGTGAGCGCCTTCAGTTCGGCGTGGCTGTAGCCCGCGCCCGTGGGATTGGACGGGGAGTTGAAGATCAGCCATTTCGTCTTCGGCGTGATCGCGGCCTCAAGCTGCTCCGGCGTCATCTTGAAGGCGGTCTCCATGCCCGCTTCCACGACCACCGGCGTGCCGCCCGCGAGCAGCACCATGTCAGGGTAGCTCACCCAGTAGGGCGCGGGGATGATCACCTCGTCGCCCGGATTCAGCGTGGCCATCAGGGCGTTGTAGAGCACCTGCTTGCCGCCGGTGGAGACGGAGATCTGCTTCGGCGTGTAGGTGAGCCCGTTGTCGCGGGCGAACTTGGCGCAGATCGCTTCCTTCAGTTCCGGGATGCCGTCGGGCGCGGTGTATTTCGTCTTGCCCGCATCGATGGCGGCCTTGGCGGCGGCCTTGATGTTGTCCGGCGTGTCGAAATCCGGCTCGCCGGCACCCAGGGCGATGATGTCGGCGCCTGCGGCCTTGAGTTCGGCGGCCTTCGTCGTCACCGCGATGGTGGGCGAGGGTTTCACGCGGTCTAGTGTCGCGGAAAGGAAAGACATGGCGGCCTCCGGTTTGTATCTGCCGGAGCCATGTCTTAGGGTGCGCGGGAAGAGCGATCAAGCCGCCATTTCTTCAAAAGGAGATCCCATGAGCGACGCCGAACAGCCCGAGATGCAGGCCGCCGAGAGTAGCTGGTTCGGCGCCGATGCCGCCACCTTCGGGGATCGGCTGGCCGGCGCACGGGAGGCCATGGGCATGAGCCAGGGCGATCTCGCCAAGCGGCTCGGGGTGAAGCTCAAGACGATCCGCGTCTGGGAAGAGGATCTCCAGGAGCCGCGGGCCAACAAGCTGCAGATGCTGTCGGGCGTGCTCAACGTCTCCATGCGCTGGCTTCTGACGGGCGAGGGCGAGGGGCTGAGCGGCCCGGTCGAAGAGGCGGAGATTCCGTTCGAGGTCTCGGATCTGCTGGCAGAGCTGCGCCAGCTGAAGGCCGAGATGAGCCGCTCCGCCGAGAAGCTGGCGATGTTGGAGAAACGGCTGCGTGCCACGCTGAAAGGGCCTATGTGATGAGTGAGATCCGCGAAACCGCCGAAGCCCGCCTGAAGCGGATGAAGATGCGCTCATGGCGCCGGGGCATGAAGGAGATGGACGTGATCCTCGGCCCCTTCGCCGACAGCGAACTGGAGCGCCTCGGCGAGGCGGATCTGCAGCTCTATGACCAGTTGCTTTCGGAAAACGACCAGGATCTGCTGCGCTGGGTCACCGGCCAGGCGCCGACGCCCCCGGAATACCTCGATCTGCTGACGCGGATCTCCCGCCATGCGCGGGGCGAAGGCGCCGCAGGTGGCGCGGGCTGATCGGTCGGAATTTTCGGCACATTTTTCTCGGATTAACCGGATCTTCGGCTTTCCCTCCGATTCTCCTCCAGGACCGAAACTGGCGGGAGAAGAAGATGACGATGCACAATTCGGTGTCGGTGCCTGGCAATACGGGCTACGTCGCCGGCTACCTGGAAGCGCTTGCGCTGGTGGAACGGCTCCACCGCCTGCTGCTGGACGTGATCAAGGATGAGTTCGAGCGCGTCGGAATCCTCGAGATCAACGCGGTGCAGGCGTTGCTGCTGTTCAACATCGGCGACAATGAAGTCACCGCGGGGGAGTTGAAGAGCCGCGGCTACTACCAGGGCTCCAACGTCTCCTACAATCTCAAGAAACTCGTGGAAATGGGCTACATGCACCACCAGCGCTGCGAGGTGGACAGGCGCAGCGTGCGGGTGCGGCTGACGGAGAAGGGGCGGCGGATCCGCGATATCGTCGCGGCGCTGTTCAGCCGCCACGCCGATGGGCTGCAGGCGCGCGAAGTGCTCAGCCTTGAAGGACTGGAAGACATCAACACCGCCCTGCGGCGCGTCGAGCGCTACTGGAGCGAGCAGATCCGCTACATCTACTGAACGGGCGCCCCGGCTATCGCGCCGGCGCCTCGGCCGGCGATCGGCTCGGGGCTGGACCGCTGACGGGCAGGTGAAAGGCTTGGTGGGCGGTGTCCTTTCGTCCCGCGGCAGGCAGGGCGCCGAAGACGAAGCCGTCCAACTCCTTCAACAGTTTGCGCACCATCGCGGCCTCGAAATCCTCGAAGCCCAGGGCCGCCTCCACGAAGGCGCCGGGGCCGAGGATCACGTTGTGCTGGAAATAGGCGACGAGCTCTCCGATGGAGGCGGATCGGTCGTCCCGCGTGGAGGGGCTGTCGCCGCCGATGACGAGCCCGTTGATGCCCACGCCGGCGGCCGCGGCGAGGGCATGGGTATCGCGCGGCGGTGGCCAGCCGTTGTTCTTGCCGTCGCCCGAGAGATCCAGCGTGCGGCGAAAACAGCGGGGCCCGGCCTCGAAGGCGGCCACGGCGAACTGGATGGCGCTGCCGATCGCGGTGGTGCCGGCGGCCGGACGGCCGTCGGGGTTGGCAAGCTCGGTGGCGAGGGTCTCGATGTCGGCCTCGGTTCGGATCGAACGCCAGCCGGTGAGATCGTGCTGCGCGTCGGCGCCGCTCCATTCGAAGACCATCAGCGAGACGGGCAGGCCGGGCAGCTGGAGCAGGGCGGCGCGCACCTCGGGGTGGCGCAGGGCCCCGGCGAGGCCGCGGCGCTGTATGGCGTATTCGGTGGCGTCCACGGAGCCGGAGACGTCCAGCCCCAGCGCCAGAGCCTGCCGGCAGCCGTTGAACTGTGTATTGGTGGCCTGCGTCTTGGAGGCCTGCGTCTGGGCGGCCCGTGCCTTGAGCGGAAGTGCCGGGATGGCCTGCGCTGACTGGGCCGGCGTCGCCGTGGCCTGTGCGCTGGCCGGGGCGGCAAGGGGTGCCGCGCCGAGCAGAAGCGCCCCGGCCAGCACGGCCGGGGCGGAGGGCGCGCGCCGGCTCACCAATGGCCGGTGTTTTCCATGCTGGCCCAGGGCTCGGCCGGAGGCAGGGCCTCGCCCTTCTGCAGCAGCTCGATCGACACGTTGTCGGGCGAGCGGACGAAGGCCATGTGGCCGTCGCGCGGCGGGCGGTTGATGGTGACGCCGTTATCCATCAGGTGCTGGCAGGTGGCGTAGATGTCGTCCACCTCGTAGGCGAGGTGGCCGAAATGGCGGCTGTCCGAAGGCAGGCCCTCGTCACCGTCCCAGTTGTAGGTGAGTTCCACCGGGCATTCGGGCTGCTCCGGCGGCGCCATGAAAATCAGCGAGAACCGGCCGGCCTCGTTGTCGTACCGGCGGGTCTCTTCCAGCCCCAGCAGCTTGTAGAAGGCCATCGAGGCCTCCAGATCCTTCACGCGGACCATGGTGTGCAGATACTTGATACCCATCGGGGGCTCCCTTCGTTGGTTCGTTTCAGGCCGTCGACACGACAGCTAATCACTCCGCCGGCTCAAGGAAACCCGTTTCGCCGTCGCGCCGCAGTTTCCGCGGCTTCAGCAGATCGCGGTAGACGAGCGTGACCGTCACGAAGGAAACGTAGAGCAGCAGATACCAGCTGCCCATCTTGTGCAGCGAAACCATCTGCCACGGGCGCTGCCCGGTGTAGACCCAGGTTTCGCTCCAGGTGCCGATGTTCTCGGCCACCCAGAGCGCGAAGCTGCAGGTCAGGATCGCGACGGGCAGAGGCACCCAATGGGCGCGGCTGGAGGTGTAAAACCACATGCGGGTGCGCGCGAACAGCAGCACGGTGGCGGCAAAGAGCAGGTAGCGGGCATCCCAGATGAAGTGGTGGGCGAAGAAATTCACGTAGATCGCCGCCGCCAGCAGCACCGTGGCCCGGAAAGGCGGGTAGGGGGCCAGCTGCACCCGGAAGAGCCGGAACAGCCGCGCGATGGTGGAGCCGACGGAGGCATACATGAAGCCCGAGAACAGCGGCACGCCGAAGATCTGCATCACGGCGGGCTGCGGGTAGCTCCAGCTTCCGGCGTTCACCTTGAAGATCTCCATCACCGTGCCGGTGAGGTGGAAGAGGAAGATCACCTTTGCCTCCTCCCAGCTTTCCAGCCGCAGCCAGAGCATCAGCCCCTGCACCGTGAGCGCGTAGAGCAGCAGCGCATCGTAGCGGGTGAGCCACCAGTCGGGCTGCCAGATGGCCTGCGTCACCACCAGCGCGATCAGGAAGAGGATGCCGAAGAGCGCCGCCCAGAGGAATTTGAGCACGAAGACCAGCGGTTCGGCCAGCCCGCGCGGCAGGCGTGCGCGCAGCGGGCGGCTCACCCGTGCATCGAATGCGGCGTGGAGGTCTGTCGCCATGGGGCCTCGAGGCTCAGAACGTGGATCTCAACCCGATGTTGACCCCGATTTCCTCGGTGTCATAGAGCGAGATGTTCGATTTCGTCCGGGTATAGGACATGTTCAGCGTCGGCGCGAACCCATAATATTCAAGCCCGTCCAGAAGCAGGGTCACGCCGAGGCGCGTTCTGGTGTCTTCGCGCATGGTGCCGAACAGGGGCTTGTCGTAGCTGCGCTGCTCCACGTCGAGCGAGAGCACGCCCCGCGTGCCGAAGATCTCTGCCCGGGGCTGGTAGCTGATCCCGGCGATGAGCGCGTTGTGGGAAATCGTGGCGGACTGCGAGCGCATGTCGCGTGCGCCGAGGTTCCAGCCCAGTACGCCGCCGCTCTGCCCTGTCATCGCCCAGTTGCCCAGCACGAAGAGATCGGTGGAATCCTGGGTGGAGCTGTCGAGCCGCTGCTGGCTGGTGAGCGAGAGGCTGTAGGTGCCGGTGATGCTGCGGCCCAGCCGCTGGCGGTGCTCGATGGTGCCGCGCAGGAAGTTGGCGAGCGGATCGCCGCCATACCATGCCCGGCCGATGTCGAAGCTCAGGTCGGTGATGCCGAGGCGGGGATCGCGCAGTTGCGTGGCGCCGATAGTGGCCTCGATTTCAGTGTAGCTGTAATCGCTGGCGTCCTGATCGGGGGCCTGCGCCTTGGCCTCGGAAGAGAGCGCGTAGTGACGGGTTTCGAAGCGGCCGCCGAAGCGCAGCAGCCGGTTTTCCGACACCCGCCGCGTATAGGCCGTGCTGGCGCCGAGCACCACTTCCAGCCCTGAAAGCGCGCGGGCATCGCCGCTGATCACGAAGGGCAGGCCGTCGATGATCAGCGTGTCGGATTTCGAGCCGTTGTTGATGTTGGAGGAGGGGCGCGAGGTGAAGGAGAGCGTGGTGGAAAAGGGATTGCGCCCGCGCACGTAGCGGAAGTCGCGCATCGCCTGTGCCTTGCGGGCCTCGTCGGGCGCTTCCTGCGCGGCGCGGCGCAGCCAGAGCATGGCGCGGGTGCGCTTGCCCTCCGACGAAAGCGCCTGCGCCGTGACGAGCGCGGCGGCGAAGCGTTCCTCGTCGGTGTCGGCCAGCGCCCAGGCGGATTTGCCGGCCGCGGTGGCGGCTTCGAAATTGCCCAGAACCCGCTCCGCACGCGACAGCGCGAGGTGGGCTTCAAGATCGGACGGATCGCGTGCGATCAGGGCGCGGGCCAGGTCCGCCGCGGCCTGGGCGTAGCCGTTGTAGAGTAGGGTGAAGGCGGCGCGGGGGCCGTCCTCGGCCGAGATGCGCAGGCTCTGCGCCGAAAGCGGCTGCGCGGCGCAGAGGCAGAGGGCCAGCGCGGCGAGGAGAGGCGCGCGCCGGGCCATGTCAGTCGTAGACGAAGAAGCCGCCGGTTTCCTGCACGCCGTTGCCCGTTTGCGGATCCGACGACGTGACGACGATCACACCCGCGATTTCTTCGGCATCGTCGCCGGCGATCACGGCGTAGTAGTTGCCTTCCTCGAAAGTTGAGCTGGTGGTGCCGCCCGCCGGCACGCGCTCGCTGCTCGCTGTGCCCACGATCTCGCCCGCGGTGGTGATGGAGCCGGTGGCCAGAACAAGCGTCGGCAGCGAATAGGCCGTGACGCCGTCGTTCTCGAAGAGGGTCACCGGGTTGCCGTTCAGATCGAAGACCTGCCGGTTGATGATCGCGCCCTCAACGGCGTTGGTGGCCGCGAAATCGGAGAAATCCACTTCGAGAACGGCGTCGCCGGTGGTGTATTGCTGGCCGCCCATACCTTCGAACACACGTGTGCCGGCGTATTGGCCGGTGAAGGTGGCCTGCCCGGAGCGGGGCAGGTTCACGCGGCCGTCGCGGGTGTAGACGAAGCCACCGAAGCCGTAGCCGTTGTAGCTGCCGGTGCGGATGATCGATACGGAGGTCTTGCCGGAAGCGCTTGTGCCATGCAGAGCCTTGTAGGCGCGGCGCTCGGTCAGGTTGTTGTTCTCGTAGACGTTGAAGCCGTTGAGTGAGGCGACCACGTCGTCGCGGTCATAGACTCCGTCGCCGTCGAAGGGCAGATTGTCCACGGTGAAGGTGTCGGCGCCGGCATTGTAGCTGACCGTGCTGACGGAGCCGTCTTCCTCGTAGCGCAGGATGTCGGCGTCGGCCGTGGGGTTTTCGGTTCCGGGCAGCAGAAGGCCCTCGCCGGTGAAGGTGTCGCTGCTGCCGTCGCCATCCTCCGTGGAGGGGCCGGTGCAGGCCGTGACTGCCGCGAGCGCCGCGGCGAGGATCAGGGGTGCCCTGTGATGTGCCATGTGGTTTGTTCTTTTTGTGACTGCTGCCTCGGTTGCGTGAAGTATTGAGGCGCAAGCGCGCAAGTCAACGCCCGCGTGCCTCCGTGGCGCATTCCCGTTGCGCGTGTGGCAAATTCACCCTGCTGCGAAGCCACCCCATCCTGTGGTTCCCCTGCCAATCTCTGCCAGATATAGTATCCGGCGAGTCACCACCCTTGAGGAGCCCCCGATGCCGCTGACGCCCGAGCAACAGGAAGAAATCGACGCCCTGCGCGCCACGCCGCGCCAGACACTCCGCGCCGTTTCCGAAGGCATGGAAAAGCACCTCTACACCGCCTACCCGGTGCTGGATCACGGTTTCGTCCGGGTGATCGACTACATGGGCGATGACAACGCGATCACGCAGGCGGCGCGTGTCTCCTACGGCAAGGGCACGAAATCGGTGTCCAACGACGAGGGGCTGATCCGCTACCTGATGCGGCACTGGCACTCCACCCCCTTCGAGATGTGCGAGATCAAGCTGCACGTGAAGCTGCCCGTCTTCGTGGCGCGCCAGTGGATCCGCCATCGCACCGCCAACGTGAACGAATATTCCGCGCGCTACTCCATCCTCGACCGCGAATTCTACATCCCTCAGCCCGAGCAGCTCGCCGCGCAGTCGGTGATCAACAACCAGGGCCGGGGCGAGGCGCTTTCGGGCGAGGAGGCCGCGCGGGTGCTGGAGTATCTCAAGAGCGACGCGGCGCGCTGCTACGATCACTACGAGGAGATGATCGGGCAGGAGGGCCAGCAGGGGCTGGCGCGCGAGCTGGCCCGGATGAACCTGCCGGCCAACATCTACACGCAATGGTACTGGAAGGTGGATCTGCACAACCTGTTCCACTTCCTGCGCCTGCGCGCGGATTCCCATGCCCAATACGAGATCCGCGTCTATGCCGAGGAGATCTGCAGGATCGTGGCGGACTGGGTGCCCTTCGCCTACGCTGCCTTCGAGGATTACCGCATGGGCGGGGCGACGCTCTCGGCCAGGGCGCTGGACGCCCTGCGCCGGATGCTGGCGGGTGAGACGGTGACGCAGGAAACCTCCGGCATGAGCAAGGGGGAATGGCGCGAGTTCGAAACCCTTCTGTCGGCAAAGGGCTAAGGCGGGGCTTTCGGCTCTTCGCAAATTCCAAGTATGGGTATGGCCACCCGGACGGGCCCGCGATCTTCGCGGGCCTTCGTGTTTCGTGGGGTGCCGCAAGGTGGCGGTTGGGCGTTTTCTCTTTCTGCCACCGTCTTGCCCGGATCCGGCGGTGGCGCGCGCTGCCCGAAAGATTCGCGCGGGGGGCGCGGGGTGGGAAGTTGGGCTGCCATCTGCGACAAGGGTATAATGTATTCCAAATGGGAATACACGCCTTGCGCGAAAGGGTTGGCGCATTCAGCGCGTCATAGTGGCGGGCCGCGTGGGTGCGGGGCCGCAGAAATCGTTCAATGGCAATGAAATAGGGGTGTGTGGGGTATTGCTGCCACAGAAGTGCCGCATATTTGGCGGCCTCGCCACAATGGTTAACGCTGGGTCAATGCTCCGTGATACCATCGCAGTATTGAATTCAATGAATACCAAAGTTTTGTGTGAGGTGTGCCATGCGTGGCAAGGTGCTTGGAAATATTTTACAGATTGCGACAGGAGCAATCTTCCTCGGAACGACGGCGCTGTCCCAATCGGCGGACGTGATCTTCCTTGTGGACGAGTCCGGTTCGATGGGTGGAGAACATGCCTTCCTGCCGGGTTTCGTGACCGCGCTGGACACGCAGCTGGCCTCGGCCGGCGTGGTTGACCGAAATTATGGCCTTGCCGGCTTCGGCGGCGGCGGCCCCGGCAACCTCGGCCGCACGCTGCCCGTGGGCGGCGGCGATCTCGGGAGCGCGGCGGATTTCGGGACGGCGGCGGGCAGCCTCGTTCTGACGGGCGGCTTCGAGGACGGCTATTCGGCCATTGACTACGTGCTCAACAACTACACCCTCACACCCGGCGCGACGACGACCTTTGTGCTCGTCTCCGACGAAGACAGGGACAACGGCAACGCCGCGCTCACCTTCGGCTCCATTTCGGCGGATCTGAACGCGGCCGGAGTCACGCTCATCTCGATCGTCGATGCGAACATCATCGACACCAACGGCGATTTCGCCCTCGGATCGGACGGCACCAACGCCTTCGTCCAGGATGGCTCCTCCTTCGTGGTCACGCCGCTCGACAGCACCTCGGGCGTCGGCACCACGGATGCGGATTACATCCAGCTGGCCTTCTCAACGCCGAACGGCTGCGTTGGCGACCTCGGGTTCCTGCGCAGCGGCGGCGACGCCGCGACGGCCTTCGCGGAGTCGCTTTCGACCTGCGTCTTCGTGTCGGCGGTGGGCACGGGCGCGCTGACGCTTCCGCTGAACCAGTATCGTGACACGGCATCGGTGATCGCGCGCACCCACCACAGCGCAACGCGCCGCATGGCGATGGCCTCCGATACATACTACCCGACGGGCGGCTCGGTGGACGTGTCCTCCAATGCGCAGGTCTATGACGACATGATGGGCGTCGAAGGCCTGCGCGGCTACGCACAGGTCACGGGCTACAACGGCAACTACGATGCCTTCGGTGCCAACGTGGCGCTGGATTACTCCGGCGGTGGCATCCTTGTCGGGGTGGACCACACGCGCGCGCTGAATGGCGACGTGCTGAACGAGGGCGAAGTGTCGATGCTGCGCTACGGTGCGTCCGTGGCCTACAACAACTTCAGCACCGATCTCACGGGCTCCAGTTCGTCTCTCGATACGCGCAACTACATCCTCGAACTCTATGCCGTCTACGAGAACCGCGCCGGTTTCTACGGTATCGCCGATCTCCAGTTCGGCAGCTACGATTTTGAGAACCGCCGCGTGGCCGGGGCGACGGCCTACGTCGGCAATACCTCCGGCACGTCCTACCAGGCCGAGATCGAGATCGGCCGCCGGATGCCCAAGCACATGACGAACCCCGGTGTGCATGACGGCTCGATCCAGTTCACGCCCTTCGCGGCTCTGGGCTGGGAGAAATACGATGTGGACGGCTACACCGAATCCAACGGCGGCGTCACGGTCGACGGCTTCGACGAGGACACCGGCTACGGCCGCATCGGCTTCCGCCTTGCCAACAGCCGCACCCGCGGCGATACCCTCTACTTCGGCTCGATCGAAGTGGCGGCGGCGCGGGCGTTCAACGACACCTACCAGATGGTGCCTCTGAACGGTGGAAGCTCCTTCGCGGTGATCGAGGGCATCGATCAGAACCGGCTCGAGGTGATCCTTGAAGGCGGCGTGAAGCTGGACAACAACAGCAGCCTCTTTGCCAATTACGAAGGCCGCTTCAGCGACAATTCCGATCAGCACGCGCTTTCCGCCGGGTTGCGCATCCGGTTCTGACGCCGACGCCGGATCAGGAGCGAAAGGGGGCCACGCGGCCCCCTTTTTCATGTGCTGGGCGTGGGGTCAGGGCAGGGCCTTGGCCTTGGCCGAAAGGCTTCGGGCGGCATTGGCCAGAAGCGCCATGTCGGCGCCGACGGCCACGAAACTCGCTCCGAGCTGCAGGAAATGCGCCGCGCGGTCCAGATCGAACACGAGGATGCCCGCGGCCTTCCCGGCGGCAACAATGCGCGTGATCGCCTCGTCGATCGCGGCGGTGACCTCAGGGTGATCGCCCTGCGCGAGGTGGCCGAGGCTGGCGGCAAGATCGGCGGGGCCGATGAACACGCCGTCCACGCCCTCCACCGCGAGGATGGCATCGAGGTTTTCGAGCCCCTTTCGGGTTTCGACCTGCACGAGCAGGCAGATTTGCGCATCCGCCGTTTCACCGTAGTCGGGGATGGCGG
Source organism: Pseudoruegeria aquimaris (assembly GCF_900172235.1). GTDB lineage: Bacteria > Pseudomonadota > Alphaproteobacteria > Rhodobacterales > Rhodobacteraceae > Pseudoruegeria > Pseudoruegeria aquimaris. The sequence continues at coordinate 43,824 of NZ_FWFQ01000006.1, read as the reverse complement.
CGAAGCCGGCGGCGCGGGCCACGGCGTAGCCGACGCCGCGGATGCCTTCCGGCGGGTAGCGGGAAGCGGCCACGAGGGCGCGGGCCTGTTCGGCGGTTTCCACCATCGGGATCAGCAGGGTCTGGGCGCCCACGTCGAGCGCCATCTTGATCATCCACGGCTCGCCCGCCGTCAGCCGCACCACCGGGTGCACGCCGGTGCCCCGCAGGGCCTGCAGCTGGGCCAGCGTGCTGCGCAGATCGTTTGGGGCGTGTTCGCCGTCGATCACCAGCCAGTCGAAGCCGGTGGAGGCCATCAGCTCGGCGGCGTAAGGATCGGCGAGGCTCATCCAGCAGCCGATCTGGCGCTCCCCGCGCTTCAGGGCCGTCTTGAAACCGTTCTCCGGGGCCGGCATCAGCCGATCCCGCCGAGGCAGACGTATTTCAGCTCGGTGAAGTCGTCGAGCCCGTGCCGGCTGCCCTCGCGCCCCAACCCGGAGGACTTGACCCCGCCGAAAGGCGCTTCGGTGGTGGAGACGAGCCCGGTGTTCACGCCCACCATCCCGTATTCCAGCGCTTCGGACACGCGGAAGATCCGCGCCATGTCGCTGGCGTAGATGTAGGAGGCGAGGCCGAACTCGGTGTCGTTGGCCGCCTTGATCACCTCTGCTTCGCTTTCGAACCGGAACAGGGGCGCGACGGGGCCGAAGGTTTCCTCGGTCGTCACCTTCATGTCGCTGGTCACGTCGGTCAGGATCGTGGGCTGGTAGAAGGTGCCGCCCCTTTCGTGCCGCGCGCCGCCGAGGATCACTTTCGCGCCCTTGGCCTTGGCGTCGGCCACGTGGTCCTCGACCTTGGCCAGCCCGTCTTCGTCGATCAGCGGGCCGAAGGTGACGCCGTCTTCGAAGCCGTCGCCGGTTTTAAGGGTGGCGATCTTCGCGGCCAGTTTCTCGGCGAAAGCATCATAGACGCCGGACTGCACGTAGATCCGGTTGGCGCAGACGCAGGTCTGGCCGTTGTTGCGGAATTTCGCGATCACCGCGCCTTCCACGGCGGCATCCACGTCGGCGTCGTCGAAGACGATGAAGGGCGCGTTGCCGCCCAGCTCCAGCCCCAGTTTCTTGATCGTCGGCGCGCACTGCGCGTAGAGGATCGCGCCCACTTCGGTGGAGCCGGTGAAGGTGAGCTTGCGCACCACGGGGCTGTCGGTCATCACCTTGCCGACCGTGGGGCCATCGCCGGTGACGACGGAGAACAGGCCCGCCGGGATGCCGGCGCGCTCGGCGAGAATGGCCAGCGCCACGGCGGAGAAGGGCGTCTGCTCGGCCGGCTTCAGAACCATGGCGCAGCCGGCGGCCAGCGCGGGGCCGGCCTTGCGGGTGATCATCGCGTTGGGGAAGTTCCACGGCGTGATCGCCGCCACCACGCCGATCGGCTGGCGCATCACCAGCAGGCGTTTGTCGGGCTGGTGGCCGGGGATGATCTCGCCATACATGCGGCGGGCCTCTTCCGCGAACCAGCGGATGAAGCTGGCGCCATAGGCGATCTCGCCCTTGGCCTCGGCCAGCGGCTTGCCCTGTTCGGCCGTGAGGATGCGGCCCAGATCCTCCTGGTTGGCCATCATCAGGCGGAACCACTCCATCAGGATGTCGGCGCGCTCCAGCGCGGTGCGCGCGGCCCAGGCCTTCTGGGCGGCCTCGGCGGCCTCGATGGCGGCGGTGACCTCGGCCTGCGTCAGCTCGGGCATCTTGCCGATCAGCGCGCCGGTGGAGGGGTTGCGCACCTCGGTCGCGTCGCGTCCTTCCGCGGCGATCCAGGTGCCGCCCACGCAGGCAGCTTCGCGCAGCAGGCTCGGGTCGGACAGGGTGAGGCTCATGGTGGTGTTCCCTTTCGTGGCGGCGCCCTTGGGCCGGGCCGCATCGTGATGTCGCACAAGGGGTAGCGCGCGGGTCAGCCCGCGTCCAGCGCCAGACGCCGCCGGCCCGCCGGTGCGGCTGGACTGCCCCGAGGGGCGGGCGGGCATAAAAAAACGGCGATGCCCGGGAGGAGGAGGGGGCATCGCCGTTCGTCATCACGCAGGCCCGAAAGGGAGGAGGAGCGAGCCACGCGTAACCTTGCGGGCCGGTGGGCCCAATTTTTTTGGAGCGGCGGCGCCAGGGAGGAGGAGGGCGCCGCCGCCCGGTTCACGTGGCCCAAAGGGAGGAGGAGGGGCCGCGCAACCTGTTCGGAGCCGAAGCCCCGGAATTTGTGCGATGGCGCCAGGGAGGAGGAGGGCGCCATCGCTGACATGCAGGCAGGCCTAGGGAGGAGGAGAGGGCCTGCCGCATACCGGTGGGGGCGTATCGCGCCCCCGAAACTTGTGCGGCAGCCCCGGGGAGGAGGAGGGGCTGCCGCGGTTCACGTCGGGCCCAAGGGAGGAGGAGGGGGCCCTTCGCAAGCATGTTCGGAGCCGCCGGACGCCCCGAGAAAACTGGCCGGTGACACCCAGGGAGGAGGAGGGGTGCCACCGGTGAGAGCTTGGGATCCCAGGGAGGAGGAGGGGATCCTTCGCGTTTGCGCGGGATCCCAGGGAGGAGGAGAGGATCCGTTGCATGACACGGGCCGAGGCCCGGTATTGGGGGCGGTGATGCAGGGAGGAGGAGGAGCATCACCGCCGATTTTCAGGGGCCCCAAGGGAGGAGGAGCGGGGCACCCGAAAGGAAACTCAGTGTTCGTAGGCCGCTTCGTAGGCCAGGCGCTTGATCATGGAGCGGCTGATGCCCAGATCGGCAAGCTCACGGTTGGAGAGCTCTTGCAGTTCGTTGATGGTGGCGCGGTACACCTTGTACTGGGCGACGCGCTCGGACAGGGCGCGGAAGGCAGCCTGGATGCGGTCGAATGCGCCAGCATTCGTGGTGGTGATGTTCGATGCGATGGCCATTGGCACGTCTCTCTCGATTTTGGCGGGTGCGCTCGGTGGCGCTAACGAGATTGAATTTAGGCGAATGCTGCGGATGCACAATCCCAATCCGGCTCAACGCTGCTATGCAGCAAATGCATATGTCGTGCTGACCTATTTTTTAATCGTCTGGTAGGAAATTTGCGCGCGTTCAGATTGCGGCCCTTGCTCTTTCACTGTCAGGTCGCAACTAAAGCGCGAAACAGTCGGAAGGGACTCGGAAATGGCGATCTCGCGGGAAGAAGTTGTCAAGGCATTACGCAGCGTTTCGGCTGGAGGCGTGAGCGATCCGGTTTCGGCGGATCTGGTGCGTGCGCTGCAGGTGGAGGGCGACTCGGTGCGCTTCGTGATCGAGGCGGAGACGGCGGAGGCCGCCCGTGCGCTGGAGCCGTTGCGCGCCGCGGCGGAGGCCGCGGTGCGGGCGCTGCCGGGGGTGGCGCATGTCTCCGCCGTGCTCACCGCGCATGGCCCGGCCGCGAAGCCTGCGCCCCAGCCCAACGCGCAGGGGGGCGCGCCGAGCCTGAAGCTGGGCCGCCATCCGACGCCGCAGCAGGGCCCCATGAAGGTGGCCGGCGTGGACCGCATCATCGCCATCGGCTCGGGCAAGGGCGGCGTGGGCAAATCCACCGTCTCCTCCAACCTCGCCGTGGCGCTGGCAAGGCAGGGCCGCAAGGTCGGCCTGCTGGATGCCGACATCTACGGCCCGTCGCAGCCGCGGATGATGGGGATCAACCAGCGGCCCGCCTCTCCCGACGGCAAGACGATCATCCCGCTCAAGGCCCATGGCGTCACGCTCATGTCGATCGGCTTCATGGTGGACCCGGATCAGGCGGTGGTCTGGCGCGGGCCGATGCTGATGGGCGCGCTGCAGCAGATGCTCACCCAGGTGGCCTGGGGCGAACTGGACGTTCTGCTGGTGGATCTGCCGCCGGGCACCGGCGACGTGCAACTGACGCTGTGCCAGAAGACCCGGCTCACCGGAGCGATCGTCGTCTCCACCCCGCAGGACGTGGCGCTGCTGGATGCGCGCAAGGCGCTCGACATGTTCGCCAAGCTCAAGACGCCCGTGCTCGGGCTCGTGGAGAACATGTCCACCTATGTGTGCCCCAACTGCGGGCACGAGGCGCATCTGTTCGGCCACGGCGGCGTGCGGGCCGAGGCCGAGCGGCTCGGGGTGCCCTTCCTCGGGGAGATGCCGCTGGATCTGGACGTGCGCCTGGCCGGGGACGGTGGGCGCCCCGTGGCGCTGGGCGACGGCGCCCCGGCAGAAGCCTACGCCCGGCTTGCCCACCGCCTGGTGGAAGGCGGCATGGCCTGAGCCGGCCGGATCTGGGAATTCATGGGCCGCGCCGCCGGTGCGGCCCATCCGTGGGAAATCGTGGGAGCGAGTGAGAAGCCGGCGCTGCTCCCGGCCCGAACAGGGTGATTTGCGCCGAAGCAGACGCGCAAATCAGTGTCTCTTCTCTGAATTCATGGGACTTGCTCCGCCAATTGCGGCGGAAATGTGGCGAAATGCGTGGCCTCGTCGCAACAGCCCGCCTGGGCACGGGTTGAAGTGGGAAAAAAATTGGGAAAAAGTGGCCGGATTCTCGGGCCCTACATCTAGGCGCGAGCAACCCTTCCGAATCATACATCTAGTGTAATTCCCCGGATTTTCGGGCGGTATCGGCGATTCCAGCCGAGTCTCCTGGGGCGAATCTTGGGCGGGTTTCCAAAATTAGGTGTTGATTGCCATGAATTCCCATGTCATTCCTAAACCCACGATGAGGACGGGCTCACAAGGGGCAGCAAAGAACCCCGAACAAGGCACCAAGTCAGGTTTCATACAGGCACCCGATTTCATCGAACCAAGAGATCCGGCGCGCGAGCGAGCAGACATCCCCCCCAGGTGGCGCGCGTAGCTGGACACCCCAGAAATGGGACGAGGGCGGCGGATTGGGCAGTGGCAGCAGCCCAACCCGCCGTTTTCCATTCAGGGCCCCGGAATGCGGGGTCGGGAAACAACAGTGAAAGGCCGCGAGGGACAGTGGCAGCGAGTTTTAGAGGCGAACACCTGAACAAGGTGGATACGAAGGGCAGGATGTCTATTCCGGCCCCGTTTCGTCGTGTGCTCGAAGCCTGTGACCCGGAATGGAAGAGCGGCGATGCGCCCCGGCTGATCGTTGTCTACGGCGACAAGCGCCGCAAGTTTCTCGAATGCTTCTCCGTCGAGGCGATGGACAGCGTGGAGCGCAAGATCGCCAAGCTCCCGCGCGGCTCCAAGAAGCGCAAGGCGCTGCAACGCCTCTATCTGACGCAATCCATCGAAACGACGATCGACGAAACCGGCCGTCTCGTGCTCCCCAAGGCGCTGCGCGAGAAGATCGGCCTGGAAAGCGGCGTCATGTGCGCCGGCAACGGCGATACCTTCGAAATCTGGAACCCCGATACCTACGAAGAGGAAATCTACGCGGGCCTCGAGGAAGACGAGGATTTCGACCCGGACGTGGATCCCTCCGAGTATCTGGAAGGTGACGAGGAGGATTGAGACGTGGCCGCCGCCGGATCCTCCGCCAACGCTCCCCACATTCCCGTTCTGTTGCGCCCGCTACTCGCGGCGGTGGCGCCGGTATCGGGCACCTGGCTTGACGGCACCTTCGGCGCCGGCGGCTACACGCGCGGCCTGATCGAGGCCGGGGCCGATTGCGTGATCGGCGTGGACCGCGACCCGATGGTCTTCGAGATGGCAAAGCCCTGGGCGGCGGGCTACGGCCCGCGCCTGAAGCTCGTGGAGGGCACCTTTTCCGAGCTCGACACCTATCACGACGCACCGCTCGACGGGGTGGTGCTGGATCTCGGCGTCTCCTCCATGCAGCTCGATCTCGCCGAGCGCGGCTTTTCCTTCAACAAGGACGGCCCGCTGGACATGCGCATGAGCCAGTCCGGCCTGTCGGCGGCGGATTTCGTCAACGAGGCCGAGGAGGCCGAGATCGCCGACGTCCTGTATCTCTACGGCGAAGAGCGCGCGTCGCGTCGGATCGCGCGGGCGATCGTGCGGGCGCGCGAGGCCGCGCCCTTCACCCGGACGCTGCAGCTTACCGAGGTCATCGAAAGCTGCCTGCCGCGCGCCAAGCCTGGTCAGAGCCACCCGGCGACGCGCAGCTTCCAGGCCATCCGCATCCACGTGAACGATGAATTCGGCCAGCTCGTTGAAGGGCTCGAAGCCGCGGAGCGCGCGCTGCGCCCCGGTGGCCAGCTCGCGGTGGTGACCTTCCATTCGCTCGAAGATCGCGTGGTGAAACGCTTTTTCCAGGCCCGCTCCGGCGGGGGCGGGCGGGCCAACCGCTACGCGCCCGAAGCCGAGGCCGCCGTGCCGCAATTCACGATGAAGACCCGGAAGGCCGTCGGGCCTGACGATCAGGAACTGGAAGAGAACCCGCGCTCCCGCTCGGCCAAGCTGCGCGTCGGGGTGCGCACGGAGGCGCCCGCCGGGCCGGTGGATCGCGCCGTGCTGGGGCTGCCGGGGGCGAAACGGAAATCAGGGGGGCGCCGTTGATGCGTATCATCATCATTTGCATGGCCGTTGTTTCGTTGGGCTGGATGGGCTTCAAGGCCTACAGCGAGACCTACGTCACCAAGCAGGCGCTCAAGGAGGTCGCGCGGCTGCAGCAGCAGATCGCCGCCAAGCGCGAACGCCTCGCCGTACTCAAGGCCGAATGGGCCTACCTGAACCGCCCCTCCCGGCTGCGCGAACTGGCCGATCTGAACTTCGACACCCTCGGCCTTCTGCCCCTGCAGCCGGCGCATTTCGGCACCGCCGACCAGGTGGCCTACCCGCTGCCCGACCTGCTGCCGATCACCGATCCGATCGAAGTGGCCGGCATCGTGGAGCAGCAGCAATGACCCGCATCCCCCTGCGCCCGCTGGCCCGCATCCTCCAGGCGCGGGAAAAGGGCGAGAACCCGGACGCGATCGAGAAGGAAAACATCCGCCAACGCCACGAGGAAATGCGCGACAAGGCCCGCCGCCGCGCCGAGGGCCGGCTGCTCGTGCTGGGGGTGGCCTTCGTCTGCGCCTTCGCCGTCGTCGGCCTGCGCATGGGCGCCATCGCCGCCAGCGAGCCGCGCGAGCCCCGCGCCGCGGCCAGCGGCTCCGAGATCCTCGCGCAGCGCTCCGACATCGTGGACCGCAACGGCAAGGTGCTGGCCACCAACCTGTTCACCCACTCGCTCTACGCCCAGCCGCCGGTGATGATCGACAAGGAGCGCGCGGCGCGCGAGCTGGTGAAGATCTTCCCCGACCTGAAGGAAGAACGGCTGGTCAAGGATTTCACGGGCAAGCGCAAGTTCCTGTGGATCAAGAAGAAAATCAGCCCCGAGCAGATGCAGGCCGTGCATGACATCGGCGATCCGGGCCTGATGTTCGGCCCGCGCGAGATGCGGCTCTATCCCAACGGGCGCCTCGCTGCCCACATCCTCGGCGGGGCCTCCTTCGGCCGCGAGGGGGTGCATTCGGCCGAGGTCGTCGGCGTGGCCGGGGTGGAGAAGGTCTTCGACGACTACCTGCGCGATCCCGCCAACGAAGGCGCGCCGCTGCAGCTGTCCATCGATCTCACGGTGCAGGCCGCCATGCGCCACGTGCTGGAAGGCGGAATGAAGCTGATGCAGGCCAAGGGCGCGACCGGCATCATCCTCGACGTGCACACAGGCGAAATCATGGCCATGGCGTCGCTGCCCGATTTCGACCCCAACAACCGCCCGCGGCCCGCCGTGGAAGGGGCTGCCTCCGACAGCCCGCTGTTCAACCGCGCGGTGCAGGGGCTCTACGAGCTGGGCTCCACCTTCAAGATCTTCACCGTCGCGCAGGCGATGGAGGAGGGGCTCGTGAACCCCTCCACCATGGTCGATACCAAGGGGCCGATGACCTGGGGCCGCTTCCGGATCCGCGATTTCAAGAACTACGGTCCGGAGCTCTCCGTCACCGACGTGATCGTGAAATCCTCCAACATCGGCACCGCGCGCATGGCGCTCATGGTGGGCACGCCGCGCCAGCAGGACTTCATGAAGAAGCTCGGTTTCTTCGATCCGACGGAGGTCGAACTGGTCGAGGCGCCCGGCGCCAAGCCTCTGCTGCCGAAGAAATGGTCCGACATCTCCACCATGACGATCTCCTACGGGCACGGGCTGTCGGCGAGCCCGCTGCACCTGGCCGCGGCCTATGCCAGCGTGCTCAACGGCGGCACCCGGATCACCCCGACGATTCTGCGCCAGGAAGGCCCGCAGCGCGGCGAGCGCGTGGTGAGTGAGCAGACATCCGCCGCCCTGCGCGACATGCTGCGCCAGGTGGTGGTGCGCGGCACCGCCAGCTTCGGCGAGGTTCCGGGCTATTTCGTCGGCGGCAAGACGGGCACCGCCGACAAGCCGAAGGAGAACGGCGGCGGCTACTACAAGGATCGCGTAATCGCCACCTTCGCCTCGGTTTTCCCCACGAACGATCCGAAATACGTGGTGATCGTGACGCTGGACGAGCCCAAGACCCACGCGCTCGGCGAGGAGCGGCGCACCGCCGGCTGGACGGCCGTTCCGGTGGCGGCGGAGCTGATCGAACGCACCGCGCCGCTGCTCGGCGTGCGGCCCCAGATTGCACCCCTGCCGGAAGTTGGGATAACACTCACCTCGAACTAACGAACAGGGGCGAGGGCATGGCCGGGCAGGCTGAGGCAAGATCGCTCGCGGCGCTGGGGCTGAATGCCCGCGGCGGGCGCGAGGCGCGGATCACGGGGCTGTCGGTGGACAGCCGCACCGTCAGGGAGGGCCATCTTTTCGCGGCCCTTCCGGGCAGCAAGGTCCACGGGGGCGAATTCATCCAATACGCGCTGCGCATGGGCGCCGCGGCGGTGCTGACCGATCCCGAGGGCGCCCGGATCGCCGAGCGGGAACTGGGCGAAAGCGGCGCGGCGCTCGTGGTGGTGGAAGATCCCCGCCTGGCGCTGGCCTATGCGGCGGCGCTCTGGTTCGGCGCGCAGCCCGAGAGCATGGTCGCCGTCACCGGCACCAACGGCAAGACGAGCGTGGCCACCTTCTGCCGCCAGATCTGGAACCTACTGGGCGAAGAGGCCGTGAACCTGGGCACCACCGGGATCGAGGGCAGCTTCACCGCGCCGCTCGCCCATACCACGCCCGAGCCGATCACCCTGCACCGGGCGCTTGCGCAATGCGCTGCCGCCGGCGTCACCCATGCGGCGATGGAGGCCTCCTCCCACGGGCTGGACCAGCGTCGGCTTGATGGCGTGCGGCTCACCGCGGCCGGTTTCACCAATTTCACCCAGGATCACCTCGATTACCACGAAAGCTTCGCGGCCTACTTCGAGGCCAAGATGGGCCTGTTCACCCGCGTGCTGCCGGAAGACGGCGTGGCCGTGGTCAACATCGACGATCCCAAGGGCGGCGAAGTCTGCGCCATCGCGGAAGGCCGCGGCCAGCGCGTGCTGCGCGTGGGCCGGGGCGAGGGGGCGGATCTGCGCCTGACGGGGCAGCGTTTCGACGCCACCGGGCAGGATCTGCTGTTCCAGTTCGAGGGCCGCGCCCATGCGGCGCGGCTCAACCTGATCGGCGGGTTCCAGGCCGAAAACGTGCTGCTGGCCTGCGGCCTCGTCATCGCCTGCGGTGCCGAGGCGGCGCGCGTGTTCGAGACGCTGGGCGATCTTGCCACCGTGCGCGGCCGGATGCAGCTTGCGGCCACGCGCGAAAACGGCGCCGCCGTCTTCGTGGACTACGCCCACACGCCCGACGCCGTGGCCACCGCGCTTCAGGCCATGCGCCCCCACGTGATGGGGCGGCTCGTGGTGATCGTCGGCGCGGGCGGGGATCGCGACAGGGGCAAGCGCCCGCTGATGGGGCAGGCGGCGGCGAAGCACGCGGATGTGGTCTTCGTGACGGACGACAATCCGCGTAGCGAGGATCCGGCCAGTATCCGGGCCGCGGTGATGGCGGGCTGCCCCGAGGCCAACGAGGTGGGCGACCGCGCCGAGGCGATCCTGCGGGCGGTGGACGTGCTTCAGCCGGGCGATGCGCTGCTGATCGCGGGCAAGGGCCATGAAACCGGGCAGATCATCGGCGACGATGTGCTGCCCTTCGACGATGCGGAACAGGCGAGCGTGGCCGTGGCCGCGCTGGAAGGCAGGTTGTGATGGACACTCCCCTCTGGAGCGCGCAGGACGCGGCGAAGGCCACCGGCGGGCAGGCGCTCGGTGGCGATTGGGCGGTCAACGGCATCTCGATCGACACCCGCTCGATTGAACCGGGCGAGCTGTTCGTGGCGCTGAAGGACGTGCGCGACGGCCATGATTTCGTGGCGCAGGCGCTGGAAAAGGGGGCCGGTGCCGCGCTGGTGTCGCGCATTCCCGAGGGCGTGCCCGAGGACGCGCCGCTGCTGCTGGTCACAGATGTGCTGGCTGCGTTGGAAGATCTGGGCCGGGCCGGGCGGGCCCGCAGCCGCGCCAAGGTGATCGGGGTGACGGGCTCGGTGGGCAAGACCTCCACCAAGGAGATGCTGCGCACGGTGCTGGAGCGTCAGGGCAGGGTGCACGCCGCGGAGAAGAGCTTCAACAACCACTGGGGCGTGCCGATCACGCTGGCGCGGCTGCCGGAAGATGCCGATTTCGCCGTGATCGAGATCGGCATGAACCACCCCGGCGAAATCGCGCCGCTGTCGCGCATGGCAGCGCCCCACGTGGCGCTGATCACCACCGTGGCGCCGGCCCACATGGAGGCCTTCGACTCGATCGAGGGCATCGCCCACGAGAAGGCGGCGATCTTCGACGGGCTCGGGCAGGGCGGCACGGCGATCTACAATGCCGACGTGGCCACCGCCCCGATCCTCGCGCAGGCCGCCGCCGAAAAGGCCGGCCGCGTGCTGCGCTTCGGGCGGCAGAGAGATGCGGACTACATGCTTGAAAAGGTGGATCTTTCCCCTGAGGCCACGGTGATCCGCGCCCGTGCGGAAGGGGAGCCCGTGCTGTTCAAGCTCTCGCTTCCGGCGCCGCATTTCGCGCTCAACGCGCTGGGGGTTCTGGCGGCGGTGGAGGCCGTGGGCGGCGACATCGGGCTGGCGGCCTCGGACATGGCGCTCTGGCAGCCCCCTGCAGGCCGGGGCACCAAGCAGACGATCATTCTCGACCCCACCGAAAGCGAGCTTTCGATCGAACTGATCGACGATGCCTTCAACGCCAACCCCGTTTCGATGGCGGCGGCTTTCGAGGTGCTGGCCGCGAGCAAGCCCAAGGATGGCGTCGGCAAAGTCGCCCGTGGTCGCCGCATCGCGATCCTGGGCGACATGCTCGAACTGGGCGAGGACGAGGCCGCCGAGCACGCCGCGCTGGCCCGCCACCCGGCGGTGGACTCCTTCACGCTGGTGCATTGCGTCGGCCCGCGCATGAAGCACCTTCACGAGGCCCTGCCGCCGCAGAAGCGTGGCCAGTGGGTGCCCGAGGCCGATGCGCTCGTTGCCGTGGCGCATCAACTGCTGGATGCCGGTGACGTAATCTTGGTAAAGGGATCCAAAGGGTCGTATGTGTCGCGCGTGGTCGAGGCGATCCGAAAACAGGGCCGTCAGGCCGCCAATGACTGACCGAGGGCGTTTGATTTGCTTTACTGGCTGACCCAATTTTCCGACGGCGGGGATGTGTTCAACCTCTTCCGCTACATCACCCTGCGCGCCGGCGGCGCCTTCTTCACGGCGCTGATCTTCGGCTTCCTCTTCGGCCGCCCGCTGATCAATCTGCTGCGCGCCAAGCAGCGCAACGGCCAGCCGATCCGCGAAGACGGGCCGCAGAGCCACCTCGAGACCAAGCAGGGCACGCCCACCATGGGCGGGGTGCTCATCCTCGGGGCGGTGATCGTCTCCACCCTGCTCTGGGCGCGGTGGAACAACCCCTACGTCTGGATGATCCTCTTCGTCACGCTTTCCTACGGGCTGATCGGCTTCATCGACGACTACCAGAAGGTCGCCCACAACAACCCCAAGGGCGTGCCGGGCAAGGTGCGGCTGCTGCTGGGCTGCGGGATCGGGGCCATCGCCGCGGTCTGGACGGCCTACGTGCAGCCGGCCGATCTCTCCAACCACCTGGCCTTCCCCTTCTTCAAGGATCTGCTGCTGAACCTCGGCATCTTCTTCGTGCCCTTCACCATCTTCGTGATCGTGGGGGCGGCCAACTCGGTGAACCTCACCGACGGGCTGGACGGGCTGGCGATCATGCCGGTGATGATCGCCGCCGGCACGCTGGGCGCCATCGCCTACGCGGTGGGTCGGGTCGATTTCACTGACTACCTCGAAGTGCACTATGTGCCGGGCACCGGCGAGATCCTGATCTTCTGCGCCGGGCTGATCGGCGGCGGGCTGGGCTTTCTCTGGTACAATGCCCCGCCGGCGGCGGTGTTCATGGGGGATACCGGCTCGCTGGCGCTCGGCGGCGCGCTCGGCGCCATCGCGGTGGCCACCAAGCACGAGCTTGTCCTCGGCATCGTCGGCGGGCTCTTCGTGGTGGAGACGCTCTCGGTCATCATCCAGGTCGGCTACTTCAAGATGACGGGCAAGCGGGTGTTCCTCATGGCACCGATCCACCACCATTTCGAGAAACGCGGCTGGGCGGAGAGCCAGATCGTGATCCGCTTCTGGATCATCTCGCTGATCCTCGCGCTGATCGGGCTGGCCACGCTGAAGATCCGCTGATGCGGGCGGTTGCCGGGGAGGGACATCGATGATTCCGGTTCTTGGATATGAAGGCCAGACGGTTGCCGTGCTGGGGCTGGGGCGTTCGGGCCTCGCCACGGCGCGGGCGCTGATTGCCGGCGGGGCCACGCCGCTCTGCTGGGACGACAGCGTCGAGGCGCGCGAGCGGGCGCAGGCCGAGGGATTTGCCTGTGCCGATCTGTCCCGCGACGCGAGCTGGGAGGGCGTGGCGGCGCTGATCACCTCGCCCGGCATCCCGCACCTCTATCCCGAGCCCAACCGCCATATCGCCAAGGCCTGGGAGATGGGCGTGCCGGTGGACAATGACATCGGCCTGTTCTTCCGCTCCTACGCGGCGCAGGGCTGGGGCGAGTTCGATACGCCCCCGCGCGTGATCGCGGTGACGGGCAGCAACGGGAAATCCACCACCTCGGCGCTGATCCACCACATCCTGAAGGTGGCCGGCCGTCCGACGCAGCTGGCCGGCAACATCGGCCGCGGGGTTCTGGACATCGCCCCGGCGCAGGACGGCGAGGTGGTGGTGCTGGAGCTGTCGAGCTACCAGACCGATCTCGCCCGCGCGCTGACGCCCGATATCGCCGTCTTCACCAATCTCTCCCCCGACCACCTGGACCGCCACGGCGGCATGGGCGGCTATTTCGCCGCCAAGCGCCGGCTGTTTTCCGAAGGCGGCCCCGAGCGGGCCGTGATCGGCGTGGACGAGCCGGAAGGGCGTTCGCTGGCCAACCAGATGGGCGAAGGCCCGGCGGACGACCGGGTGATCCGCGTCTCCGCCGAGCGCAAGCTGGGAGGAGCGGGCTGGTCCGTCTGCGTGCGCAAGGGGTTCCTGTCGGAAATGCGAAAGGGGCGGCAGGTGGCCGCGATCGACCTGCGCGCCGTCAGGGGGCTGCCGGGGGCGCACAACCACCAGAACGCCTGCTGCGCCTATGCCGCCACGCGGGCGCTGGGGATCGCGCCGCGCCTCATCGAGGAGGCCTTCGCCAGTTTCGAGGGCCTGCCGCACCGGTCCCAGATCGTGGCCGAGATCGGCGGCGTGACCTATGTGAACGACAGCAAGGCCACCAACGTGGACAGTGCCGAGAAGGCGCTCCTGGCCTTCGACAACATCCGCTGGATCGCGGGCGGCCTGGGCAAGGAGGGTGGCATCGAGGCGCTCAAGGGGGCGCTCGGGCATGTCCGCAAAGCTTACCTGATCGGGTTCTCGGCGCGCGATTTCGCGCTTCAGATCGGCGATCTGCCCTACGAGATCTGCGAAACCATGGAAGCCGCCGTGGCGCGCGCCGCCGAAGAGGCGGAGGCGGGCGACACCGTGTTGCTGGCACCCGCTGCCGCAAGTTTCGACCAGTATCCGAATTTCGAAAAGCGCGGCGAGGCCTTCATGGCCGCCGTGGCGCGGCTGGGCGAATGAGGCGGGGGGCGCTGCCCCCCGTCCCTGCGGACTCCCCCCGAGGTATTTTGCGTGAGAGGAAACCCGGCGCTGCGTCTTTCAGGGGGCACGCCCGGATTGCGGCGCGCGTGCGAAGGCACGATGCAAGTTTCGTCCGAAACGCTATAGCGCGGGGGCGCGTTTCGGGCTACAGTTTTGCCTAGACCCGGAAAACGGGCGATCGAAGAGGCATAATTGGGCGGTTTCCCATGACGGAAATGGTGTACGGCGCTGCGCCGGTGAAGAGCGGCGAGCCGGTTCTTCCACGTTGGTGGCGGACGGTGGACAAGTGGTCTCTGTCCTGCATTCTCATCCTGTTCGGGATCGGGCTTCTGCTCGGACTGGCGGCCTCGGTGCCCCTGGCGGAGCGCAACAACCTGCCGCAGTTCCACTACGTGCAGCGACAGATCGTCTTCGGCCTGATGGCCTTCGCGGTGATGTTCGTGGTTTCCACCTTTTCGCCGTTGATGGTGCGCCGGATGGGGGTGCTGTTCTTCTTCGCCGCCTTTCTCGCGCTGGCGATGCTGCCCTTTTTCGGCACCGATTTCGGCAAGGGGGCGGTGCGTTGGTATTCGCTCGGCTTCGCCTCGGTGCAGCCATCGGAATTCCTGAAACCCGTCTTCGTGATCATGGCGGCCTGGCTCATGGCCGCGAGCCAGGAGATCAACGGCCCGCCGGGCAAGTCGATTTCGCTGGCGCTGGTGCTCACGATCGTCGGGCTGCTGGCGATGCAGCCGGATTTCGGGCAGGCGTGCCTCGTGCTTTTCGGCTGGGGCGTGATGTATTTCGTGGCCGGGGCGCCGATCCCGTTGCTCATCGGCCTGGCCGGCGCCGTCGTCCTGGCGGGCATGGTGGCCTACAACGGCTCCGAGCATTTCGCGCGCCGCATCGACGGCTTCCTGAGCGCGGATGTCGATCCGACGACGCAGATGGGCTACGCGACCAACGCCATCCGGGAAGGGGGCTTCTTCGGGGTGGGCGTCGGCGAGGGGCAGGTGAAATGGTCGCTGCCCGATGCGCATACGGATTTCATCATCGCGGTGGCGGCGGAGGAATACGGCCTGATGCTCGTGCTCGTCATCATCGCGCTCTACGCCACGATCACCTTCCGTTCCCTGATGCGGCTGATGCGGGAACGCGATCCCTTCATCCGGCTGGCCGGCACCGGGCTGGCCTGCATGTTCGGCGTGCAGGCGCTGATCAACATCGGGGTGGCGGTGCGGCTGCTGCCTTCCAAGGGCATGACGCTGCCGTTCGTCTCCTACGGCGGCTCCTCGCTGATCGCGGGCGGGCTGGCGCTCGGCATGCTGCTGGCGCTGACGCGCACGCGGCCGCAGGGCGAGATCGGCGATCACTTCCTGCGCCGGGGGCACGGCGGATGAGCGCCGCGCCGCTTCTGGTCATCGCCGCCGGCGGCACCGGCGGCCACATGTTTCCGGCCCAGGCGCTCGCGGAGGCGATGCTGGATCTCGGCTGGCGGGTGAAGCTTTCGACCGATGCGCGCGGCGCGCGCTACACGGGCGGCTTTCCTGCGGCGGTGGAAATCGAGGAGATCCCCTCGGCCACCTTCGCCCGCGGCGGCCTGGCGGCCAAGGCGGGTGTGCCCTTCAAGCTCGCGCGCGGGGTGATGGCGGCCATGGGCCGGATGCGGCGGGATCGCCCGGCCGTCGTCGTCGGGTTCGGCGGCTATCCGTCCTTCCCGGCGATCGCGGCGGCCTGGCTGATGCGCCTGCCGCGCATGATTCATGAACAGAATGGCTTTCCCGGCCTCGTGAACCGCACTTTCGCGCGAAAGGTGGACGCCTTCGCCTGCGGCATCTGGCCGACGGAACTGCCTGCGGGGGTGGAGGGCATCCACACCGGCAACCCGGTGCGCGCCGCCGTGCTCGCGCGGGCGGGCGCGCCCTACATCGCGCCGGGCGATCACCCGATGAGCGTGCTGGTCATCGGCGGCTCGCAGGGCGCGCGCATACTGTCTGAGGTGGTGCCCCAGGCGATGGCCCGCCTGCCGGAGGAGATCCGCCGCCACCTGCGCATCTCGCACCAGGCCCGCGCCGAGGATCTGCCCGAGGTCGAGGCTTTCTACGCCGCCCACGGCATCAATGCCTACGTGCAGCCCTTCTTCACCGACATTCCCGACCGCATGGCCGAGGCGCAGCTCGTGATCAGCCGGGCCGGGGCCTCTTCGGTGGCCGACATCTCCATCATCGGGCGGCCCTCGATCCTCGTGCCCTTCGCCGCCGCGACCAACGATCACCAGACGGCCAACGCCCGCGGGCTGGTCGAGGCGGGGGCGGCGGTGCTCATCCCCGAATCCGCTCTTGATCCCGACACGCTGGCGGAGCAAACAGGCGCGATCCTCGGGGATCCGCAGGCGGCCGGCCAGATGGCGCAGGCGGCGCTGGGGCAGGGGCGCCCGGACGCCACCGGGCGGCTCGTGGAAATGGTGAAGGAACTGGCCGGTCAGGGCCGGCAGAAAGAGACAGCATGAGCGCAGCAACGAAACTTCCGCTGGAACTAGGGGCCATTCATTTCGTCGGCATCGGCGGGATCGGCATGTCGGGCATCGCGGAGGTGCTGCTGAACCACGGCTACACGGTGCAGGGCTCCGACCTGAAGGAGAGCAAGATCACCGAACGCCTCGCGCAGCTGGGCGCGCGGATCTTCATCGGCCAGAGGGCCGAGAATCTCGAGAATGCCGAGGTGGTGGTGATCTCTTCCGCGATCAAGCCGGGCAATCCCGAGCTCGACGCCGCCCGCGCCCGTGGCCTGCCGGTGGTGCGCCGCGCCGAGATGCTGGCCGAACTGATGCGCCTGAAATCCAACGTTGCCGTCGCCGGCACCCACGGCAAGACGACGACGACGACGATGGTCGCCACCCTGCTCGATGCCGGCGGGATCGATCCGACCGTGATCAACGGCGGCATCATCCACGCCTACGGCTCCAACGCGCGCATGGGGCAGGGCGAGTGGATGGTGGTGGAGGCCGACGAAAGCGACGGCACCTTCATCCGCCTGCCGGCCACCATCGCGATCGTCACCAACATCGATCCCGAACACATGGAGCATTGGGGCGATTTCGACACGCTGCGCGCGGGCTTCCTGCAGTTCGTCTCCAACATCCCCTTCTACGGGCTCGCCGTCTGCTGCACCGATCACCCCGAGGTTCAGGCGCTGGTGGGCCGCATCACCGACCGCCGCGTGGTGACCTTCGGCTTCAACGCGCAGGCCGACGTACGCGCGGTCAACCTGACCTACAAGGCGGGTGTGGCGCATTTCGACATCCTGCTTCAGGCCGAAGACGCGAAGATCGAGGGGTGCACCCTGCCGATGCCCGGCGATCACAACGTCTCCAACGCGCTGGCGGCCGTGGCCGTGGCGCGGCACCTCGGCATGAAGCGCGAGGAGATCCGCGAGGCGCTGGCCAATTTCGGCGGCGTGAACCGGCGCTTCACCAAGGTGGACGAGGTGAACGGCGTCACCATCATCGACGATTACGGCCACCACCCGGTGGAGATCGAAGCGGTGCTGAAGGCCGCGCGGCAGGCCAGCGAAGGCCGGGTGATCGCCGTGCACCAGCCGCACCGCTACTCGCGGCTGGCCTCACTGTTCGAGGATTTCTGCACCTGCTTCAACGAGGCCGACGTGGTGGGGATCTCGGAAGTCTTCGCCGCCGGCGAGGATCCGATCCCGGGTGCGAGCCGGGATGACCTGGTGGCCGGCCTGATCGGCCACGGGCACCGACACGCCCGCGCCGTGAACAGCGAGGAAGATCTGGAGCGCCTCGTGCGCGAACAGGCCGCGCCGGGCGACATCGTCGTCTGCCTCGGGGCGGGGACGATCTCGGCATGGGCCCATGCGCTGCCCGCGCGGCTCCGGAAAGCGGACGCAACGTCATGAGCGCGGCGCTGCTGGCGGGCTGCCTCTGGGTGCTGGCGGCGGCGGGTGTGGCCATGCTGCCGATGCGCCACCAGTTCGCGCCCGGCGTGATCCTGCTGGCGCTGGCGCCGGTGGTGATTGTCTGGCTGGCGCGGGTGCATGGGGTCTGGATCGGCGTCGCGGGCTTCGCGGCTTTCGTCTCCATGTTCCGCAGGCCATTGAAATACTACGGAAACAGGCTCTGGGCCCGGGTGAGGGGGGTGCCGCAGTGACGCTCTCTCTCACGCTTGCCTGCCTGTGGGTGGTGGTCGCCAACGTGATCGCCATGTTCCCCAGCAAACATAGCCATTGGCCGGCCGCCTACGGGCTGATCGCCGTGGGGGTGCCGCTTCTGGGCTGGGTGACCTACCAGAACGGCCCCTGGATCGGGCTGGCCGTTTTCGCCGCAGGGGCTTCGACTCTGCGCTGGCCGTTGCTATATCTGTGGCGGTGGCTGAAACGGCAATTTACGCCCGCCCCGAAATGAAACCTTAACGAAACAAGTGCATCGACACGGTATGACCCGCGAGAAGAACGTTTTCCTGTTCGCCTTCTTCTACCTGCTCTTCGGGATGCAGAAGCTCGGCCACGCGCTGGCCATAGGCGCCGCCCGCCTCTGCGCGGCCATGATGCGGCTGCTGCATGGTTTCTGGCATGGGGTCACGGCGCTCGTCTCCTCGCTGATCGACGCCCTAGCCCACGGCCGCGCCGAGAGTGAGGAGATCCGCAAGCGCAACGTGGAATACCTCGGTTACGTCGGCTTTGCCTCCTGGGCCACCTCGATGGCGCTTTACATCCTCACCGCCGGGCCGCTGGGCCGCTATCTCGCCTGGCTCTGGGCGACGCGCGTGTCGCCCTGGATGCGCGGCCTGTGATGGCGGCGCAGGCCCTGCCGCAGGTGCGCGGCACCTTGCAAAGGGATCGCCGGCTCGACAGCCTGACGTGGCTGCGCGTCGGCGGGCCCTGCGATCTGTTCTTCCAGCCGGCGGACCTCGAGGATCTTCAGGCCTTCCTGCGGGCGCTGGATCCGGCGGTGCAGGTGTTCCCGATGGGCGTGGGCAGCAACCTGATCGTGCGCGACGGCGGCCTGCGGGCCGCTGTGATCCGCATGGGGCGGGGCTTCAACCACATCTCGATCGAGGGCACGCGGGTGACGGCCGGCGTGGCCGCGCTGGATGCCCACGTGGCGCGCAAGGCCGCCGACGCGGGCGTGGATCTCACCTTCCTGCGCACCATTCCCGGCGCCATCGGCGGTGCCGTGCGGATGAACGCCGGCTGCTACGGCAGCTACGTGGCCGATCACTTCGTCTCGGCGCGCGCGGTGACGCGGGCAGGGGATCTGGTGACCCTCACGGCGGAGGATCTGAATTTCCGGTATCGCCAAAGCGATCTGCCCGAAGGCTGGGTGCTGGTGGAGGCCACGTTCGAGGGCGCCGCGGGGGATCCTGCCGCATTGCACGCGCGCATGGAAGAGCAGCTGGCCAAGCGCGATGCGACGCAGCCCACGAAGGAGCGCACCGCCGGATCCACCTTCCGCAACCCGGCGGGATTCAGCTCCACCGGCAGGGCCGATGACGTGCATGATCTGAAGGCCTGGAAGGTGATCGACGACGCCGGGATGCGCGGTGCGCGCATCGGCGGGGCGCAGATGTCGGAAATGCATTCCAACTTCATGGTCAACACCGGCGGTGCCACCGCGGCCGATCTCGAAAACCTTGGCGAGCTTGTCCGAAAAAAGGTTTTCCAAAACAGCGGAATAACGCTAGACTGGGAAATCATGCGCGTCGGTGATCCGGCGCCGGAATGACTGCCTGAAAAAGGCGGTGTTTCACAACAGAACGGGCCGTCCGAAAAGGCCCGCGTGAACGAGGCGAAGAGTGGGCATGTCGAGCAGGACGGCCCCGACAGTGGTGGTACTTTTGGGTGGACCCTCCGCGGAGCGGGAGGTTTCCCTGTCATCGGGGCGTGAATGCGCCGCCGCGCTGCGGGGTGAAGGTTTCAACGTTATCGAACTGGATGCCGGTCCGGATCTTGCAGCGCGCCTGCAGGAGATCGGCGATTGCGTCGTGTTCAACGCCCTGCATGGCCGCTGGGGCGAGGATGGCTGCGTGCAGGGCCTGCTCGAATGGCTGCGCATCCCCTACACCCATTCCGGCGTGCTTGCCTCCGCGCTCGCGATGGACAAGGAACGCAGCAAGGCCGCCTTCCGCGTCGCCGGCCTGCCGGTGGTGGAGAGCGTGCTGGCGCCGAAGGCCGAGGTCTGCGCCCGCCACGTGCTCCCGCCGCCCTACGTCGTCAAACCCAACAACGAAGGCTCCAGCGTCGGCGTCTACCTCGTGCATGAGGCCAGCAACGGCCCGCCGCAGCTGGATGACGCCATGCCCGAGGTGGTGATGGTGGAAGCCTTCGTGCCGGGCCGCGAGCTGACCGTCACCGTGATGGGAGATCGGGCGCTGGCCGTGACCGACATCATCACCGACGGCTGGTATGACTACGACGCGAAATACAAGCCGGGCGGGTCGCGCCACGAGGTGCCGGCCGACATCCCCGCAGAGATCGCCGAGGCCTGCCGCGACTACGCGCTGCGGGCGCATCGTGTGCTGGGGTGCCGGGGCGTCTCGCGCACGGATTTCCGCTGGGACGAGCCGCGCGGCCTCGCCGGGCTGTTCCTGCTGGAAACCAACACCCAGCCGGGCATGACGCCCACCTCGCTGTCGCCGGAGCAGGCGAAGCACGCCGGGTTCGATTTCGGCGCGTTCTGCCGCTGGATGGTGGAGGATGCCTCATGCGATCGCTGAGCCGACGGATCACCGGGCCGCTGCCCGCCCAGCAGGCCGCCGCACCGCGCGATCCCGCGCCGAGCCGCGTGGCCTACCGGATGCAGCGGCTCTGGCTCACGCCCTCGTTCCGCAAGTTCACGATGGTCGGCATGCCGCTGATCCTGGTGGCGCTCGGCACCACGATCTTCTTCGCCGGGCAGGAGCGCCGCGACGCCGTGGCCGACCGGATCGCGGAGATCCGCCGCAGCATCGAGGAGCGGCCGGAGTTCATGGTCAAGCTGATGGCCATCGACGGAGCGTCCAAAGAGGTCAGCGAAGACATCCGCGAGGTGCTTCCGATCGATTTCCCGATTTCCTCCTTCGATCTGGATCTCGAAACCATGCGCCGGACGGTCGAGGGCCTCGACGCCGTGGCCGATGCCGAGTTGCGCGTGCGCAGCGGCGGCATCCTCCAGGTGGAGATCGAAGAACGCGTGCCGGCCGTCGTCTGGCGCGGGCGCGACGCGATCGAGATCCTCGATGCCGAAGGCCATCGCGTGGCGCATCTGGTGGCGCGGGCCCAGCGGCCCGACCTGCCGCTGATCACCGGCGATGGCGCGAACGAGGCGGTGCCCGAGGCGCTGGCCATTCTCGCGGCGGCGGAGCCGATCGGGGACCGGCTGCGCGGGCTCGTCCGGATGGGCGAGCGGCGCTGGGATCTGGTGCTGGACCGGGGGCAGCGGGTGATGCTGCCCGAAACCGGCGCGGTGCGGGCGCTGGAGCGCGTCATCGCGCTGAACCGGGTGCAGGATCTGCTGGCGCGCGATCTCGTGGCGATTGACATGCGAAATGAAAAGCGTCCCACGCTGCGGCTGTCCAAACCGGCGGCCGATCAGTTGCGGGAAGCCAAACTCCAGCAAATGGGAGTGACGGGGCAATGAACGATCTTTACGCGCAACAACGGGCGATGCGGAACATGCGCCAGGCGGCGATGCAACGCGGGGTGATCGCGATCCTCGACGTGGGCACCTCCAAGATCGCCTGCCTGATCCTGCGGTTCGACGGGCCGGCGAGCTTCAGCGAGACCGACGGCGTGGGCAGCATGGCGGGGCAGTCGAGCTTCCGGGTGATCGGCGTGGCGCACACGCGCTCGCGCGGGGTGCGCTTCGGCGAGGTGGCCACCCTGCAGGAGACCGAGCGCGCGATCAGAACGGCCGTTCAGGGCGCCCAGAAGATGGCCAACGTGCGGGTGGATCACGTGATCGCCTGCCTTTCGGGGGCGCGTCCGCGCTCCTACGGGCTGGCGGGGGCCGTCGATCTGCATGACGACGTGGTCACCGACCAGGACGTGGCGCGCGCGCTCGCAAGCTGCGACGTGCCGGATTTCGGCGCCGGCCGCGAGGTGCTCCATGCCCAGCCGGTGAACTTCGCGCTGGACCACCGCACCGGGCTGAGCGATCCGCGCGGGCAGGTGGGCAACCGCCTCGCAACCGACATGCATCTGCTCACCGTGGATGCCGCCGCGATCCAGACCCTGCTGCATTGCATCAAGCGCTGCGATCTGGAAGTGGCGGGGCTGGCCTCCTCGGCCTACGTCTCCGGCGTGTCCTCGCTGGTGGAGGACGAGCAGGAGCTCGGCGCCGCCTGCATCGATCTCGGCGGCGGCACCACCGGCATCTCGATCTTCATCAAGAAGCACATGATCTACGCCGACAGCGTGCGGCTGGGCGGCGACAGCATCACCTCCGACATCTCCAAGGGCCTGCAGATCCCGCTCGCGCAGGCGGAGCGGATCAAGACGGTGAACGGCGGGGTGATCGCCACGGGCATGGACGATCGCGACATGATCGACATCGGCAGCGATTGCGGCGACTGGGAGCGCGACCGGCGCACCGTCAGCCGGGCCGAGCTGATCGGCATCATGCGCCCGCGCGTAGAGGAAATCCTCGAAGAGGTGCGCGCCCGGCTCGACGCGGCCGGCTTCGAGCACCTGCCCAGCCAGCAGATCGTGCTCACCGGCGGCGGCAGCCAGATTCCGGGGCTGGACGGGCTGGCCTCGCGTATCCTCGGGCAACAGGTGCGGCTGGGCCGCCCGCTGCGCGTCCAGGGCCTGCCGCAGGCGGCCACGGGCGCGGCGTTCTCCTCGGCGGTGGGGCTGTGCCTCTTCGCGGCGCATCCGCAGGACGAGTGGTGGGATTTCGAGATCCCGACCGATCGCTACCCGGCGCGTTCGCTGAAGCGCGCGGTGAAGTGGTTCAAGGACAACTGGTAAACGCTAGATGTCGTAGAACGAGCGAAATCTCGCGAAAACGGCCTATTTCCCTGCCATATTTGGCGGGGAAATTGCGTTTTTTTAATGACGTTACAGAAATCTGCAGCTAGGATTGGTGCAGATCAGGCACAGATGCCGGGGAAAACCGGCCCTCGACAAAAACAGGCGGACATAGCAATGACATTGAATCTCACCATGCCAGAGACTGAAGAGTTGAAGCCCCGGATTACTGTATTTGGCGTCGGTGGGGCCGGCGGAAACGCCGTCAACAACATGATCGAAAAGCAGCTCGACGGGGTCGAGTTCGTGGTGGCCAACACCGATGCTCAGGCGCTTCAGCAGAACAAGGCGCCGGCCCGCATCCAGATGGGCGTGAAAGCCACCGAGGGCCTGGGCGCCGGGGCGCGCCCCGCCGTGGGGGCCGCCGCCGCCGAAGAAACCATCGAGGAAATCGTCGATCACCTGGCCGGTGCGCACATGTGCTTCATCACCGCCGGCATGGGCGGCGGCACCGGCACCGGGGCCGCGCCGATCATCGCGCAGGCCGCCCGCGAACTGGGCGTTCTCACCGTCGGCGTGGTGACGAAACCCTTCCAGTTCGAAGGGGCCAAGCGGATGCGTCAGGCCGAGGAGGGCGTCGAGGCGCTCCAGAAGGTCGTCGATACGCTGATCATCATCCCGAACCAGAACCTGTTCCGCCTCGCCAACGAGAAAACCACCTTCACCGAGGCCTTCTCGATGGCCGACGACGTGCTCTACCAGGGCGTGAAGGGCGTGACGGACCTGATGGTCCGCCCGGGCCTCATCAACCTCGACTTCGCCGACGTGCGCGCGGTGATGGACGAGATGGGCAAGGCCATGATGGGCACCGGCGAAGCCTCCGGCGAGGATCGCGCGGTGCAGGCCGCCGAGAAGGCCATCGCCAACCCGCTGCTGGACGAGATCTCCCTGCGCGGTGCGCGCGGCGTGCTGATCAACATCACCGGCAGCCACGATCTCACCCTCTTCGAACTGGACGAGGCCGCCAACCGCATCCGCGAAGAGGTCGATCCGGACGCCAACATCATCGTCGGCTCCACCCTCGATCCGTCGATGGAAGGCACCATGCGCGTTTCCGTCGTTGCCACGGGCATCGATGCCACCGCCAAGAGCGACGACATGCCGGTGCCGCGCCGCCGCATGGCCGAGCCGCTGGCCCCGGCCGTGGAAGAAGAGCCTGCCGTCGAAGCGCAGCCGGCCGCCGCCGTGGCCGCCGATCCGGCCCCGGTGGAAGAGCCCTCGCTGTTCGGCGAACTGCCGGCCGAGGAATTCGCCGCCACCGAGCAGGCCGAGGACATCTTCGACGACGTGGCCGATGCAGAGCTGCCGCCGCCGGCCTACCAGCCGCAGGCGCGGGCTCCGCAGCCGGCCCCGCAGCCGGCCGCTCCGCGGGCGTCGCTGGATACCCCGGCGCAGGATTTCGTGGCGCCGCGCGCCCCGGCACCGGGCACGCCTTCGCCTGAAGCGCTGGCCCGCCTGCGCGCGGCCGTCGCCAAATCGCCCGACGGCGCCGCCGCGCCGCGCCCGGCCGCCGCGCCGCGCCCGGCCGCCGCGCCGCGCCCCGCGGCCCCGGCGCCTTCCGCGGAAAAGCCGCGTTTCGGCATCAACAGCTTGATCAACCGCATGACGGGCCACGCCTCCGAAGCGGGTGCGCATAGCCCGGCGCGCCAGCAGCCGCCGATGCATTCCTACGAGGAAGAGCACGAGGCGGACCCGGAGCAGGAGCGCATCGAAATCCCCGCGTTCCTGCGCCGCCAGGCCAACTGATGCGGGCGTGACGCAAGGTCACAAATCACCCTGATACCCCAGAAAGAGCCGGCCGAACGCCGGCTCTTTTCTTTTGAAAACAGTGCTTTGCCGGGTGCTGGCGCTAACGGTGGCAAGATTCCGCCCATGGCGGATTCCGATGTTTCAGATGGTTGCAAAGATTGAGTTGTGAATAAGCGCCACGGTCTCTACTTCGAGGGTGCCGGACAGGCAGACCCGTCAGGACGCCGCCGCAAGGCGGGGCTGAAAGGGCAAAAGAGCCGGTGGCAATGTTGGGTGACTACGTGCAAACCACGATCAAATCTGCAGTCCAGTTCAAAGGTGTCGGCCTCCACTCCGGCGCCCCCGTTCGCATGACGGTGCACCCGGCCTCGGCCGAATACGGCATCTGGTTTCGCCGGACGGACCTGGACTTCGAGCCGCTGATCCCGGCCCGGTGGGATGCCGTGGGCGAGGCCCGCCTTTGCACCCGCATCGACGGCCCCTCCGGCGCCTCGGTGCAGACGATCGAACACATCATGGCCGCGCTGGCCGGCTGCGGCATCCAGAACGCCCTGATCGAGATCGACGGCCCGGAGGTCCCGGTGATGGACGGCAGCGCCGCGCTGTTCGTGGATGCGCTGCTGGCCGCCGGCGTGCGCAAGCTGGACGCCCCGGTGCGCGCCATCCGCATCCTGAAGCCGGTGGAATACCGCGAGGGCAAGGCCTTCGCGCGGCTGGAGCCCTGCGACACCTTCATGATCGATTTCCACATCGAGTTCGAGGATGCCGCCATCGGCCGCCAGGAGAAGGTCCTGAACATGGCCAACGGCGCCTTCGTGCGCGAGCTGTGCGACAGCCGCACCTTCTGCCGCCAGTCCGACATCGAGTTCATGCATGCCAACGGCCTCGCGCTGGGGGGCTCGCTGGAGAACGCCGTCGTGGTGGACGGCGACCGGGTGCTCACGCCGGGTGGTTTGCGCCACGAAGACGAGGCCGTGCGCCACAAGATGCTGGATGCGCTCGGCGATCTGGCGCTGGCCGGGGCGCCGCTTTTGGGCCGCTACGTGGGCCATCGCGCCGGCCACATGATGACGAACCGCCTGCTGCGTGCGCTCTTCGCGGATCCGACCGCATTCGAGATGATCACCTGCGACGAACGGATGGCCCGCCGGCTGCCGGGCGTGGGTGTCCACCCGGCCGATGTGCCGCTTCACGCCTGAGCCCCGCAGATTTGCGCTCAAAGGCGTTTTGCCCCGGATTTTTCTGTGCTAGGAACATCCTCAAACAGGGGGTGGATTGCGCCCCCCGCAGAGAGAATTACAGGGTAGGGGCTACATGACTCGCGTCAGGTCTCGAGCAAAATCAACGCTACTTCTCGCTTCGGTTACGCTTCTGGTGGCATGCAGCCGCTTGGGCATTGGCGGCGGCGGCGACCGCACCGAAGAGGTGGCGATCGAAAGCCTCGACGCCGAAGCGATCTACAAGCGCGCCGAATTCCAGCTGGCCGCCGACAACCCGGACGAGGCCGCCGTGCTTTTCGGCGAGATCGAGCGCCTCTATCCCTACTCCGAATGGGCCAAGCGCGGCCTGATCATGCAGGCCTTCGCCTACCACCAGGATCGGGACTACGAGAACAGCCGCTCCGCGGCGCAGCGCTACGTGGATTTCTACCCGGCCGATGAAGATGCCGCCTACGCGCAGTATCTTCTGGCGCTGAGCTACTACGACCAGATCGACGCCATCGGCCGCGACCAGGGGCTCACCTTCCAGGCGCTGCAGGCGCTGCGCACGGTGATCGAACGCTACCCGGACAGCGAATACGCCCGCTCCGCGATCCTGAAATTCGATCTCGCCTTCGATCACCTTGCCGCCAAGGAGATGGAAGTCGGCCGCTACTACCTGAAACGGGGCCATTACACGGCCGCCATCGCCCGCTTCCGCGTGGTGGTGGAACAGTTCCAGACGACGACCCACACGCCGGAGGCGCTCTATCGCCTGATCGAGGCCTATCTCTCGCTCGGCCTCGTGCAGGAGGCCCAGACGGCGGGCGCGATCCTCGGCTACAACTTCCGCTCTTCCGACTGGTATGAAGACGGCTACAAGCTGCTCACCCAGCAGGGCGTGGAGCCGGGTGTCTTCAGCGATGGCTGGCTGCGCCAGATCTATCGCCAGATGATCAAGGGCGAATGGCTCTGACCATCGGCGGGAGTGCGGCCTGATGCTGCGGGCACTGGACATTCGGGACATGCTGATCATCGACCGGCTGGAGCTTGCCTTCCAGCCGGGGCTGAACGTTCTGACCGGGGAAACCGGGGCGGGCAAATCCATCCTGCTGGATTCTCTCGGCTTCGTTCTCGGCTGGCGCGGGCGCGCCGAACTGGTGCGCGCGGGCGCCGAGAAGGGCGAGGTCACGGCGGTCTTCGAACTGCCCGAAGGCCACCCGGCGCTTTCGGTGCTGGAGGAGGCCGGGCTGCCGGTGGAAGGCGGGGAGCTGATCCTGCGCCGCACCAACACCCCGGACGGGCGCAAGACGGCCTGGATCAACGATCGCCGCGCCTCGGGCGAGGTGCTGCGGAAGGTCTCCGAAACCCTGGTGGAACTGCACGGCCAGAACGATGACCGGGGCCTGCTGAACGCGCGCGCCCACCGGGGGCTGCTGGATCGCTACGCCGGGCTCGAACCGGCCATCGCCCGAACCCGCGAGGCCTGGGCCGGGGTGCGCGCGGCGCGCAGGGCGCTGGAGGCCGCCGAGGCCGAACTGGCGGAAGTCGCCGCCGAAGAGGAGTTCCTGCGCCACGCGGTGGGCGAACTGGACGCGCTCGATCCGCAGCCGGGCGAGGATGCGGCGCTGGATGCCCGCCGCCGCCAGATGCAGGCGGCGGAAAAGATCCGCGAGGACATCGCCCGCGCCCACCATGCGCTTGGCTACGAGGGCGCCGAGGGCCTGTTCAACGATGCCACCCGCTGGCTGGAAGGCGCGGCGGCGGCCGCGGAGGGCGGGTTGGACGAGGCGCTCTCCGCGTTGAGCCGGGCCATGGTCGAACTGGGCGAGGCACAGCAGGCTGTGGAAGCCTTCCTCGACGGCCTGTCCTTCGATCCCTACGAACTGGAGCAGGCCGAGGAACGGCTCTTCGCGATCCGCGGGCTGGCGCGCAAGCACGGGGTTCTGCCCGATGACCTGGGCGAATTCGCCGAGGGGCTGCGCAAGCGGCTTGCGGCGCTGGATCAGGGCGGCGCGAACATCGGCCGCCTGAAGGCCGAACTGGCCGAGGCTGAGGCGGCCTACGCGGCGCAGGCCGAGGCGCTCTCGGAAGGGCGCAGGGCGGCGGCCAGCGCGCTGGACGCGGCCATGGCGGCGGAACTGGCCCCGCTCAAGATGGAGCGTGCGCTCTTCACCACGCAGATCACCGCCGGAACGCCGGGCCCGGAAGGGCAGGATGAGGTCGCCTTCGTGGTCGCCACCAACCCGGGCGCCCCGGCCGGCCCGCTAAACAAGATCGCCTCGGGCGGGGAGCTATCGCGCTTCCTGCTGGCGCTGAAGGTCTGCCTCACGAAAGGCAGCGCCGAGCGCACGATGATCTTCGACGAGATCGACCGCGGCGTGGGCGGGGCCACCGCCGATGCCGTCGGACGCCGCCTTGCCGCGCTCGCCGCGCGCGGGCAGGTGCTGGTGGTGACGCATTCGCCGCAGGTCGCCGCGCTGGCAGGCCATCACTGGCGGGTGCAGAAATCCGTCTCCGGCGAGCAGACGCTCTCCGAGGTGGTGCCGCTGGCCTCTGACGAACGCGTGGACGAGATCGCCCGGATGATTTCCGGCGATCGGATCACGCCCGAGGCGCGCGCGGCAGCACAGGCGCTTCTGGCCGGGTAATCAAGCAGAGCTGAGCGGCGTTTGAAAGAGCCGTTTTACCGCATGACGCCCGACAGGCACTGTCGGGCCGCGCCGTTCCGCCCCCACGGGGCGGCGCGATTGCGCCACCCCTCGGAACGGCGCTACCGAAGCTCTTTTGAGCAACGCTTTCTGCACGAAGTTGAGCGGCCGCTTTGCGCCTAGTTCCGCTGAACCAGCTTGCCGGGGTTGAGGATGTTCTTCGGGTCCAGCGCGGCCTTGATGTCGCCCATCACCGCCCAGGCCTCCCCGTGTTCGCGCGGCATGTAGGCCAGCTTGCCCATGCCCACGCCGTGCTCGCCCGTCACGGTGCCGCCCATGGCCAGCGCCCGTTCCGTCATCCGGGAGGAAAGCCGCAGGGCCTCGGCAAGCTCCGCCTCGTTGCCCGGCTCCACCAGCAGGATCGCGTGGAAGTTGCCATCGCCCACATGGCCGAGGATCGGCCCCTCAAGCGGGCTTTCGGCGATATCGGCGCGGGTGGCCTCCACCGCTTCGGCCAGCCGCGAGATCGGCACGCAGACATCCGTCACCAGCGCCGTGGCGCCCCTGCGCAGGCCGAGGCAGGCGTAATAGGCGTTGTGGCGCAGCGCCCAGAGCGCGTTGCGCTCCTCGGGCCTGCTGGACCAGGCGAAATCGCTGCCGCCGAACTCGGCCACCAACTCGCCCAGCCGCTCGGCATCCTCGGCCACGCCGGCGGGCGAGCCGTGGAACTCCACCAGAAGGTGCGGCTTCTCCGGCATCTCGCGCCCGGCATAGAGGTTGAAGGCGCGCGCGGTGCTGGCATCCACGAATTCGATGCGCGCCATCGAGATGCCGCTCTGGATGGTGGCGATCACCGTGTCGACGGCGGCCTCCACGCTTTCGAAGGCGCAGACCGCGGCGGAGATCGCCTCGGGCTGGCCGCGCAGGCGCACGGTCAGCTCGGTGATGATGCCGAGCGTG
This sequence comes from Pseudoruegeria aquimaris, assembly GCF_900172235.1. Lineage (GTDB taxonomy): Bacteria > Pseudomonadota > Alphaproteobacteria > Rhodobacterales > Rhodobacteraceae > Pseudoruegeria > Pseudoruegeria aquimaris. The sequence continues at coordinate 14,185 of NZ_FWFQ01000006.1, read as the reverse complement.
CCCTCGCTGCCGACGAAAAGCCCCGTCAGATCGTATCCGGCCGCCGATTTGCGCGCGCGCGTGCCGGTGCGGATCACGCGGCCGTCCGCCAGCACGACCTCCAGCCCCGTCACGTTGTCGCGCATGGTGCCGTAGCGCACGGTGGTGGTGCCGGAGGCGCGGGTCGCCGCCATGCCGCCGAGCGAGGCATTGGCGCCGGGATCGACCGAGAAGAACAGCCCCGTGGCCCGCAACTCGGTGTTCAGCGCCTCCCGCGTGATGCCGGGCTGGACCACGGCGTCCATGTCTTCGGGGTGGACGGCCAGCACCCGGTTCATGCGCGACAGATCCAGCGAGATCCCGCCCCGCGCCGCGAGCGCGTGGCCTTCGAGCGAGGTGCCGGTGCCCCAGGCCACCACCGGGCAGTCCTGCGCGTGGCAGGTGGCGAGGATGCGGCTCACCTCCTCGGTGGATTCCGGGTAGGCGACGGCATCCGGTAACATGTTGGCAAAATACGTTTCACTGCGCCCGTGCTGGGCCAGATCACCCTTGGAACGGCTCAGGCGATCGCCTAGGAGTGGGATCAGTTCGGAGATCGCGGCCTCGATGCTCATGGGGCGCCCTTGTGCTGTGGTCTTGACGCCGGAACCCTAGGCGAGGCGCGCCGCGAGGGGAAGCGGCCGGGAGCGTGCGAGAAGGAAAGGGCGAGCGGAGAATGGCCGAAGCGGGGGGCAACCCGATCACGCGTCAGATCAACGCCGCCGCCACCGCCTGCCGCGATGGCTGGGCGGTGCTGCGGCGCAAGGGGCCGGGCGAGATCCAGTTCTGGTTCATCGCGCTTCTCGTCGGCATCGCCGGGGGCTTCGTGGCCGTCGGCTTCCGCATCGCCATCGCCGAGCTTCAGACTTTCGCCTACGGCACCGACGACGTGCACGGGCTGCACACGCTGGTGAGCCGCCTGCCGTGGTACGTGGTGCTGGGCCTGCCGATCCTCGGCGGGCTCGCCGTCGGCATCATCCTCAATCTCTTCACGCCGGACGGGCGGGTGCGCTCGGTGGCCGACGTCATCGAGGGCGCCGCCCTGCATGACGGGCGGGTGGAGCGACGGGCCGGGATCGCCTCGGCCCTGGCCTCCCTCGTGACGCTCTCAACCGGTGGCTCCACCGGGCGGGAGGGGCCCGTCGTGCACCTGGCCGGGGTGGTGTCCACATGGGTCTCCAACCGCATCCACGCCAACGGCGTCACCGGGCGCGACCTGCTGGGCTGTGCCGTGGCGGCGGCGGTGTCGGCCAGCTTCAACACCCCGATCGCCGGCGCGCTCTTCGCGCTGGAAGTGGTGCTGCGCCACTTCGCCGTGCATGCCTTCGCGCCCATCGTCATCGCCTCGGTGGCGGGCACGGTGGTGAGCCGGCTGCAATACGGCGACGTGACGGAGTTCGACCTGCCGGTCATCAACGCGCTGGCCTTCTACGTGGAGCTTCCGGCCTTCCTGCTGCTCGGGCTTCTGTGCGGCCTCGTGGCCGTTGCCCTGATGAAATCCATCTTCTGGGCCGATGCGCTCGGCAGCAGCCTGCAGCAACGGCTGCACGTGCCCAACGTGCTGCGGCCGGCCGTCTCGGGCGCGATGCTGGGGGCCATCGCGATCTGGTTTCCCCACATCATCGGCGTGGGCTACGAGACCACCGTGGCGGCACTCTCGGGCAACCTGCTCCTGGGCAGCGCGGTGATCTTCGCTGTGGTGAAGGCCGCCGCCGTATCGATCACCATGGCCGGACGCATGGGCGGCGGCGTGTTCTCGCCCTCGCTCATGGTCGGCGCGCTCACCGGGCTGGCCTTCGGGATCATCTCCACCGGGCTGCTGCCCAATGTCTCCGGCTCCGAAACCATCTACGCGCTGGCCGGCATGGGGGCCGTGGCCGCTGCCGTTCTGGGGGCGCCGATCTCCACCACGCTGATCGTCTTCGAACTGACGGGCGACTGGCAGACGGGGCTTGCGGTGATGGTGGCGGTGTCGCTCTCCACCGCGCTCTCCAGCCGGCTGGTGGACCGCTCCTTCTTCCTGACTCAGCTCGAAAACCGGGGCGTCCATCTCGCCGCCGGACCGCAGGCCTATCTGCTGGCCACCTTCGGCGTGGGCAAGCTCATGCGCCCGGCCGGCTCCGATCACGCGGCCCCGGAAGAGGCCTGCTGGGAACTGGTGGAGCAGGGCACCTACCTGAACGAAAGCGCCACGCTGGAGGCGGCGATGCCGATCTTCGAGGCCACGCGCGCGGGCTTCATTCCGATCGTGCGGCTCGCCGGGGAGGGCCAGCCGCCCGAGCTTCTGGGGGCGCTCTTCCACGTGGATGCACTGCGCGTGTTCAACCGGGCGCTGGCGGCGACGGCCGCCGAGGAACACTCCTGAGATGAAAACACCCGCGGCGCTCTCGGCGCGGCGGGTGCGGTCCTGCAGCGAATGGCGGGGTGCGGGCGGGCCTCAGAGCTGCTCCACCGTCACCTTGTCGGGGTAGAAGGCGAGGCAGTCGCGGATCGCCGCCACCTCGGCTTTCGGATCCTCGTAGCTCCAGGCGGCGTCTTCGATGATGCCGCTCTTGGCATGGATCGAGTAGTAGTTGGCCACGCCCTTGTGCGGGCAGGTGGTTGTCTTGTCGGACTTCTCGAGGAAGGCCATCGCGATGTCGTCGCGGGGGAAGTAGATGACGGCGGGATAGTCGCCTTCCTTCAACTCCAGCGCGCCGATGGTTTCGGCCAGAACGGCGCCACCGGCCCGCACGACCCAGGTGCCCGGCAGGGGGGCGATGGTGATGTGATCGGCCATGGTGTTTTCCTTCGGGTGGGAGAATCGTTTCGCGCTCAGGTTAGAGGGGTTTGCCGGCATCCGTAAGCGTCAGATGGGCGCACAGGCGCGGCGTAACCAATCCGCGGCTTCCGGCTCCAGTCGCGGCGCGACGCGGGCGAGCACCTCGGCGTGATAGCCGTTCAGCCAGGCCTTTTCCTCCGCGCTGAGCATCCGGGGCTCCACCAGGCGGGTGTCGATCGGCACCCAGGTCAGGGTTTCGAAATCCAGCATGTCGCGGCCGTCGCCCAGCGTCTCCGCCTCGCGCACGACGATCAGGTTCTCGATGCGGATGCCGAAGGCGCCCTCGCGGTAGTAGCCCGGTTCGTTCGACAGGATCATGCCCGGCTCGAACGGCACGTGGCTGACGCGGGAGAGCCGCTGCGGCCCCTCGTGCACGCTGAGATAGACGCCGACGCCGTGGCCGGTGCCGTGATCGTAGTCCTGCCCGGCCAGCCAGAGCGGATAGCGCGCCAGCGCATCCAGATCGCGGCCCGCCAGCCCGCGCGGGAAGCGGGCGCGCGAGATGGCGATCATGCCCTGAAGCACGCGGGTGAAGCAGGCCTTCTGCTCGTCGGTCGCAGGCCCCGTGGCGACGGTGCGGGTGATGTCGGTGGTGCCGTCCACGTATTGCCCGCCCGAATCCACCAGCAGCAATTCGCCCGGCGTTATGGTGCGGTTGCTCTCCTCGGTCACGCGGTAGTGCACGATCGCCCCGTTCGGCCCGGCGCCGGAGATGGTGTCGAAACTGATCTCGCGCAGGGCGTTGTCGGCGCGGCGGAAGGCTTCGAGCCTGCGCACCACGTCGATCTCGGTCAGCCCGCCCTTCGGCGCGGCGCCGTCGAGCCAGGCGAGGAAGCGCACCATGGCCACGGCATCGCGCAGGTGGGCTTCCCGCGTGCCGGCGATCTCGGCGGCGTTCTTGCATGCCTTGGGCAGCAGGCAGGGATCGCCGTCGTAGACGATTTCGACGCCGCTGTCGCGCAGGATGCGGCTGACCTCCAGCGGCGCGCTGCCGCGGTCCACCCGCACGGGGCCCGCAAGATTGGCGAGGAAGCCCGCAAGCGCGTCCTGCGGGTAACAGGAGACGAGCGGGCCGAAGTGATCGCCGAGATCGGCGATCTTGCCCGGATCCATGAACAGCGCCACGCGGCCGTCGGAGAACAGCACGCAGAAGCCCTGCGCCACCGGGTTGCGGGCGATGTCGCTGCCGCGGATGTTGAGCAGCCAGCAGAGGCTATCGGGCAGGGTGATGACGCAGGATTTCTGGCCGGCGCGCAGCAGCTCGTCCGCCAGGCGCGCGGCCTTGCTTTCGGCGCTTTCACCGGCGTTTTCGATCGGCTGCGCGAACACCTTTCCGTTCGGGCGCGCGGGGCGGTCGGGCCAGATCGCGTCCACGAGGTTGCGGCAGGGCACGAGGGAGATGCCGGTGCCCGCGAGATCGGCCTCGATCGCCTCGATCTCGCCGGCCGTGTGCAGCCAGGGATCGAAACCCACCTTGCCGCCGTCCGGCAGCTGCTCGGCGAGCCATGGGCCGGGCTGGACCTCGGGCCAGTGCACCGGGGTGAAGGCCGTTCCGTCCACCTGCTGGCGCACCTGCACCCGGTAGCGGCCGTCGATGAACACGCCGGCGATGCCGGTGAGCGCGATGCAGAATCCGGCCGAGCCGGTGAAGCCGGTGAGCCAGGCCAGCCGCTCGTCGCAGGGGGCGACGTATTCGCCCTGGTGCACGTCGGCGCGGGGCACGAAAAAGCCGTCCAGCCCTTCGGCGGCCATTTCGGCGCGCAGGCGGGCGAGGCGCGGCGGGCCCTGGTCCGGGCGCGTGGGGGCATCGAAGGTCTGGAACATGGCCGGGCTCCTTGAGGCGGTCGCAAGGCGGGAGGGGGAAGCACGCGCGCCGGGCCGCGACGGGCCCGGCGTGCGCGAAGGGCGTGGATCAGCTGGCGCGCTTGATGCCCATGATCTTGGCGCGGGCACGGGGATCGCTGTCGAAGAGGGCGGCGAGCTGCTCCGTCATCGCGCCGGCCAATTGTTCGACATCTGTAATCGTCACCGCGCGCTCGTAGTAGCGGGTCACGTCGTGGCCGATGCCGATTGCGAGCAGTTCGACCTGCTTTTTCTTCTCAACCATGGCGATCACGTCGCGCAGGTGTTTTTCGAGATAATTCGCGGGGTTGACGGACAGAGTTGAGTCATCCACCGGGGCGCCGTCGCTGATCACCATCAGGATCTTGCGCGCCTCAGGCCGGCCCACCATGCGGCGGTGCGCCCATTCCAGCGCCTCGCCGTCGATGTTCTCTTTCAGCAAGCCCTCCTTCATCATCAGCCCGAGGTTGGCGCGGGTGCGGCGCATCGGGGCATCGGCCTGCTTGTAGATGATGTGGCGCAGATCGTTGAGGCGGCCGGGCTGCTGCGGGCGGCCGTCAGCGAGCCATTTCTCCCGGCTCTGCCCGCCCTTCCAGGCGCGCGTGGTGAAGCCGAGGATCTCCACCTTCACCTGGCAACGCTCCAGCGTGCGCGCCAGAACGTCGGCGCAGATCGCGGCGATGGAGATCGGGCGGCCGCGCATGGAGCCGGAGTTGTCCAGCAGCAGCGTCACCACCGTGTCGCGGAATTCCATGTCCTTCTCGACCTTGAAGGACAGCGGCGTCGTCGGGTTGGCGACGACGCGTGCGAGGCGGCCGGCATCCAGCACGCCCTCTTCCTTGTCGAATTCCCAGCTGCGGCTCTGCTGCGCCTGAAGGCGGCGCTGAAGCTTGTTGGCAAGCCGCGAAACGGCGCCCTTCAGCGGCTCAAGCTGCTGATCGAGGTAGGCGCGCAGCCGTTCGAGCTCCGCCGGTTCGGCAAGCTCTTCGGCGCGGATTTCCTCATCGAATTCCGTGGTATAGACCTCGTAGTTCGGGTCTGCGTCCGAGATCGGGGCAGGGGGCGGCGGCTCCATCGGGGCATCGCCCTCGGGCATCTCGGCCTCGTCGCCCAGTTCCATGTCGGCGAGATCATCCATGGAAACCTGCGCCTCGGCGGAGTCCATCTGCTGATCCTGGCTGCGCTCCGGGCTGGCCTCTGCCTCGTCGGTCTCGCTGTCATCCTGGCCCTGGCTGTCGGGGTTTTCCTGCTCGTCGGGCTGCTGCTCGGCCTCGTCGCCCGAGTCGTCGTCCTCGCCGTCGGGGTCCTCGCCGAGCTGATCGCCGTAGCCCAGATCGGTGATGATCTGGCGGGCGAGGCGGGCGAAGCTGGATTGATCCCGCAGCGCGGCTTCGAGGCCGTCCAGGGTGCCGGAGGCCTGCTGTTCGATGTAGCCGCGCCAGATGTCCATCACGTTCTGAGCGCCGGGCGGCAGATCGCGGCCCGTGGCGAGATGGCGGATCAGGTAGCCCGCGGCTACGGGCAGCGGCACGTCGGACTGCGATTTGGCCTGCGAATAGCCCTTGCGCTCGGCCTCGTGGGCGATCTGGGCATCGATGTTGGTGAGTGTGCCGGGCATGTCGCGGGCGCCGACGGCCTCGCAGCGGGCGTTCTCCATCGCGTTGTAGAGATCGCGGGCCATCTGGCCCTCGGGCATGAAGCGGCCATGGGTCTCGGCGTCGTGGAACTTGTGGCGCAGGGCCAGCGCGTCGGCGGTGCCGCGCGCGAGCATGACCTCCTGCCGGCTCATGCGGCGGGAGACCTGCGGCAGGCGCATCGAATCCCCGGATTGCCCCGGCGGATCCACCGTGTAGCTGACGGAGAGATCCGGATCGTCGGCCATCACCTTGGTGGCTTCGGCGAGCGCTTTCTTGAACGGTTCTGCCGGGTTGTCGGATGTCGTCATCGGGCCTGCGCCTTCGCTTGGTCTTGCAGCCTGCAACCTAGGTGGATTTTCCGGCGATGGCCAGTGGGGCGGGGCGGAATCTGGCGTGAAAGGGCGGGGCTCAGCCCAGCAGCAGCGCCTCGCACTCCGCGGCCAGCCGGACGGCGGTGGCTTTCGCCCAGGCGGCATCCTCGGTGTCGTCGTTGAAGGTGGCTCGCGTGAGCAGCGCCGCATGGGCCATCTTGGCCTCGATCCGCATCGCCAGCACGTCCCGCCCGCGCTCCGGCGGCATGAGCGCGTCCAGAATGTCGATCACGCTGTCGCGGTGGGCCATGGTGATCTCGGACGCCGCGCCGTCGAACATCCACTGGTGTTCCATCTGGGCCGAGAGCCGCCCGGCGCAGGTGGCGAAGAAGCGCAGCTGCTGATCGGGCGTGGCCTGAAAGGCCGGTGCCGGTGTGGCACGGGCCAGCAGGACGAGAACGGCCGAGACAAGAGATGTTCGCGCGATGCCCATGATTTGAGCCTAGGTGCGAATTTCATGCCTGCCAATCGGGCGCTGCAAAAACTTCGGCTGAAATTTCGGGAGATGCGCCCAAGTCTTGTGCGCCGGGTGCCGCCGGACACAAGGGCCGCAAAGAAAAAGGGGCCGAAAGGCCCCTTTGTCATGTTGCATGTGTGAGAAGTCGCAGGCGCCCGCAGGCCGGGCGGCTCAGCCGAGGCTCATGCTCGCCGCGCTTTCCGGCAGCTCTTCGTCGAAACAGCGCTGGTAGAACTCGGCCACGGTCTGGCGTTCCAGCTCGTCGCATTTGTTCAGGAAGCTCAGGCGGAAGGCGTAGCCCACGTTGCGGAAGATCTGCGCGTTCTGGGCCCATGCGATCACGGTGCGCGGGCTCATCACGGTGGAGAGATCGCCGTTCATGAAGGCGGTGCGGGTGAGATCGGCGACGGTGACCATCTGGCTGATGGTGCGGCGGCCGGCCTCGGTGTTGTAGGTCGGGTTCTTGGCCAGCACGATGGCGGTCTCGGCATCGTGGCTGAGGTAGTTCAGCGTCGCCACGAGGCTCCAGCGGTCCATCTGGCCCTGGTTGATCTGCTGGGTGCCGTGGTAGAGGCCCGTGGTATCGCCGAGGCCCACGGTGTTGGCGGTGGCGAAGATCCGGAAATAGGGGTGCGGCTTGATCACCTCGTTCTGGTCCAGCAGCGTGAGCTTGCCGTCGGTCTCCAGCACGCGCTGGATCACGAACATCACGTCGGCGCGGCCGGCATCGTATTCGTCGAAGACGATGGCGCAGCGGTTGCGCAGGGCCCAGGGCAGGATGCCTTCCTGGAACTCGGTGACCTGCTTGCCGTCCTTCAGCTTGATCGCGTCCTTGCCGATGAGGTCGATCCGGCTGATGTGGCTGTCGAGGTTCACGCGCACGGCGGGCCAGTTCAGGCGCGCGGCAACCTGTTCGATGTGGGTCGATTTGCCGGTGCCGTGGTAGCCCTGGATCATCACGCGGCGGTTGTGGCTGAAGCCGGCGAGGATGGCGAGCGTGGTGTCGGGATCGAACTTGTAGGTCGGATCCAGCTCGGGCACGCGGTCGGTGGCTTCGGCAAAGCCCTTCACGACCATGTCGGTGTCGATACCGAAAACATCGCGGACCGAGATTTCCTCGGTCGGTTTTTCATTCAAATCCATCGTGCCGTCCGCCATTCGCTACCTGTGCCGTTTCAAGCTGGCCCCTGCGCGCTCGGACGCGCGCGGGCAACCCGCATGTGGTGCAACATATCCGGCGCGGGCGCAAGGCCAAGTGGCAAAGCACCGCGCAGGGGGCGGAAATGAAGAAAGGCGGCCCGCGAAGGCCGCCTCGCCGGGGCAGTGCCTGCCCGCCGGTCTCACTTGAAGTTGCGGCTGTCCTTGATCTGGTCCCAGGCCCATACGACCTCCTGCAGCTGCTCTTCCTGGCTGCGGTCGCCGCCGTTCATGTCGGGGTGCAGAACCTTGATGAGCGCCTTGTACTGCTTGCGCACCTCGGCCTTGGTCATCGTGTCCTTGGCATCGAGAATCTCGATCGCGCGGCGTTCGGTGGGCGGCAGCTTGCGCCCGCCGCCGGCGGATCTGCCGGGGTTGCGCGTGGCGTTGCCGCCCAGCACCTCGTGGGCGTCGCTGATGCCGAGCCGCTCCCAGGCCTGCTGTTCCACGCTTTTCTTGAAGGGTTTGGTTTCCCGGCCCCAGACGCGATCCTTGTTGATCTGCTTGTCCATTTCCTCTTCGGTCGCGCCGTTGAAGAAATTCCATTTCAGGTTGTATTCGCGCACGTGTTCCTTGCAGAACCACAGGTATTCGTCGAGGTGGTCGGGCGAGCGGGGCGCACGATACTTGCCGCCTTCCTCGCAGCCGGGGTGTTCGCATTGGCGGGTCGACGTCTCGAACGCACCGGACATGCCGCGCTTGCCGCGCGTCCGCTTTTTCTTGTCCGAAGAGACTGACATGTCGAAACCGAAGGGATCGCTTTTGCTCATTGCCCACACCTTTTCTAGTCGAGCGGGAGAGTTTAATGTTTTGGCGCGCGAGCGGAAGAGGAAAAACACCCGAAATGACAGTCGCAGATGAAATTCGCAGCAAACTGCTCAAGGCCTTCACGCCGGCAACGCTGGAGGTGATCGACGAGAGCGAGCAGCACCGTGGCCATGCCGGCTACCAGGAGGGCGGACAGAGCCATTTCCGCGTGCGCATCAGCGCCGAATCCGTGCAGGGCGCCACGCGGCTGGCCCGGCACCGGGCGGTGCATGCGGCCATCGGCCCCGAGATCATCGGGCGCATCCACGCGCTGGCCATCGACATGGTGTAGCGCCCGCCGTCCGGCCGCCGGGGCGGTGCTCAGCGGTCGTTGGCCGCCGGGCCGACCTTGGGTGCCTTGCCTTCCGCGGCATCGGGAACGGCGGCGAGTTTGGGCGTCAGCGAGGCGCCCAGGGATTCCGGCGTCTGCACGGCGAGCGGCGGCGTGTCGGCGGTGTCCTCACCCGTGGCCTCCCCGGCCTCCTCGCGCGGCTCGGGCGAGGCGGGCGCGTTGGCGGGGGTGTCGGCAGGGTTGATCGGGGCGGCGATCGCCTTGGGGGCCTCGACGGGCGCCACTTCGGCCACCTCGCGGCGGAACACCAGCATGTTCTGGTAGGTCGTCGTCTTGCCCGTCAGGCCCGAGCGTTCCTCGCAGGGCAGGGTGTCGGCGCGCAGGTATTCCCAGCCGTCCCGCCCGAGGTCGTTCATCAGCCCCATGAGGGCATGGGCAAAGCGCTCGCCCGAGGTTTTCAGGCCTTTCGCCTTCTCGCCGCGCTGGGGTGCCGGCACGACCTTGTACTCATACTTGGGCATCACGGATTCCTTCCTCTGCGACGGTGCAACCTATCCGATTCGTTGCGGATCGTCCAAATCGTTGAGAATGCGTAAATCTCTCGGGAGCCCCGGTGCGGGCGGCGTCAGCTCCAGGGTTCCACCACCACCTTCCCCGTCGAGGCGCGGCTGCGGAGCAGCTCCAGCGCCTCCTCGGCGCGGGTGAGCGGCAGGCGGTGGCTGACATGGGGCCGCAGCCGCCCCTCGCCATACCAGCCGAACAGCGTGTGCAGGCTGGCCGTCAGGGTGTCGGGGGCGAACTTGAGGTAGCCGCCCCAATACAGGCCGATGACGGTGATGTTCTTCACCAGCAGGTGGTTGGCGGGGATCTGTGGTACCTCGCCGCCGGCAAAGCCGATGGGGATCATCCGCGCCTCGGGGTTGCAGGCGCGCAGGGCGTCCTTGAAGGTCTGGCCGCCGACGGCCTCGTAGACGACATCGGCGCCGCCGAGCGCCTTCACTTCGGCGCGCAGATCGCCGGTGGTGCTGTCGATCAGGTGATCGGCCCCCGCGGCGCGGGCGATGGCCAGCTTGTCGGGGCCGCGCGCGCAGGCGATCACCCGGGCGCCCATCAGCTTGCCGATCTCCACGGCGGTGAGGCCCACGCCCCCGGCCGCCCCCGTCACCAGCAGGGTTTCGCCGGGCTGCATCCGCGCCCTGTGCTCCAGCGCCAGGTGGGAGGTGCCATAGGCGACCTGGAAGGCCGCCGCCTCGTGGAAGGGCATGGCCTCGGGCAGGGGCACGCAGAGTTCGGCGGGCACGCAGGCATGTTGCGCCAGCCCGCCGCGCCCCGGGAAGCAGGCCACGCGGTCGCCCGGTTGCAGGCCGCTCACGCCCGCGCCGAGGGCCTCCACCACGCCGGCCACCTCCATCCCCGGCGTGAAGGGCAGGGGTGGGGTGTCCTGGTAGGTGCCCTTGATCATCAGCAGATCGGCGAAGTTCAGTGCGCAGGCCGCAACCTTGAGGCGAACCTCTCCGGCGGCGGGTTCGGGCATCTCGACCTCGGCCAGCGCCGTTTTCCCGGTTTCGGCAACCAACAATGACAACATCCGACTCACCTCCCATGCGCTACCCGCTGATAACACACCACTTTTTCGTGGCCTCTGTGACCCTGCGTCCCTCCTCGGTGTCATATTACCGCGCGCCAAAAATCGAACACGCTAGGATAGTTTTTGAGTGAAAAGACGCACGTTCTGAGCTAGGGTTGCAAGGCTCGTCGGAGTGGCGCGTTTTCGCAGGGGATGGCAGAACGGGGCAGGATGGCTGGGCAACGGGCCCCAGGGGTGGGGCCTGACCACTCGTGAAACAAACAGGACTAGTACATGAAACATCCGGTAGATGTGCATGTTGGCAAGCGCATCCGTCACCGTCGTTGGATGGTGGGTATGACGCAGCAGCAACTTGCCGAGAACGTGGGAATCAAGTTCCAGCAGATCCAGAAATATGAAACGGGCATGAATCGTGTCAGCGCCTCCCGCCTTTGGGACATCGCTGAAACGCTGGATGTTCCGGTCAGCTTCTTCTTCGAGGGCTACGAAGGCGAAGCAGGCGCGGAACGGTCCGCCAAGACCTCCGTGCAGGGGGATATCCTGGCCGACAAGGAAGCGCTGGAGCTCGTGCGCTCCTACTACGCGATCCCCGAGAACCAGCGCCGCAGGCTCTTCGATCTGGCGCGCGTCCTGAGCGACGCCGCCTGAGATCGATCCCGCAAGGCGCCGGGTCAGGGCCATTTGCCTTGACCCGCAACGCCCTGCCGCGCTACCGCCTGCGCCATCACTGGCGCAGGTCTTTTCATGTTCACACCCGATCCGAAAACGAAATCCGAACTTGTCGAAACGGCCCATGCCATGGCCGATGCGGCGCGGGCGGCGATCCTGCCCCATTTCCGCGCCCGTGGTCTGGCCGCCGACAACAAGGAGGCCAGCGGCTACGATCCGGTGACCGAGGCAGACCGCGCCGCCGAGCGCGCGATGCGCGCGGTGCTGGCCGAGCGGCGCCCGCAGGACGCCATCCTCGGAGAGGAATACGGCGCGCAACCGGGCGAAAGCGGCCTGACCTGGGTGCTCGATCCGATCGACGGCACCCGCGGCTTCATCTCCGGCACGCCCACCTGGGGCGTGCTGATCGCGGTGGGCGACGCGGCGGGCCCCGCCTTCGGCGTGATCGATCAGCCCTTCATCGGCGAAAGGTTCACCGGCGGCTTCGGGCTGGCGCATGTCGAAGGACCCACCGGGCGCCACGCCCTCGGCACGCGGCGCGGCCGCGCGCTTTCGGAGGCCACCGTCTTCACCACCTTTCCCGAAGTGGGAAGCGCGCGGGAGCGGGCGGGCTTCGAGGCGGTTGCCGGCAAGGCCCGGCTCACCCGCTACGGCATGGACTGCTACGCCTACGCGCTGCTGGCGGCAGGGCAGGTGGATCTCGTGATCGAGGCTGGGCTGAACGCCTATGACATCCAGGCGCCGATCGCCGTGATCGAGGCCGCGGGCGGCATCGTCACCGACTGGTCCGGCGGCCCGGCCCACGCCGGCGGCCGCGCGCTCGCCGCCGCCAGCCCCGAGATCCATGCCGAGGCGCTGGCGATCCTTTCCGGCTTTTCCGAGGGCTGAGGGCTTGCGGCGCGGCGGCGACGGACGCTAACCTGTGCCGGCTGCGCGCCGGGTCCTTCCCGCTTTCTGCCGGCGCGGGCGTTTCCCTGACATTTCCGAAGGCGGCGTGAACCCGGTAGGAGCGCTGGAGATGACGGCCCGACCCCTGTTGATCCGCAAGGCGGATGCCATTCTCACGATGGACGACGCGCGCCGCGAGCTGCGTGGCGCGGACATCCTGATCGAAGACGGAAAGGTGCAGGCTCTGGGGCAGGGGCTCACGGCGCCCGGCGCCGAAGTGGTGCTGGCCGAAGGTTGCCTCGTGACGCCGGGGCTCGTGAACACCCATCACCATCTCTACCAGAGCCTGACCCGCGCCGTGCCCGGCGCGCAGGACGCGCTGCTCTTCGGCTGGCTGCAGCGGCTCTATCCGATCTGGGCGCGCTTCGGGCCGGAGCACATGCATGTCTCCACCCTCACCGGGCTCGCGGAACTGGCGCTCTCGGGCTGCACGCTCACCTCCGATCACCTCTACCTCTACCCCAACGGCGCAAGGCTGGACGACACCATCGCCGCGGCGCAGGACATCGGGCTCAGGTTCCACGCCACCCGCGGCGCCATGTCGATCGGCGAGAGCGACGGCGGCCTGCCGCCCGACGGCCTGGTGGAAGGCGAAGCCGCCATCCTCGAAGACTGCATCCGCGTGGTGGACGCCTTCCACGATCCGCGCGAGGGCGCGATGCTGCGCGTGGGGCTGGCGCCATGCTCGCCTTTCTCCGTGAGCCGGGACCTGATGCGCGAGGCCGCCCTGCTGGCCCGCGACAAGGGCGTGATGCTGCACACCCACCTCGCCGAGAACGAAGAAGACATCGCCTATTCGCTGGAGACATTCGGCTGCCGCCCCGGCCAATACGCCGAGGATCTGGGCTGGACGGGCGATGATGTCTGGCATGCCCATTGCGTCAAGCTCGACGCGCGGGAGATCGATCTCTTCGCCCGGTCCGGCACAGGCGTGGCACATTGCCCCTGTTCCAACTGCCGCCTCGGCTCCGGCATCGCCCCGGTCCGCGTGATGCGGGATGCGGGCGTGAAGGTCGGGCTCGGGGTCGATGGGTCCGCCAGCAACGACACCGCCAACATGGCGCTCGAAGCGCGGCAGGCGATGTTGTTGCAGCGGGTCGCGAAGGGCGCCGACGCCATGGGCGCGCGGGAGGCGCTGGAGATCGCTACGCGCGGCGGCGCCGATGTGCTGGGCCGCCCGGAGTGCGGCCGCCTCGCGCCGGGAACACAGGCCGACATCGCCATCTGGGACATGCGCGGCGTCGAGGCCGCGGGCAGCTGGGATCCGGCGGCCTTGCTGCTCGCCGGCCCCAGCAAGGTGCGCGACCTGTTCGTGCAGGGTCGCCGCATCGTCGCGGACGGGCGCCTCGTGACGATCGATCTGCCGCGCGTGCTGGAGCGCCAGCGCGTCTTGGCCGAGGGGCTGGCAAACTAGGTCGTGAACTCATAAACGGGATTCCGTTTTTGGCGGTGTGATGATTCACTTTCGGAAACGGAGGTGAGCATGACGGGCAGACACGATGTGAGCGATGCGGAATGGGCGGTGATCTCGCCGCTGT
>NZ_FWFQ01000012.1 GCF_900172235.1 Pseudoruegeria aquimaris | reverse complement strand
AACGTCCGCGTGGTCAGGACCGTCGACCGAGACCTCTACCGCGAACGCAACAAGGTCGAACGGTTCTTCAATCGTCTCAAACACTTCCGCGGCATCGCAACGCGATACTTCAAAACCGCAGCAAACTTCCTCGCCGCACTTCACCTCGCTTGCTCAAGGCTCTGGATCAGACATTATGAGTCCACGACCTAGCCCGGCGCGCCTCTGGTGAGCCGGGTTTTTCTTGCCCGGCCGCGTCGGGACTACGTAGTCTCTGATATGGGAATGATTCCCAATTTGGGGATGGAAATGACGGATCTGAACACACGGCTGGCGGCGCGGTTGCGCAGCGAACGGGAGGACCGCAGGCTTTCGCTGGAGGCGGTTGCGCGGGAAAGCGGCGTGAGCCGGGCCACGCTCTCGCGCATGGAAACGGGCGCAACCAGCCCGACGACGGAGGCGCTGGGGCGGTTGTGCCGGGTCTACGGGCTGCCGATGTCCGCGCTGCTGCTGGCGGTCGAGGAGCAGCCGCAGGCCCGTGTCGCGCGCGACGAGCAGGCCGAGTGGTGGGATGCGGACGCCGGTTTCCGCCGCCGCGCGGTCTCGCCGCCGGCGCGCGGCTTTGCCGGCGAACTGCTGGAATGTCAGCTCGCTCCGGGAGCGGACATCCGCTACGACGGGCCGCCGACACCGGGGTTGGAACACCACCTCTACCTGTTGGACGGCGCGCTTGAGGTCATCCTCGGGGACGTTGCCCATGCATTGAAGGCCGGGGATGCGCTGCGCTACCGGCTCTACGGAAACAGTCGCTTCCGCTGCGCCGCCGAGACGGGCGCGCGCTACGTGCTCGGCATCGTCCGGCCGGGGGGCATGGCATGACGGTCGAGATCTCCGCGATGGACAGGCTCGCCGGCGGCCCGGACCTCGAAGCGCTGGCCGAGGTGCTGTCGGCCTGCGTGCTGGACGGGGCAAGCGTCGGCTTCATCCTGCCGTTCGGCCGCGGCAAGGCTCGTGATTTCTGGGCTTCGCGGATCGCGCCCTGCGTGGCATCGGGCGCGCGCAGGCTGTTCGGCGCGCGGGTGGAGGGGCGGCTCGTGGGCACCGTGCAACTGGTGCTGGACATGCCCGAGAACCAGCCCCACCGGGCCGAGATCGCCAAGCTTCTGGTGCATCCGCAGGCCCGGCGCAGGGGCGTTGCGCGCGCGCTGATGGCGGCGGCCGAGGCCGAGGCGCGCGGGCTGGGCCGCAGCCTGCTCACGCTCGACACCCGCACGGGCGACAGTGCCGAGCCGCTCTATGCCAGCCTCGGGTTCGAGGTGGCCGGGGTGATCCCGGGCTACTGCCGCGCCGTGGACGCAGCGCGGCTGGAGTCCACCACCTACATGTTCAAGCCGCTTTAGACCTGCGCGTCAGACCCACTTCGCCAGCGGCGGCAGGCTCATCAGGACGGCATTGGCGTCATGCCCGGTTTCCAGCCCGAACTTGGTGCCGCGGTCGTAGACGAGATTGTATTCGGCATAGAGCCCGCGATGCACGAGCTGGGCGTCCTTGTCTGCCTCGGTGAAGGGCTGGTTGCGGTGCGCCTCCACCGTGGGCAGGAAGGCCGGCAGGAACGCCCGGCCGACATCCTGCGTGAAGGCGAAATCCGCCTCCCAGTCGCGGGTGTTCAGATCGTCGTAGAAGATGCCGCCGACCCCGCGCGCGCGGCCGCGGTGGGGGATGAAGAAATAGTCGTCCGCCCAGGCCTTGAAGCGGGGGTAGTAGGTGGCGTCGTGCTTGTCGCAATGGGCCTTAAGAGTGGCGTGGAAACTTTCGGTGTCGGCCTCGTATTCGATGCAGGGGTTCAGATCGGCGCCACCGCCGAACCACCAGCCGTGCGGTGTCCAGAACATGCGGGTGTTCATGTGGACGGCCGGCGTGTGCGGGTTCTGCATGTGCGCCACGAGCGAGATGCCCGACGCCCAGAAGCGGGGATCTTCCTTGATGCCGGGCAGATCCTTGCGCGCGGCCATGGCGGCCTGCGCCCGCTCGCCGAGCGTGCCGTAGACGGTGGAGACGTTCACGCCCACCTTCTCGAAGACGCGGCCGCCGCGCATGACGCTCATCAGCCCGCCCCCGGCATCGCCGCCGTCGGGTGCTGTGCGGCGGGTCTCGGAGACCTCGAAGCGGCCGGCCGGGCGCGCGGCGAACGGCCCTTCCACCTGGCTGTCCTCCAGTGCCTCGAAGGCGGCAACGATCTGGTCGCGCAGGCTGCGGAACCAGCCGGAGGCGCGCGCTTTGCGTTCGTCGAAATCTTCGCTCATGACGGGCCCTTCCCTTGCTGCGGCGCGCGGGGCGCCGGTTGCTCCCGCCCTAGCGGGTTTGCCGGCAAAGGGCCAGTGCGTGAATGGACGCGGGCAGGGGGGTGCGATCGGGGCTTGCGTGCGGGGGGCGTGCGTGCGGGGATTGCTGCGGGATTGTCCTTTCGGCAGGCTCGGTTAGGATGTTCCCATGACGCACCGCACGCTTTCCCTCGCCCTGCTTCCCGCCGCCGCGCTTCTGCTGGCCTCCTGCAGCACGCCGCGCGAGCGGTGCCTGAACGCGGCGACTCAGGATCTGCGCACGGTCGATCAGCTGATCCTCGAAACCGAGGCCAACATCGAGCGGGGGTTCGGGCTGACGACGGACTACCGCATCACCACCGGCTTTGACTGGTGCAGGGATCGCTGGGGCCGCATGTATACCTGCCCCACCCAGCGCGCCACGCCGGTGACGCGGCCGGTGGCCGTGGACGTGAATCAGGAGAAGGCGAAGCTGGCCTCGCTCAAGCAGCAGCGGCGCCGGCTGGCCAAGGAGGCCGAGGCGCCCGTGGCCGCCTGCAACGCGCAATTCCCGCCAGAGGCTGCGCCGGCCCCGCCTGCCAAGGCGGGCTGAGGCTGGCCGGCGCAAGGCGTGCCGGGTGACTTTGCTTCAGTGGTTGAAGTGGCTTCAGTGCGCCGCGGTCGTGACCGGATCCAGCAGCGTGCGCCCGCCGTCCACCGTCAGGATCTGCCCCGTCATGAAATCCGCCGCCGGGGAGGCGAGGAACTGCACCGCCTCGGCCACTTCGCTTGCCGAGGCGATCCGCTCCATCGGGGTGGAGGCGATGATCGTCTCGCGGTAGTCCGGCGTGTCTTTCAGAACGGATTGCAGGCTGGCGCTCATCACGCTGCCGAAGGCCACGCCGTTGACGCGGATCCTGTCCTTCGCCAGTGCCACGGCGAGCGAACGGGTCATCTGGTCCAGCGCGGCGGAACTGATCGAATAGGCCATCAGGTCGGGGTGGGTGCGGCGTGCGGCGATGGAGGAAAGGTTGATGATCGTGCCGATGGAGCCCTCTTCGGAGCCGTCTTCCTCGGCCTGGTGCTTCATGCGCTTGGCCACGAGCTGGGACAGGCGCAGCGACGTCAGCAGATTCTGGCGCAGCAGCGCTTCCACGGCGTCGTCGTCGGCGTTGAGCGGATCGGACTTGCAGACCTGCCGGCAGGCGTTGACGAGAATGTCCACCCGGTCGAAGGCATCAAGCGTGGCCGAGAGCAGGTTGGCGATGGTGAGCTTTTCACGCAGGTCGCCCGCGAAATAGCGGATGTTGCCTTCGTCCACCTGCTCGCCGAGTTCCTCCACGAGGCGGGTTTCGTCCATGTCGGCGAACATGACGTTTGCGCCCTGGTCGGCGAAGTGGCGCGCGATCGCGAGGCCGATGCCGTTGGCCGCGCCCGTCACGATGGCGGTTTTGCCGGAGATGGAGAATGACATGATGAGAGATCCTGCTGCTTTGCTGGCTCATGCCCCCCGGCGCTGGGCGGATCTGCGGCGCACGGGCCCTTGGGCATAGAAAATTTTGAAGCCGCTGTCACCGCCTGCTTCCGTAACGTCACGGAAGAGCGTTGCAAGCCTGCCCTCGTAGGGCAGGTGCCGGTTGGCGACCATCCAGAGGCTGCCGCCGGGCTTCAGGATGCGCGCGGCGGTGTCGATGAAGGCCTGCCCCAGCGCCGGATCCCCGGCGCGCCCGGCGTGGAAGGGCGGGTTCATCACCACCACGTCGCAGGGGCTGTCGGGGGTGAAGCTCGTGGCGTCGGCCCAATGGAACCGCGCGCGCGGATCGGCGACGTTGGCCCGGGCGCAGTCCAGCGCAAGGCGCTCGGCTTCCACCAGATCGAGCCTTTCCACCGCTTCGCGCGCGAGGATCGCGCGGGAGAGATAGCCCCAGCCGGCCCCGAGATCGACGACATGGCCCGCGAGCTTGGCGGGCAGCGCCTCGGCGAGCAGGGCGGAGCCGCGGTCGATCCGGTCGGCGGAGAAGACGCCGGGCACGGTGCGGAACCCTTCGGGCGAAGCGACGCGCGTCTCGGCCCAATCGTCGAAGGCGCCGCCGCCGGTGAACCAGAACAGCTTGCCATGCGCCTTGGAAAAGGCGCTGACGGGGCCGCCGGCCAGCTTGCGGGTGGCTTTCAGCAGGCTGTCCACGCCGTCCGTCTTCTGCCCGTCCACCAGCACGAGGCCGCCGTTCGTCGCGGCCACGGCCTGCGCGATCAGCAGCTGCGCTTCCGGCTTGGAGCGCGGCAGGAATACGATGGCGGCGGCATAGGGCGTGGGCGCGGGTGCGTCCAGAAGGTGAAAGCCGCGCGCCGTCAGCGCCGCGTGATCCGGTTGAAAGCTCTGGACGATGTCCAGCCGCTCCTTTGGAAGGGCCGAGAGATCGTCCTCGGCGCGCGCCCGCAGGCAGAGGATGCGGCCCTCGCCAGGCAGCTGGACCTCTTGCGCGGCGAGCGCGAGGGAAAGGCGTGCGTTCTGCATGGGCGGCGGGGCCGGGCCCGCTACTCCTTTTCCATGGTGCATTGCAGGGGATGCTGGTGGCGACGGGCGTAATCCATCACCTGCGTCACCTTGGTTTCGGCGATCTCGTGCGAGAAAACCCCGACGACGGCAACACCCTTCTTGTGCACGGTCAGCATGATTTCGAAGCTCTGCTGGTGGCTCAGGCCGAAGAAACGTTCCAGCACGTGGACGACGAATTCCATCGGGGTGTAATCGTCGTTGAGCAGCAGAACCTTGTACAAGGGCGGCCGGGCCGTCTTGCTGCGTGTTTTCGTCAGCACGCCAGTATCGCCGTCACCCTGATCGTTCTTGTCGGACATCAAGAAGGGCGTTTGTTTGGACATATGATGCAAAGCAGCTTCCGGTTTGGCCTCAGAGGCGACAATATATGCGCTTCTTCGTCAGAGAAAAGAGGGCAGGCCGACTCTGGCCGCCAATGCCTTGAAGATGCTTGAAAAACCCACAACCGTGGCCTTCGACGCCGACGACACGCTCTGGCAGAACGAGCAGTTCTTTCGGCTGACCCAGCAACGATTCGCGCTTCTGCTGAAGGATTTCGCCGACCCGGCCGATCTGGAGGCCCGGCTGCTGGAGGCGGAGCGGCGCAACCTCGGCCACTACGGCTTCGGCATCAAGGGCTTCGTTCTCTCCATGATCGAAACCGCGCTGGACGTCACGGAGGATCGCGTGCCGGGCAGCGTGGTGCGCGAACTGATCGCCGCTGGGCAGGAGATGCTGCGCCATCCGATCCACCTTCTGCCTGATGCCCGGGAGGCCGTCGAGGCGCTTGCGGACAGCCACCGGCTGCTGCTCATCACCAAGGGCGATCTGCTGGACCAGGAACGCAAGCTGGCGCAGTCGGGGCTGGGGGAGCTGTTCGACGGGGTGGAGATCGTATCGGACAAGACGGAGGCGACCTACAGGGAGATCTTCGCGCGCCACGGCGAGGGGGCGTCACGGGCGGTGATGGTAGGCAATTCGCTGCGTTCGGACGTTCTGCCGGCGCTGGCGGCAGGTGCGTGGGGTGTCTACGTGCCCCATCCGCTGACCTGGGTCTACGAGCATGGCGACACGCCGGAGGGCCACCCCCGCTTCCGGGAGATCGAGCGCCTTGGATTGTTGCCGGATTTGATACAGTCTTTTTAGAGATTTCGGCGCGGCGTTCGGGGCGCGCCCGGAACATCTTGGGGGTGGTTGGCACCGCGCCCCCAGATTTTGGAAATGCGCGTTGACAACAGGCGCAACTGCCAAGAAACAAATGGGTTTCCGCATCTCCCGGCCTATGTTACGGTTCAACCAAGGATAAAAAGGCCGACCGTGAAAACACGGCGGTTTGAGGCAGTTGAGAGGCAAACGACGTGGGACAGCGTCTCGAGCGGAATTTCCGTAGGTACTCCCTTGCATTGGCACTCTTCTGGGTTGTGCTGACGGCCCCGATCGTGGCCCTCGCCGCACCCTACGCGGACATGGTGATCGATGCGCGCACGGGGGAGGTGCTGCACTCCGAGAACGCCGATACCCGGCTGCATCCGGCCTCTCTGACGAAGATGATGACGCTCTACATCGCGTTCGAAGCCGTGAAGAACGGCGAGATCACGATGGATACGATGGTTCGGATCTCGTCCAAGGCCGCTTCCGAGCCGCCCTCCAAGCTCGGGCTGCGGGCCGGACAGAAGATCAAGCTGCGATACCTCGTGCGGGCGGCGGCGGTCAAATCCGCCAATGACGCCGCCACCGCCATCGGCGAGGCCATCGAGGGCAGCGAGGCCGCCTTCGCCCGCCGCATGAACCGCACGGCCAAGGCGCTGGGCATGACGCGCACCACCTTCAAGAACGCCCACGGGCTCACCGAAGAGGGCCACCTCTCCACCGCGCGGGACATGACGACGCTGGGGCGCCATCTCTTCTACGACTACCCGCAATACTACAATCTCTTCTCCCGCCGCTCCACCGATGCCGGGATCAAGACGGTGAACAACACCAACCGCCGCTTCCTCGCCGCCTACAAGGGCGCCGACGGGATCAAGACGGGCTACACCCGCGCCGCCGGGTTCAACCTCGTGGCCTCCGCCGAGCGCGGCAACGAGCGCATCATCGCCACCGTCTTCGGCGGCCGCTCCACCGCCACGCGCAACGCGCGGGTGGCGGAACTGCTGGACCTGGGCTTCCGCAAGGCGCCTTCCAACGCGCCGACCCGCAAGCCCTCCGGCCCGAACTACGCGCTGGCCGATGCCGGTGGGGTGATCGAGCGCAAGGTGACGGCGGTCAAGACGAGCCTGCGGCCCATGCCGCGCCCGGGCGCGACCGCCGATCCGGTGCTGCTGGCGCTGAAGAGCGACATCGAGCAGGCCGTGCAGGAGGCGCAGGAGGCCACCTACGACGAATCCCGCCTCGATGCGGAAGAGGGCGCCCCGACGGTCGCCATCACGCCGGTGACACGGCCGGAGGAAGTCACCCTGGCCTCGGTGAAGCCGGAAGGCCGCCTGTTCGACAACGTGCAGAGGGTGATCTCCCGTGCGACGCTGAACGGCGAGAAGCGCTACAGCGTGACGGTGGGCCTCTACAGTTCGCAATACATGGCCGAGAAGGCGCTGTTGCGCACCGCGCTGGACGAGATCGACACGCTCGAAGGGGCACAGCGCACCGTGGTGAAATCCCGCAAGGGCTTCGAGGCGCAGTTCCGGGGGCTGAGCGAGGGCAAGGCCGATCTCGCCTGCAAGCGCATCATCGCCCGCAACGGCGTCTGCGTGGTGAACGGCCCGGCCTGAGGCGTCAGACCTGCCTGCCGGAGTTGCGCGCGCGCCGGACCGCCCTACAGAGGCGGCAGCACCTTGCCGGGGTTCATCCGGTCGTCCGGGTCCAGCGCGGATTTGATCGCGCGCATCACGCTCACCGCCACCGGATCCTTGCGCCGGGCCATCGTCGCCTGCTTGGAATGGCCGATGCCATGTTCGGCCGAGAAACTGCCGCGCAGCTCGCCCACGATCTCTTCCACCAGCGCCCGCAGGGCATCGAGCACCTCGGGATCCTGCCGCTTGGGCCAGATCGTGTGGTGGATGTTGCCGTCGCCCAGGTGCGAGACCACGAGCGCCTCGGCGCCGGGGTCGATCTCGGGGAAACGGGCCTCGTAGGCCTCAAGGAAGGCGGCGACCTTGTCCACCGGCACCGAGATGTCGCTGTCCACGAAGGGGCGGCAGTGGAAGGCCAGCTCCGCCGCGCTTTCACGCACCTTCCAGAAGGCGGCGCGCTGGGCGGCGTTCTGGGCGATGGCCGCATCGCTCAGGCTGCCGTCCTCCAGCATCGCGGCCAGCACCTCCGTCATCTTCTCCGGCACATCTTTGGTGGCCGCGCCGACCTCGACGAGGATCTGCACCGGGTGCAGATCGGCGAGCGGCGGCTGCGCCTCGGGGAAGAGCTTGCGGTGGAGCGCCATGTAGCCCTCGGGCATGTATTCGAAGGCTTCCACCGCGCCGCCGGTCACGGATTGGAGCCGGTTGAGCAGATCCAGCGCCGCGTCCAGACGATCGAGCCCCACGAAGGCGGTGCCCCTGTGGGCGGGAAGCTCAACCAGTTTCACCACCGCGGCGGTGATCACGCCGAGCGTGCCCTCCGCGCCGATGAAGAGATCCTTCAGATCGTAGCCGGAATTGTCCTTGTGCAGCTCGCTCATGGCATCGAGCACGCGGCCATCGGGCAGCACCACCTCGATCCCCAGCACCAGCGCGCGGGTATTGCCGTAGCGCAGCACGTTGGAGCCGCCCGCGTTGGTGGACATCAGCCCGCCCAGCATGGCGCTGTCCTTCGCGCCGAAAGTCATTGGGAAGGTGAGACCATGGGGCTCGGTGGCGGCATGCAGGGCCGAGAGGATCACCCCGGCCTCCACCACCGCGAGCCTTGCGGCGGGGCGGATCTCGCGCACGCGGTTCATCCGTTCGAGCGACAGCACGAGGGCGCCCTCGGCCGCGCCGCCGCCCACGAGGCCGGTGCGCCCGGAGAGGGGCACCACGGCAGCGCCGTGGCGGGCGGCGATCCGCATCACCTGCGAAACCTCCTCGGTGCTCGCCGGGCGGGCCACGGCCAGCGGCTGCGTCTTGTATTTGCCCGTCCAGTCCTCGCCGTAGGGCGCGGCGTCGCGCCCCGTCAGAACGCCCTTCGCGCCCAATGCGGCGTGCAGATCCTCGACCAGTGTCATCGCGGCCCTCCCCTTCATGCGGAGCGACTATTTCCCATCACATTCGGATTGGCCAGAGGGTTGGACGGAAACATGTCGCCCGGTGGCGCCGCCGGGCAGTCCCCGCCCGCAGGCATCGGGCGGGAGCTTTGCCCCGAGTGCGGGAATCCGGCGTTGCCGCCAAGCGTTCTTGCAGTCCTAGACGGAGACCGAGGCCATGACCTCTTCCTTCGTGAGGCTCGCCTTGGAGCCTGAGAGAGAGACCGCGCCACGGGTGAGCACGAAGAACTCGTCGGCCAGCCCGTAGGCGAATTCGAAGTATTGCTCTACTAGCACGATCGCCATCTTGCCCTCGTCGCGCAGGTATTCGATCACCCGGCCGATCTGCTGGATGATGTTGGGCTGGATGCCCTCGGTGGGCTCGTCGAGCAGCAAAAGCTTGGGCTGGGCGATCAGGGCGCGGCCGATGGCGAGCTGCTGCTGCTGCCCGCCGGAGAGATCGCCGCCCCGGCGGCCTTCCATCTCCTTGAGCACCGGGAACAGCTCGAAGATCTGCTCGGGCACGAAGCGTTCTTCGCGGGGCAGGCAGGCGAAGCCGGTTTCGAGGTTCTCGCGCACCGTCATCAGTGGGAAGATGTCGCGGCCCTGCGGCACGTAGGCCACCCCCTTGCGCGCCAGCGCATGGGCCGGGGGCTTGGCGATCGCCTCGCCATCCAGCGTGTAGCTGCCACCGGAGCGGTGGTGCGTGCCCGACAGCGCCTTCAGCAGGCTGGTTTTCCCGACGCCGTTGGTGCCCATCACGCAGGTCACCTGCCCGCGCTCGGCGGCCATGTCGATCCCGTAGAGGATCTGGGAGCCGGAATAATGCAGGGTGAGATCTTTGGTTTGCAGCATGTCTTAGCGCCCCAGGTAGACTTCGATCACTTGCGGATCTTGGGTGACGTGATCGATCGAGCCCTCGGCCAGAACCGAGCCTTCGTGCAGGACGGTGACCTTGCACCCCAGCCGGCGCACGAACTCCATGTCGTGCTCCACCACGACGACGGCGCGGGTTTTGGCGGCCTCGCGCAGCAGGTCGGTGGTGTGTTCGCGCTCCGCCAGGGTCATGCCGGCGGCGGGTTCATCGACAAGCAGAAGGCGCGGTTCCTGCGCCAGCAACATGCCGATTTCGAGCCATTGCTTCTGCCCGTGCGAAAGCTCGCCCGAGGTGCGGTGCAGCTGGTCGGCCAGGCCGATTTCCTCCGCCAGCGCCTCGACCCTGGCGTCATCGGCGCGGCTGCGTTTGTAGAACAGCACCTCCAGCGGGCCGCGCTCGTTCTTGAGCGCCATCAGCAGGTTGTCGAAAACGCTCTGATCTTCGAAGACCGTGGGGCGCTGGAATTTCCGGCCCACCCCGGCCTGCGCGATCCTGGCTTCGCTCATCTTCAGGAGGTTCTGGCTCTTCTCGCCCCAGAGCACGCTGCCTTCATCGGGCCGCGTCTTGCCGGTCACGATGTCCATGAAGGTCGTCTTGCCGGCGCCGTTTGGCCCGATCACCGCGCGCAGCTCGGCCGGGCCGATCTGGAAGGAGAGGTTGTTGATCGCCTTGAAGCCGTCGAAGGAGACGGAGACGCCGGAGACTTCGAGAAGCGCGCTCATTTCGCATCTCCCTTGCGCACGAGGTAGTCAAACAGCCCGCCGATGCCCTTGGGCGCAAAAAGCGTGACGAGCACGAAGGAGAAGCCCAAGAGCACGAGCCACCAGTCCACCCAGTCGATGGTGTAGAAGCCGAGGTTGATGCTGGGCGCCTGCCCGCCGGTGAACCAGCTCGACAGCAGCGAGACGGTGGCCGCGCCGATGACGGCGCCGTAGAGCCGCCCGCGCCCTCCGATGGCGACCCAGACCGCGAGGTAGATCGAGGCGATGGGTGCGATCTCGGCCGGGTTGATGATGCCGGCCTGCGGGTAGTAGAGCGCGCCGGCGATGCCGGCGATCACGGCGGTGAGGGTGAAGACGAAGAGCTTGTAGCCCTCCACCGAGTAGCCGAGGAAGCGCACGCGGGCCTCATCGTCGCGGATGCCGCGCACTACGGAGCCGAACTTGCCCGACACCACCCAGGCCGCCAGCAGGTAGCCCAGAAGCAACGCGAGCGCGGAGGCCCAGAAGAAGTAGATCGAGATCTCCGACTGCGGGATGGCCTCGGCGCCGGGGATGTTCTGCAGGCCCGAAAGCCCGTTGTTTCCGCGCAGGCCGGAATCGTTCTGGAACAGGTAGAGCGAGAGCGCCAGCGTCATGGCCTGGGTGAGGATCGAGAGATAGACGCCGGTGACGCGCGAGCGGAAGGCGAGCCAGCCGAAGACGAGCGCCAGCAGGCCGGGCACCAGCACCACCAGCGCAAGCTGGATCGCGAGGCTGTCGGCGAAAGCCCAGATCGCGGGGAAATCGCTGCCCCCCACGACGCCGAAGATCTGGTTGCCGATGGCGTCCGTCACCTCCTGCGCGGTGGGCGGGATCTCGGCGTTGGCCAGCGAGGCCACCACGATCTGCTCGGTGCGCGCATACATCAGCCACATGCCGATCATGTAGCCGCCCAGCCCGAAGAAGGCGAAATGGCCGAGGCTGAGAATGCCGCAGTAGCCCCAGACGAGATCCATCGCGATGGCGACGAGGCAGAGGCAGAGCGTCTTGCCCAGCGTCTTCACGAAACTGGTGGAGATCACGGCGGTGCCGAAGGCCTCGCTCATGAGCGTGACGCCCAGGGTGAAGAGGCCGAGGCAGGCGATGAAGATCAGGACGGACGGGTTGTTCGCGATGAAAGACCGTTTCATGGGTGGCGCTCCGTGGGGAAGGCGCGGGGGGCCAGCCCCCCGCGACCCCCCGGGATATTTCTGGAACAAAGTGGGGTGGTGCTGGGCATGGAGTGCATGGTCAATCTCCTGCCGTGCGGCCTTTGAGGGCGATGATCCCTCGGGGGCGGAACTGGATGATGAGCACGGATCAGGCGAGGCTCCGGGGGAGCCTTGCCCCGTGCGAACGGCTGAGCGCAAGCGAAGGCGGACACGGCGGTTCGGGAAGGGCACGGCATGGTCAGTCTCCCGCCGCGCGGCCCTTGAGAGCGATGATCCCTCGGGGGCGGAACTGGATGAAAATGATGATGAAGATGATCATGTAGGTCTGGGCGGCCAGCGTGTTCGACGGGTTGAAGAACTCGATGCCCTTCTGCAGGAAGCCGATCAGCGTGGCGCCTGCGAGCGTGCCCCAGATGTTGCCGACGCCACCGACGACGACCGTCATGAAGCTCTGCACGATGTAGTCGGAGCCCAACTCGCTGGTGACCTTCGCGAAGAGCCCGATGGCGACGCCCGCGATGCCGGCGATGCCGGAGCCCAGCCCGAAGGTGAGCATGTTGATGCGGTCGGGGTTGATGCCCATGGAGGCGGCCATGCGCGGGTTCTGGGTGACGGCGCGCACTTCGAGCCCGAGCCGCGTTCGGTTCAGCACGAAGAGCAGCAGGGTGAGGAAGATCAGCGCCAGCACGAAGATGGCGATGCGGATGTAGCTGATGGAGACCACGTCGTTGAGCACCCAGGCGCCGTCGAGCCAGGCCGGGGAGGTGAGCGGGCGGGCCTGGGTGCCGAAGATGTTCTTGGCGATCTGCTGCAGTGCCACGGAGATGCCGAAGGTCGCGAGCAGCGTTTCCAGCGGGCGGTGGTAGAGGTGGCGGATCACCAGCCGCTCCATCGCCACGCCGGCGGCGAAGGTGACGGCGAAGGCGAGCGGCAGGGCGATGATGATGGAAAGCGTGTAGTCGGGCACGACCTGCTGCACCACGTAGCCAGTGTAGGCGCCCATCATGATGAACTCGCCATGGGCCATGTTGATCACGCCCATCACGCCGAAGGTGATGGCCAGGCCGATGGCGGCGAGGAAGTAGATCGAGGCCAGCGAGAGCGCGTCCAGCCCGAGATCAAGCGCCTGGTTCACTCCGACCCTTGCGTTGATGCCGGCGAGGGTTTCCTCGGCGGCCCGCGTGACGGCGGCGGAGGGCTCTTCGTAGATGTCGTAAAAGCGGTGCCTTGCGAGCGCTTCGGCCTTGTCGGCCTCGGTGACGAGCGGGGGCACGAGGCCCTGCGCGGCGAGGCCGGCGTAGGCGCGCGCGCTTCGTCCGTGTCGAGCCTGGCCACGGGGACGCCGGCGACGCGGCCTTCGGTGATGTTTTCGGCGAGGGCTGCGCGGATCTCTTCGCGGGTCGGCGCGGCGGGGGCGAGCCCTTCGGAGACCAGGAGCGCATAGGCCTCGGCCTCGGGCAGGGCGGCGCTGCCCGGCGTGAGCGTGGCGGCGATGTTGCCTTCGACCGGCGTGGCGGAGGCGATGCGGCGGGTGGCGAGGATCGGGTTCAGCGCGGCGCGGGCGCCGACGGAGAGATCGCCGGCGAAGCTTTCGATGGCGGCCACGCGCTCGGCCTCGCTTGCGCCGAAGCGGATGGTGAGAAGGCGCTCCAGCGTCTGCTTATGGGCCTTGATCGCCGGATCGGTCTCGCCGTCGATGGCGCCGCGCAGGGCGGCGAGGTGGCTGGCTTCCGGATCGCGTTCGATCGCGGTGAGCGCGGCGCGGCGCCTTTCCGGGTCCGGGTCCATGAGTTGGAACTGCACCAGGGCCGCCCCGATCAGCCCGCGCACGCCCGCGTTGGGCTTGATCTGCTTGAGCGCCTTCTTCTCGGCGCTTCCCGCTTCGGCGCCGGTGGTGGGATCGAAGAGGCGGTAGCTGCCGTCCTCCTGTTTCTCGGCGGTGAAGAAACGCTTGTCCGCCTTGCGCTGCCAGAGCTCCTTGGCCTGCCATTTCTCGAGGATGGCCTGGGCCTCCGGAAGGCCGCTGGTCTTCAAGGCGTCGATGGCGGGTTCGATCGTCTTGCGGGAGCCCTTGGCGATGATCGCCTCGTGTTCGGCAAGGATCGTTTCGATGGTGGCGGGCTGGGCCGGGGCGGCCACGAGGCTTGCCACCAGCGCGGCGATGGCCACGCAGAGGGTCAGGACGTGCTTGATCATGGAAGGTGGGCTGCTCTGCTCGGAAGGAAGGGGGCCGAAGCCCCCTTCTGTCTGTTCGGATGGGCTGAAGCGATCAGTAGTTGGACTTCAGCTGCACGCAGGTTTCGGTCTCGGTGTTGTACATCCCGCAGCCGAGATCTTTCCAATCGGACTTCAGAACTGCGCTTTCCGGCAGGAAATCCGTCCAGGCGTCACCCGGCACTTCTTCCGTTTGCGAGATGATGTCGAACTGGCCGTCTTCCTGGATCTCGCCGATCAGCACCGGCTTGGTGAGGTGGTGGTTGGGCAGCATCACGGCGGTGCCGCCGGTCAGGTTCGGGAATTCCTGCCCGTACATCGCCATGCGCACGGCGTCCACGTCGGTGGTGCCGGCATCGGTGACGGCGTTCACCCACATGTTGAAGCCGATGTAATGGGCTTCCATCGGGTCGTTCGTCACGCGGTCTTCGCCCATGCGGGCTTTCCATTTGGCGACGAAGGCTTCGTTGGCTTCGGTGTCGGCGGACTGGAAGTAGTTCCAGGCGGCGAGGTGGCCGACGAGGTTGGTGGTGTCGAGGCCGGAGAGCTCTTCTTCGCCCACGGAGAAGGCCACGACGGGGATGTCGTCGGCGGAGACGCCCGCGGCGGCGAGTTCCTTGTAGAAGCCGATGTTGGCGTCACCGTTGATGGTGGAGATCACGCCCACCTTCTTGCCGTCTTCGCCGAGCGCGACGACGTCGGCCACGATCTTGGACCAGTCGGAGTGGCCGAAGGGCGTGTAGTTCACGAAGATGTCCTCGGCAGGGATGCCTTTGTCTTTCAGGTATTGCTCGAGGATCTTGTTTGTGGTGCGCGGGTAGACGTAGTCGGTGCCCAGAAGCGCGAATTTCTCGACGCCGAGTTCATCGAGGAAGTAATCGGTGGCCGGGATCGCCTGCTGGTTGGGGGCGGCGCCGGTGTAGAAGACGTTCTTGGAGCTTTCCTCGCCCTCATACTGCACCGGGTAGAACAGCATGCCGTTCAGCTCTTCGATCACGGGCAGCACGGACTTGCGGGACACCGACGTCCAGTTGCCGAAGATCACGTCCACGTCGTGCACGGTCAGCAGTTCGCGCGCCTTCTCGGCGAAGAGCGGCCAGTCGGAGGCGGGATCGACGACGACGGCTTCAAGCTCGCAGCCCAGCAGGCCACCCTTGGCGTTCTGGTCGTCCACCAGCATCAGGATGGTGTCTTTCAGGGTGGTTTCGGAGATGGCCATGGTGCCGGAGAGCGAGTGCAGCACGCCGACCTTGATCGGATCGGTGCATTCGGCCTGGGCGGCGCCGGCAAGGCAGGCCAGGGCCGTGGTGGTGGCGAGCAGTTTCTTCATCATGAGTGTGTCCCTTCGTTTCGTCGATCGCCGGGCAGCGCCAGCGTCGCCGTAACGGTTAAGGATTAGGCTGTTGCTGTCTGTAGCAAAATATGGCACGTACTGTTGCATATTTTGCAACGCGATGGGGAGGCGCGGATGCGACACTTGCAGATCTACGCCGCCATCCGGGCGATCGTGCGAGCGGGATCCTTTCGTAAGGCTTCGGAATCCTTGGCGATTTCACCCTCGGCCCTGAACAGGCAGATCAAGGCGCTGGAAGCGGAGATCGGAGCGCCGCTGTTTGATCGCCTGCCGCAGGGGGTGAGGCTCTCTACCGTGGGAGAGATGTATTATCGCCAATTCGTTGCGCACCTTGATGAAATTCGCGGCATAGGCGAAACGGTTTCGGAGTTGCAGGGCACAAGAATCGGGCATGTGCGCGTGGCGGTCAGCCCGGAATTGGTGCACGGATTTCTCCAGGCCGAGGTGAACCGCTTCCGAAACGCCCACCCCGGCGTGAGCTTCGAGATCGGCGTCGCCGCCTCGGACGGCTTCTCGCAGGCGCTTTCGGAGGGGCGGTGCGATCTCGCGCTCATCCTGCAGCCCCAGTATCGCTCCGGCGTGACGACGCTGCTCTCGGAACCCGTGGCGCTGTGCGGCGTCGTGCCGGCGGATGCGGGCGCGCCGCCGGTGCTGCACAACCAGCATTTCCTGGAACATGACGTGATCCTGCCGCCGGAGGGCTCCGGGCTGAGGGAGTTCATCGACGTGCAGTTCAAGGCGCGGCGGCTCGAGGTCGCGCCGGGGCAGGTGACGGAGGGTCTGATGCGGCCGCACCGGGCCACGGGCCGGCCGACGCTCCAGATCTGGCCGCGGATGGATGTGCCGGAGGCGTGGCGTGACGGGGCGGAGGCCGCGGCGCTGGAGATCTTCAAGTTTCCCGCCGCGCGGCTGGTGCTGTGCCGGCAGGAAGGCCGGAAGCTGCCCAACGCGGCTGCGCGGTTTGCCGCGCAGCTTGCGGAAGCCTTGCAGGGCTGAGCTTGCATGCCCCTGCGTCAAGTGCCTAGTTTGGAATCGGAAACATCGCCGGACCCGGCGAAAACGATCCAGCGAATTGGAGATGACACCATGCGCATGACGGCCCCCGCCCTCGCCACTTTCACCGCGGCAGCCCTGCTTGCCGGCGGCGCCTTCGCGGCCGACCAGACCCTGACCGGCAGCGTGGCCTACAAGGACCGCAGCGCGCTGCCGCCCAACGCGGTGCTCGAGGTCGCGCTCGTGGATGTCTCCCGGATGGATGCGCCGGCGGTGACGCTGTCGTCGCGCCGTTGGGCGGTGCAGGGGCAGGTGCCGCTGGCCTACAGCCTGACCTATGACGATGCGCTGATCGACGAGCGCATGACCTATGCGGTGCAGGCTACGATCGGCGTGGACGGCAGGACGCTCTATCGCAACACGGTGATGACACCCGCGCTGACGCGGGGCGCTGGCTCGGAGGTGGATATCATGGTGGATCGCGTGGCGCAGGGCATGGCTGCGGACTCCGGGGCGGTATCCGGCGGCGAACTGGCCGGCAGCGCATGGGTGGTGACGGATTTCGGCGGGCCGATCCTCGTGGCCGAGAAGAAGCCGGAGATCGCCTTCGGTGAGGATGGCCGGATCGCGGGCTTCACCGGCTGCAACCGTCTGATGGGCGGCTATGAGGCCGCCGACGGCAAGATCAGCTTCACCCAGGGCGGGATGACGATGATGGCCTGCCCGGAGCCCTACGGCGAGATGGAAATGAAGTTCAACGAGCAGCTTGCTGCCGTCGCCCGCTACACGCTGAACGGCGACACCCTCGTTCTCGGCGACGAGAACGGCCGTGCGGTGATGCGCCTCGTGCGCAAACCCTAGGGCGGAACGGCAGGAGCGCGCTCCCGCGCGCGCCGGACCAGCGCTGGCGCGCGGATTTCGCCTTCGGCGAGGATATTTTCCGGAACAAAGTAGGAGGGGCAGGGCCTCTCCGTGCGGTTGATGGAGACGTGGCGCGGCTCCGTCACGCTTATGTCAGGACCATCTGACATGAACCGAAAGGTGCCATTCGCCCCGGTTGTGGCGCGGGTGCGCATCGATCCCGAACCGTCGCTCAGCCCACACCGGTGTTGTCTGCTTTCCTGAGATTTGCCGATGGAACCCATCCCAACGACCCCTTCGCATTTCGACAGAGGATCCACCCGTGTGTCGCCTCGATGCCGTCCAGCGTTTCACCGGGCTGGCAGGTCAGCTCCTGCGCCGAGAATGAGGCAGTGGCATATGTCCTGCCGCCGATGCGCTTGGGAAGGGTTTCTGGTATCCAGCCCTCTCTGCCGGCACGATCTCTTGCCCGGATCCAGGTATGGCCATTCCAGGCGTCGGACTTTCCCGACATCCACACTTCGTCACCCTCGTCGAGGGTGACAGGGTGCTCATACAAGGCCTTCCAGTCTGCAACGACGACAAAACGACTCATTGGCCCATCCCGGATGCTGTTGCGGAGGCGTGACGGGGCCCTTTTTCGGTTTCCCTGTCACTCCGCGTGGTGGCAGGCCACCTTGCTCGCGCCCACGAGGCGCGGCTCGGGGCGTTCCCGTTTGCAGAGATCCGTGGCCAGCGGACAGCGCGGGTGGAAGGCGCAGCCGGGGGGCGGGTTGATCGGATCGGGAATCTCGCCTTCGGGCGGCTCGATCTCGCGGCCGAAGCCGTCCATCTTCGGCGCGGCATCGAAGAGCATGCGCGTGTAGGGGTGTTTGGGATCGGCAAACAGCGCCTCGCGCGGGGCTTCCTCCACGAGGCGGCCCAGGTAGAGCACGCCGACGGTGTCGGCCATGTGCTGCACCACGGTGAGATCGTGGGTGATGAAGAGGTAGGTGAGGCCGAGATCCTCGCGCAGATCGCTCATCAGGTTCAGCACCTGCGCCTGCACCGAGACGTCCAGCGCGCTGGTGGGTTCGTCGCAGACGATCAGGCGCGGCTCGCTGGCGAGGGCGCGGGCGATGCAGATCCGCTGGCGCTGGCCGCCGGAGAACTCGTGGGGGAACTTTCCGGCGTCTTCCGCGGCGAGGCCGACCTGCTCCAGCAGGCGCTCGGCGAGGGCCTCGGGCTTCTTGCCTTGGGCGACGGCGGGCTCCTCGATGATGTCCTTCACGCGCCAGCGCGGGTTGAGCGAAGCGTAAGGGTCCTGGAAGATCATCTGGATGTCGGAGCGCACCTTCTCGATCTTCTCGGGATCCTGTTCGCGGGCGAGATCCACGCCTTCGATCGTGACGCTGCCCTCGGTGGGCGGCAGCAGGCCGACGACCATCTTGCCGATGGTGGATTTCCCCGAGCCACTTTCGCCCACCAGCGCGTAGACGCTGTTTTGCGGGATGTCGAAGGAGACGTCGGATACCGCCGTGAGCAGCGATTTCGGAAGCCGTTCGATCACGCGGTTGAGCCAGGGTTTGGAGACGTCGAAGATCCGGGTCAGGTGGGTGACGGACACGAGCGGTTTCATGCGGTGGCCTCCCGGGCGGCGCGGTCTTCATCGGTGAGCGGGTGCCAGCAGGCGGCGCGGCCGTTGCAGGCGGCCAGCGTCGGGCCGGGGTTGCTGCGGCAGCGATCGGTGGCGCGCTGGCAGCGCGGGTGGAAGGCGCAGCCATCGGGCAGGGCGGTGAGCCGGGGCATCGATCCGGGAATCTGGCGCAGGCGCTTCTGGCCGAGGCTCGCCAGCGGCGTGGAGCCCATCAGCCCGTCGGTATAGGGGTGCTGCGGGGCCTGCACGACCTGCTGCACCGGCGCCAGTTCCGCAAGGCGCCCGGCATACATCACCGCCACGCGGTCGGCGGCTTCGGCGATGACGCCCATGTCGTGGGTGACGAGCATCACGGCGGTGCCGCGCTCGCGGCAGAGCCGCTTCAGCAGGGCGATGATCTGGGCCTGAACCGAAACGTCGAGCGCGGTGGTGGGTTCGTCGGCGATCACCAGCGAGGGTTCGGCGCAGAGGGCGAGGGCGATCACCACGCGCTGGCGCATGCCGCCGGAGAACTCGTGCGGGTAGCTGTTGAGGCGCTGTGTCGCCGCCGGGATGCCGACTTCCTCCAGCGCCGCCAGCGCGCGGGCTTCGGCGTCTGACTGCGAGACAGGCAGGTGCGCGAGGATGGTTTCGGTGAGCTGTTCGCCCACTTTCAGCAGCGGGTTCAGCGAGGTGAGCGGATCCTGGAAGATCATGCCGATCTTCTTGCCGCGGATCTTGCGCAGGGCCTCGCCTTTGAGCTGGTCGATGCGTTCGCCCAGCAGGTGGATCTCGCCGCCGGTGATGCGGGCGGGGGGATCGAGCAGGCCGATGACGGCGTTGCCCGTCATGGATTTGCCGGCGCCGGATTCACCGACGACGCCGAGGATCTCGCCTGCCGCGATGTCGTAGGAGACGCCGTCCACCGGGCGCAGCACGCCGCGCCGGGTGGGGATTTCAACGGTTAGGTTGCGGACGGAAAGGACGGGATCGGTCATGCAGAAACTCCGCGATTTTCTTGCCCGGGACGCTTGCGGTCCGGGCCGCGCCCGCCGGCCCCCACGGCGGGCGCGTTCCGCGCCCACCCGGTCGGGCTCGGCCCTCTGTTGGTCTGAAGATCGGCCATCAGCGCAGCCTCGGGTTCAGCGCGTCGCGCAGCCAGTCGCCCAGCAGGTTGACCGAGAGCGCCAGTGCCAGAAGGGTGACGGAGGGGAAGAAGAGGATCCACCACTCGCCGGAGAAGAGGAAGCCCTGACCGATGCGGATGAGCGTGCCGAGCGAAGGCTGCGTGGGCGGCGCGCCCACCCCAAGGAAGGAGAGCGTGGCCTCGGCGATGATGGCGAGCGCGAGCGAGATGGTGGCGATGACCAGCACCGAGTTCAGCACGTTGGGAAGGATGTGGCGCATCATGATCGCGCCGGAACTGCGGCCGATCAGGCGCGCGGCCTGCACGTATTCGCGGTTCTTCTCCACCAGCGTGGCGCCGCGCACGACGCGGGCGAACTGCACCCAGTCCGACAGGCCGATGGCGAGGATCAGCACCCAGATCGCCATCTGGTCGCGGTATTCCACCGGCGTGATCCCCTTGGCGATGCCGAAGATCAGCATGGCCACGAGGATGGCGGGGAAGGTGAGCTGCACGTCGGCGACGCGCATGATGACGGTTTCGGTCCAGCCGCCGCGGTAACCGGCGAGCAGGCCCAGCGTGACGCCGAGGATCAGGGCGAAGAGCACCGCGGAAAAGCCGACGAAGAGCGAGATCCGCATCCCGTAGAGGATGGTGGAAAAGACGTCGCGGCCCTGGTCGTCGGTGCCCATGAGGAAGGTTTCGCCGGTGAAGGCGTTGGGCGTCATCGGAGGGGTGAAGCCGTTCATCAGGTTCAGCGTGGCCGGGTCGAAGGGGTCATGCGGGGCGATCAGCGGCGCGAAGAGCGCGGCGAGCACCAGCGTCACCACCACGAGGAAGGAGACCACCGCCACCGGCGAGCGGCGGAAGGAATAGAGGAAATCGGAATCCCAGGCGCGGGCAAGGGCTGTCATGGTGTTATCCTTTCGCCGCCGTGCGATCGACGCGCAGGCGCGGGTCGATGGCGAAGTAGAGCAGGTCCACGATCAGGTTGATCATCACGAACATCACCGAGATCAGCATCAGGTAGGCGGCCATCACCGGGATATCCACGAACTGGATCGCGTTGATGAACAGGAGGCCGACGCCGGGCCACTGGAAGACGGTTTCGGTGATGATGGCGAAGGCGATGATGGAGCCGAGCTGAAGGCCCGTCACCGTGATCACCGGCACCAGCGTGTTCTTCAGCGCGTGGCGGAAGTGCACGGCGCGATCCTTCAGGCCGCGGGCGCGGGCAAAGCGGATGTAGTCCTGCCGCAGCACTTCCAGCATCTCGGTGCGCACGAGGCGCATGATCAGCGTCATCTGGTAGAGCCCCAGCGTGATCGAGGGCAGGATCAGCGCCTTCAGGCCAGAGGCGGTGAGGAAGCCCGTCGTCCACCAGCCGAGATCGACGACTTCCCCGCGCCCGAAACTCGGGAGCCAGTTCAGCTCGACGGAGAAGATGTAGATCAGCACGATGCCGATCAGGAAGGTGGGCAGCGAGACGCCCACGAGGCTGAGCGTCATGATCGTGTTGGCGGCCCAGCCGTTGCGGCGCAGCGCGGTGAAGACGCCGAGCCCGATGCCGAAGGTGATGGCGAAGAGCCCGGAGACGAAGGCCAGCTCCAGCGTGGCGGGCGCGCGTTCGGCGATGATCTCGGCCACGGGGCGGCCCTGGCGGTAGCTGACGCCGAAATTGCCCTGGATCGCGTTCTCGAGGAAGCGCAGGTATTGCACCGGGAAAGGCTGGTCCAGCCCCAGCTGCGCGCGCAGGCGGGCGATGTCGGCGTCGGTGCGTTCCTGGCCGAGCATGTTGTCGATCGGATCGCCCACGAAGGTGAACATCGAGAAGGCGACGAGGCCGACGACCAGAAGGACGATCAGCGATTGGAAGACGCGGCGGATGACATAGGCGAGCATGGGATCTCTTCCGGCTGGCGGTTCGAGGGGCCGCCCCTAAAGCGGCCCCGTCAAAAAGGCAAGGCTCAGTTCACGGTGACCCAGCGCAGGATGAAGAAGTTGTCCGGGCGCTGCGTCAGATCGATGTTGGCCCCGGTGCCCCACAGAAGCGGCTGCACGTAGAGCGGCACGTAGGCCACTTCATCCTGGAGGATCTTCGCCACCTCGTCGAGCATGGCCTGGCGCTTGGCGTCGTCGATCTCGGACTGGATCATCGGCAGCAGCTCATCGACGCGGGGGTTGGAGTAATCCCCGAAGTTCCAGCTGCCGAGCTTCTTCTCCGCGTCCGGCGTGTGGGCGAGGAAGCGGATCGGGTGCTCGGCGTCGAAGGTGCCCGGCGACCAGCCCAGCAGATACATGTCGAAGTTGTCTTCGCGCAGCTCCGGCCAGTAGTTGCGCACGGGCATCGCGTCGAGCTCCGCCTTCAGGCCCACCTGCGCAAGCATGCCCACGATGGCCTGGCAGACGGCCTCGTCGTTCAGGTAGCGGTCGTTGGGGCATTTCAGCCCGAAGGAGAAGCCCTCGGGATAGCCGGCTTCGGCCAGAAGCGCTTTGGCGGCTTCCACGTCGTATTCCGGCCGGGCGTCGAGCCCCTTGGAGTAGCCGCGCATGGCGGGGCTGACGAGCTGGCTGGCCGGCTCCGCGTTGCCGCGCATGATGGTTTGCAGGATCGCCGGCACGTTGATCGCGGCGGCAACCGCCTGGCGCACCTTCACTTCCTTGAACGGGTTGGGATCGCCTGCGTTCGCGCCGTATTTGAGCGTTTCGGCGGCGTGGGGCATGCCCAGCATGATCACGCGGGCCTCGATGCCGCGGATCACCTTGACGTTGCCCTGGCCTTCGAGCCGGGCGGCGTCCTGGATCGGCACCGGGTTGATCATGTCCACGTCGCCCGACAGCAGCGGCCACGGCGGTGGCCGGGTTCTGGATCGGGGTGAACTCGGCGCGGGTGATGTTGTGCTCCGGCGTGCCCCACCAGCCGTCGAAGGGCTCGAGCACCGTCTTGAGGCCGGGCTGGCGCTCGGTCACGCGGAAGGCGCCGGTGCCGTTGGCGTTGAGGGTGGCGAAATTCTCGGAATCCTTGGCCGGGCGCTCGGCGCCGTTGGCGGCGGCCCAGCCGGAATCCATGATCATCCAGTTGGCGATGGAATCCGGGAAGATCGGATTGGGGGCGTTGGTGTAGATCTCGACGGTGTAGTCGTCCACCACCTTCACCTCGGAGACCGGGGAGAACCAGCTCGCGGTATCGGCCTGCTCGGAAGAGGCACGCTCGTAGGAAAACAGCACGTCTTCGGCGGTGAAGGCGCTGCCGTCGTGGAAGGTCACGCCCTGGCGCAGCTTGAAGCGCCAGCCTTCGGAGCCGATGGGCTCCCAGCTTTCGGCGAGCGCACCTTCGATCGACATGTCCTTGCCGCGGCGCACGAGGCCTTCGTAGACGTTGTTGAGAAAGCCGAGAACGGATGCGGTGTTCACGGCGTGGGGGTCCATCGTCTGGGGGTCGGTGGTGCCGGCCCAGCGGAAGGTTTCGGCCTGCGCGGCGCTGCCCAGAAGGGCGGCCACGGTGGCGGCGAGGGTCAGGGTCTTCATTGGGATTCTCCCGAGGTCTGAGGAAACGCCACCCGCAGGGGGGGCGCAGGAACTGCCCGAGATTGGTGGCGCCGGGCGGAGCGGGGCCGCCCGGCGCGTTCGGGTTTTACTTCAGCATGAAGTATTTGAAGTGGGCGGCATCATCCGGCGCCACGATGGTATCGACCTTCTCGGCCATGCCCCAGTTGAGCACCTGGTGGTGGATCGGCAGGTAGAGGATCTCATCCTGCACGACTTCCCAGATCTCCGCGATCATCTGGTCACGTTTCTCAAGATCGGTCTCGCTGGCCAGCGCCTCGATCTTCATGTCGAGATCCGGATCGGAGAACCGGGTGCCGTTCCAGGAGCCGTATTTCTCACCCTTGGTGTGGACGAGGAAGTTGAAGATGTATTCGGAGTCGTAGGTCGGCACGCCCCAGCCCAGCATGTAGAAATCGGTTTCCAGCTTGTTGATGAGCGGGAAGTGCTGCGCCTTGGGCTTGGCGTCGAGGTTCACGGTGATGCCGATCTGGGCCATCATGCCGGTGATCGCCTGGCAGATCGCCTCGTCGTTGATGTAGCGATCGTTCGGGCAGTCGAGCTGGATGGAGAAGCCATCGCCGTAGCCCGCATCCGCCATCAGCTGGCGCGCGGTTTCGATGTCGGTCGCCGGAACGGCGTCCAGTTCGGCGGTCCAGCCGTTCACGAAGGGCGGCGAGATCATGCCGGCGGGCTGGGATTGCCCGCGCATCACGACCTGCTTGATGGCATCGCGGTTGATGGCCATGTTCATCGCCTGCCGCACGCGCTTGTCGGCGAGCGGGTTGGCGCCTTCGACGGAGTCATTGGCCAGATCGGCGTCGCCCTGGTTCATGCCCAGGAAGATCACGCGGTTCTGCGGCGCGGTGATCACCTTCAGGCCGTCGGCATTGGCCACGCGGTCCAGATCCTGCACCGGAACGTCCTGGATGAAATCCACCTCACCCGAGAGCAGCGCGGCCACGCGGGTGGCAGCGTTCTGGATCGGGGTGTAGACGATCTCGGTCACGTCGAGGGGGAACTCGTCCTTGCCCCAGTAGTTCTCGTTGATCGTCAGCACGGTCTTCACGTCGGGCTCGCGCGAAACCAGCTTGTAGGCGCCGGTGCCGTTGGCGTTCTTGGCCGCGAAGGTGTCTTCGCCGCCTTCGTAGTCCTGCACCTTCACCGCGTTGTTGGCCTCGGCCCAGCCCTTGTCCATGATGAACATGTTCGTCAGGTTGTTGGGCATGATCGGGTTCGGGCCGTTGGTCACGATCTCGATGGTGTATTTGTCGGGCGCGCGGACTTCCACGACGCTCGCCAGCAGTTCCTTGTAGTCGGAATCCGGCGTCATCGCGCGGTCGAGCGAGAATTTCACGTCTTCGCTGTCGAACTCAGCGCCGTCATGGAAGGTCACGCCTTCGCGCAGCTTGAAGACCCAGACGGTGGGATCGTCGGGGCTGGGGGCCCATTCGGTGGCCAGCGCGGGCACCATCGCGCCCGTCATGTCGCGCATCACCAGCGGCTCCATGATCTGGTGCGCCAGCGCGGAAGTGGGCCCTTCGTTCTGGGCGTGGGGGTCCAGCGTCAGCGCGTCGCCGGCACGGGCCCAGCGCAGCGTGTCGGCATGGGCCGCAAGGCTGGTGCTGGCGAGCAGCGTGGCGAGGAGAACGGGTTTTGTCATGTTCATTGGTAATCTCCCTGTTGATGCGGTGATGATTAACCATCCTCCCCAAAAGGCAACCCCCCTGCCCAAAGATAATTGGCAACGTCAAACAACTGCCGCGAGGGAAGTGCCTCGCGCGGGGCGGCTGCGAAAAAAAGATACACAAAGGGCCGTCAGCGGATAATCTTTCTTCGAACGGCCGGAAAAAAGCGCCGAAAGGAAGGGAGATCCCATGGGACACGGTATTCGGCGATTGCTGATCGCGGCGGCCTGCCTTGTCGCTTTCGCGCTGGGCGGCGGGCAGCTGCAGGCGCAGGATACCGCCGTGCCGGACCTTGCGCCGGTCGTCGTGGATGGCAAGGAGCTGTTCGTTCTGCGCGGGCTGACGGCGCTGCCCGCCCGGCTGCGCGCCTCCCGCGTGGCCGAGAGGATCGAGGAATTCGCCGCTTCCTCGGATGATCCCGTCGTCGAGATGTCGATCGATCCCCACCCGCTGGGGCGGGAGATCAGCATCGACGGCACCCCCATGCTTCTGCTGATCGAAGACGACGCCGCCTTCGACCAGGTCAGCCTCGACGTGCTGGCGCTGGTGAACGGCGAGCGCGTCAAGCAGGCGATCGAGGAATACCGGGCGGAGCGTACGCCGGAGGCCCGGCGCGAGGGGTTCATCAACGTCGGGCTCTGGTCCGTGGGCTTCGTCTTCGTGATCTCCGTCCTGCTCGTCCTTCAGCGCAAGGTGCCCAAGTTCCTGCGGCGCAAGACGGAGGCGCGGCTGGACAGGATCGAGGCGGCCACGGCGGAAATCGTGCGCGGCAAGGCCATCGCCGAACTGATCGGCTTCCTGATTCGGCTGGTGTTCTGGGCGCTCATCCTGGTGACGATCTACTACTTCATCTCGATCGTGCTCTTCTCCTTCGCGGAGACCCGCCCCTTCGCGATGATCCTGATCACCTACATCTCCGATCCGATCTTCGAACTGCTGAAGTCGATGCTGGAGTTCCTGCCCAATCTCGTGACGCTGACGGCGATCTTCTTCGCCACGCGCTACCTGCTGAAGATGCTGCGCACGGTGTTCGAGAACATCGAGGCCGGCACGCTGAAGTTCGAGGGCTTCGAGGCGCATTGGATCTGGCCTACGTTCCACATCATGCGGGCGATGATCCTGCTTTTCGTGATCATCCTTTCCTATCCCTACGTGCCGGGCGCCAGTTCGCAGGCCTTCCAGGCGGTGTCGATCCTCGTGGGGCTGATGGTCTCGATGGGCTCCAACAGCGTGGTGTCCAACGCGCTGGCCGGGGTCTTCGTGCTCTACCGGCGCTCCGCCAACGTGGGCGACAGGATCAAGGTCGGCGAGCATTCGGGCGACGTGGTGGAGATCAAGCTGATGGAGACCTACATCAAATCGCTCAAGAACGAGCTGATCAGCATCCCCAACGCCCAGATGCTGAACTCGGAGGTGATCAACTATTCCTCCCGGATCGACGGACGCGGCCTGCTGGTGCACACGACGGTGGGCATCGGCTACGACGAGCCGCGCCAGAAGATCGAGGCGCTGCTTCTGGAGGCCGCCGCGCGCACGCGCTACATCAAGAAAAGCCCCGAGCCCTTCGTGCTGCGCACGAGCCTCGGGGATTTCGCCGTGAACTACCAGATCAACGGCTACACGACACGGGGCAACTACCTGCCCAAGATCGTGTCCGAGCTGCACGCCAACATTCTTGACGTGTTCCACTCCAACGGGGTGCAGATCATGTCTCCGCACTACGAGGGGGATCCGGCGGAGGCCAAGATCCCGCCTGTGCCCACGCCCGAGGAGATGGAGCAGGCCAAGCGGGAGGCCGAGGAGGCGCGCGAGGCCGAGGCGCAGGCCGAGGCGGAGGCCGAGCGGAAGGCGAAGGAGGCGCTGGAAGCGGCGCGGGCCGCGCGCGCCAAGCCCAAGCCCAAGCCGCGCAAGCGTCGGATCGGGCGGCGGCCCAAGACGGGCTGATCAGACTTTGCGCTGATCCCGCAGGCGGGTGAAGCTGTCGCGCAGGGCGTTGGACCAGTCTTCCGAAAGGGCGATGAACTCCGGGTCGCGCTCATCGATGCGCAGCTGCTCGGAGATGCGGCATTCATCCGTGCGGATGATGGTGAGATCCAGCGGCATCCCCACCGAGAGGTTCGAGCGCAGGGTGCTGTCCATCGACAGCAGCACCGCGAGGCGGCCATCGGCGATGGAGGTCTCCGGCGTGATCACGCGGTCCAGGATGGGCTTGCCGTATTTGTGCTCGCCGATCTGGATGAAGGGCGTGTCGGGGGTGGCCTCGATGAAGTTGCCTTCCGGGTAGATCAGGAACATGCGCGGCGCGCCGCCCCTGCGCTGCCCGGCCACGATCATGCTGGCGGTCGCGGATTGCTGCATCCGGTTCATCTTGGCCTGGATCTCGGTGGAGACCTGCGAGAGCATGTTGCCCACGATCTCGGCCACGGCCAGCATGCTGCCGGCCTGCATGATCGAGCCGCCGGGGTGGGCATCGGGATCGTCGATCGCTTCCTGCAGCTTGGCGATGACCGTCTGGGTGACCGAAAGGCTGCCGGCGGTGAGGATCGCGATCGCCCGCTCGCCCGGCTCCTCGAAGAGGTAGGTCTTGCGGAAGCTGGCGATGTTGTCCACGCCCGCGTTGGTGCGCGTGTCCGACAGCAGCACGAGGCCCTCGTTCAGCATCAAGCCTACGCAATACGTCATCTCTGCCTGTCCGCTCCCGGAGTTTCTACTGCTGGCTCTGCCCCAGCGAGACGGTGAGCGAATACTCCATCGTCTCGCTGCCGGCGCCGAAGCTCATGCCTCTTACGGGGGCCGCGTGCAGGGCGTCAAGGCCGGAGCCGATGCGCACGTAGCGGTCATCCGGGCAGCACCGGTTGGCCGGATCGAAGCCGACCCAGCCCAGCCCTTCCACGAATAGCTCCGCCCAGGCGTGGCTGGCCTCGTGGGCTTCGCCGGAGGCGTCGCTGTGCAGATAACCGGTGACGTAGCGCGCGGGCAGGCCGCTGAGGCGCGCGATGGAGATCAGCACGTGGGCGTGATCCTGGCAGACGCCCTGACCGAGATCGAGCACCTGCGCCGCCGGCACGCCGGCCTCGGTGGCGCCGATCACGTAGTCGACGCGATCGCGGGTGGCGCCGGCAAGCGCATGGGCGAGGGAGAGCGCGCCGTCATGCCCGCCCGCGCCCACGTCCGCCGCCAGCGCGCGCAGGGCTTCGCTGGGGGCGGTGAGCGGGGTGTCGCGCAGGTAGGCGAGGGGGGGGATCGACTCCTTCAGGCCGGTGAGCACGCCGGCGGTGTCGGTGGTGTCCACCACGCCCTGCACGCGGATTTCGACGGATTCCACGTTGGTGCCCTTGGTCAGAAGGAGCACCACGTCGCCGGCGCCGTCCACGAAGCGCGCGCCGATCTGGGCGCCATCGCTGGAGATGTCCCACGAAAGGATCTTCTGGCTCTTCAGCTGGGCCGGGGTCAGGCGCAGGCTCTGGGTAATCCGGCGCTGCGGCTGTTCGTAGAGGTAGCGGGTGGTGTGGTCGATCGTCAGGCGCATGGTCTCACTGCCCCCAGAACATGTAGGAGCGGTTCACCGCTTCATCGAGCTTGCGGGTCTGGGCGATGAAATCGCTCAGGAACTCGTGCAGCCCGTCTTCGACGATCCGGCGCACGTCGTTCTCGGCCAGATCGCCATACATCCCGGCGGCGAGCCGGCCGGCGAGGCTGCGCTGGCCGTAGGCCCGCCCAAGCCGGCTCAGGTGGTGGTCGATCCGCTCGCAGCAATGGATCAGCGAGCGCGGGCAGATCGGGTTCAGGATCAGGAAGTGGGCGATCTTCTCGGGGGAGTAATCGCCCTTGTAGGCCCAGTGGAAGGCCCGCCGCGCCGAAACCGCGCGCAGCAGCGCGGCCCATTGATACTGATCGACGCCCCCGCCCACCATGTCGATCGTGGGCAGCAGCACGTAGTATTTCACGTCCAGCAGGCGGGCGGTGTTGTCGGCGCGTTCGATGAAGCAGCCGAGGTTGAAGAAATCGTAGCCCTCATCCTGCAACTGCGTCGTTTCGAAACTGCCGCGCACCGCGGCCGCGCTGGCCTTCGTCCATTCGCACATCGAGAAGAGGTCGCGCCGCGCCGGCGGCCCCTGGAGCAGGTCGAGGAATTGCAGGTAGGCGCTGTTGAGCGTTTCCCAGACATCGGAAGTCAGCGAGGGCCGCGCGGCACGCACGTTTTCGCGCGCGGCCGCGATGCAGTTGCGGATGCTCGAAGGGTTGCTCTCGTCGAAGATCATGTATTGCGTCACGGCCTCGGCCGTGGGCTGCTGCCCGGTGGCGGCGAAGGCCTGCGACACGCCGGCGGCGGCGAGAATGGAGGCCCATTCGTTTTCATGCCCGTCGCCCGCCGTGGGCATGAGCGACATGCGGTAGGCCACCATCAGCAGCCGCGCCGCGCTTTCGGCGCGCTCGATGTAGCGGGAGGCCCAGTAGAGGCTTTCTGCGGTTCTGCTCAGCATGGTCTCAGTCCGCCACGATCCAGGTGTCTTTCACGCCGCCGCCCTGCGAGGAGTTCACCACCAGCGAGCCTTCCTTCATGGCCACGCGGGTGAGCCCGCCGGGGGTGAGCCGCACCTCCTTGCCGACAAGGCAGAAGGGGCGCAGGTCCACGTGGCGCGGTGCGAGGCCGGAGTCCACGAAGGTGGGGCTGGTGGAGAGCGCCAGCGTCGGCTGGGCGATGTAGTTGGACGGGTTCTTCTTGATCAGTTCGGCGAATTCCGCGATTTGCGCCTTGGTGGAGGCCGGGCCCACGAGCATGCCGTAGCCGCCGGAGCCATGCACTTCTTTCACCACCAGTTCGGGCAGGTGATCCATCACGTACTTGAAGGAATCCGCCTCGCCGCAGCGCCACGTCGGCACGTTCTTCAGGATCGGCTCTTCGCCGAGGTAGAAGCGCACCATGTCGGGCACGTAGGTGTAGATCGCCTTGTCGTCGGCTACGCCCGCGCCGGGGGCGGAGCAGATCTGCACCCCGCCGGAGCGGTAGACGTTCATCAGCCCCGGCACGCCGAGCATGGAATCAGGGCGGAAGCACAGCGGATCAAGGAAGGCATCGTCGATCCGGCGGTAGATCACGTCCACCCGCTGCGGCCCGCGCGTGGTGCGCATGTGGACGAAATCGCCGTCCACGAAGAGATCCCGCCCCTCCACGAGGTCGATCCCCATCTGATCGGCGAGGAAGGAATGTTCGTAATAGGCCGAGTTGAAAGCGCCGGGGGTGAGGATCACCGCCGTCGGCTCGCCTTCGCATTTC
This sequence comes from Pseudoruegeria aquimaris, assembly GCF_900172235.1. Classification (GTDB taxonomy): domain Bacteria; phylum Pseudomonadota; class Alphaproteobacteria; order Rhodobacterales; family Rhodobacteraceae; genus Pseudoruegeria; species Pseudoruegeria aquimaris. Next base: position 80,449 of record NZ_FWFQ01000012.1, on the reverse strand, counting down.
GCCGGGGCCACCTCGTGCAGGGTGCGGCGCAGCAGGTCCGGGTAGCTGTCCACCGGCGCGATGCGGGCGGAGCGGAACAGCTCCGGGCACATGCGCATCATGATCTCCCGGTTTTCCAGCATGTAGGAGACGCCCGAGGGTGTGCGGCAGTTGTCTTCGAGCACGTAGAATTCATCGGGCCCGGTGCGCACGAGATCGGTGCCGACGATGTGGGAATAGATGTTGAGCGCCGGGTTGATGCCCACCACGGCCGGTTCGTAGGCCTCGTTGCGGTAGACGAGTTCGGCCGGGATGCGTCCGGAGCGCACGATCTCGCCCCGGTGGTAGACATCCCAGAGAAAGGCGTTGAGCGCGCGGCTGCGTTGCTTGACGCCGCGCTCCAGCCTGTCCCATTCGCTGCGGGTGAAGACGCGGGGCATCAGATCGAACGGGATCAGCCGCTCGGTGCTGCCGCCCTCGCCGTAGACGGCGAAGGTGATGCCGATCCGGCGAAACAGCGCCTCGGCCTCGGCCTTCTTGAGCGCGAGCGTTTCCGCGCCCAGGTCGTCGAACCACTTGGTCACCTTGGCGTAGGCCGGGCGGATCGCGTCGCCGTCATACATCTCGTTGAAGAAAACGGGTTTGGTGCTCATGACGGCAGCCTCGGCCCAAGCCGGCAGCTAAGTCAAGCGCATCACGCCGGGCGAAACCCGCCGCCGTGCCTGTATCGGGGCCATCTGCCCAAGAAATGGGCGCCGGCGGAACTAGGCCTGCGCCCGGTGGCCGATCCTGTCGAGGAACCCGGTGAGGATCTCGGCATAGGCGGCGGGCTGCTCGACGCAGGGCAGGTGGCCGCTGCGGCGGATCAGGCGGAAATCGGCGCCGGGAATCAGATCGACCGTTTCGCGCACGAGGTCCGCCGGGGTGGAGCCGTCCTCGCTGCCCGCGATGCCGAGCGTCGGCAGGCGCAGGCCGGAGGTGGGGGTGTAGAAATCCGTGCCCGAAACGGCGGCGCAGCCGCCCAGGTAGCCCGCCGCCGGCGTGGCCTCCAGCCGCGCGCGCCAGAGGGCGGCCTCGGGGCTGGAGCGGTTGCCGCGGGCGAACCAGCGCTCGATGGTGGCCGGGGCGATCGCGGCCATGCCGCCGGCCTCGACAGCAGCCATGCGCGCCTGCCATTGCTTCGGGGTGCCGATCTTCGCGGCGGTGTTGGACAGCACTAGCCCGCGCACGAGGTCCAGCCGCTTGACGGCCAGCCCCTGTGCCACCATGCCGCCGATCGACAGGCCGACGAACACTGTCTCCTTCAGGCCGAGGCCGTCCAGCAGCCGCTCGGTGTCGCGCACCAGCGCGCCCATGGAATAGGGCGGCTGCGGCACCGCGGAGCGCCCGTGCCCGCGCAGATCATAGGTGATGAGCCGCAGGCCGCCCGGCATCAGGGGCAGAAGGGCGTCCCACAGCCGCGCATCGGTGCCCAGCGCATGGGCGAAGACGACCGGTGCGCCCTGCGGGTCGCCGGCTTCCTGCCAGTGCAGGGTGACGTCGGGCAGGGTGATCTCGGGCATGGGGGCTCCTCGTGAATGCGTTGCGCCGTCAGAGACGGCTCGGCTGGCTGCGGGCGCGCGCGGCCCGGCGTGCCGCGCTTGGCGCGCAGCCGTAGCGCAGACGGAAGGCCCGCGAAAGGGCACTGGCGTTCTCGTAGCCGCAGCGCACGGCGATTTCGGCGATCTCGATGCCGGTGTGTTCCACTATCCGTTTCGCGGCGGTGAGCCGGATGTGGCGATAGACCTTGCCGGGGCTGGCCCCGAGCGCCGCCTCGAAGCGCCGGGCGAGCTGTTTTTCGTGGCAGCCCAGTTGCCGGGCGATCGCCGGCAGCGGCAGGGGCGTTTCCAGTTCGGCGCGCATCCTGTCGAGCGCGGCGGCAACGAGCCTGTCGCGCGAGACGGGCCCGTGGCGCAGTTGCAGGTTGCGGCTTTCGCGCAGGAAGAAGCTCTCGATGTCCACGCTCAGCGCGGTGCCGTGGCGCGCCTCGATCAGGCGCAGGACGAAATCGAAGCTGGCCATGGCTCCGGCGCAGGTGGCGCGGTCGCCGTCGAAGACATGGGGTGCGCGCTGGGCGGAAACCCCGAGGAAGCGCTCCTCGAATTCGGGCAGCGCATCCCAGTGCACGGTGGCCTCGCGCCCCTCCAGAAGGCCGGCTTCGGCCATGATCCAGCCGCCGGTATCAAGCCCGGCCATTAGCCCGGCGGAGCGGGCGGCCCGGCGCAGCCCGGTGAGCGTGTGGGGCGTTGAGAGGGCGCGGTAGTTGTAGCTGGCGATGACCATGAAGATGTCGCACGGCCCGCAGGCGCCCAGCGCGCCGTGGGGCAGGATCGGCAGCCCCGAGGAAGACTGCACCGGCTCTCCGGTAGGCGTGAGGAACTGCCAGTGGTAGACGGGCCGGCCCAAAATCGTGTTGGCCGCGCGCAGGGGCTCCAGCGCGTTCGCGAGGCAGTGGTTGGAAAAATCGTCGAACAGCAGCAGCGAAACTTGCTGCGGTGCGGCGGGTGATTTTGTCCATTTCTGCATGATCTATGTCTAAAGTGGCCAATCGCCTGCCTGCAAGCCGTGATTGGGTATCTCATCCGAAACCCGAGCCACGGAGCCTGCCATGCCGCTTTCCATGAACCGCGAGGTCTTCATCACCTGCGCCGTTACCGGATCCGGCGGCACGCAGGATCGCTCGCCCCACGTGCCGCGATCGCCCAGGCAGATCGCCGAGAGCGCCATCGATGCGGCCAAGGCGGGCGCTGCCATCGTGCATTGCCATGTGCGCGATCCCGAAACCGGCGCGCCCTCGCGCAGGCTCGATCTCTACCGCGAAGTGACGGAGCGAATCCGCGACGCCGAGGTGGACGTGGTTCTGAACCTCACCGCCGGCATGGGCGGCGATATGGTCTTTGGCTCCACCGAAGCGCCGCTGCCGGTGAACCCGGCGGGCACCGACATGATCGGCGCAACCGAGCGCGTGGCCCATGTGGCCGAATGCCTGCCGGAAATTTGCACGCTGGATTGCGGCACGATGAATTTCGCCGAGGCCGACTACGTGATGACGAACACCCCCGGCATGCTGCGCGCCATGGGCACGATGATGACGGAGCTGGGCGTGAAGCCCGAGATCGAGGCTTTCGACACGGGGCATCTCTGGTTCGCCAAGCAGCTGGTGGAGGAAGGCGTGCTCTCGGATCCGGCCCTCGTGCAACTCTGCATGGGGGTGCCCTGGGGCGCGCCGGACGACCTGAATACCTTCATGGCGATGGTCAACAACGTCCCGCAGGGCTGGACGTTCTCGGCCTTCTCGCTGGGGCGCAACCAGATGGCCTATGCCGCCGCCGCCGTGCTGGCGGGCGGTAACGTGCGCGTGGGGCTGGAAGACAACCTCTGGCTCGAAAAGGGCGTGCTGGCCACCAACGCGCAGCTGGTGGAGCGGGCGGTGACGGTGGTGGAAAACATGGGCGCGCGGGTGATTGGCCCGGCGGAGGTTCGGGCTAAGTTGGGCTTGCAGAAAAGGAGCCCACGAACATGATCTTCCGCACCCTCGCCGCCACCGCGCTTTTCGCCCTCGCCACGGCCCCTGCCGCCCTGGCCGACAAATACCGCGACCGCGACGTGCCGATCGCCGCCGTCGAGAGCCTCGACGTGGAGCGCTACCTCGGCCTCTGGTATGAAATCGCCCGCTTTCCCAACTGGTTCGAGAAGGGCTGCGCCGGGGTCACGGCGGAATACGCCCTGCGCGAGGATGGCCAGATCTCCGTGGTCAACACCTGCCGTGACGGGGGGCTGGACGGCGAGGTGAAGCAGTCCGAAGGCGTCGCCCGCGTGGAGGCGCCGGGCGAGCTGAGCGTCACCTTCGTGCCCTGGCTGCCGCTGCCCTTCGTGCGCGGCGACTACTGGGTGCTGGACGTGACCGAAGGCTACGACGTGGCCGTCGTGGGCAACCCCAAGGGCTCCACCGGCTGGATCCTGGCCCGCACACCGCAGATTTCCGACGCCCAGCTTGCGGCCGCCAAGTCGGTGCTGGCCGGGGCCGGCTACGACACCTCGAAACTCTTCTACCCCCAACAGCCCGGCAACTGAGGTGGCCACGCCGCCCGCGCGCAGGATCGACAAGGAGCCCCGCCCATGAGCAAGACGGCAGCAATCATCGGAGGGGGCGTCATCGGCGGCGGCTGGCTTGCGCGCTTCCTGCTCAACGGCTGGGACGTGCGGCTCCATGATCCGGACCCGGAGGCCGAACGCAAGGTTGGTGCGGTGCTGGCAGGCGCGCGGCGCGCCCTGCCGATGCTCTATGACCGCGCCTTGCCGCCGGAGGGCAGGCTCACCCTCTGCGGTTCCGTCGCCGAGGCCGTGGCGGGCGCGGATTGGGTGCAGGAGAGCGTGCCCGAACGGCTCGACCTCAAGCATCGGGTGCTGGCGGAGATCACGGCGCACGCCCCGCGGAACGCGGTGATCGGCTCCTCCACATCGGGCTTCACGCCGAGCCAGTTGCAGGAGGGGTTGTCCCGCCCCGGCGCGGTGCTCGTGGCCCACCCGTTCAACCCGGTCTACCTGCTGCCGTTGGTGGAGCTTGTGCCTTCCGCCGCCACCCGTCCCGAGGTGCTGGACACGGCCAAAGCCACGCTCACCGGCCTTGGCATGTTCCCGCTGCACGTGCGCGCCGAGATCGACGCCCATATCGCCGACCGTCTGCTCGAAGCCGTCTGGCGGGAGGCGCTCTGGCTGGTGAAGGACGGGATTGCCACCACCGGCGAGATCGACGAGGCGATCCGCATGGGCTTCGGCCTGCGCTGGGCGCAGATGGGGCTGTTTGAAACCTATCGCATCGCCGGGGGCGAGGCGGGGATGAAGCACTTCATGGCCCAGTTCGGCCCGGCGCTGAAATGGCCCTGGACGAAGCTGATGGACGTGCCGGAGTTCACCGACGATCTGGTGGAACTGATCGCCGGGCAATCGGATGCGCAATCCGGCCACATGGGCATTCGGGAGCTGGAGCGGCTGCGCGATGACAACCTCGTGGCCATGCTGCGCGCGCTGCGCCAGCGCGATGCTGCCGCCGGGGCGCTTCTGAATGCCCACGAAGCCGCGATGGCACAGCCCCTTGCCGATACCGTGCCGCTGATCACCGTGCGCCGGACGGTGCCGGTGGACTGGACGGATTACAACGGCCACATGAACGAAGGCCGCTACGGGCAGGTATTCTCGGACGCCGCCGATGCGGTGATGGCCCATGTCGGGGCCGATGCCGCCTATATCGCGGGCGGAAACAGCTATTTCACCGTGGAAACCTCGGTGAAATACCTGTTCGAAACCCATGCGGGTGAAGCCATCGAGGTGGCGACGCGCGTGACCACGGGCGCGGGCAAGAAGTTGGGAATGTCCCACGAAATGCGCCGCGCCGCCGATGGTGCGCTCCTGGCCACCTGCACCCAGTTCTTGCTGCACGTCAGCCTTGAAACCCGCAAATCCTGCCCGCCGCAGCCCGAGGTTCTGGCGCGCGTCGAGGCACTGGCAGCCGCACATCGGGAGGCGTGACATGCAGTTCGGTCTGAGCGAGGAACAGGAGATGATCGTCTCCACGGTGCGCAGCTTCGTGGAGCATGAGATCTATCCCCACGAAGCTGAAGTTGAGCGCAGCGGGCAGGTCCCCCGCGCGCTCGGCGAAGCGATCAAGCGGAAATGCATCGACCTCGGCTTCTACGCCTGCAATTTCCCCGAAAGCGTGGGCGGCGCGGGGCTGTCGCACCTCGATTTCACGCTGGTGGAGCGCGAACTGGGCCGCGGCTCCATGGCGCTCACCCATTTCTTCGGCCGCCCGCAGAACATCCTGATGGCCTGCAACGAGGAGCAGCGCGAACGCTACCTCCTGCCCGCCGTGCGCGGCGAAAGGATGGACGCGCTCGCCATGACGGAGCCCGATGCGGGCTCCGACGTGCGCGGCATGAAATGCGCGGCGCGCCGGGAGGGCGGCGATTGGGTCGTCAACGGTTCCAAGCACTTCATCTCCGGTGCGGAGCACGCGGATTTTTTCATCGTCTTCATCGCCACGGGGGAGGACGACACCCCCAAGGGGCCGAAAAAGCGCATCACCACCTTCCTCGTGGACCGCGGCACGCCGGGGTTCGAGGTGCGCGAGGGCTACACCTCGGTCAGCCACAGGGGCTACAGGAACTACGTGCTCACCTTCGATGACTGCCGCCTGCCGGATGCGCAGGTGCTGGGCGAAGTGGACGGCGGTTTCGCGGTGATGAACGAATGGCTCTACGCCACGCGCCTCACGGTGGCCGCCTTCTGCGTGGGACGGGCACGGCGCTGCTTCGACTACGCGTTGAACTATGCCGCCGAACGCAAGCAATTCGGCCAGCCCATCGGCAAATTCCAGGGCGTAGGCTTCCAGATCGCCGACATGATCACCGAGATCGACGCGGCGGACTGGCTCACGCTCGCCGCGGCCTGGCGGCTCGATCAGGGCCTGCCCGCCAACCGCGAGATCGCCTCCGCCAAGCTCTACGCCTCCGAGATGCTCGCCCGCGTCACCGATGCCACGCTGCAGATCTTCGGCGGCATGGGGCTGATGGACGATTTCCCCATCGAGCGTTTCTGGCGCGATGCGCGGGTGGAGCGCATCTGGGACGGAACCAGCGAAATCCAACGCCACATCATCAGCCGCGATCTGCTGCGGCCACTTGGAGCCTGAGGCCATGAAGAGAGACCTGAGCCGCCTTCTCAAGCCTGCCAGCATCGCCGTCATCGGCGGCGGTGTCTGGGCGGAGAACGTGATCCAGAACTGCCGCGCGCTGGGCTACGTCGGCCCGATCTGGGTCGTCCACCCCACGCGCGACAGCCTCGCGGGCGCCCCGGCCTACCCGAGCGTCGCGGATCTGCCCGAAACGCCGGATGCCGCGCTGATCTGCGTCAACCGCCATGCCTCCATCGACGCGGTGGAGGCGCTCTCGGCGCAGGGCTGCGGCGGCGTCGTCTGCCTCGCCAGCGGTTTCGCCGAGGCCAGCGCCGAGGACGGCTCCGCCTCCGATCTCCAGGCGCGGCTGCTGGAGGCCGCCGGCGAGATGCCCCTCATCGGCCCCAACTGCTACGGCTTCGTCAGCTACCTCGACGGAGTCGCGCTCTGGCCCGACCAGCAGGGCGGGCAGCGGGGCGAAAGCGGGGTGGCGGTGATCAGCCAGTCCTCCAACATCTCCATGAACATCTCGATGACCCAGGGCGGCCTGCCGCTGGCCTACGTGGCCACGGCGGGCAACCAGGCGCAGCTGAGCCTGGCTGCCATCGGCGAAGCGATGCTGGCAGATCCGCGCGTCACGGCGCTGGGGCTGCACATCGAGGGCGTGAACGATACGGCGGCCTTCGAGGCCCTGGCCGAGACCGCGCGGCGGCTGAGAAAGCCGGTTGTGGCGCTGAAGGCCGGGCGCAGCGCGCTGGCGCAGCAGGCCACGATCAGCCACACCGCCTCGCTTGCCGGCAGCGACGCCGGCGCGCGCGCCTTCCTGAAACGGCTCGGCTTCGCGCAGGTCGAAAGCCTGCCGCAACTGCTGGAAACGCTCAAGCTGCTCCATGCCGTCGGCCCGCTTCCGAGCAACCGCATCGCCTCGCTCTCCTGCTCCGGCGGCGAGGCTGGGCTGATCGCCGATGTCGCCGAGGGCCGGGGCGTCTGCTTCCCGCCGCTGAACGCCCGCCAGCGCCGCGATCTGCGCGCCGCCCTCGGGCCGATGGTGGCGCTCAACAACCCGCTCGACTACCACACCTACATCTGGCGCAACACCGAGGCCCTGGGCGAAGCCTTCACCGCGATGCTCGATCCCGATCTCAGCCTCGCCTGCGTGATCATGGATTTCCCCCGCCCGGACCGCTGCGACGGCTCGGACTGGAATTGCGTGATCGAAGGCATGCGCATCGCCCGCAAGGCGCGCCCCACCCCGATGGCGCTGGTGACGACCCTGCAGGACACGATGCCCGAAGCCATGGCCCAGACCCTGCTCGCCGAGGGGATCGCGCCGCTGCACGGTCTGCGCGAGGCGATCACGGCGATCGAAGCCGCCGCCTATCTCGGCGAGAGCCTCGACCGTCCCCCCGCGCCCGCCGTCTGGCCCGCGCCCCGGAACGCCGGGGCGACCCGCGTCCTGAGCGAGGCGGAGGGCAAGGCGATGCTGGCCCGCCACGGCCTCCGCGTGCCGGCCTCGGGGCGCGCCGAAAGCCCCGAGGCGGCCGGGCTGCTGGCGGATCGCTTCGGGGTGCCGGTGGCGCTGAAGGGCGAGGGCGTGGCCCACAAGACGGAGGCCGGCGCGGTGAAGCTGGGCCTCTTGGGCGGCGAGGAAGTGCTGGCAGCCGCCCAGGCGATGCCGGCCGAAAGCTTCCTTGTCGAGGAGATGATCACCGATACGGTGGCGGAACTGCTGATCGGCGTGGTGGCGGACCCGGCCCATGGCTACGTGCTGACGCTGGCCGCCGGCGGCGTCCTGACCGAGCTGCTGGCCGACAGCGCCTCGCTGCTGCTGCCGCTCACCGAGAGCGAGGTGCGCGCCGCGCTGGAAGACCTGAAGATCCACAGGCTGCTGGCCGGCTACCGGGGCATGGCCGCCGCGGACATGGACACCGTGGTGCAGGCGGTGCTTTCGGTGCAGGATTTCGTCGAAGCCCACCGCGGCGCCGTGCAGGAGGTGGAAATCAATCCGCTGATGTGCACCCCCTGGGCCGCCTACGCCGCCGACGCCCTGATCCGCATGAAGGAGGAGCCCGCACCATGAGCGCAGACCCGATCCGGACCCGCCGCGAAGGCGGCATCCTCGAAGTCACCCTCGACCGCCCCAAGGCCAACGCCATCGACCTCGCCACCAGCCGCCTGATGGGTGAAACCTTCCGCGCCTTCCGCGACGACGACGGCCTGCGCGTGGCGATCCTGCGCGCCGAAGGCGAGAAGTTCTTCTGCCCCGGCTGGGATCTCAAGGCCGCCGCGGAGGGCGACGCGGTGGACGGCGACTACGGCGTGGGCGGCTTCGGCGGCCTGCAGGAACTGCCGGGGCTCAACAAACCGGTGATCTGTGCCGTCAACGGCATCTGCTGCGGCGGCGGGCTCGAACTGGCGCTCTCCTGCGACCTGATCCTCGCCAGCACCACCGCCACCTTCGCCCTGCCCGAGATCCGCTCCGGCACCGTGGCCGACGCGGCCTCCGTGAAACTGCCCAAGCGCATCCCCTACCACGTCGCGATGGACCTGCTGCTCACCGGGCGCTGGTTTGACGCAGAGGAGGCGCTGCGCTGGGGCCTGCTGCGGGAAATCTGCGCTCCGGACGCACTGCTGGAAAAGGCATGGGACCTCGCGCGCCTTCTCGAAAGCGGCCCACCCCTCGTCATGGCGGCCATCAAGGAGGTGGTGCGCGAGGCGGAAGACATGAAGTTCCAGGACGCGATGAACCGCATCACCAAGAGCCAGTTTCCCACCATCGAACGGCTCTACAACTCCGAAGACCAGCTGGAAGGCGCCCGCGCCTTCGCGGAGAAACGCGATCCGGTCTGGAAGGGGCGCTGATCCCCTTCCTCTCGCGTCAAATACCTCGGGGGTGCGGGGGCAGAGCCCCCGCCGGCGACAGCCGGTCCAGGATCCGCGCCGATGCAGCCTCAAGGCGCAGGATGGGCAGCCCGGTCTCCACGTGGATCTCCTCACCCGCGGGCGCGAAGGCGCGGGCGGCGTAGAAGGCGCGGGCGGGCCGGTTTTCGGTGAACACGAACACGTGGAGTTCGGGCGCCGTCGTCGCCGCCCAGGCCAGGAGCCGGCTGCCGATGCCGCGCCCCTGGTATGCCGGATCCACGAAGAGCCCGGCCACCTCGGCGCCGTGGACGCTGATGAAACCCTCCGGCGTTCCCGGCGCGCCGATGACGCGGCTGCGGGTTGCGGGCAGGTAATGAGTCCGGAGGTTGCCTTGTTCCGCCGCGATGAAGCTTTCGGGCAAGGCCGGCGCGCCGCCGCGCAGGGCCGCGCCGTAGAGCGTGCAGAGGGCCGCCACGTCCCGTGGCAGCACTGCGCGCGGGGGGCGGGCCGATGCGATCACCGGTCCGCCGCCGCCGATCTTACAGGTTCGGGTAGAGCGGGAAGGCCTTGCACAGCTCGGCCACCTTCGCACGCACGGCGGCTTCCACGTCGCCGTTGCCCTCTTCGCCGTTGGCGGCGAGCCCGTCCACCACTTCCACGATCCAGTCCGCGATCTGGCGGAACTCGACCTCGGTGAAGCCACGGGTGGTGCCGGCCGGGGTGCCGAGGCGGATGCCCGAGGTCACCATCGGTTTTTCCGGGTCAAACGGGATGCCGTTCTTGTTGCAGGTGATGTGGGCGCGGCCAAGCGCCTTCTCGGTGGCATTGCCCTTCACGCCTTTGGGGCGCAGGTCCACGAGCATCACGTGGGTGTCGGTGCCGCCGGTTACGATGTCGAGCCCGCCCTTCATCAGCTGGTCCGCCAGCGCCACGGCGTTCTTGCGCACCTGCTGCTGGTAGATCTTGAACTCGGGCCGCAGGGCCTCACCGAAGGCGACGGCCTTGGCCGCGATCACATGCATCAGCGGGCCGCCCTGGATGCCGGGGAAGATAGCGGAGTTGACCTTCTTCGCGATCGTTTCGTCGTTCGTCAGGATCATGCCGCCGCGCGGGCCGCGCAGGGTCTTGTGCGTGGTGGTGGTGGCCACGTCGGCATAGGGGAAGGGCGAGGGGTGCTCGCCGGCGGCCACGAGGCCGGCGAAATGGGCCATGTCCACCATCAGGTAGGCGCCCACGCTGTCGGCGATCTCGCGGAACCTGGCGAAATCGATCTGGCGCGGAATGGCGGAGCCGCCGGCGATGATCAGCTTGGGCTTGTGCTCATTGGCGAGCGCCTGCACTTGGTCGTAGTCCAGCAGGCTGTCCTGCTGGCGCACGCCGTATTGCACGGCGTTGAACCACTTGCCCGACTGGTTCGGCTTGGCGCCGTGGGTCAGGTGGCCACCGGCGTCCAGCGACATGCCGAGGATGGTGTCGCCCGGTTGCAGCAGCGCGGTGAAGACGCCCTGGTTGGCCTGGGAGCCGGAGTTGGGCTGCACGTTGGCGAACTCGCAGCCGAAGAGCTGCTTGGCGCGCTCGATGGCCAGGTTCTCGGCCACGTCCACGTATTGGCAGCCACCGTAGTAGCGGCGGCCCGGGTAGCCCTCGGCGTATTTGTTCGTCATCACCGAGCCCTGGGCTTCCATGACGGCGGCGGAGACGATGTTTTCCGAGGCGATCAGTTCGATCTCGTCGCGCTGACGGCCGAGCTCGTTCTGGATCGAGCCGAACAGCTCGGGATCGCGGGTTGCGAGGGATTCGGTGAAAAAGCCGCTGTCGCGCATTGCGTCGGTCATGGAGGTCTCCCAGAGGAACAAGAAGCGAGGTTGGCGCTATGTAACGAAAGTTTTTCTCCATCAAAAGCCCGGAAAACGACGCAGCCCCCCCGGCCTGCGGCATGGGTGAGGCGGAAAGGGGCCTTGTGTTTCCTTTCGGAGATCGCAAACTGGCCGCGGAAACAAGGGGGCAGCCATGCCGCAAGGGCCGAGGATCTGTTTTACCGCCAGCCGGGGCGAGATGGCGCAGGCCGCGCATCGTGCGCTTCAGAAGCGATTCGGTTCGGTGGATGCAAAGGAGGCGGAGGTGATCGTCGCGCTCGGGGGCGATGGCTTCATGCTCCAGACGCTCCACGCCACCCAGGCGCTGGACGTGCCCGTCTACGGCATGAACTGCGGCACCGTGGGCTTCCTGATGAACGAATACCGCGAGGACGATCTGCTAGAGCGCCTCGGCGAAGCGCAGGAAGAGGTGATCAACCCGCTTTCCATGCGCGCCGAAACCAGCGACGGCTCCGTCCACCATGCCCTTGCGATCAACGAGGTCTCGCTGCTGCGGGCCGGGCCACAGGCCGCCAAGCTGCGCATCACGGTGGACGGGCGCGTGCGCCTGCAGGAACTGGTCTGCGACGGGGCGATGCTCAGCACGCCGGCCGGATCCACCGCCTACAACTATTCCGCCCACGGGCCGATCCTGCCGATCGGCTCCGACGTGCTGGCGCTCACCGCCGTGGCGGCCTTCCGCCCGCGGCGCTGGCGCGGCGCGCTGCTGCGCAACACCTCCACCGTGCGCATCGACGTGCTGGAAGCCGAGAAACGCCCGGTGATGGCCGATGCCGACAGCCGCTGGGTGGAGAACGTGCTGGCGGTGGAAATCCGCTCGGAGCCCGAGATCCGCCACCGCATCCTGTTTGATCCCGGCCACGGGCTGGAGGAACGGCTTCTGAGCGAACAGTTCGTCTAGGCCATCTTCAGCCCCCGGATGGCGACCCTCCGGTGCTTTCGAAGCGCTTCATGGCGGCCAAGACCTGCCACGGATCGAGCATCGCGCGCCTTTTCCAAATCGCCAGCCCTCGGGGAGGGGCTGACGATGGCCGGGCCGCTGCGCGGCTGTTCACCGGCTTGCTTGCAGAGAAAATGGGTCTGTGCAGGGTCTGGTTTCGTCCCTGGGCTCCGACCGGACCTTCGCTGCACATGAGGCGAATGGCAGCTACCGGTTCGGGGAAGCGGCTCCGCCACACACGCGCCGAAGCCATCCGCAACCTACGCTTGTCCGCAAGGTTTGGCCCCGCCGAAAGACGGAGGGGCCAAACACCTGCTTGCGCCTTGCCTATTTCGACGGAAACCCGATCGCGGCCAGCGCGCTCTTGATCTCGTCGATGATGGCCGGATCGTCGATGGTGGCGGGCATCTTGAACTCCTTGCCGTCGGCGATGGAGACCATGGTGCCGCGCAGGATCTTGCCCGAGCGTGTCTTGGGCAGGCGGTCCACCACCGTGGCCAGCTTGAAGGCCGCCACGGGCCCGATCTTCTCGCGCACCAGCTTGACGACTTCCTGCGTGACCTCCTCGGCGGAGCGCTGCGTGCCGGCGTTGAGGCAGAGGAAGCCCAGCGGCAGCTGGCCCTTCAGCGGATCGGAAACCCCGATCACGGCGCATTCCGCCACGTCCGGGTGGCTGGCGAGAACCTCTTCCATGGCGCCGGTGGAGAGGCGGTGCCCGGCCACGTTGATGACGTCATCGGTGCGGGCCATGATGTAGAGGTAGCCGTCTTCGTCGATGTAGCCGGCGTCGCCGGTCTCGTAGTAGCCGGGGAAGTTGTCGAGGTAGCTCTTGCGGAAGCGGTCCTCGGCGTTCCAGAGGTTGGGCAGGGTGCCCGGCGGAAGCGGCAGCTTGATCGTGATCGCCCCCAGTTCGCCCGCGGGCAGGGGCTTGCCGGCATCGTCGAGAATGGCGAACTCGTAGCCCGGCACCGGAACGGACGGCGAGCCCAGTTTCACCGGAAGCTGCTCGATCCCCAGCGGGTTGCAGAGCGCGGGCCAACCGAGTTCCGTCTGCCACCAGTGGTCGATCACCGGCACGCCGAGCTGATCCTGCGCCCAGACGATGGTGTCGGGATCGGCGCGCTCACCGGCGAGGAACAGGGCTTTCAGCCCGGAGAGATCGTATTTCTTCACGAATTCCCCGGTGGGATCTTCGCGCTTGATGGCGCGGAAGGCCGTGGGCGCGGTGAAGAAGGTGCGCACGTTGTATTCTTCGATGACGCGCCAGAAGGTGCCGGCGTCCGGCGTGCCCACCGGCTTGCCCTCGAAGACGACCGTCGTGTTGCCGTGCACCAGCGGTGCGTAGCAGATGTAGCTGTGGCCCACGACCCAGCCCACGTCGGAGGCGGCCCAGAAGACCTCGCCGGGTTCGGCGTTGTAGAGGTTCTTCATCGACCAGTTCAGCGCCACCAGCTGCCCGGCGGTGTGCCGGATCACGCCCTTGGGCTGCCCGGTGGTGCCGGAGGTGTAGAGGATGTAGCTCGGGTGGTTGCCCGGAACCGGGACGCATTCGGCAGGTTCCACGCCGTATTGGAAGGCGTGCCAGTCCACGTCGCGGCCCTCGATCAGCTTCGCCACCTCCTGCTCGCGCTGCAGGATCACGCAGAAGTCGGGTTTGTGCGTGGCTGCTTCGATGGCGCCGTCCAGAAGGGGTTTGTAGTGCACCACGCGGCCCGGCTCGATGCCGCAGGAGCCGGCGATGATGCACTTGGGCTTCGCGTCGTCGATGCGCACCGCCAGTTCGTTGGCCGCGAAGCCGCCGAACACCACAGAGTGCACCGCGCCGATGCGGCCGCAGGCGAGCATCGCCTCCAGCGCCTCGGGCACCATCGGCATGTAGATCACCACGCGGTCGCCCACGCCCACGCCCTTGGCGCGCAGGGCGCCGGCGAGGCTGGCCACGCGATCCTTCAGCTCGGCGAAGCTGATGGTGTGCTTGGTGTGGGTGACGGGGCTGTCATAGATGATGGCTGTCTGGTCGCCGCGCCCGGCCTCCACGTGGCGGTCGACAGCGTTGTAGCAGGTGTTCACCTCCGCGTCGGCAAACCACTCGTAGAGGGGCGCGTTCTCATCGAACAAGGCCTTGCTGGGCTTCTTGAACCAGGAGATCTCCTCGGCTGCTTCCATCCAGAAGGCTTCCGGGTCGGATTTCCACCGGTCATAGGTTTCTTGGTAACTCACGGCAGGCTCCTCTTCCTTCCGCTCACGCTCTCGCGAACTGTGTAGCCCGCGGCTTTCCGGAAGGGCAAGCCTGCCCGCTGCGCCGGTTTGACACTTTTAGCGCTAACTGCCTGTAAAGGCGTTTACAGATTGCCGCGTCGCAGCGTCAAATTCCTGTAAAACATGGAAAAATTCGCTGCGGCGCAGGGAGGGAGGTCGTCAATCAGCCGTAGTGGGCCACCGGGGTGCCGGCCACGGCCGACATGTTCAGCAGGCCGCGCGCGGTGATCGACGGGGTGACGATATGGGCGCGGTTGCCCATCCCCATCAGGATCGGGCCGACTTCGAGCCCGTTGCCCTTCACCTTCAGGATGTTGCGCACGGCGGAGGCCGCGTCGGTGGAGGTGAAGACGAGCACGTTGGCCGCGCCCTCGAAGCGGCTGCCGGGGAAGACCCGGTCGCGCAGGGCCTGGTCGAGCGCGTTGTCGACGTGCATCTCCCCTTCGTAGAGGAAATCGCGCGGCTCGGAATCGAGGATCTCCAGCGCGGCGCGGGCCAGGCGGCCGGAGGTGCAGGCGTGGTTGCCGAACTGGGAGTAGGAGCACAGCGCGATGCGCGGCTCCAGCCCGAAGCGCCGCACGTGGCGTGCGGCGCCGATCACGTTCTCGGCGATCTGCTCCGGCGTCGGTTCGGTGTGGACATGGGTGTCGGCGATGAAGAGCGGCCCGTCCTCGAGGATCATCAGCGAGAGGGCGCCCACAGGGTGCAGCCCGCCGGTGCCCAGAACCTGCGTCACGTAGTTCAGGTGCCACTGGTATTGGCCGAAGGTGCCGCAGATCAGGCTGTCGGCGTCGCCCCTGTGCACCGCCACGGCGCCGATGGCGGTGGTGTTGGTGCGCATGATCGCCTTGGCGAGATCCGGCGTCACCCCCTTGCGGGCCATCAGGCTGTGGTAGGTTTCCCAGTAGTCGCGGTAGCGGTGATCCTGCTCGGGGTTGATGAGCACGAAATCCTGGCCCGGCCGGATCGACAGCCCAGCCCGTTCGAGCCGGGTTTCCACCACCTCGGGGCGGCCGATGAGGATCGGCTTGTCGGTGGTTTCCTCCAGCATGGCCGAGGCGGCGCGCAGCACGCGCTCGTCTTCGCCCTCGGCGAATATAATCGTGCGCTCGGCCTTGGCGGCCGCTTCGAAGACGGGGCGCATGATGAGCGCCGATTTGAACACCGAGGCGTCCAGCTTTCGCTTGTAGGCGGCCACGTCGGGCAGGGGGCGCGTGGCGACGCCGCTTTCCATCGCGGCGGAGGCCACGGCGGTGGCCACCACGCCCATCAGGCGCGGGTCGAAGGGCTTGGGGATCAGGTAGTCGGCGCCGAAGGTCAGTTGCTCGCCCTTGTAGGCGGCGGCGGCCTCCGCCGAGGTCGTGGCGCGGGCCAGTTCGGCGATGCCCTCGACGCAGGCGACCTTCATTGCGTCGTTGATCTCGGTCGCGCCCACGTCCAGCGCGCCGCGGAAGATGAAGGGGAAGCAGAGCACGTTGTTGACCTGGTTGGGGTAGTCCGACCGGCCGGTGGCGATGATCGCATCCGGTTTCGCCTCGCGGGCCACCTCGGGCAGGATCTCGGGCGTCGGGTTCGCCAGCGCGAAGATGATCGGGCGATCGGCCATCTTGGCGGCCATCTCGGCGGTCAGAACGCCGGGGCCGGAGAGGCCGAGGAACAGGTCCGCGCCCTCGATCACCTGATCCAGCCTGCGCAGATCGGTGGCCTGCGCGTATTCCGCCTTCTGCGGCGTCATCTCTTCTTCGCGCCCCTCGTAGACGACCCCCGCGATGTCCACGAGCCAGACGTTCTCGCGCTTCACGCCCAGCTTCAGCAGCATGTTGAGGCAGGCGATGCCAGCCGCGCCGCCCCCGGTGGACACGACCTTGATGTCCTCGAAGCGCTTTCCGGCCACGCGCAGCGCGTTCAAAGCCGCCGCGCCCACCACGATGGCGGTGCCGTGCTGATCGTCGTGGAAGACGGGAATGTTCATCCGCTCGCGGCAGATCTTCTCGACGATGAAACAGTCCGGTGCCTTGATGTCTTCGAGGTTGATCGCGCCGAAGGTGGGCTCCAGCGCGCAGACGATCTCGGCCAGTTTCTCCGGGTCCTTTTCGTCCAGCTCGATGTCGAAGCAGTCGATGTTGGCGAATTTCTTGAAGAGGACGGCCTTGCCCTCCATCACCGGCTTGGAGGCCAGCGCGCCGATGTTGCCCAGCCCCAGCACCGCCGTGCCGTTGGAGACGACGGCCACGAGGTTGCCGCGTGCGGTGTAGCGGCTGGCCAGCGCCGGATCTTCTTTGATCTCGACGCAGGCCTCGGCGACGCCGGGCGAATAGGCGAGCGAGAGGTCGCGGCCGTTGGCCAGCGGCTTGGTGGCCCGCACCTCGAGTTTCCCGGGCTTGGGGTGCTCGTGGTAGAAGAGGGCGGGGGTCTGGGGTTTGTCCTGCGGTGCGTCGCTCACGATGGTCTCCCGGGCCAAGGGCGTTTAGTTTAGCATTAAACTATCCTTCAAGGGCGATACTCCCTCCTTGCCATCGCGTCAACATGGCATCGCGGCGCGGGCAAAAGGGTGCCCAAGGGGCGGCCCGCCGGGGCATGGGAAGAAGGGTGAAAAGGGCGCAGGACTTCAATAGACTGCTTGCATCTGGCCCGGGTCGGGGGCAAGAAACCTGACCGACAAGTCAAATTCGATAGCCGAGGAGTGCCCGATGTCCTTGCTGGAAGCTGCCCTCGCGGTGCGCGAGAAAGCCTATGCCCCCTATTCGAAGTTCAAGGTCGGCGCCGCGGTCCGGGGCGCGGACGGCAGGATCTATGCCGGGTGCAACGTGGAGAACGTGGCCTATCCGGAAGGCACCTGCGCGGAGGCCGGCGCCATCGCGCTGATGGTGGCCAGCGGGGAAACCCGGCTCTCCGAGGCGCTGATCGTCGCCGACAGCCCGCTCCCGGTGAGCCCCTGCGGCGGCTGCCGCCAGAAGCTCGCGGAGTTCGGGGCGCCCGACACGCAGATCACCATGACGACGCTCGACGGCAACACGCGCACGATGAGCCTTGCCGAGATCATCCCCGGCGCTTTCGGGCTGGCGCACATGGAAAGCGAGTGAGCGTGGACGCCCGCGCGATCATAGCCAAGGTGCGCAGCGGCGAAAGCCCGACCCCGGAAGAGATGGGCTGGTTCGCCGAGGGGCTGTCGGACGGGGCCGTGACGGATGCGCAGGCCGCGGCCTTCGCCATGGCGGTGCTGCTGAACGGGCTGAGCGAGGAGGGCCGCGTCGCGCTGACCCGCGCGATGCGCGATTCCGGTGATGTGCTGGCCTGGGATCTGCCCGGCCCGGTGCTCGACAAGCATTCGACCGGCGGCGTCGGCGATTGCATCTCCCTTCTGCTGGCGCCGGCGCTGGCCGCCGCCGGGGCCTACGTGCCGATGATCTCGGGCCGCGGTCTCGGCCACACCGGAGGCACGCTCGACAAGCTCGAAGCGATCCCCGGCGTGAACACGCAGGTTGAAATCGCGCGGCTGAGGCGGATCGTGGAGAACACCGGCTGCGCCATCGTCGGCGCCTCGGCCCGCATCGCGCCGGCCGACAAGCGGCTCTACGCGATCCGCGACGTGACGGCGACCGTGGAAAGCGTGGATCTGATCACCGCGTCGATCCTCTCCAAGAAGCTGGCCGCCGGGCTCGATGCGCTCGTGCTCGACGTGAAATGCGGCTCCGGTGCCTTCATGAAGACGCCGGAAGAAGCGATCGCGCTGGCCGACGTGCTGGTGCGCACCGCCAACGGGGCGGGCTGCCCGACGCGCGCGCTGGTGACGGACATGAGCCAGCCCTGCGCCACCAGCCTCGGCAATGCGCTGGAGGTGATGGAGGTCATGGCGGTTCTCACCGGCGAGGCCGGAAACCCGGTGCTCACCGATCTGACCGTTGCGCTGGGGGGCGAGCTTCTGGCCCTCGGCGGAGCGGCCACCGACAGCGCGGCGGGGCAGACGGCCATCGCCGATGCGCTGCAGAGCGGGGCGGCGGCGGAGCGGTTCGGCCGGATGATCTCGGAGCTGGGCGGGCCGGGCGATTTCGTGGAGCATTGGCGGGACCGCCTGCCGGCGGCGCCCGTGGTCGTGGACGTGATGCCTCAGGTGCGCGGCCGGCTTGCGGCTGTGGACGGAGAGCGCCTCGGCCAGGCCGTGGTGCGTCTGGGCGGCGGGCGGTTGCGGCAGGACGATCGCATAGATCCGGCGGTGGGGCTTTCCAACATGCTGCGGCTCGGCGAGGCGGTGGACCCGCACACGCCGCTCTGCCGCATCCATGCCGCCAGCATGGCGGATGCGGAGCAGGCCGCCGCGGCGATCCGCAGCGCCTGCACGGTTCAGGAGGCGGCGCCCGAGCCGGTGCCGCTGGTTTTCAGGAGGCTGGGCTGATGGCGCGTGCCTTTCTCGTGGTGCTGGATTCCGTGGGCTGCGGCGGCGCGCCCGATGCGGCGGATTTCGGCGATGCCGGCAGCAACACGCTTGCCCATATCGCACGCGAATGTGCGCAGGGGCGGGCCGAGGACGGGCGTTCCGGCCCGTTGCACCTGCCCAATCTGGACGCGCTCGGCCTCGGCGCGGCCATCGCGCTGGCCTCGGGCGAAGCCGCGCCGGGGCTGGGCGCCGCACCGCGTGGGCTCTGGGGGGCGGGCACCGAGGTTTCGCCCGGCAAGGATACCCCTTCGGGCCACTGGGAGCTTGCCGGCCTGCCGGTGCCGTGGGATTGGCACTACTTCCCCGATACCAACCCCTGTTTTCCGCCGGAGCTGGTGGCCGAAGTCTGCCGGGTGGCGGGCACCGAAGGCATTCTCGGCAATCGCCATGCCTCGGGCACCGTGGTGATCGCCGAAGAGGGCGCGCGCCACGTCGAGACGGGCTGGCCGATCTGCTACACCTCCGCCGACAGCGTGTTCCAGATCGCCGCGCATGAGGAACACTTCGGGTTGGAACGCCTTCTGAAGCTTTGCAAGGATCTCGCGCCGCTGCTGCACGGGATGAAGGTGGGTCGCGTCATCGCGCGCCCCTTCGTGGGCGATGCGCAAATCGGTTTCACCCGCACCACGAACCGCAAGGATTTCGCGATCCTGCCGCCGCAGGACACGCTGTGCGATTGGGCGCAGAAGGCGGGCCGCAAGGTGCATGCCGTCGGCAAGATCGGTGACATCTTCTCGATGCGCGGCATCGACGACGTGCGCAAGGGCAGCGACGCCGCGTTGATGGAGCATCTTCTCGAGGTGATGGACCTTGCCGAGGAGGGCAGTTTCACATTCGCCAATTTCGTGGAGTTCGACAGCCTCTACGGCCACCGGCGCGACGTATCCGGCTACGCCCGCGCGTTGGAGTGGTTCGATGCGCAGGTGCCGCGCCTGCTGGCGCGCCTGCGTGACGGCGATCTGATCCTCTTCACCGCCGATCATGGCAACGATCCCACCTGGCACGGCACCGATCACACCCGCGAGCGGGTGCCGGTGCTGGGCGCAGGCGTGGGCGAAAAAGCGATTGGGCAGGTGGGTTTTGCCGATGTGGCGGCGTCCATCGCCGATCATCTGGAGATACCGGCACAGGGGCCGGGAAGGAGTTTTCTATGAGTGTCACCGATCTGCCGAAGGTCGAACTGCACCTGCACATCGAGGGCGCGGCGCCGCCGGCCTTCATCCGGGGGCTGGCGCAGGAGAAGGGTGTGAACCTCACCGGGGTGTTCGACGAACAGGGCAACTATGCCTTCACCGATTTCTGGCACTTCCTGAAGGTCTATGAGGCCGCCACGGAAGTTCTGAAGACGCCCGAGGATTTCGGCCGCCTCACCCGTGCCGTGCTGGAGGAAAGCGCGGCCAACGGGGTGATCTACACCGAGGCGTTCCTTTCGCCCGATTTCTGCGGGGGCGGCGATCTGGGTGCGTGGAAGGAGTATCTCCATGCCATCGAGGAAGCGGCCCGTGCAGCGGAGGCCGCCGACGGCATCATCCTGAAGGGCATCGTGACTCCCGTGCGGCATTTCGGCCCCGAGAAGGCAAAGAAAAGCGCGCTCTGCGCGGCCGAGACGGCGGGCAGCTTCATCACCGGCCTCGGCATGGGCGGCGACGAGAAGGCCGGCAAGCCGGGCGATTTCGCCTATGCCTTCGACATGGCCCGCGAGGCCGGCCTGCGGCTCACCTGCCATGCTGGCGAGTGGGGCGGCCCGGAAAGCGTGCGGCAGGCGCTGGACGATCTGCGGGTCGAGCGCATCGGCCACGGCGTGCGCGCCATCGAGGATCCGGCGCTGGTGGAGCGGCTGGCCGAGGACGGCATCGTGCTGGAGGTCTGCCCCGGCTCCAACGTGGCGTTGGGGCTTTACAAGACATGGCAGGATCACCCCGTCGAGCGGCTGCGCGAAGCGGGGGTGAAGGTCACGGTCTCCACTGACGATCCGCCCTTCTTCCACACCACGATGAACCATGAATACGATCGCCTCGCCGATACCTTCGGTTGGGACGAAGGCAGTTTCGCCGAGATCAACCTGACCGCCGCCCGCGCGGCCTTCTGCGATGAAGAGACCCGCGCGGCCCTGATCAAACGCCTGGAGGCCGCAAATGACTGATCACCTCACCGTCGTCGACCACCCGCTCGTGCAGCACAAGCTTACCCACATGCGCGAGGCGGGGGCCTCCTCGAGCAAGTTCCGCCGCCTGCTGCGGGAGATCAGCCAGCTTCTGGCCTACGAGATCACGCGGGAGATGGAGATGACGACCAAGCGCATCGACACCCCGCTTCAGCCGATGGACGCCCCGGTGCTGGCCGGCAAGAAGCTCGCCCTGATCTCGATCCTGCGCGCGGGCAACGGGCTGATGGACGGCATCCTCGAACTGATCCCCTCCGCGCGGGTCGGCTTCGTCGGGCTCTACCGTGACGAGGAGACGCTGCAGCCGGTGCAGTATTACTTCAAGGTGCCCGACAGCCTTGAGGATCGCCTCGTGATCGCCGTGGATCCGATGCTGGCCACGGGCAATTCCTCGGTCGCGGCCATCGATCTGCTGAAGAAGGCCGGGGCCAACAACATCCGCTTCCTCTGCCTTCTGGCCGCCCCCGAGGGTGTGGCCCGGATGAAGGAGGCGCACCCGGATGTGCCCATCGTGACGGCCGCGCTCGACGAGCGGCTGAACGAGATGGGCTACATCGTCCCCGGGTTGGGGGATGCGGGCGATCGGATGTTCGGGACGAAATAATCCATCGATTCGGAGACAGTGGGTTTACAGATTCGGCAATATCCTGCGTCCTGACACAACATTTTGTGGGGGGGCAGCGATGCGAGCAGTAAAGACCGCCGCCCTCGGACTGGCCGTAATTCTTGCGAGTGCCACTCTCGCGCCGGGCCAGTCTCTGAGGGATTCCACCGGGCCTGCCGAATTTCCGCCGGCAAGCTTCAAAGGCACCCAATACGTCGACAGCAGGGGTTGCGTCTTCGTGCGAGCCGGGGTCGGTGACGCGGTGACATGGGTGCCGCGGGTGACGCGGGATCGCAAGATGGTCTGCGGCGCCAAACCCACCTTCGCCACGGCCCAGCCACAGCAGGTGCCGGTGATCAAGGATCCGCCCGCCAGCGCGGCTCCGAAGGCGGCCACGGCCGCCACGGCGGCGCCCAAGCCGGCGCCGACCCCCGCCCCCAAGCCCAAACCGGCCGCGCCGGCCGCGGCCACGGCCGCCACCGCACCGGCCAAGGCGGCGCCCAAACCCGCGCCCAAATCGACCCGCTCCACGGGCCGCGCCGCCAGCGAGGAATGCCCGGGCGCCTCCGTGATTTCGCGGCAGTACATCGGCGACGGCAGCCGCTACGAGGTGCGTTGCGGCCCGCAGAAGGATCACCCCGGCAGCTACGGCGTGGGTCCGCGCGTGGCGCCGAAATCCCCGGTATCGCCGCAGTCCCGTGTCATCCGTCCGGCGGTGCCGCAGCTTCCGAAGGGCTACCGCCCGGCCTGGGATGACGACCGGCTGAACCCCTATCGCGCCCGCCGCACGGCGGAAGGCGAAGCGCAGATGCGCCTCGTCTGGACGGACACCGTGCCGCGCCAGCTCGTGGAGGTGGAGGCCGGGCAGGACAAGCTCCTGAAGCAGGCGCAGATCCAGTATCGCAAGGCCAACCCGCAATATGCGCGGGCCAAGGCACCGAAACCCGAAACCGCCCGTGCCAAGGCGCAGCCCGCCAAGGCGCGCTGGGTGCAGGTGGGGGCCTTCGGCAACCCGGCCAATGCCGAGGCCAGCGCCAAGCGTCTCCAGAAGCTCGGGCTGCCGGTGCGCTACGGCAAATACAGGAAGAACGGCAAGGAGATGAAGCTGGTGCTCGCCGGGCCGTTCACGAGCCAGAAGGATTTGTCCCGCGCGATGCAGAAGGCCAGGGCTGCGGGATTCAAGGATGCGGTCTACCGCAAGTAGTTAGGCAGGCGAAGAAGAGAGGGGGCCTCGGGTGCAAACTGGCACGCGGGGCCCCTTCCGCTTTGTGCCCGCCTCGTGCCGGCCCCGCTTGTTTGGGGGGCTCTGCCCCCGCCGCGCCTTCGGCCCGGCTCCCCCGGGATATTTCCGGAAGGAAGTGGGATCAGAGATCCTCTTCGAACGGGTCCCATTCGTCGGCGACTTCCGGAAGCGCCTCGGCGGCAGCTTCGGCGGCGATCTCCTGCGCGGTGCGGATGTCGGTGATGCGGGCCTGCGGGAAGGCGCTCAGCACGGCCTGCACCATCGGGTGCTCGCGCGCTTCGGCTTCGAGCTTCAGGCGTTCGGCATCGCGCTCCTCGGCGATGGTGCGCCCGCCGCCTTCGTTCTCGACGATCACCGCCCAGCGGGCCCCCGTCCAGTTCTGAAGCTTGCTGCCGAGGCGCTGCGCCAGATCGGGCGGCGCGTCGGGCGTGGGCTGGAAGGTGATGCGGCCCGGGCTGTAGGAAATCAGGCGCAGGCAGGTTTCGATTTCCACGAGGAGTTTCACGTCCCGGTGGCGGCGGATGAGTTCGAGCACCTGCGGAAAGCGGGCATAGCGGGCCAGCGCGTTTTCCGGATCCTCGGCCACCGCGAGGGCGGCGCGCGGCCCGGAGCCGCCCGAAGGCGCGCCGCCGTGGCCGCCGCGGGCGATGGGAGCGCCTGAGCCGGCGCCGCCGGATGACGGTGCGCCGGGCTGGCCGCCGGGCGAAGGCGGCGGCGGGCCGTCCTGCAGTTTCTGCACCAGTTCGCCGGGGGTGGGCAGGGTGGACACATGGGTGAGGCGGATCAGCGCCATCTCCGCCGCCATCATCGTGTTGGGTGCGAGGGCGACCTCTTCCAGCGCCTTCAGCAGCATCTGCCACATGCGCGTGAGGGTCGGAATAGACAAGGTTTCGGCAAGCGCCTGCCCGCGCGCGCGCTCGTCGGGAGAGACCGTCGGATCCTCCACCGCGTCGGGGGTGATCCGGATCATCGAGATCCAGTGGGTGATCTCGGCGAGATCGCGCAGCACGGCCATCGGGTCCGCGCCGTCGGCATATTGCGCGGCCAGTTCCTGCAGCGCGCCGGCGGCATCGCCCTTCATCACGAGATCGAAGAGATCCAGCACCCGGCCGCGATCGGCCAGCCCCAGCATGGCGCGCACCTGTTCGGCGGTGGTTTCGCCGGCGCCGTGGGCGATGGCCTGGTCCAGCAGGCTCATGGCGTCGCGCACGGAGCCCTCGGCGGCGCGGGTGATCAGGGCCAGCGCGTCATCGGCGATCCGGGCGTTTTCCTTTTCGGCCACGCTCCTGAGGTGCGCGATCATCACCTCCGGTTCGATCCGGCGCAGATCGAAGCGCTGGCAGCGCGACAGCACCGTGACGGGCACCTTGCGGATCTCGGTGGTGGCGAAGATGAACTTGACGTGGGCCGGGGGCTCTTCCAGCGTTTTCAGCAGCGCGTTGAAAGCGCTGTTGGAGAGCATGTGCACCTCGTCGATGATGTAGATCTTGTAGCGCGCCGAGGCCGCGCGGTAGTGCACCGAATCGATGATCTCACGGATGTCGCCCACCCCGGTGCGCGAGGCGGCGTCCATTTCCATCACGTCCACGTGGCGCCCCTCGGCGATGGCCACGCAGTGCTCGCAGACGCCGCAGGGCTCGGTGGTGGGGCCGCCGGTGCCGTCGGGGCCGACGCAGTTCATCCCCTTGGAGATGATGCGCGCGGTGGTGGTTTTGCCGGTGCCGCGGATGCCCGTCATGATGAAGGCCTGCGCGATGCGGTCGGCCTGGAAGGCGTTCTTCAGGGTGCGCACCATCGCGTCCTGCCCGATCAGGTCGGCGAAGGTGGCCGGGCGGTATTTGCGGGCAAGAACCTGGTAGGCGGTTTCGGCGGTGTCGGACATTTCGGCTCCCTGATGGTTGGGGAGACCCTAAATCTGCCGTGCTCCGGCTTCAAGCTTGGCGGCGGCCTTCCGGGGCGCTAACCTGTGGATGGCCCTGCCTCGGGGGGCGTCTGATCCGCGGAAAGCTGCAAGGCACCCGAGAGACACGCGAAGCCTGACCATTAGGTTTTTGCCCGGCCCGGACGGCAGCGGATCACAGGGCCCCTTGCGGGAGAAACCGGATGCCCCAAACCCTCGATCACCTGAGCCGCGCGGCGCGGCGCCTTCAGAAATCCCACGCCGCCGGTGACTCCGATGCGCTCCGTCGCCTGCGTCTGCACCCGCCGCGCCGGGATGCGGGGGCGCTCAAACTGGCCGATTATCTTCACGTCATCGCACCGGAGAACGGTTTCGAAAGCTGGCCGAAGCTGAAGTTCGCAGCAGAGCCCGAGATGGCGGCCTTCCTGGCGACATGGGCCGAGGATCATCCGGAGCGGGTTTCGGAGGGTGGCATTGTCTGATCGCTTCGTCATCCGCAGGGTGCCGGCGGGCGCAGGGGAGATCGGCATCGCGCCGCTCCCCGGGCGCGGTGGCGATCTGGCGGCCGATCTCCGGGCCATTGCCGATTTCGCCCCCGCTTTCGTGATATCCTGCACCGAAGCGGCCGAGATGGGCTGCGCAAGGGCCCTGCCCGCGGGCCTTGCGGCGGCAGGCATCGGCTGGCGGCGGTTTCCGATCGCCGATTTCGGCGTGCCCTCGGAACGGACGGCGCAGGCATGGCCCGCCTTGCAGGCCGAGGCGCTGGCGGTTCTGGCCGGGGGCGGCCGCGTGCTGGCCCATTGTCACGGCGGGCGCGGGCGCTCGGGCATGGTGGCTCTGGCGTTGCTCATGGCACTGGGGCAGGCGGAGCCATTCGCCCATCTGCGCCGCCATCACCCGCAGGCGGTGGAGACGGAGGCGCAGAGGCTTTGGGCGGAAGGGGTGAACGAGGGATGAAGGGATGAGGCGGCCGGGATGACAGGCGGACCAGCATCGCTTCGCAGGTGGCTCTGGCCGCTGCTTGCGCTCTGGCTGGGATGCCAGATCTGGGCGGTGTCGCAGCTTTGGGAAGCGCCCACGGGCGACGGTTTCACGCGGGGGATGAACAGGATCACCGGGTTCCTGGCCGGGCAGCTCGTGGCCGGTCTCCTCGCGATCTTCTGCTGGCAGGCCGGAAGTGGCGGCGGGAGCCGCTTGGCCCGGTGGGCGGCGCGGCTTCCGGCGCTCGTGGCACTCGCTTGGGTGCTGGGAATCGCCGGGTTGATCGGCTGGGCCTGGATCACCCATCCCGGCCCCTAGCAGGCCACCCGAGGGGGGCGGCCTGACCGGGGCCGTTTCAACTCTTTCCGCGCCGATCCCGTTCGCGCATCGCCTCGCGGACGATCTTGCCGAACTGCCTGTCCCGATGGCGGGCCTCGGCGATGGTTTCGCTGTTGCGCCTGTCCTCGGCACGCAGTTTCTGCCAGCGGCGCAGGCGGTCGGCCTCCAGACGGCCCTCGGCGATCGCCGCCTGCACCGCGCAGCCGGGCTCGCCTTCGTGGCGGCAATCGGAGAAGCGGCATTGCTCGGCCAACTCGGCGACGTCGGAAAACACCGCGTCGATCCCCTCTTCGGCGGCCTGAAGGCGCAGGGCGCGCAGGCCGGGGGTGTCGATCAGCCAGCCGCCGTGGCTGGCGCGAAGGAAATCGCGGCGGGTGGTGGTGTGGCGGCCCTTGGCGTCGTCCTCGCGAATGCCGCCGGTGCCCTGCGCCCCGCCGCAGAGGGTGTTGGCGAGGGTGGATTTGCCCACGCCGGAGGAGCCCAGCAGCACGGCCGTCTGGCCCTTGCGCCACCAGTCGGTGAGCGGGGCCACCTGCGCCGGGTCGCGGGCGTCGAGCAGTTGGACGGCGAGGCCCGGCATCAGCGCTTCGCCGCGGGCGCGCCAGTCTTCGCGCGCCTCGGTGCCGGCGCAGCCATCGGCTTTCGTCATCACGAGAACGGGGGTGATGCCGGCCTGTTCGGCCAGAGCGAGGTAGCGTTCCAGCCGGCGCGGGTTGAAATCGGCGTTGCAGCTGGTGGTGATGAACATCACGTCCACGTTCGCCGCCAGAAGCTGCTGCCGTGCATCGGTTCCCGCGGCGCGGCGGGCCAGCGTCGTGGCGCGGTCGAGGAGGGTGATGACCCGGAGGGTTTCGGGCTCCACCATCAGCCAGTCGCCGATGGCATAGGCGCCGGTTTCCTGCCCGCCGGGCAGGGTGAGCGCCGCCGGGCCGGCCGTGCCGATGGCTTCGAGCCGGTCGCGATGCACCGCGCTCACGCGCATGGGCTGCAGGGTTTCAAGCGCCTCGATGTCGAGTTGCTGCATGAAGTGGGCCGACCATCCGAGGTCGGCGAGGGTATGGGTAAGCATTGGTCTGCCTGAGTTGAAAAGACAAACGCGCCCATCGCCGCGATGCGGGGGCGGGCACGGTGGCTCAGGCGAAGGTGGTGGCGTCAGCCTGCGGTGCGTGTGGCGCGCGGGGCAGGGTGGGCGTCAGCGGTTCCCGGCCTGAGCGGGCAGTGTGACAGTCATCTACTTTCCCTTCTCAAGCGGTTGCGGTTCCGGGGTGCGCCAGCGGTGACGGCAAGGTGAGAGGTTGGACAACGACCCAAACGGGACTCGTTACGGCTGCTTCCTTCCGGACCTGACCGGGTTGGCGAGGCGTTTGCCCGCGCCAACCTCTCACCGGGTCAGATAGGCGGTTTCGGCGCCGAGTGCAAGAGGGGCGCGGCCGGGGATCGGGCAGAGGAGAGCGCATGGGTAAGCGCCCCGGGCGGGCGGTCCGCGGGGGCGTCAGGTTTCGGTGAGCGGGCCGAAGAAGGCCGGCAGCCCGCGCAGGACATCGCCGCTCTGGCGGGCGCGCGCCTGCGTCCAGCCGCCCTGCACGAGGAACATCAGGTGCTCGGCCTGCCGCCGGGCCGCCTCGGGCGCGAGGCCAAGGCGCAGGGCATGGGTTTCGACCCGGTGACGCCAGCTTTCGAAGATCTCCGCCGCCACCGCCCGGAAACTTTCGTTCTCCGGCCCGTCGAACAGCACCGAGGAGATCGGACAGCCGCGCCAGTCCGGGTAGAGATCGAACAGCTTCGCCAGCTTGAAGCAGAGCGTGGTGGCGCCGCCGGTGAAATCCGCGGCCGGGGTGAAAGCGTCGTCGATGATCCCGAGCATGCCGGCCGAGGCCCAGCGGGCGGCGGCAACGGCCAGATCAGCCTTCCCGGCGGGGAAGTGGTGATAGAGCGAGCCTTTCGGCACGCCGCTCTCGGCCAGGATCTCGGCCAGCCCGGTGCCGTGGTAGCCCTTCTGGCGAAAAAGCCGGGCGGCGGTTTCGGTGAGGCGGGACTTGGTGGCGGGCGCGGTCGGGGGCATGGCGGCAGTCTACCGGGGCTGGACCGATTGGTCCAGTCGTGCTATTGGACCAATCGGTCCAGTGCGCTGCCACGGCGTGCCGGAAACAATCGGGAGGGCAGCAGATGAGACACCTGAGACTGGCGGAGACCCGCGCCACCATGGAAGAGATCCGCTTTCCCTGCGACGGCGCCGAGTTGAGCGGCCGCCTGTTCCGCCCCTCCCACGCGCCGAAGGCCGCGATCGTGATCCACGGCGCCACCGGCGTGCCGCAGGGGTTCTACCGGCCCTTCGCCGAGTGGCTCTCCCGCGAGGGCTACGCCTGCCTGACCTACGATTACCGGGATTTCGGCGCCAGCGCGGTGAAGCCGCCGAAAGACTCCGAGGCGACGATGGCGATCTGGGGCCTGAAGGATCAGCCGGCGGCGCAGGAGGCCCTTGAAACGCGGGTGCCCGGCGTGCCGGTCTGGGTGATCGGCCATTCGCTGGGCGGGCTGATGATCCCGTTCCAGCAGGGGGCGGGCCGGCGGCTTTCGCGCGTCATCACCGTGGCTTCGGGCCCGGTGCATTTCTCCGATCACCCGCTGCGCTACAAGCCCGTGACGGCGGCCTTCTGGTATGGCCCCGGGCCCCTGGCCACGGCGATGCTTGGCTACCTGCCGGGCCGCGCGATGGGGCTTGGGCCGGATCTGCCGGCCGGGGTCTACTGGCAGTGGCGGCGCTGGTGCACCACGCCCGGCTTCAACGCCTGCGACGTGGGCAGGGATCTGCCCGAGCCGGACCCCGCGGCGGTGCAGTGCCCGGTGAAACACGTGGCCGTGGCCGATGACGTGATGGTGCCCCCGGCGGCCGTCTGGCGTCTGATGCAGCTCTACCCGGAAGCCCCCAAGCGCCAGCTGACCCTGCGGCCGGCCGATTTCGGGCTGAAGCGGATCGGGCACATCGGCATGTTCAACGGCCGTAACGCCGCGACATGGCCCGCGATCATCGCCTGAGCTTTGGTCAGAACCGCTGACCGATGTAAACGTAGGTGGCGCTGCCGCCGTTGGCGTTCCAGGCCATGTCGATCGCGAAGTCCAGCGGGAACTGCCTGCTGATCCTGACCCGCAGCCCGAGGCCGGCGGCCGCGCGGGTTTCGGAGCCAATCACGTCGGACAGATCGTTGCCCACGGCCCCGACCCCTCCAAATACAGCGTAGCCGAAGCGATCGGTGAAGGCGCCGCGGTATTCGGCCTGCGCGGAGAGCAGGGCGTCGCCGATGAACTGCGTCGAGGGGTAGCCGCGGAAGCCGTCGACGCCGCCGAGGCCGCAGGAATCGTAGAAGGGAGCGGTTTCCGAGGCACCGCAGGCGGCGAATCTCACCGCCAGCGCATCGCCGTCGCGGGGCATCGGGCGGTAGTGATCGAAGAGCAGCGTGGCCTTGTTGTATTCCCGGCTGCTGCTCGTCATGAAGCCTCGGCTCGTGCGCAGCGCGAGGTGGGTGCCGCTGGTGGCGAAGATCGTGTCGTCGCGCGTATCGTAGTCGAAGGTCGCGCCGAAGGTGAAGATCCCGAGGGACTGGTCGTCGTTGATGTCCGGTGGCAGCCCGCTGCCCCCCGAGCGCAGGGTGATGTCGGTTACGAGGTAGCGCATGTGCATGCCGAAATTGATGTCCGGCGTGACGCCGTAGGCGAGGTTGGCCTGCACGAGGTTGCCCGTCTGGTTCAGCGGGATCGGCGCGCCGAGCACGAAGAGATCGTAGTTGGCATCCAGTGCTCCGGCGGCGAAGCCGAATTTCCAGCGGTTGTCGTCCAGCGCGAAATTCCCGGCCAGCGCGTAGCCCGAGGTGCCGTTGTCGGTGCGCATGCCGCCGATGCCGAAGAAGGAGGTATCGCTGCCCTCGTCGGCATCGAACAGGTAGCCCGTCACCAGAACGAGGCCCGAGCCGAGGGTGGGATTGGACAGCGGGATCGGCGCGACGACGACCGAGCCCGAACGCAGCCCGTATTCGGCTTCGTCGTAATCCTTGATGCCGGACAGCGCCCCGTCGGGCAGGCTGCTCTGGGCGGTGGCCGCAGGTGGGGCCGCGAGGCCGGCAAGCAGGGCCAGCACCGGTGCCGCGGATCGGATCGTCATGGGCCTGTCCTTCGCTGGGTTGCGCCGCGGTGGCGGCGGAAGACACCGCCTGAACCCTAGCGCACCATGCGGGAACTGCAACGTTCCGGCAAAGGCCGGCGAAGGAAAGAGGCGGGCGGGCCGCCTCTTCCGGTTCGGTACGGGCGTCAGAGCGTGATGCGGAAGAGCGCGAAGCCGTCGGGGCCTTCACCGGCCTCTTCGATCGTCACGCCTTTCACGTCACCCAGGTAGTCTTTCGCCTTCGGCCCGGTTTCGAACAGCACCGAGGTGCCAGGCGTGGCCTTGAAATGCCAGTTGGCGTCGGCCGCCGGGCTGATGGTGCCCTGATCCACGATGTAGCGCACGATCACGTCGCGGTTGGTGTCGGGCGCCTCAAAGACGATGGTGGAGCCATCGGCCCCGGGGAAGCTGCCGCCCCCGCCGGCGCGGTAGTTGTTGGTGGCGACGATGAACTCCTGCTCCGGGTCGAGCGGCTTGCCTTCGTACATCAGGTTGACGATGCGGTTGGCCTCCGGGTTCTCCAACTCGCCCTTGGGCCCGTATTTCGAGGGCTGGGTCAGGTCGATCTCGTAGGTCACGCCATCCATCACGTCGAAGTTGTAGGAAGGAAACGCCGGGTTCAGCAGCGGCTGATCGGCCTTGCCGGGCTCGATCTGGTTGAACATGCCGGCGGAGCGTTCCAGCCAGTCCTTCACCTGCGCGCCGGTGATCTTCACCGCCCGCACGGTGTTGGGGTAGAGGTAGAGATCGGCCACGTTCTTGATCGCCACGTCGCCGGCCGGCACATCGGTGTAATACTCCGGCCCACCCCGGCCACCGGCCTTGAAGGGGGCGGCGGCTGAGAGGATCGGCAGGCCCTCGAACTCGGTGCCCGCCAGCATCTCGCTGACATACCACTTCTGCGCGATGGACACGATCTGGACGCTGGGATCATCCGCCACCAGCGCGAAATAGCTGTGCAGCGGGGCGCTCGTCTTGCCGACGGCGCGGCGCACGTAGGCCAGCGTTTCCTCGTGATCCTTGCGCACCGCGTCCAAAACGTATTGCTGATCCTCCACCAGCGCGGTGATGGAGCGATCCTCGTTGCGCTTGGAGATCGGGCGCGCTTCCGAGGAGGCGGTGACGACCTTCCATTCGCCGCCGTCGATTTCCAGCATCAGGTCGATCACGCCCAGGTGGCTGCCCCAGAAACCGCCCATGGCGGCGGGCTTGCCCTGGATCGTGCCGGCCTCGGCGTCCACCAGCGGCACTTCGGCGAAGGCCGGGCCGGGGAAGACGAGGTGCTGGTGGCCGGTGACGAGGGCGTCGATCCCGTCAACGCCGGCCAGCGCGACGGAGGCGTTCTCCAGCCCCTCGCCCTCGGCCGCGCCGAGGCCCGAATGCGACAGCGCCACGATGATGTCGGCGCCCTGTTCCTTCATCTCGGGGATGTAGGCGCGGGCGGTCTCCACGATGTCGCGCGCCTGCACCTTGCCTTCGAGGTGGCGGCGATCCCAGTTCATGATCTGGGGCGGCACGAAGCCGATGATGCCGATCTTGATCGGATGCTTCATGCCCGCGCCGTCTTCCAGCTCGCGTTCGAGGATCACGTAGGGCTTCACCAGCGTCTTGTCCTCGCGCGGGGAGGCGCCGGTCTCCAGCGCGACGTTGGCGGAGACCACCGGGAACTCCGCGCCCGCGAGCGATTTGGCGAGGAAATCGAGCCCGTAGTTGAATTCATGGTTGCCCAGTGTGGAGGCATCGAAGCCCACCGCGTTCATCGCGGTGATGACGGGGTGCATGTCGCCTTCCTTCATGCCGCGCTCGTAGGCGATGTAATCGCCCATCGGGTTGCCTTGCAGGAAGTCGCCGTTGTCCACCAGCAGCGTGTTGGTGGCCTCGTCGCGGATCTGCTGGATCAGCGTCGCCGTGCGCGAAAGCCCCACCGTGTCGCGCGGTTTGTCGGCGTAGTAGTCATAGGGGAAGACGTGGACGTGCAGGTCCGTGGTTTCGAGGATCCGCAGATGCGCCTGGTTGGTGGCGGCGGCGACGGAATAGGGGTGCAGCGCGATCATCGCGGAGCCTGCGGCGGTGCCTGCGAGGAAGCCGCGCCGGCTGAGGGGGGTGGATGAAAATGCCATGTCTGGGCCTCTTTTTGGTGTCCCTGTCGGATGGAAAGGCGAAAGACGGGTGCAGAGCCCTGCGCCTTTGCGCATTCAGGCTACAGCACTACAGGGGATTCCAAGACAGTTTTTTGACTGTATGGTCCAGAATTGGCGGGTGGCCGCTGAAAAGGAGAGCAGAGCATGAAAATCGCGGAGAGCGTGACCTTCGGCGGATCGGGGCTCGATCGGGCAGCGCATCTGCGCACGCAACCGGAGGCGGTCGCGGCGCTGGCGGAACGGGCGGATGCCCGCTGCTTCGCGCTCTGGCGCGGCAAGATCCTGATGCACCGGGACGGCGCGCAAGGCCTCGTCTGGCTGGGCATGGACCATTCGCTGTTTGCCGAGGCGCCGGAGCCTTTCGTCTTTCTCGGAATGGATGAAGCGGGCCCGCGCTTCGCGCGCGATGTTTCCGCGTTTCGGCCGGAGGGGGTGGACGAGGAGGCGCTGAAACGCTTCTTCGATCCCAACGAATACGGCGTGCCGGGCCTGCCCGAGAGCCAGCGTTTCGCCGAGATGCGGGGTGCGATGATGGAGCTGACGCCCCGCGACGCGGAGCTTGCCGCCACCGGCAAGGCCATTCTCGAATGGCACCGCAGCCATCGCTTCTGCGCGCGCTGCGGCGCGGCCTCCGAGATGATCAACGCCGGCTGGCAGCGCAGTTGCGCAAGCTGCGGCGGCCAGCACTTCCCGCGCACCGATCCGGTGGTGATCATGCTCATCACCCACGGCAACAGCGTGCTCCTTGGCCGCAGCCCCGGCTGGCCGGAGGGCATGTATTCGCTGCTCGCGGGCTTCGTGGAGCCGGGCGAAACCATCGAGGCGGCGGTGCGCCGCGAGGTGATGGAGGAAACGCAGGTGCAGGTCGGGCCCGTGCGCTACCTCGCGAGCCAGCCCTGGGCCTTTCCGAACTCGCTGATGATCGGCTGCCACGGCCTCGCCACCAGCACCGAGATCACGCTGGATCCGGTGGAACTGGAGCACGCGCTCTGGATGACGCGCGAAGAGGTGGCCGACAGCTTTTCCGGTGCCGACAAATCGGTCAAACCCGCACGCGCGGGATCCATCGCGCATTTTCTTCTCAGGAATTGGCTTGCGGACCGGCTGGATTGACGCCAGTAAAGAACGAGCCGCAGCGAAGGGTCCGACCGGATGAAACTTTCCGCCAATGAAGACATCGAAGCCCCCATCGACACGGTGTTCCGTGCGGTGACCGATTTCGACTTCTTCGAGCGCTCCGCCCTGCGGCGCGGCATCGACGTGACCCGCACCGACGGAGCCAAGCCGCATTGGAGCATGGGCTTCGACTACCGCGGCAAGGCGCGCAGGCTGGAGGCAGACCTGATCGAGATGGAGACTCCCAGCCTCGTGAAGTTCCGCGGCAAGATGGGCGGGATCTACGGCGATCTGGACGTGGAACTCGTGCCGCTCTCGCGCAACCGCACGCGGCTGAGCGTGGCCACGGTGCTGAAGGCCGAAAGCCTGACGGGAAAGCTGCTGCTGCAATCGCTGAAGCTTGCGAAGTCCAAGATCACCAAGCGCTACAAGAAGCGCGTCGGCAGTTTCGCCGCGGACGTTGAAAAGCGCGTCGGCGCGGCGGGCAAGCGCCCGGTCTGATCCTTTCAGCCTGATCCATCCCGCCCGATGCATCCGGCCGACCGGCCGGCGCTGCGCCTGGGTCAGCCCAGCCTGCCGGCCTTTCAAGCCTCGCGCGGCACCGTCAGCGACGGCGCGGATCCGCCGGGTAGACCCCCAGAAGCGATACGTGCGAGGTGAAGTAGTCGAGCTCTTCCAGCGCGAGCTGCACGTTGCGGTCGTCCGGGTGGCCCTCGATGTCGGCGTAGAACTGCGTGGCCGAGAAGCTGCCGTCCACCATGTAGCTTTCCAGCTTCGTCATGTTGACGCCGTTGGTGGCGAAGCCGCCCATCGCCTTGTAGAGCGCCGCCGGAATGTTGCGCACGCGGAAGACGAAGGACGTCATCATCCCGGCCTTGCCCCGGCGCTTCAGATCCAGTTCGCGCGACATGATCAGGAAGCGCGTGGTGTTGTTGGACTGATCCTCGATGTGGCGCGCAAGCACCTTGAGGCCGTAGATCTCGGCGGCCAGTTCGCTCGCCAGCGCGGCCTTGGTTGGGTCGCCCTCGGCGGCGATGTCGCGGGCGGCGCGGGCGTTGTCGGAGCTGACGCGGCCGGTGATGCCGTTTTCGCGCAGGAAGCTTGCGCATTGGGGCAGCAGCACGAGGTGGGAATAGGCTTCCTTCACGCCGTCGATGGTGCTGCCGGGCACGCCCAGAAGATTGATGTGCACGCGCACGAAGGCTTCATCGACGATGTGCAGCCCGGATTCGGGCAGCAGGCGGTGGATGTCGGCCACCCGCCCGTAGGTGGTATTCTCCACCGGCAGCATGGCGAGATCGGCGTCGCCCTTGCGCACGGCTTCGATCACGTCTTCGAAGGTGCGGCAGGGCACCGATTCCATGTCGGGGCGCGCCTGTCGGCAGGCTTGATCGGAATAGGCGCCAGGTTCCCCCTGGAAGGCGATGCGTCCGCTCATCGGTGTCTCCGTCCCTGCATCCGGGGGCCCATGCCGGGGCGCCCCTCTCCCCGCCGCCGGGCCACGAAAATCCCGGTGGGCGATTGGTCGCGGTAACTACACCTTGCAGTCTGGGAGTGGAAGCGGGTAGTAAGCGCAAAAATTCCGACGATATGGATCGCGACATGTTCGACACAATGACACTGACGAAGATCACCGCCGGGCTGTGCGGCTCGCTGCTGGTCTTTTTGCTGGGCGGCTGGGTTGGAGAAATTCTCTTCCACACCGGTGGCGGCCACGGCGGCGATGACCACGCCAAGGCCGGCTTCGTGATCGAAGTGGCAGAGGGCGGCGCAGGCGCCGAAGCCGAGGAAGGCCCGAGCTTCGAAGAGCTTCTGGCCGCGGCCGACGTCGGCAAGGGCGAGAAGGTCTTCGGCAAGTGCAAGGCCTGCCACAAGCTGGAAGACGGCGCCAACGGCACCGGCCCGCATCTTTTCGGAGTGGTGGATCGCGATATTGCTTCGGTTTCGGGCTTCGGCTACTCGGCGGCGCTCGAAGGGCTGGAAGGCGCCTGGACGCCCGAACACCTCGACGGCTTCCTGGAAAGCCCGAAGAACTACGCGCCGGGCACCAAGATGTCCTTTGCCGGTCTGAAGAAGGCGGAAGACCGCGCCAACCTGATCGCTTACCTCGAAACCGTGAAGTAAGCCGGGCCGGCGCCCTGTGCGCAGGCTGGAGAGCAAACAGGAAAGTGCCTGTGAAGCCGCCCGATCCGGGCGGCTTTTTCATTGTGCGCCCTGCGGTGGGCAGGGAAGGGGGCCAGCCCCCGCCGCGCCCCGCGGGGGGCGCGACTCCCCCGAGGTATTTGGAGCGAGAGGAAGCGCGCGGAGGGCCCGTTTCACGCGGGTTTCACAAATTCGCAACTTGGCCCTGTGATGGGGTGAATTCTGCGCTAATGTATCCCCACATAGGCGAAAGCCGCGTTCTGCACATTCGGAGGATCCACATGCAAAACAGCCGCCCGCGCGCCGCCGCCCTCGGCACACACCCGAAGCGCCGCGCCCGACTTGGCCTTTTGTTGTCCGCCCCGCTGTTCGCCGCGGCCCTTCTGCTGGGGGCGCCGAAAGCCTTTTCCGAAGACGCCATCATCAAGAGCCACGCGATCTCGACCTTCGGCACGCCGAAATACCCGGCGGATTTCGCGCATCTCGACTACGTGAATCCCGAGGCGCCGAAGGGCGGCGAGATCTCGATCAGCTGGGTTGGCACCTTCGATTCGATGAACCCCTACACCACGAAGGGGCGCGCGGGCATTCTTTCGAGCGTCTTCTTCGAAAGCCTGCTCACGACGACCTCCGATGAGATCGGCACCTCCTACGGGCTGCTGGCGGAGAGCCTCGAGTATCCCGAAAGCAAGGATTGGGTGATCTTCAACATCCGCCCCGAGGCGAAGTTCGCCGACGGCAGCGACGTGACCGCCGAGGACGTGGCCTTCACCTACGAGCTGTTTCTCAACGAGGGGCTGCCTTCCTTCCGCGCGGTGCTGAGCCAGCAGGTCGAGGGGGCCGAGGTTCTGGGGCCGAAGCGGATCAAGTTCACCTTCAAGCCCGAGGCGCCGCGCCGCGACGTGATCGAGAGCGTCGGCGGGCTGCCGGTGTTCTCCAAGGCGTGGTTTGAGGAGACGGGCGCGGGGCTGGATGAAAGCCGGCTGGAGCCCGCGCTGGGGTCCGGGCCCTACGTGCTCGACAGTTTCGACATCAACCGCCGCATCGTCTACAAGCGCAACCCGGACTACTGGGGCAAGGATCTGCCCATCAACATCGGTCGCAACAATTTCGACCGCATCCGCATCGAGTATTTCGGCGATGGCAACGCGGCCTTCGAAGGGTTCAAGGCGGGCGCCTACACTTTCCGCAACGAGAATTCCTCCAAGACCTGGGCCACGCAATACGATTTCCCGGCGCTCGAAGCGGGCCACGTCGTCAAGGCGGAACTGCCCGACGGCACCATCGCCACCGGCCAGAGTTTCGTGATGAACCTGCGCCGCCCTCAGTTCCAGGATCCGCGCGTGCGCGAGGCGATCGGCCTGATGTTCAATTTCGAGTGGTCCAACAAGACGCTCTTCTACGGCATCTACAAGCGGATCAATTCCTTCTGGGACAACACCGAGCTCGCCGCGAGCGGGCTGCCGAGCGCGGAGGAGCTGGCGCTTCTTGAGCCGCTGGCGGATGATCTGCCGCCGGGGGTTCTGACGGAGGAGGCCGTGCGCGCGCCTGTCTCCGGGGAACGCCGGCTCGACCGCCGCAACCTGCGCAAGGCGGCGGCGCTTCTGGACGAAGCCGGCTGGACGGTCGGTGACGACGGGCTGCGCCGCAATGCCGAGGGGCAGACGCTGAAGGTCGAGTTCCTCGAAGACAGCCCGACCTGGGATCGGGTGATCAACCCCTACGTGGAAAGCCTGCGCGCCCTGGGCGTGGACGCGAGCCTGAACCGGATCGATTTCGCGCAATACACGGACCGCACGCGCAACTTCGATTTCGACATCATCACCGACCAGTTCCCGATGGGCTACGAGCCCGGCTCCGGTCTGAAGCAGTATTTCGGGTCCGAGACGGCCGACACCTCGATCTTCAATTCCATGGGGCTGAAGAGTAAGGCGGTGGATGCGCTGATCGATCACGTGATCGCGGCGGAGTCGCAGGCGGAGCTGACGATCGCGGTGCGCGCCCTCGACCGGGTGCTCCGGGCCGAGCGCTTCTGGGTGCCGCAGTGGTTCAAGGATACCCACACGGTGGCCTACTGGGATCAATACGCCTACCCGGAACCGCTGCCGCCCTACGGGCTGGGATACCTTGATTTCTGGTGGTACGATCAGGAAAAAGCAGATACCTTGCGCGCAGCCGGCGCGCTGAAATAGGCCGACAAGAAGAATAGGGCAGGCATATGGGCGCCTATATCCTCAGGCGATTGCTCCTCGTGATCCCGACGCTGTTCGGGATCATGGTCATCAACTTCGCACTCACCCAGTTCGTGCCGGGCGGGCCGATCGAACAGATCCTCGCCCAGCTCGAAGGCGAAGGCGACGTGTTCCAGTCCATTTCGGGCTCGGGCGGCGATGCGGGCATCGATACCAACGCGGGCGGCGACTCCTCCTACCAGGGCGCGCGCGGCCTGCCCCCCGATTTCATCGAGGATCTGGAACGGCAGTTCGGCTTCGACAAGCCTCCCGTGGTGCGCTTCTTCAACATGATGTGGGATTACATGCGCTTCGATTTCGGCGAGAGCTATTTCCGCTCCGTCTCGGTGCGCGATCTGGTGCTGGAGAAGATGCCGGTGTCGATCACGCTTGGGCTGTGGTCCACCTTGCTGGCCTATATCGTCTCGATCCCGCTGGGCATCCGCAAGGCGGTGAAGGACGGCAGCCGCTTCGACACCTGGACGTCGGCCGTCATCATCGTGGCCTACGCGATCCCGGGCTTCCTCTTCGCCATCCTGCTGCTCGTGCTCTTCGCCGGCGGCTCCTACTGGCAGATCTTCCCGCTGCGCGGACTGACGAGCGACAACTTCAGCGAGCTCAGCGCCTTCGGCAAGATCCTCGACTACCTCTGGCACATCACCCTGCCGGTCATCGCCATCACGATCTCCAGCTTCGCCACGCTGACGCTGCTGACGAAGAACAGCTTCCTCGACGAACTGGGCAAGCAATACGTGATCACCGCCAAGGCCAAGGGGCTGGCGGACCGGCGCGTGTTCTACGGCCATGTCTTCCGCAACGCGATGCTGATCGTGATCGCGGGTTTCCCGAGCCTCTTCATCGGGGTGTTCTTCGGCGGCTCCATCATCATCGAGACGATCTTCTCGCTCGACGGGCTGGGCCGGCTCGGCTTCGAGGCCGCCGTCGCGCGAGATTACCCGGTGATCTTCGGCACCCTCTTCTTCTTCGGCCTGCTGGGCCTGCTGGTGAACATCCTGTCCGATCTCATGTACGTGCTCGTCGATCCACGCATCGACTTCGACTCGCGGGAGACCTGATCCATGGCGCTCTCACCTCTCAACCAGCGCCGCTGGCGCAATTTCCGCCGCAACCGGCGCGCCTTCTGGTCGCTCATCATCTTCTCGATCCTGTTCGGGCTCTCCTGCTTCGCGGAGTTCATCGCCAACGATCGCCCGATCCTCGTGCGCTACCAGGGCGAGTTCTACACCCCGATCTTCCGCTTCTATCCGGAAACCACCTTCGGCGGGGATCTCTCCATCGAGGCGCAATACCAGTATGAAGACGTGGAATGCCTCATCGTTTCCGGCGGCCTGGAAGACTGTTTCGACGATCCCGAGGCCGTGATGGAGGAGGTGCGCAGCACCGGTGCCTTCAACGGCGAGCCCGTGCAGAAGGGCTGGGTGCTCTGGCCGCCGATCCCCTACAAGTACAACACCATCGTGGACATCCCCGGCGTGGCGCCCTCGCCGCCGGACGCCAACAACTGGCTGGGCACGGATGACACCAAGCGCGACGTGGCGGCGCGGGTGATCTACGGCTTCCGGCTTTCCGTGTTCTTCGCGCTGGTGGTGACGGTCCTCTCCTCGGTGATCGGCATCGCCGCCGGGGCGGTGCAGGGCTATTTCGGCGGCTGGCTCGATCTCTTCTTCCAGCGCTTCATCGAGATCTGGAGTTCCTCGCCGAGCCTCTACATCATCATCATCCTCTTCGCGATCCTGGGGCGAAGTTTCTGGCTCCTCGTCTTCGTGACGGTGCTCTTCGGCTGGATGGCGCTGGTGGGCGTGGTGCGGGCGGAGTTCCTGCGGGCGCGCAACTTCGAATACGTGCGGGCCGCGCGGGCGCTGGGGGTGAGCAACCGGGTGATCATGTTCCGCCACATGCTGCCCAACGCCATGGTGGCCACGCTCACCTTCCTGCCCTTCATCATCACCGGCGCCATCGGCGGGCTGGCCTCGCTCGATTTTCTCGGTTTCGGCCTGCCGTCCTCCGCGCCCTCGCTGGGCGAGCTGACCCTGCAGGCCAAGCAGAACCTGCAGGCGCCGTGGCTCGGCTTCACCGCCTTCTTCACCTTCTCGATCATGCTGTCGCTGCTCGTCTTCATTTTCGAGGGCGTGCGCGATGCCTTCGACCCGCGAAAGACGTTCCAATGAGTTCCGTTCTCTCCGTCAGGGATCTGACCGTATCCTTCCGCCAGGACGGCCGCTCCGTGCAGGCGGTGAAGGGCGTTTCCTTCGATGTCGGCAAGGGCGAGACCGTCGCGCTCGTGGGCGAATCCGGCTCCGGAAAATCCGTCACCGCGCTGTCCACGGTCTCGCTGCTGCCGGCCTCCGCCACGATCGAGGGCAGCGTCACCTACGGTGACAGGCAGCTCGTGGGCGCCGACGAGGCGACCCTGCGGCAGGTGCGCGGCAATGACATCAGCTTCATCTTCCAGGAGCCGATGACCTCGCTCAACCCGCTGCACACGATCGAGAAGCAGCTCGCCGAAAGCCTGCTGATCCACCAGGGGCTCTCGGGCCGGCCGGCCCGGGAGCGCATCCTCGACCTGCTCGACAAGGTCGGTATCCGCGATGCCGAAAGCCGCCTGTCCGCCTATCCGCACCAGCTTTCGGGCGGGCAGCGGCAGCGGGTCATGATCGCCATGGCGCTGGCCAACGGGCCGGAGCTTCTGATCGCCGACGAGCCGACGACGGCGCTGGACGTGACGATCCAGGCGCAGATCCTCGAACTGTTGGCCGATCTCCAGAAACAGGAGGGCATGAGCCTTCTGTTCATCACCCATGATCTGGGCATCGTGCGCAAGTTCGCCGATCGCGTCTGCGTGATGAAGGATGGCGAGATCGTCGAAACCGGCCCCACGGGCGAGATCTTCGCCAACCCGCAGCACCCCTATACGCAGAAACTCCTGGCCGCCGAGCCCTCGGGCGCCCCCGCCCCCGTGCCGCAAGGCGCGGAAGAAGTGGTCGCCACCGAGGCCATGCGCGTCTGGTTCCCGATCCAGCGCGGGCTTCTCAAGCGGACGGTGGGCCACGTCAAGGCCGTGAACGAGGCCACCGTCTCGGTGCGCCGGGGCGAAACGCTCGGCATCGTCGGGGAAAGCGGATCGGGCAAGACGACGATGGCGCTCGCCATCATGCGGCTGATCTCGAGCCAGGGCCGGATCGTCTTCCAGGGCCGCGGGATCGACGGGCTGAACACCCGCCAGATGCGCGATCTGCGCAAGGACATGCAGATCGTCTTCCAGGATCCCTTCGGATCGCTCTCGCCCCGCATGACGGTAGAGCAGATCATTTCCGAGGGGCTGGAGATCCACGGCACCGAGGACGAACGCTCCTTTCGCGATCAGGTCGCGCAGATCATGGAGGAGGTCGGGCTCGATCCGGCGACGATGGATCGATACCCGCATGAATTCTCCGGCGGCCAGCGCCAGCGGATCGCCATCGCCCGCGCCATGATCCTGCGCCCCAAAATGGTGGTGCTGGACGAACCCACCAGCGCGCTCGACATGACGGTGCAGGTGCAGATCGTCGAGCTTCTGCGCCACCTGCAGGCCAAATACGGGCTCGCCTACCTCTTCATCAGCCACGATCTGAAGGTGGTGAAGGCCCTGAGCCACAAGGTGATCGTGATGAAGCAGGGCGACGTGGTCGAGGCCGGCAGCCGCGACGAGATCTTCGAGAACCCGCGCGATCCCTACACGCGCACCCTGATCGCCGCGGCCTTCGACATCGTCGAACACGGCGCCTGACCTTTTCCTCTCGCCGCAAATACCTCGGGGGTGCGGGGGCGGAGCCCCCGCGTGGCGCTGGGCGCCTGTTCTGCCTCCGGCGGGGATGTGCCCGGTCCGAAGATGATTACCTGCGCGGCTTCGCGCGGAGCGTCGGATCCGCCTGCGTCGGGTCTTCGGGCCAGGGGTGCTTGGGATAGCGGCCGCGCATGTCCTTGCGCACGTCGGCGTAGGAGGTGGCCCAGAAGGCCGGGATGTCCATCGTCGTCTGCACCGGGCGCCGGGCCGGAGAGAGCAGGGTCACGCGCAGGGGCAGGCGCTGTGGCCCGACCGTGGGGTGCACGGTGGTGCCGAACATCTCCTGCAGCCGCAGTTCGATGGCCGGCGCCTCGCCGGCGTAGTCGATCGGGATGCGGTTGCCCAGCGGCGAGGTGAAGTGGCTGGGCGCTTCCCGGTCCAGCCGCTGAAGCTGATCCCAGTCGAGCCGCTGGCGCAGGGGTTCCAGCAGGTCCAGCGCGCGCAGATCGGCCTCGGTGCGCACGCCGGCGAGATGGGGCAGCAGCCAGTCTTCCGCCTCCGCGAGCAGGCTTTCGCCGTCCATCGGCGGCATCTGCGCACCGCCGCTGCGCAGCAGTTCCACCCGCGCCCGGAAACGTTCGGCAGCCGGCGACAGGCGCAGGCCGAGATCGCGCAGCCCTTCCAGCGCCGCCCGCGCGCGGGCCTCCTCGGGAGCATCCTTCCAGAGCCTGTCCTCCAGCACGAGGGCACCGAGGCGCTCCTGCCGGCGGGCCTCCACGCGGCGCTCGCGCCGGTTCCAGCGGCAGAGCTCGACCCATTCGATCCGGTCGGCGAAGAGCGCGCGCAGTTCGGATTCGGTGATCAGCGCCGCCTGCCGGATCTTCGCCTCGCGGGCATCGCCGTCCAGATCGGTGGCGACGAGCAGCCGGGCCGAGCCGAAGGGGTCGGTGTCCGCCATGGTCGCGCCCTTGCCGCCGGAGAGCACCCAGCGCGGTGCATCGCCCCTGCGCCGCAGCCCGATGCGGTCCGGGTATGCCAGCGCGGCCATCTCGCCGGCGCTCATCGCCGGCGCCTCGGGCAGGCCCCGGGCCAGGCGGCGGGCCTCCTCGCGGATCCGCGCCAGCGCGCCGGGATTGGGCGGGGGGGAGACCGATTTCGGATCGCGCAGGGCGCGCAGGCGCAGGTCGAGATCCACCGGGGCGCCGCGCAGCGGATCGCGGTCCGACAGCAGCGCGGCAAGCGGCGCGGCCTGTTTGCCCGCCGTCAGCAGCATGTGGGCCAGACGCGGGTGCACGGGATGGGCCGCGATCGCCCGGCCATGGGCGGTGATGGCCCCGTCGGCCTCCAGCGCGCCGAGCTGGCGCAGCAGCGCGCGGGCTTCCGCCAGGGCGCCGGGCGGCGGTGTCGTCAGCAGGGCAAGCTCGCCCGCGTCGCGGGTGCCCCAGAGCGCCAGTTCGAGCGCGAAGCCGGCGAGATCGGCGCGCTCGATCTCGGCCGGGGCGAAGGGCAGCAGCCCGCCTTCTTCGCCCTTCGTCCAGAGCCGGTAGCAGATGCCCGGCGCAAGGCGGCCCGCACGCCCCTGCCGCTGGGTGGCCTCGGCCCTGGTCACGCGCTCCGTCACCAGCCGCGACATTCCCGAGGCCGGATCGAACCGCGCCCGGCGCGCCCGGCCGCCGTCCACCACCACGCGGATCCCGTCGATGGTGAGCGAGGTTTCCGCAATCGAGGTGGCGAGCACCAGCTTGCAGCCCTCGGTGGGCGGGGCGATGGCGGCGCGCTGGGCCTTGAAGTCCATCGCGCCGTAGAGCGGGTGCACCGAGATCCCGCCGGGCAGATCCGCCAGCAGGGCCTGCACCCGCCGGATCTCGCCCTCGCCGGGCAGGAAGCACAGGATGCCACCTTCGGTTTCGGCCACGGCCTTGCGGATCAGCCCCGCCACGGCCTCCGGGTAACGCGCTTTCGGGGGCAGGGGCTTTTCGAGCCAGCGGGTTTCCACCGGGTGGCTGCGCCCGTCCGAGGTGATGATCGGCGCGTCGTCCAGCAGGCGGGCCACCGGTTCGGCATCCAGCGTGGCCGACATCACCAGCAGCCCAAGGTCCTCGCGCAGGGCGCCGCGGATTTCCCAGCACAGCGCAAGCCCCAGGTCGGCGTTGAGGGAACGTTCGTGGAACTCGTCGAAGATCACCACCCCCACGCCCGACAGCTCCGGGTCGGACTGGATCATGCGCGTCAGAATGCCCTCGGTGACGACCTCGATCCGCGTCTGCCTGCTGACCTTGGCTTCCCCGCGGATGCGGTAGCCCACGGTTTCGCCCACGGGTTCGCCCAGCGTGGCGGCCATGCGTTCGGCCGCCGCGCGCGCGGCGAGACGGCGCGGCTCCA
Source organism: Pseudoruegeria aquimaris (assembly GCF_900172235.1). GTDB lineage: Bacteria > Pseudomonadota > Alphaproteobacteria > Rhodobacterales > Rhodobacteraceae > Pseudoruegeria > Pseudoruegeria aquimaris. Next base: position 36,202 of record NZ_FWFQ01000012.1, on the reverse strand, counting down.
GCATCAGGATGCGCCCGGGCCAGCCGGCCTCCAGCAGGGCCAGCGGCACGCGCGTCGTCTTGCCGGCGCCCGGCGGGGCCTGCAGCACCGCGCGGCCCTGTGCCTCGAGGGCGTCCAGCAGGGCCGGCAGGGCGGCTTCGATGGGAAGGTCTGTTCGTGTCACGCCGCCCTTATCGGCGATTCATCGTCACAGTGCCATAGAGCGATGCGGAGGTGATCTTCACCGGGTGGAATTTTCCGCCGCCGGCGGGCGCCATCTCCACCGTGAACGGGAAGGAGGTGCGTTCTTCCATGTCGGCGGGCTTGTAGCCTGAAACGCGGCGGTATTCGCCCTTGCAGGTGTAGCCGGTTTCGCTGCGCTTGGGCTGGCTGAGCGAGACCTTGCTGCGGCGGTGGCCGTCGAAGACGAAGACCGAAAGCCGGCAGACCTCGGATTCCGGCACGGCGCGCAGCGTGAGGTGCAGGGCGGTGAGCGGATCCACCGCATCGCCCTGCCGCGCCGGGTCGATGTCCCACGGGCGGGGCTTGCGCCCCTCGCGCCCGGAGACCACCACCGGGACGCCGTTGCGGTAGGTGATGGTGGAGGTCGAGTCCCTCCGGCTGGTGTGTTCCGTCTCGCTGTAGGCGGCGGGGCGGTAGCGGCCCCCGCGCACCGAACCACGCACCTTCGCGGTGTAGCGGAACCGGGCGATCGCGCCCACGAGCCCGGTGGTCTGGGCAAGGCCCGTCGCCGCATACTGGCCGTTGCTCTCCACGGCCGAAAGCGTCAGCGAGCCGCCCTTGATGCCGCGCAGTGACACGTCGAAGATCGCGTCCTCCGCGAGGGCCGGCGCAGTGGCGAACGTGGCCGAAACCACCAGGAGCGCGGCGCGCCCCCCCGCCAGGGCCTTGCGGAAATCGGGAAAACACATAACGAAAAACCTTCTGCTCATCCGTTGGGGGCGCTGGACACCTCGCCCCGATCAAGGCAAGAAACTCCGAAAGCCGTCAACCCGGCGGGCGGCGCAGGAAGCGAAAGGTTGCCGAGATCCCGTGAAGAAGATTTCAGAACTCGCAGAAGGCGTGAGCCGCGGAGACAGGCGGGCGCTGGCCCGGGCCATCACCCTGATCGAAAGCGCGCGCGCCGATCACCGCGCGGAGGCCACCGCCCTGCTGGACGCCCTGCGCGGTTCGCGCCAGGCGCTGCGCATCGGATTGTCCGGCACGCCCGGTGTGGGCAAATCCACCTTCATCGAAAGCTTCGGCATGATGCTCACGGGGCAGGGGCTGAAGGTGGCGGTGCTGGCGGTCGATCCTTCCTCCACCCGCTCCGGCGGCTCGATTCTCGGGGACAAGACCCGCATGGAGCGGCTGTCGCGCGATCCCAACGCCTTCATCCGCCCCTCTCCGAGCCAGAGCCAGCTCGGCGGCGTGGCGCGGCGCACCCGCGAGGCGGTGATGCTCTGCGAGGCGGCGGGTTATGACGTGGTGCTGATCGAGACCGTGGGCGTGGGCCAGTCGGAGACGATGGTGGCGGAGATGAGCGATCTCTTCCTGCTGCTGATCGCGCCGGCGGGCGGGGACGAGCTTCAGGGGGTGAAGCGGGGAATCATGGAGATCGCCGACATCATCCTCGTCAACAAGGCCGACGGCGATCTCAAGCCCGCGGCCACGCGCACCTGCGCCGACTACACCGGCGCCCTGCGCCTGCTGCGCAAGCGGCCACAGGATCCGGAGGGCTTCCCCAAGGCGCTGCTCGTCTCGGCGCTCGAAGAGGAGGGGCTGAAGGCGGCCTGGCAGGAGATGCAGGCGCTCGCGGAGTGGCGCAAGGCCAATGGCCATTGGCAGGCGCGGCGGGCCGCGCAGGCGCGGCACTGGTTCGAGGAGGAGGTGCGGCACGGGCTGCTCGCACGGCTCTCCGACGATCCCGAGATCCGCGCCCGGATGGAGCAGCTGGGCACGGAGGTGGCCGGTGGTTCGCTGGCGCCGGGCGTTGCCGCACAGGCCCTTCTGGAGGCGCTTCGGGCGCCGAAATGAATCGCTTGACGTTCCCCGGCTTTGGCCGTAAATCGCGTGAACGGAATTTCAGGGCGCTGCCTGTGCGGCGCCCGTTTCAATTGTCGAGTCGGATAGGGATCCGCCCGACGCCGACCACGAGATGAGGAAAAAACCATGTCGCGCCGTTGCGAACTGACCGGAAAAGGCCCGATGTCTGGCAACAATGTCAGCCACGCCAACAACAAAACCAAGCGTCGGTTTCTGCCGAACCTGAACGACGTGACCCTGCAGTCCGAGACTCTGGGCCGCGGCTTCAAGTTCCGGATTTCGGCTGCCGCGCTGCGCTCGGTGGACCACCGCGGTGGTCTGGACGCCTTCCTTGCGAAAGCAAAAGACGAAGAACTGTCGCCGAACGCGCTGAAAGTGAAGAAAGAGATCGCGAAAGCCAAGGCTGCCGCCTAAGCCTTTCCGATTGCTTGGAATCAGGATGCGGCCCTGCCAATCGGCGGGGCCGCTTCCTTTTGGCACTTGGCCTTGCCGCCGCCCGGGCCTAGAAACGGGCCATGATCCGGCGCCTGCCATATCTCGCCCGCCTGGGCCTCGTGATCGCGCTTCTTGCCGCAAGCGTGGCCACCGGGGCGGTCCGCGGGCAGGCCCAGGCTGCTGGCACGGCCATCCTGTGCCTGGGCGAAGTGGCGCGCGCGGTTCCGGTGGACGCCGAGGGCCGCCCCACGAGTGGCCATCACTGCCCACTCTGCACGCTTGCGCCCCACGCGACCCTGCCTCAGGTGGCCAGCGCACCGGCGCGGCCTGCCGTGACCGAATCGCGCAGCCTGCCGCCCGCACTTCCGCCCGCCTCGGCCCTTGCCGCCCTTCCGCCGCGATCCCGCGGCCCTCCGCGTGCTGTCTGACCTTTCGTTCCACCACGACCAGAATGACCAGACAGACAGGAGACCAAGATGTCTTTCTCCAAATCCTTCCTCGCCGCCTCCGCTGCGGCCCTGCTTGCCCTTCCTGCCTTCGCGGCGGATGCGACGATCGAAGTGCGCGACGCCTACGCCCGCGCCGCCGGCGTGACGGCCAAGGCCGGCGCGGCCTTCATGGAAATCGTCAACACCGGGTCGCAGGATGATCGCCTGATCGACGTCAAATCCGACGCGGCCGCCAAGGTGGAAATCCACACCCACAAGGACATGGGCGACGGCGTGATGAAGATGGTGCACGTCGAAGAGGGGCTTCCGGTGCCCGCCGGCGGCATGGCCGTGCTGAAACGTGGCGGCGACCACGTGATGTTCATGGGCCTGACCGCGCCCTTCGAGCAGGGCAAGACCCTCGACGTGACGCTCGTGTTCGAACATGCCGGCGAAATGGACGTGACGATCCCCGTGGACAACGAGCGCGCCGCCGACGCCGGCGCCCACACCCACACCCACAATCACTGACGCCCGGGCCGGGCCGCGCGTGCCGCGGCCCGGCCCTTCGCCGCCACCGGAGCCGCCTGCCATGGAAGAGACCTACCGCAAGGCCACGCCGGATGACGTGGAGGGCATCGCCGCGCATTGGGCGGAGGGCTGGCACGATGCCCACGCGCAGATCGTGCCCGACGCGCTGATCGCCCAACGCGCGCCGGACAGCTTCCTGCCCCGCGTCGCCGCGCATCTGCCGGGCTGCTGGATCGCCGAGTCCGACGGCCGTCTTGCCGGTTTCTTCATGCTGGAAGGCCCGGAGATCTACCAGTTCTACGTTGCCCGCGCCGCCCGTGGCACCGGGCTAGCCGCACGGATGATGGCGCGGGCGGAGGCGCTGCTCGCCGAGGCGGGCGTGCGCGATGCCTGGCTCGCCTGCTCCGTGGGCAACAGGCGCGCCGCGGCCTTCTACGAGAAGGCGGGCTGGCGCAACGCAGGCGAAACGGAAATCGAGGTGGAAATCGCCGGCGGCGGCATGGCCCTGACCGTCTGGCGCTTCGAAAAACGCCTCGCCTGAGCGGGGCTGGACAGCCGGATTCGCCTTCCGCACACTTGGTGCATCGATTTCAGGAGGGCGAAATGGCGAAATTTCTCGTTCACGTTCATACGGGCCCATCGGACCCGACCAAGGCTACTCTTGCCTGCCTCGTGGCGGCTACGGCGCTCAAGGAGGGGCACGAGGTTTCGATTTTCATGGCCGGGGATGGTGTCCATCTTCTCGCGCCTGAAACGGTCAGCGCGCTCGAAGGGCAGGGCACGGGGGCATTGCGCGATCACCTCGCTGCGATCCGCGAGGGTGGCGGAACGCTTTACCTGTCGGGGATGTCGGCCAAGGCCCGCGGTTATGATGAAAGCCTGCTGGAGGGCCACCCGGCCACCTTCGCGATGCCCGATGAACTCGTGCGCCTCGCGGCGGAGGCCGATACGGTGCTCTGCTACTGAGGCGCTAGCGGCGCAGCATCTGCTGCACCCAGTCCGGAACGATCCTCGTGGCGGGCCCGTGGCGCGCCTCGTCGAAGGGCAGGCGCGCCTCGCTCGGTTCGAGGTTGAGTTCCAGCGTGCGTGCGCCGGCGATCCGTGCTTCTTCGGCGAAGCCGGCCGCCGGGTAGACGTTGCCGGAGGTGCCGATGGAGACGAACAGGTCGCAGGCCGCCAGAAGCTCCGCGATCCGATCCATGTGGTATGGAAATTCCCCGAACCAGACGATGTCGGGCCGCGTGGCAGGGGCGGCGCAGGCGGGGCAGGGGTCATCGTGGGCCATCACATCCGGGGCGGGCCAGCGGTGGCCGCAGGCCGCGCAGAGCGCGCGCGCCAGTTCGCCGTGCATGTGGATCACCTCCGGGGTGCCTGCGCGCTCGTGCAGGTCGTCCACGTTCTGCGTCACGATCGAGACGCGCCCACCGGCGAAGCCGCGCTGAAGCCGCGCGAGGGCCGCGTGGGCGGAATTGGGCGCCGCGTCCCGGCAGTTGGCGCGGCGGGCGTTGTAGAACTCGTGGACCAGTGCCGGATCGCGCGCGAATCCTTCCGGCGTGGCCACGTCGTTCAGGTCGTATCTCGTCCAGAGCCCGTCCTTATCCCGGAAGGTGCCAAGGCCGCTCTCGGCAGAGATCCCGGCCCCGGTGAGGATCACGATGTTCATGGGCAGCCCCGTGGTGTGATGCGTTCAACGGCAGTCTAGCCGGGCGGGTGGATGGTGTCCCGCCCTGCGGTCCGGTCCGCTGCGGAACGGAAGGGGCTTGAGGCGGCCTGAGGATTGACAGGCCGCGGGCGCTTTGCCACCCATTGGCCCATGACACAGCGCATCCTCTTCGTCTGCCTCGGCAACATCTGCCGCAGCCCCACCGCCGAAGGCGTCTTCGCGACCCTCGCCGTGCGGGCCGGTCTTTCGGTGGCGGTGGATTCGGCGGGCACGAGTGACTGGCACGTAGGCGATCCTCCCTACGGGCCGATGCAGCGGGCGGCCCAGGCGCGGGGCTACGACTTGTCGGCCCTGCGGGCACGCCAGGCCACGGCGAAGGATTTCGAGGATTTCGATCTGATCCTCGTGATGGACGAAAGCAATCTAGCCGACATGGAGCAGCTTCGACCGGCCGGCAGCCGAACGCCGGTGCGCCTGTTTCTCGACTACGCGGAAACGGCCGGGGTCCGCGAGGTGCCCGACCCCTACTACACGCGGGATTTCGACACGCCCATCGCCCTGATCGAAGCCGCCAGCCGCGGGCTGATCGCTCAGCTTCTACGGCAATAGGATTCGGCGGTGGCGCCGAAGGATTTGTAGCGCTGCCAGAATTTCTCGTGGCCGGAGTTGTCGGACTGGCGGATCTCCTGCGCCCGGTGGGGATCCTTGAAGAAACTGGCGGCCAGTTTCTGATCCTTGCGGGTGAGGGTGAGATCGGCCACGTCCTGGATGCAGCCGCAGAGCGCGCGCGAGGCGCCCTTGCGATCGGATTTCAGGCAGGCGCGCTCGATCGTGCCTGCATGAAGGGTGGGGGTGGTCAGGGCCAGCACAAGGGCGGCCAAAGCAATGGGTTTCATGGGTCTGCCTCGCTCCAGGCGGCGCTCCGTCTTCGGAGTTCTTTCCGCGCAATCGTCAACTGGCGGAAGAATGCCCCAGAACGGGGCATTTTTCAATTGTGCATGCGGGCCGCGAGGCGACGGAGCGCTATTCTGCCGCGATGGGCAGGAGCCTTTCGGCCATCATGGCGTCGGCGATCAGCGCCGGGCTGCGGCCTTCGCGCGCCGCGCGGGCGAGCAGCCCGTCCATGGTGTCGACCAGCGCCTCCAGCCGCCCGGCCACCCACGGCCCGGTGTTGTGGATGCGCAGGATCTCGGAAGCCACGTTGATGATGCCGCCGCCGTTGGCCACGTAGTCCGGGGCGTAGAGGATGCCGCGCGCCTGAAGCAGCGCTGCGTCGGCCGCAGTCTCCAGCTGGTTGTTGGCCCCGCCGGCCACCAGCTTCACCTTCAGCTGCGGGATGGTGCGGGCGTTGAGGATGGCGCCGATGGCGCAGGGGGCGAAGATATCGGCCTCGGCGCCGTAGATCGCGTCGCTCGCCACGGCTTCCGCCCCGAAATTGGTGACGGTGCGGGCCACGCGGGCCGGCTCCACGTCGGTGACGATCAGCGAGGCTCCGGCCTCGGCCAGCAGGCCGCAGAGGTTCCAGCCGACATTGCCCAGCCCCTGCACGGCGACGCGCCGGCCGGCCAGATCCTCGGAGCCGAAGCGATGGCGGGCGCCGATGCGGATGGCGTTGAAGATGCCGCGGGCGGTGACGGGGGAGGGATCGCCCGAGGCGAAGGCCCCGTCGGACAGCCCGGCCACATACTGGGTTTCACCGCGCAGCACGGCCATGTCGGACGGGCTCATGCCCATGTCTTCGGCCGTCCAGTAACGGCCGCCCAGCCCCTCGATGGCGCGGGCGAAGCTTTTCAGCAGCGCCGGCGTCTTCCGCGTGGCGGGATCGCCGATGATGACGGCCTTGCCGCCGCCCAGCGGCAGATCCGCCGCGGCGTTCTTGTAGCTCATGCCTTCGGACAGCCGCAGCACGTCGGTCAGCGCCTCGTCCTCGCTGGCATAGGGCCGCATCCGCAGCCCGCCGGCGGCCGGCCCGCGGCAGGTGGAATGCAGGGCGATGAAGCCCGTCAGCCCGACTTCGGGCGCATGGACCCGGTAGACGGCTTCGTGGCTGTCGCTGGTGATCTGGGTGACGGTCGGTTCGACGGTCTGGCTGGCCTCGGTGGTCATGGCGCGCTCCTTTTAACTCCCTCTGTGTTGAAAATAGGTCCGATCCGGGAGCGTTTCTCACCAAAGATCCTCACGTTTGGGTGGCGTGTTGGTGGAAATCCCTCATAATGATGGGAGGCTTGGAGGAAATCGCCATGGATGAGCTGGATCGCAGGATCGTGAGGGCGCTACAGGAAGATGGGCGGCTGCGCATCGCGGACCTGTCCGAGAAGGTCGGGCTTTCCCCAACGCCCTGCGCGCGGCGGGTGGCGAAGCTGGAGGCCAGCGGGGTGATCACGGGCTACCGCGCCGAGGTGAACCCGGCGGCGCTGGGGCTGCCCCTGACCGTGTTCATTTCCGTGGAGCTCGAACGGCAGAGCAGCGAGGATCTTGCTGTCTTCGAACGCGCGGTCGCGCGGTTTCCGGAAGTGGTGGAATGCCACCTCCTCACCGGCTCGCGGGACATCCTGCTGCGTGTCGTTGCCGCCGATCTGGCGGCCTTCGACCGCTTCATGGAGGACGGGTTGATGCGGGTGCCCGGCATCCGCAACCTCAATTCCAGCTTCACCCTGCGCACGATGATCCGCCGCGAGGTGCGCCCCTGACGGCTGAAGCGGCGCGTTCTCCACAGGAAGCGGGAGTTATCCACAGGGCGCGGGCCGGGCAGGGGCTTGTCTTGCCCCGCGGCGCGCCCGATATTGGGCGGCATGAGTCTGCCCCCCGGTTTTCTGGATGAACTGCGCACGCGCGTTTCGCTCTCCCAAGTGGTGGGGCGGAAAGTGATGTGGGATGCGCGCAAGTCCAACCAGGGCAAGGGCGACATGTGGGCGCCGTGCCCCTTCCACCAGGAGAAATCCGCCTCCTTCCACGTGGATGACCGCAAGGGCTACTACTATTGCTTCGGTTGCCACGCCAAGGGCGACGCCATCTCCTTCGTGCGCGAAACCGAGAACGTGGATTTCATGGAGGCCGTGCGCATCCTTGCGGGCGAGGCCGGGATGCAGATGCCCGCGCGCGATCCGCAGGCACAGAAGAAGGCCGACAGGCGCTCGCAGCTGGCGGAGGTGATGGAGCAGGCGGTGCAGTTCTTCCGCCTCAACCTCGCCGCAGGTGCCGGCTTCGCGGCGCGCGAGTATCTCGACGGGCGCGGAATGTCCGCCGCCACGCGGGAGCGCTTCGAGATCGGCTTCGCGCCGGAGGGCTGGCAGAACCTCTACGATCATCTGCGGGGCAAGAACGTGCCCGAAGATCTGATCATGGCCTGCGGGCTGGCGAGGGCGTCCAGCAAGGGCGGCAAGCCCTACGACGTGTTCCGCAACCGCATCATGTTCCCGATCCGGGACGCGCGCGGGCGCTGCATCGCCTTCGGCGGTCGGGCCATGGATCCGGCGGACAACGCGAAATACCTGAACTCGCCGGAAACCGAACTCTTCGACAAGGGGCGCAGCCTCTACAACCACGGCCCGGCGCGGGAGGCGGCGGGCAAGGGCCAGGCGCTGATCGTGGCCGAGGGCTACATGGACGTGATCGCGCTTTCGGTGGCTGGCTTCGGGGCAACCGTTGCCCCGCTTGGCACGGCGGTGACCGAAGATCAGCTGCGCCTGCTGTGGCGCATCCACCCGGAGCCGATCATCGCGCTGGACGGCGACGCGGCCGGCCTGCGCGCCGCGCGCCGGGTGATCGATCTGGCGCTGCCGCTCCTGGAGGCGGGCAACTCCCTGCGCTTCGCGATCCTGCCGGAAGGCCAGGATCCGGACGATCTGATCAAGGCCAAGGGCCCCGAGGCCATGCAGGCGGTTCTGGACGCCGCGCGCCCGATGGTGAGCCTGTTGTGGGAGCGCGAGACGGAAGGGCAGGTCTTTGACAGCCCCGAACGCCGGGCGGCGCTGGACAAGCGCCTGCGCACCGTCGTCAAGACGATCCGCGACCCCTCGATCCAGCGCCACTACACCGAAGAAATCAAGCGGATGCGGCAGGATCTCTTCTTCCCGCCGCGCGCCCGCGGTGGCTGGAGCGGCGGTAAGGGTGGAATGGGCGGCAAGGGCGGATGGCGCCCGCGCGGCGCGCCGGAGCCGGTGCGGGCCTCGACCAAGCACTCCCTGCTCGCCATGGCGGATCCGTCCGCCGAGGACCGTCTGCGCGAAGCGGTGATCCTTGCGAGCCTGCTGCTGCACCCCGAACTGGTGAACCGTTTCGTCGGCGCGCTCGAAATGCTGGAGTTCGCCGATCCCGACCATGCCCGGATCCGGGACGTGCTCCTGCGCACCGAAGCCGAAACCACCGAGGCGCTGGAGGCCGAAATCCGGCGGTCTATCGGCGGCGAGGCCCTTGAAAACCTCTTCGCCACGCGCCATGTCCAGATCGCCCCTCCCGTCCGCAGCCCCGGAAACACCACCGTCGCCGCCATGTGCATCGCCGAGGCGATGGCCAAGCTGAAGGCGCGCCGCGGTGCGGAGCGCGAGATCGCCGAGGCGATGGAGGATCTGCTCGGCGTTGCCGACGAGGGGCTGACGTGGCGTCTGCAGCAGGCCGCCGAGGCCCGCAACCGGGCCGAGCGGAGCGAGGCGGAGGACACCACGGAGTATGAAACGGGCAGCAACGGGGCGCTGGTGAGCCGCGAGGAGCGGGAAACCTTCGACAAGCTGTTGCAGGGCATTAAGTACACGAAAGGCAAAGGATGACACCTCCGGCGCGCTTTCGTAAGGAAGAGGATGTGGAAAACGGGTAGACATGGAGGCGAATCATTGATTCGCCCAGCGTGATTCGCACCAGACCGCCCGGAATTTCCGCCCTGAATCAGGAGCAACGCATGGCCGCCAAAGACACCGACGACCGCAAGCAGGACGACAGCGAAAACGAGCCGATGATCGACATGAGCCAGGCCGCGATCAAGCGCATGATCGCCGAGGCGCGTGAAAAAGGCTACATCACCTACGACCAGCTCAACGAAGCTCTGCCGCCGGAGCAGGTGTCCTCGGAACAGATCGAAGACGTGATGTCGATGCTGTCGGAAATGGGCATCAACGTGATCGAGGCCGAGGAAGCCGAGGAGGCGGAGGCCGAGGGCAAGTCCACCGCCGTGGCCACCACTTCCGACAGCCGAGAACTGGCGGTGTCTTCCGGCGAGGCCGAGAAACTGGACCGCACCGACGATCCGGTGCGCATGTACCTGCGCGAGATGGGCAGCGTCGAGCTTCTGAGCCGCGAGGGCGAGATCGCCATCGCCAAGCGCATCGAGGCCGGGCGCAACACGATGATCGCCGGTCTCTGCGAAAGCCCGCTGACCTTCCAGGCCATCACCATCTGGCGCGACGAACTTCTCAGCGAAGACATCCTGCTGCGCGACGTGATCGATCTCGAGGCGACTTTCGGAAACTCCATGGAGGAGGAAGAGGAAAGCGAGCCCGTGGTCAACGTGGCCAACGTGCAGGCCGCGCCCAAGAAGGAAGCCCAGCAGGAGCTGGACGCCGACGGCAACCCGATCCGCAACACCGATGACGATGACGACGAGGACGAGCAGGCCAACATGTCGCTCGCCGCGATGGAGGCCGCGCTGAAGCCGCGCGTGCTGGAAACGCTGGATCGCATCGCCGCCGATTATGCCCGTCTGTCGGAAATGCAGGATCAGCGGATCTCGGCGACGCTGAACGAAGAGAACTACACCGACAAGGAAGAAGAGACCTACCAGAAGCTGCGCAGCGAGATCGTGGAACTGGTGAACGGCCTTCACCTGCACAACAACCGGATCGAAGCGCTGATCGACCAGCTCTACGGCATCAACCGCCGGGTGATGTCGATCGACTCCGGCATGGTGAAGCTGGCCGACCAGGCCCGCATCAACCGCCGCGAGTTCATCGAGGCCTACCGCGACCACGAGCTCGATCCGAACTGGATGGAGCGTATGGCCGAGAAGCCGGGCCGGGGCTGGCAGACCTTCGTCGAGCGCTCCGCCGACAAGGTGGAGGCTCTGCGCGCCGACATGGCGCAGGTGGGCCAATACGTCGGCCTCGACATCCCGGAATTCCGCCGCATCGTGCAGCAGGTGCAGAAGGGCGAAAAGGAGGCCCGTCAGGCCAAGAAGGAAATGGTCGAGGCCAACCTGCGCCTCGTGATCTCCATCGCCAAGAAATACACCAACCGCGGCCTTCAGTTCCTGGACCTGATCCAGGAGGGCAACATCGGCCTGATGAAGGCGGTGGACAAGTTCGAGTATCGCCGCGGCTACAAGTTCTCCACCTACGCGACGTGGTGGATCCGGCAGGCGATCACCCGCTCCATCGCCGATCAGGCGCGCACGATCCGTATCCCGGTCCACATGATCGAGACGATCAACAAGCTGGTGCGCACCAGCCGCCAGATGCTGCACGAGATCGGCCGCGAGCCAACGCCGGAAGAACTGGCCGAGAAGCTGCAGATGCCGCTCGAGAAGGTGCGCAAGGTGATGAAGATCGCCAAGGAGCCGATCTCCCTCGAAACCCCGATCGGGGACGAGGAAGACAGCCAACTGGGCGATTTCATCGAGGACAAGAACGCGGTGCTGCCGCTGGATTCCGCCATCCAGGAAAACCTGAAGGAAACCACGACGCGTGTTCTGGCGAGCCTCACCCCGCGCGAGGAACGGGTTCTGCGGATGCGCTTCGGCATCGGCATGAACACCGATCACACGCTCGAAGAGGTGGGCCAGCAGTTCAGCGTGACCCGCGAACGGATCCGCCAGATCGAGGCCAAGGCGCTCAGGAAGCTCAAGCACCCGAGCCGCTCGCGCAAGCTGCGCAGCTTCCTCGACCAGTAACCAGAAAGCGCCCTCCGGGGCGCTTTTTTCTTGCGGCCCTTGAGGCACGGAGCAAAGGCGGCCCATGGCCGCCGCCGTGCCAGCGCCGGGCCTGCCCCATGGGCCGGTGCTGGCACGGCTGGGCGAGATTGTTCCCACAACCGCTTCATCTATTTGACAAGCCCGCGCCGCCATGGTCGCTTGCCGGTCGAACGCGCGTGAGACAAGCGAAAGGCAGGCCGATGACAGCCGACATGACAGCCGAAATGGAATTCGACTACGTGATCGTTGGCGGCGGCTCGGGCGGGGCCACGCTGGCCGCGCGACTGAGCGAGGACCGCAAGGTGTCCGTGTGTCTTCTGGAAGCCGGCGGCGACGGCAAGGACATGCTGATCCGCCTTCCGATCGGCGCGGCGCTCATGGTGCCGGGCCACCCGGTGCCGATGAACAACTGGGCCTTCGAGACGATCCCGCAGGAGGAACTGGCCGCGCGTCGCGGCTACCAGCCGCGCGGCAAGGCGCTGGGCGGCTCGTCCGCGATCAACGCCATGATCTACACGCGTGGCAACCCGAAGGACTACGACCACTGGGCGCGCCTCGGCTGCACCGGGTGGGCGTGGGAGGATGTCCTGCCCTATTTCCGCAAATCCGAGGACAACAGCCGCGGGGCGGACGACTACCACGGCGAGGGCGGCCCGCTCCAGGTGACCGATCCGCAGAGTCCGCGCCCGATCAGCCGCGATTTCGTCGCCGCGGCCGAGGCCGTCGGCATCCCGGCGAACGGGGATTTCAACGGCCCCGTGCAGGAAGGTGCCGGGCTGTTCCAGCTCACCCAGTTCCATGACCGCCGCCGAGGCGAACGCTGTTCGGCGGCCGCGGCCTTCCTGCATCCGGTGATGACCCGCGCGAACCTCGAAGTGATCACCCATGCCCTCGGCCGCCGGGTGCTGTTTGACGGCAGGACGGCCTGCGGAGTGGAGTTTTCCCGGCGCGGCCAGATCCGCAGGGTCAAGGCCCGCCGCGAGGTGATCCTCTGCGCCGGCGCGCTGCAGTCGCCGCAGCTTCTGATGCTGTCGGGCATCGGCAACGCCCACCAATTGCGCGCCCACGGCATCGATGTGGTGCAGAACCTGCCCGAGGTCGGGCTGAACCTGCAGGATCACATCGACACCGTGCTCGGCTACGAGGTGAACACGACGAACCTCTTCGGCATCGGGCTCAAGGGCGGGGCGCGGCTCCTGAAAGCGTTGCGGCGCTGGCGGCGCGAGGGGCGCGGGATGGCGGCCTCCAACTTCGCCGAGGCCGGCGCCTTCCTGAGCGTCGGCGACGGGGCCGAGGGCTGGCCCGACGTGCAGATGCATTTCGTGGTGGGCCGGCTGATCAACCACGCGCGCACCATCCGCCCCGGATACGGGGTGACGCTGCACACCTGCCTGCTGCGCCCGAAGAGCCGGGGCTGGGTGCGGCTGGGCACGGCGGATCCGTCCGATGCGCCGATGATCGATCCGGGTTTCCTCGAAGCCGGAGAGGATGCCGATCTGCTGCTGGCGGCCGTCAAGCGCGGGCGCGAGATCATGGCGGCTCCGCCGATGGCGCAGCATGTGATCAAGGATCACGATTGCGCCCATGTCACCAGCGACGCCGATCTGATGGCGGTGCTGCGCGAGAAGAGCGATACCATCTACCACCCGGTGGGCACCTGCCGCATGGGCGGCGATGACGCCTCCGTGCTGGACCCGCAACTGCGGGTGCGCGGGGTGGAGGGGCTGCGCGTGGTGGATGCCTCCGCCATGCCGCAGATCGTCTCGGGCAACACCAACGCCCCGGTGATCATGATGGCCGAGAAAGCCGCCGACATGATCCGGCAGGCGCGGCTGGGCGGATGACGCTTGACAGGAGCCGGCCCGCGCGGGCCACTCTGCGCCCATGACATCGCTCGCCCAACGTTTCTGGAACCTCACCGCGCGCGGCTTCGAAAAGCAGGTGCTGCGGCTCGTCACCAACCAGGCGGCCCTGCGCAGGCTCTACGACAGGCTCGCGCCGATCAGCTACCGCCGCCTGAAGGACATGCACTTCGCGCCTGCCCTGATCGAGGCCGGCGGCTTCACCGCGCGCGGCCGCTGGTGCACGCGCGGCACGGGCGCGCAGGCGGGGCTGCTGTTCTACGTGCACGGTGGTGGTTTCTGCATCGGCTCGCCCAGAACCCACGGCAGGCTGGTGGCCGCGCTGGCCGGGGCCGCTGGCCTGAAGGGGCTGGCGGTCGCCTACCGGCTTGCGCCGGAACACCCGTTCCCGGCGGCCCTGGAGGACGTGGTGGAGGCCTACCGCGCCGTGCTGGCGGCGGGCTGGGATCCGGCGCGCATCGTCATCGCCGGCGACAGCGCCGGGGGCAACCTCGCGCTCTCGCTGCTGGCCGAATGCAAGCGCCTCGGCCTGCCCCGTCCGGCGGGCTGCATGGCCATCGCGCCGGCGGTGGATCTCTCCGGCGAAAGCCCCTCGCTGCATGAAAATGCGGCCAGCGAGATGCTCCTGCCCGAGAAATGGCTGGCCATCGCGCTCGATGGATACCTCGCGGGCGCCGATCCGAAGGATCCGCGCGCCTCGCCCCTGTTCGGCGATTTCGAAGGTGCGGGGCCGGTGTTCCTCACCGTCGGCGCCGGTGAGCTGTTCCGCGACGAAGCCCGCCGGATGCGGGATGCGTTGCAGGCGCAGGGCGTGGCGGTGAGCTACGAAGAGGTGCCCGGCGTGCATCACGTCTGGCACCTGCGGTTCGGCCAAAGCCCCGAGGCCGACGCCGCGGTGGCCCGGATGGGGGCCTTCGCGCGCGCCTGCCTGCCGCGCGCCGGCGACGCCCCGGATTGACCTCGCGGCCGCGCTGGGTCACATCTGTGCGGCCCGGAAAGGATACCCCATGACGAAACCCTTCCTGATCCTGCAGCTGCGCCCCGAAGCGGAGGCCGCGGACGACGAGTTTGCCGCCTTCCTCGCCAAGGGCGGGCTGGCGCCGGACGAGGTGCAGCGCATCCGGCTGGATTGCGAGGATCTGCCCGAAAGCCTCGATCTGGCGGATTATTCCGGCGTGATCGTCGGCGGTGGGCCGGGCTGCGTGAGCGATGCCGAGAGCGAGAAAAGCCCGGTCGAGAAGAAGATCGAGGACACCGTTCTCTCGCTCATGCCCGCGATCACGGCGCAGGACAAACCCTTCCTCGGCTGCTGCTACGGCATCGGCATCCTCGGGGCGCACCTGGGCGGCGTGGTCTCCAAGGAGCGTTACGGCGAGCCCGTGGGTGCGGCCGATTGCACCCTGACCGAAGAGGGCGCGAAGGATCCGCTGCTGGCCGGCATGCCCCCTCGCTTCCAGGCGCTGGTGGGCCACAAAGAGGCCATGCAGGCGCTGCCCGACGGCTGCGTGCACCTGGTGTCCGCGCCCACGTGCCCCTACCAGATGGTGCGGCACGGGCGGAACGTCTACGCCACGCAGTTCCACCCGGAAGCCGATGGCGAAGGCTTCGCCTTGCGCATCCGCATCTATCGCAACAAGGGGTATTTCCCGCCGGAAGAGGCCGACGCGCTCACCGAACGCGTGCTGGCCACCCCGGCGAAGGAGCCGGCGCGCATCCTTGCCAATTTCGTTTCCCGCTACCGGGAGGGCTGAGCTTGGATATCGCGCTGGAACTGGATCACATCGCCGTGGCGGCCGAAACGCTCGAAGAGGGCGTGGCCTGGGTGGAAGAGCGCCTCGGCGTGTCCATGCTGCCCGGAGGCAGGCACCCCGTGATGGGCACGCACAACCGGCTGCTGGGGCTCGCGGACGGGCTCTACTTCGAGGTCATCGCGGTGGATCCCGACGCGCCGCGGCCGCCCCACGCGCGCTGGTTCGATCTGGATCGTTTCGAAGGCCCGCCGCGCATCGCCAACTGGATCCTGCGCACTCCGGATCTCGCCGCGGCCTGCGCCGCCGCCGGGCCGGGCGTGGGCAGGCCCGTGGCGCTGGCGCGGGGCGATCTGCGCTGGCGGATGGCCGTGCCCGATGATGGCATCCTGCCGTTGGGCGGCGCCTTCCCGGCGCTGATCGAATGGGAGGGCACGGCGCACCCGGCGCGGCGGCTGGCGCCCAGCGGGCTGCGGCTCACCCGGCTCGAAGTGCGCCACCCCGACATCGTTAACCTGAAGCTGCCCGGCTTCTCCGATCCGCGTGTGGCCTTCGTCGAGGGCACGGCCGGTTTCGCGGCCAGCTTCGACGGCCCCGACGGCGAAAGAACCCTGCCATGACGATCCGCCCCGCGACACCCGCCGACTGCCCCGCGCTCGAAGCGATCTGGGCGCCGATGATCCGCGACACCCTGGTGACCTTCAACAGCGTCCCGCGCAGCGTGGCCGATCTGGAGGCGATGATCGCGGAGAAGGCTGCGGCGGGGCATGGGTTCTTCGTGGCGGAAACCGCGCCGGGGCGGGTTGCGGGCTTTGCGACCTACGGCCAGTTCCGCGGCGGCATCGGCTACGCGCATACGATGGAACACACGATCATCCTCGCCCCGGAGGCCCACGGCAGGGGGCTGGGGCGCGCGTTGATGGCGGCGGTGGAGGAACACGCGCGGGCCGGGGGCGCGCATTCGATGTTCGCCGGCGTCAGTTCGGGAAATGCGGCGGGCGTGGCCTTCCACGCCGCGCTCGGCTATGCCGAAGTGGCCCGGCTGCGCGAGGTCGGGCGGAAGTTCGACCGCTGGCTCGATCTGATCCTGATGCAGAAGTTCCTGTGAAATTTCCATGAGTCGCGCTGACAGCGCGCCTGTGAGCCGCTAGGGTTTTTCCATGTCGATCTGGACACGCATATCCGAGGCCATCTCCGCATTGGCCAAAGGCGAGAGCCTCGCCGAGGTGTTTGACAAACTGCGCGCGCCGCCCGAGCGTTCGGTGGCCTTCGCCATCGCGGTGATCGCGCTGGGGGCCAAGATGGCCAAGGCCGACGGTCTCGTGACGCGCGATGAGGTCACGGCGTTCCGCGAGGTCTTCCACATCCCGAAATCCGAGGAGGCCAACGCCGCGCGGGTGTTCAACATGGCGCGCCAGGACGTGGCCGGCTTCGAGCTCTACGCCGAACGCATCAACCGCATGTTCGGCGAGGAGCGCGACGCCATCCGCGACCTGATGGAGGGGCTGTTCCACATCGCCGTCGCCGATGGGGAATACCATCCGGCGGAGGATGCCTTCCTGAGCCGGGTGGCCGAGATCTTCGGCCTCGACGAACGCGCCTTTCGCAGCCTGCGCGCCCGCTTCGTGCCGGACGCGGCGCCCGATCCCTACGAGGTGCTGGGCATTTCGCCCGAGGCCACGCTCGAAGAGGCCCGCGCCGCCTGGCGCGCGCTGGTGCGCGAAACCCACCCCGATCGCATGATGGCGAGGGGGGTGCCGGAAGAGGCGGTGAAACTGGCGGAGAAACGCCTGATCGCGGTCAACCGGGCCTGGGAAGAAATCAACCAGTCCGCCGCGTGATCCATGCGCATCGCCACCTACAACATCGAGTGGTTCACCAATCTGTTCGACGATGACGACCGCCCGCTTGCCGATGACGGCTGGTCGGCCCGGCGGGACGTGACCCGGGCGCAGCAGCTGGAGGCGCTGGGCATCGTCTTCACCGCGCTGGATGCCGATGCGGTGATGATCGTCGAAGCGCCGGACACCAACCGCAGCCGCTCCACCGTGGCCGCGCTGGAGAACTTCGCGGCGCTCTACGATCTGCGCACGAGGCGGGCGCTGACGGGGTTCACCAATGACACCCAGCAGGAGCTGGCGCTGCTGTTTGATCCCACGGCACTGACGGCGCGCCATGACCCGCAGAGCGGGCTTGAGGCGCAGCGCGGCTGGGTGCCGCGCTTCGACGGGGAATTCCCGCTGGATCTGGACGTCGATTCCGCGCCCGAGACCATCCGCTTCTCCAAGCCGCCGCTGGAGATCGCCGCCACCAGCGCGGCGGGCGTGGATTTCCGCATGATCGGGGTACATCTGAAATCCAAGGCACCCCACGGCGCCCGCACCCGCGACGAGGTGATCCGGATCTCCATCGCCAACCGCCGCAAGCAGCTGGCGCAGGCGGTGTGGCTGCGCCGGCGCATCGAGGCGCATCTGGCGGCCGGCGATCCGCTCATCGTGATGGGCGATCTCAACGACGGCCCCGGCCTCGATGAATACGAAAAGCTCTTCGGGCGCTCCGGCGTGGAGATCGTCATGGGCGAGGAGGACGGCCCGCAGCTGTATGATCCGCACGCCCGGCAGGCCTCTACCCAGAAGATGGGCGCACAGCCGGCCACGTCGCGTTTCTACATCGCCGAGGAAAAGCGCTACCTTTCGGCGCTGCTGGATTACATCCTTGTCTCGCCGGACCTGCGCGCGCGCAATCCGCGCTGGCGCATCTGGCACCCGTTCGACGATCCCGTCTGCTACGGCACGCCCGAGTTGCGGCAGGCGCTGCTCACGGCCTCCGATCACTACCCCGTCACGCTGGACATCGACCTGTGACGGCGGCAAACCGCCGGGTCTCCACGCGGCAAGGCTTCCGGCGGGGCGCCTGGGTGCCTATATTGGGGGCATGAAACCGATCGCCACCAGCCTGCTGCTTGCCAGCCTCACCCTCGGCGCGGCGCCTCTGCCCGCGCTCGCGCAGGAATCGGAGGGCTCCCGCAAGGAAGAGGGGCTGTCCCTGATGGAGCAGGGGCTTTCGATGCTGTTCGAGGAACTCCTGAAAGACATGGAGCCCGCCCTGCGGGAGCTGGAGGGCCTTCAGCAGGACATGGGCCCGGCGCTGGAAGAGCTCTTGGGGCGGATCGGGGAACTTTCCCAGTATCACGCCCCCGAAGTGCTGGAGAACGGCGATATCCTGATCCGCCGCAAGACGCCGGAAGAGCTGCGCCGCGAGGAAGAGGCCCGGCCGCTGGAAGATGGGGAAGTAGAGATCTGAGCACGCCTTCAGCGCGGCCGGATCACCTTTGTTTCCGCATTCAGAGCCTGCGCGAGCGAGGCGAAACGCGCCTGCGCAACCTCTCCGAACAGGTCTTCGGCCTCGTGGGAGAGCCGTAGCTCCAGCACCTGTTTCTTGGGGTAGAACTTCAGCTTGCCCAGGTGCTCCGGGTTCAGCGTGGTGAACATGGCGCCGAAGCGCATCGCCTTGCCCAGCACCTCCGCCTCCCGGATCTTCTTCTCGGGCACCAGCGAGAACAGCGGCTCGAAGTGGCTGCCTGAACGGCTGTTCTTGTAGCGGTGCAGCAGCGCGAGCCCGAGGTAGACCCGTTCCCAGTGCTTGAGCCCGCCCATGTTGGCGCGGGTGGCGTTGTCGAAGCAGACTTCCGCCCGGTAGTCCGGATGCGCGCGCCAGCTCACGTCATGAAGCTGGCAGGCGGCGCGGATGAGGCGGATGTCTTCGTATTTGTCCGTCTTGAACAGGGGTTTGACGAAATTGTAGAGCGCCTTGCCGTAGCCGGGGATGCGGGCGTCCTTGGCCTCGGAGAAGCGGCAGGCCTCGATCAGCGGATCCCTGTGGCGCAGCGGATCGGGCATCTGCTCGTAGAGCAGGCCCTCGCGGATGCCGTAGGAGGAGATCGCGATTTCCTTCGGGCCGAAGGTGTGGATCAGGCGCTTGAGAACCTCGCAGGCCAGCGGGACGAGGCTCATGCGGGCCTCGGAGATGCCGGCCTCCGCGCGCAGGGTCTGCAGATCCTGCGCGCGGATCCATTTCACCGTCGCCTGCACGTCGCTCGGGCGCATCCGGTATTCGTGCAGCACTTTCAGCGGGTAGCCCCGGCGCTGCATGTCCAGCCGGGCGATGGCGCGCCAGCTGCCGCCCACGAGGAACAGGCGTTTCTGATCTTCGGGAAACTCCGCACGCAATTCGTTGATCACGCGCTTGATGTATTCGGCGCGGCCCTTCTTGCCGCCCTTGATGTCGCGCAGTTTCAACGGCCCGAGCTTGGTGCTGCGGCGCTTGCCGACGGTGCCGTTGCCGACCTGCGCAAGCTCCATCGAAGAGCCGCCGATGTCGCACACCAGCCCCTGTGCGGTGGGCCAGCCGAGCAGCACGCCCTGCGCGGAGAGCCGCGCTTCTTCTTCGCCGTCGATGACGTAGAGGCGGAGGCCGGTCTCCCGGGCTATCTCCTCCCTGAAGCCGGGACCGTCCTCCGCCTCCCGCACCGCGGCCGTAGCAACGGCGGAAAGCGGTGCGAGTTCCATTTCTTCTGCCAGCCGCTGGAAGCGCTTGATCGCCGCCAGCGCGCGTTTGCGCCCCTCGGGGTTCAGCCTGCCGGTTTCCGACAGGCCCGAGCCGAGGCCGCACATGATCTTTTCGTTGAAGAAATACGCAGGGCTGCGCGCAGCTCCATCGAAAACGACCATGCGAACCGAGTTGGAGCCAACGTCCACCACGCCTACGCGGGAAAGCGCACGCGACGATGGATCGTTGAACAGCGGTCTGCCGAACGGCCCCCAGTCTTCGCCGGGTGCTTCGGAGCCTCCGTCCATGAGATCATCCCCTTCAGTCCGGGTTGCACTCTGACAATGAGTCGCGGCGTCTGTCAATCGTCGGAATGGGTGAGTTCGGGCACATCGGATGCCCCGGCGGAACCCCGGCCCGAAAGCGAGGGGTTTTCCATGAAGAACCGGTGGCAGCTGAACGGCGTTTCATCGGGGGCGACCTCGTGCCGGCGGAAGCTGCCGTCCGGCTGCATCACCCAGCTCTGGGCCACGTCGGCGAGGTTCGCGGTCATGATCTGGCTCACGATCTGCGCCTTCACGGTGGGGTTCGTCGCCTCCACCAGCGTTTCCACGCGCCGGTTCAGGTTGCGGCCCATCCAGTCCGCCGAGGAGAAGTAGACCTTGGCCTTCTTCGAGGGCAGCCCGTGGCCGTTGCCGAAGCAGACGATGCGGGAGTGTTCGAGGAAGCGCCCGACGATGGATTTCACCCGGATGTTCTCGGACAGCCCCTTGATGCCGGGGCGCAGGCCACAGATGCCGCGCACCACGAGGTTGATCTTCACACCGGCCTGGCTGGCGGCGTAGAGCGCGTCGATCACGTCGGGCTCGATGATCGCGTTCATCTTGGCCCAGATCTCCGCCGGTTTGCCCGCCGCCGCGAACTCGGCCTCGCGCTCGATGTTCTCGATCAGGGTGGATTTCAGCGTCAGCGGAGCGATGTTGAGGTTTTCGAGCGCAACCGGCTGCGCGTAGCCCGACAGGTAGTTGAACACCTTGGCCGCATCGCGCCCGAGGGCGTCGTCGCAGGTGAAGAAGCTGAGATCGGTGTAGATGCGCGCGGTGATCGGGTGGTAGTTGCCGGTGCCGAAATGGGAATAGGTCACCAGCCGGTTGCCCTCGCGGCGCACCACGCAGCTGATTTTGGCGTGGGTCTTGTAGTTGACGAAGCCGTAGACCACATGCGCACCGGCCCGTTCCAGCCGCCGGGACTGGTGGATGTTGGCGGCCTCGTCGAAGCGGGCCTTCAGCTCCACGAGGGCGGTGACGGACTTGCCGTTCTCGGCCGCTTCGCAGAGCGAGGCGACGATGGGCGAATTCTGGGAGGTGCGATAGAGCGTCTGCTTGATCGCCAGCACGTTGGGATCGCGCGCCGCCTGTTCGAGGAAGCGCACCACCATGTCGAAAGTTTCGTAGGGGTGGTGCAGCAGCATGTCCTTGTGCTTGATCGCGGCGAACATGTCGCCCTCGTGATCCTGCACGCGCTCGGGCACGCGGGGCGCGAAGGAGGGCCAGAGAAGCTCGCGCCGGTCGTCCAGCACCAGCTCCTTCAGATCGGCCACGCCGATCATCCCCTCGATCTCCACGACCTCGCCGTCGCCGACGGCGAGCTCTTCCATGATCATCGAACGCAGCGCCTCCGGGGCACCCGCCGATATCTTGAGCCGGATCACGTCGCCGCGGCGGCGCCGTTTCAGGGCCACCTCGAACTCGCGCACCAGATCCTCGGCCTCTTCCTCCACCTCCAGATCGCTGTCGCGCAGGACGCGGAAGGTGCAGTGGCCCTTCGTCTTGTAGCCGGGGAAGAGGCTGTCCAGGTGCAGCAGGAGCAGATCCTCCAACGGCAGAACCCGGTGTTCGCCCGCCTCCGAGGGCAGCACGACGAAGCGCTGGATCTGCTGCGGCACCGGCAGCAGCGCCTCAAGCGTGCGCTTGTCCTTCTTGCGCTCCAGTTGCAGCGCCAGCGCGAAGCCCGTGTTGGGGATGAAGGGGAAGGGGTGTGCCGGGTCGATCGCCATCGGCGTCAGGATCGGGAACACCTGCGTGAGGAAGTGCTCGGCAAGGAAGGCGCGGTCATCCTCGGTGAGTTCGCCGGCTTCGAGGATGAAGATGCGGTGTGCGTCGAGTTCGTCCTGCAGCGCGCTCCAGACTTCCTGCTGGTGCTGCATCAGCTTGCGGGCTTCCTCGTTGATCAGGGTGAGCTGCTCCGCCGGGGACAGCCCGTCGGCCGCCGGGGTGGTGTTGCCCTCGCGGTTCAGCTCGCGCAGGCCGGCCACGCGGACGGTGTAGAACTCGTCGAGGTTGGTGGCAGAGATCGACAGGAACCGCACGCGCTCCAGCAGCGGGACGCGCGGGTTCTCCGCCTCTTCCAGAACGCGCCAGTTGAAGGCAAGCCAGCTCAGCTCCCGGTTCATGAAGCGCTTCGGGCCGGTGAATTCTTCTTCCGGCAGGGTCACGGGCGCAGGGATCGGGCTGTGCAGAAAATCGGCTTGGGTCATGGGATTCTTATGAAAAACTCTTGTATCGCTATGATGACGCGGAGGCCGCCGGGCTGCAATGGCTCTCCAGCACGCGCGCCGCGAGCGGCCGCGTCACCGGCTGCCGGCGCGCCAGTGCGGCGGTATCCAGCGCCGTGACGAGATCGGCCGCGCTGCCGAGCGCGCGTTCCATCCGGCTCACGAGATAGGGGATCACCGCCGGGTCCAGCGGGGTCTGGCGGTCGTTGAAGAGTTTCAGCAGCACGGCGGAGAGCAGCGCGTCGTCCGGCGGCTCGATCTGGGTGATCGCGGTGCCCTGCATCCGGCTGGCCAGGTCCGGCAGGGCGATCGGCCAGCGGCTGGGCGGCGTCGAGCCGGTGACCAGCAGAGCGCTGCCCGAGGCCAGCGCGAGGTTGTGCAGGTGGAACAGGGCGGCCTCCGCCTCGGCGTCCCCGGCGATGTCGGGCACGTCTTCCACCACCACGGGGCCGGCGGCCAGGGCCTCGATGTTTTCCGCGGCCAGCCTGCGCGCGGGCACGATGCGCGCGCCGGTTTCGGCGGCGAACACATGGGCGAGGTGGGTCTTGCCGGTGCCGCGCGGGCCGACGAGGGCCATCTTGCCGTTCGGCCAGGCCTCCGGGGCGGCCAGCGTCGCCACGGCGACGGCATTGGCCGGCGAAATGAAGAAATCCTCCCGCCCGAGCGCGGGCTTGCTGTGCAGATCGAACGCGAGTTGTTCTGCCAAGGCTTACTCCGAGTCTTGCCCGGCCTGCCCCTTGTAGAGACGGCCGTTCTTGTATTCGGCGATGATGAAACGGGCGAGCACCCCCAGCGCGGCGGCCACCGGCACGGCGATCAGCATGCCGACGAAGCCGAAGAGCGCGCCGAAGGCGGAGAGCGCGAACAGCAGCCAGACGGGGTGCAGCCCCACGGAAGAGCCCACGAGCTTGGGCGTGAGCACGTTGCCCTCGATCATCTGGCCCGAGGCGAAGATCGCGGCGACGATGCCGATGTGCACCCAGTCGCCCCACCATTGGAACAGCGCCAGCCCGATGGCGAGCGCGCCACCCACGAGCGCACCGACGTAGGGGATGAAGGTGAGCGCCCCGGCGACGACGCCGACGACGAGGCCGAACTGCAGCCCGGCGATCATCAGGGCCACGGCGTAGTAGATGCCCAGGAGCAGGCAGACGGTGCCCTGTCCGCGCAGGAAGGAGGCGAGGGTCGCGTCGATCTCTCCGGCGAGCCGGCGGATCGTCGGGGCGTGATCGCGCGGCAGCAGGGTGTCGATCCGGGCGATCATGCGATCCCAGTCCAGAAGCAGGTAGAAAGCCACCACCGGCGCGACCACCAGCAGCACGATCACGTTGATGAGCGAGAAGGCGGTGCTCACCGCGGTGGAGAGCACCTCGCCGCCGTGCGCCTTGACCGCCTCGCCGATGGAAGCCAGCGACTGGCTGATGGTGGAGTTGTCGTTCAGGATCTGGGGGAAGTGCCGCACGAGGAAGGCGCGCAGGTCCGCGAACAACTCGGGCGCGGCGTTGAAGAGGGCGACCGTCTGCTCGATCAGCGTCGGCACGATCAGCAGGATCATCAGCGCGAAACCCACGAGCGCGAGCAGGGTGATCAGTGCGGTGGCCAGCGCGCGCGAGCAGCCCCAGGCTTCCAGCCGATCCGCGATCGGATCGAGGAAATAGGCGATGGCCGCACCGATGACGAAAGGCAGGATCACGTCGCCCAGTGCCCAGAGCACGGCGAAGATCGCGAGGGCGGTCAGGCCCCAGTAGGTTGTCTGTTCCTTGACGGTGAGCGCCATCGGCACGGCCTTTCGCTGGTTCCCGCGTGTCTGGCCGTTTGTCTGGCCGATTGGGGCCGCAAGTTCAAGCGCAAGCGGCCCCGCCGGGGCAATCCTGTCCATTGCGGCAGGCCCGCGATTGCCCTAAACCCGGCGCTGACCCGCGGTGCGGCGCACCGCATCATCCAATCCACCAAAGGGGCCCGCCATGCGCCTTTCCCGCTACTTCCTCCCGGTTCTCAAGGAGAACCCCTCCGAAGCCCAGATCGTTTCGCACCGCTACATGCTGCGCGCGGGCATGATCAAGCAATCCGCCGCCGGCATCTATTCCTGGCTGCCGCTCGGCTACAAGGTGCTGAAGAACATCGAGAAGATCGTCCACGAGGAGCAGATCCGCGCCGGCCACATCCCGATGCTGATGCCGACGCTGCAATCGGCGGATCTCTGGCGCGAATCCGGCCGCTACGACGACTACGGCCAGGAAATGCTGCGCATCAGCGACCGGCACGGCCGCGACATGCTCTACGGCCCCACCAACGAAGAGCTGATCACCGACATCTTCCGCAGCCACGTGGGCAGCTACAAGGATCTGCCGCTCACGCTCTACCACATCCAGTGGAAGTTCCGTGACGAGATACGCCCGCGCTTCGGCGTGATGCGGGGCCGCGAATTCCTGATGAAGGACGGCTACAACTTCGACCTCACCAAGGAAGACGCGCTGCACGCCTACAACCGCCACCTCGTCAGCTACCTGCGCAGCTACGAGCGCATGGGGCTGCAGGCGATCCCGATGCGCGCCGACGGCGGGCCGATTGGCGGCGACTATACCCACGAGTTCCTCGTGCTGGCCGAAACCGGCGAGAGCGAAGTCTTCTATGACAGCGAGATCACCGATCTGAAGTTCGGCAACCGCGAGATCGACTACGACAGCGTCGAGCAGTGCCAGGCGGTGCTGGAGGAGTTCACCTCGCGCTACGCGCGCACCGATGAAACCCACGACGAAGCCCTCTTCGCGCAGGTGCCCGAAGAGCGCCGCCGCGTCGCCCGCGGGATCGAGGTGGGCCAGATCTTCTACTTCGGCACCAAGTATTCCGAGCCGATGGGCGCCACCGTGGTGAACGAGAAGCAGGAGCGCGTGCCCGTCCACATGGGCAGCCACGGCATCGGCGTGAGCCGCCTCGTGGGGGCGATCATCGAGGCCAGCCACGACGACAAGGGCATCATCTGGCCGGAAGGGGTCACGCCGTTCCATGTGGGGATCGTCAACCTGAAGCAGGGCGACGCGGAAGCCGATGCCGCCTGCGAGGCGCTCTACAAGAGCTTCACCGCGCTGGGCCTCGAACCCCTCTACGACGATCGCAGCGAACGCGCCGGCGCCAAGTTCGCCACGATGGATCTCATCGGCCTGCCGTGGCGCATCACCGTCGGGCCGCGCGGCCTGAAGAACGGCGTCGTGGAACTCACCTGCCGCCGCACCGGCGAAAGCGAAGAGCTTGCACCCGAGATGGCCGTGGAGAAGGTCGCCGGGATCTACGCCGGGCTCTGATCCGGCCGGGAGCCGGACATCAGGCCGTCTTGGTGAAAATTCGGGCGCGCGGGGGCTTCCTTGCGCGCCCTTTCTCTTTTCGCATCCTTTGCCTGCCCCTTCGCCAGCCCTGAACGGGCCGAGGCTAGCGGTGCGGGGTGTCGTGGCTGGCGGCCATGGCCGCGTAGAAGGCCCGCAGGGATTTCGATACCTCGGCGGGAAAAGTGCCGTCCTCCCGCACGCAGGTGAGCCTGTCCACGCGGAACATGCGGAAATCCTCCCGGAGGTCGCACCAGGCCACCAGCGTCCAGACCTTGCCCCAGAACCAGAGGCCGAGGGGGCGGATGCGCCGCTCCGTGGCGGCGCCGGACTGATCCTCGTAGGCCACACGCAGCGCGGTGCGGCTTTCAGCGGCGGCTTCGAGGCGATCCAGCAGGGCGCGGGTTTCGGGGCTCAGATCGCCCGGGTTGCGGGCGTGCACGCGCACGGTCTCCACCTTTGCGCGCATGGCGGGCGGCAGCACCGCGTCGATCTTCACCAAGGCTTCCTCGGCGGCCAGCGCCATGGCCGCACCGCCCCATTCGCGCACCATCCGGGCGCCCGCCACCAGCGCCACCAGCTCGTCGCGGGTGAACATCAGCGGTGGCAGGTCGTATCCGGCCCGCATCACGTAGCCGACCCCGGCCTCCCCCTCGATGGGAACGCCGGAGCCGACCAGGTCGGCGATGTCGCGGTAGATTGTGCGCTCGCTGACTTCCAGCCGTTCGGCCAGCCGCGCCGCCGTCAGCAGCCGTCCGCCCCGCAGGGCCTGGACGATCCGGAACAGGCGGTCGGCGCGGCGCATGGCTCAGGCCGCCTCGAAAAGGCCGACGGAATTGCCGTCGGGATCGAGGATGTAGATGAACTGGCCGGCCGGAATGGTGATCGGCCCCATCACCCGCGTGCCGCCCGCTGCCTCGGCCCGCGCGGCGGCGGCCTCTGCGGTGTCGGGCACGGCCAGGTGCACGGTGGGGCCCGCGCCCTTGCCCGGCTTGCCGGGGTAGAGGTGACCCGCGACGGAGCTTTCCGTCATCGGGAAGAAGGCAACCGGGTTGGGGCCGGTTTCGTCGAGGGTGAGTTCCCAGTCCAGCACGGTGGCGTAGAAAACCATCGCGTCGGCAAGATTGCTCACGGGGATCTCGCACCAGACGAGGGCGTTTTCGGGGACTGTCGGCATGGCTCAAATCCTTTGCTCGGGGTTGGCGATGCCGCCGTTGTGCCACAGCCCCCCTGACAGCATAGTGTCAGGAGCCTGTCAGGGGGAGAAGGATTTCATCCGCCGGCCAGCCCGAACCAGCCGTTCACCCGCCGGCGCACCGCCGGGCCGGCGGTGGCGATCACCGCGAAGGCGATGGGCCAGGCCAGCGCCCAGGCCGCGAGCCAGTCGCCCAGGAACCCCGCGCCGAAGCCGAGCGCCTTCCACGTGGCCACGCAGGTGACGATGAAGCTCATCAGCCCCGAGGTGAGAGCGCAGAACGCGAGGTGGGCGGCGAGGGCGCGGTTCATTCCAGCTCCAGTTCGTCCGACGGAATGATCGGAAAGAAGCAGCCGCCCGACCAGACGCCGAACCACATGCGCCCTTCGTGCTGGCGGTGTTCGCCCAGTTCCACCAGCCGGTAGAAGCTCTTGCGATCGATCAGCGCTTCGAGGTTGGCGCGCACCAGCACGTAGGGCGAGGGCTCGCCCGTCTCCGGATCCCGCACCACCCGGATCGGGTGCTCCGCATCGGCCGTCACCACGTCGTCCACATGGGTGCGGAAGGTGAGCCGCTGCTCTGGGCCGTCGCCCTCCGCTTCGAAATCCACCGCCACGAAGGGGGCGTCTTCGACGGTGATCCCGACCTTCTCTACCGGGGTGACGAGGAAATAATCCTCGCCGTCCTTGCGCAGGATCGAGGAGAAGAGCTTCACCAGCCCCATGCGGCCGATCGGCGTGCCGAGGTAGAACCACGTGCCGTCGCGCGCGATGCGCATGTCCAGATCGCCGCAGAAGGGCGGATTCCACAGGTGGACCGGCGGCGGCCCCTTCTTGGTGGCGGCCCTCGCGGCGGCGGCCAGCGTGTCGGCGGTGGGTTTCACGATGTTTTCATCTTCCATCGGTTTTGCCATTTGTGCTGCGCAGATTATCGTCCTTTAATAGCTCATATAGCGCCCAGAGGAGACATGCCATGCCCCAGCCCGAAGACCTCGTCTCGGAGATCGAAGCCCTCGGGGGCCAGCTTGCGGCTGCGAAAGCCAGCATTTCCAAGCGGTTGATCGGGCAGGAAAGCGTGGTGGACCTGACGCTCGCCTCGCTTCTGTGCGGCGGTCACGCGCTGCTGATCGGCCTGCCCGGGCTCGGGAAGACGCGTCTGGTGGAGACGCTTTCCACCGTCATGGGGCTCGAAGGATCGCGCGTTCAGTTCACGCCGGACCTGATGCCCGCCGACATCCTCGGCTCGGAGGTGCTGGAGAAGAAGAAGGGCGGGGAGCGGGAGTTCCGCTTCATCGAAGGCCCGATCTTCTGCCAGCTCCTGATGGCGGATGAGATCAACCGGGCCAGCCCGAGGACGCAATCGGCCCTGCTTCAGGCGATGCAGGAGAAGAAGGTGACGATCGCCGGCGAGGAGCGCCCGCTCGGCGCGCCCTTCCACGTGCTGGCGACCCAGAACCCGATCGAACAGGAGGGCACCTATCCGCTGCCGGAGGCCCAGCTTGACCGCTTCCTCGTGCAGATCGACGTGGACTACCCCGACCGCGACACCGAGCGCGCCATCATCCTGGCGACGACCGGGGTGGAGGAAGCCGAGGCGGAGGCCGTCTTCACCGCCGAAGAGCTTCTGGCGGCGCAACGGCTGCTGCGCCGGATGCCGGTGGGCGATGCCGTGGT
Organism: Pseudoruegeria aquimaris; assembly: GCF_900172235.1. Lineage (GTDB taxonomy): Bacteria > Pseudomonadota > Alphaproteobacteria > Rhodobacterales > Rhodobacteraceae > Pseudoruegeria > Pseudoruegeria aquimaris. Next base: position 7,322 of record NZ_FWFQ01000012.1, on the reverse strand, counting down.
GGAGATGATCCTGGATCTGGTCCGGGCCTGCCGCCCGGATGATCCGGATGCCCCCGAGGTCGTGCGCGAGAACGTGGCCTGGGGGCCGGGGCCGCGGGCGGCGCAGGCGCTGATGCTCACCGTGCGCGCCGAGGCGCTGTTGAACGGGCGGCTGGTGCCCTCGCCGGAGGACGTGCTGCGCATGGCGCGCCCGGTGCTCTCGCACCGCATGGCGCTTTCCTTCGCGGCCCGCGCGCGCGGGCTGGAGCTTTCGCAGGTGATCGCGGAAGTGGCCGAACGGGTGTCCGGCACCGAGGCCGCCGCGTGAGAGCCCCTCGCGCCCTGCGCCGGACGGCGGCGGAGATCGCCGCGCCGTTTCCGCCCCTTCTGGCGGATGCGGAGCGCCTCGCCGCGACGGTGCTTCTGGGCGAACACGGCCGCCGGCGGGCCGGCCTTGGCGATGAATTCTGGCAATACCGCCCCGCCGTCGAGGGCGACGAAGCCCGGCTGGTGGACTGGCGCCGTTCGGCGAAATCCGATGTGCATTTTATCCGCCAGCGCGAATGGCAGGCGGCGCAGAGCGTGATGTTCTGGATCGACAATGCCCGCGCGATGGATTTCACCTCGGCCGAGGCCTTCCCGCGCAAGATCTCGCGGGCGCGGACCTTGGCGCTGGCGCTCTCCATCCTCTTGGTGCGCGCCGGCGAGCGCGTGGGGCTGACCACATCGGATCATCCACCGCGTTCGGGCGAAGCGCAACTGCTGCGGCTGGCCGAAGAGCTTCTGGGTGAGGGCGAGGGCCGGGAATACGGCGCGCCGGAAACCCGCGGGATGCGGCCCCATTCCACCGCGATCTTCTTTTCGGATTTCCTCGGCCCCTTCGGCGGAATCGAAGAGGCCGTCGCCCGCGCCGCCGACAGGGACGTGCGCGGCGTGTTGTTCCAGGTTCTGGATCCGCAGGAGGAGAGCTTCCCCTTCGATGGGCGCACCATCTTCGAAAGCGTGGGCGGCACGATGCGCCACGAAACCCGCAGGGCGGGCGATCTGCGCGCGCGCTACCTCGAAAGGCTGGCGGCACGGCGCGATGCGCTCTCGGCCCTGTGCCGCGCCACCGGCTGGCAGATGCATGTCCACCACACCGATCAGCCCGGGCAGGCGGCGCTTCTGTGGCTGCATGAAGCGCTGCAGAGGGGGCGGCGCTGATGCTGGTTCTGGGCCCCATCGGCTTCACCGCGCCCTGGCTCCTGCTGGGGCTGCTGGTGCTGCCCGTCCTGTGGATCCTGCTGCGCGTGGTGCCGCCGGCGCCGATCCGCCGCCGGTTCCCCGGTGTCGTCCTGCTTCTGGGGCTCAAGGACGAGGAAAGCGAAACGGATCGCACGCCCTGGTGGCTGCTGCTCTTGCGGCTGGCCGCGGTGGCGGCGCTCATCCTCGGCTTTTCCGGCCCGGTTCTGAACCCCCAGCCGCAGCGGGCGGGCGAGGGGCCGCTGCTGATCGTGATGGACGGCACATGGGCCTCCGCGCAGGCCTGGCCGCGCCGTATCCAGCGCGCCGAAGCCCTGCTGGAGGAGGCCGGGCGTGCCGGGCGCTCGGTGGCCGTGGTCACCCTGACCGAACTTCCGCCTGCCGGCGATCTGCCCTTCCAATCCGCGGATGCGTGGAAGAACCGCCTTGCCGGCGTTTCGCCGAAGGCGCACGCACCCTCCGCTGCGGCGCTGGCGGACTGGGGGCTGGCCCTGCCGCAGGTGGATTTCGAAACCTACTGGATTTCCGACGGGCTGGCCCGCGAGGGGCGCGAGACCCTGCTGGCGGCCCTGCAGACGCGCGGCGCGGTGACGGTGTTCCAGCCGCCCACGGCGAGCCTCGGCCTGCGCCCGGCCATCTACGCCGACGGGGTGATCGAGATTACCGTCCTGCGGGATCTGACGGCCGTGGCGCAATCGGTTTCCGTCGCCGCGATCGGGCTGGACCCGGCGGGCACGGAACGCGCGCTTGCCAGCGGCACGGCGACCTTCGACGCCGGTGCCGGCGAGGCGGTGGTCACGCTGGCGCTGCCGCCGGAGCTGCGCAACCGCGTGTCCCGCTTCACGGTCGCCGGCGTGCGCTCCGCCGGCGCGGTGGCCCTGACGGATGACGCCCTGAAACGCCGCGAAGTGGCGCTGATCGCGGGCCGCGAGGATCGCGAAGGGCTCGAACTGCTGTCGCCGCTGCATTACCTGCGGCAGGCGCTCGCGCCCACGGCGGATCTGCTGGAAGGCGGGCTGACCGAACTGCTGCCCGCCAACCCGGACGCGATCATCCTCGCCGACGTGGCCACGCTCGCGCCGGCCGAGGCGGCGGCGCTTCTGGATTGGGTGGAGGCCGGGGGGCTGCTGCTGCGCTTCGCCGGCCCCCGCCTGGCGGCGAGCGACGTGAGCCGCGCCGAAGAAGATCCGCTGATGCCGGTGCGCCTGCGAGAGGGCGGCCGCACGGTGGGCGGCGCCATGAGCTGGGGTGCCCCCAAACGGCTGCGCGCCTTCACCGACGGCTCGCCCTTCTTCGGACTGCCGGTGCCTCGGGAGGTGGAGGTGAGCGCGCAGGTGCTGGCGCAGCCGGATCCCGAACTCGCCAGCCGCACCATCGCCGTGCTCGAAGACGGCACCCCGCTCGTCACCCGCAAGCCGCTCGGTGACGGGCAGGTCGTGCTCTTCCACGTCACCGCCAATGCGGAATGGTCCAGCCTGCCGCTCTCGGGGCTTTTCGTGCAGATGCTGGAGCGGCTCGCCGTGTCCACCCGGCCCGACCGCCCCTCCGCCGAGGATCTGGCCGGCACCAGCTGGCAGCCCGTGCGCGTGCTGGATGCCTTCGGCGGCTTCGCCGAGGCCGGGGCGCTGGCGGGCGTCGCCGGGGAAGTGCTCGCGGCGGGCCAGGCCGGCCCGACCTCCCCGCCGGGGCTCTATGCATCGGGCGATCGCGCCATCGCGCTGAACGTTCTCGGCCCCGAGGCCACGCTTGCGCGGGCCGAATGGCCCGTCGGCGTGCCTGTCGAAGGGCTTGCCGTGGCCCGGGAATTCGGCCTCAAGGGGCCGCTTCTGGCCGCCGCGCTCGCGCTGCTGCTGCTGGACATCCTTGCCTCGCTGCTCGTGGGCGGGCGGCTCTCCGGGCTGCTGTCGCGCGGCACGCGCACGGCGGCCTTCCTGCTGGCCGCGGGGCTGGGCGCGCTGTTCCTGCAAGCGAGCCCGCTTGCGGCGCAGCAGGCGGAGGCCCCGGCACAGGCGGCGCCTTCCGAGGCGGCCGAGGCGCTGGCCCTCGCCGCCACCCGTGACGTGGTTCTGGCCCATGTCGTGACCGGCGATCCGGCGCTCGACCGCGTGGCGCAGGCCGGCCTGCGCGGCCTGGGGCGCACGCTGCGGCAGCGCACGGCGATCGAGCCGGCCGAGCCGATCGCGGTGAACCTCGAAACCGACGAACTGGCCTTCTTCCCCTTCCTCTACTGGCCCGTTTCGGAAAACCAGCCGCTGCCCAGCGACGAAGCCTACGCCAAGCTCAACCGCTACCTGCGCACGGGCGGGATGATCCTGTTCGATACGCGCGATGCCGATGTCTCGGGCTACGCCGGCCAGACGCCGCAGGCCCGCCGCCTGCAACAGCTGGCCGCGCCGCTGGACATCCCGCCGCTGGAGCAGATCCCGGCGGATCACGTCCTGACCCGCACCTTCTACCTGTTGCAGGATTTCCCCGGCCGCCACGCCGGCCGGGAGGTCTGGGTGGAGGCCGCGCCGCCGGACGCGGTGCAGATCGAGGGCATGCCCTTCCGCAATCTCAATGACGGCGTGACCCCGGTGGTGATCGGGGGCAACGACTGGGCGTCCGCCTGGGCCATCGACGAGAGCGGCAACCGCCTGTTCCCGGTGGGCCGGGGCTTCGGCGGCGAGATGCAGCGTGAGATCGCCCTGCGCTTCGGCGTGAACCTCGTGATGCACGTGCTCACGGGCAACTACAAATCCGATCAGGTCCACGTGCCTGCGCTACTGGACAGGCTGGGGCAATGATGACGGCAGACCGGATCCTTTTCGACGCCCTCGTGCCTTGGCCCCTGATCTGGGCCGGCGCGGCGCTTCTGGTGGCGCTTCTCCTCTTCGCCGCCTACCGCGGCCTCTCGGGCTGGTGGCTGCGCGCTTTCGGCGGGGCCGTGCTGCTGCTGGCGCTTGCCAACCCGTCCCTTCAGACCGAGGAGCGCGACCCGCTGGACGACATCGCGCTGGTGATCGAAGATCGCAGCGCCAGCCAGGGCATCGGGGGGCGGCCCGCGCAGATGGATGCCGCCGCCGCGCAGCTGGAGGCCGCCCTTGACGCGCGCCCCGGCACCGAGACGCGCCGCGTCGTCGTCGGTGATGGCGAGGACAACAGCGGCACCCGCCTGATGGGCGCGCTGGCGCAGGCGATGGCCGATCTGCCGGACGCGCGGCTGGCCGGTGTCTTCCTGCTGACGGACGGGCAGGTGCATGACGCCGATCTCCAGCCGGCGGTGCCCGCGCCGGTGCATGTGCTGCTCACCGGGGAACCCGAGGACTGGGATCGCCGCCTCGCGGTGCGCAATGCCCCGGCCTTCGGCATCCTCGGCGAAGAGATCATCCTCACGCTGCGGGTGGAGGATCAGGGCGCGGTTCCCGAAGATGTCCAGGGGCTTTCGCAGCTTGAAATCTCCGTGGACGGCGAGCCGCCGGTGACGGTGCGCGTGCCCACGGGGCGCGATCTGGAACTGCCCATCACCCTCGCGCATGGCGGGCTGAACGTGGTGCAGATCACGGTGCCCGAGGCCGAGGGCGAGCTGACCACCCGCAACAACAGCGCGGTGGTGCAGATCAACGGTGTGCGCGACAGGCTGCGCGTGCTTCTGGTTTCGGGCGAGCCGCATCCGGGCGAGCGCACGTGGCGCAACCTGCTGAAATCCGACAGCTCGGTGGATCTCGTCCATTTCACCATCCTGCGCCCGCCCGAGAAGCAGGACGGCGTGCCGGTATCGGAGCTTTCGCTCATCGCCTTCCCGACGCGGGAGCTGTTTCTCGACAAGATCGACGAGTTCGACCTGATCATCTTCGACCGTTACAAGCGGCGCGGGATCCTGCCGGGGCTCTACCTCGACAACGTGGCCCGCTACGTGGAGGAGGGCGGCGCCGTGCTGCTCGCCGCCGGGCCGGATTTCGCCTCCGCCGACAGCCTGTTCCACTCCGGGCTCGCCAACGTGCTGCCCGGCGCCCCCACCGCGCGCGTGATCGAGGAGGGATACCGCCCCGCGATCACCGAAATGGGCCAGCGCCACCCGGTGACGGAAGGGCTGGACGCGCCCTATCTCGATGCCGAGGGCACGCCGGCCTGGGGGCGCTGGTTCCGCCTCGTGGATCTCGATCCGCTGGCGGGCACCACGGTGATGGAAGGCATCGACGGGCGGCCGCTGCTGATGCTGGATCGCGTGGGCGAAGGGCGCGTGGCGCTGCTGGCGTCGGATCACGCCTGGCTCTGGAGCCGGGGGTTCGAAGGCGGCGGGCCGCAGCTCGAACTGCTGCGCCGGCTGGCCCATTGGATGATGAAGGAGCCCGAACTCGAGGAAGAGGCCCTCTGGGCCGAGGCCAACGGGCAGGAAATGACGATCGTGCGCCGCACGCTTGGCGAGGAGATCGGCGAGGTCGAGATCACCAACCCGTCCGGCGAAACCGAGCGCCTCGGGCTTCAGCAGGTGGCGCCGGGGCGCTACGAAGGCACCTACGTGGGGGCTGACATCGGGCTCTACCGGTTGAAGGAGGCCGAGCTGGAAAGCGTGGTTGCGTTGGGGCCGGCGGCGCCCCGCGAGTTCGAGCAGACGATCGCTTCGGCGGAACCGCTCGCCGCCCTGGTGGATGCCGGGAACGGGGGCGCCGTGGCGCTTTCGGCCGGGATGCCGGGCCTGCGCGACGTGCGTCCGGGCCGGCCTGCGGCCGGGCGCGGCTGGCTGGGGCTGACCCCGCGCAACGCCTACTTGACGACCGACGTGCGGGTCGCGCCGCTCTTGCCGGCGTGGCTGTTCCTGCTGCTGACCGGTCTGCTGGCGATCGCCGCCTGGCTCTACGAGGGCCGCAGGGCGCGGCGTGCCGGCGCCGCGTGACGGCGCGGACTACTCCCCCAGATCGAGCCAGAAGCCGACCTTGCCCCAACCATCCCGGTTGCAGCGCGCCTGGATCCCCACACGTTTGATGCCTTCTTGAAGGGCAACGCCGCCGAGGGAACGGGTGAACGGCTGTTCAGTGACATGAGGATGCAGAAGTTCGCGCGTTGCCAGCACCGTGCCGTCTTCGGCCACGACGCGCCAGCCGTCGGCGTAGTGATCCCACCCGGTATCGGGGTGGCTCAGGGTGACGGAAAACCGCCAGCCGGCCCCATCGCGAATCGCCGTTGCGCCTTCGACGACCGGGATGTCGGCCCGGGCGGTCAGCGCCGGGCAGAGCAGGCAGGCGATCAGGGCGGCGCGCATCATTCGACCGGCTCCTGCGCGAGGGTTCCGAGCCCTTCTTCCAGCACCTGCCGCGAATGGGAGGAAAACTCCCGCCGCCACAGGAAGGCGAGAGTCAGCGCGGTGGCGCAGAGCAGCGCCCAGGCGCCCAGCAGCCAGGTCAGCGCCGCCAGCGCGAAATAGATCGAGCGCAGGCCCCGGTTGTAGCTGCGGGCGGCGGAGATGTTCAGTTCGGCGGCCTGATCGGCCCGCCGGTAGACGGAGGGATCCTCGGGATCGTTGGGCACCGCCGCCATGACGACGGCGCAGTAGCCGAAGACGCGATGGGCCCAGACGAATTTCAGGAAGGCATTGACGACGAAGATAAGCGCCATGCCGATCTTGACCTCCCATACGATGTCGGGCGCGGTTTCGAAGGTGAAATCCGCCGCCACGCCGGAGAGCCGTTCGGTGTTGCCGATCAGCGCCAGCCCGCCGCCGAGGGCGATCATGCAGGCCGAGGCGAAGAAGGTCGTGCCCTGCCGCAGCGACGACAGGATGGTGGCGTCGAAGATGCGCGGCTGGCGGGTGACGAACTGGCGCATCCATTCGCGGCGGTAGCGGCGCATCAGCACCGAAACCGAAGGGTTGTGGCTGCGGGCGTTGTCCACGAGCAAGCCGATGCCGAGCCAGCCGCCCCAGATCAGGAGAACGGCGGCCAGATCCAGGGGGCCGAAATAGGCGAGGGTCTTCGAAAGCGTCATGGCGCCACGTTAGGTCGTGAACTCATAAACGGGATTCCGTTTTTGGCGGTGTGATGATTCACTTTCGGAAACGGAGGTGAGCATGACGGGCAGACACGATGTGAGCGATGCGGAATGGGCGGTGATCTCGCCGCTGT
>NZ_FWFQ01000025.1 GCF_900172235.1 Pseudoruegeria aquimaris | reverse complement strand
AACGTCCGCGTGGTCAGGACCGTCGACCGAGACCTCTACCGCGAACGCAACAAGGTCGAACGGTTCTTCAATCGTCTCAAACACTTCCGCGGCATCGCAACGCGATACTTCAAAACCGCAGCAAACTTCCTCGCCGCACTTCACCTCGCTTGCTCAAGGCTCTGGATCAGACATTATGAGTCCACGACCTAGTCGCCGATCGTTGCGCCGGTCACGCCGTCGCCTTGCGTGGAGAAGGTCTGGCCGGAGGTGAAGGACGCGGTCAGGTCGTCGTTCACGTTGTCGACGCCGGTGGCGACGGTGGACAGAACGGCGATGGCCAGGCCAACCAAGGCGGCGGTCAGCACAACCCAGTCAACGGTCACGGCGCCGGATTCGTCTTTGGCAAATTTGTTGAAAAGCTTGATCATTGTAGGTCCCTCCAAAGGATCTGAAGTTCAGGTTCGCTCGTTTCACTGACCTTGTCGGACGGTCCGTAAGGCGTCTGCCCTTCTGTCCGGCTCGGTATGACGCCATATGGCCAGTGGATTGGGGCAAGAGTTGGGCGCCCATCGTGCAATTTTGAGCAATGGTGATTTTTGGCCAATCTGGCAGCCAAGGCATTGTAAATAAATAATTTAAATCTGGATTCTCTGCCGATATGCCGCTGCCCTTCCGGCGCGATTTGCGCCGAAACCGCAATTTTCTGGCTCTGGAGGCGAAAATTTGCGATGCTCGGAAACAATAAAAATGAAAACAGAGGCAGAGCAGGACACCGCATGAAGCGGCGCTTCTCATTCTTGACGCTGGTCGTGGCCCTGGCGGGCGCGGGGCATGCCGTGGCGGAATCGCCGTGGCAGCAGCAGGATTTTACCTTCAAGCGCATAAAGGTGCCCGAGGCCGGCGCAGGCAAACGCATCACCGTGCAGATCGATGACTCGGTGCAATGGCCGCCGCCCCCGGTGAAACGCGACAGGGAAAAGGCCGGGGCCGAGGAGGGGGCGGCCGTGTCCGTTGCGGCGGCCGCGGCGGCGCCTGCACCGCAGGCCGATCTCACCAACTGGTTCTGGCAGGGCGTTTCCCCTCTGTTGTCCGACAGCGGGCCGGGGCGGCTCGCGCTCGCGGTGTCGCAGTTGCGGCGCTCGCCCGAGGGGCAGGGGATCGGCGTGCCCCGGATGCAGACCTTGCAGGACATCGCGACCCGCCACGGGACGGACATTCTGAAGGCCACGATCGGCACGCGGGTCTCCCCGGCGCTGGTGCTGGCGGTGATCGGGGTGGAATCCTCCGGCCGCACGCAGGCCGTTTCCTCCGCCGGTGCGCAGGGGCTCATGCAGCTGATGCCGGCGACGGCGGAGCGCTTCGGCGTGGAGGACGTGAACGACCCGGCGCAGAACATCGCCGGCGGCGTGGCCTACCTCGACTGGCTCATGAAGGAATTCGACAATGATCCGATCCTTGCGCTGGCCGGATACAACGCCGGTGAAAACGCGGTGAAGAGGAACGGCGGCGTGCCTCCCTTCGCGGAAACCCGCGCCTACGTGCCCAAGGTGATTTCCGCATGGACCGTCGCGCGCGGCCTGTGCCGGACGCCGCCGGAGCTGGCCACGGACGGCTGCGTGTTCGGCATCCGCACGGCATCGCGCTGAGCGCGACGCGGGGCCGGCTCAGCCGGCGAAGAGATCCGCATGTTCCGGGTGCTTGCGCCGTTCGGCGTTCACGAAGGGGCAGAGCGGCACGATTTTGAACCCCTGCTCCCTGGCATCCTGCACCAGAGCGAGAAACAGCGCCCGCCCGGCGCCGGTGCCGCGCAGGCCATCGGGCACGCCGGTGTGATCGGCGATGACGAGGGAGGGGGGAGGCGACGGAGAAGGTCAGTTCGGCCTCCTGCCCGTCGCGCACGAGGAGGTAGCGGCCCTTGCTGCCGCTGACCTCTTTCCTGATGGTGGCTTCAGACAAGCGTGGCTTCGGTCGCGGCGCGGACTTCTTCTTCCGTCACGCCATCAGCCAGTTCCACCAGCTTCAGCCCGCCTTCGACCACGTCGAAGACGCCGAGGTTGGTGATTATGCGATCCACCACGCCCTTGCCGGTGAGCGGCAGGGTGCATTCCTTCAGAAGCTTGCTTTCGCCCTTCTTGTTGGTGTGATCCATCACCACGACGACCCTTCCGACCCCGGCCACCAGATCCATCGCGCCGCCCATGCCCTTCACGAGCTTGCCGGGGATCATCCAGTTGGCGAGATCGCCGTTTTCGGCCACTTCCATCGCGCCCAGGATCGCCATGGCGATCTTGCCGCCGCGGATCATGGCGAAGGAGGTGGCGCTGTCGAAATAGGCCGTCTGCGGCAGTTCCGTGATCGTCTGCTTGCCGGCGTTGATCAGGTCCGGGTCCACCTCATCCTCGGTGGGGAAGGGGCCCATGCCCAGCATCCCGTTCTCCGATTGCAGGGTCACCTCGATGCCTTCGGGGATGTAGTTGGACACCAGCGTCGGGATGCCGATCCCGAGGTTCACGTACCAGCCGTCCTGAAGTTCCTGCGCCGCACGGGCGGCCATCTGATTGCGATCCCACATGGTCAAGCCTCCCGAACCGTGCGTTGTTCAATGCGTTTCTCGTGTTTGCCCTGGACGATGCGGTGCACGTAGATCCCCGGCAGATGGATCGCGTCCGGATCCAGCGAACCGGTCGGCACGATTTCTTCCACCTCGGCCACGCAGACCTTGCCGCAGGTGGCGGCGGGCACGTTGAAGTTGCGGGCCGTCTTGCGGAACACGAGGTTGCCTGTCTCATCGGCCTTCCAGGCCTTCACGATCGAGAGGTCGGCGAAGATGCCTTCTTCGAGAATGTAGGTCTCACCGCGGAACTCCTTGTGCTCCTTGCCCTCGGCGATCACGGTGCCCACGCCCGTCTTGGTGTAGAAACCGGGGATGCCGGCGCCGCCGGCGCGCATCCGTTCGGCCAGCGTGCCCTGCGGGTTGAACTCAAGCTCAAGCTCGCCCGAAAGATACTGGCGCATGAACTCGGCGTTCTCGCCCACGTAGGAGCTGATCATCTTCTTCACCTGCCGCGTCTGCAGCAGGATGCCGATGCCGAAGTCGTCCACGCCCGCGTTGTTGGAGGCGAAGGTCAGATCCTTCGTCCCGGCATCCTTGATGGCCTGCAACAGAAGTTCCGGAATGCCGCAGAGGCCGAAGCCGCCGGCAGCGATGAACATGCCATCCTGCAAAAGCCCGTCCAGCGCTTCCGCAGCAGAGCCGTAAACCTTCTTCATGTCAGATTTCCCGCAATTGCTCTCTCCTGCCGGATGTTGTGACGCGGCGTCGCGGCGGTGTCAATGAAATGCCGCAACGCAGCGTGAAAAGGGGGGCGCGGGGCAAGGAGAGGCTGTGCGAAAGGGGCAGAGCCCGCGCCGGCGCGGGCAAACAGGGGGCGGACGCGCCTGCCGCTTCGGTCGGCGCGCAAAGAAAAAGCGGCGCCGAAGCGCCGCCGTTTCAGTCCTTGGCCGTCTTCTTCGCGGTGGTTTTCTTTGCCGCGGTTTTCTTTGCCGGGGTCTTTTTCCGGCCGCCCTTCTTGGCGGATTTCTCCGCGATCAGCGCCACCGCCTGCTCCATCGTCACGCTGGCCGGGTCGGTGTCCTTGGGCAGGGTCGCGTTGACCTTGCCCCATTTCACGTAGGGGCCGTAGCGGCCGTCCATGATGTTGACGGGCCCGCCCTCGTCGGGGTGTTCGCCCAATTCGCGGATCGGCTTGGCCGCGGCGCTGCGGCCCCGGCCGGGGTTGGCGCGTTTCTCCGCGATCAGCTCCACGGCCCGGTTCATGCCGATCTCGAAGACGTCCGCCGGATCCTTCAGGTTGGCGTAGACGGGTTTGGCCTCGTCGGGCAGCTGGTGCATCAGGTAGGGGCCGAAACGGCCGAAATTCGCCGTGATCCTGCCGCCCTCGGGGTGCTCCCCGATCTCGCGCGGCAGCGAAAGAAGCCGCAGCGCCTTTTCCAGATCCATGTCGTCCTTGGACCAGCCGCGCGGCAGCGAGGCCCGGGGCGGTTTCTTGTTCTCGGGCGTGGCTTCGCCGCGTTGCACGTAGGGGCCGAAGCGGCCGGCCTTCAGCCAGATCTCATCGCCGTCATCTTCGCCGAGCAGGCGCTCGTCGCCATCGGCGCCTTCGCCGGCGATCGGGCGGGTGTAGGTGCATTCGGGGTAGTTGCCGCAGCCCACGAAGCCGCCGGTGCGCGAGCTCTTGAGGTGCAGCTTGCCGGTGCCGCACTTGGGGCAGATCCGCGGATCGGAGCCATCCTCGCGGGGCGGGTAGAGCTGCGGCGCAAGCGCGTCGTCGAGCACGTCCAGCACCTCGGAGATGCGCAGCTCGCTGGTTTCGGCGATGGCCGCGGAGAAATCGCGCCAGAAGTTGGCGAGCACCTCCTTGTAGTCGCGGGCCCCGGCCGAAACGTCGTCCAGCATGGCTTCAAGCTCGGCGGTGAACTCGTAGCCCACGTATTTGCGGAAGAAGTTCAGCAGGAAGATCGTGACGATCCGGCCCTTGTCCTCCGGGATCAGGCGGTTCTGCTCCTTGCGGACGTATTCGCGGTCCTGGATCGTGGTCACGATGGAGGCATAGGTGGAAGGGCGGCCGATGCCGAGCTCTTCCATCCGTTTGACCAGCGTGGCCTCGGTGTAGCGGGGCGGCGGCTGGGTGAAGTGCTGATCGGGGGTGACCTTCCGTTTCTGCGCCGGCTCGCCTTCCGACATCTGCGGCAGGCGCTTGTCGTCGTCATCGGCCGCGGCATCGTCGCGCCCTTCCTCGTAGACGGCGAGGAAGCCGTCGAACAGCACGACCTGCCCGGTGGCGCGCAGCTGCACCTGCTGATCGGCGCTGCCCACGTCCACCGTGGTGCGCTCCAGCCGGGCGCCGGCCATCTGGCTGGCCAGCGTGCGCTTCCAGATCAGATCGTAGAGCCGGCGCTGGTCCGGTTCGAGCTTGGCGAGCTGGGAGGCATCCACCGTCATGTCCGTCGGGCGGATGCATTCGTGGGCTTCCTGCGCGTTCTTGGCCTTGTTCTTGTAGATCCGCGGCTCGGCGGGCACGTATTCGGGGCCGAAGCGGTCGCGGATGGCATCCCGCGCTGCCGTCACGGCCTCCGGCGCCATGTCGATGCCGTCGGTCCGCATGTAGGTGATATAGCCGGCCTCGTAGAGCCGCTGGGCGGCGTTCATCGTCTGGCGGGCGCCGAAGCCGAACTTGCGGCTGGCCTCCTGCTGAAGGGTCGAGGTCATGAAGGGCGGCGAGGGGTTGCGGCTGGCCGGCTTGGCCTCGACCCGCTGGACGGTGAGGTCGCGGCTCTCGATGGCGTGCACCGCCAGTTCCGCCGCGGATTGGTTGTCGAGATCGTATTTGTCGAGCTTCTTGCCGCCAAGGACCGTGAGGCGGGCCTCGAACTCCTGCCCGCGGGGCGTTTTCAGCAGGGCCTTCACGCTCCAGTATTCGCGGGGCTTGAAGGCCTCGATCTCCATCTCCCGCTCCACGATCAGGCGCAGGCAGACCGATTGCACGCGGCCGGCGGAGCGGGCGCCGGGCAGCTTGCGCCAGAGCACCGGCGAGAGGTTGAAGCCCACGAGGTAATCCAGCGCGCGGCGGGCGAGATAGGCTTCGACGAGTTCCATGTCCACTTCGCGGGGGTGGGCCATGGCCTCGGTCACCGCCGATTTCGTGATCGCGTTGAAGACGACGCGGCTCACCTCGGTGGATTTCTTGATCGCCCGGCGCTTGGTGAGCGCTTCCTGCAGGTGCCAGGAGATGGCTTCGCCCTCGCGGTCGGGGTCGGTCGCGAGGATGAGCGTGTCGTCATCCTTCAGCGCGTCGGCGATGGCCTTCACGTGTTTGCGGGAGTCCGCGCCGACTTCCCATTTCATAGCGAAATCGTGCTCGGGATCCACGGATCCGTCTTTCGGGGGCAGGTCCCGGACATGGCCGTAGGAGGCGAGGACGGTGTAGTCTTTCCCCAGATACTTGTTGATTGTCTTGGCTTTCGCCGGGGATTCGACAACGACGACGGGCATGAATTTCCTCTCGACTCTTCCACGGGCGTATGGCGGCGCAAGATGTGGCGGCGAATTGAGGATTGTCAATGGCGCCGATCACACAAAGCGGGCCGCCGCCTGCCGATCGACGGGGCGGGCGCGAGGGCCGGCCGGGCGCGCGCGGCCGTCAGGCCAGGGCCACGAGCCCGCCCGGAGCGCGGCGGATTCGCCCGTCCAGTTCGAGGGCGACGAGCCCCGGAGCCACGGCCCCGGCGGGCAGGCGCAGATCGCGCACAAGCTGATCCTCGGCGATGGGGGAGGGGCCGAGCCGGGCAAGAATGGCGCGGTGCAGTTCCGCCTGCGCGGGCAGGCCGCCGCCGGGGCGTTCCTCATCCGGCAATCCGGGCAGCGGCGGCGCGGCCTCCGGCACGGAATGGGCCGCCGTGTGTGCACTGCTGTGTGGTTGGGCGGGTTCCCGGGCCGGGCCGATCACTTCGAGAATGTCGTCCACCCCGCGCACCAGCGTGGCGCCGTCGCGCAGCAGCAGGTTGCAGCCCGAGGCACGGGCATCGAAAGGGTGGCCCGGCACGGCCATCACCTCGCGCGACTGGTCCGCGGCGAAGCGGGCGGTGATCAGGCTGCCCGAGCGGGCGGCGGCCTCCACCACCACCGTGGCCCGGCCGAGGCCCGAGACGATCCGGTTGCGGCGCGGGAAGTTCCGCGCCTGCGGGTAGAGCCCCATCGGCATTTCGGAGAGGATGCAGCCCTTGTCGGCGACGGCCGCGGCAAGGGCGGCATTTTCTTTCGGGTAGATCACGTCCACCCCGCCGGCGAAGACGGCGAGGGTGCCGCCCTCCAGCGCCGCGTCATGGGCGGCGGCATCGATCCCGCGCGCCAGCCCCGAAACGACCAGATATCCCGCTTCGGCAAGGCCCGCCGCCAGCCGCCGGGCCATGCGCAGGCCGAGCGACGAGGCATTGCGCGCGCCCACCAGCGCCACCGCCGGGCGGGCCAGCAGCGCCGCATCGCCCCGGATCCAGAGCAGAGGCGGCGCATCTTCGGTTTCCTTCAGCAAGGGGGGGTATTCCGGATCCGTCAGCAGGATCATGCGGGCACCCGCCGCCTTCGCCGCGGCGCATTCCCGTTCCGCGGCTTCGAGGCTGAAGGGGGTATAGTGCTCAAGCCCGGCGGCGCGGGCCACTTCGGGCAAGGCCGCGAGCGCGGCTTGCGCGCTGCCATGCTCGGCCATCAGCCGGTGGAACGTCGAGACCCCGACACGTTGCGAGCGGATCAGGCGGAGCCACGATACACGGCCACCTTCCCCCGTGGGTGAGGTGAGTGGGGGGCGGGGAAGGGCGGCATCTTCCTGCATCGTGGCTCCCTTGGCTTGCAGGAAGGATGATGGCCGTTGTTGGTTAATAGGGTATGAATACGCGCCGTTTTCCTTCGCGCGCCACGGAACGGGCCCGCGTCTGGGCTTTTCGCTCAAGGGCATCACGCGCCGGGGAAGGCGCGCTGAAGCGGGGCCGGCCGGCGGCGAGCTATGCGGCCGAGCCGCCCACGGTGAGCCCGCCCAGCAGCAGCGTCGGCTGGCCGACGCCCACCGGCACCCATTGGCCCGCCTTGCCGCAGTTGCCGATGCCGGGATCGAGCGCCATGTCGTTGCCGATGGCGCGGATCTTCGTCATCGCGGTCGGGCCGTCGCCGATCAGCGTCGCGCCTTTCACCGGCGCGCCGATCACGCCGTTCTTCACGCGGTAGGCCTCGGTGCAGGAAAAGACGAACTTGCCGTTGGTGATGTCCACCTGGCCGCCGCCGAAGCCCACGGCGTAGATGCCGTCCTTCACCTCGGCCACGATCGCCTCCGGATCGGCTTCGCCGCCCAGCATGTAGGTGTTCGTCATCCGGGGCATCGGCGCATGGGCGTAGCTTTCGCGCCGGCCGTTGCCAGTGGGGGCCACGCCCATGAGACGCGCGTTCTGGCGATCCTGCATGTAGCCCACGAGGATGCCGTCCTCGATCAGCACGGTCTTGCCCGAGGGCGTGCCTTCGTCGTCGAAGCTGATGGAGCCGCGGCGGTCGGGGATGGTGCCGTCATCCAGAACGGTGACGCCCTTCGCGGCCACCCTCTCGCCGATGCGCCCCGAGAAGGCGGAGGTGCCCTTGCGGTTGAAATCGCCCTCCAGCCCGTGGCCCACGGCCTCGTGCAGGAGCACGCCGGGCCAGCCCGGCCCGAGGGCCACGTCCATCTCGCCGGCGGGGGCGGGCTCGGCGCGCAGGTTCACCAGCGCGATGCGCAGAGCCTCGCGGGCCGCACCCTGCCAATGGGCCGGCTGCACCAGTTCGGTGAGCCCGGCGCGCCCGCCGCCGCCGTGGCTGCCGGATTCGCGGCGGCCGTTTTCTTCCACGATCACCGAGACGTTGACCCGGCTCATCGGCCGCGCATCCCGCACCCGGACGCCGTCGGGGCGCAGGATCTCGACCTCCTGCATGGAGGCGGCGATGGTGGCGGAGACCTGCACCACGCGCTTGTCCAGCCCGCGGGTGAAGGCGTCGATCTCGCGCAGGGTTTCGATCTTGGCCGGGAAGCTGGCCTGCGCGATCGGGTTCTCATCGGAGTAGAGCCGCCGGTTGCTGGCCTTGGGCGCATCCGCCCAGGTGCCGCCGCCGTCGCCCACGGCGAGCCGCGCGGTCTCGGCGGCGCGTTTGAGCGCCTGCTCGCTGATCTCGGTGGAATGGGCGTAGCCGGCGGTTTCGCCGCGCACCGCGCGCAGGCCGAAGCCCTCGGAGGCATCGTAGCTGGCGGTCTTCACGCGGCCGTCGTCGAACACCAGCACTTCGGAGCGCCGCCGCTCAAGGAACAGCTCGCCATCGTCCGCGCCCTGCGTCGCGGCCCGCAGCACCCGCAGCGCCGCCGCCTCGTCCAGCTTGGTTTCGAAAGGGCGGAAAGGGGCCTCGGACATGGGCAAAAACTCCTGATTTACAAGGGGCCTCCGGGGGAAGCGGCTGTTTGCCGCGCAAGAGGTGCTTGTTCGCTCCGCATTAATATGGTTTCAAGCGCTGCGAACACAATGGGATTCCGGCAGGCGAGGGCCGGATGCGTCGGCGGTAGGGAGCTGCCGATCTGCGAACAGGAAACGGACATGCGACTTCTGAACCATCTTTCGGGCCTCTGGGCAGCAGTTCTGGCAACGATTCTGGCAACGGGGGCTTCCGCGCAGGACGCGCTGGGCGATCTCGAAGTCATCGGCAAGCCGATGCCGAAGGGCACGGGCTTCCAGCCCGCCGCCACCGAACTGGCCCGTGACATCCACTGGCTGGACGGCTTCATCCTCGTGATCATCACCGTGATCACTCTCTTCGTCACGGCGCTTCTGGCCTTCGTGATCATTCGCTTCAACCGCAAGCGCAACGCAGAGCCGGCGACCTTCTCCCACAACACGCCCCTGGAAGTGGCATGGACGCTGGTGCCGATCGTGATCCTGGTCGCCATCGGCTCCGTCTCGCTGCCGGTGCTGTTCAAGCAGCAGGAGATCCCGGAAGGCGAGATCAACATCAAGGTGACCGGGAACCAGTGGTACTGGACCTACGAATACACCGACCACGAGTTCGGCTTCGACAGCTTCATGCTGGGCAAGGAAGCGCTCGCCGACTACGGCTACGCCGAGGATGAATACCTGCTTGCCACCGACACCGCCGTCGTCGTTCCGGTGAACAAGGTCGTCGTGATGCAGGTGACGGGCTCCGACGTGATCCACTCCTGGACGATCCCCGCCTTCGGCGTGAAGCAGGATGCCGTTCCGGGCCGGATCGCCGAACTGTGGTTCGAAGCCGACAAGGAAGGCGTCTACTTCGGTCAGTGCTCCGAGCTCTGCGGCAAGGATCACGCCTACATGCCGATCACCGTGAAAGTGGTGAGCGAAGAAGCCTACCAACAGTGGCTGCAAGGCGCCATCGCCGAATACGCCGGCAAGCCGCTGGAACTGAAAGTCGCTTCCGCCGACTGACGACACGGCGTGAGGCGCCCGTGAACGGGTGCCTCCACCACGAGAGAGCCAGACCATGACGGATACCAGCTACGACATCCAATCCAAGGCCGGCCCGCAAGAGGCCGGTTTTGGCGACTATTTCGCGCTGCTCAAGCCGCGCGTGATGTCGCTCGTGGTGTTCACCGCCCTGGTCGGCCTTCTGGTTGCACCGGTCCCGGTGCATCCTTTCGTCGGTTTCTGCGCGATTCTGTTCATCGCCATCGGGGGCGGGGCCTCCGGTGCGCTGAACATGTGGTATGACAGCGACATCGACATCGTGATGAAGCGCACCAAGGGCCGCCCCGTGCCGGCCGGCAAGGTGACCCGCGGAGAGGCCTTCGCCGTGGGGATCGCGCTGTCGGCCATGTCGGTGGTGATGCTCGGGCTCGCCGCCAACTGGGTGGCCGCCGGGCTTCTGGCCTTCACCATCTTCTTCTACGTCGTGATCTACACGATGTGGCTCAAGCGCTGGACGCCGCAGAACATTGTCATCGGCGGCGCCGCCGGGGCCTTCCCCCCGATGATCGGCTGGGCCGTGGCCACCGGTGGGATCAGCATCGAAAGCGTGCTGATGTTCGCGATCACCTTCATGTGGACCCCGCCGCACTTCTGGGCGCTCGCGCTCTTCATGAACGACGATTACACCAAGGCCGGCGTGCCGATGCTGACCGTGACCCACGGGCGCAAGGCGACCCGCACCCACATCCTCGTCTACACGCTGCTGCTGGCCGTGGTGACGCTGGGCATCTCTTTCACCTCCATCGGCGGCCCCGTCTACATCGCCACGTCGGTGGCCATGAACGCCTGGTTCATCTGGGGCGCCGTCGGGCTCTACCGCCGCGACGAAATGACCGCCGAAGCCGATGGATACAAGGCCGAACGCGCTTTCTTCAAAGTGTCGCTGCTCTACCTTTTCCTCCACTTCCTCGCGCTGCTGGCGGATGCCGCGCTCGGGGTGCTTGGACTGGGGGTGTAGCATGGCGATCCAGAAGGAGCACGAGATCCACCAGCGCCGCTTCGGGCGCAACCTTGGCGTCGGCCTGTGCCTGATCGGCTTCGTGGCCATCGTCTTCGGCCTGACGGTCGTGAAGGTGACGCGCGGTGATCCGATGCAAGGCTTCGACCATGCCGTCCGCCCCGAAATGACGGAGGGCAACTGATGGCGATGACGGGCAAACAGAAATCTCTTGCGGCGACGGTCGGCGTGGTGCTGCTTTTCGGCTCGCTCGCATGGGCAGCAGTGCCGTTCTATGACTGGTTCTGCCGCGTGACGGGTTTCGGCGGCGTCACCAACACGGCCGAAGCCGGCTCAGACGTGATCCTCGACAAGACGATCAAGATCCGCTTCGACGCCTCGCTGGAGCGCGGCATGCCCTGGACGTTCAAGCCGGCCGTGCGCGAGATGGAGATCAAGATCGGGGAAACCGGGCTCGCCTTCTACGAGGCCCACAACCCGACCGACCGGCCGATCGCCGGCACGGCCAGCTACAACGTCGCCCCCTATTCGGCGGGCAACTATTTCACCAAGATCGATTGTTTCTGCTTCGAGATGCAGGTTCTGCAGCCGGGCGAGACGGTCATGATGCCAGTGACGTTCTTCGTGGATCCGGAGATCGTCAACGACAGGGAAGCGAAGTATACCGGGCACATCACGCTGGGGTATACTTTCTACGAAACCGATTTGCCCGAGGAAACCGCCGCCGTTGACGCGCCGCGGACGGGCGATGACAGTTAGCGCGAAATGAGGGACGGAAACTAACATGGCGCACGCTAAAAACCACGACTATCACATCCTGCCGCCTTCCATCTGGCCCCTGCTCGGGTCCGTGGGCGCATTCGTCATGCTCTTCGGGGCCGTTCTGTGGTTCCACGACCATGGTCCGTGGATGTTCCTCATCGGCCTCGTCGCAGTGCTCTACGTCATGTTCGGCTGGTGGAAGGACGTGATCGCCGAGAGCCTCGCGGGTGATCACACCCCGGTGGTGCGCATCGGCCTGCGCTACGGCTTCCTGATGTTCATCATGTCCGAGGTGATGTTCTTCGCGGCCTGGTTCTGGTCCTTCTTCAAGCACGCCATGTATCCGATGGGGCCGGAAAGCCCGGCCGTGGACGGCGTCTGGCCGCCCGCCGGCATCGAGACCTTCGACCCTTGGCACCTGCCGCTGATCAACACGCTGATCCTGCTGTGCTCCGGCTGCGCCGCCACCTGGGCCCACCACGCTCTGGTGCATGAGAACAACCGCAAGGATCTGCGCAACGGCCTGATCATCGCCATCCTGCTGGGCCTGATCTTCACCGCGTTCCAGGCCTACGAATACAGCCACGCGGCCTTCGGCTTCTCGGGCAACATCTACGGCGCCAACTTCTTCATGGCGACGGGCTTCCACGGCGCCCACGTGATCATCGGCACGATCTTCCTCTTCGTCTGCCTGCTGCGCGTCTACGCCGGCCACTTCACCCCGGAGAAGCACGTCGGTTTCGAGGCGGCCGCATGGTACTGGCACTTCGTGGACGTGGTGTGGCTCTTCCTCTTCGCCGCCGTCTACATCTGGGGCTCCTGACCCCGCCGGGCGCGGCGATCTGATCCGCGCCCGATCACCGAACAGGAAAAGCGCGGGGCTCAAGGCTTCGCGCTTTCGCATTTGACCCAGGAGCGGTGCCCTCGTGTTCAAACGGATCATCCTGCCGCTGATCTTCGGCCTCGGCGGCGCAGCCATCCTGATTTCGCTGGGTGTGTGGCAATTGCAGCGGCTGGCCTGGAAAGAGGCCATCCTCGCCGAGATCGATGCAACGATCGCCGCCGATCCGGTGCCGGTTCCGGCGGCGCCCACGCCCGAGGCCGACCAGTTCCGCCCGGTGACGGCCTCGGGGCTCATCACCGATGAAGAGATCCACGTTCTGGGCAGCGTCAAGAAGATCGGCCCCGGATACCGCATCATCAGCGCCTTCGTCACCGATGACGGCCGCCGCCTGCTGCTGGATCGCGGCTGGGTCGGGCTGACGGCCAAGGAGACGCCACGCCCGCCGGTGCGCGCGACGATCACCGGCAACCTGCACTGGCCCGACGAGATGAACAGCTCCACCCCCGCGCCCGATCTGAAGGCCGGGATCTGGTTCGGCCGGGACATCCCGGCGATGGCGGCGCATCTCGATACCGAGCCCGTTCTCATCGTGCTGCGGGAAACGTCGGAAAGCGAACAGGTCACGACGCCTTTCCCACTCGACTCCTCCGGCATTCCGAACGATCACTTGGAATACGTTCTCACCTGGTTCGGTCTCGCGATCGTCTGGTTGGGGATGACAGCGTTCCTGCTCTGGCGTATCAACCGCAAAACCCTCTGAAGGCACAGGCGATATGAAATACATCTCCACCCGCGGCAAAGCCCCTGAACTCACCTTCGAGGACGCCATGCTCACCGGGCTGGCGCGCGACGGCGGGCTCTACATCCCGGCCGAGATCCCGGTGATGCCCAAGGCCGAGATCGCGGCGCTTGCGGGGCTCTCCTACGAGGAGATCGCCTTCCGCGTCATGCGGCCCTTCGTCGGCGATGCCTTCACCGACGAAGACTTCGCCGAGATCATCCAGAAGGCCTACGCGGGCTTCGGCCATGCCGCCCGCGCGCCGCTGGTGCAGCTTGGCCCCAACGATTTCCTGCTGGAGCTGTTCCACGGCCCGACGCTGGCCTTCAAGGATTTCGCCATGCAGCTGATCGGCCAGCTCTTCCAGGTGGCGCTCAGCCGCCGCGGCGAGCGGGTGACGATCGTGGGGGCGACCTCGGGCGACACCGGCTCCGCCGCAATCGAGGCCTTCCGCGGGCTCGATGCCGTGGACGTCTTCATCCTATTCCCCAACGGCCGGGTCTCCGAGGTGCAGCGCCGCCAGATGACGACCCCCACCGAGGCCAACGTCCACGCGCTGGCGCTGGAGGGCGATTTCGACGATTGCCAGGGCAAGCTGAAGGACATGTTCAACGATTTCACCTTCCGCGACGAGGTGCGGCTGGCGGGGGTGAACTCGATCAACTGGGCGCGCGTGCTGGCGCAGGTCGTCTACTATTTCTCCTCCGCCGTTTCGCTGGGCGCGCCGCACCGCGAGGTGAGCTTCACCGTGCCCACCGGCAACTTCGGTGACATCTTCGCCGGCTACATCGCCAAGCGCATGGGGCTGCCGATCAGGGATCTGGTGATCGCCACCAACCAGAACGACATCCTGCACCGCACGCTGGAAACCGGCGCCTACACCACGCAGGCGGTGGCGCCTTCGATCAGCCCGTCGATGGACATCCAGGTCTCCTCCAACTTCGAGCGCGCGCTCTATTTCGCCTACGGCGGAGACGGCAACGCCGTGGCGCAGCTGATGGCGGAGCTGAAGGAGAAGGGCGCTTTCCCGGTGTCGCAGGGGGCGCTTGAGAGCCTGCGCGAAACCTTCTCCTCCGGGCGGGTGTCCGAAGAGGAAACCCTTGCCGCCATCGCGAAGTTCCACGCCACCACGGGCGAGGTGCTCTGCCCGCATTCCGCCATCGCCGCCGAGGTCGCGGCGCGGCGCGGCACCGAGTCGACGCCGATGGTGGCGCTGGCCACCGCGCATCCGGCAAAGTTCCCCGATGCGGTGGAACGCGCCTGCGGGCAGCGCCCCGCATTGCCCGCGCGCATGGCCGATCTTTTCGAGCGTGAAGAGCGGCTGACCGAAGTGCCCAACGATCTGGCCGCACTGGAAGCCCTGATCCGGGAGCGCATCTCCAAGTGACTGTAGAAATCGCACGTCTGAGCAACGGCGTCCGCGTCGCCACGGAACACATGCCGGGGCTGCGGTCGGCCTCCATCGGGATCTGGATCACCGCCGGCGCCCGCAACGAGCGGCTCGAGCAGAACGGCATTGCCCATTTCCTCGAACATATGGCCTTCAAGGGCACCGAGCGGCGCAGCGCGCTGCAGATCGCCGAGGCCATCGAGGACGTGGGCGGCTACATCAACGCCTATACCAGCCGGGAGATGACGGCCTACTACGCCCGCGTGCTGTCGCAGGACGTGCCGCTGGCGATGGACGTGCTGGCCGACATCGTGCTGAACCCGGTGTTCGACCCGAAGGAGATCGAGGTCGAGCGCGGGGTGATCCTGCAGGAAATCGGCCAGGCGCTGGACACGCCGGACGACGTGATCTTCGACTGGCTCCAGGAAGAGGCCTACCCGGATCAGCCCATCGGGCGCACGATCCTGGGGCCCAGCGAGCGCGTACGGGCGTTCTCGCGCAGTGATCTGGCCGGTTTCGTGGCCGAGCAATACGGGCCGGAGCACATCATCCTCGCGGCTGCGGGCGGCGTGGATCACGACGCCATCGTGCGCGAGGCCGAGAAGCTCTTCGGCCACCTGCCGCGCCGCGGGGATCTTCCCGTGGAAGCCGCGTCCTTCCGGGGCGGCGAACGGCGTCAGGTGAAGGATCTGGAGCAGGTCCATTTCACCATGGCCTTCGAAGGGCCGAGCTACCGCGACGAAACCATCGAATGCGCCCAGGTCTTCAGCACGGCCCTGGGCGGGGGCATGTCCTCCCGCCTGTTCCAGGACGTGCGTGAGAAGCGCGGCCTCTGCTATACGATCTTCGCCCAGACGGGCGCCTATGCCGATACCGGCCTGACCACGATCTACGCCGGGACCAGCGCCGAGCAGATCGGTGAATTGACCGCGCTGACCGTGGACGTGCTCAAGCGCAGCGCCGAAGAGATGACGCAGGCCGAAGTGGACCGCGCCCGTGCGCAGATCAAGGCCGGGCTGCTGATGGGGCTCGAAAGCGCCTCGGCGCGGGCCGAGCGGCTGGCGCGCATGATCGCCATCCGCGATCGCGTGCCCAGCATTGAGGAGACCGTCGCGCGCTTCGATGCCGTCACCCTTCAGGACACCCGCGCCTTCGCCGCGCAGATGGTCGAGGCGCGCCGAGTCGCCATGGCGCTCTACGGGCCCGTTGAGGCCGCGCCGGGGCTCGCGCAGGTGAGCGAAAGGCTCGCGGCCTGATGCTTGGGCGTCGGCGCAAGCTGCGGCTCGTGTCGGAGCGCCTCGTGCTGCGTCTGCCGTCCCACGGGGATTTCCGCGCCTGGGCCCATCTGCGGCAGGAGAGCGCGGATTTCCTTCAACCGTGGGAGCCGAGCTGGTCCGAGGCGCATCTGACCCGCAAGAGCTTCACCAACCGCGTCTACTGGGCGCAGCGCAGCCTCGCGCAGGACATGGCGGTGCCGCTGTTCCTGTTCGATCGCCAGACCGACAGCCTTTTGGGGGCGATCACGCTCGACAACATCCGCCGCGGGCCGGCGCAATCGGCGACGCTGGGCTACTGGGTCGGGGCGCGCTACGCCCGGCAGGGCTACATGGGCGAGGCCATCCGCGCGGTCGTCCACCACGCTTTCCACGAGATGGATCTCTCCCGCATCGAGGCCGCCTGCCTGCCGGAGAACGCCGCCTCGCGCGGGGTGCTCGAGAAGTGCGGCTTCAAATACGAAGGCGTCGCCCAGAGCTATCTCCAGATCAACGGCCGCTGGCGCAACCACGTGCTCTACGCAAACCTGCGGGGCGACAGGCGGGGCAAGACGCAGGCCGGATAGGGCGCGACCCTCATGCCGCCTGCGCACTCCGCGGCGTGACTTCCGCGAGGTTTCCCCTATCCTTTAGGCGCAGGAAGGGAGCCGATGTTTCAAGATCTGATCCACCACGCCGCCGTCCGGCCGGCCCTGGCGGCGCTGCTGGCACTGAGCGCGCTGCCGCTGGCCGCATCGTCACTGGCCGCGCAGGAGCGGCGCCCCAGCCATTGCATCGCGCTGGCCGATGCCGCGCCCGGAGTCTCCTCCTTGCAAAAGGCCTCCTTCACGGCGCCCGTGGAGGCGGAAACGCTGCGCATCACCTACGTGGATCACGCCACCTTCCTGCTGCAGACCGCCGGCGGGATCTCGGTTGCCACCGATTACACCGGCTACCTCGGCCTCGTGAATTTCGTGCCCGACGTGGTGACGATGAACCACGCCCACTCCAGTCATTGGACGGCGCGCCCGGATCCGCGCATCCCCCATGTGCTGAAAGGCTGGGGCGACGGGCGCACGCCGGCCGATCACCACCTCGATCTGGGCGAGATGCTGATACGCAACGTGCCCACTGACATCCGAAGCCGCTACGAGAGCGATTTCGTGGAGACTGGCGGCAATTCGATCTTCGTCTTCGAGGTGGCCGGCCTCTGCGTCGGCCATCTCGGCCACCTGCACCACGAACCCGACGCGGCGCAATACGCGGCCCTCGGGCGGCTCGACGTCGTGATGGCGGCGGTGGACGGGGGGATGTCGCTCGACACGGCGACGATGATGAAGATGCTCACCCGCCTGCGCGCCTCGGTGGTGATCCCGATGCACTGGTTCGGCCGCGCGACGCTCGACGGATTCCTCGCCGGCATGAGCGAACACTACGTGATCGAGCAGCGCGGCAAGGCCACCTATACCGCCAGCCTGCGCGGACTGCCGCGTGAGCCTACGATCGTCGTGCTGGAGCCGGCCTTCCTGCGGGAAAGCGAATTCTGACTTGCGGGCCGCGGGTTTGCATGCATGTTGCGCCCAGACCTGAAGGACACGCCCATGCTCAACCCCGCCGATGACGCCTTCCGCGCCCAGCTCGCTCGGAGCCTGCCGGAACAGCTGTTCCGCCCCCTGACCGCCGCCTACCTCGAAGAGCCGCGCGGGCGCTACACCGGCCAGGGCGGGCTGCTGCTGGCCCCGGAGACGGTGGAGCAGGTCTCCCGCATCGTCGCCGCCTGTGCAGAGGCCCGCGTGGGGGTGGTGCCCTTCGGCGGGGGCACCGGCCTCGTGGGGGGGCAGATCCTGCCCGAGGGGCCGGCGCCGGTGATCCTGTCGCTGGAACGGATGAACCGCATCCGGGCGGTCCACCCCGAGGAAAACCTGATGATCGCTGAGGCCGGGGCCATCCTGCACGACGTGCAGACCGCCGCCGCCGAGGCGGACCGCCTGTTCCCCCTCTCGCTGGCCTCAGAGGGCTCCTGCCGGATCGGGGGCAACCTGGCCACCAACGCCGGCGGGGTGAACGTGCTGCGCTACGGCAATGCCCGGGATCTCTGCCTCGGGCTCGAGGCGGTGCTGCCCGACGGCCGCATCTGGAACGGGCTGAAACGGCTCCGCAAGGACAACACGGGCTATGATCTGCGGAACCTCCTGATCGGCGCCGAGGGCAGCCTCGGGGTGATCACCGCAGCCACGCTGCGGCTGTTTCCGCGCCCGATCCAGGAAGGCACGGCCCTGTTCACCGTGCGCGATCCTGGCGCCGCTCTCGAACTGCTGGCGCTGGCGCTGTCGCTGACGGGCGGCGGCGTCAGCGCCTTCGAACTGATCCACCGGGAAGGGCTGAATTTCCTGACCGAAACCATGCCCGAAGTGCGCCAGCCCTTCGCCGAGCGCCCCGAGCGCCCGGAGTGGATGGTGCTCGTCGACCTGGGCCTCGGGCAGGGCACGCCACCGGCCGAACTGCTGGAGGCGATCTTCGAACGGGGGCTGGAGGCAGGCCTGGTGAGTGACGGGCTGATCGCGCAGAACGAAAGCCAGCGCGCGGCCTTCTGGGCGGTGCGCGAAAGCATCCCGCTGGCCAACCGCAGGATCGGTTCGATCTCCTCCCACGACATCTCGGTGCCGCTGGACAGCATCGCGGATTTCATCTCCGAGGCCACGGAGGCCATGCAGGCACTCGGCCCGGTGCGGATCAACTGCTTCGGCCACCTCGGCGACGGCAACCTGCACTTCAACGTCTTCCCGCCCCGAGGGCAGAGCCGCGCCGATTTCGAGCATCTGCGGGGCAAGGTGAAACGGGGCGTGCACGACCTCGCCGCGGCCTATGGCGGCTCCGTGTCCGCCGAACATGGCATCGGCCGGCTGAAGGTCGATGATCTGGAACGCTACGGGGACCCGGCCAAACTGGCGGCCATGCGGGCGATCAAGGCGGCGCTGGATCCCGCCGGCATCATGAACCCGGGCGCCGTGCTGCGCGGCTGAAACGGCCCACTTTGTTCCGGAAATATCCCCGCCGGAGGCAGAAAGTCTCCGGCGCCCAGGCGCCGGACCGGGCGGGGGCTCTGCCCCCGCACCCCCGAGGTATTTGGCGCGAGAGGAAGGGGTCAGTCCTCGTTGATGTCACGCTCCCAGATCTTCACCTGCCCGTGGCCTGCGCCGAAGATCCGGCGCAGGAGCCACCAGGCGAGGCCGGACAGGAGGGCGAATACGACGAGCGTGAGGGGCAGGGAGGCCGCCATGGCGGCGCTCGCCGCGCCGGGCAGCAGGAAGACGAGGCCGACGAGGGCGGCGCCGATGGCGAAGCCGAGCAGGATGAAGCCCGGCGCCAGCACTTCGAGGATGGCCAGCACGAGGCCGGCGGCCATCCAGAGCCACCATGTTTCCCACATCAGCCCTTGCCCTTCAGCATGGTGAAGGCGTCGGCGAAGGCGTCGATCGCGTTTGCGGGCACGACGACCGTCTGCTTGCCTTCCCCCTGGCCCAGGGCGACGAGCGCTTCGACCTGTTTCAGGGCCACCTGGTATTGCGCCGCTTCAAGGCCGTTCTCGCGGATGGCCGCTGCCACGACGCCGGTGGCGTAGGCTTCGGCGTCGGCTTCGATCCGGCGGGCCTTGGCGCTCTGTTCGGCGGCGTAGAGTTCGGCGTCTGCCTGAAGCTCCACCGCGCGCTTGTGGCCCTCGGCCTCGGTCACCTGGGCGCGGCGGGCGCGTTCGGCGTTGAGCTGCTGGAGCATGGCGTCGCGGGTGGCCTGATCGAGGTTCACGTCCAGGATTTCGGCCCGGGTCACCTCGATGCCCCAGTTGTCCACCGCATCCTCCACCTGCTGCTTGATCGAGGCGATCAGCTGCTGGCGGTTGGACTGCACTTCGTCGAGTTCCATTTCGCCGATGCCCGAGCGCACGATGCCGGCCACGGTGGTGGCGATGGCGGCGTCCACGTCGCGGATCCGGTAGACCGTCTTTTCCGGTTCGAGGATGCGGTAGAACACCGAGGTTTCCACCTGCACCAGCACGTTGTCGGCGGTGATGGCGTCCTGCGTGGCGTTGGGCAGCTGGCGCTCGAGGATCGAGATCTTGTGGCGCACGACGTCCAGAAACGGGACGATGAAGTTGATCCCCGGGCCCAGCACGCTGCGCAGACGGCCGAAGCGTTCGACCACGTATTTCTCGGACTGGGGCACGATCTTCACGCCCTTGGCGATGCAGATGATCAGGAAGATCGCCAGCAGCAGCAGGGTCAGCCCGCCTTCGGGCAGCACGCCCAGCACGTCATCAGGTGTCAAATCGCTTCTCCGCCAGTCGCTTCATTCCATCTTGGTATGCACGGTTCGTGCAGCGAGTTCAAAGGCCTTCGAATTCGCAGAGCGCAAAGACATCCATGCCCATCGCCTCGAGCCGCTTGCGGCCCCCGAGATCGGGCAGGTCGATGATGAAGGCGCAGCCGACGATCTCGGCGCCGAGCCGCTCCACCAGCTTGATCCCGGCTTCCGCGGTGCCGCCGGTGGCCAGCAGATCGTCCACGATCAGCACCTTTTCGCCCGGTTGCAGCGCATCGTCGTGGATTTCGACGATCGCCTCGCCGTATTCCAGCGTGTATTCCTCGCTGATCGTGGTGCCGGGCAGCTTGCCCTTCTTGCGGATCGGGACGAAGCCGACGGACAGCTGGTGCGCGATGGCGCCGCCGAGGATGAAACCGCGCGCCTCCAGCCCGACGACCTTGTCGATGCGCTCGCCGGCGTAGGGGTGCAGCATCTGGTCGATCGCCATGCGGAAGCCGCGCGGATCGGCGAAGAGGGTCGTCACGTCGCGGAACAGAATGCCTTCGTGGGGGAAATCCACGATGGTGCGGATGTAGTCTTTCACGTCTTTTTTCATGGCGCTTGCCTGAGCCCTCTCGCAGCGATTCCCGAATGTTCGCGCAGACTAAGCGCGGCGGGGGGCGCGGTGCAATGCGGCTGTGGTGCGCTCCGTCATGCCGCCCGGCGCAGGCTCGCCGTCAGCACGCCCATGCCGATGAGCACGGCCCCGCCGCCGCGCGTGATCCAGGTGAGGATCGCGGGACGGGAGATCACGCGGCGCAGGCGGTCGGCGGCCAGCGCGTAGGCCAGCGCGTTGAGCGTGGCGAGGGTCACGAAGGTGGCGACCAGCACGGCGAACTGCGGCAGCAGGGGGGCGCCGGTGTTCACGAACTGGGGCACGAAGGCGATGAAGAAGGCAATCGATTTCGGGTTCAGCGCGGTCACGACGGCGTTGTGGGTGAAGACGCCGCGCGCGGTGATGTCGGTTTCGGGCACCGAAAGCCCCGCGCTGGGGGCGGAGCGGATCAGCTTGATCCCCAGCCACACGAGGTAGGCCGCCCCAACCCATTTCAGCAGTGTGAACAGGGCCGCCGAGGTGGCCACGAGCGCGCCCAGCCCGGCGAGCGAAAGCGACATCGCCACGAAATCCCCCGTGGCCACGCCGGCGGCCGAGGCCACCGCCACCGAGCGCCCCTTGGAGAGCGCATAGCTCAGCACCAGCAGGATGGTGGGGCCGGGAATGATCAGCACCGCCGTGGAGGCGGCCACGAAGGCGAGCCAGAGTTCGAAGGACATGGGCCTTCCTCCCTCAGCCCGCGAGCACGCGGCCTGCGACGGCATCGAGCTTGGCCAGAAGCGCCGGGTCGCGTTTGTCCGGCGTGGTCAGGATGGCGTATTCCAGCGCCTTGTCGCAGCCGTGGGGGCAATCGGCGCGCTCGGCGCCAAGACGCGCGGGCAGGCCGGCCACGAGGCCACGGGCCTTCTCTGCGTTGCCCATGAGGGTCTTGATGATCTCGGTCACGTCCACCTCGCCGTGGTCCGGGTGCCAGCTGTCGTAGTCGGTGATCATGGCCACGGAGGCGTAGCAGAGCTCGGCCTCGCGGGCGAGCTTGGCCTCGGGCATGTTCGTCATGCCGATCACGTCACAGCCCCAGCTTTCGCGGTACATCTTGCTCTCGGCCAGCGTGGAGAACTGCGGGCCTTCCATCGCCAGGTAGGTGCCGCCGCGATGCACGGTGATGCCGGCGGCCTTGGCCGCATCCTCGCAGGCATCGCCGAGGCGCGGGCAGGTCGGGTGCGCCACGCTGACATGGGCCACGCAGCCGGTGCCGAAGAAGCTCTTTTCACGCGCGAAGGTGCGGTCGATGAACTGATCCACGATCACGAAATCGCCCGGCGCCATATGCTCGCGGAAGGAGCCGCAGGCGGAGACGCTGATCACGTCCGTCACGCCGAGCCGCTTGAGCGCGTCGATGTTGGCGCGGTAGGGCACGGTGCTGGGCGAGTGAACATGCCCGCGCCCGTGGCGGGGCAGGAAGGCCATTTTCACGCCGTCGAGCGTGCCGGTGAGGATCTCGTCCGAGGGCGTGCCCCAGGGGCTTTCGACCGCCTGCCAGGTGGCTTTTTCCAGCCCGTCGATCTCGTAGAGGCCGGAGCCGCCGATCACGCCGATCATCGTCTCTTTCATGGGGAACTCCTTTTCGCGCGGCTCAGGCGTCGTCGGGGCGTTTCAGGGTGAAGACCTCGGCCACGCGGGTGTAGTCGCGGTAGCCGAGGCGGGCGAGCGGCTGGAAGGTGGTGATGTCGAACATCCCGTCCTTCAGGCAGTCGTCGCGCATGTGCACGCCCACCACCTCGCCGATGGCCATGTAGTTGGAGGGGCCGCGCAGCTTCACCACCTCCACGAGGCGGCATTCCAGCGCGGCGGGCGCGCCGGCGACCATCGGGCAGTCGATCTCCCGGCATTGCGCCTTTTCGATGCCGACGCGGGCGAATTCGTCCACCTCGCGCTCGTAGGCGCCGGAGGTGTCGCTCATGGCCTGGAAGGCGGAGAATTCCACGATGTTCACGCAGAAGACCCCGGTTTCCTCGATGTTGCCGAGGCTGTCCTTGCCGCGCGGGCGGTCGGGCTTGTCGGACGTCGAGGAGAACATCACCTGCGGCGGGGTGTAGGCGATGGCGTTGAAGAAGGAATAGGGGGCGAGGTTGTCGCGGCCATCCGATCCGCGGCTGGAAATCCAGCCGATCGGGCGGGGCGTGACGATGGCGTTGAAGGGATTGTGCGGCAGGCCGTGGCCGTCTTGGGGGCGGTAGAACATCCGGGCGATCCTAATGGTTTGCCCAAGGGGTAGCGCCGTGCTAGGGGCGTTTCCACCCCTGAAGGATAAAAAACGTGTCATACAGGCTGGCCCGGGAAACGAAAGACGACTGGTGGGAGGTGGAAGCCCTCTACGATACCTGTTTCGCACCGGGCCGCGAGGCGCTGTCATCCTACCGCCTGCGCGCGGGCGTGCCGCCGGTGGCCGATCTCTGCACGGTCGCCCGCGACGACTCGGGCATCCTTGCCGGGGCGATCCGCTACTGGCCGGTGATGATCGCGGGCAAGAGGGCGCTGCTGCTGGGGCCGATCGCCGTGCACCCGACGCGGCAGGGCGAAGGGCTGGGCGGGCAGCTGATGTACGAGAGCCTGGCCAATGCCGCCAAGCACGGCTGGGAGCGCATTCTTCTGGTGGGCGACTACCCCTACTACAGCCGCTTCGGCTTCGAGCGCCTCGACGCGGTGCGGATGCCGCCGCCGACGAACCCTGAGCGGGTTCTGGGGATGGAGCTGGTGCCGGGCGCCTGGGAGGGTGTCACGGGCGATGTCGTCCGGATGCCGGATGAACACCTCTGATATCTGAAGCCCCGGCCCCGTGGCTCGAGCGACCAGGCCGCCGCCGGGCCGCCACCGGTGCGGCGTCAGAGGATCATGTCCTGCGTCTGGAGCCATTCCTTGACCGGTTTGCGCACCGATTGGATGCCGCTGGCGCGGGCTTCGTCGATCACCGCCTTGGCTTCGCGCAGATCGACCCGCCGCAGGAGGTTCTTCACCGGCCCGATGGAGGCCGGGCGCATCGAAAGCTGCCGCAGGCCCATGGCCGCGAAGCAGAGCGCTTCCACCGGCCGGCCGGCATCCTCGCCGCAGAAGGAGACCGGCGTGCCCGTTTCGTTGCAGCGGTTCACGATCTGCTCGATGAAGCTCAGGTAGCTGACGTTGAGCGTGTCGTAGCGCCGGCGCACGCGCTCGTTCTCGCGGTCCGCGGCAAAGAAGAACTGCTTCAGATCGTTGCCGCCGATCGAGATGAAATCCGTCATCTCGAAGAACTGGCGCGGGGCGAAGGCGAGGGAGGGCGTTTCGAGCATCGCGCCGATCTCGATCTTCTCGGGCAGCGGGTGGCCGAGGCGCGCTTCGCGGTGCAGCTCGCCCTCCACGAAGGCCCGGGCCTCGCGGTATTCGTCGAACTGGGCCACGAAGGGGAACATGATCGTCAACGGCCGCCCGCTCGCTGCGCGGATCAGCGCCTGAAGCTGCATCCGCATGACGCCGGGCTTGTCGAGACCGACGCGGATCGCGCGCCAGCCCAGAGCCGGGTTCGGCTCGTCCTGCGGCTTCATGTAGGGCAGCACCTTGTCGGAGCCGATGTCCAGCGTGCGGAAGACGACGCGCTTGCCGCCGGCGGCGTCCATGACGCGCGCGTAGATGGCGGCCAGTTCGGCGCGGCGCGGCATCTGGTTGCGGATCAGGAACTGCAACTCGGTGCGGAACAGCCCCACGCCTTCCGCGCCGGAACTGTTGAGCGAAGGCAGATCGGCCATGAGACCGGCGTTCATGTGGAGCTGAACGACCGTTCCGCATTTCGCCTGCGCCGGCAGATCGCGGATCGAGGAATAGCGTTCCTGCGCCTGCGCCTGCATGGCCATCTTGTCGCGGAAGGCGTTGACGATGCTGTCTTCGGGGCGCAGGTGCACCACGCCCTGCTCGCCGTCCACGAGGATGTGATCGCCGTTCAGCGCCTCGGTGGTGATGCGGCCGGCGTGGATCACGAGGGGGATCGCCAGCGCGCGCGCGACGATGGCCGCGTGCGAACCGACGGAGCCTTCCTCCAGCACGATCCCCTTGAGCTTGCGCCCGTAGTCCAGAAGCTCGGCGGGCCCGATGTTGCGCGCCACGAGCACCGGATCCTTCGGCAGTTCGGCCCCGGTGTCCTTGCCCTGCCCGGTGAGGATGCGCAGCAGCCGGTTGGAGAGATCGTCCAGATCGTGCAGGCGGTCGCGCAGGTAGGCGTCCGGGCTCTGTTCCAGCCGGGCACGGGCGGCGGATTGCTCCTTCTCCACCGCGGCCTCGGCCGAAAGCCCGCGGGCGATGTCTTCCTCCATGCGCCGGCGCCAGCCGCGCGAATTGGCGAACATCCGGTAGGTTTCCAGAACCTGGAGCTGCTCCTTGTCGCCGGTGCCGGCGGAAGACAGCAGCTCGTCCACCGAGACCCGCAGTTGCTCGATGCCGTCGTTCAGGCGGCGCAGCTCGGCGTGGGGGTCGTCCGCGATCGGGTTTGTGACGACGACGCGCGGCTCGTGCAGGAACACGTGGCCTTCCGCAGTGCCTTCCTGCCCGACGGTGCCCTTGATCATGACGGGATGCGTGTGAAGCGCCGAGAGCGCCTCGCCCTCGCCGACGAAAGCGCCCAGTTCCGTCATCTCGGCCAGAACCATGGCCACGACTTCCAGCGCGTAGATCTCGTCATCGGAGAACTGCCGGGCCTGCTTGCTCTGGACGACGAGAACGCCCAGCCTTTCGCCCACGCGCTGGATCGGCACGCCGAGGAAGGAAGAATAGATCTCCTCGCCGGTCTCCG
Organism: Pseudoruegeria aquimaris; assembly: GCF_900172235.1. Classification (GTDB taxonomy): domain Bacteria; phylum Pseudomonadota; class Alphaproteobacteria; order Rhodobacterales; family Rhodobacteraceae; genus Pseudoruegeria; species Pseudoruegeria aquimaris. The sequence continues at coordinate 28,025 of NZ_FWFQ01000025.1, read as the reverse complement.
GCATGTAGCGGAAACCCGGCTCCGCCGGGGCGTTGGCGGTGTTGATCACGCGGGAGAACTTGCCCACGCGCCCCACGAGGCCCTCGCCCAGACGCATCCGCGTCTTGTGCACGGCTTCCGGGTTCAGGCCCTCCGTGGCGCAGAGTTCGAGCGTTTCTGCGTCCCGGAACAGGTAGATCGAGCAGACCTCCGTCTGCATGGAGTCGGCGATCAGGTGGGTGATCCTGTCGAGCCGTTCCTGCCCGGCGCTGCCTTCCGCCAGGGCATCCTTCAGACGCCCCAGCAGTTTGCGGCTTTCGCTTTCGGTTCTTTCCGACATGGCCTCGTTTCGGGGCCTTTCCTAGGCTGCCTTCTCCAGTTCGAAGGCATCATGCAGCGCCTGCACAGCGAGTTCCATATATTTCCGGTCGATCAGCACCGAAATCTTGATCTCGGAGGTGGTGATGACCTTGATGTTGATTCCCTCGGCGGAAAGCGCCTCGAACATCTTCGCGGCAACCCCGGTGTGGGAGCGCATGCCGATGCCCACGACGGAGACCTTGGCCACCTCGGTGTCGGCATCCAGCGCGTGGAAGTTGATGATGCCGTCTTCCTTGGCCTTCTTCACCGCCGCTTCCGCCCGCGCGACCTGATCGGTCGGGCAGGAGAAGGTCATGTCGGTGCGGCCCTCTTCCGAGATGTTCTGCACGATCATGTCCACGTTGATCCCGGCTTCCGACAGCGGGCCGAAGATGGCGGCGGCGATGCCGGGGCGGTCGGCCACGGAGATCAGGGTCATTTTGGCTTCGTCGCGGGAATAGGCGACGCCGGAGACAACATTGGATTCCACGATTTCCTCCTCGGCACAGACAAGGGTGCCGGATGTGTCGGTTTGTTCTTCGAAGCTCGAAAGCACGCGCAGCTTCACGCCGTAGCGCATGGCCAGCTCCACGGAGCGGGTCTGGAGCACCTTGGCGCCGAGCGAAGCCAGTTCCAGCATCTCCTCGAAGGCGATCCTGTCAAGCTTGCGCGCCTTGGAACTGATGCGCGGATCGGTGGTGTAGACGCCGTCCACGTCGGTGTAGATGTCGCAGCGCTCCGCGTTGAAGGCGGCGGCGAAGGCCACGGCGGTGGTGTCGGAGCCGCCCCGGCCCAGCGTGGTGATGCGGCCCTCCGGGCTGACGCCCTGGAAGCCGGCCACCACGGCCACCTTCATGCCCTCGGCGAATTTCTGGTTGATGTTCTCGGGCGGGATCTCCTCGATCCGGGCCGCGGAATGGGCGCTCGTCGTCTTGAGCGGCACCTGCCAGCCCTGCCAGCTGCGCGCGGGGATGCCCATTTCCTGAAGCACCAGCGCCATCAGGCCGGCGGTCACGTTCTCGCCGGAAGAGACCACGGCATCGTATTCGCGCGCGTCGAAGAGCGGCGATGTTTCCTGGACCCAGCCCACCAGTTCGTTCGTCTTCCCGGCCATGGCCGAAACGATCACGATCACGTCGTATCCCTTGGCCACTTCCACGCCCACGCGCTTTGCGGCCCGGCGGATGCGGTCTAGGGTGGCGACGGAAGTGCCGCCGAATTTCATTACCAGTGTGGGCATCGAAGCTTCCTTGCCTGCGGGTTCTGAGCCGCTGGCTTCATACGGGCGCGCGGGCGCGCGTGCAAGGTGCTCGCGGCATTCCCTTTGCCGCAGGGGCGAGAAATCTTGGCAAAAGTTGCTCAAACGGGCCGTGCGGCGCTGCGCCGGTTACCCGGCCCCGCTCAGAACGGGTGGGGGCGGCCGTCCCATGTCTGGAAGCAGCCGGTCGTCTGCGGCGAGAGCGCGGCGAAGCGCGCCATCAACCCCTCCACCGCTTCCTGCGTGGAGATGTCGGCCGCGCCGCCGCCCATGTCGGTGCGCACCCAGCCGGGGTGGTAGATGCCGACGGCGATGCCCTCGGGCGCCAGATCCTGGGCCAGGTTTCGGCCGAGGTTCAGCGCCGCCGCCTTGGAGGCGCGGTAGATGTAGGAGCCACCCGGCGCCTTTTCCTGCGAGGCCATCTGCGAGGAGATGATCGCGATCTTGCCCTTGGCCGCCCGCAGGGCCGGCAGCAGCGCCTGGATGCAGAGGAACACGCCGGTGACGTTCACGGCGAACGTATGTGCCCACATCTGCGCCGGGTAGCCGTCCATGCCCTGGCCCTTGTCGAGATAGACGCCGGCGTTGCAGACCAGCAGGTCGATGGCGGTGGTGCCGATCCTGTCGGGCAGGGAGGCGACGGAGGCCGGGTCCGCCACGTCGAGCGCGATTTCTCCGGCCGCGGGGGTGCGCGCGGTGGCGATCACCGTCTCGCCGGCGGCGCGGTAGGCCTCGGTCAGGGCGCGGCCGATGCCGCGATTTGCGCCGGTGATCAGGATCGTCATGGACAGCGGCCCTCAGTTGGTCTTGCGGGTGGGAAGGAAGGGCAGGGGCGCCACGGGAATGCCGTCTTCCAGCAGTTCCTTGGCGTCCCTGAGGCTGGCCTCGCCGTAGATCGAGCGCTCCGGCGCCTCGCCCAGGTGCATCTTGCGCGCTTCACGCGCGAAGGAGGTGCCGACGTATTCGGAATTGGCCTCGATCTGCCGGCGCAGGGCCTTGAGCGCTTCGGCGCGCTGTTCCGGGGTCAGCCGCGGCGCGTGCGGGCCGGCGGCCACGGGCACGTGCCCGCCCTGCGGATGCGGCGTCGGGGCGGCGGCGGGCTGCGCGGCGCCGGCCGCCTTTCGGGACGGGCGCACAGGGGGCGCCATCAGGGCCTTGGAGACGGAAGCCGTGCCGCATTCGGGGCAGGCCACCATGCCTGCCGCCTGCAGCTTGTCGAAGGCGTCGGCAGATTGGAACCAGCTTTCGAAGCCGTGGTCGTTCTCACATTTGAGCGCGTATCTGATCATACCTGGCACATCCTGATTGAACCGGGCGACAATTATGCATTCAACGCGCAAGATCAATGGGGCAGATCGCGCGCACCGCCCTTCCGCCGGCGCGGCGGGACGGCCAAAACGCTCAGGAGGCCTGTTTCCGCGCCGTCGGTTCGAAACCGCGGATCAAGGCCGCCAGCTCCGGCTCGTTCACGCAGGCGGCGGCCTTCTTGCGGGAAAACCAGCGCCGCCGGCGCTGGTGCGCCTCGGGGTATTCCTTCTTCAGTCCCTTCACCTGCATCGGGTAGACCGCGACCTCGCAGGGAAAATCGGGCTCGCGCTCCATCGTCTTTGTGTAGGAATAGAGGCCGATGCTGCCGGTGCGGGTCCGGCCCTCGGCCCCCGCCTCCTCGTAGGCCTCGATCGCGGCGGCTTCCTCCGGTGAACGCCCGTCCATCGGCCAGCCCTTGGGAATGATCCACCGCCCTGTGCCCCGGCTGGTGATCAGGAGGAACTGGATTTCGCCGTCGCGCAGCCTGTAGCAGAGCGCGCCATATTGTTGGCGGGCCTCGCGGGATGTGGCCGCGCGGCGCGCGGATGTGCCCCTGCCGGGGTTATCAGCGGTCAATTTCGATGTCCTGCCCGTTTGTCTGCCTGTTCTTCTGCCTGCATGTCTGCCCGTGTATCCGCCGCGTTTCAGGCGGGTATCGTGTTCCCGGGTTTGCCCAGGTTGATGGCTGCATTATCTGGGAAAACAACATAAAATACCACCCCCACGCCGGAGACCGGCCACAGGAGGCCATCGCGAATGCCTGATCCAGCGCCCCGGACTCCCCCGACTCCCCCGGCGCCCGCCCCGCGCGCTGCCGCGGCGCCGGCCTTCATCGGTGCCGAGATCTTCCGCAGATCCAGCTACGGCGCCCATCATCCGCTGCGGGTGCCGCGGGTGTCCACGGTGATGGATCTCGCCCGCGCGCTGGGGATGATGCCGCCGGGCAGCTTCCGCCTGAGCCCGCGGGCCAAACCCGCCGCGCTCACCCGGTGGCACGATGCCGGCTACGTTGCCGCGCTGGCCCGGGCCGAGGCGCGCCAGCAGGTGAGCGAGGCCACGCGGCGGCGCCATGGCCTCGGGACGCCTTCGAACCCGGTGTTCGCGGAAATGTATCGCCGCCCCGCCACGGCGGCCGGGGGCTCGCTGCTGGCCGCCGAACTGATCGCCGGAGGCGGGGCGGCCTACAATCCTGCGGGCGGCACCCACCACGGGCTGCCGGACCGCGCCAGCGGGTTCTGCTATCTCAACGACGCCGTGCTCGCCATCCTGCGCCTGCGCGATCTGGGCGTGGCGCGCGTGGCCTACGTGGACATCGACGCCCACCACGGCGACGGCGTCGCGCTGGCCTTCCGCGATACGCCCGAGGTGCTCTGCCTCTCGGTGCACGAGGAGAAGCGCTGGCCCTTCACCGGCGCGCTGGGCGTCGGTGGGGCGGGCAACCTCGTGGATCTGCCGGTGGAAAAGGGCTTCAACGACAGCGCCTTCGCCTTCGTGCTGGAGGAGCTGATCCTGCCCGTGGTCGCGGATTTCGCGGCGGATGCGATCGTGCTGCAATGCGGGGCCGATGCCCTGCTGGAGGATCCGCTCTCGCGCCTCGCGCTTTCAAACAACGCCCATGCCGATTGCGTGCGCGCGTTGCGCCCTTTGGCGCCGCGCATGCTGGTGCTGGGGGGCGGCGGATACAATCCCTGGAGCGTGGGGCGCTGCTGGGCCGGGGTCTGGGCGGCGCTGAGCGGGCAGGCCCTGCCGGAGCGCGCGCCGCCGCAGGCCGAAGCCATCCTGCGGGGGCTGCACTGGAGTGGCCACAGGCTGGCGCGCAACCCGCCGGAGCACTGGTTCACCACCCTGCGCGATGCGCCGCGGCCGGGGCCGATCCCGCCCCGCCTGCGCGCCGACGTCGCGGCGCTTCGGGCGGCCTTCCGCGCGTGAGCCGCGCAATCGGCTTTTTTACGTGGTATCTTCCCGGCGGGGCAGGTAATTCTCTGCGTCAAAGGCTTAGGCTCCACCACGGAAACGAAGACGCATGTTTAACAACAAGAATATCCTGATCACCGGCGGCACGGGCTCTTTCGGCAAGAAATACGTGGAGCACATCCTCGCGGAGTTCAGCCCGAACAAGGTCATCATCTTCTCGCGCGACGAGCTGAAGCAGTTCGAGATGCAGCAGAAGTACAACACGCCCTGCATGCGCTACTTCATCGGCGACGTGCGCGACGGCGAGCGCCTGAAGGAAGCGATGGACGGGGTGGACTACGTGATCCACGCCGCCGCTCTGAAGCAGGTGCCCGCCGCCGAATACAACCCGTTCGAGTGCATCAAGACCAATATCCACGGCGCCCAGAACGTGATCCAGGCGGCCATCGCCTGCGGGGTGGAGAAGGTCATCGCGCTCTCGACCGACAAGGCCGCCAACCCGGTCAACCTCTACGGCGCCACCAAGCTGGCGTCCGACAAGCTCTTCGTCGCCGCCAACAACATGGTGGGCGGCCGCGACACCCGCTTCGCCGTGGTGCGCTACGGCAACGTGGTGGGCTCGCGCGGCTCCGTCGTGCCCTTCTTCCTGAAGCTGATCGAGGAAGGCGCCACCGAGCTGCCCATCACCCACGAAGACATGACCCGTTTCATGATCACGCTGGATCAGGGCGTGCAGTTCGTGCTGAAGAACTTCACCCGGATGCAGGGCGGTGAGATCTTCGTGCCCAAGATCCCTTCCATGCGGATGGTGGATCTGGCCAAGGCGATGGCCCCGGATCTGCCGCAGAAGATCATCGGCATCCGCCCCGGCGAGAAGCTGCACGAGGTCATGTGCCCGGCGGACGACAGCCACCTGACGCTGGAGTTCCACGATCACTACGTGATCAAGCCGACGATCCAGTTCGCCCATCACACCGATTTCTCCGTGAACCGCCTCGGAGAGGCCGGCACGCCGGTGCCGCAGGGCTTCGAATACAACTCCGGCAACAACACCCAGTGGCTGCCCGAGGCCGAGTTCCTCGAGATGGCCAAAGACGTCGAGCGATGATCCCCTACGGCCGGCAGGACATCCGCCAGGAGGACATCGATGCCGTGGTCGATGTGCTCAAGAGCGATTTCCTCACGCAGGGCCCGCAGGTGCCGGCCTTCGAGCAGGCGGTGGCCAAAGCCGCCGGGGCGCGCCACGCGGTGGCGGTGAACTCGGCCACCTCCGCGCTGCACATCGCCTGCCTCGCGCTGGGCCTCGGCCCCGGCGATCTGCTCTGGACGTCGCCGATCACCTTCGTGGCTTCTGCGAACGTCGGCCGGCTCTGCGGCGCCGATGTCGATTTCGTGGATGTCGATCCCGACACCGCGAACATGTGCCCGCAGGCCCTGGCCGAGAAACTCGCCGCGGCGAAGGCCGCCGGGCGCCTGCCCAAGGTGCTGATCCCGGTGCACATGTGCGGCCAGTCCTGCGACATGGCCGCCATCGGCGCGCTGGCGCGGGACTACGGGGTGAAGATCGTCGAGGATGCCTCCCACGCCATCGGCGGCAGCTTCGAAGGCAAGCCGGTGGGCGATTGTCGCCACAGTGACATCACCGTGTTCAGCTTCCACCCGGTCAAGATCGTCACCACGGCGGAAGGCGGCGTGGCGACGACGCAGGACGCGGATCTTGCCCGCAGGATGGAGCTTTTCCGCAGCCACGGTGTCACGCGGGATCCGGCGCTGATGGAGGGCGAAAGCGAAGGCGGCTGGTACTACCAGCAGGTCGAGCTTGGGCTGAACTACCGGATGACGGAGCTTCAGGCCGCGCTCGGGGTTACCCAGATGACGCGGCTGGCGGAATATGTTGATCGCCGCAACGCGCTGGCCGAGCGCTACGATGCGGCCCTCGGCAACCTGCCCCTGAAACGCCCGGGCCGCCTTGCGCAGGCCCGCTCCTCCTTCCATCTCTACGTGATCCGGGTGGAGGCCGCCCGGCGGCGCGCCGTGTTCGATGCGCTGCGCGCAGAGGGCATCGGCGTCAACGTGCACTACATCCCGGTGCATACCCAGCCCTACTACCGCAGGCTCGGCTTTGCCCCCGGGCAGTTCCCGCAGGCCGAAGGCTACTATGCGCAGGCGATCTCGATCCCGCTCTACCACGGGCTGACGGAGGCGGCGCAGGATCAGGTGGTGGCCGCCGTGGAAAAGGCGCTCGCATGAGCATCTGCATGATCCCGGCGCGCGGCGGCTCCAAGCGGATCCCGCGCAAGAACATCAAGCCCTTCTGCGGCCGGCCGATGATCCACTGGTCGATCGAGGCCGCGAAGGCCAGCGGGGTGTTTTCGCGCATCATCGTCTCCACCGACGATCCCGAGATCGCCGCCACGGCGCGCGCGGCCGGGGCGGAGGTGCCCTTCCTGCGGCCCGCGCAGCTCTCCGACGATCACGCCACGACGGCCGCGGTCATCGTGCACACGCTGGATTTCCTGAAAGCCGAAGGGGAGGAGCCGGCGGTGATCTGCTGCCTCTACGCCACCGCACCCTTCGTGCGGCCGGCGGACATCCGCAAGGGCGCGGAGATGATCGAGGGGGCCGATTACGTGATCCCGGTCACGAGCTACCCGTTCCCGATCCAGCGGGCCGTGCGGCTGAAGGGGGAGGGGCTCGAAATGTTCGATCCGTCCAACTACGCCACTCGGTCGCAGGATCTGGAAGAGGCCTATCACGACGCCGGGCAGTTCTATTGGGGCACGGCTCTTGCCTGGCGCGAGGGCAGGCCGGCCTTCGGCGCCGGTGCCCGCCCGCTGATCCTGCCGCGCCACCGCGTGCAGGACATCGACACGCCGGAGGACTGGACGCGCGCCGAAGCCATGTTCCGCGCCTTGCGGCAAGGGCCGGGAGCATAGAAGAGGCGCTGCCGTTTTTAGGCGTGCCGTTGCAGCCCAGGGCTGCGGTGGGCGCCGCGGGGGCGCTGCCCCCGCACCCCCGGGATATTTTCGGAACAAAGTGGAAGGGGCCGTCAGCCCAGCGGGGAGGCGGGGCGCTTGCGCACGTAGATTGCGAACTCGAAGGGGAAGCCGTCGGGGCGCAGGGCGTAATCGTGGCGCAGGGTGGGGTGGCCGCCGAGCTCTCTTTTGCAGAAGGCGAAAACCTCCATGGGATCAACGTAGTAGAGCCCATCGTCGTGGTAGTCCACGTGGCTCGTCATGGCGTTGAAGGCGATGCCTTCCTCCGCCGCGTCCCACATGCGCCGCAGGGTATGGGTCATGAAGCCCCAGTTGTCCTCCATGCGGTTGTTGAAGACGCCCGACAGCAGGGCGTAATCGCAGGCGGGCAGGGGGGCGTCCGGTGCCACGAGGCTGGCCTGGGCATCGGGGTCGTCGGCCATGGCGGCATTGGCATGGGCGACGAACTCGGGGACGATGTCCACACCGTGGTAGCTGCCGCCGTGGCCGTTTGCCTTCAGGAAAGCGTGGAGATGGCCCAGCCCGCAGCCGACATCGAGCACCCGGCCGAGCTTCGGGGCGATGCCGCAGAGCACCGCGAACCGCGCGGTCTGGGTTTCGGCATCGGCCCATTGCACCGCCTTGGCGCCGGGGCCGTGTGCGGCCAGAAGCGCCTGGTAATGGGCGATCAGCGCCTCGCTCATGCGCTCTCTCCAAGCAGGCGCGCTTCGAGCTTGGTTTCGTAGAATGTCATGAAATTGAAACGCCCGCGGTAGCCGAACTCGACGCCGACGATGCGTTCGGAGACCTGCCGGAAGGCCGCCTGGGCCGCGTCATAGGGCTCCCGCCAGCCGGCTTTCGGCATCGTGTAGGCCACCGGGTGGCCCCAGAACATCGAGTCTCCGGCTTCCGTGCCGGGGGCGAGGTAGCCCACGTCCAGCAGGGCGTCCCAGGCGCGGGCGAGGTTGGCCTCGGTCGCCATCTCCTTGATCCGGGCGGGGTGGCAGGGGGCCTCCGCGGTGACGATCGTGGTGCCGTCGGGCCGGGTCTGCTCGCTGTAGGTGCCGATCTTGTTGTAGCGGAAGGGCAGGCGCCGGGTGCTGTAATCCTGCAGGTAGTCGGGGCCCTGGATGCTGGCCTCGGGCACTTCGAAGACGAAGAAGCAGGTGCCCACGGGGACGGCGCTGCTCATCAGGTCCACTTCGATGCCGAGCACCTTGGCCAGCACCACCTCCGGCAGGGACCAGAACAGCTTGCCGGCGCTGAGCTGCCGGCCGCCGGCGGTGACGATCACCTTGCCGGGGGCATCCTCGATGCCGCTGACGCCGCAGGAGGTGAAGATCTCCACGCCCAGTTCGCTCAGCCGCTCTAGGGCGGCGTCGCAGAAACCGGTCAGCGCGCCCCGCGCCGGGTAGCAGAACTTCTTGTTCACGCTCTTGCCGGCAAACCGCGGATCGCCCGACATCAGCGAGACCCCGAGGCGGGCGTCCCAGAAGGGGGATTTTTCCTTCAGCGCGATCATCTCGGCGTCGGTGCCGAGTTTCGGGCGGGAAAACATGCCGAGCGCGCCGCGGGCGTCGGCGGAGAACTGCGCCGGATCGCTGCCGGTGTATTTCTCCAGCATCGGCGTGATGGCCTTGGTGAGGGTCTCGCCGTAGGTGTTGCGATACCAGTCGAGGTAATGCGCTGGCACGGGCTTTTCGGGTGCATGTTCAAGAGATGCGAGCTCCGCAAGTGCGGCCTTGGCAAGGGCCGGGTTTTCCTCGCTGAAATCAGGCATTTCGAAGCCATGCGTCCAGTGGGAACCTGTGGTGCAGGCCCATTGCTGATCGTCCCAGATCAGGATGTTGTCGCGCAGGATGTCGGTGTAGAATTCCTCCCCGATCGGGGTGCGGATGTCGAAGTTGTGGGTGCCGTTGTCCACCCACCAGTCCTTCCAGCGTTTGGATTGCAGGTTGCCGCCGATCTTGTCGGACGCCTCCACGAGCGCGACCTTCGCGCCAGAGCGGGCCAGGCGCCAGGCGGCGTAGATGCCGGCGAAGCCGGCGCCCGCGATGATGATGTCGTAGTGTTTCACTGGCTCATCCTTGCGATATCTTCGATGGAGTGTGGCGGGTGGATGCCCGCCCTGACAAGGGGGAGGAACCCGTCGGGGCCGACATGGGCGAGCGCGTCGATGGCGGCGAGGTGCGATTGGAAGCTTCCGAAGAACTGGGGGTATTCCGGATGCGCGAAATTCTGGAAGCGCAGGGCGACGGGGCTTTGCGCGAAGGGATCATGGGCGGACAGGTAATCGTAGGAGCCGACGGGGGAGAGATACTGCCGCGCGCCGTAGGACTCGCAGAAGGCCAGCAGGCGCTCGGCCTTCTCGCCGCCCGACACCCCGCTTTCGGAGGCGAGCACGATCCGGGTGTCGAGCCCGGTGGCCCGGGCGATGGCGGTGATGATATGGCGGTTGACGGCGGAGAGCCCCTCGGGCGTCCGTGCCAGCCCGGCGGTAAGGATCTCTTCCACCAGCGGGTAATGGGGGGCCTTGCCGAGGCAGGCGGCGACGCTTTTCATCAGCTTCCGCTCGAAGCCGTTGGGGGCCAGGAGGGCGTCTTTTATCAATGGTTTCGAGGGTTTGCGGGCCACGGGCAGCGAGAGCATGATCTCGCCGTTCGGCCCCTTGATCCGGTTGCGGCACTGCCAGCTCTGCTTGGAGAACTGCACGTCGTCGAGAAAGACGAAGACATCCGCCTGCTCCATGAGGGCGAAATAGCCGAGCCAGGGCAGGAAGGTCGGCTGCATGATCGCCATGCAGCTCAAGAGGCGATGTCCTCGTAGGTGATCGGATGGCCGGCCGGAACGGCGCGGGCCAGCCGGCGGCCCAGCAGGGCCGGCTTGTCGTTGGGCGGGATGCCGGCGGCGGGGCGCACGAAGCGGAAATCCTCCGGTGTGACGACGTGGCCGGCGGGCAGATCGCGCAGGGCGAAGGCGGAGCGGCGCCCCACCGATTTGGAGACTTGCTCGGCCTCCGTCGTCCCTTTCTCGGAGGAGCCCTTCAGCGCGTGGATGGCCTTCATGCCCTCCGCGATTTCCTTCATCACGTCCGGCGTCGCCGAGAAACGGTGATCGGGGCCCTTGCGGGTCGGGTCGGAGGTGTAATGTTTCTCCACCGCGACGGCGCCCATGGCCGCGGCGGTGAGCGGGCCGATGGCGCCGATGGTGTGATCGGAGAAGCCGACCATCCGGCCGAAGCGTTCGCGCATCGTCTGCATGGCGTTGAGATTGATGCTTTCGAACGGCGCCGGGTAGGATGAGCAGCAATGCAGCAGGATCACTTCGCCGGAATTGTGTTTATCCAACATTTCCACCGCATGGGTGATCTCGGCCAGATTGGCCATCCCGGTGGAGAGGATGATCGGCTTTTTGGTGCCCGCGACGGCCACAAGGAGGTCGTCGAAGGTCATCTCGAAGGAGGCGATCTTGTAGATCGGGCAATCGAGGCTTTCGATGAAATCCAGATCGCGGGGATCGTAGATCGAGGTGAAGGGCAGCAGCCCGCGTTCGCGTGCCTTCGCGAAGAGCGGGGCGTGGAATTCCATCGGCATGCCGGCGGAGTCGTAGAGCTCGTAGAGGTTTTCCTTGCCCCAGACGGGATCCACCGCCATCGAGGGATGGTTGGAGCGGATCGTCAGTGTGTCGGCATCGTAGGTCTGCAGCTTCAGGCTGTCCCAGCCGGCGTCGGCGGCGATGTCCACGAGGTGGAGCGCGTGGTCGAGATCGCGGTCATGGTTGGCGCTGACTTCGGCGATGAGAAAGCACTTCTCGTCGGGGCCGATCGTCTTGCCTTCGATGGTCAGGCTCATTGGGGGCCTCGTTGGGTTGGGGCGTCCTGGGTGAGGGTCAGGACCATATCAATCACATTGGCGGCGCCGGTGCCATCCACGGCGGCCATGGCGGCCGTGTTCCGCCGAAGCAGCGGCGCGCGGGTTTCCGGAGAGGCGAGCGCCGGGAGGCGGGCGAGGTAGGCGGCGCGGCCGCCGTTGCGCCCGTCCTGGTAGATCTCGGCGAATCCGCGCGCGGTGAACTGTTCGAAGTAATCCGCGTAGGCGGGGCCGGCGGCGAGGTAGATGCCGTAGGTGCCGAGGCAGGCGGCCTCGTATCGGATCAGGCCCACGCGGCCCACGATCAGCCCGGCCTGCGCGATCAGCGGGGCGAGGGTGGCCGGCGCGTCATGAAGGCGGATCCGGGAGTGCTGCGCGGCGCGGTCAGCGAGGCCGGCCCGGATGCCCTCCGCGAACAGCGGCCCGACGACGACGTCCAGCGGCAGGCCGGAGCCGAGAAGCGCATCCACCGTGGCAAGGGAGAAGCCGTCCGGGTCCGATCCGCCGCAGGAGACGAGGATGCGCTCGGTTTTCGGCAGCGCCCGGCCGCGCAGCTCCGCGTAGTCCGGGGACAGGATCGTGTAGCGCGCGCCGGCTTCCCAATGCGCGGCATTCGGCGGGGCGGCGCGCAGCCTGCGCGCATTCAGATAGGGCGTGATGATCAGCGCCGGCGGGCTCGGCTGATCGACGTATTCGTCCGGCGGCACGCAATCGATCATCGCAACCGGCACACCCGCCGCTGCCAGCCGGGCGACCTCCTTAGATGCGCCCAGCCCGTTGCCGTGCCAGTTGATGTCGGTCACCACATGAGTCACGTCGGGCGCTTGAGACAGCCAGTCGGTGCCGGCATCGAGGATGCTGCCCGCCGGGATGCCGTCGCGCTCCAGCAGGGCGCGGCTGCGTTCGGGCACGACGTGGCGCACCGGGATGCCGCGCGCGGCGCATTCCTGTGCGAGCGCGTAGGCGCGGCGCAGGTGGCCAAGGCCGATCTCGGGCCAGGCGTCATAGCGCAGGGCGATGCAGGGATCAGCCATCCTTGCCCTCCAGCCAGGGGGCAAGCACCGCCACCGTGCGCGCGGCCGCGCCGCGGTGCTGGGCATGGAAGCCCCCGGTTTTGGCCGTGAAGGCTTGCAGATTCTCAACATTCCGGAAGAGCGAAACCAGATCTTCGGTCAGATCCTTTTCGTTTTCATACTTCCGCATGGCGCCCGCCTCGATTGCCTCCAGTGCCGGGTAGAGGATGCCGTGGATCGAGGGGCCGGTCACCACCGGCTTGTTCAGCGCCAGCGGTTCGATGATGTTGTGCCCGCCCATAGGGTGGAGCGTCGCCCCGACGAAGACCAGATCGCACAGGCTGTAGTAGAAATCCATTTCCCCGATGCTGTCGCCGACCAGAACTTCGGGCCAGTCGAAACCCGCTTCCGGTTCAAACGCGGCTCCCAGCAGGGTGCTGCGCGGGGCGGCCTGGATCCCGCGGGCGTTGAGCGCGTCGCACACCGCGGCAAACCGCTGCGGGCTGCGCGGCACCCAGACGATGCGCGGCGGCGGTGAAACTTTGGCGCGCAGGGCCTCGACCACTCGAAACAGCGCCTCTTCCTCGCCTTCGATCGAACTGGCGATCCCGAAGACGGGCCCGCCCGTGGGATGGGCCGCCAGCAGGCTCGCGGCCGCCGCGATCTGATCTTCCTTCTGGCGCTGGTCGAACTTCAACTCGCCTACGAGTTGGACGGACTCCGCCGGCATCCCGGCGGCGAGGTAGCGATCGGCCCGCTCGCGGGACTTGGTGAGAATGCCCTGGTAGAGCCGCCAGAACAGCAGGCGCACGCCTCCGAACCGGCTGGAATCGCGGTGGAAACCGCGCTCGGTGTAGTTGCCGTTGATCTGGAACATGGGGATTTTCGCCCACCAGGCCTGCATCAGCATGGCCGGCCAGAGCTCGGCTTCCACCACGAGCCCCAGCCGCGGCCGGTGCCAGCTGTAGAACAGCGCGAGGGCCCAGAAGAGATCGAAGGGCACGTAGCCTGAAACGATGCGCCCCGTGGCGATTTCCTCTGGAAAGGCGCGTCGCGCTTCGGCGAGGCCTGCCGCCGAGGAATGGGTGAGGAGGATGTCTTCCCCACGCGCGAGCAGCGCGTGGATCACGGGCGTGGCCGCGCGTGTTTCCCCCAGCGAGGCGGCGAAGACGAACACGCGGCCCCGCGTGCGCGGGCCGAGAAAGCCGAAGCGGTTCCACCAGCGGGTCCCGTAAAGCGGCTCCTTGCGGGTGCGCAGCAACAGGACGATGAGAAAGACCGGCAGGAAAAGATGGATGAGCACCTGGTAGAGCAGGTAGGTGCCCCGCAGCCGCCAACGCTCGGATTTCGTGTAACGATTTGCCGGATCGATATACATGCCGCCGTCCCCAAGATGCGCCGCGCCGGCGCCGGACCTGCGCTCTAGCATGGGGCGCGGCGCTTGTCAGGGGGGCACGCACGGAGGGCACGGTGGGCCCCGAAGGCTGCCGCGCTCAGCCGTAGGTGGCGGTATGCAGGTCGCGGCAGGTGAAGCGCGGCGCGCCCGCGGCGGGGTTGGCGGGGGTGAAGGTGAGCACCCGCGGCGCGCCGGGCAGCAGCAGGATCGCGTTGTCGGAGAAGCGGCCCGGCTGATCGGCCTCCAGCGCCACGAAGAAGGCCGGTGCCTGCGCGCTCAGGGCGATCTCCCAGGATGTGCCGGCCTGCGACACCTCCTTGTCGATCCGGGGCGGCTGCAGATCGTAGGATTTGTAGGGTTTCGGCGCGAACCAGTCGCTGCCCTTCAGGTCGTCCGGTCCCTCCCACGTCAGAAGCAGCATTTCGTCCTCGGCCAAGTCGCGGATCCGGGCCCAGCTCTCGCCCGCGCCGGGGGCGAGGTTGCGCCGGGCGGCCGCAAGGCGGCGACGTGCCCCGCCGGGCGTGAAGGCCCAGACGTCGAGCGCGATCTCGCAGGCGTCGGGCAGATCGCTCACCAGCCGGATGTCGAAACCGCCGGCTTCCGGCACCACCGAGGCCGCCACCGGGGCGAAGAACCGCCGCGCCACGTGATGCAGCAGCTTCCAGCCGCCGCCGTGATCGAGCGAGGCCCACGAGCAGGTGGGCCAGGTGTCGTTGAGTTGCCAGATCAGCGTGCCCATGCAATGGGGCTGCAGGCTGCGCCAGTAGCTCACCGCCGTCTGGATCGCCATCGCCTGCTGCACCTGGCTGAGATAGACGAAATTCTCGAAATCCACCGGGAAGCGGAAGTAGCGGAACATCGTTTCGGCGATGCGGGCGTTGCCGCCCCCGTTCTTCTGGTGGCTCTCCATCACCGGGGCGGCGATGTTGAAATCCTCTGGATCCGCGAAACGGCGGATGACGTCCATCGACGGGTAGGACTGGAAGCCGAATTCCGAGCAGAAGCGCGGCTTCACGTCCCGGTAGTGCTCGAAGCTGCGCCCCTCGTGCCAGACGGACCAGAAATGCATGTCGCCCGAGCTGTCGTCGTGCCAGGCGTCACCGAAAGAGAGCGGCCCCGGCGAGGGCGAGGAGGGCCACCAGTTCACCTCCGGGTCCACCGCCTTGAGCGCGCGTTCAATGGTGTGGTTGAGGCGGTCGTAGGCCACGAGGTAGCGGTCACGGTCCTTGATGCTTTCCTCGTACCAGGTGAGCGCGCCGATCAGTTCGTTGTCGCCGCACCAGAGAGCGAGGCTCGCGCGGTGCTGCAGGCGGCGGGCGTTGTCTTTCACTTCCTCGGCCACTTCGGCGAGAAAGGCTTCGTCCGCCGGGTAGAGCGAGCAGGAGAACATGGCGTCCTGCCAGACCATCAGGCCCAGTTCATCGCAGAGATCGTAGAAGGCGTCGCTCTCGTACCAGCCGCCGCCCCAGACCCTGATCATGTTCATGTTGGCATCGACGGCGGATTGCAGCAGGCCCCGCAGCTCTTCGGGGCGCGCGTTGCCCGGCAGCGCATCCTGCGGGATCCAGTTGGCCCCCTTGGCGAAGATGTCGCGGCCGTTCACGCGGAAGCCGAAACAACGGCCCACGGCATCGGGTTCGCTCACCAGTTCGATCTCGCGCAGGCCGATGCGGCGGCGGGCTTTGGCGCCGCCGATTGTGATGTCGAGATCATGCAGGGGTTGCGCCCCTTGCCCGGCGGGCCACCAGAGGGCGGGATCGGGGATCTCGAAGGTGAACCGGGCCACGCCGGAGTCGATCTCGCCCCGTGCCTCCTGCCCGCAGAGCCGGGCCCGGGCCGGGCCGGGCTCGCCCTCGAAATGGGCGCTCACCTGCACCTGAACGTGGCCGGGGCGGTGGGCCTGGTGCACGAGGACATCGGAAATGCGGGTGTCTTCCTGCGTTTCGAGGTGCAGGTCGCCGTAAATGCCGCTGGGCATCAGCGCGGCGTTCCAGTCCCAGCCGAAATCGCACTGCGGCTTGCGCAGCATGTTGCCGTTGGGCACCGGGTAGTTCTGCGTGTAGGGCACGAAATAGGGCTGGGCCGCCTGGGCCGCGTTGGCGGCGCGGGTGGGGGAGTGGAAGGTGATGGCGATCTCGTTTTCGCCTTCCGTCAGCACGTTCTCCAGCGGCACGCGGTAGCGGCGGAAGGCGTTGGCGGCCTCCAGCACGATTTTCCCGTTCACCGAAACCGTGGCCACCGTGTCCAGCCGCGACAGCACGAGCACCTGGCAGGGCGAGGCCACGGTGAAGCGCCGCGTGGCCGTCCAGTCGTGGTCGGCGATCCAGCGCGCGGCATATTCGTTTAGCCCGAAATAGGGATCGGCGATCATGCCTTTCGCGGCGAGGGCGCTGGTGATGTCGCCGGGGAAGGCCATCTCGAGGCTGTGCTTGCCGGTGCAATCCGTCACGGACCAGGGGCCGGAAAGAGGGGTGATCGTTGCCATCGGGGTCTCCATGCGTTGTCCGTCGGGGCGGAAAAGAATCCGCATGACGACTTCTAAAACGATTTAGATAATTTGCAAGCATCGACTGAAACGATTTAGAAAGGGCTGAAGCACAGGATCGAGCGCCAATGAAACCCAAGCCAACCTTGAAAACGATCGCCGCCCTCAGCGGGTATGCCGTTCCGACGGTGAGCCGAGCCCTGAGCGATGCGCCCGACATCGCGGAGTCCACGCGCCGCAAAGTGCAGCAGATCGCGCGGGAAGTGGGCTATATGCCCAACCGGGGCGGGCTGCGGCTGAAGACGGGCAAGACCTTCACCATCGCGCTGGTTCTGGGCATCGGCGATCGCGTT
The DNA here is from genome assembly GCF_900172235.1 of Pseudoruegeria aquimaris. Taxonomy (GTDB): domain Bacteria; phylum Pseudomonadota; class Alphaproteobacteria; order Rhodobacterales; family Rhodobacteraceae; genus Pseudoruegeria; species Pseudoruegeria aquimaris. The sequence continues at coordinate 11,115 of NZ_FWFQ01000025.1, read as the reverse complement.
TCCGAACACGCCGGCCGCCTGATCGCTTCGGTTGCCAACCAGCTGCGGCCCACCGCCTACAGCCTCATCGTGACGACCTATTCCGAGAAAGAGGGCGATCCGCTGGAAGCGGTGAAGCGCGTGGTGGAGAACGGCCTGGCCGATGCCATCATCATCGAGCAGATCGAAACGCGCGATGCGCGCGTGCGCTACATGCTGGATGCCGGCTTTCCCTTCGCCATCTACGGCCGCTGCGCCTGGCCGGAGCCCGTGGCCAGCTACGATTTCGACAACGCGGCCTTCGGCGCGATCGCGGCGCGGGCGCTTCTTGAGAAGGGGCGGCGCCGGATCCTCTGCGTCGCGCCGCCACGCAGCCAGACCTACACCGCCGCGCTGCTGGGCGGCCTCGGCGAAACGCTCGCCCCGGCGGGCGGAACGCTGGACATTCTCGAAGGCGTGCATGGCCAGACCGATACGGAGGCCGGCCGTGCCCGGCTCGCGCAGCGCCTCGCGGAGGGCGATCCGCCCGAGGGCATCGTCTGCTGCTCCACCTCCGATACGCTGGCGGTTCTGCGGCAACTGCGCCGCCGCGGGCTGGTTCCGGGGCGGGACGTGGATCTCTTCACCAAGGAAAGCTACCCCATGGTGCGGGATTTCGAGCCCGCGGTGATGAGCCTGACCGAAGACGTCGAGGCCGCGGGTCGCTTTCTCGCGGATGCCGCCGTCACGGTGATCGAACGCCCGGAAGCGCCGCGCCCGAGCTTCGTGGATCGCCCCTGAAACGAGGCGCGCCGGAGCGCGCGCCGGAGTCAGGCCACCTTCGGGGCGGGGCGTGCGGCTGTCCGGAGCCCGGTGAAGCCCGAGGCTTCGGCGCACGCCACCAGCGCCTCCAGCATCGGAGCGTGCGCCGGGTGGCCGACCCCGAGATTGCGTTGCTGCCAGTAGTCCGCTTCCACGTCGTAGAGCTGCGTGCTTCCGTCCTGATACCGGATGAGCCGGTAATTCCCCTTCCGGATCGAGAACTCATCGCCGTGGCACGTGGGGATCGCGCGGTCGGCCGCCGGTCCGGCACCCTCGATCCGGGGTCGAAGCGACATGCCCATGCCGTTCTCGATGCCCCCGAGGCCGGTGTAGTCCAGGATCGTCGGGCCGACATCGAGAAGCGCCACCGGATCGGAGATCGTCGTGCCTTTGGTGACGCCGGGCTGATGCACCACAAGCGGCACGTTGGCGACCTGTTCCCAGAGCGTTTTCTTGGTGAAACGATCCCGGTTTCCGAGGTGGAAGCCGTGATCGGACAGGATTACGACGAGGGTGTTGTCCGCGTGACGCGAGGATTTGAGTGCGTCCCAAACGCGCCCGAGGTGGTGATCGACATGGGAGAGGGCGGAAAAGTAGTTGCGCACGGACTGGCGCCACCAGCGCTGATCTCCCTGTTCCAACTGTTCCGTTTTCTGCAGATGCGCGTCGGCGTAGGGATCGGGGTCGAATCCGTCCTTCCAGCTCTCGGGCTGGCGGAAATTTTCGACGTCATACATCTCCTTGAAACGCGCGGGCGTGTAGTGCGGCCCATGCGGCCCGTAGAAGCCGATCTCGCGATAGAAGGGCCTTTCATCGTCGTAGGATTCGAAGAAGGAAATCGCGGAATTGGCCGAGTGCGCGTCGTAGAAGGTGTTGTCGTCCTGCGGGTCCGTCGTGCCCCAGCCACCGCGATGCCCGCCGAATTTCCTGCGTGCAACGTCGCCGACGAACTGCATGTCGTTGGGGAAGCTCTTGCGGCCGTCGGAGTAGAGAATCCGGTGAACGGGCCGTGCCAGCGGCGCGTATTTGTGGTGGATTTTTCCGCCGGAGGAGCAGAAGAAACCGGCCTGCTTGAGCCTGTGGGACCAGGTCTCTTCGGGCGAAACCTTCGTGAAATTGCTGTCGCGGTTGATGAAGACGCCGGTCTGATGCGGTGTCTTTCCCGTCATGAAGCTGGTGCGCGACGGCCCGCACAGGGGGGCCTGGCAGTAGGCGGAGTCGAATACGGTGGACTCGGCGCAGATGCGATCGAGGTTGGGGGTGATCAGTTCTTCCCGGAATGCGGTCTTGTATCGCCAATAGGCGACGGAGTCGTCCAGGCTGATCAGAACGACGTTCTTGCAGCTGTCTCGGTTGCTCATGGGGTCAATGTGCCTGTCAATGGAAATTCAGTAGGTTTTGTTATTATGCCGGCCTGCTCGTTGGCCGTGGCGGGCAGGCTACCACGATTTCGCCATCCACAAGCATTTTGTTCGGAAAACCGGTGATCGGGTTCCCGTGCGTTGCCGCAACGCACACATCGTCGATCCCGGTTTCTTGGCGAGTCCGGCTCGGTGGGCCATCGCGGCGTCGGGTGCAGGGCAGGGGCGCGCGGCTTGCGGCCCGCAGCATGACGCTGCCCGCGTGGGGGCGATTTCCGCAATCTGACCAAGGGGAAAAGAGGATGGAGGCGAGTACCGGAATCGAACCGGTGTACACGGATTTGCAATCCGCTGCGTCACCACTCCGCCAACTCGCCGAAGAGGTAGGGCGGTGAATATACGACCTCCCGAGGCTGTGCAAGCGCCGAAATGGAGGAAACTGCGCAGTTGCCCCCCTGCCTGCGATGTGTCAGAAAACAACCCAGTTACAAGACCGCACGCAAGAGTTTTGCCCATGCCGGATTTCGAGCAGAGACGCAGGCTGATGGTGGACACCCAGATCCGCCCCTCCGACGTGACGAAGTTTCCCATCATCGACGCCATGCTGACGGTGCCGCGGGAGCAGTTCGTGCCCGGCTCGCTGCGCGAGGCGGCCTACGCGGAGCAGGCGCTGCCGATCGGCCCCGGCCGGGTGATGCTGGAGCCGCGCACGCTGGCCAAGATGCTGGATGCCCTCGATATCCAGCCGACCGAACTGGTGCTCGATATCGGCTGTGGCCTGGGGTATTCCGCCGCGCTCATCGCACGGCTGGCTGAAGCCGTCGTGGCCGTCGAGCCGCTCGAGGGCCTTGCCGAGGAAGGGCAGGGGCTCTTGTCGGATGCCGGGATCGACAACGCCGTGATCCTCGAACGCGAGCTGGCCCATGGGGCGCCCAAGCACGGCCCCTATGACGTCATCACCCTGCAAGGCGCCGTGGAGGCCCTGCCGGCAGGCTTGATCGATCAATTGAAGGAAGGCGGCCGCATCGGCTGCATCTTCGCGGAAGGGGCCGTGGGAGCGCTGAAGGTCGGCACGAAGATCGGCGGACGGCTCTCCTGGCACTTCGTCGCCAACGTCGGGGCGCCCGTCCTGCCGGGGTTCGAGCGGGAAGAGCACTTCGCACTGTAAACGCCCGCGGAAACAGGCCCGGGCGCCGGAAAAGGAAAACGAGATGTCGAGCAGCACCTGGAAATCGAAACTGGCGGCGCTGGCGGCAGCCGGCCTGCTGGCCGCTCCGGCGGCCTACGCGCAATCCTTGAGCGACACGCTGATCGGGGCCTACAACCACTCCGGCCTGCTGGAACAGAACCGCGCCGTTCTGCGGGCCGCCGACGAAGACGTGGCCCAGGCCGTCGCGCTTCTGCGCCCCACGCTGGAATACACCGCCGGATACAGCTACGGCGCCACCGGCTTCACCAGCAGCAGCAACGTCGAGACGGCCACCGGCAACGTCGGGATCACGGCCGGGCTTCTGCTCTACGATTTCGGGCGCACCCGGCTCTCGATCGATGCCGCCAAGGAAACGGTGCTCGCCACGCGGGATGCGCTCAAGGGCATCGAGCAGGACGTTCTCCTGCGCGCCCTCGCGGCCCACATGAACGTGCGCCGGAGCCAGGAGTTCGTTTCGCTGGCGGAAAACTCCGTGCGCCTGATCGCCGAGGAGCTGCGCGCCGCGCAGGATCGGTTCGAGGTGGGCGAAGTGACCCGCACCGACGTTTCCCTCGCCGAGGCCCGTCTGGCCTCCGCCCGCTCCACTCTGGCGGCCGCGCAGGGCAACCTCGCGCAATCCCGTGAAGAATACCGCGCCGCCGTCGGCGTCTACCCCACGAACCCGGGCGCTCCGGGGCCGCTGCCGCCCACGGCGGACTCGCTGGAAGCCGCGCGGGACATCTCGATCCGCACCCATCCCGACATGTCGCAGGCCAAGCGCAACGTGACGATCGCCGAGATCAATCTCGCGCGGGCGGATTCGCTCAAGCTGCCCACGCTGCGCGGCTTCGCCGACGTGACACACAAGTTCGGCGATCTCTCCTCCGGCCGCAGCCGGGACGACGCGAGCGTCGGCCTGTCGCTGAGCGGGCCGATCTACCAGGGCGGTGCGCTCGCCTCGCAGATCCGCCAGGCCATCGCGCAGCGCGATGCCGCGCGCGGCGCGTTGCATGTCGTGCGTCACAACCTCGGGCAGGAGGTAGGCAACGCCTGGTCGGCGATTCTCGTGGCGCAGGCCAGCGTCCGCGCCGGCACCCAGCAGGTCCGGGCCGCGCAGGAGGCCTTCGACGGCACCCGCGAGGAAGCCCAGCTCGGCGCCCGCACCACGCTGGACGTTCTGGACGCCGAACAGGATCTGCTCGACGCGCAGGCCGATCTCGTCTCCGCGCAGATCGATGTCTACATCGCCACCTATCAGCTTCTGTCGGCCATGGGGCTGATGTCCGTCGAGCATCTCGGGCTCAACGTGCCGACCTATGACCCCGCCGCCTACTACAATTCCGTGCGCAACGCGCCGGCCGGGGTGAGCGCGCAGGGGCGCGAACTGGATCGCGTGCTGCGGGCCATCGGCAAGCAGTAAGCGTCGCATTTTCGACAATCTGTTGTGTGAACAAGGCCTTGCCGCTACTATGGGCGGCGAGGCAAAACACAAAGAGCGGGTCACAGATGGAATCCAAGGCGGAATATGAAGACGTTCTAAGTTCCATTCGGCGTCTCGTCTCCGAGGAAGTCCGCTCGCGTGCGCCTCTGGCCGAGGTCAAGGCAGAGGCCGTGAGGGGCGAATCTCCGGCCACGCGCGTGCTGCGCCCCGCCGAGAAACTCGTCCTGACACCCGCGCAGCGGATCCGGCCCGAAGCTGCCGATCCCAAGCCCGCCGCCGGCAGCGCCGATGGCCCCCTGCTGCTGCACCCGAACACCGCCGTCTCCGAGCCTGAGCCCGAGCAACTGGCGGAACGCGCGGAGGAAGATCCCTTCGCCTCCTTCGAAGAGGTTTTCGGCAAGGATGAATGGCAGCGCGCTCCGCTGGCGGATTCCCGGCTTGCGAGCCTGGAACGCACGATCGCCGAACTGGAATCCGTGGTCAGCGACCAGGGCCATGTGTTCGAGCCGGACGGCTCCGAAGAACTTGGCTCCAGCCCCGAGATCGAGCCCCTGACGGCGGTGCCCCGGCGCCCTGCAGCGGCCGCCGATGAGTGCGAGGAACCCCAGGCCGAGGCGGGCGAGGAATTCGATGGGTCCCTTCCGAGCTTCCTGCGTCATCCCCAGGGGGGCGAAGCCGCGCCGGAGGAAGACACGCAGGCTGACGAGGCGCAGCATGGCGAGGCCGTGCAGTCCGAAGCCGAGGCGCCCGAAACGCAGGAGTGGGCGCGCCCATCGGAAACCGATCCCCGACCTGAGCCCCGTTTCGAACCCGAGGCCGAGGTTCAACCCGAGTTCCGGCCCGAGCCCCGAGTCGAACCCCGCCCCGAACCCCAGCCCGAACCGGTGGTCGCCCCCTTCGCCGAAGAGGAAGACGCCGTTCTCCTTGATGAGGAGGCCCTGCGCCAGATGGTGCGGGATCTGGTGCGCGAGGAGTTGCAGGGGGTTCTCGGCGAGCGCATCACCCGTAACGTGCGCAAACTGGTGCGCACGGAGATCCACCGCATCATCGCGAGCCAGGATTTCGACTGACCGCAGCGCGGCCCTCGCCGCGTAGCCCGACATGGAAGCCTGAAATGAGCCGCCCCGCAGGGCTGGCGGGGCAGCTGGGGGATCAGCGGCGTTTGACCTCCTGCGCCATGGCGAGAAGCTTATCGAGATCTAGGCAGGCTTCCAGGTGGTCGGCCAGCGCGTCCAGCGTCGCGTCCACCGTCGCCTCGTATGCGACGCCGCCCGCGCGCGCGCCGAGCCGTTCAAGGTAGGCGGCGCGGAATGCATCCGCCGCGAAAAGGCCGTGCAGGTAGCAGCCCTGAACCCGGCCATCGGCGCTGCTTGCGCCGTGCAAGGCCCCGTTCACCCGCAGCCAGCCGCGCGCGCAATCGGGGCCATCGGTTTCGCCGATGTGGATCTCGTAGCCCTTGACGGGCGCGCCGCTCGCGATCTCGGTGGCCTCGGTCAGCGCCAGCCGCTTGGCGGGCTTCATCACCGTTTCGATGTCGAGCAGGCCGAGGCCCGCCACCGAGCCCGGCGCGCCTTCGATCCCCTCGGGATCGTGGATGTGCCGGCCCAGCATCTGGTAGCCCCCGCAGATGCCCAGCACCCGCCCGCCACGGCGCAGGTGCGCCGCAAGGTCGATGTCCCAACCCTGGGTGCGGAAATGGGCGAGGTCCGAGATCGTGGATTTGCTACCCGGGATCAGCACCAGATCGGCATCGCCGGGCAGGGGAGCGCCCTGCGGCACGATCACCACCTCGACGCCGGGTTCGGCCGAGAGCGGATCCAGGTCGTCGAAATTCGCGATCCGGGCGAGGTGGGGCACGGCGATCTTCACCCCCTCACCGGGGGCGGAGGCGATGTCCATCACGTCTTCGGCGGGGAGCTTCCATGCGTCGGCAAACCAGGGCACCACCCCGAGCGGGGCCCAGCCGGTGCGTGCGGCGATGGCCCTCATGCCCTCGTCGAAGAGGCTGGGATCGCCGCGGAACTTGTTGATGGCAAAGCCCCGGATCCGCGCGCGGTCCGCTTCGGAGAGAACGGCATCGGTGCCCACCAGCTGCGCGATCACGCCGCCCCGGTCGATGTCGCCGATCAGCACAACCGGCACGTCGGCCGCCTCGGCGAACCCCATGTTGGCGATGTCGCCTTCCCGCAGGTTGATCTCGGCCGGGCTGCCCGCCCCCTCCACGATCACCAGATCGCAGGTGCCGGCGAGCCTATGGAAACTGTCCAGAACCTCGGGCAGCAGCTGCGCCTTCATCCGGCCGTAGGCGCGGGCCTTGACGGTCGCCCGGCGCTCGCCGCGCACCACCACCTGCGCGCCGGTTTCGGTCTCCGGCTTCAGCAGCACCGGGTTCATGTCCACCATCGGTGCCACGCCGCAGGCGCGCGCCTGCAAAGCCTGGGCGCGGCCGATCTCGCCCCCGTCCGCGGTGACGGCGGCATTGTTGGACATGTTCTGCGGCTTGAAGGGGCGCACGGCGAGCCCGCGCCGGCTGTAGGCGCGGCAGAGGCCGGCCACGAGGATCGACTTGCCGACGTTGCTGCCGGCCCCCTGAAGCATGATTGATTTGGTCACGCGCGCCGCTCCCTCTATGGTCCTTTCCCGGATACCCTGAAACGCGCGGAAGGCAAGCCCGTAAAGATGAACACGCCCGCCCACCTGCTGCTCGGCGCAGCCGTCTTCGCACGCCCCAAGGCCCGCGCCGTCACCGCGGCGGCCCTCCTCGGTGCGCTGATGCCGGATCTTTCGCTCTACCTGCTCGCAGGCGGCTCGATCTACGTGCTCGGGATCCCGCCGGAGACCGTGTTCGACGAGTATTACTTTTCCGATGGCTGGCAGACGATCTTCGCGATCGACAACAGCTTCGTGCTCTGGGGCGCGCTGTTCGCCTTCGCGCTCTGGTGGAGGCGCGCCCCCCTCATCGCCTTCGCCGGCTCGGGCCTGCTGCACCTGGTGACGGATTTCCTGCTGCACAACGACGATGCCCGCCGCCAGTTCTGGCCGCTGAGCGACTGGGTGTTCCACTCACCGGTCAGCTACTGGGATCCGGCCCATTACGGGCGCATCATGGGGCCGCTGGAGGCGCTGCTCTGCCTCGCCCTCGGGGTGATCCTGTGGCGCCGCTTCCACGGCCCGGTGGCGCGGCTCTCGGTGCTGCTGCTGCTCGGGCTGGAGATCCTGCCCTGGGCGGTGTTCATCCTGATCCTGGGTGGCGGGTGATCCCCTGCGCAGCCTTCAGGCGGGGCACCGGCAGGGCAGGGCAACAGGGAAGCCGGGGCAAGAAAAAAGTGCGTCTCCCGCGGGGGGAGACGCACTTTTGTCTGATCGACAGAAGCCGAGTGTCAGGCGGCTTCGGCCTGCTGTTGGCGGCGTTCGCTCTCCTCGCGCGACAGCGCGACGGAGGTGCGGACCCCCTTGGCAACGAATTCCATCAGCCCGGCAACAACCCGTTCGTTCGGATCGATCCCGGCACAGGACAGCACTTCGCGCCCATCCCGCGAACGTGCCCACCGGGCAATCTGCTCCGGTCCGTTGCCGTATTTCTTGTCGTCGGCGATCGCATCGTCCAGCGCAGCAAGGACAACGGCGGCAAACAGCTTGCGCGCGCGGTTTCCTTGTTCGTGGTTGAAAGCGGTGCCATCAACGAAATCAGCCATCTCGTCGTCCTTTATTCTTGCTCTTGCATTTCTGGCGTTCGGCGAATATCGCGATTTTCGCGAGATTCGGTATCCCAATTAAGTCAAGGGAGCCATGCGCCGAGTGCATAACTGGTAAAGCGGTGTACGGGGTCTCGGGTGACTTGTCAGCGCCTGACGGTCTGTATATAGGGTTGCGCCAACACCGATCAACCCTCATTGACATGGTTTTGCCTCATGCCAAAAATCAACGGAAACGAAATCCGCCCCGGCAACGTGCTGGAGCACAACGGCGGCCTCTGGGTTGCGGTCAAGGTCGATCACGTCAAGCCCGGCAAGGGCGGCGCCTTCGCGCAGGTGGAAATGAAGAACCTGCGCAACGGCTCGAAGCTGAACGAACGCTTCCGCAGCGCCGACAAGGTCGAGCGCGTCCGGCTTGAACAGAAGGATCAGCAGTTCCTCTACGAAAGCGACGGGATGCTGGTGTTCATGGACACCGAAACCTTCGAGCAGATCGAACTGCCAGCCGACATCCTGGGCGAGCGTCGCCCCTTCCTGCAGGACGGCATGACGATCGTGATCGAATACCATGAATCCGAGGCCCTCAACGCGACCCTGCCGCAGAAGGTGACCTGCACCGTCGCCGAGACCGAGCCGGTCGTCAAAGGCCAGACGGCGGCGAACTCCTTCAAGCCGGCCATTCTCGACAACGGTGTCAAGGTCATGGTCCCGCCCTTCGTGGGCCCCGGCGAAGCCATCGTGGTGAACACCGAAACCATGGAATATTCCGAGCGCGCCTGACCGGCGTGAGCCATCATCGGAAGTCATGACAAGGGGCGCTTCGGCGCCCCTTTCTTGATGCGGGATGCCGCTTCGCGCTCCGCGAAATCCACCCTGGAAGATACAGCCATTCCTCTCGCACGAAATACCTCGGGGGTGCGGGGGCGGCGCCCCCGCCTTCAGGTGCCGAGCATCCGCAACGTTGCGTCACCGGCCTGCATCTCGCCGCCGGCCCGGTCGAAGCGGAGGTAGGCGATCGCCTTGCCGCCGCTCTGGGTGTAGAGCGTTCCGGCCGGTTTGCCGGCCGCGGTGATCTCCGTGCCCACCGGCGCGGACCCCGTGATGGCCACGGTCGCGAGCCCCTTTCGAAGTTCCGTCTTGTGCTTCATCCGGGCGGTCACCTCCTGGCCGACGTAGCAGCCCTTCCGGAAATCCACGCCGGCAAGCCGTTCGAAGCCGCATTCCAGGATGTAGCTTTCGTTGGGGATCAGCTCGATCCCGCTTTCCGGGATGCAATGGGCCACGCGCAGGGCGTCCCAGTCGGTGCCGTCTCCGGGCAGGGCCTCTTCGGCGTAGAGCCGCCATCCGAGCGCCGGGTGGCGCGGATCGGGAAGCGCGCCCTCGGGGGCGGGGCCGGTCCCGCGGGAGAGGGTCAGCCCGCTTTCGCCGATCGTCACGTCGGCGCGCAGCTTGTACATGGTGAGCCTGCGGGCGAGATCCGCCGCAAGCCCCGAGGCCACGTCCAGCAGGATCCCGTCCCCCTGCCGGGTGAGGAAGAAATCCGCCAGATATTTGCCCTGCGGCGACAGCAGCGCGGCGTAGACGAGGCGGCCGTCCAGCGCCGAGATGTCGTTGGTGACGAGGTTTTGCAGGAAGGTGGTGCTGTCCGCGCCGGTCAGGCTCAGAATGGTTCGCTCGCCGCTCATCGAAGGCTCCTCTTGTTCGCGCCCGATCAATATAGGACAACGTGGCGCGGGCAACAGGGCCAACGTCCTGCGCCGATCCCAGAAGGAGTGACCCATGCGTGCGCCGATCTCAGTGATCTTTCCGACGCTCAACGCCGCGCAGAGCCTGCCGGAGGCGCTGGCCGGTGTGATGGAGGCCAATGCGGAAGGGCTCGTGCGCGAGGTGATCTTCAGCGACGGCGGCTCCACCGACGAGACCCGCGCCATCGCGCAGGCGGTGGGGGCCGAGTGGATCACCGGTGCGGCCGGGCGGGGCGGCCAGCTGCGGCGCGCCGCGGCGGCGGCCCGGGGCGACTGGCTGCTGGTGCTGCATGCCGACAGCCGCCTCCCGGCAGGCTGGAGCGCGAAAGTTGCGGCCTTCATCGAGCAGGAGAGCCGCGCCGGTTATTTCTGGCTGCGCTTCGCCGGGGGCGGGGTGCCGGGTGCGCTGGTGGCGCGCTGGGCGAACCTGCGCTCGCGCCTGCTGGGGCTGCCTTACGGCGACCAGGGGCTGCTCATCCCCCGCGCGCTCTACGAGGCCGTGGGGGGCTATCCCGATATTCCGCTGATGGAGGACGTGGCGATCGCGCGGGCCCTCAAGGGGCGGCTCGCTCCGATCGGGGCGACGATCACGACCTCGCCCGCCCGCTACCTGGCACAAGGCTGGCTGCGCCGCGGGGGGCGCAACCTTTCGCTTCTGGCGCGCTACCTCATGGGCGCGGATCCGGAAAAGCTGGCCAAGGCCTACGGCCGACTAGGTCGTGGACTCATAATGTCTGATCCTGAGCCTTGAGCAAGCGAGGTGAAGTGCGGCGAGGAAGTTTGCTGCGGTTTTGAAGTATCGCGTTGCGATGCCGCGGAAGTGTTTGAGACGATTGAAGAACCGTTCGACCTTGTTGCGTTCGCGGTAGAGGTCTCGGTCGACGGTCCTGACCACGCGGACGTT
>NZ_FWFQ01000007.1 GCF_900172235.1 Pseudoruegeria aquimaris | reverse complement strand
AACGTCCGCGTGGTCAGGACCGTCGACCGAGACCTCTACCGCGAACGCAACAAGGTCGAACGGTTCTTCAATCGTCTCAAACACTTCCGCGGCATCGCAACGCGATACTTCAAAACCGCAGCAAACTTCCTCGCCGCACTTCACCTCGCTTGCTCAAGGCTCTGGATCAGACATTATGAGTCCACGACCTAGACGGCCCAGCGGAAGCCCGTTGCCTCTTCCGAAACGGTCCAGAGCCGTTCCATAACGGGCTTGTCATAGGCATGCGGCTCAAGCGAGCCCCGCCCCACCGGGCCAACGACCTCCAAGCGGCCCGTAGGGCCGTAGAGCGCGCGCTCGGTGAGCCCGGATTCCGTGGCACACATGACCTCCGGGTAGGCACCCTGTTCCGCGGTCTGGACCAGTGGCGTCTTCTTCATCGCCCAGAAGAGGGCACGCGTGAGGGGGCTGCCACTGGTGGTGATCAGCGACGTGGCCGAAGAGCCCGGATGGCAGACGTAGACACGCACGGATTTCCCCGCGGCCGCGATCCTGTCCTGCAGCTCATAGGCAAACATCATCTGCGCCAGCTTGCTCTGGCTGTAGGCCTTGTTGGAACCGTAGTTCTGCGCCCAGTTCATATCGTCGAACTTGATGGTGCGCAGGCCCATCCGGTAACCGAGGCTCGCCACCACCACGATCCGGCCATGGGACTCCTCCAGCCGGTCAAACAGCATCCCGCAGAGCAGGAAATGGCCGTAGTGGTTGGTGCCAAGCTGGCTTTCAAACCCGTCCACGGTAAGCTTGCGCTCCGGCACCTGCGCGATGGCGGCGTTGCAGATGAGCGCGTCGATCCGGGGCTCAGTGCGCAGCACTTCCGCGGCAGCCTCCCGCACGCTGGCCAGAACCGACAGATCCATACGGATGAAGCGGACGTCGGCCTCCGCCCCGTATTCCGCCTTCAGCGCGGCCACGGCGGCCTGCGATTTCTCGGCACTGCGGTTCAGCATCACCACGGATGCGCCTTTGCTCAGAAACATCCGCGCGGCCTGAAATCCTACCCCGGCGTTGGCCCCGGTGATCACGTAGGTTTTGCCCGCAAGCGACGGCAGCCGCGTGGGCAGCCAGCCCTTGGGGCCGAAGGTCAGATCTTTTGCCATTGGGTTTCCTTTCCGTATCCGGCAGGGCCAGCACGGCCCATAGATGCTCTGTGAGGTGCACATAAATCGCAATGCAGCGCTCAAATAGCGCTGATTATCTCATTTTATTGCCTGATCGTCTCAAACCTATTGCCACTGAACCCTATCCGCCCCTAGATCGCCTGCATGGACAAGACAGCGCTCAGAACACTCATCGCAAGCCGTACCCGTGCAGACGGGCTGACGGAAACCGGCCTTCCGGGCGTGCAGCTGTTTCGCGCCTGCACCGCCATGCCCTGTGCGCCCGCCGTCTATAAGCCCTCCGTCATCGCCATCGTCAGCGGTCGCAAGGAGGCCGTTCTGGACGGGCGGCACTATGTCTACGACGACAGCCAGTACCTGTGCTGCCCGACCTCGATGCCGGTGCAGGCGGGCACGCCTGAAGCCTCCCCCGAAGCCCCGCTCTACGGGGTTCTGGTGTCGCTGGATCGGCGGCTGATGCTCGAGTTGATCATGGACATGGAGAGCACCTCCGGCCCGGGGCAGCGGGCCGAAACGCCCGCGCCAAGCGGCCTTTGCCTCGCGCGCTGGGATGCCGGGTTTGCAGATGCGCTGCTGCGCCTGCTGCAACTGGGCGAAAGCCCGATGGACACGGCAGTGCTTGGCGCGGCACGTCTGCGGGAGCTGTATTATGCGATCCTGAAAGGCGAGGCCGGGCCCTTTGCCCGCGCCGCCTTCGGCGCGGAGAACGCCATTGCCCGCGCCATCGCTCATCTGTCCTCGCACCTGAGCGAGGAGGCCTCGATCGACGGCATGGCCGCCCGCGCCGGCATGAGCCGGGCCGTGTTTCATCGCAAGTTCAAGCAGGCCACCACGCTTTCGCCCATCCAGTTTCTGAAATCCATGCGGCTGAACCGGGCGGCGATGAAGATCGCGGGCGGCATGAGCGTGAACGCTGCGGCGCTGGACGTGGGATACCAAAGTGCTTCGCAATTCAGCCGGGAATTCAAACGGATGTACGGCACCCCGCCCCGGCAATGGAGCGACGCCCAGCGCAGCCTGACCGGGATCGCCTAGGCATGAACGCAGGCTTGCCCGAGGATGAACCGCGACGCCTGTCAAGCCGCGGATGAAATTTCCTTTGACTTTTTCACGAACCTGCCATGAAATTTCTCAAGTGTTTTTCATGGAGCCCCGATGTCCTACGATTCCCGCATCTCCTCTTCGCTCGGCGCGGATCTGCGCGCCCTGCGCAAGTCGCGCGGGCTGACGCTTGGGCAGGTCGCCGCGCATCTCGGAAAATCCGTCGGCTGGATGAGCCAGGTCGAGCGCGACATCTCCAGCCCTGCCTACAACGAGCTGAAAGCCCTCGCGGCGCTCTACGAGGTGCCGCTTTCGCTGCTCTTCGGTCAGGCCGAAGCCCCCGCGAAGGAGCTGGGCCGCATCGTGCGCGCCGATGCCCGCCGCCGGGTGGGCGAGGCGGACGCGAGCCTGGTGGAGGAGCTGCTTTCGCCCGATCTGACCGACAGTTTCGAGGTGATCCATTCCACCTTCCGCCCCGGCGCCCGCTCGCCCGGCCCGATCACCCGCCCCACGCAGGAAGTGGGCTACCTGATCTCGGGCCGGCTGAAGATCTGGCTGGACGACGACGCATTTCTCATCACCCCCGGCGACAGCTTCCGTGTCCGGAACCAAAGCCTGCGCTGGGAAAACCCGTTCGAAGAACCGGCGGTCGCGATCTGGGTGATCTCGCCGCCCGTCTACTGACACCAGCCAAGGGGAGCGCTGCCATGGCCGATTTTCCAACAACCGCCCGAGTCGTCATCATCGGCGGCGGTGCCGTGGGGGCCTCGGGCCTCTATCATCTCGCGAAGGCCGGCTGGACGGATTGCGTGCTGCTGGAAAAGAACGAGCTGACGGCGGGCTCCACATGGCACGCGGCGGGCAACATCCCGACCTTCTCCAACAGCTGGTCGATCATGAACCTGCAGCGCTATTCCACCGAACTCTACCGGCGCCTGGGCGACGAGGTGGACTACCCGATGAACTACCACGTCACCGGCTCCGTCCGGCTGGCGCACGGCCCGGAGCGGATGCGCGAATTCGAGCGCGCCGCCTCCATGGGGCGGTACCAGGGCATGGACATCGAGATGATGTCGGTGGCGGATCTGAAGGACGCCTACCCCTTCATGGAGACCCATGATCTGGCCGGCGGGCTCTACGATCCCAACGACGGCGACATCGATCCGAGCCAGCTGACGCAGGCCTATGCCAAGGGCGCGCGGGACATGGGCGCGAAGATCCTGCGCTTCACCCCGGCCACCGGCGTAAGCCGCGAAAACGGCGAGTGGATCGTGCACACCGACAAGGGCGACATCCGCTGCGAATACGTAGTGAACGCCGCCGGCTACTACGCCCAGCGCGTGGGCGAATGGTTCAAGCCCTACGGCGGGCGCACGGTGCCGATGATGGTGATGAGCCATCAGTACATGCTCACCGACGAGATCCCCGAGATCGCTGAATGGACGGCCGCCAACGGCCGCAAGCTGCCGCTTCTGCGCGACGTGGACACCTCCTACTACCTGCGGCAGGAAAAGACCGGCCTGAACCTCGGCCCCTACGAGCGCAACTGCAAGGCCCACTGGATCACCCCCGACGATCCCATGCCCGACGATTTCAGCTTCCAGCTCTACCCGGACGATCTGGAGCGGCTGGAATGGTACATCGAGGACGCCATGGCCCGCGTGCCGCTGCTGGGCCAGACCGGGATCAACAAGGTGATCAACGGCCCCATTCCCTACGCGCCCGACGGGCTGCCGCTGATCGGCCCGATGCCCGGCGTGCCCAATGCGTTCGAGGCCTGCGTCTTCACCTTCGGCATCGCGCAATCGGGCGGCGCCGGCAAGGTGCTGGCCGAATGGATCACCGAGGGGCAGACGGAATGGGACATGTGGTCCTGCGATCCGCGCCGCTACACCGACTACACCGACACCGACTACTGCATCCAGAAAGGCATGGAGGTCTACGGACACGAATATGCCATCCACTTCCCGCATCATGAATGGCCGGCGGGGCGGAACAAGAAGCTCTCTCCGCTTCACACGCGCCTTCTTGATGCGGGAGCCCAGATGGGCGCCTACAACGGCTGGGAGCGGGCGAACTGGTTCGCCAAGCCCGGCGATGACACCAGCGAGGAAGCCACCCATACCTTCGCCCGCAAAGGGCCGTGGGAGCCCCGCGTGCGGGAAGAATGCGAAGCGGTGCGCGACGCGGCCGGCATCCTGGCGATCACGGGCTTCAGCCGCTTCAAGGTCGAGGGGCCGGGTGCGAAGGACTACATCGACGGCCTCACCGCCTCGCGCCTGCCGGCGCCGGGCCGCATCGGCCTGATCTATTTCGCCGACGCGCGGGGCCGCATCGTGACGGAGATGTCCTGCATGGTGCACAGCGACACCGAAGTGGGGCTGATCACCGCGGCGCTGGCCCAGTGGCACGACGGCGAACTGCTGTCGCGCAACGCACCCGAGGGCATCACGGTGACCGATCACACCAAGAACGTGGAGTGCCTGCTGCTCACGGGGCCGAAATCCCGCGAGATCCTCGCGCCGCTCACCGATCACGATCTCTCCAAGGGCTGGCTGACCACGAGCCTTGAGGGCCACGTGGCGGGCAAACCGGCCGCGCTGGTGCGCGTCTCCTTCGCGGGCGAACTGGGCTGGGAGATCCACTGCGCGCCCGAGGATTCGCCGGCGATCTGGGATGCGCTCACCGGGGCCGGGGCCAAGCCCTTCGGCATGTATGCGCTCAACAGCCTGCGGCTGGAGAAGGGCTACCGCGCATGGAAGGGCGACCTGTCCACCGATTACTCCCTCCTCGAAGGCGGGCTGGACCGGTTCATCAAGCTCGACAAGCCGCGGGATTTCCCCGGCAAATCCGCGCTTCTGGCCGAGAAACAGCGCGGCGTCGCCAAGCGTTTCGCCACGCTGATCGTGGACAGCCCGGAGTTCGACGCGCCCTACATGTCCAACCTCTGGCACGGTGGCGAGATCGTGGGCGAAACCACCTCCGGCGGCTACGGCTACCGGGTGGGGGCCTCGATCGCGCTGGCGATGCTGCGCGCCGATCTGTGCACGCCGGGCACCGAACTGGAGGTGGAGATCTTCGGGCAGAAATTCCCGGCCACGGTGCAGGAGGACGCGCCGCTCTGGGATCCCGAGAACACCCGCATCCGGGCCTAGGAGGCCACCATGGCACAGATCATGCTCAAAGATGGCGGCACCGGGCAGGAGTTGCTGCGCCGCTCCTCCATGAGGCCGCACCCGCTGTGGTCGGCCAAGGTGTTGATGGAGGAGCCCGAGATCGTGCAGGCCGTCCACGAGGATTTCCTGCGCGCCGGTGCACGGGTTCTGACGCTCAACACCTATGCCACCACGCCCGAGCGGCTGGCCCGCGAGGGCGCGGCCGAGATGTTCCGCCCGCTTCAGCGGCGCGCCATCGAACTGGCTCATGCTGCGCGCGCGGCGGCGGGTGCTCCGGGCACGCGGATCGCGGCCTGCCTCTCGCCGCTGCATGGCTCCTACCGGCCCGACATGTCCATCACGGTGGCGGACCTTCTGCCGCTCTACGCCGAAATCATCGAGGGGCAGGTGGAGGCGAGCGACCTGGTGCTGGCCGAAACGCTATCTGCCCTGAGCGAGATCGAAGCCGCCACCCGCGCTGCATTGGACACCGGCCTGCCCACATGGGTTGCCGTGACGTTGAAGGATGACGGCAGCCCCACCTTGCGCTCCGGCGAGCCGCTCTCGGGCGCCGTTGCACTTCTCAAGGATCTTGCGCCCACGGGCCTCATGCTCAACTGCTGCCGGCCCGAGGCGATCAGCGCCAATCTGAATCTGCTGGCGGACGCCGGCCTGCCCTTCGGGGCCTATGGCAACGGCTTCACCGGGATCGACAGCCTCGCCATCGGTGGCACCGCCGACGTGCTGGCCGCACGCAGCGATCTCACCCCGGAGGCCTACGCCCGCTTCGCCCTGGATTGGGTGCAGGCCGGCGCCTCTTTCGTGGGGGGCTGCTGCGAAGTCGGCCCCGATCACATTGCAACGCTCGCCGGCGCACTGGAAGCGGCGGGCCATGACATCACTGGAGAAATTGCCTGATGGACGCCCTGCCCCCCCTGATGAAAGGCGTCGTGCTCACAGGGCACGGCGGCCCGGAGAAGCTCGTCTGGCGCGAAGATCTGCCCGTGCCGCAGCCCAAGCCGGGCGAGGCGCTGATCCGCGTCCATGCCGCCGGGATGAACAACACCGACATCAACACCCGCTTGGGGTGGTATGCAGAGGAGGTAAGCGGCGCCACGGGTGAGGACGTGGAAGTCACCGAAGCGGCCGCCGGTGGCTGGGCCGGCGCGCTGCCCTTCCCGCTGGTGCAGGGCGGTGATCTCTGCGGCACCGTCGTGGCGCTCGGTGAGGGCGTGGACGAAGGCTGGCTGGGCAAGCGCGTCACCGCCCCGCTGGTGATGCCGCGCCCCACGGCGGAGAACCCCTTCGGCATGGAATGCATCGGCAGCGAGCGCGACGGCGCCTTCGCCCAGTTCTGCGCCCTGCCCGTGTCCGACCTTTACGACGTCGGCGCCTCACCCCTGAGCGACATCGAGATCGCCGCTATTCCCTGCGCCTTCGGCACCGCCGCCGCGCTGCTGAAACGCGCGGGCGTGGCGGCAGGCAAACGCGTGCTGATCACCGGGGCCTCGGGCGGCGTCGGCATGGCCGCCGTGCAACTGGCCCATCTGCAGGGCGCGCATGTGACGGGGCTCACCTCGGCCAGCAAGGCGGAAGCCGTGCGCGCCGCCGGGGCCTCCGAGATCCTGCTGCGCGAGGAGACTCCGCCGCGCGATGCTTTTGACTGCGTGGCGGACGTGGTGGGCGGCGCGGGCTTCGGCGCGCTGATCGACGCCCTGCGCCCGGGCGGCACCTACGCTGTTTCGGGTGCCATCGCCGGACCGATCGTCCAGATGGATCTGCGCAAGATCTACCTGAAGGATCTCAACCTCGCGGGCTCCACCTACCAGCCGGCCGAAGTCTTCGCCGGGCTGATCGATCTGGTCAACTCCGGCCGCCTGCGCCCGCTCGTGTCGAAAACCTATCCCCTGCAGCAGATCCATTCCGCGCAGGACGATTTCCAGAGCAAGCGCTTCCCCGGCAAGCTCGTGCTCATCCCGCCTCAGGAGGTTTCCGAATGACTGTGCCCACCGAGGCCCGCGTCGTCATCATCGGCGGTGGCGTGATCGGCTGTTCCGTCGCCTACCACCTGGCCCGGAAGGGCTGGACGGACATCGTGCTGCTGGAGCGCAAGCAGCTGACATCGGGCACCACCTGGCATGCCGCCGGGCTGATCGCGCAGCTGCGCGCCACCCAGAACATGACGAAGCTCGCGAAATACTCGCAGGAGCTCTACGGCGGGCTGGAGGCCGAAACCGGCGTCGCCACGGGCTTCAAGCGGGTCGGCTCGATCACCGTGGCGCTCACCGAGCACCGCAAGGAAGAGATCCTGCGCCAGGCCAGCATGGCGCGCGCCTTCGGGGTGGAGGTCGATCCGATCACACCGGAGGAGGTGAAGGCTAAATACCCGCATCTGAACACCGATGGCGTGCTGGCGGGCGTCTACCTGCCCAAGGATGGGCAAGGCGATCCGGCCAATATCGCGCTGGCGCTGGCCAAGGGCGCCAGGCAGAACGGCGCGAAAGTCTTCGAGCGCACCAAGGTCACCGCGATCCGCAAGGATGGCCGCCGCGTGACGGGGGTGGACTGGCAACAGGGCGAAGACAGCGGCCATATCGCCTGCGACATGATCGTGAACTGCGCCGGCATGTGGGGCCATGAAGTCGGGCGCATGGCCGGCGTGAACGTGCCGCTGCACGCCTGCGAGCATTTCTACATCGTCACCGAAAACATCCCCGGCCTCGCCCAACTTCCGGTGCTGCGGGTGCCCGATGAATGCGCCTACTACAAGGAAGACGCGGGCAAGATCCTACTCGGGGCCTTCGAGCCCACCGCCAAACCCTAGGGCATGGGCGGCATCCCCGAGAGCTTCGAATTCGATCAACTGCCCGAGGATTTCGACCACTTCGAGCCGATCCTTGAAGCCGCCGTCAACCGCCTGCCGATGCTGGCCGAAGCCGGCATCCACACCTTCTTCAACGGCCCCGAAAGCTTCACCCCCGATGACGCCTACCATCTCGGCCTCGCCCCGGAGATGGAGAACGTCTGGGTCGCCGCCGGGTTCAACTCCATCGGCATCCAGTCCGCCGGCGGCGCGGGCATGGCGCTGGCGGAATGGATGGACAGCGGCGAGAAGCCCTTCGATCTCGGCGACGTGGACATCGCGCGGATGCAGCCCTTCCAGGGCAACAGGCACTACCTTTTCGAACGCTCCAAGGAGACGCTCGGCCTGCTCTACGCCGATCACTTCCCCTACCGCCAGAAGGCCACCGCCCGCGGCATCCGCCGCGCGCCCTTTCACGCCCATCTGCTGGAACAGGGCGCGGTGATGGGCGAGATCGCGGGCTGGGAGCGCGCCAACTGGTTTGCCGATCCGGGCCAGGAGCGCGCCTATGAATACAGCTGGAAGCGCCAGAACTGGTTCGAAAACAGCGCGCGGGAGCATCGCGCAGTGCGCGAAAACGTGGGCATGTACGACATGTCCTCCTTCGGCAAGATTCGCATCGAGGGGCGCGATGCCGAAGCCTTCCTCAACCGCATGTGCGGCGCGGAGATGCGGGTGCCGGTGGGCAAGATCGTCTACACGCAGATGCTCAACACCAACGGCGGGATCGAGGCCGACGTGACGGTGACGCGGCTTTCCGAAACCGCTTACCTCATGGTCACTCCCGCCGCCACGCGGCTGGCGGATGAAACCCGCCTGCGCCGCCATGTGAACGATTTCAACGTGGTCATCACCGATGTGACCTCTGCGGAAGGCGTGCTGGCGGTGATGGGGCCAAACGCGCGCAGGCTGCTCCAGAAGGTCTCGCCCAACGATTTCAGCAACGCGGCCAACCCCTTCGGCACCGCGCAGGAGATCGAGATCGGCATGGGGCTCGCGCGGGTGCATCGCGTCACCTACGTGGGCGAACTGGGATGGGAGGTCTACGTCTCCTCCGACATGGCCGGCCACGTCTTCGAAACACTGCACGCAGCCGGGCAGGAGATGGGCCTGAAACTCTGCGGAATGCACATGATGGACAGCTGCCGCATCGAGAAGGGCTTCCGCCACTTCGGCCACGACATCACCCCGGAAGACAACCCGGTGGATGCCGGGCTCGGCTTCGCGGTGAAGGTGGACAAGGGCGATTTCATCGGCCGCACCGCCGTCGCCACGCGCAAGGAAAGCGGGCCGAAGATGCGGATGCTGCAGTTCAGGCTTACCGATCCCGAGCCCCTGCTCTACCACGCCGAACCGATCCTGCGCGACGGCGAAGTCGTCGGCTACCTGACCTCTGGCAACTACGGCCACACCCTCGGCGGCGCCATCGGCCTCGGCTACGTGCCCTGCGAAGGCGAGAAACCCGCCGAGGTCCTTGCCTCGACCTACGAGATCGAAGTGGCCGGCACCCGCATCCGCGCCGAAGCCAGCCTGAAGCCGATGTATGATCCCACCTCGGAGCGGGTGAAAGCCTGAGTGCGCGCCCCTTCCTCTCGCCGAAAATACCTCGGGGGGAGGCGCCCGCAGGGCGGCGGGGGGCAGAGCCCCCTGATCCGGCGCCGCCTGCGCCTAGCGGCGGCGGCTTTCGTGCTCCAGCCTCTGGCGGGCGATGGCCTCGTTCTGATCGGCCTTCTGCTGATCCTTCAGCGCGCGCTCCACGTAGTTCAGATGGGCCTCCACGGCGGCCCGGGCCGCGGCCGGATCGCGGGCCTGCAGCGCGCGGTTGATGGCGGCGTGCTGGTCCAGCAGGCTGTCGCGCGTGGTGCGCTGCTTGAACATGATCTGGCGGTTGTAGAACACCCCTTCGCGCAGCAGCCCGAACATGGAGCGCATCATGTGCAGCATCACCACGTTGTGGCTGGCCTCGATGATCGAAAGGTGGAACTCCGCGTCCAGCGCCGCCTCGTCGGCCGGGTTGCGCTTGCCATGCGCCGCTTCCATCTTGCGGAAGATCGTGTCCACGACCTTCAGGTCGGTGTCCGATCCCAGCCGCGCGGCGCGCTCCGCCGCCAGCCCTTCCATGTCGCGCCGGAAGTCGATGTAGTCGAAAACGGCTTCGTCATGGCTGGCGAAGAGCGTCACCAGCGCATCCGAGAAGGCCGCCTCCAGCACCTGCGCCACGAAGATGCCCGCCCCCGCGCGCGCCTCCAGAAGCCCGCGCTCCTGCAGTTCGGCGATGGCCTCGCGCAATGACGGGCGCGACACCCCGAGCCGCTCGGCCAGCTCGCGTTCGCTGGGCAACCGTTCGCCGGGGCGCAGGATGCCGCGCAGGATCAACTGTTCGATCTGGCGCACCACCGAACGGGAGAGCTTCTCGGCTTCGATCTTCTGGAACGGCATGTGTCCTCCGCTAAAATTGGTAAGAACATATGACCACCGAAGGGCGGGAACAATGAAAAAAGCCGGGCCTCTGCCCGGCTTTCCCATGCGTTTGCCCTGTGTTTCCCGGTTGTATCCCGGGTGATCCGCGTCAGGCGGTGGGGCGGATGATCACTTCCACGCGGCGGTTCTGCGCCTTGCCCTCCTCGGTGAGGTTGGAGGCGATCGGCTGATCCTCGCCACGGCCGATCGGCACCAGCCGGTTGGAGGGCACCCCGTTGCTGACGAGGATGCTGGCCACCGATTGCGCCCGCTGAAGCGAAAGCGTCTGGTTGTAGGCCGCCGCGCCGGTGTTGTCGGTGTGGCCCACGACCTCGACGACCGAGTCCGGATATTGCGTCAGGTTGGTGGCCAGAGCCCCGAGATCGCCGTAGATCGACGGGTTCACCGCGGCGCTGTCGGTGGCGAAGAGAATGCCCTGCGGCATGATCACCTTCAGCTCGCTGCCCGTGTTCACGATCTGGATGTTGCTGTTGTTGATGCTCTGGCGCAGGGCCGCTTCCTGCTGATCCAGCCGGTTGCCGATCAGGCCACCCGCCGCGGCGCCGGCCGCCGCCCCCAGGAGGGCGCTTTTCGTCGGGTTGCTGCCGGCGGTCGCCAGCCCGGCAAGCCCGCCGACGACACCGCCGATGATGGCGCCTTCCTGGGTCTTCTGGGCCCCGTTGGGAAGATTGGCCGGATCGGTGCACCCGGCCAGCGCGAAGGCTCCTGCCGTGGTCAGCAGGAGCAGGGTACGAGTCTGGAACATCTATGTCTCTCGATAGCCGCGGGGCGATCAGTTGTTGTCTTCGGCATTGCCGAGAACGGCGCCGGCCGCGCCGCCGATCAGGGCGCCGGTGGCCGCGGATTTCGTCGGATCGCTGCCCGCCGTCGCCAGGCCGACGAGCGCGCCCGCCGTTGCGCCCTGCGCCGCGCGCTTCTCGGACTGGGACATGCCATCACAGGCGCCAAGCGCCAGAACGCCAAGGGCGGCCACGAAAACGGAAACTTTTGCTCGGGACATTTCTCTGCCTCTCAAAATGTGTCGTGTATCGGCGAGTATATCACCGACGTCCGGGCTGCGTAGGCGAAAAACTTGCCCCGTCGGCGGCTTTTTGCCGTGTCCGGCGGTCCTTTCGGGATCAGGATGCCTGCGCTTCGGCGCGGGCGGCTTCATAGGCCAGCATGGCCCGTTTCACCGGCAGCCCCCAATGGTAGCCGCCCAGCCCGCCCGTCTTGCGCAGCGCCCGGTGGCAGGGGATGAGCCAGCCCACGGGATTGCGCCCCACCGCCGTGCCCACCGCGCGCACCGCCGTCGGCCGGCCGACGGCCGCCGCGATCTCGCCGTAGGTGCTGACCTGCCCCGAGGGGATCGACAGCAGCGCCTCCCAGACCTTGATCTGGAACGGCGCGCCGATGAGATGCAGCCGGGCCTCGCCCTTCTGACGGAAGGCCGCCTCGACCCAGGGCGCGATCGCCTCGGGCGCCGCCTCGAATCGCGCCTCGGGCCAGCGCCCGGCCAGATCCTCGAAGGCGGCCGCCTCGCCGATCTCGTCAGTGAAAGCCAGCCCGCACAGCCCGCGATCCGTCCCCATGGCGATCACCGGCCCGAAGGGGCTTTCGAAGGCGCCGTGGCGGATCACCAGCCCTGCGCCCTTGCGCGCGTATTCCCCCGGGCTCATGGCCTCCCACCGCAGGAACAGATCATGCAGGCGCCCGTTTCCGGTGAGGCCCAGCTCGTGCACCGTTTCCAGCGTGGTGAAATTCTCGTGCAGCATCCGCTTGGCGTGGCCGAGGGTGAGATACTGCTGCACCCGCTTGGGCGAGACCCCCGCCCAGCGGCTGAAGACCCGCTGGAAATGCGCCGGGCTCATGTGCATCCGCGCCGCGAGATCCTCGAGCGAAAGCGCGGCCCCGCCGGCAGCGTCGATCTCGGCGATGGCGCGTTTCATCACGCCGTAGTGGTAAAGGTCTTCCGGATGTTTCATGCGGCAACTCCTTGCCCCCAGTCTCTCCTTGTCCTCAATCTAAGGCGCGGAAGGGCCCGGCGCGATCCGAAACCTGCGGGATGAAAAGCTAGGCTTTCAGCGCGAAGACGAGATCGACGCCGATGACCCCGAGGAAGGCGTATCCCTGGGCCGTCATAAGGTCCACGATCTTCTGGGCGTTGGCGTTGGCCTCGATCGTCCAGGCGGTCACCGAGAACTCCGCGAAGGGAAACCCTTCGAGAACCCCGAGTTCCGCGCCTTCGATGTCCATCGAGAGGTAGTCCACCGCGAACATCCCGTGTTCCCGCAGGACGGAGGCCAGCGTGCGGGCAGGCACGCGGATCGTTTCCGTCTTGGAACGTGGATCTGCCTCGATGGCGGCGCGCTCGGTTTCCCCCATGCTGCCCAGGATGCCACCCATCTGCCTGTAGCCCTCCGAGACCGAGAGGAACTCCACCTCGCCCGGCTCGGCCGCAATGGCGGTATGCAGGCAGGGCGGGCGGCGGTTGCGCCGCGCTTCCGCGCACAGCGCAGGATCGGCCTCGACGAGCAAACCGCTCCAGGCCCGGTGGGTCTCGAAGAACAGCGCGTTTGAGCCTGTCACCCCGTCATAGGCGCCGATCTCCACGAAAGTGCCGCCCCGCTTCCCCTTGAAGACCTGCTTTTCGAGAAAGTGATCCTGCCCGGCCTGCGAAAAGTATCCGCTCGCCGGTGAAAGCATTTGCCGCAACCCCCAGAGCTGCTGCCGGATCCGCCCCTTCTGCAAACCCTCCGGCATCTGGCGGATCTGTTCCGAGACCTCGACGATGCGGGCTTCGATCGCCCCACGGGTCTGCCGGGCAAATGCGTTGAGATCGGCTTCGGTCATGGAAATGGCTCCGCGGCGGAAGAATGGCTTTGCCGGGCAGTTAGCCATGCCCGCCCCCGAATTCCAAGAAGCACGATGTTCGCCTTGCAAATGCGTGGCCGGGGCGGCAGGGTCTGCCGCCATGAGCAAGCAGACGAGCAAGCAACTGGATTACAACACGCTGCGGCAGATCTTCGCCCGGTTCCACGCGCAGGAGCCGGAGCCAAAGGGCGAGCTTGAGCACGTGAACGCCTATACCCTCGTGGTGGCCGTGGCGCTTTCGGCGCAGGCCACCGACGCCGGCGTGAACAAGGCCACGCGGGGCCTCTTCAAGGTGGCGGATACGCCGCAGAAGATGCTGGATCTCGGCGAAGAGGGGTTGATCGAGCACATCAAGACGATCGGCCTCTACAAGCAGAAGGCCAAGAACGTGATGAAGATGAGCCGCATCCTCGTGGAGGAGTATGGCGGCGAGGTGCCTTCGTCCCGTGCGGCGCTTCAGAGCCTGCCGGGCGTTGGCCGCAAGACCGCCAACGTGGTGCTCAACATGTGGTGGGGCGTGCCCGCGCAGGCGGTGGACACCCACATCTTCCGCGTCGGCAACCGCACCGGCATCGCGCCCGGAAAGAATGTTGACGTCGTGGAACGGGCTATTGAAGACAACATCCCCGCCGAGTATCAGCAGCACGCGCACCACTGGCTGATCCTGCATGGCCGCTACGTCTGCAAGGCCCGCAAGCCGATGTGCGGCAACTGCATCATCCGCGACCTCTGCCCCTACGAGGACAAGACCCTATGAGCAAGACCTACCAGGTTGTCGGCATCGGCAACGCCATCGTCGACGTGCTGACCCAATCCGACGACTCCTTCCTCGATCTGATGGGGATCGAAAAAGGCATCATGCAGCTCGTGGAGCGCGAGCGGGGCGAATTGCTCTACGGCGCCATGAAGGAGCGCACGCAGGCCGCCGGTGGCTCCGTGGCCAACACCCTGGCCGGCCTCGGGCACCTCGGCCTCTCCACCGCCTTCATCGGCCGCGTCCATGACGACGCGCTGGGGCGCTTCTACGCGCAGACGATGGAAAGCGAGGGCACGGCCTTCGTGAACCCGCCCGTCGCCGGCGGCGAACTGCCCACCTCGCGCTCGATGATCTTCGTCTCGCCCGACGGCGAGCGCTCGATGAACACCTACCTCGGCATCTCCGCCGAACTCGGGCCGGAAGACGTCTCCGAAGACGTGGCCGGGCAGGCCGAGATCCTGTTCCTGGAGGGCTACCTCTACGACAAGGACAAGGGCAAACAAGCCTTCGAACGCGCCGCCAAGGTCTGCCGCGAGAACGGCGGCAAGGCGGGCATCGCGCTCTCCGATCCCTTCTGCGTGGACCGCCACCGCGACGACTTCCGCCGCCTCGTGCGCGAACTCGACTACGTGATCGGCAACGAACACGAGTGGACCTCGCTCTACCAGACCGACGACCTGGGCGCTGCACTGGAGCAGGCGGCTTCGGAAAGCGGCCTCGTCGTCTGCACCCGTTCGGGCGACGAGGTGGTGCTGGTGCAGGGCGAGGAAACCGTGACCGTGCCGGTCAACCGGGTCGTGCCTGTGGATGCGACGGGCGCAGGCGATCAGTTCGCCGCCGGTTTCCTCTACGGCTATGCCACGGGCCAGCCGCTGGAGGTGGCCGGGCGCATGGGCTGCATCGCCGCCGCCGAGGTGATCGGCCACATCGGCCCGCGCCCGCAGGCCGACATCAAGGCGCTGTTCAAGCAGGCGGGGCTCGTCTAACGGGCTTCGTCGGGGCGCAGCGTCGCCCCGCCCAGCGCGATGTTGAGATTCACGTAGTCCACCGCAAGGTTGCGTTTGTCCAGCGCGCGGGCGTTCTGCGCCGAGAGAAAGCCCCGTTCGGCATCCAGAACCTGAAGGAAGTTGATCTTGCGGGCAGCATAGGCCTTGCGGGCGATCGACAGCACGTCCGCGGCCGCCAGGACCGCCTCTTCGGAGGCCGCGACGGCCTCGGTGTGCTTGCGCAGGCCGATCAGCGCGCGCTCCACCTCCTCGATGGCCAGCAGCACGACGCGCTCCCACTCCAGCCGCAATTCCTCGGCGCGGGCCTTCTGGTAAGCGAGCCGTGCGCGCCGCTTGCCCCTGTCGAACACCGGGATGTCCACCGCGCCCCGAAAGAAGCTGCCGACCGGATCGAAGCCTGAATCCGTGTAGCCCACGTTGATGTTCCCGGTCAGGGTCAGGCTGGGGTAGAGATCGGCCTCAGCCACGCCCGCAAGCGCCACGGCCTCGGCGTAGCGGCGCTCCGCCTTGCGCACGTCGGGCCGGTTGCGCACCAGATCGGCCGGAATGCCGATCCTCAACTTGTCAGCCCGTGCCACGGGCTGCGGGGCCTGCTTGTCGAAGCTGCTGCGGAAATCCTGCAGGGGCTCCGCCACGAGGGTGAAAATGTGCTGGATCGCCCCCACGAGCAGAATCTCGACCTCGGGCAGCTCGGATTTCGTCTGTGCCACCAACGCACGGGATTGCGCCACTTCCAGATCCGTCACCTCGCCGCGGGCCTGAAGCTCCTGCGTGAGCTGGTAGGTGCGTTCGCGGGATTTCAGCACCTTCAGGTTCGTGCGGATCAGCTCCTGGTAGAAGCGCATGTCGATATAGGCGGTGGCCACCTGCGACAGGAAATAGAGGCGCTGCACGTCGGCCTCGGCATATTCCGTATCCACCCGGTAGCCCGCCGCTTCACGTTCGCGGCGCAGCTCTCCGAAGAGATCGAGTATCCACAGCGATTCCACCCGCGCGAAACCCGATCCGGCCGAGGCCTCGCCGCCGCCGATCTCACGCTTGCCCTCGATCTTGCCGAAGATCGAACCGGGCTGCCCCAGCCCGTAGCCCAGCGCCTCAGCCTGGTCGATCCGTGACAGCGCCTTGCGGATGTCGAGGTTCTGCTTGAAGCCGAGCGCGATCACCTCGTTGAGGATCGGATCGTCGTAGTCCAGCCACCACCTGTAGCCTTCGCGGACCTGCGGCGTGGCCCCCGTCACGAACTGGTAGGCGCCCGGAAGCTCCATCGTCGGCGGGGTGAAATCCTCGCCCACCGTGCAGCCCGTCGCCAGAGCCAGACCCACCGCTGCCGTCACCGCCCGAAGCACATGCCTCACCTCTGCCTGCATCCTGCCGCGGCATTTCACACGGCCGTTTCTTGCGAGTCTATGCCGCGGCGGGCAAAGCGATCAACCGGCGCGCTGCATCGACGCGAAGGCGTGGCCTGCGGGACTCACCCCCTCAGACGCCGAGCTTGGCGTGGACTTCGTCCAAATCGATTTCGCCGATGGGATACTTGTTGGCCGGGTTCTCGAAATCGTATTTGAACAGGTCGAAATCGCGCTTGTACATCTCGTAGACGAGATGCCGCGACAGATCGTCGAAATAGTCTTCCACCGGATGCGCGCGCTTGGGGCCATGGCCCTCGCTTTCGTTGAAGCGCGGGATCTCGGCGAGGTTCACGCTGTGCGGCACCTCGATGTTGTCCAGCACCGATTGCATCCCTTCGTTGAAATGCTCGGTGAAGAAGATGTTGTCGTAGCGGCCACCGTTGACGATGAAGGTGGAAATATGCCCCGACATGGCCGACCAGTGGATGTCGGGCTCCATCGGGCGACGCCAGCGGATGGTATCGCGCGCGAACAGCAGGAAGCGGCGGAAGCTCGCGATCTGGTCGAACTCGAAACCCGTCTCCGGATCGCCCACCTCGATGCCGTATTTCTGGATCAGAAGCGGCACGAGGTTGCCCCGGTACCGCTTGCCGTTGCGCTGGATGCCGCAGATCTTGTCGAAGAAGGAAGAGAGGATGCGCGTGTAGGGGTTGCGCACGCAGGTGAAGGCATAGGATTTGTGGCCCTTCACGTTCGCCTCGATCTTCGGCTGGCTCTCCTCCTGGGACCACTTGTGCAGTCCTGTGGTGGAGTCGTGAATGTCGCCCTCGAAGAACGTGCCGTGATCCGAATAGTACATGATCTGCCCGATCGTGGAGCAGGCGCATTTCGGAACGACCCGGTAGACGACACTTTCGCTTTCGGTCATCCAGGTGCCGAGAAAACCCATAATCTATTTGCCTCCAACGGCCGGGCATTCTGACTGTTACCCGGCTACAATTGCCCTCAAAAAAGCAAAGAAGTGGTGTTTATTCAATCACTCTTCGCAGTATCTATGTAAACTATCGGATCACTGTGAGGTTTGGGTTTCGGGAATGGCAAAGATTGCCTTCATATTGTTGTGCCACAAGGATCCTGAAGCGATCATCCAGCAGGCCGAACAGCTGACGGCCGTTGGCGATTGCATGGCCATCCACTTCGACGCACGTGCAAAGCCCGAGGCCTACCAGAAGATCCGCGCCGCGCTGGACGGCAACCCCAACGTCACCTTCGCGAAGAAACGCATCAAATGCGGCTGGGGCGAGTGGTCCCTCGTGGAAGCCACGCTCCACGCCGTCGAAGCGGCGGTGGAGGCCTTTCCCCGCTGCACGCATTTCTACATGCTCTCGGGCGATTGCATGGCAATCAAATCCGCCAGATACGCCCATGAGTTCCTCGATGCCGAAGACGTGGACTACATCGAGAGCTTCGATTTCTTCGAAAGCGACTGGATCAAGACCGGCATGAAGGAAGAGCGGCTGATCTACCGCCACTGGTTCAACGAACGCACCCAGAAATGGCTGTTCTACACCTCGTTCGAACTGCAGAAACGCTTCAATCTCACGCGCGAGGTGCCGGCCGATCTGCAGATCATGATCGGCAGCCAATGGTGGTGCCTGCGGCGGCGCACCATCGAATGGATCCTCGATTTCACCCGCAAACGGCCGGACGTGATGCGCTTCTTCCGCACCACCTGGATCCCGGATGAAACCTTCTTCCAGACTCTCGTGCGCCACCTCGTGCCCGAAACCGAGATCCGCGCGCGCACACTGACCTTCCTGATGTTCTCCGATTACGGCATGCCGGTGACCTTCTACAACGATCACTACGAGATGCTGCTGAACCAGGATTTCCTCTTCGCCCGCAAGATCTCGCCCGGCGCGAAGGAGCTGAAGCAGAAGCTCGGCGTGCTCTACGCCAACGACGAAGCGGATTTCTCGATCAGCAACGAAGGCCGCAGCCTGTTCCGCTTCCTCGTGGACCGGGGCCGGAACGGCCGCCGCTTCGCGCCCCGCTTCTGGGAGACGGAAAGCTCGCTCGGCCCCGAACGCGAGCTGCTGATCGTGACCTGCAAGAAATGGCACGTCGCCAAGCGGCTTCTCGACAAGGCCCGGCAGGTCACCAACATCCCGATGATCGAATACGTCTTCGACGAAGAGAGCACGACGCTCCCCGATCTCGGCGGCATCCAGCGCAGCCTCGCCAAGCGCACGCGCCACCGCCGCGCCGTCGTGCGACTGCTGTTCGAATACTACGAAACCGATCGCCTCGTCCTCTGCCTCGATCCGAGCAACATCGAGCTGATGCAGGATTTCTTCTCCGACCGCAGCAAGACGAAGATGCTGGAAATCGAGTGCGAGTTCACCGACGAATACCTGATCGGACACGCCCGCCGGGTCGGCCTTGCCGGCGAACGCACGACGCAGGAAACCATCGACAACCTGCTGCCCACCATCCGGGGCGACGTCATCTTCGAAAGCGACAGGATCCGGGACGCGAATTTCCCCGCCACCTACCGGATGCGCCAGAAGAACAGCCCCGAGGAAAACGCCGAACCCCTTTCCGAGTTCCTCGACATCCCGCTCGACAGGGCCCGGGAAATCGCCGAAACACCCTATCTTTTCGTGGACTGACAATGGCTTACACCTACGACGATCAAAACATCTTCGCCAGGATCCTGCGCGGGGAAATCCCCAACTCGACGGTGATGGAAACCGAGCACACGCTCGCCTTCCGCGATATCGCCCCGCAGGCGCCCGAGCATGTCCTCGTGATCCCGAAGGGCCCCTACGTCTGCTACGACCACTTCGCGCTCGAGGCCTCCGACGCCGAGATCGCCGATTTCACCCGCGTGATCGGCCGCATCTGCGCGCAGCTGGGCGTGCAGCCCGGTGAAGGCGGCAACGGCTACCGGCTCATCGCCAATGCCGGCAATGACGGCGTGCAGGACGTGCCCCACCTGCACGTCCACATCCTCGCCGGCCGCGGGCTCGGCCCGATGCTCGCGCAGAGGGGCTGACACCGCGCCCGCAGCGCTCCGCCCCGCACCAGCGGATTTTACCGATCAATGGCTTCGCCGCTTCCTCTCGCCCCAAATACCTCGGGGGGAGGCGCCCGGAAGGGCGGCGGGGGGCGGCGCCCCCCATGCCATGAACCGACGCCTCAGGTTGTCGATTTGGTCATCGCGAGGAACACGTCCTCCAGATCGGGCTCCTCGGTGCGCACGTCGCGGATGGCGATCCCGTTGCTGCGCAATGCCCCGAGCACTGTGTCCGCGCTCGTCTGCGACGTCCGGTAGCTGAAGGCCAGCGCCCCGCCCGGGCGCACATCCATCGAGACGCCTTCCGGCAGGGAGACAGGCCCCTGCGGCGGCGTTTCGGGCTGGATGACGAGGGTCTTGCGGTCCATCCGCCCGACGAGATCGCGGGTTTTCTCCTGCGCGATCTTCTCGCCGTGGTTGATGATGGCGATCTCGTCGCACATCTCCTCGGCCTCCTCGAGGTAATGGGTCGTCAGGATGATCGTCATGCCCTGTTCGTTCAGCCTGCGCACGTTGGCCCAGAGCATCTGGCGCAGCTCGATGTCCACGCCGGCCGTGGGCTCGTCGAGCACGAGGACGTGGGGCCGGTGCACCAGCGCCTTGCCCAGCAGCAGCCGCCGCCGCATCCCGCCCGAAAGCGAGCGCGCATAGGCATCGGCCTTGTCGGCCAGCCCGATCATCTCGAGGATCTCGTCGCTGCGCCGGGCCGATTTGGGCACGCCGTAGAGCCCGGCCTGCACTTCCAGCGCCTCGCGCGGGGTGAAGAAGGGATCGAGGTTCAGCTCCTGCGGCATCACCCCGATCGACGCCCGGCTCTGGCGCGGGTTCACGTCCTGGTCGAATCCCCAGATCTTCACCGTGCCCGAGGTCTTGAGCACCAGCCCCGCGAGAATGTTGATGAGAGTCGATTTGCCCGCGCCGTTGGGCCCGAGCAGGCCGAAGATGGAGCCGACGGGGATGGTCAGATCCACCCCTTTGAGCGCCTCCTTCGCCGGGGCGTTGCCCTGTGCGCCGTAGATCTTCCGCAGGCCCGAAATCTCGATCGCCGGCTGCTGCATGCCCCACCCCTTTTGTGGCCTTGCCCGTGTCGGGCGGTTCGCTATCATGCGCCCTGATGTAAGGCCAGCAAAGGCCGACCTCAACCGCAACGAACGGACCCTACATGACGCATGAAGCCCCGGAAACCGTGATCGTCAACACCTGGCGCGTCTCCTGCGACGGGGGCGAGGGCGCCCTCGGCCACCCGCGTGTCTGGCTCTCCGTCCCGCATGACACCGGCGTGGTGGAATGCCCCTATTGCGACAAGAAGATCGTCCACCAGGATTTCGCCGAGAAAGCCTGACACGCCGGCCCGCGCCGGCGCGCGGAAAATACGGATGAAACGCCAGGGCGCCGGCTTCAGGCCGCGCCGACACGCACCCTTGAAGGAGGGGGTCTCCCATGACGTTTGGCAAAGGTCACCACCTGCACCTGATCGACGGCTCCGCCTTCATCTTCCGCGCCTACCACGCGCTGCCGCCGCTGACGCGCAAGTCCGACGGGCTTCCGATCGGGGCCGTATCGGGCTTCTGCAACATGCTGTTCAAGCTGGTGGAAGACAACGCCGGCCCCGATGCGCCAACCCATGTGGCGGTGATCTTCGATCATTCCGGCAAAAGCTTCCGCAACGACATCTACGACAAGTACAAGGCCAACCGCCCCCCGGCCCCGGAAGACCTCGTGCCCCAGTTCCCGCTCACGCGCGATGCCACGCGGGCCTTCAACATCGCCTGCATCGAGGTCGAGAACTACGAGGCCGACGACATCATCGCAACGCTGGCCTGCAAGGCGCGCGATGCCGGGGGCCGCGTGACGATCATTTCCTCCGACAAGGATCTGATGCAGCTCGTGGGCGACGGCGTGGAAATGCTCGACGTGATGAAGAACAAGCGCATCGACCGTGACGGCGTGGTCGAGAAGTTCGGCGTGGGTCCCGAGCGCGTCGTGGACGTGCAGGCGCTGGCCGGCGACAGCGTGGACAACGTGCCCGGCGCGCCGGGCATCGGCATCAAGACAGCCGCGCTGCTGATCAACGAATACGGCGATCTGGACAGCCTTCTGGCGCGCGCCGAGGAGATCAAGCAGCCCAAGCGCCGCCAGACCCTGATCGACAATGCCGAGCTGATCCGGATCTCCCGCGATCTGGTCAAGCTCGACTGCGACATGGATCTGGACATCTCCCTCGACGATCTCGAAGTGCGCGAACCGGAGGCCGAGGCCCTGCTGGAGTTCCTTGCCTCGATGGAGTTCCGCACCCTCACCAAGCGCATCGCGGACAAGCTGGGCGTGGACACCCCCGTCATCCCGGATACGCCCCGGGCCATCGAGGCCGCGCAGGCCGATGCCCCCGACGCCCCCCCGATCACGCCCGACTCCTACGAATGGGTGAAGGATGCCGCCGCGCTGAAGGAGTGGATCGATCTGATCTACAGCCGCGGCTGGGTGGCCATCGACACCGAAACCACGGGGCTGGACGAGATGCAGGCCGATCTCGTGGGCATTTCCCTCTGCGTGAACGCCGGCCACGCCTGCTACATCCCGCTCGCCCACAAGGCCTCGGCGGGGGATGATCTCTTCGCCTCCGACGCGCTGGCGGAGGGGCAGATGGATCTGGAGACGGCGCTGGAGATGCTCAAGCCGGTCCTCGCCGATCCCAGCATCCTGAAGATCGGCCAGAACCTGAAATACGATGCCAAGATCCTGAAGCGCTACGGGCTGGAGATGGCCCCGATCGACGACACGATGCTGATGTCCTACGCGCTGCACGCGGGGGAACACGGCCACGGGATGGACACGCTCTCCGATCGCTACCTGTCCCATGAGCCGATCCCGATCAAATCGCTTCTGGGCAGCGGGAAATCCGCGGTCACCTTCGACAAGGTGCCGATCGAGGACGCGGTGAAATACGCCGCCGAGGATGCCGACATCACCCTGAGGCTGTGGCAGCTCTTCAAGCCCCAGCTACACGTGAAACAGGTGACGACCGTCTACGAAACGCTCGAACGGCCGCTGTCTCCGGTGCTGGCGCAGATGGAGATGAACGGGGTGATGGTCGATCGCGACGTGCTTTCGCGCATGTCCAATGCCTTCGCTCAGAAGATGGCGGCGCTGGAAGCCGAGATCCACGAGAAGGCCGGCCAGCCGTTCAACGTCGGCTCGCCGGCGCAGTTGGGCGAGATCCTGTTCGACAAGCTGGAACTGCCCGGCGGCAAGCGCGGCAAGAACGGGAAATACTCCACCGGCGCCGACATCCTCGAAGACCTCGCGACGGAGCACGAACTGCCGGGCCTCGTGCTGGATTGGCGGCAGCTGTCCAAGCTGAAATCCACCTACACGGACGCGCTCCAGGATCACATCAACCCGGAAACGGGCCGGGTGCATACCTCCTACGTGCAGACCGGGGCCAACACGGGCCGGCTGGCCTCGACCGATCCGAACCTTCAGAACATCCCGGTGCGCAGCGAGGAGGGCCGGCGCATCCGCGAGGCCTTCGTCGCCCCGGAGGGCAAGGTGCTGGCCTCGCTCGACTATTCGCAGATCGAGCTGCGCATCCTCGCCCATGTCGCCGGAATCGATTCGCTGAAGCAGGCCTTCCGCGACGGCCTCGACATCCATGCCATGACGGCGAGCGAGATGTTCGGCGTGCCGATCGAAGGGATGGATCCGATGGTGCGGCGGCAGGCCAAGGCGATCAACTTCGGGGTGATCTACGGCATTTCCGGCTTCGGCCTCGCCCGCAACCTGCGCATCCCGCGCAAGGACGCGCAGGAATTCATCGACCGCTACTTCGAGCGCTTCCCCGGAATCCGCAGCTACATGGATGAAACCGTCGCCTTCGCCAAGGAGCACGGCTACGTCCGGACTCTCTTCGGGCGCAAGATCCACACGCCGGAAATCGCCGCCAAGGGCCCGAAGGCGGGTTTTGCCAAACGCGCCGCGATCAACGCGCCGATCCAGGGCACCGCGGCCGACATCATCCGGCGCGCGATGATCCGGATGCCCGCCGCCATCGAAGGGCTGCCGGCGAAGATGCTGTTGCAGGTGCATGACGAATTGATCTTTGAGGTCGAAGAGCAGGCGGCCGAAGAAACCATCGAGCGCGTGCGCAACGTCATGGAAACGGCGGCCGCGCCGGCCGTGCACCTCGACGTGCCGCTCGTCGTGGATGCGGGCACGGGCAGGAACTGGGCCGAAGCCCATTGAGGCAGGACGGGGAGCGAGGGCTCTGCCCTCGCGCTCCCGAGGTATTTGCGGCGAGAGGAAGCTGCCTCACCTTCTGACCGACAGCATCCCGGGGCAGGCCCTCTCTTCGGCTATTGGGGCACCGCGTTGAAGGTGAAGAGCGTTTCACCGCCGATCTCGTAGCCGCCGATAAGCGCTTTCGCGCGCGGGCTCGTCAGCCAGCTTTCCAGCCGCGCGGCGGCATCCTCGTTCACGTGGGGATGTCTGGCCGGGTTCACCGGAATGTAGGCATATTGATTGAAGAGCACGGGATCGCCCGCGAAGAGCAGCGCCAGATCCCCCTTGTTGCCGAAGTTCAGCCAGCTCGCGCGATCCGACAGGACGTAGGCGTTCATGCCGGCGGCCGTGTTGAGGGTAGCGCCCATGCCCGCCCCGGCCGCACGATACCAGGACCCTTCCGGCGCGATGCCCGCAGCCTTCCAGAGCGCGCGTTCGGCCTTGTGGGTGCCGCTTTCGTCCCCACGGCTCACGAAGGGCGCGCTTTCGGCTGCGATCCGCTCCAGGGCCTCCGCCGCCGTTGCCGTCCCTGCGATCCCGGCGGGATCATCGGAGGGGCCGATCAGCACGAAATCGTTGTACATGATCTCCCGGCGGTGCGTGCCGTGGCCCGCCGCCACGAAGGCCTCTTCGGCGGCTTTCGAATGCACGAGGATCGCATCCACGTCGCCGGCCTCGCCGAGGCGCAGGGCCTGGCCGGTGCCGACCACGAGCAACTGCACGTCGATGCCGGTGTCTTTCAGGATCTCGGGCAGGAGCACTTCGGCGAGCCCCGAGTTGTGAAAGGAGGTGGTGACGGCGAGTTTGAGGCCGTCGGCCGAGGCCAGCCCCGTCATCAGGCACATGGCCCAGCAGGCCGTCAACAACTTGCGGATCATTCGACGATATCTCCTTTCAGGAAGGCGCGCGCTTCAGGGGTGGCCGGTTCGGCGAAGAACGGCCAGGCCATCGCGGCTTCGTGGATGCGCCCGTTCAGCAGGAACAGCACGTCATCGGCGAGGCGCCGGGCCTGGCCCATGTCATGGGTGGACATCACGATGCGCACGCCATCGGCGCGGGCCTCGGCCAGGATGGATTCGATCTCCCGCGTGGCCCGGCCGTCGAGGTTGGCGCAGGGCTCGTCGAGGAACAGCACCTGCGGCCGACGGATCAGGGCGCGGGCGAGCGCGAGTTTCTGCTTTTCCCCGCCCGACAGCACCGTGGCCATGCGGCCGAGGGCATCGCCGAGGCCCACACGTGCGGCCCATTCCTCGGCCCGCGCCCGCGCCTCCCGCCGCCCGGTGCCGTGGGTGAGGAGCGGGTAGGCGATGCACTCCACCACGCTGCGCCGCATCATGATCGGGGTCTGGAACACGTAGGCCTGGTGGGCGCGGGTGGCCGGCTCGTCCACGGCCCAGGCCACCCGGCCCTCCCGCGCGCGTTCGAGCCCGTGCATCAGCCGCAGCAGCGTCGTCTTGCCCGAGCCGTTCGGGCCCATGACGATCGTCGTGCCCGCGGCTTCGATGGTGCAGTCCACCGGGCCGATCAGCCGCCGGCCCTGCCGCTTCACGATGGCGGCGCTCAAGGTGAGGGGGAGGATCGGCGCTACCATCTGCTTTCGCTCTCCGTGCGGGAGAGCCCGTGGATCAGGAAATTGACGAGGATGGCGAGCGCGATCAGCACGAACCCCAGCGCAAGCGCCAGCGCGAAGTTGCCCTTGCCGGTTTCCAGTGCGATCGCCGTGGTGAGCACGCGCGTGGCGTGATCGATGTTGCCGCCCACGATCATGATCGCCCCGACTTCGCCGATGGCGCGGCCGAAACCGGCCAGCGCGGCCGTCAGAAGCGCGCGGCGACCGTCCCACAACAGGGCGTGGATCCGCTGGCGCTTCGTGGTGTTCAGCGAGATCAGCAGGTCATGGTATTCCGCCCAGAGATCACGGATCGCCTGGTGGCTGATCGAGGCGATCAGCGGCGTGATGATGATGACCTGCGCGATGATCATGGCGGCCGGGGTGAACAGAAGGCCGAACACGCCGAAGGGCCCCGAGCGCGACAGCAGGATGTAGACGATCAGCCCCACCACCACCGGCGGCAGCCCCATGAGCGCGTTCATCACCGCGATCGTGGCGCGCCGGTGCCGGAAGCGGTTCACCGCCAGCCAGGCGCCGAAGGGCAGGCCGATGGCGGCGGCGATCACCGTGGCCGTCACGGTCACCTGAAGAGACCGCAGCGTGATCTCGATGAGATCCGGGTCAAGCGTCACCACCAGCCGCCCGGCTTCGACCAAGCCTGCGAGGATATCATTCATGCTGGTTCAAGTGCCGTCTTTCCCCCTGCACCCGGTCGCGCGGGTGCCTCGCGGGCAGAGTGGCAAAAACGCCCGGCCCTGCAAAGGGACATTTTGGCGTTGCGCCACGGTCATTTTGACCGCGTGCGTGGGCGCAGGCCCAACCCGTCGCGCAGCCGCGCCAGCCGGCGGGAGAGGAAGCGCGCGCCAAGCCCCGCCATCATCGAGGCCCGGAATTCGCTTCGGATCAAGGCCACCGCCTCGGCCTCCGACATGGCCCCGATGCGCCGCACGGTGCCGTCGAAATCCGCTGGCCCGTACCGTGCGAGGCGCTGGTTGGCTTCGAAGCCGATGCGGTAGTTGCGCCTGAATGCCCGGGTGCAGGCGGCCTCGTGGCGCGCCAGCGCCTCGGGATCCCCCGCCACGAGACAGGCGCTCAGGGCCCGGCCCAGTGCCCGCCCCTGCTCGATCACGATCCGCAGCCCCTCGCCCACGGTCGGCGTGGCGAAATTGGCCGCGTCTCCCGTGCGGATCACGTCGCCGAACACGAGCCGGGGATCGTATGGTACCGAGGGCAAGGTACCGGCGTTCACGCGCAGCACGGGTCCGATCTCGAGCCCCATCCGCGCCGGCATGTCGCTCGCAAGAAAGCGCGCCATCAGGTTCCTGGGATTGGCATCGCTGTCGGGGTGGATGGTCCCGGCCCCGATCCGGATGCGCCCGTGCGCATCCGGGAAGGCCCAGCCATAGCCGGCGGGCACGGAACTGCCGAGGAAGAGCACCCCCCGGTCAGGGCGCGCATTGCCGATCGGCATCTCGTATTCGATCCCCACGCCGATGCGCGACGGCCGGGGCACATCGCCGAGGGCCGCCATGACGGCGCCGTGCCAGCCGGACGCATCGACGATCTTGCGCGCGAACACCGCCCGCTCCGCCGCGCCTCTCGGGCGGATCACGGCCCGGACCCCCGCCGGCGCGCGCTCGGCCGTGAGGAACTTGGTGGCGCACAGCAGCGTCCGGCCCTCGCGCTCGGAGCGCGCCGCCAGCCACCGGTAGAGGCCGGTCACATCCAGAACCGCCGCCTTGTGCCGGAGAAGATCATGGCCGCATTGTTCGCCGTCCGAGTAGAACTCCATGCGGTTGAGCACGTGATAGAGATGCCGTGGAATGCCCAGCGCTTCGAGGTCGGCCACCCAGGAGCAGCCCGAAGTCCGGACGGGCTCCCCGATCTCGCGATCCTGATGCACCACGAGCACGCGCAGGGCCGGATCCAGCGCCTCCGCCACGGAAAGCCCCGCCGGCCCGCCTCCGACGATCAGAACATCATATGACTCCGCCTCCTGCATGGCAGGAAGCCTAGGCAATGACGCCCCGCGCGTCACCCGCTCGGGTGCGCACCCATCCCATCTTGTGACGGAAAACATCCCGGGAGGGCGGGGCCGCGGCCCCAAGAAAAAGCAAAAACCCGGCGCGGGGCGCCGGGTTTTCGAGCAGCCTTGATGCAGGCGTGCCTCAGTGCAGTTTCGCGGAGACGTCCTTGATGGCGGCGTCGATGAGCGCGTTGCCTTCGGCGGCGGTCATCTGCTTCGCCACGACTTCAGCGGCGGCGGCCACGGCCACGTTCACCGCGGTGTCACGGACTTCCTTCACCGCGGAGGCCTCGGCGGACGCGATCTGATCTTCCGCGGCGGCCATGCGGCGCTTGATGGAAGCTTCGAGATCCTTCTTGGCAGCTTCCGCAGCCAGCTTGGCCTCTTCGCGGGCATGGGCGACGATGCGCTCGGCCTGTTCCTGAACTTCGCGCTGCTTGCGCTCGTAGGAGGCCAGGACAGTCTGCGCTTCCTCACGCAGGGCGCGGGCTTCGTCCAGCTCGGACTTGATGTCGTCGGCACGCTTGTCCAGCATCCCGCCGATCATGCCCGGCACCTTGAAGTAGAACAGCACCGCGATGAACAGCAGGAACGCCAGCGTCACGATGAAATCGGTGTTGCCGAGCGAGAAGAAGGGGCCGGAAGCGGCAAGCGCCGGGGTGGCGGCGAGGGTGAAGGCAAGGATCAGTTTCTTCATCTTGCTTACCCTTTCACACGCGCAGCAACGGCTGCGGAGATGGCTTCGGCGTCGGCTTTCATACCCAGCGCCGAAACGATTTCGGCGGCGGTTTCCTGCGCCACGTCCTTGACGGCAGCCATGGCACCTTCGCGGATTTCCGCGATGGCCTTCTCCGATTCCGCGGCTTTCGCTGCGATCTCGGCATCGGCCCTGGCCGTGGCGGCGTCCAGTTCAGCCTGAATCTCGGCCTTGGTCTCGGCCACGATCCGGGCGGCCTCGGCACGGGCATCGGCGAGCGCCTGCTGGTAGGCGGCTTCCGCCTCCTGCGCTTTCAGCTTCAGCTCTTCGGCCGCGGCGATGTCATTCGTGATGGTACCCTGACGCTCGGCCAGAACGGCCGCGACGCGCGGCAGCGCGATACGGGTCAGGATGAAGTAGATCGCGACGAGCGCGACCACGAGCCAGACGATCTGGTTCGAATAGGTGGAAAAATCCAGCTGGGGCATCCCGGCGGATTCTGCAGCGTGACCCGCGGTGTGTGCGGCGTCCGTTGCGGCGTCGTGGGTCTCGGTTGCCATCTCGTTCTCCAGGAACCTTGTGGAAGAACGGGTGAGCCGTGAGGCGGCTCACCCGACCGTAAGGATCGTTCGGAGCTCTTAGACGGCGAACATCAGCAGCAGAGCGACGAGGAACGAGAAGATCCCCAGGGCTTCTGCAAAGGCGATGCCGATGAAGAGGGTCGCAGTCTGACCGCCGGCGGCGGAGGGGTTGCGCAGGGCGCCGGACAGGAAGTTGCCGGCCACGTTGCCAACACCGATGGCAGCAGCGCCAGAACCGATTGCAGCCAGACCAGCGCCGATGTGTGCGAGTTCGCCTTCCATTGTGATATCTCCTTACAGGTTGGAAGCTTTGAAAACTTGTGTGTCGTTCGGGAAGCGAGGGCGGGGCGGGCCCGCCGCGCGCTCAGTGAGAGGGGTGCAGGGCGTCTTTCAGGTAGACGCAGGTGAGGATCGTGAACACGTAGGCCTGGATGAAGGCCACCAGCACTTCGAGGCCGTACATGGCCGTGATCGCGAGCACGGAGACCGGCGAGATCACGGCGATGGCGGCGAAGCCGGCGAACACCTTGATCACCGCGTGGCCTGCCATGACGTTGCCGGCAAGACGGATGCAGTGGCTCACCGGGCGCACGAAGTAGGAAATCAGCTCGATGATGGCCAGGATCGGGCGCAGCGCCAGCGGTGCGGAAGACACCCAGAACAGGCCGAGGAACTTGGTGCCGTTGAGCACGAAGCCCAGCACCGTCACGGTGATGAACACGGCGAGGGCGAGCACGGCCGTCACCGCGAAGTGCGACGTGGTAGTGAAGCTCATCGGGATCAGGCCGAGGAAGTTGGCGAAGACGATGAACATGAAGAGCGTGAAGATGTAGGGGAAGAAGCGCACGGCATCCTTGCCGGTCACGTCCTCGACCATCTTGTATACGAAACCGTAGGCCAGTTCGGCCACGGACTGGATGCGCGAGGGCACGATCGCGCGGCCGCGGGTGCCGACGACCATGAGAAGGAAGATGCCCAGAACGGCAATGCCCATCCAGAGCGTCACGTTGGTGATGGTGTACCAGTGCACCGGACCGTCCCCGAACAGGGGCTTCACGATGAACTGATCCATCGGGTGGAAAACCAGACCGCCTTCTTCGCCGTGTGCTTCGCTTGCCACGTTATGCCCTCTCGTCGTCCTCGGCGGGCTCTGCCGCCTGTTTCTCCTGAAACTCCTTGGCGGTGCGAAGCATCGTGTTCACGCCGGCCGCGAAGCCCAAAAATACAAAGAGCACCAGGAATATCGGCAATGTGCCGAACAGCTTGTCCAAGCCGTACCCGATGCCGAAGCCGACCCCGAGGCCAGCCACAAGCTCGATCACCATGCGCCAGCCCATCTGGGCCTGCGAGTAGTGTTCTTCCGAATGGTGCTTGACCTGCGGGCCACCCTTCAGGGCCGAGATGCGCTCTTCGAGGCGCTTCAGCCGCTCTTTGTGGTCATGCTCAGACAGGCGCAAGGCTCCCTTCGTTTCGAGTGCCTTGCTAGGGAGTCCGAAGCTCAGAGTCAACGGTGTAGGCGACCTACCTAAGGTATTGATTAAAAACAGTTATAGCAAGCCCGCGCCGGCACACATTGCCGCAGGTGACGCCCGGAGCGCCCGGAAACGATATTCAACCATCCGGTTGAGGTTTCAGGAAGCGCCGCGGGAGCCGTCCGTCGATGAAGATCAGGCCGGAGAAGATCACCGCCATGCCGGCGATCTGCGCGGGGCCGATCGGCTCTGCGAGGATCAGCACCCCGAGCAGCACCGCGGACACCGGCGTGAGGAAGGTGATCGTGCTGGCCGTGGTGCCGCCGACGATGGGGATCAGCCAGAACAGCAGGATGAAGGCCCCGGCCGTCAGAACGAAGCCGATGACGAAGAGCGCGGCCCAGGTTTCGGCGCGCTCGATGTGGGGCATGCCTTCCAGCCCCAGCGCAACGGGCGCAAGCATCGCCGTGCCGATCAACAGTGACCACGCGGTGAGCAGCGTGCGGTTCATCCCGTCGAAGCGGCGCATCAGGTTGAGCGCGATACCGTAGCAGAAGGGTGCGATCATGGTGGCCAGAAGCGCCCAGGGATCAGAGGCCCCCTGCCCCCGGAACGCCGGCGACACGAGCACGACGATCCCCGCCAGCCCCAGCCCCACGCCGATGGACTTCATCCAGGTGGCCCGCTCGCCGCCGGGCCAGAAATGGCTGACGGCGACGGCCATCACCGGGGTCGTCGCGTTGACGATGCCGGCGGCGGAGGAGGTGATGTATTGCTGCGTCACCGGGAAGACCGTGAGAGGAATGGCGTATTGGATCGCGGCAAACAGGGTCAACACGCCGAGGCTGCCCGCCGGAATGCGCATCGGCGCCCTCCGGGCCAGCAGCCAGATCCAGCAGCCCAGCGCCCCCGTGCCGACACGGCCGAGCGCCACGGTGAGCGGCCCCAGTTCGCGCAGCAGGATCTCGTTGAAGAAGAAGGAAGACCCCCACCCCAACCCGAGCAGAAGAATGAGCCCCCAGTAGCGCAGTTGCATGTGGCGTCCTTTCACCGTGTTTCGCTTTCCTAGACGTGGCGCGCCGCCTTGGCCAATCGCATTTGCTGATGGCCGCCATCATCATCGCCCCCCTTTGCGCCACCGGGCAGCAGCCGCCAATCCGTTTCCGGCGCATCCCCGCCAG
The DNA here is from genome assembly GCF_900172235.1 of Pseudoruegeria aquimaris. Lineage (GTDB taxonomy): Bacteria > Pseudomonadota > Alphaproteobacteria > Rhodobacterales > Rhodobacteraceae > Pseudoruegeria > Pseudoruegeria aquimaris. Next base: position 116,008 of record NZ_FWFQ01000007.1, on the reverse strand, counting down.
CTTGACCGCCGCGCAGCGCGCCGCTAGGCCAGAAGGGTGACCAGAAGCGTGCCCCTCGATACCGTCTTTGCCGCCCTCGCGGACCCAACGCGGCGGCAGATCCTCTCCATGCTCCTCGAGGATGACATGGCCGTCACCGACGTGGCGGAGCCGTTCGACATGTCGCTCGCGGCGATCTCCAAACATCTGAACGTGCTCACCAATGCCGGGCTCATCAGCCAGGAGAAACGCGGCCGCGTGAAATGGTGCAAGCTCGAACCGGACGCCCTGCGCGATGCCTCGATCTGGATGCAGAGCTTCGGGCAGTTCGAGGCGGTGAACCTCGAGGCCTTCGAGCGCTTCCTTGAGCGCGAGATTTCGGACCTCGGCGAGGGCTGACGCGAGGCCAGGGCGATACGGTGCCCGGCGCCGCCTCGCCCTGGGCGGCCCCGGCCTTTATCTGATCGGCGCGGTTTCGTCGAAATCCGTGGCGCGCGCGGGGTCGGCGGCATGGCGGAAGGCCATCTCGATGTCGCTCGCGTGCACCCGGACCGCCGAGAGCGGCGGCAGGGCTTCGGGGGCGAAGAAGGCCGCCTCGGTGGTCTCGTGGGCCGGGCTGGGCTCCGCCGCCCCCGCTTCTTCGCAGAGGAAGTAGAGTTTGTAGAAATCCCGCGGATCGGGCGGGAAAGGCCCCTTGGCCTTGTGCCGCAGCAGGTAGAGGTGCCGGGCGCGCACGGTCAGCCCGGCTTCCTCCCGGATTTCCTTCTCGATGTTCTCCGCGGGCGAAAGCCCCACGTCGCAATAGCCGCCGGGAAGCGACCAGAGCCCGTCCGTGGCCTCCTTCACCAGCAGGATCCGGCCATCGCGGATCACCGCGCCGCGCACTTCCACGCGGGGCGTCGCGTATCCCTCTTCGGGGCGCGGCAGGCCGTGCAGATCCGGGATCGGCATCGAGAGCAGATCGGCCAGAAGCGCCTCGGCGATGGCACCGATTTCCGCGTAGCGTTCGCGGTCGTAGGCATCCTGCGTGAAATGCAACCCTGTGGCGGCGAGCGCCTGAAGGCGCTTGAGGCGCGTGAGCCGGGGATCTTCCATGGGATCACCTCCTTTGCCCCAGCGATGCCTGCGCGGCGCGGCGCGATCAAGCCCGCGAAGCGAAGGGGCTGGCGCCGGACGCCATGCTGTGGCAGGCATGTGCCATGCTGCGCGCCACCTTCCTGCTTGCCCTCGGACTTTCCGCCTGCCAACCCGACGAGACGATCTCGGGCTATGCCGGCACGGACCGCGAATGGCGGCTCGTCGAGGCCGTTGGCCAGCCGATCACCCAGCGGATCACCCTGACCTTCCCGGAAGAGGGCGAGATCGCCGGCCACGCCCCCTGCAACGCCTACACCGCACGGCAGACGCTGCCCTATCCGTGGTTCAAGATCGAAGGCCTGGCGGCCACGCGCGCGGCCTGCCCCGAACTGGAACTGGAGGGCACCTATTTCGCCATGCTGATGAGCATGAGTCTTTCGGAAGTCGCCGGCGATACGCTGATCCTGTCGAACGAGGCCGGGATGCAGCTCGTCTATCGCGCCGCGCCCGACTGACGCCCCAGCAGATCCAGCAACCGCTGGCGCGCGGCCGGCAGCGGCTTGCCGGCGAGGCCCCGCGCAATGCGGCTGTCGAGAAAATGGCCCGAAAGCGCGAAGCCCTGCGAAAGCTCCCCCGGTTCCGGCGGCCGGCCCTCGGCGAGGAAGGCGGGCAGCGGCAGAAGCCGGTCGGCCCACTCCCCGGCACCCGCGGCGCTCACCGCGCGGCCCGTCTTGGGAGAGACGTAGGCAAGGCCGCTTTGCGCCCCCGTCACCGCGCAGACATCCAGCGACAGGCCGAACCCCAGCGCCCGCAGAAGCGCCAGTTCCCATTGCAGGTAGGCGTAGGGCCAGTGCGCGCTTTCGCCAAGCAGATCCAGCACCGTCTGGGTCTGTTCGTAGAGGCGGGGGTGGGGTTCGCGCTCTGGCAGGGCGAAACTGATCAGGGCGCAGATGGCGTTGAGCCCAGCCAGCGGCACCCGTTCCGCCAGCAACCCCGCGCGGCTCCGGCGCGGCTCGACCGTGAAGGCGCCGATGTGATCTTCCAGCCGCGCGCGCCAGGTCAGATCCAGCTGCGCCCCCGGTTGCAGGATCGGCGCGATCTTGCGGCTGGTGCCGCCGCGCACCACGCCGGCGTGCCGCCCATGCCCCTCGGTGAACACCTCGATGATCGCGGAGGTCTCCCCGTGGCGCCGCACGGCGACCAACATGCCTTCTTCCCGCCACTCCATGCCGTCAGTTCACCGCGCCTTTCCGCTCAGCTTTCCGCTCAGCAGGTCAGTTACCCTGCACGGCATTCTTCCCGCGAGGGCCTCAGCCGGCAAGCCCGTCTTCCTCAAGCAGGTGGCGCCCGGCGCGATCCTCCACTTCGATGACCCAGAGATCCGGATCGAAGGAGCGCTGGCGCGCGATGGCGGCGTCCACATCCGCCTCGGCCCCTTCGGCCAGCACCACCCAGGCGCGCTCGCCCGTCATCAGGTCGAAGCTGCGCTGGAAGGCGCGGGCCTGGCCGTCGAGCGTGTTGAGCTTGACCAGGACGGCGCCGGCCGTGAGATCGCCCTTGGCGGTGACAAAGGCCGGAATGTCGCGCAGCCGCAGCCGCGTGAGGTAGGCAGAGACCCAGAACTCCGCCGTCAGCCGGCTCATGCGTTGCCGTCTTTGAAATCGAGGCCCATCTCGGAGTAGCGCTCCTTCTCCTCAAGCCAGTTCGGGCGCACCTTCACCTGGAGGAACAGGTGCACCGGACGGCCCAGGAACTCCTGAAGCTCGGCGCGGGCCGCCTGCGAGACGCCCTTGATGGTTTCGCCCTTCTTGCCGAGGATGATCCCCTTGTGGCCATCGCGCGCCACGTAGATCACCTGATCGATGCGGGCGGAGCCGTCCTTGCGCTCTTCCCAGTTCTCTGTTTCCACGGTGAGCTGGTAGGGCAGCTCCTGGTGCAGGCGCAGGGTGAGTTTTTCGCGGGTCATCTCGGCGGCGATCATGCGCATGGGCAGATCGGCGATCTGATCTTCCGGGTAGAGCCACGGCCCGGCGGGCACCTCCTGCGCCAGCCACTTGCGCAGATCCTCCACGCCGTGGCCCTTCTCGGCGGAAATCATGAAGGTCTCGGCAAAGGCGAAGCGCTCGTTCAGATCCTTGGTGAGCTTCAGCAGAACCTCCGAGGCCACGCGGTCGATCTTGTTGATCGCCAGCGCGACCTTCCGGCCGGTTTCGCGCTCCTTCAGCCCGTCGAGAATGGCCTCGACGCCTTCGGTGATGCCCCGGTGGGCCTCCACCATCATCACCACGACATCGGCATCGGCGGCACCCGTCCAGGCGGCGGCGACCATGGCGCGGTCCAGCCGGCGGCGCGGACGGAACAGGCCGGGCGTGTCCACGAAGACGATCTGGCTTTCGCCCTCGATCGCGACGCCGCGGATGCGGGCGCGGGTTGTCTGCACCTTGTGCGTCACGATCGAGACCTTGGCCCCGACCATGCGGTTCAGCAGCGTCGATTTCCCGGCGTTGGGTTCCCCGATCAGGGCAACGAAGCCGGCACGCGTATCACTCATCATCTTTCTCCATACGGGCCAGCAACGCCTTGGCGGCGGCCTGTTCGGCCTGCCGCTTCGAACCGGCCGTGGCCTTTTCGCTTTCGCCGCTTTCCAGCTTCACCTCGATGGTGAAAACGGGGGCGTGATCCGGGCCTTCCCGTTTGAGCTGCGTGTAGCGCGGCGGTTGTTGTTTGCGGGCCTGCGCCCATTCCTGGAGCGCCGTCTTGGCGTCCCGGCTGTCGGTCTCCACGGTGTGGATGCGGTTGCCCCAGAGCTTCAGCACCATGGCCTGCGCCGTTTCGAAACCGGCATCGAGGTACACGGCCGCGATCACGGCCTCCATGGCATCGCCCAGGAGCGCGGCCTTGCGCCGCCCGCCAGACATCATCTCGGAGCGCCCGAGTTTCAAGACCGCCCCCAGATCGACCTCGCGTGCCACGTCGGCACAGGTCTCCTTGCGCACGAGGGCGTTGAAGCGCGGGGCCAGCTGGCCCTCGGTGGCCTCGGAATCGGCGGCGAAGAGCGCGCCCGCCATCGTCAGGCCGAGCACGCGGTCGCCGAGGAACTCGAGGCGCTGGTTGTCCTTCCGGGTAGGCGACGCCATGGAGGAATGCGTAACGGCCCGCAGCAGAAGCTCGGGCCGTTTGAACCTGTGCCCGATGCGGGCCTCGAACGCTTTCAGTTCAGCGGATAGTTTCACTCGATCCTCTTGAAGAAACGGTCGCCGCGCCACGTCCAGACGTAGAACAGGGAGCGGCCGGCGGAAGAGAACATCACCCGGTCGGCGCGGCCGATCAGGTTTTCGTAGGGCACGAAGCCGACCCCGCCCACCTGCTGGGACACGCGGCTGTCGGTGGAGTTGTCGCGGTTGTCGCCCATGAAGAAGTAGTGGCCTTCGGGCACCGTGAAGACGCCGGTGTTGTCGGTGGCGGAATTGGTGATGTTGAGAATGGAATGCGAGACGCCGCCGGGCAGCGTTTCGATGAACTTGTCCTTCTCGCAGTCGGCCCCGATGCCCACGGGCGTGGTGCAGCGCGGCATGTTGCCCACCGGGCCCTGCTTTTCGAAGGTCTCGGTGAAGGTGCCGGCAGGCGTCTGCACGGCCTCTTCGCCATTGATGAAAAGCACGCCGTCGCGCACCTGGATTCTGTCGCCGGGCAGGCCGATCAGGCGCTTGATGAAATCGGTGTTGTTCACCGGGTGGCGGAACACGACGACATCCCCGCGTTCCGGCTCGCTGCCGAAGATCCGGCCCGGGATCGGGCACATGGAGAAGGGGCAGGAGTGCTTGGAGTAGCCATAGGCCATCTTGTTGACGAAAAGGAAATCGCCGATCAGCAGCGTGTCCTTCATCGAGCCCGAGGGGATCCAGAAGGGCTGGAAGAAGAGCGTCCGGAAGACGCCGGCGATCAGAAGCGCGTAGACGACCGTCTTGACGGTCTCCATGATGCCTTCTTCTTTTTCTGCTTTCGCGGCCATGAAAGGGATTCCTGCTCGGGATTGGTTGGGTTTGTCTTGGCCTCAGCGCCGCGGGGTGTCAACCCGGGGGGCGGGCGAAGACCTGACAGGGTTGTGCGTCGAACCGAAGGGCGGCGCGTGCCTGGGCGGGCGCGAAAGCGCCTGCCGGGGGGCAGGCAGGCGCTGCCCGGCGTGCCGCCGGGCGACACCGGCAAAGGGATTCGTCAGACACGCACAATGGGCCGCGCCTCGATCACCACGAAGGCCTGCGCCCAGGGGTGATCGTCTGTCAGGGTTACATGGATGATCGCCTCGTGGCCCTCGGGAGTCATCGCCTTCAGCCGCTCCGCCGCCCAGCCCGTGACATGCATGACCGGCTGGCCGCTGCGCAGATTGGTGACGCTCATGTCCTTCCAGGCGATGCCCATGCGCAGGCCGGTGCCCAGCGCCTTGGAACAGGCCTCCTTCGCGGCCCAGCGCTTGGCATAGGTGCCAGCCGTATCCCGCCGGCGCTCGGCCTTGGCCTGCTCCGCCTCGGTGAAGACGCGGTTGCGGAAGCGATCGCCAAAGCGTTCCAGCGTGGCCTCGATCCGCTCGATGTTGGCCAGATCGGTGCCGATGCCGAGGATCATTCGCCTGCCTTCTGCGCCAGCTTGCGGGCCTCGGTCCGATGCCCGATCGAGAGGAAGGACGCGTTGACGACGAAGGCCGCGACGAGCGTGAAGAGCGTGAGCCCGTAGCGCGCCGCGCCGCCGCCCGGCATGGTGAAGGCCTCGCCCAGCGTGAGGCGCAGGATCACGAACAGGCAAAGGGCGATCACGGCGAAGATCAGCGTGCAGAGGCCCGCCGCACCGGCGAGCATCTTGAGATCCGGCGCCGGGGCCTTTCCGCGCGCAGCGATCTGCCCCTCGCGGGCCGCCGCCAGCATCAGCGGCACGAGAACCGTCGCCGCCGGCGGGATTCGGACGCCCAGGTACTGAAGCGTCAGCGCGTTCAGGATCGCCAGAGCGAAGACGGTGGCGATCACGGTGCCGCCGTAGCGGATCAGGTTCGGCTTCATGCGCGGGCCTCGTCCATCAGCCGCCGCATTTCGGCGATTGCCGGAGACAGACCGCGGAAGATCGCTTCGCCGATCAGGAAATGGCCGATGTTGAGCTCCATGACTTCCGGAAAAGCCGCCACCGGCTGCACGGTTTCATAGGTCAGCCCGTGGCCCGCGTGCACCTCAAGCCCCAGCGAATGCGCGAAGGCCGACATCTCGCGCAGGGCCTCCAGCTCGCGGTCGCGGTCGGCGAAGCGCCCCTCGGCATGGGCATCGCAATAGGCACCGGTGTGCAGCTCGATCACCGCCGCGCCGATCCGGTGCGCCGCCTCGATCTGGCGCTTGTCGGCGGCGATGAAGATCGACACCCGGCAGCCCGCATCGCGCAGCGGCGCGATGAAATGGGCCAGGCGGTTTTCCTCCCGCGCGACTTCCAGCCCGCCCTCGGTGGTCCGCTCCTCGCGTTTCTCCGGCACGATGCACACGGCATGGGGCTTGTGGCGCAAGGCGATGGCCTGCATTTCTTCGGTGGCCGCCATCTCGAAGTTCAGCGGCACGGTGAGCACCTCCATCAGCCCCTCGATGTCGGCGTCCGAGATGTGACGGCGATCCTCGCGCAGGTGCGCGGTGATGCCATCGGCCCCGGCCTCTTCGGCCAGTTTGGCCGCGCGCAGCGGATCGGGGTAGGCCCCGCCGCGGGCGTTGCGCACGGTGGCCACGTGATCGATGTTGACGCCAAGCCGCAGCTTGCCAAGGGGGGCGGTCGTCATGGTGCGGTGTTTCCTTCCTCTGTCGCGCCGGGTCTGCGATGCGCAGGTTAACGCCCGGAGGCGGCCTCGTCAGCCGCCTTCGCGGCCTTGGAGCGGAGTTGTTCGAGTTTCTTCTTCAGCCGGCCCTTGCGGCGTTTCTGGTAGGCCGCGATCACCGGAACGCTCATGTAGTAGGCCACGATGCCGGCAATCAGGCCGGGGATCAGCCCACCCACGAGATAGGGCAGGTAGACATCGTGGTAGAACTGGCCCAGCTGGGACCAGTCCGCGGTGCGATCGGAAAAGATGGCGAGGAAGTTGTCCTTCACGTCGGCCGCCGCGCCCCGGAAATTCTGGTAGAGCGAGCGGCTTTCCTCTGCGCTGTATGTCTCCCCGATCAGGAAGTGGCCCGTCTTCATCGAAACGACGGCGATGAAGGGGAAGGTGATCGGGTTGCCGAAGAAGGTGGCCAGCAGAGAGGCCACGACATTGCCGCGCAGGATCATCGCGAGGAGGGCCGCGGCGAAGAAATGCAGCCCGAAGAACGGGGTGAAACACACGAAGACGCCGGCGAAGATGCCGCGCGCTATCTTCTCGGGGGTGTCCGGCAGGCGGCGCAGCCGGTGCTTGAGGTAGCTGAATCCCCGGCCCCAGCCCCGCCGCGGATAGACGAAATCCATCACGGCGTGGTGCAGTGGGCGTCTGTCTCGGCGTTTGAAAACCAACGGGCGTATCCTTGCCGGGTTTCGGGGCGGGTTCAGTGCGGGTGCAGGGCTAGGGGTTGTCCTTGCGGGTCAGGTCGCGCAGGCGCTCCACCGCGGCAACGTCCGTCTCGGCGTCCAGGGCGGTGATGATGGCATGGAGATGCTCCACGTCCCTCACCTCGACGTCGATGTACAGGCGGTAGAAATCCGGCTTGCGATCCTTGAAGTGCAGATCCGAGATATTGGCCTTCTGCTCCCCGATCAATGTGCAGATTCGTCCCAGCACGCCGGCATCGTTGGAAAGAGTCACGTCCAGCGTCACGTCGTAGGCCGCCTTGTGCCGCCCGGAGTGCCAGTGCAGATCCACCCAGCGCTCCATCTGGTCTTCGTAGTCGCCCATGCGCGGGCAGTCGATGGCGTGCACCACGACCCCTGCCCCGCGGAAGGTGAGCCCCACGATCCGTTCGCCCGGAACGGGCTGGCAGCAGGGCGCCCGGTGGAAGCTCTGGTCTTCGGACAGGCCGATCACGGCGCGGGAGGCGTCGATCTCCGCACCGCTTTCGGGGGCGAGATCCGGGTAGAGCACTTCCACCACGTCCCGCGCTTTCAGCTCCGCGCTGCCCAGCCGCGCCAGCAGTTCCTCGGCGTCCTTCAGGCGCAGGTTGGCGGCGGCGGTGCGCAGCGCTTTGTCCGTCACCTTCTTGCCGACATGCTCGAAGGCCACGCGCGCCAGTTCGCGGCCGAGCTTGATGAAGCGCTCGCGATCCTCCTCGCGCAGCGACCGGCGGATGGCGGCCTTGGCGCGCCCCGTCGTCACGATGTCGAGCCACGTGGCCTGCGGGCGCTGGCCCTCGGCGGTGATGATCTCCACCGACTGGCCGTTCTTCAGACGCGTCCAGAGCGGCACGCGCAGCCCATCGACCTTGGCGCCCACGCAGCTGTCGCCGATGCGGGTGTGGATCGCGTAGGCGAAATCGAGCGGCGTCGCCCCGCGCGGCAGCTTGACCACCTCGCCCTTGGGCGTGAAGCAGAAGACCTGGTCCGAATACATCTCGAGCTTCACGTGCTCGAGGAATTCATCGGTGTTCTCGGCGCTGTCGAACCGCTCCGTCAGCCCGGCGACCCATTTCGCCGGGTCCACCGCGAAGGGGTTCTCGCCGCGCACGCCGTCACGGTAGGCCCAATGCGCCGCGACGCCGGATTCGGCCACCTCGTGCATCTGGCGCGTCCGGATCTGGACTTCGACGCGTTTGCCGTCCCGGCCGGATACCGTGGTGTGGATCGAGCGGTAGCCGTTGGATTTCGGCTGGCTGATGTAATCCTTGAACCGCCCCGGCACCGCGCGCCAGCGGCGGTGGATCGCGCCGAGCACCCGGTAGCAATCCGCGTCCGACTTGGTGATGACCCGGAAGCCGTAGATGTCGGAGAGGCGGGAGAAGCCGATGTGCTTGGCCTCCATCTTGCGCCAGATCGAATAGGGCTTCTTGGCCCGGCCGAAGACGTCGGCCTCGATGCCGGCGTCGTCCAGTTCCTTGCGGATGTCGCGGGTGATCTTGTGGATCACGTCGCCGGTTTCGCGCTGGAGCGTGATGAAGCGGCGGATGATCGAGTTGCGGGCCTCGGGGTTGAGCACGCGGAAAGCGAGATCCTCAAGCTCCTCGCGCATCCAGTGCATCCCCATGCGCCCGGCCAGCGGCGCGAAAATGTCCATCGTTTCGCGGGCCTTCTGGGCCTGCTTCTCCGGGCTCATCGCCTTGATGGTGCGCATGTTGTGCAGGCGGTCGGCGAGCTTGACGAGGATCACCCGCAGATCCTTGCTCATCGCCATGAACAGCTTGCGGAAGTTCTCGGCCTGCTTGGTGCCGGAGGAGGACAGCTGCAGGTTCGTCAGCTTGGTGACGCCATCCACCAGCTCCGCGACCTCGGTGCCGAACATCTCGGCCACTTCGCCATAAGTGGATTTGGTGTCCTCGATGGTGTCGTGCAGGAGCGCGGTGATGATCGTATCGTCATCGAGCCGCTGCTCGGTCAGGATCGCGGCGACGGCCACCGGATGGGTGAAATAGGGCTCGCCGGAGCGGCGGAACTGCCCCTCGTGCATGGCCATCCCGTAGGCATAGGCCTTCCGGATGCGTTCCGCGTCGGTATTGGGATTGTAGTTGCGGACCAGCGCGATCAGGTCTTCGACTGCGATCATCTCCGGTCCGCGCCCTTCACGGGTTGTGAGGTTCCTGACGTTGCCTCAGCGCTGCCCCTGCGCTTCCATCAGCGCGCGCAGCAGTTTCTCTTCGCTCATGTCGTCCTGCGCCGGCTTGTCCTGCTCGGCACCCATCAGAAGCGCCATCGCGTCTTCTTCCGGCTCGTCCACCTCGATCTGGGTCTGGTTGGATTCGATCAGGCGCTCGCGCAGCTCCTGTGCCGACTGGGTTTCCTCGGCGATCTCGCGCAGGGCGACGACGGGGTTCTTGTCGTTGTCACGATCCACGGTGATCTCGGCGCCGGCGGAGATTTCGCGAGCACGGTGCGCGGCGAGCATGACCAGCTCGAACCGGTTCGGAACCTTGTCTACGCAATCTTCTACGGTAACGCGGGCCATGACGACTCCATTTTCCTGCAGGGTGTGTCGAAGCCGCCTATCTAGGCCCTCGGACGGGTATTGACAAGCGCAAAACAGGGGCGTTTGCCCCATATTTCACGGATTTGAACGGTTCACGCACCGGCCCGGCGGCTCTCCGCCAGCGGCTCGACCCCTTCGCAGGCCTCGGCAGACAGGGATTCGCGCATCTGCGCCACCGTGAGCCCCAGAACGGGATGGCGCCACTCCGGCGCGACCTCGGCGAGGGGAATCAGCACGAAGGCACGCTCCTGGAGGCGGGGATGCGGCAGCACCAGATCATCGGGCGCGCGCAGGCGCTGCTCCTGCTCGGGCAGGTTGCGCCAACGATCCTGCGTGGCGAGATCGGGCAGGACGAGATCCCCGTAGGCCAGCAGATCAAGGTCCAGTGTGCGCTGACCCCAGCGCTCGACCCGCTCGCGCCCGAAGGCGGCTTCGATCCGGTGCAGGGCGTCCAGAAGCGGGCGCGGCGCAAGGCGCGTTTCCAGCGCGATGGCCGCGTTCACGTAGTCCGGCCCGGCGCCGGCCGGAAAGCAAGGGGTGCGGAAAAAGCGGCTTCTTCGGCGAATCGTGCCCACCTCGGCGGCGAGCTCCCGGATCGCCGATTGCAGCGTCTGAAGCGGCGTCCCGATGGATGACGTTACGTTACCGCCCAGCGCTATCAGGGCAATTGTTTCGGTTTTGTGACTGGACGAGGGTTGAGGCACCACGGCGATTGCCCTATTTTTAAGGTGGTTTCGCGATCATCTCTATTTTTCACTCACTCACAACACGATCGCGTCTACCTTAGTTGGAAGGTTTAGATAGATGTTCTACCGAGACGAACGGCTTGCGCTGTTCATCGATGGTTCGAACCTGTATGCCGCTGCCAAAGCGCTTGGGTTTGACATCGATTACAAGCTCCTCCGTCAGGAATTCATGCGTCGGGGCAAACTCCTTCGCGCCTTTTACTACACGGCGCTTCTGGAAAACGACGACTACTCGCCGATCCGCCCGCTGGTGGACTGGCTCAACTACAACGGCTTCACCATGGTGACCAAGCCGGCCAAGGAGTACACGGACTCCCAGGGCCGCCGCAAGGTCAAGGGGAACATGGACATCGAGCTGACGGTGGATGCCATGGAGCTTGCTCCGCATGTGGATCACATCGTGCTGTTCTCCGGGGATGGGGATTTCCGGCCGCTCGTGGAAAGCCTGCAACGCCAGGGCGTGCGGGTCTCCGTTGTCTCCACGATCCGTTCGCAGCCGCCGATGATCGCCGATGAACTCCGCCGTCAGGCCGACAACTTCATCGAGCTGGACGAACTGCGCGAAGTGATCGGCCGCCCCCCGCGCGAACCGCGCGAGGAAGCCGCGCCGGCCCAGATGGCAGAAGAACGCCAGTAAGCCGCGACACACCAGACTGCGAAAAGGCCGGAGCATCAGCTCCGGTCTTTTCGTTTTTGGCATCGTCCAAACGGCTGCGCGCGCCTCACCCGATCGGGAAATGCTCGGCGAGGTAATCGAAGGCCAGCCGCACGCGCCGGTTCGATTTCACTTCGCGATGGGCCACCAGCCACACCGGAAAGCGCATGGGATCGGCCTCGGGCAGCACCCGCTCCACGTCTGGTGCCGCATCGGCCTGCAGGCAGGGAAAGACCCCGACGCCCAGCCCGGCGCGCACCATGTCCCACTGCACGAGGTGACTGTTGCTCAAGGCCACGAAATCGCCGTCCTGCGCGGGGTATCCCATCCGGTTCAACCCGGCCACCATCTGCGCATTGTCGCAGAAGCCGATCATCCCCAGCGCCAGCATTTCGGCCGCGTCCCGTGGGCGACCCCGGCGATCCAGCAGGGATTTCGCGGCATAGAAGCCGCCGGTGCTGTCGCCCAGCTTGCGGGCGATGAGATCAGGCTGCGTGGGCTGCGTGTTGCGGATCGCGATGTCGGCTTCTCTCCGGCGCAGGTCCCGCACGTCGTTGGCCGCCACGATCTCGATCTGGATGCCGGGATGCCGGGCCCGGAATCCCACCATCAACTCCGCGAGGATCCGCGCCGAAAAGAACTCGCTGGCGGTGATGCAGAGGTTGCCCTCCAGCGATTGCGACTGCCCCGAAGCGGTGAGCGCCACGTTCGCCGCGGCCTCGCCCATCGCGCGCACATGCTCAACCATCTCGCGCCCCGCGGGGGTGAGCGCCAGCCGCGTGCCCTCGCGCTCGAACAGGGCGACGCCCAGTTCCTCCTCCAGCGCGGAGACCTGCCGGCCCAGCGTCGGCTGGGTCATCCCCAGCGCCCGCGCAGCCGCGGAGAGCGAACCCTCCTCGGCGGTCACCAGAAAAGCCCGCGCCCGGTTCCAGTCAAATCCGACAGAGCGCCAATCCATGCAGATACGCATAGCGATTATCTGAATTCCGTCAATTCTGCCGCGCCGGTCGGCCGTCTATCTTCCGCCGTGATCGAAGCACGGAGACAGACGGATGAAAGCGATTGTTCACACGCGGTACGGCGGCCCTGAAGTCCTCAGCCTGGGCGAGGCGCCGCTGCCCAAAACCGGAGAGGACGAGATCCTGGTGAAGGTTCACGCGAGTTCGGTGACCACGGCGGACTGGCGGATGCGCGCCGCCGCCTTTCCGCCCGCACTCTGGCTTCCGGGCCGGCTGATGACGGGCCTGTTCCGGCCCCGCCACGCCATCCCGGGCGGAGAGTTCGCCGGGCGGGTCGTGGAAACCGGGCGCGCGGTGCGCCGCTTCAAACCGGGCGACAGCGTGTTCGGCTTCAGCGGCCACGGGGCGAACGCCGAGTTCCTCGCCATCCGCGAAGACGCCTGCGTCGCGCCCAGCCCGGCCTCTCTGAGCTTCGCCGAAGCCGCCGCCCTGCCCTTCGGCGGGCTGGCCGCGCTCGTCTTCCTGCGGGATTTCGCCCGGGTCTCGCCCGGCCAGGACGTGCTGGTGGTCGGGGCGACGGGTGGCGTGGGCAGCTATGCCGTGCAGATCGCCAGGGCGCTCGGTGCGCGGGTGACGGCCGTGTGCAGCGCCGCGAACGGCTGGCTCGCCCGGGATCTGGGCGCAGAGGATGTGATCGACTACCACACCGAATCGCCCCTTGATCGCCCCCGCCGCTACGACGTCGTTTTCGATACCGTCGGCGCCATGAACGTGCCTGCCTCGCGCGCAATCCTGAAGCCCGGCGGGCTTTTCCTGCCGCTCAATTTCTCCCTGCCCGAGATCTACCATGCGCTGCGTGGCCGCATGTTCGGCGGGCCGCGCGTCCACATCGGCGTCAACGCAGACAGGGCGGAGGATCTGGAAACCCTCGCCGAGATGGTCTGGAACGGGCAGCTGCGCCCCGTGATCGACAGAATCTACCCCCTGCAGGACGTGCCCGATGCCCATGCCTACGTGCAGAGGCGGCACCGCAAGGGCGCGGTCGTCATCACCACTGCCACCGGGGCTGCCCCCGCGGCGCTTCCTTCCGAAGGCGTCATGCCCGGCTTGGTGGCGGAGCCGGTGCCCCATGGCATTTGCCTCCAAGTTTAAGCGCATTTTAGCCAAATGCGCGCCCGCGCGGGAATGCGGTTAACCAGACTCTCACTCTCGGGCGGCAAGTTGGGCGCGCATCACATTCGGCCGTTACCCTGAAGGAGGCCCCGATTCCAACGCGCCCTGCCATATCCGGCCCGATTGCGGCGGCGGCTGCCGTGCTGTTCGCCGCAGCCGGGTTCCTGTCGTCCGGAGCCATCTCCCCCGCCAACGCCGACGAAGGGGACGTGGTGCAGATCATGCTGTGTTTCGACGGCGGCGGTGATCCCGGCACCTGTTCCGAAGAATTCGCCAGCCAATGCCTGGAAGAGGCCAAATCCACGTCAGAGACGGCGGGCGCCCAGCGCAGCTGCCTGGTGCGGCTCACCAGCGCATGGGATGGCATCCATGAAGGGCTGATGCGCCGCGCCGCCGCAACCTACAGCGGTGAACACCAGGCGAGGTTCAAACGCTACGTGGCCGACTGGGCCCGCTACGATGCCAGCGCCTGCGCTTTCAACGCCATGGATTTCGCCCCCGCCACCAGGGACATGGAACAGCTCTACTGCCAGCTGAAACGCGTCCTGAAGCGCGCCGAATTCCTGATCGCAAGCTACGAATCGGCACAGGTGCGCGATCCAAGGCTACCGTTGAAGTAGCCGGCCCGCCCCTGTAGCCTCGGCAGGGATTATCCGGGCCAAGCCCGGGCCAGTGATTTGAAGAGCCGCCATGCCACCTGCTTCCCCGGATGCCACGCGCCCGCCACGGCCGGAGTGCGATGTTCTCATCGTCGGCGGAGGCCCCGCCGGCCTTTCGGTGGCCGCCGGCCTGCCCCCGCAGGTGCGCTGCGTGATCGCCCACCAGGACAAGGCCATCGGCCTGCCGGTGCGCACGAGCGGCGTCAGCTGGCTCTCGGATGCAAAGGCCCTCGGCCTGCCCGATCACTGCCTCCACCCGATCCACCGGACGGACATCTACTCCGACAACGAATCCGCCCATTTCGAGATCCGGCGCCGCACCGTCGTCGCGCTGGACGTGACCCAGACCTACCGCCACCTCGCAAGCCTCTCCGACGGGCACGACAGGCAGCTGCTCCTCGCAACGAAATACCTCGGCAGCCGGCAGGACGGCGCGCGGATCATCTCTCGCTTGCGGGCCAAGGACGGCGAGCGCGAGGTGACGTCACGCTACCTCGTCGATGCCTCCGGCTGGCATTGCGCGGCCCTGAACGCCCTCGGCCTCGCAAGTCCCCCGGAGCGCCGGGCCGTGGGCATCGAATACGAATACCCGCTCCAGGGCATGGACCCGCACCGCGTCGTGCTTTTCTTCGGGCGCCACGCGCTCTCCGCCTACGGATGGGCCCTGCCCACCGGTCAGGGCACCCTGCGCCTCGGCATCGGCATCATACAACCCGACAGCGCCGAAAGCCCCAAGGCCCTGATGGAGGGTTTTCTCGCCAGCGGCGAACTGGAACGCATGGGGCTGCCCAGGCCCACCGAGATGCATGTCAACGCCGGCATCCTGCCCTCCGCGCCCTACGATCCCCGGCTGGTCTTCGGCCCGGTCGTGCGCGTCGGCGACAGCGCCAACATGGCCACCCCCACGCTGGGCGAAGGCATCCGCACCGCCATCGCTTCCGGAAAGGCCCTCGGCAAGGCCCTCGGCAAGGCGCTTGACGGCGACGCCGCCGCCTTGGGCAAGTGGGAGCGCGACTGCGCCCGCCGCTACGCGCGCAACTACCGCTTCGGCTACCTGACCAACCAGCGCGCCGCCGCCTACGGCCCCGAGGATTGGGACCGCGCCGTGCGCCGCATCCGCCGCCTCGGAGAAGACGAACTTGCGGCCGCCTTCCGCAGCGAATTCACCCTGCCGATGATGGCGCGCACACTGGCGAAGTCGGCCTGGTCCAAACTCGCCGGGCGCAGCTGAGGCGCCGCGCCCGGGCTTTCCTCTCGCTGAAAATACCTCGGGGGAGCTCCCGCAGGGAGCGGGGGCGGAGCCCCTGCAAGACCCGCCGTCAGCCGGCCCCCGGCCCGACGTGGCGGGCGCCGCGCCTTGCCGCGAGCATGATCTGCTTCTGCCGTTCCCGGAAGCGCGCCCGATCCGCCTCGCTGCGCTCGTCGATGCAATGGCGGCACGACACGCCGGCCTCGTAGTCCGGCCGCTGCATGTCTTCCGGCGTGATCGGACGGCGGCAGGCGTGGCACAGCTCATGCGGCCCTTCCACCAGCCCATGGCCGACGGACACGCGCCCGTCGAAGACGAAGCACTCCCCCGACCACAGGCTCTCCTCCTTCGGCACCTCTTCGAGATACTTCAGGATTCCGCCCTTCAGGTGAAACACCTCCTCGACCCCCTGCCCCAGCAGGTAGTTCGTCGATTTCTCGCAGCGGATCCCGCCGGTGCAGAACATCGCCACGCGCTTGTTGTGGAACCTGTCCTTGTTGGCCTCCCACCAGGCCGGAAACTCGCCGAAAGTCTTCGTCTTCGGGTCCACCGCGCCTTCGAACGTGCCGATGGCCACCTCGTAGTCGTTGCGCGTATCGATCACGACGACATCCTCGGAGCGGATCAAGTCGTTCCACTCCTTCGGAGCCACGTAGCGGCCGACGGCGGCGCGCGGATCCACGTCGGGCTGGCCCATCGTCACGATCTCCTTCTTCAGGCGGACTTTCATCCGGATGAAGGGCATCTCCTCGGACAGGCTTTCCTTGTGTTCGAGATCGGCGCAGCCCGGCAGGCTCCGGACATGGGCCAGCAGCGCATCGATCCCCGCGCGGGAGCCGGCAACGGTGCCGTTGATGCCCTCCTGCGCCAGAAGGAGCGTGCCCTTGATCCCCTGCGCGTCGCACAGCGCCTGCAACGGCGCCTTGAGCGCGGCGGGATCTTCGAACCGGGTGAAGTGATAGAGGGCGGCAACGGTAAACATAGCCGCGCATCTAGGCAAAAGGGCGTTCGGGCACAAGGGGCGGCGGCACCCGGCGTTGACGGGCGGCAGGCCATTGCCTAGGCCTTGGGGCACCTTCAAAACGGAGCCAGCCCATGCCCCAGCCAGACGAAGCCCTCATCGTGATCGACGTTCAGCAGGATTTCTGCCCCGGCGGCGCGCTCGCCGTTGCGGGCGGCGACGAAATCGTGGCCGGGATCAACGCCCGCATGGCGGATTTCGCGGTGCGCGTTCTGACACAGGATTGGCACCCGGCCGGCCACTCCTCCTTCGCCAGCAGCCATCCGGGAAAATCGCCCTTCGACATGGTGGAAATGCCCTACGGCCCGCAGGTGCTCTGGCCCGATCACTGCGTTCAGGGCACGCCGGGCGCCGCGTTTCATCCCGCCCTCGCCACCGAGCCGGCCGATCTGATCCTGCGCAAGGGGTTCCGCAGCGCCATCGACAGCTATTCCGCCTTCTTCGAAAACGATCGCAGCACGCCGACGGGCCTCGAAGGCTACCTGCGCGAACGCGGCGTCCGGCGGGTCACGCTCGTGGGCCTCGCCACGGATTTCTGCGTGAACTATTCGGCGCTGGACGCCGCGCGGCTCGGTTTCGAGGTCACCGTCGAGATGGCGCTTTGCCGGGCCATCGACCTGGATGGATCGCTTGCCGCGGCCTGCGACGCCATGGCCAAGGCCGGCGTGACACTGGCCTGAAAAAGACACTGGCCTGAGAAAGACAGTGGCCCGAGAAAACAGGCTGGGGAACCGGGCTGAATGGCCGGCCTTAAAAATCGGGCAGCCTCCTGCCGCCGTAGCGTTTTCTTAAGTTCCGCCTGCGACCCTCGCGGCATTGGAAACCATGAGCATTCGTTTTGGCCGCGGAACAGACAGACAGCGGAAGAGCCGCCGAGCAACTGGCGCTCTTTGAACGGCGCAACAGCGAAGAGGGCCGCCTGCGGCGCTACGCGCGCCGTCGCGTGGAGCAGTTTCTGTCGCGCCAGATCCCCACGGCCATCGGCGGCATCGCGCTTGCCTGGCTGGTTTCGCCGGCCGTGGGGGCCCTGGCGGTCTGCCTCGCGCTCTTCGGTGAAGCGGTGGATTGCCTGTTTCTGTTGCAGCTCGGCCGCCTGCGCACCAACGGCTGGCCCTTTGAAAGAATAAGGTTCTGGTCCGCCGTCACCGGCGCCTTTCAGGCCAGCACGCTTGCAGCCTGCGGCGCTCTGGCCTGGTTTGGAGCGCCGGGCGGAGAAACGCGCTTCTTCACCGTCGCTTTCATGGTCGGCGCCCTGCTCAACGCCGGGCTCGTCCTGCCCCATTGCCCCTTGGCGTCAAGGGCCCGCATGGCCATCATATTCGGCGCCGTCTGCAGTTTCTTCCTGTTCGACTGGATCGAAACCGGCGTCATCAACCCGCGGCTCCTGTTCGACACGCTGGCCGCCGCGCTGCTGTTCTACGTGTCTGGCGTTTTCCTGAGCTACGTCGTCCGGAGCTATTTCGCCCGCACCGAAGACAAGCGCCGGATGCTGGAAGGCAGGCGCAGGCTGGAAGAAGCCGCGACCGCCATCGAAGCGCATTCGCGGCAGGCGCTGCGGCTCGCCCACGTGGCCAAGCGCGCCAATGACAGCGTGATCATCAGCGATCCGGAAGGGCGCATCGAGTGGGTCAACGAAACCTTCACGCGCCTGACGGGCTACAGCCGCGAAGAGGCGATCGGGAAACGCCCCGGCGATCTGCTGAACGCACCGGAAACCTCGCCGGAGACGATCAAACGGATCCAGCTCGCCGTGGCCCGCAACGCCCCCATCCGGACGGAGATCCGGAACCGCTGCAAGGACGGGCGCCTGATCTGGGTCGAAACCTCGATCTCCCCGATCCTCGACAATCGCGGCAACGTCCTCATGCGCGTCGCCATCGAGCGCGACATCACGGAAGCCAAGGCCCGCGAAGCCGAGCTGGCGCGGGCGCGGCGCGACGCGGAGCGGGCCAACCGGGCGAAATCGGATTTCCTCGCGATGATGAGCCACGAGCTGCGCACGCCGATGAACGGCATCATCGGCACCACGGAACTACTGCTGGACACCGAGCTTACCGAAGATCAGGCGCTGCTCGTGCGGACGATCGAGAACTCCGGCGCAGCCCTGCTCGGCATCCTTTCGGACATCCTCGATTTCACCGCGCTGGAAACCGACCGGCTGGTAATACGGCCCGAGCCCTACGATCTTGCGGCCTGCGTTCTGGAAACCTGCACCTTGATGCAGCCCAACGCGCGCGAAAAGGGGCTCGTGCTGGCCTGTGACGTGCCCGACGGCCCGCTGGAAACCTGCGGCGATGCCGGCCGGGTCCGGCAGATCCTGCTCAACCTTCTGACGAATGCCATCAAGTTCACCGAGGCCGGCTGCATCGCGGTTTCGCTCACACGGCGCGGTGACGCCTCCTGCCGAATCACGGTCAAGGATACCGGAAAGGGCATGGACCCGGAGGTGCTGGAGCGGCTGTTCCAGCCTTTCCAGACGGCGGATTCGCCCCAGCGCCGCGAGCAGGGGGGCGTCGGGCTCGGGCTCGCGATCTGCCGGACGCTCGCCAAGCGCATGGGAGGGGATCTGAGCGCCGAGTCCACCCCCGGCGCCGGCGCGACCTTCCACCTCGATCTGCCGCTGACTGGCGGCGAGGCCACCGCTTCGGAGGGCGCCGCCACCCGCCCGAAAGCGCCCGGCCGGCCCCTTCCCTCCGGGCTGCGCGTGCTCGTGGCGGAAGACAACCGCACCAACAGGCTTCTGCTGCGCAAGATGCTGGAAGCCGGCGGGCTTTCGCCCGAATTCGCGGAGAACGGGCAGGAAGCCATCGAGAAGTGGCGCGCCGACAAGCCCGACATCATTCTCATGGATCTCGCCATGCCGGTCTGCACCGGGCTCGAGGCCACCGCCGCCATCCGCGCCGAGGAGCAGCGCCGCCAGAGCACGCCCACGCCCATCGTCGCGGTGACGGCCAACGCCTCCGACGCAGACCGCGCGGCCTGCGATGCGGCCGGCATGAACGGCTTCCTCGCGAAACCCATCCGGCGCGAAGCGCTTTTCGCCGAGATCGCGCGCCATGTGCCGCAACCGGGCACAGGCGAAACTTGCGCGCGGGCCTAGGGCCTGCGATACCCGAACCAAGCGAAAATCGCAGGGAGGGGCGGTGCCTTGGTCGACATCGCGACGCGCGTCTACAATCACAAGTGGAAGATCGATCCGATCGTCCGCTCGTTGATCGACACCGATTTCTACAAGCTGCTGATGTGCCAATCGGTCTTCCGCAACAAGCCCGACACCCATGTCACCTTCAGCCTGATCAACCGCAGCAAGCACATCCGGCTCGCCGAGCTGATCGACGAAGGCGAGTTGCGGGAACAACTGGATCACATCCGCTCCCTCTCGCTGTCCCGCGGCGAAAGCACCTGGCTGCGCGGCAACACCTTCTACGGAAAGCGCCAGATGTTCCGCCCGGATTTCATGGAGTGGTTCGAAGCGCTGCGCCTGCCGCCCTACCACCTGGAAAAACGAGACGGCCAATACGAGCTGACGTTCGAAGGCCGCTGGCCCGAGGTCATGCTGTGGGAGATCCCGGCGCTGGCGGTGCTGATGGAGCTGCGCTCGCGGGCGGTCCTGGCGCCGATGGGGCGTTTCGAACTGCAGGTGCTCTACGCCCGTGCGATGACGAAACTCTGGGAGAAGGTCGAACGCCTGCGCCAGCTGCCCGACCTGCGGCTCGCCGATTTCGGCACCCGCCGCCGGCACAGCTTCCTGTGGCAGGACTGGTGCGTGCAGGCGATGCTGGAAGGCTTGGGTGGAAAGTTCATCGGCACGTCGAACTGCCTGATCGCGATGCGCCGCGAGGTGGAGGCGATCGGCACCAACGCCCACGAGCTGCCCATGGTCTACACCGCCCTCGCCGAGGACGACGCCGCGCTCAAGCGCGCGCCCTATGACGTTCTGGCGGACTGGCAGGAAGAGCACTCCGGCAACCTGCGCATCATCCTGCCCGATACATACGGCACCGAGGGCTTCCTGCGGGACGCGCCCGACTGGCTGGCCGGCTGGACGGGCATCCGCATCGATTCCGGCGACCCCGCGAAAGGGGCGGAAACCGCCATCCGCTGGTGGCAGGAACGCGGCGAGGACCCGCGCAACAAGCTGATCATCTTCTCCGACGGGCTGGACGTGGACAAGATCGCCGAGCTTTCCGCCCAGTTCGCCGGCCGCGCGCGCATCTCCTTCGGTTGGGGCACGTTGATGACGAATGATTTCCGCGACCTCACGCCGAACGACGCGCTCGCGCCCTTCTCCCTCGTCTGCAAAGCCGTCAGCGCCGACGGCCGCCCGACGGTGAAGCTGTCGGACAATCCCAACAAGGCGATGGGGCCGGCGGATGAGGTCGCCCGCTACAAGCGCGTGTTCGGCGTGGCCGACCAGGAGCGGATCGAGGTCGTGGTCTAGGCACCCGCCCCGAAGAAATCGCCCCCCGCGAACGCCTCTGCCGCACGGCAGGCACGCGCAGCGTAGTCCGCGGTTTCCGGCGCCTCGGGCGGGTAGCGGCCGATCACCCAGCCGCAGGACGCAAGGCAGCGCAGCAGCGTGAAGGCCGGCAACAGGGCTTCCGCATCCGCGGAAAGGGGCATTTCCTCCCGGTAGCCGGAGCAGAGCGCCGCCGCGAGTTCGCGTGCATTGGCAAGCTCCCAGTTCTGCGACATGGCAACACCCAGCTCGTAGAGCCGAGGCCCGAAGGCGCCATCGTCGAAATCGATCAGGCAAAGGGCGTCGCCGGAGACGAAGACGTTCTCGCGCAGGGCATCGGCATGGATCAGGCCGAAGCCGCCGGGCAGGGCCGAAGCCGTGGCGACGGCATCGCGCAGCATGGCGCGCAGCGAGATCAGCTGCGCCGACTCCGCCTCGGACAGCGCCGGGTTTTCCCAGAACCGGCCCCAGAGCGGGGCATCACCGAGAAGGCCTTCGGCATCGAGGCGGGGCCGGGTGAAGCCCGCAGGCAGCGCAAGGGAATCGCTCAACCGGTGCAGGCGGCCCAGTTCACGGCCCAGCGCGTGGAACAGGCGCGACTGATCCGCCGGGCTGCCGCCCAGCGGCGCGCCGCCTTCACCGAGCTGGTGTCCATCGACCCAGCCCACCATGCTGGCGAGCCGGCCGGCCTCCGGCACCTCGACGCAGAGGTGCCCTTCAGCGGTGGGCAGGGGGCGCGGCAGAGCCATGCCCTCGCGGGCCAGCAACTGCGTCCAGACCAGTTCGGACCGGACGGCACCGGCGGATTGATACCCGGGGCGATGCAGGCGCAGCGCGGCACGGGCGCCGCCGGGGCCGCGCACTTCGAACACCGCGTTCTCGCGGTTCTTGATGAGGCGTGGCCGCTGCGCCGGGGCATCCCAAGCCCTGAGCGCCGCCCGGGCGAAGGCGATGGCCTCTGCATCCTTCATCGCGCGGCCCGCACGGCCGTCAGGGCGGCGTCCAGCGTGTCCACCAGAAGATCCGCGTTTTCGCGCGAGAACACGCAGGGCGGGCGCACCTTCAGGATGTTGTCGTGCCGGCCTTCGCTGTGCAGCAGGACACCGCGCCGGCGCATCTCGTTGATGACGGCGTCGCACAGCGCGGTGGCCGGGGCACCCTCCTCAACCAGTTCCGCCCCGAAGAACAGGCCCGAGCCGCGCACGTCGGCGATGCAATCGTGGCGCGAAGCCAGATCGCACAGCAGCGAAACCGCGTAGGCCCCGGTGCTTTCAGCGTTCTCGCGGATGCCTTCCTCTTCGATCACCCTGAGCGTGGCATGGGCTGCGGCCGCGGAAACGGGGTTTCCGCCGAAGGTATTGAAATATTTAAAGGACTCCTGAAACGCCTCAAGAATCTCGGGCCGGGTGACGGCGGCGGCGACCGGGTGGCCGTTGGCCATGGGCTTGCCCAGCGTGACGATATCCGGCGCAAAACCGAGCTTCTCATGCCCCCACCAATGGCTGCCTAGCCGCCCGAAGCCCGGCTGCACCTCGTCGGCGATGATCAACCCGCCTGCGGCGCGCACCGCGGCGATGGCCTCGTCGAGGAAACCACGCTCAAGCGTGGGGAAGCCTTCGTTGGCGAAATAGGGGCAGACGATCAGGGCCGATACGCCGTGGCCGCTGGCTTCAAGCTCCGCGATGGCGGCTTTCACATGGGCCGCGAAGGCCGCGCCCTGCCCGTCGCGGCTGCCGCCGACAGGGTTCAGGTTGTCGGGCGCCGGCACCTTGCGCACGTGATCGGCATAGCCGCCGATCGGCACCTTGGAGGCATTTAGCTGGCTCACGGCGGCGGTGTTGCCGTGATAGGTGTTGTCCGTCCCGATCAGGCCCGTCCTGCCGGTGACGGCCTGGGCGAAGCGCAGCGCCAGATCATTGGCTTCGGAGCCCGAGCAGACCATGATCGCGCTGGAGAGCCCGTGATCGAATTTCGCGAACAGGGCCTCCAGATACTCCACCACGCGTTCGTTCATGTAGCGGGTGTGAACGTTGAGCGTGGCGGCCTGCGCCGCGATCGCCTCCACCACCTTCGGGTGGCAATGGCCCACGTGCGGCACGTTGTTGTAGCAGTCCAGATACCTGCGCCCATTCGCATCCCACAGCCATGGGCCCTCGCCGCGCACCACGTGGACAGGCTCCCGGTAGAAGGTCGTCACGTGGCGCCCCATGGCGCGCTGGCGCCGCGTTTGCAGATCGTCCATCAGTCTTCCTTGTCCACTTTGCCGCGCAGGGCCTTGACCTGCCCGCGCCTGACCTTCGTATCCACGCGGCGGCGCTTGGAGGCAAGCGTGGGCCGTGTCTTGATCCGCCGCTTGGGCCGGATCAGGGATTGCCGGATCATCTCCGCCAGCCGTTCCTGCGCGATTTCGCGGTTGCGGGCCTGGCTGCGGGTGTCTTCCACGCGGATCACGATGGCGCCGTCGGTCGTCCATTTCCGCCCCGCGATGCGCTTCAGACGGGCCTTGGCATGGGCCGGAAGATTGGGGCTGCGCTCGGCCTCGAAGCGCAGCTCGACGGCCGTGGACACCTTGTTCACGTTCTGCCCGCCAGGCCCCGAGGAACGGCTGAAGCTTTCGGTCAGTTCCCAGTCGGCAAGGGTGATATCGTCGTTGATCCGCAACATGGGCGCACCCTAGCGGCGCATGCGGCGGGCGACCAGATCGGGAACGAAAGCCACCTTGAAATATTTGTCGATGAGCGGCGGCCCGGGCGGGAGCGGAGCGCACCTGCGATTGGGCTTGAAACACAGCCGTGGCGCGACGAGACGGGCAGGCGCGTATCTGTTTTTTTGCGCAACAGGTGCCTTCAACCGACTTGTGCCAAAAATGAAAGAGCCCCCGCGGCATCTGCGCGGGGGCTCCTCTCGAGAATTGGAGGTGGCAAGCGGTACTCCTAGATAGCAGAGCCCGAAGCCAGGGATTGCATAGAGGGGCTGCCCCCTAAACTTTCACCTCGCTCGTAACCTTCACCAGCTGCTCCTGTTTCCCAATGATCATTGGCACCTCCTTTCTGGTTGTTCTGAACGTAATAGGAGGGTGCCACAGATCTGGTGTTTGTCAAAACATTTTACGCAGCATCTGGCATCAAACGGTGCACGATTGCGCGAAACGGCACCAAAGCGATCAATGCGAGCGCCAGTTTGACCATCCAGTCGGCAATCGCGAGAGAAACCCAGAGCGGCGCTTCCGGCCCGACGCCGAGGATGGGCAGAATCTCACCGGCCCAGGACACGTCGTTGCCGGGCTCCAGGAAGGTGAGCGTGGCCGAGAATGCGACGGTGAAGAAGATGGCGGTGTCCAGCGTGGAGCCGACCAGCGTGGAGGCCAGCGGCGCGCGCCACCAGCGGCCCTCGCGCAGGCGGTCGAAGATCGCCACGTCCATCAGCTGCGCGGTCAGGAAGGCGAGGCCGGAGCCAAGCGCGATCCGCAGCGTCACGAGGGGGCCGAACTCGCCCATGATCTGGGTGCCGATGAAGGAACAGATGATGCCCGTCACGAAACCGGCAAACACCACCTTGCGGGCGGTGGCGGCACCGTAGACGCGGTTCATCACATCGGTCACGAGGAAGGCAAGCGGGTAGGTAAAGGCACCCCAGGTCAGCCAGTTGCCGAAGAGGAACTGCACCAGGATGTTGGAGGCCACCACGATGGCGGCCATGGCGAGAACGCCGGGAATGAGGGCTCGTTGCATTTTCTGTTGTCCGTTTTTTACAAGGTCGCGGAGACTTGGGGCGCCGCGGTTCGGGCGCTAAGGGCGCGCGTTTAACGGCCCGCTTGCAGAATAGCAAGCTATTCGTGGATTCGATACTCCACGACCTCCGTGCGCTGGAACAGCTTGAAGTTGTCGTCGGAGATCATGGTGAAGCGCAGGTTTCCGTCGCCGTCCCGCCATACCGAAAGCCCTTCGAGGTTGTCGTGGGTGCCGGAGCGCGTGGCGAGCAGGATCTCCTCGTCACCCAATTGCCCGCCCCTGAAGGTGAAACGGCGCAGGCGCGTTTCGAAGCCGAGCAGCCCGCTCAGATTGCGTTCGAGCAGGTAGAATTTCCCGTCCGGGCCGATATCGGCCCCTACCGGCAGATGCGGCCCGTGCCGGGGCACGGAAAAGGCCCGCCGCCAAGTGCCCTTCCTGTAGCGGTAGACGGGGAAGGGCCTGTCCAGCCGGCCCGACCGTTCTGGCAGCGTATAGAGCGCCCCGGCCGCATCCACCGCAAGCGCTTCCAGCGAAGAATTGTTCTGCATCCGTCTGAAATCTTCATGCCGGGGCAGCCAGGCCGCCTCGCCGGAAGGGCTGGTATAGGTCCAGACCCGGTGCTGCCCCTCGAAGGAGACGAAGATCCGGCCATCGGAGCGAACGGCAAGCCCCTCGGCATCTCCGGCCCCACCGGCCACGGGGCGTTTGTCGGGATCGTTCAGGGGTTGCAGCCTGTCCAGCGCCACCCGCGAGATCCGCCCGCCCGCGCGCAGGAAATGCCCCTCGGCGATGCTGCCGCGATCGGAGATGGCGAGAAAGCGCAGCCCGCCGGGGTAGACATGCAGCCCAGAGAACCCGCCGAACCGCGCATCGCCGTCGCGCCAGACGGTCTGGCTCATCAGCTCGACGCGCGGGCCCGAGGTGGCGGGGCCGACGGCCGCCGCCGGGCACACGGCCAGGAACAGGGTCAACGCGACCGCAAGACGCTTGTGCATTGCTTGGGAAGATCCGCAAGTGTCAGCTCCCGCCGCGGTTTCGGCGCCGGCGCATTGGGATCGCGCGGCTTGGGCGGGGGCGGATTGAGGATGTTGTCGACCCACTGCTGGGCCTCGGCGCAGCCGTCGCCCTTGGGCGGCGGCGCCTGATCGACGCAGCCCTTGGCCCCGCGGGGGCAGGCAAGGCGCACGTGGAAATGGTAGTGATGGCCCCACCACGGGCGGATCTTGCGCAGGTAGGCCTTGTTGCCCTTCTCGTCCTTGCACATCTGAACCTTCGCGCCGGGAAAGACGAAGATCCGGGCCACGGCCTTGTCTTTCGCGGCGGCCTTCAGGATTTCATGGTGCGCCCGGGTCCAGTTGCCGTTCACGAAGGCTCCTTCGTTGCGGCGCATGGAGATGGAGGAGATGTTTTCCCGCGTGCGGCGGGAGAGCTTCAGATCGGTGGCCGGGCGCATCCAGATGTCGATGTCCAGCCCGATCTGGTGGGACCGGTGGCCCGAGAGCATCGGGCCGCCCCGTGGCTGCGAGATATCGCCGATGTAGAGGCCGTTCCAGCCCGGTTGCGCCGCGGCCTTCTTGCTGAGGCGCTCGATGAACTTGATGGTTTCGGGATGGCCCCAGTTGCGGTTGCGGCTCAGGCGCATGGCCTGCCAGCGCGGGCCCGTTTCGGGCAGTTGCACACCGCCTGCGAGGCAGCCCTTGGCGTAACTGCCGTAGGGGGCCGCGTTCTGTCGGGATCCTCCGGTGGCCTTTCCGAAGTATTGCTTGGCCGCTGTTTCCGCCTGCGCACTCGTTGCCAGACAGAGGGCAAACAGCGCGCCGATCATCTGGCGAAACATAGGGCTGCTCTTTCTCTATCAGTAATGCTTAATCGCTTGGTGTTTTGACCCAGCGTAACAGAACCAGCCCAATAAGGAAGAGGGCGATCAGGGGAAGGATGCCGACCCGCTGCGAGCCGCTCACGTCGGATGCGACGGCGATGGCCGCCGGCGCGAGGAAGGAGGTGGCCTTACCGGCCAGCGCGTAGAGGCCGAAGCCCTCGGTCATCCGCGCCGGATTGGCCTGCAGGACAAGCATCGTTCGGCTTGCCGATTGCAGTGCCCCGCCGGCCGCGCCGATCACGCCGCCGGAGACGAAGAACAGGATGTCGGGCAGTTTCGACCCTTCCGGCAGCGGCACACCCATCACGCTGTCGCGGGAAATGGACACGATCAGCGCGCAGACGATGAGATGCGCGATGATGCTGGTGACGATCACCGGCCGCGGCCCGAAGCGCTGGTCGGCGCGCCCCCCCACCCAGGCGAAGATCGCGCCGGTGATGGCGGCCATGATGCCGAAGACGCCGATCTCCACCACGGACCAGCCAAGCACTCCGAGCGCGTAGATGCCGCCGAACGTGTAGAGGCCGTTCAGCGCATCCCGGTAGAACATGGACGAGGTGAGATAGGCGAGGAAGCTTGGATTGCTCGGCAGCGAGGACAGGGTGTTCCACAGATCGCGCAGCGCATCCCCGAGGCGGACGCCCGCCCCCCGCGGCACCGGCGGCTCCTTCACCCAGAGGAAGAAGGGGATCATGAAGACGGCATACCAGACGGCCGTGAGCGGGCCGACCGAGCGTGTGCCCTCGCGTGCCTCCGGATCGAGGCCGAGGGCCGGCGGGTTGCCCAGAAGCGTCACCCCGTTCGCGTTCTCGGCGAGGAACAGCAGCATCAGCGCCAGCGCCAGCACGCCGCCGGCGTAGCCCAGCGCCCAGCCCGAGCCCGATATCCGCCCGATCTGGTCGCGGGGGCCGAGGGTCGGCAGCAGGGCATTCGTGAAGATGGTGGCAAACTCCGCACCGAAAAGCCCGATGCCGAAAAACATCAGCGCAAGCGGCACGCTGAACTGGTCTGGCGCGGTAAACCAAAGCCCCGCGGCCCCGACGATGTAGAACAGCGAAAAAACGCGGATCCAGGGCATCCTTCGCCCGGCGCCATCGGCCAGAGCCCCCAGCACAGGGGCGAGAAAGGCGATGGCCAGCCCTGTCGCCGTCAGCCCGTAGCCCCAGTAGGCCTGGGCCTGCGCGGCCGCAGCGGGGCGCTCCATCCCCTCGTTCACGAGAGACTGCGTGACGACTTCCGCGAAATAGGGGCCGAAGATGAAGGTCAGAAGCAGGGTGGCATAGGGCTGGCTGGCCCAATCGAACATCATCCAGCCCCAGACCCGGCGTTTCGCCACGTTTTCCGTCATCGCCGCCCCCTGATAGACCCTTTTACGGATCATGCCAGCGCACGGTGCCCGCGCGCCGGGTTTGCCCAACTTGAGGTAAACCGATTAGTTCGATGTGGGCAAGGGGCCTTGTGCTCGCCTTTAGGGCGAGTCCCTCAGATACAGAGCCTGTTCACCCCGGAAGGACCGGGGGCCAAACCCGCGTATTCTCGGCCTCGATCCAGGCCACCACCCAGGCCGGCAACGGTGGGCTTTGTGGATCCGCGCCAACCGCCGCGCAGAACCTCTCCGGAGATACGATCCCGTTCCTGTCGGTGATCGCGGACCGCAGCAGCGCCTGGCTGGTGCACTCCCCGTTTCGCCACATCGTCTGATCGATGTAGATGAAACGCTCGTCCCATCCGATCACCCGGGTTTTCATCCGAAACTTCTGGAACATGCGGATCCGGCGGCGATAGCGCACGGAGGATCCGGCAATCGTCAGACCCCATTTCTGCCTTTTCAGAGCCTTGTCGAACCCCATTCGGATCGCCATCGGGATGCGGCCCAAGTCGTAGAGCGTAAGCGTGCGGCCGTTGTTGAGCTCCATGAAGATGTCGATGTCCCAAGGCCAGCAGATGTGTTCGGTTTCGTTGACCTCGAGAATGCCCATCGGCGGGCGGCGGCGGGCGATGACGATTTCCTTGAGCATTCGGATGACAGGGTACATGCGCGTGTCCGGCTATTCTGGGGCCCGGAAAGGGGCGTTTCGGGCGCACCTTCCCCTCACGGAAAGCGGCGCACAAGGGAAACGTCGCGGCAGCTTCTTGCCATGCCCCGGCGGCGGCCTTAGGTGTTTGGTGCGCAAGACAGACAAAGGACGCCAAATGACCTCGCTATTCCAGATCCTGATGCTGCTGATCGACGTGGCATGGTTCATCATGATCGCGCATATCATCATGAGCTGGCTGATCAATTTCCAGGTTCTGAACCTGAGGCAACCCCTTGTCGCGCAGCTCTGGTACGGGCTGAACCGGCTTCTGGAGCCCGTCTACGGGCGGATCCGGCAGTTCCTGCCCGATACCGGCGGGCTGGATCTGGCGCCGCTGATCGCCCTTCTCGGCCTCTACGCCCTGCGCATCATCCTGGCCAACAACGCGGCGCTCTTCTTCTGAGCCGGCCCTTGTTCACGCTTCGTTAGTGTGAAAGATTCGAGGGTAGAGCAGACTTAACGAAAAACGTCAGCATACCCACAGGCCATGCCCGCAGCGGACACGCTTCTCTCTTCGGTTTTCGGCTTCCCGGCCTTCCGGCCCGGGCAGGAGGAGATCGTGAACGCGGTGATCGCGGGGCGCAACACGCTCGCGATCATGCCCACGGGGGGCGGGAAATCGCTCTGCTACCAGCTGCCGGCGCTGGCGCGCGAGGGCGTGACGGTGGTGATCTCGCCGCTCATCGCCCTGATGCGCGATCAGGTCCGGGCGTTGCGCGAGGCCGGCGTCGAGGCCGGCGCGCTGACTTCGGGCAACACCGAGGAAGAGACGGATGCCGTCTTCGCGGCGCTCGACGAGAACCGCCTCAAGCTACTCTACATGGCGCCCGAACGGCTGGCCTCGGGGGGAACCCTGCCACTGCTGCGCCGGATCGGCACCTCGCTGATCGCGGTGGACGAGGCGCACTGCGTTTCCCAGTGGGGGCACGATTTCCGCCCCGACTACCTGCGGATCGGCGAATTGCGCCGGGCGCTCGGCGTGCCGCTGGCCGCCTTCACCGCCACCGCCGATGCCGAGACCCGCTCGGAGATCATCACGCGGCTGTTTGACGGCGAAACGCCCGACACCTTCCTGCACGGTTTCGATCGCCCCAACATCCACCTCGCTTTCGCCGCGAAGGACAGCCCCCGCCGCCAGATCCTGGCCTTTGCCGATGCCCGCCGCGGGCAATCCGGCATCGTCTACTGCGCAACCCGAGCCAAGACCGAAAGCCTTGCCAAGGCCCTGAGCGAAGACGGCCACCCGGCCTGCCATTACCATGGCGGCATGGAGCCGGACGCGCGCCGTGCCGTAGAGGCACGATTCCAGCAGGAAGACGGCCTGATCGTCGTTGCGACCGTGGCCTTCGGCATGGGCGTGGACAAACCCGACATCCGCTGGGTCGCCCACGCCGACCTGCCGAAATCCATCGAGGCCTACTACCAGGAGATCGGGCGCGCCGGCCGCGACGGGGCGCCCGCCGAAACCCTGACGCTCTACGGCGCCGACGACATCCGCCTGCGCCGCGCCCAGATCGACGAGGGCCTCGCCCCGCCCGAACGCCGCGCTGCCGATCACGCGCGGCTGAACGCGCTGCTCGGGCTCGCGGAAGCCCAGAAATGCCGGCGCGAGAGCCTGCTCGCCTACTTCGGCGAAAGCGGCGCGGCCTGCGGAAACTGTGATCTCTGCGAAAGCCCGCCCGAGCTGTTCGACGCCACCGAGGCCGTGCGCAAAGCGCTTTCGGCGATCCTGCGCACCGGCGAGTATTTCGGCTCCGGCCACCTAACCGACATCCTGCTCGGCAACGAAACGGCGAAGGTCCGGGAGCGCGGCCATGATGCGCTGCCCACATTCGGCGTCGGCAAGGAGTTCACCCGCAGCCAGTGGCAGGCGATCTTCCGGCAGATGATGGCGCAGGATCTGGTGCGCCCCGATCCGGAACGCCACGGCGCCCTGCGCATGACGGAGCCCGCCCGGCCTATCCTGCGGGGCGAGGAAAGCATCACCCTGCGCAAGGATACCGTGAAGGCGGCGAAGAGCCGGCCGGCGGCCAAGATGCTCGTGAGCGAGGAAGACGCGCCGCTGCTGTCCGCCCTGAAAGCCAAGCGGCGCGCCCTCGCCGAGGCCGCGGGGTTCCCCGCCTACATGGTGTTCAACGATCGCACCCTGATCGAAATGGCCGAAAAACGCCCGGCCACGCGCGATGCCATGGCGCGGATCACAGGGGTCGGGGCGACGAAGCTCGAGAAATACGGCGATGCCTTCCTGTCGGTCATCACCGGCGATGCCCCGGCGCCGGAGCATCCCGCACGGCGGGCGCTCTCGGGCCGCGCGGCCGGCGGCATCTACGACGAGCTTCTCAAGGTGCAGGCGGAGCTTGCCCGCGGGCCCGACGGGCTCGACAAGCCGATGTCCTGCCCGGCGGGCTTGCTTGCCAAGGTCGCCGCCCTACGTGACCCCGACATGGGAGCGCTGGAACGGCTCCTGGGGGCGAAACGCGCCGAGCGCTTCGGCCCCGCCTTCTTCGATGTGCTGCAGAACGCCTGAAAGATACCATGCTCACCGTCATTTCCCCCGCCAAGAAACTCGACGAAACCCCGGCACAAGGCGTTCCGCATTCACTGCCCGCCTTTCAGGCCGAGGCCAATGAACTGGCCGGACATGCCCGCGCGTTGGGGGCCGAGAAGCTTGGAAAGCTGATGAAGCTTTCCGACAAGCTGGCGCGGCTGAACGCCGAGCGTTTCGCCGAATTCGAGCCTGAATCGCACCCGGGCAACGCAAAGCAGGCCGCGCTGATCTTCGCGGGCGACACCTACACCGGGCTGGACGCGCAAAGCCTATCGCAGGAGGATTTCCGCTTCGCGCAAACCCACCTGCGCATCTTGTCGGGGCTCTACGGCCTGCTGCGCCCGCTCGACCTGATCCAGCCCTACCGCCTCGAAATGGGAAGCCGCCTGGAAACCGGCAAAGGGAAATCGCTCTACGACTTCTGGGGCAGCAAGATCGCTTACGCCCTGAACGAGGCCGCCGAAGCGGCGGGAACGGACACTCTGGTGAACTGTGCCTCGCAGGAATACTTCGGCGCCGTCGATCGGAACGCCCTGAAAACAGCCGTAATAGAGCCTGTTTTCATGGAGGAGCGCGACGGAACAGCCAAGGTCGTCAGCTTCTTCGCCAAGAAGGCGCGCGGCTCCATGGCCCGCTACATCATCGATCAGCGCGTCACGCGGCCTGAGGGGTTGCGGGATTTCAGCTACGGCGGCTACCGGCTGTCGCAGGCCGAAAGCACCCCGGAACGGCTCGTGTTCCTGCGGGACTACCCGGAAGCCGCCCCCCGCAGGCTGGCATCCTGAGCCCACGGCGGCACGTCCGAACCCAGAATTTGCCTTGAGCGCCGCACTGTGAGAGCCTTTCCCGGTAGGGAGGGCCAGACATGCGCCGCATACTCTTTGGATTTTTTTGTTTTTTTCTTGCATCCGCAGCCATCGCACAGCCCGTGCCCGAGCGGCGCCTCGTGACCGAGCAGGATGTAGACCTTCCGGGCGGCGACATCGCCAGCCTGTTCGACACGACCTTCGACGCCTGCCAGACGGCCTGCCTCGCGGATCCGTCCTGCACGGCCCTCACCTTCAACGCGCGCTCGGCGAGCTGCTTCCCCAAGGCCGATCCCGGCCCGCCCTCAGCCTACGAAGGCGCGACTTCGGGTCGTGTCGTGGCCACGGATCCCGGCATTCTTGCCAACGCCCCGGCGCGGGCGGATCGGCTGGATTTCCTTCGGCCGGAAGATCTTGAACAGGCTCTGATACAGGCCAAAACCCTTGGGTTTCGTCACCCGGCCGGACGTTGGCCCGCCGAGGATCTGGCCCGAGCGGCGCGTGAGAGAGAGGGCCAGGGCGACATGCAGACCGCTCACCGCTTCTTCGGCTCGGCTGTCTCAGCGGCCGACACCAGTGCACTCTGGCAGGACTACGCGCGCACCGCGCTGGCGCTCGATTCCGAGTCTTCCGAGGCCAAGCGGCGGATGAAAGCGCGGGCCCTCTCGGCAGCGCTCAACGCCTATCTGCGCGCCGAGACCGGCGAAGATGTGGCCGCCAGCCTCTACCTGCTTGCGCTCGGCCTTGAGGAGACGGGGCGCGGCAAGGAAATGATTCCGGCCCTGCGACTGGCGCTTTCCGAACACCGGAGCGATGCCGCCGAGAGCCTGCTGACGAAGGCCATCGGCCGCTACGGCTTCCGCATCGTCGAGCACGAGGTGGAGAACGAACTCGAGAGCCCGAGGATCTGCGCGCGGTTCTCGGAGGCGCTCGCGGACGGGCAGGATTACACGCCCTTCGTGGGCCTGCCCGAACCGGGGCTGACCGTCGAGGCGCAGGGGCGCCGCATCTGCATCGGCGGCTTGACCCATGGCGCACGGTATCAACTGCGGTTCCGCGAAGGCCTGCCGGCGGAGAGCGGGGAGTCCCTCGTCCGGACCGTGGAGCTGGCCCTCTACGTGCGGGACCGAAGCCCCTCGGTGCGCTTTCCGGGGCGGGCCTACGTGCTGCCCCGGCACGGCCCGGCGGCACTGCCAGTCGATACCGTCAACACCGACCGCCTCGATCTCAAGCTCTACCGCATGAGCGAGCGCAATCTCCTGCGCGCGCTGCAGGAGGATTTCTTCGGGCAATCGCTTCCCTCCTACCGCAGCGCGGAATTCGGCAACCGCATCGCCGCCCCGATCTGGGAGGGCGAGGGCGAAACCGGGATGGAACTCAACCGCAAGATCACCACGCGCCTCCCGGTGAGCGGGATCATCGACGGCCAGCCGGCCGGGATCTACGCCCTGGAGGCCCGCGTTCCGGGTGCGGATCCATACGAGACCCCGCCCGCGCTCCAGTGGTTCGTGCTGAGCGATCTCGGGCTCGCCACGATGGGCGGCGCCGATGGGCTGCACGTGGTGGCCCGCAGCCTCAGGACCGCCCTGCCGGTGGCGGAAGCCAAGGTGCGGCTTCTGAGCCGTGGCAACGAGATCTTGGCCGAAACAGAGACGAATTCAGGCGGGATTGCCCGATTTGCACCGGCCCTTCTGCGCGGGAGCGGAGCCGGGGAAGCTGCGATGATTCTCGTCGAGGCCGGAGAGGACGCCAACTTCCTGTCCCTGTCCGATCCGGCCTTCGACCTGTCGGACCGTGGCGTAGAGGGGCGCGCCGCACCGGGGCCGATCGATGGCTATCTCGCCACCGATCGGGGCGCCTACCGCGCGGGCGACACGATCCACGCCACGGCCCTGTTGCGCGATGCGCGTGCCCAGGCACTGGACGGCCTCCCGGCTACCGCCATCCTCGAACGCCCGGACGGGCTCGAGTACAGCCGCCAGCGCTCTGAAAGCGGCAAGGCCGGCGGCCACGTGTTCAGCTTTCCCGTAGCGCCGGACGCCCCGCGCGGCACCTGGCTGCTCAGCCTCCATGCCGATCCCGAGGCCCCAGCGATTGCCCGTGCGCGCGTGCTGGTGGAAGATTTCCTGCCCGAGCGCATCGATTTCGACCTGTCGCTCGCCGATGGTCTCCCCCTTCGCCGGGATCTGCCCGCCCGGATCGCCCTCTCCGCACGCTACCTGTTCGGCGCCCCCGCCCCAGGCCTGCCCGTGGAAGGCGAAGTGGCGCTTTCACCCAGCCGAAGCATCGCAGGCTACGAGGGCTTTCTCTTCGGGCGCTACGATCAGACCGGCCGGACATCCCGCCGGAGCATCGAGGGGGCCTTCGAAACGGATGCGGAGGGAAACGCCGTTGTCAGCGCTGGTTTCCCTGAAACAGAGACTGAATCCGATCTTCTGACGGCGGAGTTCACCCTGCGCCTTTCCGAGGCCTCGGGCCGCCCGGTGGAGCGGCGCCTCACGCAAGCGCTCCCGCCGGACCGGGACGTGATCGGCCTGCGCCCCGCGTTCGATGACGCGGCCCCCGAAGGCGGTGAGGCCCAGTTCAGGATCATCACGGTTGCTCCGGCAGGCGAAGGCAGCGCCAGGGCCCTGAAGTGGCAGCTCAACCGCCTTGAAACACGGTATCAGTGGTATCAGCTCTACGGCGAATGGCAGTGGGAGCCCATCACGTCGCGCAAACGGGTGGCGGAAGGGGCGCTGCAAACCGATCCGGAGCAAGGCGTCGCGCTGTCCGTTCCCGTTGACTGGGGCGAATACGAGCTGGAGCTGGAAACCGCCAGCGGCCCCTATACCGCAACGTCCCATCGGTTCTACGCCGGCTGGTATGCCCCGGCCGACACGACGACGACGCCGGATGTCCTTGCCATCGCGCTCGACAAACCCGGCTACGCCATCGGGGAAACCGCGCGCCTGAAGATCACGCCGCGCATGGCCGGCGAAGCGCTGATCACCGTGATGAGCGACAGGGTGATCGCCATGGAAACGGCCAGACTGGCGGAAGGAGAGAATGAAATCTCCCTGCCCGTCACCGAGGAATGGGGCGCCGGTGCCTACTTGAGCGCGACGCTGATCGCGCCCTCCACGCGGCTGGATGCCCCCTTGCCCGCGCGGCAGATGGGCATCGCCTACGCGCCGGTCGATCCCGGCGCACGACGCCTGAGCGCGCGGTTCGAAGCGCCAGCGGAGCTGCGCCCCAACAGGCCCGCCGAAATCCGACTCACGCTTGATGGCCACGATGGCAGCACCCCGATCTATGCGACCATCGCCGCCACCGATCTGGGCATCCTGAACATCACCGGCCACAGGCCGCCCGATCCTGCCGCCCACTTCTTCGGGCAGCGGAAACTGGGCGTGGAACTGCGCGATCTCTACGGGCGGCTGATCGATGGCAGTGTCGGGGCGGAGGGCCGCTTGCGGTCGGGGGGAGACGCCGGTGCCGCGCTCCGGATGCAGTCCCCACCGCCGACGGAGGATCTGCTTGCCTTCTTCGCGGGCCCACTGGAGCCGGATGCCGACGGAAGCTTTCGGCTGCCGCTCGATCTGCCGCCGTTCAATGGTACGCTTCGACTGTCGGCCATGCTCTGGTCCGAAAGCGGCGTCGGCGCCGCCACGAAAGACATTCTCGTCCGCGATCCGATCGTCGTCAGCCCCAGCCTGCCGCGTTTCCTCTCTCCCGGGGATCAATCCGAGCTTGCCCTCTCGCTCACCCATTCCAGCGGCGCGAGCGGGGTCGTTTCTGTCTCTGTGACAGGGGAAAACATCATCCTTTCCGGCAGCCCCTCCGTCGACGTGCCGCTGTCAGAGGGCGAAACCCGGCACCTGCGCCTGCCCATTGCCGCAGCCGATCCGGGCGAAGGCCTCATACGCCTCACGGTCACGACTCCCGGGGGCGAAACCCTGCAGAGGGAGCTGCGCCTTGCCGTCGTGGAGAACGATCCTGCCATCGCCCGGCGCAGCCGATTCCTGCTGGAGCCGGGGAAGACCTTCGTTTTCGACGAAGAGGTGTTCAGCGGTCTGCGCAAGGGCAGCGCAACGGCGACGGTCAGCCTCGGCCCGCTCGCCCAGCTGGATGCGCCTTCGCTTCTGGCGGGGCTGTCACGCTACCCCTATGGCTGCACCGAACAGATCACCTCGAAGGCGCTGCCGCTGCTCTACCTGTCGGATGTGGCGCGGCAGAGCGGACTGCCGTTGCCCGCACAAGGCGACGAGGCCATATCAAGCGCCATCTCAGGCGTGCTCGCGCGCCAGACGTCCGGCGGCGGCTTCGGATTGTGGCGCGCGGAGGGGAGCGCGCTTTGGCTGGATGCCTACGTGAGCGATTTCCTGTCCCGCGCGCGCGCCCTCGGCCATGAGGTGCCGGACCCGGCCTTCCGCGCCGCGATGGACAACCTGCGCAACCAGGTCAACTACGCGCCGGATTTCGACATCGGCGGCGAGGGGCTTGCCTATGCGCTTCATGTTCTGGCGCGCGAGGGGCAGGCGGCCATGAGCGATCTGCGGTATTACGCGGATACGAAAGCGGAGGCTTTCGCCACCCCGATGGCGCTTGCACAGCTGGGCGCCGCGCTCGCGCAATACGGCGATCAACAGCGGGCGGACCGGCTCTTTGCCCGTGCACAGAGCCGAATCTCCACCCCGCCTGACGATGAGCCCTTCGTGATGCGGGCCGATTTCGGCTCACCGCGGCGAGACAGCGCCGCGCTGCTGGCTCTCGCGGTGGAAAGCGGCAGCCAGGCGTTGGCCCTGCCGGCGCTTCTGGCCGAGGTCACGCCGCCGGAAGGTTTGGCCCACGCCTCGCCGCAGGAGTTGAGCTGGACGCTTCTGGCCGCTCACGCCCTGTTGGACAGCCCCGACGGCGCGATCCTGGTTGACGGGCTCCCGGCCGAAGGGCCGCTCGTGAAGTTCCGGCAAAGCGGGGATCCGGGCGAAACCCGGTTCACCAACAGCGGCAGCGAGCCGGTGGAGATCACCGTCGCCCGCTTCGGGGTGCCGGAAACGCCGGAGGGCGCCGGCGGTGAGGGCTATGCGATCACGCGCGCTTATTTCACGTTGGAGGGCGAGCCGCTGGACATCGGGTCCGTGCCGGCCGGCACGCGGGCCGTCGCCGTTCTGACAATCCAGCTCTTCGGTGATCGGGCCGCGCGCCTGATGGTGGACGATCCCCTGCCCGCCGGCTTCGAAATCGACAACCCGGCGCTGCTGCGCGCGGGCGACATCCGCGCCCTAGACTGGCTTTCCGCCGAAACAGAGACGGAAATGACGGAGTTTCGCAGCGACAGATTTCTTGCCGCGGTCAACTGGGCCGGCAATGCCCCCTTCACGCTGGCCTATACGGTGCGCGCCGTCCGGCCCGGCAGCTACCATCACCCGGCGGCCCATGTGGAAGACATGTATCGCCCCATCTATCGCGCCCAGACGGCCCCGGGCCGGCTGACGGTGACGGCCGCCGCGCCGTGAGACGCGGCTGGCTCTTCATGCCTGTTCTGGCGCTCTGGTCGGGCGCCCTTGCGCTGGACGGCTTTCGCCACTGGGTCGCCACGGCGCCTGTGCCCGCGCTGATTACGGAGACGTCCCGGCAGGTGAAGACCGAAGACGGCACCCTGCTGCGCGCCTACCTGACGTCTGACGGCTACTGGCGGCTGCCCGCGCGCGCCGACGAGGTGGACAAGACCTATGTCGCGATGCTGCTCGCCTACGAGGACAAACGGTTCCATGGCCATGGCGGCGTGGACCTGCGCGCCCTGCTGCGGGCAGCGGCACAGGCGGCGCTTTCCGGCGAAATCAGGAGCGGTGGCTCTACCATCACGATGCAGGTGGCCCGGCTGCTGATCGGAGGATCAACGCGCAGC
Organism: Pseudoruegeria aquimaris; assembly: GCF_900172235.1. Taxonomy (GTDB): domain Bacteria; phylum Pseudomonadota; class Alphaproteobacteria; order Rhodobacterales; family Rhodobacteraceae; genus Pseudoruegeria; species Pseudoruegeria aquimaris. The sequence continues at coordinate 77,996 of NZ_FWFQ01000007.1, read as the reverse complement.
TTCGCCGCGAAGCGTGAACAGATCCGGCTGGCGCTGGCGTTGGAAAAGCGGCTGACGAAGCGGGAGATACTCGACCTCTACCTTCAGCGTGCGCCTTTCGGAGGCAACATCGAGGGGATCGCCGCCGCCTGCCGGGCCTGGCTCGCGAAGCCCTGCCGGCGGTTGAGCCGGGCGGAAGCCGCGCTGCTGGTGGCGCTCCCCCAATCCCCTGAGGCGCGCAGGCCGGACCATGCATCGGCCGCCGCCAAGGCAGCGCGGGACCGCGTTCTGCACCGTGCGGCACTGGCCGGGGTAATCTCGCCGGAAACCCACGATCGGGCCTTGTCAGAGCCTGTTCCTACCCGGCGCCACCCTTTCCCCAAGCTTGCTCCGCATCTATCGGACAGGGCCCTTGCCGCCTTTCCCGGGCAAGGCGTGGTTCGGATCGGGATCGATGCCCGGATCCAGCATGGGTTGGAGGCGCTGGCGCGAGACAGGCTCACGGAGCACGACGGGGCGGTGCAGATCGCGCTGCTTGCCGTCGAGAACGACACCGGCCGGATCCTGGCCTCCGTCGGTTCCGCAGGGATCACCGGCCCCCATGCCGGTTTCGTCGATCTCACGCAGGCGCGCCGGTCGCCGGGCTCCACGCTCAAGCCGCTGGTCTATGGCCTGGCTTTCGATCAGGGGCTCGCCCATCCCGAAAGCCTCATCGACGACAGGCCGCGTCAGTTCGGCACCTATGCTCCGCAGAATTTCGACGGTGTGTTCCGCGGCCGGTTGCGCGTGCGCGAGGCGCTGCAACTCTCGCTCAACACGCCCGTGGTTTCGCTGACCGAACAGATCGGGCCGGCCCGGCTGTTGCAGGCGATGAAGCGGGCAGGCATGGCGCCGGATCTACCCGGTTCGACGCCCGGTCTGGCATTGGCGCTCGGCGGCGTCGGCGTGTCGCTTGAGGAACTCGTCAGCCTCTACGCCGGGCTTGCAAACGGCGGCCGCGCAACCGCGCTCACATGGGCGCCGGGCGCCGTGGCATCTCCCGAAAACCGGCAGTTCATGGGCCCGCTGGCGGCCTGGTATGTCGCGGACATACTGCGGGGGATGCCATCCCCAATCGGCTCTGACAAAGGGGAAATCGCCTTCAAGACCGGGACGTCCTACGGCCATCGCGATGCCTGGGCCATCGGCTTCGACGGGGCGCATACCGTCGGCGTCTGGATGGGGCGACCGGATGGAACCCCGGTGCCCGGAGCCTTCGGGGGCGACCTCGCCGCGCCGGTTCTGTTCGAAGCTTTCGCGCGGCTCTCGGCACGGCGCACACCGCTGCCCCCACCACCGCCGGAGGCGCTGACCGTCGGCACCGCCCAGCTGCCACAGGCGCTGCGGATCGCGGCCGGGCCGGAAGATGCCTCGGTGCCGAAGCTGTCGATCGCCTTCCCGCCGTCGGGTGCGGAGCTGCTGCCCGGCGCACCGATCGTCGCCAAGCTTCGGCATGGCACCCCGCCCTTCACCTGGCTCGCCAATGGCCAGCCCCTGCCCGGCACGCGGCAGCGCGAAACGGTGCTGCCCCTTGATGGCCCCGGATTTCACGTGGTGACCGCGATCGACGCGCGCGGCGCCCGTGCGCAGGTGGATTTCCGGCTGCTTGCCCCCGATTGAGCGGCACGAAGCCCGATTGCGCCACCGGAGGTCGCCCCCGGCGCATTGCATCGCGCGCCAATTGGCCCATATTCTCCGGACAACCGAAGCGGAGTTTCCCATGTCTGATGCTTTCATCACCGCCCTTCGCCAGACGCTCGCCGAGATCGAGGCCGAGGGCCTGACCAAGACGGAGCGCCCGATCCTCTCGCCGCAGGGGGGCAGGATCACCGTGGAAGGCGAGCGCGAGGTGATCAACCTCTGCGCCAACAACTACCTCGGCCTCGCGGATCACCCGGCCCTCATCGAAGCGGCCAAGGCCGGCATGGACAGCCACGGCTTCGGCATGGCCTCGGTACGCTTCATCTGCGGCACGCAGGATCTGCACCGTCAGCTGGAAACCGCCCTCGCCCGCTTCCTGGGCAAGGACGACGCCATCCTCTTCGCCGCCTGCTTCGATGCCAATGGCGCCTTGTTCGAGCCTCTTCTGGGCCCGGAAGACGCGGTGATCTCGGACTCGCTGAACCACGCTTCCATCATCGACGGGATCCGGCTGTGCAAGGCGAAGCGCTACCGTTACCCGAACTCCGACATGCAGGCGCTGGAGGAAGCGCTCAAACAGGCCCGCGGCGATGGCGCGCGGCACATCATGATCGCCACGGACGGGGTGTTCTCCATGGATGGCTACCTTGCCCGGCTGGGCGAGATCACCGCCCTCGCGGAGCGCTACGACGCCGTGGTCATGGTGGATGATTGCCACGCCACCGGCTTCATGGGGCCGCAGGGGCGCGGCACGCCCCATCACGCCGGCGTGGCCGACAAGGTGGACATCCTTACCGGCACGCTGGGCAAGGCGCTCGGCGGCGCGATCGGCGGCTACATCGCAGGGCCTCAGGCCGTGATCGACCTCCTGCGCCAGCGCGCACGCCCCTACCTGTTTTCCAACGCGCTGCCGCCCTCCGTCGTGGCGGCGGGGCTGGTGGCGCTGGATCTCGTGGAAGCAGGCGACGATCTGCGCGCCCGGCTGTTCGAGAACACCGCCTACTGGCGCGCCGGGCTTGAGGCGCTCGGCTTCGAACTGCTGCCAGGAGAACATCCCATCGTGCCCGTCATGCTGGGCGATGCGCGGCTCAGCCAGCAGATGGCATCGGCGCTCTACGACGAAGGCGTCTACGTGGCCGGCTTCTTCTTCCCGGTGGTGCCCCGCGGCACGGCGCGCATCCGCACCCAGATGAACGCGGCCCTCACCCGGGCGGATCTCGACAGGGCGCTGGAGGCCTTCGGCACCGCCGGCAAACGCGTGGGGGTGCTGTGATGCGCAGGAACACGATGACCGCACTGGAGAAATCCCGCCCTGAGGAAGGCCTCTGGATGGTGGACGCGCCGGTGCCGGAGATCGGGCCCGACGACGTGCTGATCAAGATCAACAAGACGGGGATCTGCGGCACCGACATCCACATCTGGAACTGGGACGACTGGGCCTCGCACACGGTGCCCGTGCCGATGATCACCGGCCATGAGTTCGCCGGCGAGATCGTGGAGATCGGGCGGGACGTGACGGGGCTTTCGGTGGGCCAGCGCTGCTCGGGCGAAGGCCACCTGATCGGCACCGAGAGCCGCCAGAGCCGGGCGGGCAAGTTCCACCTCGATCCCGGAACGCGCGGGATCGGCGTGAACGTGCAGGGAGCTTTCGCGCAGTATCTGCGCCTGCCCGCCTTCAACGTCGTGCCCCTGCCCGACGACATTTCCGACGAGATCGGCGCCATCCTCGACCCCCTGGGCAACGCCGTTCACACGGCGCTGAGTTTCGATCTGCTTGGGGAGGACGTGCTCATCACGGGGGCGGGCCCGATCGGGATCATGGCCGCCGCCGTGGCCCGCCACGCCAGCGCCCGCCGGGTGGTGATCACCGACGTCAACCCCGACAGGCTGGCGCTCGCCCGCCACGTTGTGCCCAACGTCCGGACGGTGAACGTGGCCGAGGAGGATCTGAATGACGTCATCCACGAGCTTGGGATGAAGGAGGGCTTCGACGTGGGGCTTGAGATGTCAGGCAACCAGGCGGCGCTGGATCAGATGGTGGAGTCCATGGTCATGGGCGGAAAGATCGCGCTTCTGGGCATCCCGCCCGGCAAATCCCCCGTGGACTGGAGCCGCATCGTCTTCAAGGCGATCACCATCAAGGGCGTCTACGGCCGGGAGATGTTCGAAACCTGGTACAAGATGATCGCCATGCTGCAGAACGGGCTCGACGTGAGCAAGGTCATCACCCACCGCTTCAAGGTGGCCGATTTCCGCGAAGGCTTCGCCGCGATGAAATCCGGCAAGAGCGGCAAGGTGGTGCTGGACTGGACATAGAAAAAGCCCCGGCGGATGCGCCGGGGCTTTCCGTTTTCAGGCTCCAAGCAAGCCGAAAATGGCCTGACGTGAGAGGTCAGCCCTTGGCAAGCGACCGGACGCCGAAGGCCATCAAGAGCGTGGTGATCCCGGAGGAGAGCAGATCCACGCCGAGCAAAATGCCCAGCAGGCCGGCCGCGATTTCCGGCATGTTGTTGAACACCATGATCGACAGCACGATGGAAATGATCCCGGAGATCAGCACGAAGACCCAACCGGTGGTCGGGCGCAGCTGGAAGCCGAGGATCACGCGCACAAGGCCGGAGATCAGGAACAGAATTGCCACCAAAAGGGTAAGCGAAACGATGCCTGCCAGCGGATGCCGCATGAGCGAGATGGCGAAAACAACCAGAACGAGGCCAAGCAGAGCCCCGAGAATGCGGCTGCCGGTGCTGTCTTCCTTGTCGGCGACGGCGGCGATGAGTTGGATGATGCCGGCGGCCATGAAGGTCGCGCCCGCGAGGATCAGCGCCGTGAACGTGGACGCCAGGGGATTGAAAAGGCACATCAGCCCACCGACGGTGAGCAGGATGCCGAGGATGAGAAGCCAGATCCAAGAGGGGGATTTGGCCGGAGTCGTGTCTGTTGCTGTCATTCTTCCGTCCCTTCCTATGCGAAGAATGAGGGCAGGCTAGAGGATTGCCGCCATAAATCCACACCCTTGGCTGCCGGCCTGCCAGAAGCGGCGCAAGGTGTTGCAATCCCGTTCGCCTTTTGCGGGTGCCCCACGGGCGCGCTTTTGCTCAGGCGCCGCGCTGCAACCGATGCTCGGGGGGCAGGAGCGGGCTGCGGCCGCCTTCACCGAGAAGCCAGGCATCGCGGCCCTCGAACAGCGCCGGGATCAGCGGGCGGCCATATCCCGTGCCGCCATCCAGATCCACCCGGTTGCCGAAGTGTTCGGGCGCCTCCAGCGCGGTATGGCCATGCACCACCAGGCGGCCGTGATCGGTGTCGTCATCCAGAAATCCGTCCCGGATCCAGAGCAGATCGTCCTCCGCCTGCTGCGCCATCGGCACGCCGGGCCGGATGCCTGCATGCACGAAGATCAGATCCTCGGTTTCGAGACAGAGCGGAAGCCCCTCGATGAAGCGGATATGCGCTTCCGGCACGGCGGCATGGGCGTCCCGCTGGATCTGCGCTGGATCGCGGTTCTCCGAAGCCTCGACGCCATAGGACGCGAGCGTCTGCGCGCCGCCGAGCCGGTGATCGAACCAAACGAGCCCGGTGCGCGTGTTCGGATCAAACGTGATGCGCTCGCGATAGAAGCGCTCGAGATAGCGATCGTGGTTGCCCTTCAGCACATGCCATGGCTCGCCGGCCGCGATCCCCTTCATCAGGTAGTCGATCACGCCACGCGACTCCGGCCCCCTGTCGATCAGGTCGCCGAGGTGGACGACGGGCGCGGGCTGGCCGCAGCGCGCGATATCGGCGCGGATAAGCTCATGCGCCCGTTTCAATTGCTCGAGATGCCCATGCACATCCCCGATCGCGTAATAGCGCATCGCCGCCTCGCTCGAAATCGCCCCTGCCAATGGGGCTTTCTTACCGCCATGCCCCCGAAAACGAAACACCCCGGCGCGAAGGCCGGGGTGAAACAGTCTCTGTTCATGCGGAATTCGCGTCAGGCGACGTCGAATGCCAGCGGCTTCACCTGCCGGAACTTGCCCGTCTGGCAGAGCTTCTCGATCACAGGAGCCGGCACCGGTTCGTCCACGTAGAGCAGAGCGATGGCGCCACCGCCCACATCTGAGCGGCCGAGGGTGAAGTTGGCGATGTTGACGCCGTTCTCGCCCATCGTCTGACCAAGCGTGCCGATGATGCCCGGCACGTCGTCATTGGTGGTGTAGAGCATGTGCGCCCCAACTTCGGCGTCGATGTTGATACCCTTGATCTGGATGAAGCGCGGCTTGCCGTCGGAGAAGACGGTGCCTGCGACCGAGCGGTCCATCTTCTCGGTCACGACGGTGATCTTGATGTAGCCGTCGAAGGTGCCGGACTTGTCCTGGCTGGTGGTGGAGATCTGGATGCCGCGCTCCTTCGCGATGACAGGCGCGGAGACCATGTTCACGTCGGGGTTCGCCTTCTTCATGATCCCGGCGATCACGGCGCAGTTCAGCGCTTCGAGGTTCATCTCGGACACCACGCCGTCATACAGGATGTTGATCGCCTTGATCGGCTCATCCGTCATCTGGCCGGCAAAGGCACCGAGGTGATCGGCCAGCTTGATCCACGGGCCCATGATCTTGGCCTCCTCGGCGGTGACGGAGGGCATGTTGAGCGCGTTTTCCACGGCCCCGGTGAGCAGGTAGTTGGACATCTGCTCGGCCACCTGGAGCGCCACGTTCTCCTGGGCTTCCGTCGTAGCAGCGCCGAGGTGCGGCGTGCAGACGACGTTGGGCAGACCGAAGAGCGGGTTCTCGGTGGCGGGCTCGACGGAGAACACGTCGAAGGCCGCGCCGGCCACGTGGCCGGATTTAAGCAGTTCGGCCAGGGCCTCCTCGTCCACGAGGCCGCCGCGGGCACAGTTGATGATCCGCACGCCCTTCTTCGTTTTCGCAAGGTTCTCGGCGGAGAGAATGTTGCGGGTGCTGTCGGTCAGCGGCACGTGCAGGGTGATGAAATCGGCACGCTTCAGAAGTTCGTCCAGCTCGACCTTTTCAACGCCCATCTTCTGCGCCTTCTCCTCGGAGAGGAAGGGATCGTAGGCGATGACCTTCATCTTCAGGCCGCGGGCGCGATCGCAGACGATGCCGCCGATGTTGCCGGCGCCGATCACGCCCAGCGTCTTGCCGGTCAGCTCGACACCCATGAACTTGGATTTCTCCCACTTGCCGGCATGGGTGGAGGCAGAGGCCTCGGGGATCTGGCGCGCCACGGCGAACATCATAGCGATGGCGTGCTCGGCGGTGGTGATCATGTTGCCGAACGGCGTGTTCATCACGATCACGCCCTTCTTGGAGGCCGCTTCCTTGTCAACGTTGTCGGTGCCGATCCCGGCGCGCCCGACGACCTTCAGCTTCGTCGCGGCCTCAAGAAGCTTGGCGGTGACCTTGGTGGCGGAGCGGATGGCGAGGCCATCATATTCGCCGATCACCTCGGCGAGCTTTTCCTTGTCCTTGCCCAGTTCGGGCATGAAATCCACCTCGATGCCGCGATCGCGGAAGATCTGGACGGCGGTTTCGGAGAGCTTGTCGGATACGAGAACTTTGGGAGCCATTGGCTGTGTCCTTTCGAAGGCGGACGGCGCGCGCATCTCACATAGGGCAGCGCCCGTCCCGGGGTGGGGGCGAAGCGCCCGCCCATGGGGCGGGGCGGGCGCTGCCCGGCGGTGCCCCGCCGGGCGTTCATGCTTGGGATCAGGCGGCCTCGGCCAGCGCGGCGATCTCGGCCTCGAAGGCCCAGTTCAGCCAGGGCATCAGCGCAGCCACGTCGGCGGTCTCCACCGTGCCACCGCACCAGATGCGAAGGCCGGCGGGCGCATCGCGGTAGGCGCCGATGTCGAGCGCCACGCCCTCGGCCTCCAGCCGCTTGGCCACGGCCTTGGCAAAGGCTGCGCCATCGGTGATGCGCGGATCGGTGAACTTCAGGCAGACCGACGTGTTGGACCGGATCGCCGGATCTTCGGCCAGGAAATCGATCCAGTCATGGGCCTCGACGAACTTCGCCACTTCCGCCGTGTTCGCGTCGGCGCGGGCGATCAGCCCTTTCAGGCCGCCCTGCTCGCGGGCCCAGTTCAGGGCGAAGAGGTAATCCTCGACGCAGAGCATCGACGGCGTGTTGATCGTGGCGCCCGAGAAGATACCGTCGATCAGCTTGCCGCCCTTGGTGAGGCGGAAGATCTTGGGCAGGGGCCAGGCCGGGGTGTAGCTTTCGAGCCGTTCCACCGCGCGGGGCGACAGGATGAGCATCCCGTGGGCCGCTTCACCGCCCAGCACCTTCTGCCAGGAGAAGGTGGTGACATCGAGCTTGTCCCACGGCAGATCCATCGCGAAGGCGGCCGAGGTGGCATCGCAGATCGTCAGGCCTTCACGGTCGGCCGGGATGAAATCACCGTTGGGCACGCGCACGCCGGAGGTGGTGCCGTTCCAGGTGAAGACGACGTCATTGTTGAAATCCACGGAGGCAAGATCGACGATCTCGCCGTAGTCGGCGGTCTTCACCACGGCGTCGAGCTTGAGCTGCTTGACGACATCGGTCACCCAGCCGGCACCGAAGCTTTCCCATGCGAGCATCTCGACCGGGCGCGCGCCCAGGAGGCTCCACATGGCCATCTCGACAGCCCCGGTATCGGAGGCCGGCACGATGCCGATCTTGTAGTCGGCGGGGATTCCGAGAATCTCGCGCGTTTCCTCGATGGCGGCTTTCAGCTTGTCCTTGCCCACGGCGGCACGGTGGCTGCGGCCCAGCGGGGCATCGGCAAGCGCATCGGGAGTCCAGGTGGGGGGTTTGGCGCAGGGGCCAGAGGAGAAACGGGGGTTGGCCGGGCGAACGGCCGGTGTTTCGATAACCATCAGTGGTATCCTTCCAGATAAGCGCCCCTCGTTGGGGAGGGGTGTCCCGCAGCCCGGATACGCCCAAGCGTGGGGATGGCGCAAGACGCTTTTCTGCGCTAAAGCGCCGCTGACACACAAATCCGCGCTTCGAGCGTCCACTATCGGAAACACGCCCATGCATATCGTGACCCTGCTCGCCGCGCCCGGCTCCGGCGCACTCACCGGCCCCACCGTCGAAGCGCTGCGCAACGCCTGGGGCGGGGGCACGGCACGCTGGCTCTGCATCGATGAAGCCGCCGAATTTCCCGTGGAAACCGTGCCGTCCAACCAATGGGAGGTGTGGCGGGAACTTCAGGATCTCGGCATCGACATGGCCGTTCAACCGGCCGAGAACCGCCGCAAGAAAATGCTGCTGGCCGACATGGACAGCACGATGATCCAGCAGGAATGCATCGACGAACTTGCCGCGGAAGCCGGCGTCGGCCCGCGGGTCGCGGAGATCACGGCCCGCGCGATGAACGGCGAACTGGATTTCGAAGGCGCCCTGAAGGAGCGCGTCGGCCTGCTGAAAGGCCTGCCGGAAAGCGTGATCGCCAAGGTTTTGGCCGAACGCATCACCTTCATGCCGGGCGGGCGCGTTCTGCTGGCGACGATGAAGGCCAACGGCGGGTACGCCGTGCTGGTGTCCGGCGGATTCACCGCCTTCACCGCCAAGGTGGCCACGGAGCTGGGCTTCGACGAGAACCGGGCCAACACGCTCAACGTCGAGAACGGCGTGCTGAGCGGAACCGTCGGGATGCCGATTCTCGGCCGCGAAGCCAAGGTGCAGGCATTGGAAGAGATCACCGCACGGCTGGGGATCAGCGAGGCCGACGTGATCGCCGTGGGGGACGGGGCCAACGATCTGGGGATGCTGGGGCGCGCCGGGGCCGGGGTGGCCCTGCACGCCAAACCCTCGGTCGCCGCCCAATGCGACCTGCGGATCAACTTCGGCGATCTGACCGCGCTTCTCTACCTCCAGGGCTACAGCGTATCCGAATTCGCAGGCGCCTGATCCGATGTTCGAGGTGAGCGCCGAGATCCTGATCCTCCTGCTCGGCGCGGCGTTCTTCGCGGGGTTTCTCGATTCCATCGCCGGCGGCGGCGGGCTGATCGCTCTTCCTGCTTTGATGCTGGCCGGAGCGCCGCCCGTCACGGCGCTTGCCACCAACAAGCTTCAGGGCATGTTCGGCACCGCCACGGCGGCCTGGGCCTATGCCGCCGGGGGGCACGTCAGCCTGCGGCGGCAGGCCCTGCCGGCCGCCATCGCCTTCACCGCCTCGATGATCGGCGCACTCGTCGTGAGCTGGATCCCGACGCAATGGATCCGCTACACGTTGCCCTTCCTGATGATCGCAATAGCCCTCTATTTCGCGCTCAAGAAAGGGCTGGACGATACCGACCGGCACGAGCGGCTTTCTCCGATGGTCTTCAGCCTCACGATGGTGCCGCTTCTGGCCTTCTACGACGGCGTGCTCGGACCCGGCACCGGCAGCTTCTTCATGCTGGCCTTCGTGACCCTCGGCGGCGCCGGGGTGCTCAAGGCGACGGCACGCACCAAGCTGCTGAACTTCGCCTCGAACGCAGGAGCCATCTTCGTTTTCGCCTTCGTGGCCACGCCCTGGTGGGCCACCGGGCTGGCGATGGGGGGCGCCCAGATCGCGGGCGCGCGGGTTGGCTCCCGCCTGGCGCAGAAAAAGGGCGCGCGGCTGATCAAGCCGCTTCTGGTGCTGTCCTCCTCCGCCCTTGCCCTGCGCCTGATGTGGGATTGGTTCCAGTAGGCTCAGGCCAGCAGCGCCGCCGCCGGCTTGATGACGCCGGCCTCAAGACCCCGGCGGCTCAGCACCGCCGCGTTCATCCGCTTGCGCGTGGCCGGGTGAGCGGCGTCCAGCACGCCCAGCTTCACCAGAATCGCCGCGATCGCGCATTCGGACGCGCGGGTGGCGCCATCGACGATCTTGAGTGCCACACCTAGACCCTGTTCCGGCAGAATCGCGGTGAAAACCGCCTCCGCGCCGGTCTTGATCGCCACCTTGCCGCCCATCGCGCGCATCAACTCGGTGCAGGCCCGGCCCTCGCCGGCCACCAGTTCCGGATAGGTGACCATCGCCTCGCGCAGGGCCGCGGCCGCACGCTCGCGCGCGCTCGCTGCGTCAGGCTGTGCCTTCGCGAAGAATGCCATCGCCCGTGCCAGCCCGTGGACCGTGGTGGCGAAGTTCGGCGCCGAACACCCATCAATGCCGTAGCCCGGCGTATCCAGCCCCGTCACCTCGGAGAAGACCGTGCGAATCTCCTGCTGAAGAGGGTGATCGATCTCGGTGTATTCCGGCCCCCACCCCATATGCTTGCCGAAGGTCAGGAAACCGGCGTGCTTTCCGGAACAGTTGTTGTGCACCTGGCAGGGCTCGGCATGTGAGCGGATGAGCGCGAATTTCGCTTCCTTGTCGTCCGGCACCTGGGTGCCGCAGCGCAGATCCGCGTCCGTCATTCCGAGGTCCGACAGCCAACGGTTGACCCGATCGGTGTGGATCGCCGCCCCGTTGTGCGACGCGCAGGAAAGCGCCAGGTGCTCCTGCGTAAGCCCGAAGGCCCCGGCCGCCCCGCTTTCGACCAGCGGCAGCGCCTGGATCATCTTGCAGGAGGAGCGCGGAAAGATCAGCTGCTCCGGATCGCCCCAGGCCGCGACGATCCGGCCGGAGGCGTCGCACACCACCGCATGGCCGCGGTGGACGGATTCAAGGAAGGGGCCGCGCCAGAGCTCCACCATTTCAACCGGATCCGCCATTGCATTCTCCCTTCACCCTTGCGCGATTTTCCGCCAACAGGCCTTTCATCGCAGGCCGATTTCAAGCTATTGTCCGCGCAATCGGGTAAAGAATGCGCCACCCTTTGAAAAGCCAAAACAGGCAGCGGGCGGGCGCAGGCATGAGGCAATACCAGCTGGAGGCAGCAAAATCATGAAATCGATCGTTGCTCGTGGATTTGGCGCGATGGTGCTGGTGTGTTTCGCCGCGGGCGCGAACGCACAGGAAACCGCGGAATCCACCAACCGCGTGGCCGCGAAAACGGACTGGAGCGTTTTCGTCGAGGATGATCCCACCGAATGCTGGGCCGTCTCCAGCCCAAAGAAGACCGTGAACACGAAGGATGGCCGCGTGGTCGCCGTGCGCCGCAGCGACATCCTGCTGTTCGTCACCTACCGCCCCGGCGCCGGCGTGGAAGGCGAAGTCTCCTTCACCGGCGGCTACCCCTTCGCCACGGGCTCGACCGTGTCCGTCGAGATCGGCGACTCCAAGTTCGATTTCCTCACGCAGGGCGAGAACGCCTGGCCCAGCTCCCCCGAGCAGGACAAGGCGATCATCGCGGCGATGAAACGGGGCGCGGAAGCAAAGGTTGTCGGGCGCTCCTCCCGCGGCACCCGCACCGAGGACACTTTCTCGCTGCTCGGCTTCACGGCTGCACTCGAAGAAGCCGCAAAACGGTGCGGCGGATAACATCTTCGCCCAAAATTTTGCCACGATTTCCGGCTAGCGTCTCTGCAACATCAGAAGGTGCACAGCGCACCCATGGAACGAGTGCAGAGCAGCATGGCAGACCCTTTTCTCTCCGAGATCCGCTACGCGGGGCCGGCAACCGGCGATTTTGTTGAAGTAGCCGTGGATCCCGACAGCCTGAAGGCCGGGATCCAGCTCATCGTGTATCACCCGAACGGAACCATGCGCGGCATCTACGCGCTCGGCCCGATCACGGCGCATGTCTGCGGCTACGATCTGCATGTCGTCCGGACGAACGGCATCTCGCGGGAAGGCGCCGTGGCGCTGACCCACGGTGGCGTTCTCGCCAGCTTCCTGTCGTTCGAACGCTCGGTGACCGCGGTGGAAGGCCCCGCGATCGGGCGAAGCTCCCGCCGCGTCGGCGTCGTCGATGCCACCGGCGAAACTCTCGTTTCCGGCGATGGCCGCGCCTACCGCGTGCACGCCGGCGAGGGCAGTTCGCTCGTGCCCGGCTTTCTCGAAGGCACCGTGGTAAAGACGCCCTACGGACCCCGGCCGGTGGAAGAGCTGCGCAGCGGGGATGTCCTGATGACGGAGGAAGGCCTGCACATCCTGCGCTGGGTCGGTCGCCGCACGTTGACGGCCGCCTACGCGGTGGCGCACAACCTGATGCCGATCAGGATCCCGGCCCATGCCTTCGAAACCAACACGCCGATGCATGATCTCTACGTGTCGCCGAACCAGAGGCTCTGCTTCGGCAATGCGCGGTTCCCGGCCTTCTTCGATCGGGAACAGGTGCTTGTTCCGGCCGAACAGCTCGTGGGCTGGAAAGGGGTCCGCCCGGCGAGGCGCCTGAACAGGATCACCTACATCCAACTGCTGTTCGACACCCCCTGCACCGTCTCGGCCAACGGCTTCATGGCGGAGTGCTTCCACCCGGCCTCGCGCGCGGCGGTGCATCTTTCGCGCCCGGCAAGGCGCGAGCTGCTGTTGCGCTTCCCGGATCTGATCTCCCCCAGCGAGGAGCACGCACCGGCAGAGACCCCCTCCCTGCGCCGCCACGAAACCCGCCTCGCCCTGAGGCTGATGGAACTGCCCGACGCCGCCTGATCTTTGCGGGCCATTCCGTTTTGCGACAGAATGGTGTAACAGCCCCCTTCGATTCCTCGAAAGGCACGTATCATGACGGCGACGGCACCGATCACGCAGGACGTTCTGACACTCCCCCGCAAGCTTGACGGCAGCGGGAAGAAAAACCTCGTGGGGCTGACCCGCGAGCAGCTGCGCGAAACCCTGATCGAAGCCGGCACGCCCGAGAAGCAGGCGAAGATGCGGGTCGGGCAGGTCTGGCAGTGGATCTACCAGAAAGGCGTGCAGGAGTTCAGCGAGATGACGAATCTCGCCAAGCCCTACCGCGCCATGCTGGAAGAGAACTTCGTCATTGCCCGCCCCGAACTGGTGCGCAAGCTCGTCAGCGAAGACGGCACGCGCAAGTATCTCGTGCGGATCGCCGGCGGCCACGAGGTGGAAATCGTCTACATTCCCGAGGAAGATCGCGGCACGCTCTGCGTGTCCTCGCAGGTCGGCTGCACGCTCACCTGCTCCTTCTGCCACACCGGCACCCAGAAACTGGTGCGCAATCTGACCGCCGGCGAGATCGTCGGCCAGGTGCTGCTCGTCCGTGACGACCTCGGCGAATGGCCCGAGCCCGGGCGCAACCCGAAGAACGAAACGCGGCTTCTGTCCAACATCGTGCTGATGGGCATGGGCGAACCGCTCTACAATTTCGAAAACGTGCGCGACGCGATGAAGATCGCGATGGATCCGGAGGGCATCTCGCTCTCCCGCCGCCGCATCACCCTTTCGACCTCCGGCGTGGTGCCCGAGATCGCCCGCACCGCCGAGGAGATCGGCTGCCAGCTCGCGATCAGCTTCCACGCCACCACCGACGAAGTGCGCGACGTTCTGGTGCCGATCAACAAACGCTGGAACATCGAACAGCTGATGCAGGCGCTGGCCAGCTATCCGAAGGCCTCGAACTCCGAGCGGATCACCTTCGAATACGTGATGCTGAAGGACGTGAACGATTCCGACGAGGACGCGCACCGGCTGATCAAGCTGATCAAGGATTACAACGTTCCGGCCAAGATCAACCTGATCCCCTTCAACGAATGGCCCGGCGCGCCCTACCAGCGCTCGTCCAACAACCGGATCCGCGCCTTCGCCAACATCATCTACCAGGCCGGCTATGCCACGCCGATCCGCACCCCGCGCGGCGAGGACATCATGGCTGCCTGCGGCCAGCTGAAGAGCGAAACCGAGCGCGCCCGCAAGAGCCGCAAGCAGATCGAAAGCGAAGCCGGGCTGGGATAAAAACAGCTTGGGCGGTACGCCCGAGCCGCGCCCGACCCTCCCCCCGGGAGGGCGCATTCTGCACCCACCCAGGGCCGGGCGCGCCTCTCGTTACAAGATCGGAAACGGCTGCTCGCTACCTGTGATCCGCACTCCGTCAAACAGCCAAAGCTCCGGGAAATGCTGGATCACGGCCTCCGATTGCGTGGGCCGCAGCACCACCGTCTCCGGCGTCCCCGCGCGATAGGTGAAGCCCTGCTGGTTGGACGACGGCCCGAAGAACGGGCTCTGCTTCAACCCCTCGGGCCAGACCGGCGCGGCCATCCATTTGCCGCCGTAGAGGAAGGCAATCTTCGGGGCGATCACCCCGCATCGGCGCAGCACTTCGGACAGCCGGGGATGGCCGGGCAGCCCGTGTGGGTGCCTCTTCAGAACCGGGCTGACGATCCACAAAGCAGGCTCTATTTGGGCGTTTTTGGGCTGATCGAAGTCCGACGGCTTCACGATCAGCGACCCGACGGTCAGGTCATTTGCCGGGCCGCCCTCAGGCAGCTCGAGCACCGTGGTCGAACCACCGGTGTTGATGATCTCCGCCGCACCTTCAGGCAGGATGCGCTTGAACTGCGCAAGCCTCTCCCGCGCAGCGCGCGCCGCCTTTTCGCCCCGGCCCAGAAGCCCCGGCAGGGCATTGACATGGGCTTCGTATCCCATCAGGCCCACGGGCTTGAGGGGGTCGCAGGCCCGAAGCGCGGAGGCAAGATCCTCGGGCGCCGGCAGCCCGCCCCGGCCAAGGCCGATATCCACCTCGAAGGCAATGCGCATCGCCTGCCCACGCTGCTCGGCCAAGGCGCGATACTCGGCCAGCGTCGAGAGCGAATCCACCAGCCAGGTGAGTTGCCCGGCCCGCGGCTCTTGCTTCAGGAAACGGGCCGCTTCGGCCACCGGCATCGGCTTGCCCATCAGAACCTGCGTATTCGGAAACCGCCCGAGCACGGCGCGGGTGATCGGCAGGTGGAAGGACATCACCGCCTGCGTATCCAACCCGTTGAAGCCTGCCTGCAGCAGGTAGGGCGCGGGCAGCGATTTGTCGGCCAGCCGCACGGCGTAGCCCTTGGGCAGCCCCTTGCGCAACGTGGCAAGGTTGCGGTTCATGCGTGCGGTATCCAGAACGAGCGCCGGCCGAAAGATACCTGCCTCCTTCATCGCCCGCGCGATGGCTTCGAAGTAGCAGCTCACTGCCCCAGCAACTCCCGCATGTAGGGCGTCAGGAACAGGCCCTTCGGATCCAGTTCGCGCCGCGCGGCTATCGCCTCGTCCCACTTGGGATAGAGCTTCCGGAGCTGTCCGGCTTTCAGGCCATGCATCTTGCCCCAATGCGGGCGGCCCTCATAATCGGCAAAAATCGTCTCTATCTCGGCCAGAAGTGCCCCGAATGGCCGGCCGGCCTCGTGATGAACGGCGATGGAGACCGTGGGGCGCTCGAAGAACGGGGACAGCCAGAGATCGTCCGGCGCCACCGTGCGCACCTCCATCGGGAAATAGACATCGCGGAAGTTGCGCTCCACCCGTTCGATCACCCGCTTCAGGGCTTCGGGGGCGGCCTCGGCAGGCAGGTGATACTCGCTTTCGTTGAAGCGAATGCCGTCCCTGTCCGTGGGGAAGGCCTTGTGCCAATCCTCGACGAAGTGTTCCTTCACATGGCCTTTCAGAGCCAAACCCAGCGCAAACCGGCGCAGGCGCGGCGCTGCGCGCGTGAGTTTCGCTGCCAGCCGAAGCTGCCGCAGCCCCTCCTGGTCCCTGTCGGGCGGGCGGGCGACCAGATCGCCCTCCGTTTCCCGGCTTTCCATCACCAGCGCCTGGCCGGACCCGGTGATGTAGTAGAATTCCACGTTGCGCGCCGCGGCCATGCGCGCCTCGAAATCCGCCAGCATGTCGCCGATCGGCAGCGCGTATCGGCTGCGTTCCAGCCGGTAGGGGGCGACCGTCCGGATCACCGCCTCCGTCACCACGCCCCCGGTGCCGATCCCCACGGCCATCGCCTTGAACAGTTCGGGCTCCTCGGCCCGGCTGATCATGCGCCGGTTTCCCATGCCATCGATCAGCGTCAGCGCCTCAAGCATAGAAGGGTAGCAGCCGAATGCGGCACCGGTGCCATGGGTGGCGGTGCCCAGCGCGCCACCGACCGTCTGATCGTCGATGTCTCCCATGTTGGCGAGCGCATGGCCCATGGCGTGCAGCCGTTCCGTCAGCGCGCCGAGCGTGATCCCGGCCCCGACGCGAACGTGCCTGGCGCCATCATCGCCATCTGCCAGCGGCTCGACATGATCGAACCCCGCGAGGCGCAACAGGGTGCCACCGGGGACCGCCGCAACGGGTGAAAAGGAATGGCCCGAGCCGACAGGGCGGACCGGAACGGCGGCGGAGCGGATCGCCGCCGCGAGCGCCGCCTCGTCCGCCACATCGAGGATCTGCGCCGGTTGCGCGACCACCCCGCCTGACCAGTTCGACCAATGATGTGCCATGTCTGCCCTCCCTCAGCCTGAGCGGAAGGATGGGCGAAAAGCGGCGTGGCGGTAAATCGAAATCACCGCGCGACGTTGCGGCAGGCGGGATCTCAGCCCTGCCCCCAGCCCTCCATCACTTCGATCGCCTCCTCGGCCGTATCCACGAAACGGAACAGATCCAGATCTTCGGCCGAAATCGTGCCGGCATCCGCCAGCGCCTCCCAATTGACGATGGTCTTCCAGAAGTCCGTGCCGAATAGGAGGATCGGGATCGGCTCCATCCGCCGCGTCTGGATCAGCGTCAGGCTTTCAAACAGCTCGTCCAGAGTGCCGAAGCCGCCGGGAAACACCGCGATGGCCTTCGCGCGCATCAGGAAATGCATCTTGCGGATCGCGAAGTAGTGGAAGTTGAAGCTCAGTTCCGGCGTGACGTAGGGGTTCGGCGCCTGTTCGTGCGGCAGCACGATGTTGAGCCCGATCGAGGCGCCGCCGGCGTCATCGGCGCCTCGGTTGCCCGCCTCCATCACGCCCGGCCCGCCGCCGGTGACGACGACATACTCCTTGCCGTAGGTCGCAAGCGATTTCTCCGTCACGCGGCGCGCGAACTCGCGGGCCTCGTCGTAGTAGGCCGAAAGCTCCGCCAGGGTTTTCGTGCGCGCCGTATCCTTCTTGGCCGGCTCGGGGATGCGGGCACCGCCGAACATCACGACGGTCGAGATGATCCCGCGCTCGTCCAGAAGCATCTGCGGTTTGAGAAGCTCAAGTTGCAGCCGAACCGGGCGCAGTTCCTCGCGGCACATGAAATCCGTGTCCGCATAGGCGAGCCGGTAGGCGGGCGAGCGGGTCTGCGGGGTGTCGGGAAGATGTTTGGCCGTTTCCGCATCCTGATGGGAATCGCGAAACGGATGGGCGCGGGGCTCGTCTTTCATGGGTAATTCCTTGTTCGCTACCCGATCAGGCTACCCCGCTTCGCTGCACGGCAGCAAGACGCCTTCACGCCCCTTCCATCACGATCCTGTAGAACTGCACGGCCTTTTCGAGGTTTTCCAGCGACACACGCTCGTTGACGCCGTGGATGCGCGGCAGATCATGCGGCTCGAACACGAAGGGGTTAATGCGATAGCTGTCCTCGGCAACGGCCTGGTAATGCGCGCTGTCGGTGGCGGCCACGGTCAGGCCCGGAACAACCGCCACATCCCCGAAAACGGCTCTGAAACTGGCGGAAAGCAGGCCGAAGGCCTCCGATTGCGCCGAGGACACCGTGCTCGCACCGCGGGCGCCTTCCCTCGGGCGGATCTCGATGCGGGGATCGTCCACCACCGCTTGCACATAGGCCAGAACGCTCTCGACGGTATCGCGCGGGTGGATGCGGAAATTGACCGTGGCCACCGCCTCCTGCGGCAACACGTTCTCGGTATCGGAACCCGCCAGCATGGTGGGCGCAACCGTGGTGCGCAGCATCGCGTCCGTGCCTTCCGAGCCGCCGAGCTGGCTTTCGAGAACCGGGCGGAACAGCCATTGATTGGCGAACACCAGTTTCTCGGGAAAGCCGAAATGGGGGCCGAGCCCGTCGAAGAAATCGGCAGATACATCCGTCAGCCCACCCGGAAAGGGCTTCTCCTGCAACTTGGCGATCCCGGCCGCGAGGATGCCGACAGCGGTTTCACGCGGCGGCAGGGAGGAGTGCCCCCCGGCGGCGCTGGCCACGAGATCGACCGTCATGTAGCCCTTTTCGGCGACGTTGATCGAGGCCACGTCCTGTTTCAGCCCAGGCACCATGCCCCGAAGCACCATGGATCCCTCATCGAGGCTCCAGGCAAGGCGGACACCCTGCGCCTGCAGATGGGCCACCACGGCGGCAGCACCCATCCGGCCCCCTGTCTCCTCATCGTGGCCGAAGCTGAAGTAGAGGGTGCGTTCGGGCTGGAAGCCCTCTGCCGCCAGCCCCTCCGCCGCGGCCATCATGGCGAGGATCGCGCCCTTGTCGTCGAGCGTGCCGCGCCCCCAGACGAACCCGTCGGCGATCTCGCCGGCAAATGGCGGGTGCTCCCAGCCGGCCGGATCCGCGTCCCACGCGGGCACGACGTCGTAATGACCCGTCAGCAAAACCGGCGCGAGATCCGGGTTGCGCCCCTGCCAGCGGTAGAGCGGCGTGAGCCCGTTGATCAACTCGCGTTCCATCACTTCGTTGGCGCGGGGAAAGCTGCGCTCCAGCAGCGCGATGAAGGCTTCGAATTCGGCCCGATTCCGCTCCGCCGGCGCCACCGTCCTGAGCCGGACGGCCTCGGCGAGTTGGGCGGCCAGCCGCGTGCCGTCAACCGCGGTGGGGGTGGAGACCCTGGCCGCGGTGGCGACGGCCTCGGGCGCATAGCGCAACGTGTTGACGGCCAGAACGACGCCCAGCGCCAAAAGAGCTCCACCCAGCCCGATACCGATCCTGCGAATCATGTTTGATCTCCCCCCGATCCCGTTTTCCGCACAGTCCGCCCTATCGGCGGCAGGCAAAAGCCTGACCCTGCGTCGCGCTGCGGGGATTGCCCCAATGGGGGCAACCGCCTATAGCAGGCGCGCGACAATTGGAGGCCGTTCATGTCTAACGCACAGCTGGAAGCTGCCATCGAAGCCGCCTGGGAGGCGCGCGATACCATCACCCCCGCCACCACCGGCGAAACCCGCGAAGCCATCGAGGAAACGCTGAACGCGCTGGATTCGGGCACCCTGCGCGTGGCCGAGAAGCTGGAAAGCGGCGATTGGCACGTCAACCAATGGGCCAAGAAGGCCGTTCTGCTGGGCTTCCGCATCAAGGACATGGAAGAGCAACCCGGCGGCCCGCAGGGCTCCGGCTGGTGGGACAAGGTGGACAGCAAGTTCGCCGGCTGGGGCGCGGACCAGTGGAAGGCCGCCGGTTTCCGGGCCGTGCCCAACTGCGTGGTGCGCAAATCGGCCTACATCGCGCCGGGCGTCGTGCTGATGCCCTCCTTCGTGAACCTCGGCGCCTATGTCGATGAAGGCACCATGGTGGATACATGGGCCACGGTGGGCTCCTGCGCGCAGATCGGCAAGAACGTGCACCTCTCCGGCGGCGTCGGCATCGGTGGCGTGCTGGAGCCGATGCAGGCCGGCCCGACGATCATCGAGGACAACTGCTTCATCGGCGCCCGTTCCGAGGTCGTGGAAGGATGCATCGTGCGCGAAGGCTCGGTGCTGGGCATGGGCGTGTTCATCGGCAAATCCACCAAGATCGTGGATCGCGAAACCGGCGAAGTGATGTATGGCGAGGTGCCCCCCTATTCGGTGGTCGTCGCCGGTTCGATGCCGTCGAAGAACGGCGTGAACCTCTACTGCGCGGTGATCGTGAAGCGGGTGGACGAGCAGACCCGCTCCAAGACCGGCATCAACGAACTTCTGCGGGATTGATCCCGATGGCGGCGCCTTTTCGGCGCCGCTTGAAACACCCGGCCCTGGCGGCTCTTTCAATCCTCAGCCAAGCCGCGACGGAGCCCGATCCGGCGTCAACAGAGCCTGATTTTCGCGGCCACTTCACGAACGGAGCGGCCGGGGAACCTCAGTGCTGGTTGCCCTGCCGCCGTTCTTCGCGCCCCGCACCGCTCACCACATGCCGCGTCAGAAGCCGGGCCTCGTAGCTGCGCAGCGAAGCCCGCGCCGTGGGCCCGTAGCCATAGCCCGTGAGGCTGTCATGGCTGGGCATGAGCCGCAGGATTTCCGCGCGGGTCTCCGGATCGAACCCGTCCATGGTTTCACGGCCCGGGTGGTAGCTTTCGCTCTGCGCGCCATTCGCCCAGACGATTTCATGCCGGTCGAACAGCAGATGCACGTAGGTGATCTGCGCGTCGCTCTCCGCGATGTGGATGGAGGACCCGTTCACGAGGTGCTTGGCCTTCACCAGCACCTCCCGCTCCCCGAACAGCAGTTGCGCATCGGAGGAAACCACGAGCATCCGGTGGTTCGGGGAGACGGCAAGCCGCTCGTGCGAACCGAGGGCGCCGGCCTCGAAGACGACGGGCGCATCCTTGCCGCGCGCCACCCTGCGGGAGATGCCGACCCAGCGCACCGGTTGCGGCCCGTGATCGCGGGTCATCACGCGATCGCCGGGGCGCAGACGTTCGACCGGCACATCGCCCTCCACCGTCTTGATCAGGCTGCCGGCAACGAAGCAGGGCACCGTGGTGAGGCTCACGAAGGCGGTATCGGTGTTGCCGCCTTCGTCCGTGACTTCGTAGGAAAACTGGTTCGTGCCCTCGTCTCCGTCCGAAACGATGGTGATGGTGCCGTCAGCGTTGAGCGTGATTTTTTCGCCCGTCGGGAGCGTCACCTCCTGGCCGGCGACGACCGGGGTGCCGTTGATGGCGGTGATCGTGAGCGTGCCGGGCACCGTGGAAGAGTCATTCGCCAGCAGGTCCACGGTCTTGGGTTGCACGTTGTCGAGCTGGTAGGCGTCGTCACCGGCGACAAGCGCCGTCTGGATGCTGTCCCCCGCGATCAGGAGGTTGCTGTCATAGGCGGAATCGCCCCCGTCCGCGATGGCGATCTTGATCGTGTTCTGATCCCCGGCGTTCACGTTGGCCTTCAACGTGAGCGTGACGGTCAGCCCGTCCATCTCGGTGTTGACGGGATCGGAGCCGGCGGGGTTGTCGATGTAGAGGCTCTGGTTGCTCTGATCATTGATGTTGTTGATCGTGATGTCACCGTCGCCGACGGTGAGCTCGGCCTTCTGGCCGTTCACCCAGATCCCCACCGCATCGTTGAAGCCGGAATTCACGTATTCCAGATACTCCTCCGACGAGAAGACGACCTGCATTGTCAGAACATCGCCCTGCGGGATGAAGGTGGCTTCGAAGATCGCGGCATCGAACGTCTGGGCGCCGGCGATTTCGTTCAGATCCGCATCCCCGCCGAGGCCCCAGCTTGTGGTGGTGCCGCTCGAGGCATTGGCATCGCCGGAGCTGTTCGTCACGTCCGTCGCCCGGCCGGTGGACAGGATGACGCCGGTGTCCGACGGCGTGAGCAGGGGCGCCGTGGCGTCCCCCCCGGAGTAGATGCCGGAGGCGCCCTGCGCGCCCGTGTAGCTGGCGTCAACGATCTGGATGCCGGATCCGAACATGGCCTCGGCCATGGCATCGGCGGTGGCGTTCGTATCGATGTTCAGTTCAGAAGCGGTAACCACGGCGAAACCTCATTCACGCGTTAAAGGACACGCTAGAGGGCATACGCCTAACGAAGGCTAAAACGATCCGGGCTTCGGGATAGGGTTTTCCCGAAAGTATGAGTCAAATTCGTTCGGGTAGGGGCTGCCCTATCCATTCGGATCAATCCGGCCGGGCCGACTGCCCGGTTGACCCGCCCCGCGCCAGCCGATAGGGGCGAACGCATGAACACCGAGAAGAAACAGAAGAAGCCGTCCCGGCAGCAGGTCTTCACGCTCCTCGTGGAAGTGGGCCGCAAGGAGGGCGACGGCCTCCCGAAGGGCGCCACAGGCGCGGCGCTGGTGTGCTATGCCTCCGGCGTGGACGAAGCCGAGGCCGTGCGCGAAACCGTGGCGATCCTGAAGCAGGCCGATCTCGCGCCGCTGGAAATCAGCGGCTACGGCACGCTCGAAGAGCGCCTGGCCGAGGGCCACGACATCCCCGAGGAAGAACAGGCCCTGATGGCGCGGGCGCTGGAGGAAAACAGCGTGATCGTGGCACAAATGACGCCCTTCTACGACGAGGCCAGGGGCTGAGCGGGCCTCAGTTGACCCGGCCGAACCACTTGCGGCTGAGATCGTCGTAGGTGCCGTTTTCCTTGAGCCGCAGCAGGGCCTGGTTCACCGGCTCTGCCAGCGGGCTGTTTGTCGGGAAGGCGATGCCATAATCCTCCCGCAGGAACACGCTGCCCTTCAGTTCACCAAGTTTGCGCCCCCGGGTGTTCACGTAATAGGCCAGGATCGGCGCATCGAAGACGACGGCGTCGAGATCCCCCGCCTCGAAGGCGGCCAGCAGGCTCTCGAGATCCTCGTAGCCCTCGAACCGAATGTCGCGCCCGGCGAGGAACACGCTCGCGGTGGAGCCTGCCGTTGTGCCCACGAGTTTTCCCTCCAGATCCGAGATCGAGTTCACCGAGCTCTGGATCGCCTTCACCGTCATCACGGCGGTGATGTTGGCGACGAAGATGGAGACGATGAACAGAGACGAAACCACGAGGAAAACGCCGAAAATGCGCCCGAAGAAGGTGCGCGGCATCCGCTCTTCGAAGCCACCGTTCACGACGAGGTTCAGCGCCCACCAGAAGGAGGGAAAAAGCGCCTCCTTTGCGGGGCGGTCGAAATAGGGCTGCGCGCGGCGCTCGAACAGCCACATCAACATGCCGCCGCCGAGCAGCAGGCCGAAGGCCATGGCGACGGCGATCAGAAGGTCGCGTGACAGGATGGCGTTCCAGATCGAGAAATCCGCCTGCCCCGAGGCCGGCACCATCACCTGAAGGCCGGATTCGAAGATCGGCTGCGAGTAATCCATGATCATCTCGCGGCTGGCGGTGATCGAGATGTTGGCCACGGCGGCATCCACCTCGCCGCTCTGCACGAGGTCCAGCATCTCCTGGAATTCCTCGACGCGCACCACCTCGTAGCTCTGCTCCATCTCTTCCATGAGCGCGGCCCAGAGATCGAGGCTGAAACCGGTATCCACGCCGTTCTCCACCATGGAAAACGGTGGCCGCGTCACCGTGGCCACGCGCAGATCCTGCGCGGTGGCCTGCGTGGCGAGCGGAAGCAGCGCCAGCAACAAGATGCCCAGCAAGCGGATCATCCGAAGTCTCTCATCCCTCTTTGCCCAACCTGCCGCATCACGCGTTCAACGCGTTGCGCAGGGTCGGGGCCTCGTAGGCGCGCAACTGCGGGCGCGCGACGCGTGCGTGGCGTGGTAGTCGATCAGGGGCGAGGTCTGCAAGCAAAGTTGTGCGCAGCAGCGCCGGGTCATCGCAGAGATCGCCGATGAAGAGGCTTTCAAGCTCCAGCCCGCCGACGGAGATGATCTCATGGTTGTCGAGCAGGAGCTGGTAGTAGGTGACCATGCGCGCGGCACCCTCTTCCATTGCCGCACGGCCGTCCACCAGATGGCGGGCCTCGACGAACATCTCCTCCTCGCCGAACAGGTATTCGACGGAAGCGCCCTCGACGAGCACTCTTTGATCCGGGCCGAGCAGAAGGTCGCGCGTCAGCCCGAAGAAGGGCGCGCACAGCCGGACGGGGCGGAAGCCGCCGACGGCCGGCACCCTGCGCTTCACCACCCAGCGCACCGGCTGCAGCCCGTTGTCACGCGTCTGCACCAGATCGCCCGGCCTCAGGCTTTCGATCGGGCGCGGGCCGGTCTCGGTCAGAACGGGCGCGCCCTCAGCGATCGAGGCCGGAAGGCCCACCGGCTCCATCTCCGAGGAAATCCCGGCAAAGGCCACCTCGGAATCAAGCTCGATCCCCCCTGAACGGGCAGCCGGGCCGGCCAGCACCCGCGCCGGAATCGCCAGCGGGCCGCGGTATTCTGCCTGCGACAACCAGCCGTCCAGCAGGTTCTCGACCGTCAACACGCCAAGCCCTTCCTCGAGGCACCAGGAATAGGTGATGCGCAGCGCGCGGTGGGACAGCGCCGTGCCGCTCTTCGCGGCCATGATCCGGGTGTCGCGCCCCTGCGATAGCTCCAGCCGGACGGCGCCGTGCGGATCCACGGTGAGCAGCAGGGCGAACCCGCCGTCCCTGCTGCGGGCCTTCAGTGCGGTAAACGCATCCGAGCGCGACGCGCAGAGCGCCAGTTCGACCACGAGGCTTCCGCGGGCGTCCATAGCTTCGGGCGCCGCTCCGCTGCTGCGGAAGGCCTGCGCGCCGGCATCGATCAGGGCTCGCCATGTCATTCTTGTTCTTCCGCCTTCATTCCGACGCCCACGCACGCGGGCATCACCCCATTCCCCGTTCCGGCCGCCCCTAGGCCGCCCACCGCCGGGACATCAGCACCGCCGCCTCGAATTTCCTGAGCGTGCGCCGCGCGGACGCGCCGTAGCCCGCACCCGTTTCCGGATCGATCTCCGGGAAGATCGAGGCCAGTTCGGCAACGATGTCTTCTTCGAAACTGTCCATCGTCTGAGGCCCGGGCAGGAAGCTTTCCGTCGCCAGCCCCTCCGAATAGATCACCTGGTGTTCGTCGAAGAGGATATGGACGTATTCCACCTCCCCGCCCTCGACGATGCGGATCGATCTGTCGTTCACCAGATCCTTCGCCGCCACGAGCACCTCGCGCTCGCCGAACAGAAGCTCCGCCAGCGTATCGCGCAGCAGGATCCGGTGCTGGGGAGAAACCTTGAGCTCGCCGTGATTGCCGAACGCCCCGGCCCTGATGACGACGGGCGCGTGTTTCCCGCAGGCCGGCACCCGGCGCCGACCGATCCATCGCACCGGCTGCGGGCCGTTGTCATGGGCTTCCACCAGGTCGCCCGGGCAGAGCGTTTCCACCGGCACGTCGCCGTCGGGTGTCCGGATCCGCGTCCCGGCCACGAAACAGGGAACGGTGTTGATGGTGACGAAGCCCGTGTCGGTGACCCCGTCGTCATTCTCGATCCCGTAGGTGAAGTTGACCGGCTCCACGTCGCCGTCGGTTTCCACGGTGAACGTGCCGTCGGCATTGAGCCAGACGCGCTGGCCCGTCGCAAGCAGCACGGAGTCGCCGGCGTTCACTTGTATTCCGTTGATATGGGTGATCCGGATCACCCCGGTGCCGCCGTTGATGTCATTGCCCAGAACGTCGATCGTCTTGGAGCTGTTGACCCCCATCGTCTCGGTGTCGGAGGTCGCGATCAGGGCGGATTGGAGACTGTTTCCGGCGATCAGAAGGTTGGAGTCGTAGCGGTTGTCGCCCACGTCCGCGATCCCGATGCGGATGGAGTTCACGCCCTCCGTATCCACCGGCATCGTCAGGGTGAGTGTCACCGTGAAGCCGTCCATCTCCGTGTTGTAGTCATCGTTGGTGTTGTCGACGTAGAGGTTGAAGTTGTTCTGCTCGTTGACGTTGCCGATGTTCGTCTGGCCGTTGCCCACCTCAAGCGGCACCTGCGCACCGTTGATCCAGACCCCCACGATGTCGTTGTAGATGGAGTTGACGTATTCGGGATATTCCTCGGACGAGAAGACGAACTGCATGGTGAGCAGATCGTTGTCGGAGGTGAAATCG
Source organism: Pseudoruegeria aquimaris (assembly GCF_900172235.1). Lineage (GTDB taxonomy): Bacteria > Pseudomonadota > Alphaproteobacteria > Rhodobacterales > Rhodobacteraceae > Pseudoruegeria > Pseudoruegeria aquimaris. Next base: position 51,891 of record NZ_FWFQ01000007.1, on the reverse strand, counting down.
ATGTCGATGAAGGCGGCGTCGTAGGTGCTGGTGCCGGCGATGGCGTTGAAACCCGCCTCGTTGTTCGGCCCGCGTGACCCGGACGTCGTGGACCCGGAATCGTTCGGGTTGGAATCCAGCCCGATGAACTGGTTCACCTGCCCCGTGGAAAGGATCACCCCGGTATCGGAGGGCGCCACGCCCGGTGCGAGGCTGTCGGCATCGGAGTAGATACCCGAAGCCCGGTTGTCCCCCGTGTAGCTGGCCCCGACGATCTGCACGCCGTCGCCGAGGATCGCCTGCGCCATCTGCTCCGCAGTGGCGCTGTTGTTTATCGTGACCATGCCTGCCCCTTGCCTCATGCGGGGCAGCGCAAACGCTGCTCGTGGCACGCTTTGCGATGCGCGCTCTCTTGCTTCTCGTTCACTGCGTGGCGCCGGAGTTTTTGCCCGTGCTGCCTGCGCTTGCCCTGCCTCAGGTCTCTTTGTGCGATGATAGCAGCATAAATCCCTTTCGTAGTTAAGAAAAAACTAATCGCCTTCCGCACGCGTCAGGCAGGATTGGTGCAGCCGGGTCACATATTCGCGCGTTGCGAATGCGGGGGAGAGCCATTATCCCCGTTGCGCGAAGAAGGAGAAGCCCCATGCAAGAGCCTGTCGATCCGGTCGCCCTGACCGCCGATCTGATCCGTTGCCCCTCCGTGACGCCCGAGGAAGGCGGCGCGCTCCGGCTGCTGCAGGCGCTTCTGGAAAGCGCCGGCTTTGACTGCCGGCGCGTGGATCGCGGCGGCATCGCCAATCTCTTTGCCCGCTGGGGGGCGAAGGGCCACGCAAGAACCTTCGGATTCAACGGCCACACCGACGTGGTGCCGGTGGGGGATCTCGCCTCCTGGACGGCGGACCCGTTCGGCGCGGAGATCCGCGACGGGCAGCTGTGGGGCCGGGGTGCGACCGACATGAAATCCGGCGTTGCCGCCTTCGCCGCCGCGGCCGTCGATTTCGTGCGGCAGACCCCGCCCGACGGCGCCGTGATCCTCGCCATCACCGGCGACGAGGAGGGTGACGCGCAGCACGGCACGCTGGCGCTGCTGGACTGGATGGCCGCGAACGGTGAAGCCATGAGCGCCTGCCTCGTGGGCGAGCCGACCTGCCCGAACGAGATGGGCGAGATGATGAAGATCGGCCGCCGCGGCAGCATGACGGCCTATTTCACCGCCACCGGCATCCAGGGCCATTCCGCCTACCCCCACAGGGCGAAGAACCCGGTTCCGGCGCTGGCGCGGCTGGTGGACAGGCTGGCCACACACGAGCTTGACCGCGGCACCGCCCATTTCGACCCCTCCACCCTGGCGGTCACCACCTTCGACACCGGGAACCCGGCCAACAACGTGATCCCCGCGGAGTGCCGCGCCACCGTCAACATCCGCTTCAACGACGCGCATTCCTCGGAATCGCTCACCGCGTGGCTGCGCAGCGAGGCCGATGCCGTGCAGGCCGCCACCGGCGTGGAGATCGCCATGCGGGTTCAGGTTTCGGGGGAAAGCTTCCTGACCCCCCCCGGCCCGCTCTCCTCGCTCGTGGCGGCCGCCGTCGAAGCCGAAACCGGCCGGGTGCCCGAGATGTCCACCTCGGGCGGGACATCGGATGCGCGCTTCGTCAAGGATCACTGCCCCGTCGTCGAGTTCGGCCTCGTCGGCAAGACGATGCACCAGGTGGACGAGCGCGTTCCCGTGGCGCAAATCACCGCGCTGAAATCGATCTATTCGCGCATACTCAGAGACTATTTCGCATGAGTTACACCATCACCCGCACAGACGACATCGACGCCTGCCTGGCCCTGCGCCGGGCCGTCTTCATCGACGAACAGAATGTCCCTGAAGACATCGAGATGGACGATCTGGACGACGTGGCCGTGCACCTGCTCGCCACGGACGAGACCGGCGCGCCGGCAGGCACCGCCCGGCTGCTCTTCGCCGGGGAAACTGGCAAGATTGGCCGCGTCTGCGTGCTGAAGGAGCACCGCGGCACCGGGCTCGGGGCGGATCTGATCCGGCATTCCGTCGAGATCCTGAAGGCGACCGATGGCCTGACCCGTGCGAAACTGGGGGCGCAGGCCCATGCCGTGGGCTTCTACGAGAAGCTGGGCTTCTCCGTCTGCGGGCCGGAATACATGGACGCCGGCATCCCCCATTACGACATGGACATGCCGCTGTGATCCCAGCGGTGCGCCGACCGCGCCTCGTGGTGATGGTGAAGGAGCCCCGCCCGGGCCGGGTCAAGACGCGGCTGGGCCGGGATCTCGGCATGGTGGGCGCGGCCTGGTGGTTCCGCCACCAGCTTTCGCGCCTTCTGCGCCGGCTCGAAGATCCGCGCTGGGATCTCGTGCTCGCGGTGGCACCCGACGCAGAGGGGCTCAGGAGCCGCGTCTGGCCGCACCACCTGCCGCGCGTGCCGCAAGGGGGCGGCGATCTGGGCGATCGCATGGGCCGCCTGTTCCGCGGCCTGCCGCCGGGTCCTGTCGTGATCATCGGCGGGGACATACCAGGAATTGCACCCGCGCATGTCGCCAAGGCCTTCGAGGCGCTCGGCCGCCACGAGGCCGTCCTCGGCCCGGCGCCCGATGGCGGCTATTGGTTGATTGGCCTGAAACGCACGTTTGCGCCGAAACAGAGCCTGTTTTCGGGGGTGCGCTGGTCAACGGAGCACGCGCTTCAGGATACGCTGGCATCGCTGGGCACAGGCCGTGTCGCCTTAGTGGACACGCTCGAGGACGTGGATACGCTTGCCGATCTCGAACGCATATCTGCATGACGCGCCGCGGCGCGCGTGATAGGGCGGACTCATGACCCGTATTCCTTCCAGGGAAGAGATCCTGAATTGGATCTCCGAGAACCCGACCCTCACCTCCAAACGCGATATCGCCCGCGCCTTCGGCATCAAGGGCGCTGCGCGCATCGAACTCAAGAAAGTCCTGAAAGAGCTGGAGGCCGACGGCCACCTCCGGAAACGCCGGAAAACCTACCGCGATCCGGAAGGGCTGCCGCCCGTGAGCGTGTTGCAGATCCTCGCCCCCGACGCAGACGGCGATCTCTTCGCCAAGCCGCTGGAATGGCAGGGGGAAGGCAAGGCGCCCGTGATTCTCGTGGTGACGAAGGCCAGCGATCCCGCGCTCGGCGCCGGGGATCGTGTGCTGGCCCGGCTGACGAAAGTCTCCGGTGAAAGCCATGAGTACGAAGCCCGCCTGATCCGCAAGATCGGTCACAATCCCCTGCGCATTCTCGGCATCTACCGCAAGGGGCACGAAGGCGGGCGGATCGTGCCCATCGACAAGGGCCAGGACAAGGAATGGCGGGTCGCGGAGTCGGCCGCCCACGGCGCGAAGGACGGTGAATTGGTGGAGGCCGAACAGGCTGGCCCCAAGGGCCGCCTCGGCCTGCCCAGCGCCCGGATCGTGAGCCGCCTAGGTGATCCGAGCGCGCCGAGGGCCGTCTCGCTCATCGCCATCCACCAGCACGGCATCCCGGACCAGTTTCCCGACGCGGTGATCGCCGAGGCCGACAAGGCCAAGCCCGCCCCGCTCGGCAAGCGGGAGGATCTGCGCGATCTCCCCTTGATCACCATCGATCCGGCAGATGCCCGTGACCACGACGATGCCGTCTACGCCCATGCCGACGATGACCCGAAGAACCCGGGCGGCCATGTCGTATGGGTCGCGATCGCCGATGTGGCACACTACGTGACACCGGGCTCCGAGCTGGACCGCGAAGCGCGCAAGCGGGGCAATTCCACCTATTTCCCCGATCGCGTCGTGCCGATGCTGCCCGACAGGCTGTCGGGCGATCTCTGCTCCCTGCACGAAGGCGTGGCGCGCCCGGTGATCGCAGTGCGCATGGTGCTGGATGCCCAGGGCGCGAAGATCGCCCACCGCTTCACCCGTGCGATGATGCAATCCAAGGCCTCGCTCCATTACGGGGAGGTTCAGGCCGCCGTGGACGGCGCGCCGAACGATCGGACGCAACCGTGGCTTTCCGCCGTGATAGAGCCGCTTTATGCCGCCTACCGCGCCACGAAACACGCGCGCGAAACGCGCCAGCCGCTTGATCTGGACCTGCCGGAACGGCGGATCGAACTGGATGAGGACGGAAAAGTCACCTCCGTGGCCTTCCGCGAGCGGTTGGATGCACACCGGCTGATCGAGGAGTTCATGGTGCTGGCCAACGTCTGCGCCGCCGAGGAACTGATCGCGAAGAAAAGCCCGCTGCTCTTCCGCGTGCACGAAGAACCGAACCCGGACAAGCTCGAGTCGCTGCGCGATGTCGCCGAAGCCTCGGGGCTGACGCTCGCCAAGGGGCAGGTGCTGCGCACGCGCCACCTGAACGCGCTGCTGAAGGCCGCAGCGGGAACGGAGAACGCGGAACAGATCAACATGGCCACGCTGCGCTCCATGACGCAGGCCTATTACAGCCCCGAGAACTTCGGGCATTTCGGCCTCGCCCTGCGCAACTACGCCCATTTCACTTCGCCGATCCGCCGCTACTCGGACCTGATCGTGCACCGCGCGCTGATTTCCGCCCACCGTTGGGGCAAGGACGGCCTTTCGGACTGGGACATCGAGAACCTCGAAGACACGGCGAAGCTGATCTCGGACACCGAGCGCCGTTCGATGGTCGCGGAGCGAGACACAACGGACCGCTACCTCGCGGCCTATCTGTCAGAGCGGATGGGCAATGAATTCGCCGCCCGGATCTCGGGCATCGCCAAGTTCGGTGCCTTCGCACGTCTGGAAGAGACCGGGGCCGACGGCCTGATCCCGGTGCGCACCCTCGGCCGGGAGTTCTTCCATTTCGACGCGGACGCACAGACCCTGACCGGCGAGCACTCCGGCCTGACCCTCGCCCTCGGCCAGAGCGTGACCGTGCGCCTTTCGGAGACGGATCCGCTCACCGGCGGGCTCATCCTCGAACTGCTCAGCGTGGAGGATACCCCGCTGCCGCGCTCCGGCGGCCCCCGCCGGGGCAAAGGCAGCCCGAAACGGAAGCTCGCGAAATCCCGCGTCAAGGGAAAGAAGACGGCCCGCAAGGTCACCCGCAAAAGGCGGGGCTAATTTCTCCTGCCTTATCAACCACTCCGCAGCCATCGGCGCAAACCCGCCGTCGATGGCCGCCGAAGCCCTTTGAACATTGGCGGATTCGGGCTAGCATTCGAAAAAACGAGTGTTGAGCAGATGCCTATTTCCAGAGTTTCCGCGGCCCTTCTCGGGGCCAGCCTTTGCCTCACCGGGCCGGCCGCCTTCGCAGCCAGCGGTGCGGTTGAATCTTCCCTGCGGCCCGTGCAACGTGCGGTTCAATCCCATTCTGACACCGGCCTTGAGCGATCGCTGAGGCCCACGGCGCGCGGAGAGATCGTTCTGGCACAGGCCCATACCTCGAACCTGGCATTCCAGCGCTGGATCCAGTCCTTCTACGGGCGCGCTCAGGCGCAGGGCATCAGCCGCGCCACGCTCGACCGCGCCTTCAAGGGTGTGGAATACAACACCTCCGTCATCGCGAAAGATCGCAACCAATCCGAGTTCACCAAGCAGATCTGGGATTACCTCGACAGCGCCGCGTCCCCGACGCGGGTGAAGAACGGCAAGGCGGCCCTGCGGAAATACGACCGCACGCTGAAGAAGATCGAGGCCACCTATGGCGTGGACAGGGATGTCGTCGTCGCCATCTGGGGCCTAGAAAGCGCCTACGGGGAACACCGTGGCGATCTTCCCGTCATCGAGAGCCTCGCGACGCTGGCCTTCGACGGGCGCCGGGGAAAATTCTTCGAAAGCCAGCTGATCGCGGCGCTGAAGATCATCCAGTCCGGCGATACCAGCCCGCGCAACATGAAGGGCAGCTGGGCCGGGGCGATGGGCCACACCCAGTTCATCCCCACCTCCTACCTCGCCTTCGCGGTGGATTTCACCGGCGACGGCAAGCGCGACATCTGGAGCGACGATCCCACGGACGCGCTGGCCTCCACGGCCGCCTACCTGAAGCGATCCGGCTGGATCAAGGGTCAGCCCTGGGGCAAGGAAGTGCGCCTGCCGCGCGGCTTCAACTACGGGCTCGCCAACCGCAAGACGCTCAAGATGCCGTCGGACTGGGCCAAGCTCGGCGTCGTCGGCGTGGACGGCAAGCCGGTGCCCAACTACGGTTCGGCCTCGATCCTGCTGCCGGCGGGGGCGAGCGGCGCAGCCTTCATGATCTTCAAGAACTTCTCCGTGATCGAGCGCTACAACAAGGCCGATGCCTACGTGATCGGTGTCGGGCACCTGTCGGACAGGATCACCGGTGGCCCGGAAATCCAGGCGAGCTGGCCGCGCGGCTACCAACCGCTTTCGTTCAACGAGAAGAAAGAGATGCAACGCCGCCTGCGGCGCGCCGGCTTCCTGAACGACAAGATCGACGGCATCATCGGCCCCAACACGGTGAACGCGATCCGGGCCTACCAATCCTCGATCGGGATCACGCCCGACGGCTACCCCTCCAAGGAACTGATGAAATACCTGCGCTGAGGCGGGTCAGCCGGCCTGCGCCGCAAGTGCTGGCAGATCTGTCCAGTCGTAGCGGTAGGCGCTGACCTGCTGATCGAAGACGGCATCGGCGAACGGGCCCGAGGCCTGCCCGCCAATCGACTCGTAGAAAGCGATGGCCGGTTCATTTGCCGCGATCACGGTGAGATAGACACTGTTTTCGCCGAGTTCGATCAACTCCTTGGCCGCCCGCGCCATCAGCGCCCGCCCGAGGCCCCGCCCCTTGGCCGCCGGCAAAACGTGGAGATTGTCGACATAGGGTCCGTCCGCCTTGGGAAGGAGCGCCACGAAGCCCAGAAGGCCACCGTCTGCGCCCTCCGCGACGATCTGGAAGCGGAGCCCGCCCTGCGTCTGCTCTGCCCAAAAGGCTTGAAGATCGGCCGCCATCCGGCCGTTGATGTAGGCAGCGTCCAGCAGCCCGGCATAGGCGGTGCGCCAGCTTTCGGTCTGCAGACGGGCGATCGCGGGATAATCGCCCCGAACGGCTCTGCGGAGGGTGAATTCACGTGTCATGGCCGCCAGAACGCCCGCAAAGCGATCACGCGTCAAGCAAATCTTGGCTGCCGCCCCAGCCTCGCCTTGCCCTGCCGGGGCGAGGCCCGTAAAACCGCTGCGTAGCAGTGAGGCGAGGCACCCATGACCACCCCGAAACCCGTTGTTCTGTGCATTCTCGATGGCTGGGGCCAGCGGGAAGACACCACCGCCAACGCACCGGCATTGGCGCAGACGCCAACCTTCGACTCGATCATGGCGCGCTGCCCCCACAACATCCTCACCACCCACGGTCCGGACGCCGGGCTGCCCACCGGCCAGATGGGCAATTCCGAGGTCGGGCACACCAACATCGGCGCCGGGCGCGTCGTCGCGATGGATCTCGGCCAGATCGATCTCGCCATCGAAGACGGAAGCTTCGCCAGCAACGAAACGCTTCAGCAGTTCATCGCCACGCTGAAGGCCAACGGCGGCACCGCCCAGCTCATGGGGCTCGTCTCGCCCGGCGGGGTCCACAGCCACCAGGCCCATCTCGTCGAGGCCGCCAAGGCCATTGCCGCCGCCGGCGTGCCGGTCCAGATCCACGCCATCACCGACGGCCGCGACGTGGCGCCCCAATCCGCCGATGCGCAGGTGGCGGAGTTCGAAGCCGCCCTGCCCGAAGGCGCGCGGATCGGCAGCCTCGTGGGCCGCTACTTCGCGATGGACCGCGACAACCGGTGGGAGCGCGTCAAGGAAGCCTTCGACGTGGTGGTGTCCGGGACCGGAAACGTCTCTGACACGGCCCTTTCGGCGATTTCCGAGGCCTGGGCACGCGGCGAGACGGACGAGTTCATCAAGGCCACGCGACTGGCCGCCTACCAGCAACCGAAAGACGGCGACGGGCTGCTCTTCATCAACTTCCGGGCCGACCGCGCCCGCGAGATCCTCGCGGCGCTGGCGGATCCGGAATTCGCCGAATTCGATGCCTCCGCGCGCCCGAACTGGGGCGCCGTCTGCGGCATGGTCGAATACTCCGATCGCCACAACAGCTACATGCAGACGCTTTTCCCCAAGCGCGAGATTGTCAACACCCTCGGCGAATGGGTCGCAAAGCAGGGAAAGACGCAGTTCCGCCTCGCGGAAACCGAGAAATACCCGCACGTGACCTTCTTCCTGAACGGCGGCAAGGAAACGCCCGAACCCGGCGAGGACCGCTTCATGCCGAAGTCGCCCAAGGTGGCGACCTACGATCTGCAACCCGAGATGAGCGCCGGCGAAGTAACGGACAAGTTCGTGGAAGCCATCGAAAAGGGCTATGATCTGATCGTCACCAACTACGCAAACCCCGACATGGTGGGACACACCGGCGATCTGGCCGCCGCGATCAAGGCCTGCGAGGCGGTGGACGCCGGCTTGGGCCGTGTCGTGGCCGCCATCGAAGCCGCCGGCGGCGCGATGATCGTGACCGCCGACCACGGCAACTGCGAAATGATGGTGGATCCGGAAACAGGCGGCCCCCACACGGCGCACACGCTGAATCCCGTGCCCGTTGCCCTCGTCGGCGGCCCGGCCGGCGTATCGCTGCGTGAAGGCCGCCTCGCCGATCTGGCGCCGACGGTCCTCGATCTGATGGGCCTCCCCAAGCCACCGGAGATGACCGGGGAGAGCCTGATCCTGCGATGATCCGCCCGCTGCGCATCCGGACTTCCGCCCTGGCCGTTGGCGCGGCCATCGCATTGCTGGCCCTGGCCCCCTCCCACGCCGAGACGGACCCCGCCCTGAGCGCGCGCAAGGCGGCCCAGCAACTGGCGGCAGCCACCACGCGGCTGGAACAGGCCCGCGGCGCAAGAGATCGCGTTTCCGCCCTTACAGAGACGATTCATGCCTATGAGGAGGGTCTCGAAGCCCTGCGCGAGGGGCTGCGCGCCTCTTCCCTGCGCGAGCAGGAGATCCGCACCGATTGGCAATTGCGCAGCGAAGAGGTCTCACGGCTGCTCGCCGCACTCGGCACGCTTCAGAACGGCCCGGTGGCGCTGCACCTGATGCACCCCTCCGGCCCGCTGGGAACCGCGCGCTCGGGCATGATGATCTCGGCCCTCGCGCCCGCGCTGCAGGCGGAAGCCGAGGCGCTGCGCCGGCAACTCGAGGAAGTCACGCTTCTGCGCACCCTCCAGGAGAGCGCCAAGGATGATCTGGCCGAGGGGCTTCACGGCATCCAGGAGGCTCGGACGTCGCTCTCCAAGGCCATCTCCGAGCGCAGCGATCTCCCCAAGCGCTACGCCTCCGATCCCCACCAGCTGCGGGAACTGGCCGACAACGCCGAGACGCTCGAAGGCTTCGCCACCGGGCTCAGGCTCGTTGACGGTCCGGGCTCCGCGCCGGAGGGCAGCACGTTTCCGGAAGCCAAGGGCCAGCTGCCCCTGCCGGCCGACGGCACCGTGCTGCGCCGCTTCGGCGAAGCCGACGCCAGCGGCATCTCGCGCCCCGGCCTCGTGATCGCCACCCGCCCGCTGGCTCTGGTCAAGGCGCCCTGGCCCGCTACCATTCGCTATCGTGGGCCGCTTCTGGACTACGGAAACGTGATGATCCTTGAGCCAGCGGAGAACCACCTGCTGGTTCTGGCGGGGCTTGAGTCGGTCTATGGTGAGGTCGGAGATGTCGTGCCGGCGGGAACGCCGGTGGGCATGATGGGCGGCGCGGCGCCCGAGGCCGAAGAGTTTTTGGTGGAAAGCGTTCAAGGTGGTGGCGCAGCGCAGTCAGAAACGCTTTATATTGAGTTGAGGATAGGGCAGGAGCCCACGGACCCCGCCGCGTGGTTCGCCGTGAACAAGGAATAGGAAGCGATGAAGAAACTCGTGATGGCCGCCCTGGGCGGCACCCTCGCCGGGGCGATCGTCAGCACGCAGGTGGCTGGCCCGCTGATCGCGCAGGAAGCGGAGGCGAAAGCGTCGGTCTACGAGCAGCTCGATCTCTTCGGCAACATCTTCGAGCGCGTCCGCGCGCAATACGTGGAGGAAGTGGACGAGCGCGAGCTGATCCGGGCCGCCATCAACGGCATGCTGACGTCGCTCGACCCGCACTCCAGCTACCTCGCCCCCGAGGATTTCGACGACATGCGCGTGCAGACGCGCGGCGAATTCGGCGGCCTCGGCATCGAGGTCACCCAGGAAGAGGGCTTCGTGAAGGTCGTCTCCCCGATGGACGACACGCCGGCCTTCGAGGCCGGGATCGAAGCCGGCGACTACATCACCCACGTCGACGGTGAAAGCATCCTCGGCCTGACGCTGGACGAAGCGGTGGAGCTGATGCGCGGGCCCGTGGGGTCCGAGATCATCGTCACCATCGTGCGCGAAGGCGAGGACGAGCCCTTCGACGTTTCGATCATCCGCGACACGATCAAGCTGACCGCCGTGCGCTCGCGCGTGCAGGGCGACACCGTGGTGCTGCGCATCACGACCTTCAACGATCAGACCTACCCGAACCTCGAAGAGGAGCTGAACGAGAAGGTCGCGGAACTGGGCGGCATCGAGAACGTCAACGGCTTCGTCATCGACCTGCGCAACAACCCGGGCGGGCTGCTAACACAGGCCATCAAGGTGTCCGATGCCTTCCTCGACAAGGGGGAGATCGTCTCGACCCGTGGCCGCAACCCGGAAGACGGTGAGCGGTTCAACGCCACCGAAGGCGATCTCGCGCAGGGCAAGCCTGTCGTCGTGCTCATCAACGGCGGCTCCGCTTCCGCGTCCGAGATCGTTGCCGGTGCCCTTCAGGATCACCGCCGCGCCATCGTCGTGGGCACGAAGAGCTTCGGCAAAGGGTCGGTGCAGACAGTCATGCCGCTGCGCGGGGATGGCGCCATGCGCCTGACCACGGCACGCTACTACACGCCTTCCGGCCGCTCGATCCAGGCCCTCGGCGTGGCACCCGACATCATCGTGGAGCAGCCGCGCCGCCGGCCCGAGCCGGAAGAGGACGAGCCCCGTTCGGAGGCGGACTTCAGCCGCTCCGAGGCCGATCTGCGCGGCAGCCTCAAGAACGACTCCATCTCCGAGGACGAGCGCAAGCAGCTCGAAGAAGAGGAGCGCAAGGTCGAGGAAACCGCCAAGCTGCGCGAGGAGGATTACCAGCTCGCCTATGCGATCGACATCCTCAAGGGCCTCTCCGCCCTTGGCCCGGCGCAGTAACCCTCTGCACCTCTGACACGCGGGCCGGGATCTTCCCGGCCCGATGCATTTTCAACCCTGTTTTGCGCACGAGAAGGCCCAGGAATGACCCCGGAAGAGATCGAGAAACTGCCCTATCGCCCCTGCGTCGGCGTGATGCTGGTGAATGCCCAAGGCCTGATCTTCGCGGGCCAGAGGATCGACAGCGAAACCCCCGCCTGGCAGATGCCACAGGGCGGGATCGATCCCGGCGAAGACCCTGAGGCCGCCGCCCTGCGCGAGCTTCGGGAAGAAACAGGGGTGTCGGCCGATCTGGTGGAGATCGAAGCCCGCACGCCGGACTGGCTCACCTACGATCTGCCGCACGAGCTGGTGCCGCGCGTCTGGAAAGGGCGCTACCGCGGGCAGAAGCAGCTTTGGTTCCTGCTGCGGTTCAAGGGCAGCGATGCCGACATCCGGATCGACACCGAGCACCCCGAGTTCTCGGCGTGGCGGTGGATCGGGCCGGAAGAGATGATCGACAGCATCGTGCCTTTCAAGAAGGACATCTACCGCGCCGTTGTGCGCGCCTTCCGCGACAGGCTGGCCGGCTGAGCCGGATCAGCGCCGGGGCACGCTGTAGAGCAGGAAATCCCCGCGCTGCCCCACGCGGCGCGCGCCGGTCTCCTGCACGAAGGCAGCAAGCCCGCTGTAGGTGGCCGGGCAGCTGACGAGCGTGGCCGAGTCGTCGAGGAACTGGTTGGTATAGGCTGTTTCGCCCGTCACCTTGCACGGATCTCCTTCGGCGCGGAACCCGCGTACGAGCACCAGGTCCGCCGTGTCGTAGGAGGGCACCCTTTCCGTCGAAACGGTCGAACAGGCGGAAAGCCCGCTTGCCAGGATAGCGATCCCTGCAAGGGCCGTGGCGAGGTTGTGTCCCATGTGCGCTGCTCCTTGGTGGGCTCTTCGGTCCGAGTCTACCCAAGCTTCCTGCCGCAAACGAGAAAAAAATCGGCCCCGTCACGTCAGGACGGGGCCAAGTGGCGCACCGCCGGTTCATGGGACGGGTGGGGGCAAGAAAACCATGGAACCGGGCAACAGGTAACGCTTGTCCCTCAAGCTAACCCTTCGTCAGGGCGAAGGGCGGTCGGGCGCGGGGAGTTTTGCGGGTGTTTTCGCGGCAAAGGCTGGGCAGGCTTGATTTTTGGGCGGGGCTTCGTCACCGTTGATCCATGAACATCGAGCCCGGCCCCCCGCGCGCCCCTTCCATCGGACAGCCCGACCGCGTGGCCTTCGACCGCAAGGAACTTGGTCTCATCCTCGGGCTCTACGGCCGCTTCGTTGCCGCTGGGGAATGGCGGGACTACGGCATCTCGTCGCTGCGAGACGTGGCGGTGTTCTCCGTATTCAGGCGCACGGCGGAGAACCCGATCTACCGGATCGAGAAACGCCCGAAGCTGCGCCACCGCCAGGGGCTCTACGCGGTGGTGGGCATGGACGGGCTGGTTCTGAAGCGGGGCCACGACCTGAAAACCGTGCTGCGGGTGCTGGAACGCAAATTGATCCGCTCGATCGAGTGACCCCAGCCGCGCTTGGGGGCGCTGCCCCCGGCCCGTGCCGGGCCTCCCCCGAGGTATTTTGCGCGAGAGGAACGCCTACGGGCGCGCGGGCGTGACCCGGCGCAGCGCCGTGATCTCGCCGAACTCCCGCTCCGCGATGCGGTGGCGCGCCTGCGCGAGGGGCTCGATGGCCACGGCCATATGGTGGGCGTTGGCGTGGATCAGCCGCGACGCATCCAGCATCATGCCGACGTGGCCCCGCCAGCAGACGATATCGCCCCGCGCGAGCTCCGCCACATCGGCCACCGGGGCGCCGAGCGCGGCCTGCAGATCGGAATCGCGGGGGCAGGCTTGCCCCGCCGCCCACATCGCGGCCTGCACCAGCCCGGAGCAATCGATCCCGAAGCCGCTGTTGCCGCCCCACAGGTAGGGAGTTCCGAGGAAGAGCTCGGCGATTGCAGCCGGGTCGGCGGCGGTTTCGGAGAGCGGCGCCACGTGCTGGAGCGGAACATAGCCACCGCCCTCCAATGCGAGGAACCCTTCCGTCTCATGCAGGGCGGTGAGGCGCGCGCCGAAGCTCAAGGAAAAGCGCTCCGGCGATTTCATATCCGCTTCGCCGTAGACATGCGTGGAACGCGCCACGACGCGGTGCGTTGCCGCCGCTCCCACCGGCTCGAGCGCCTCCTGCGCAACATAGCCGACGTAGCCGTCGGCCCCGTGGATGGCGAAGGCCCATCCCGCGTGGCTCTCGAGAACCTGGAGCTCTTCGCCGAACAGCACCTGCTTGTCGCGGGCACCTCCCGGGCTTTCGCACAGGTCGGCCACGGGGCGCCGGCAGCGCATCGGTGTACCTTCGGTGCGTTCGGGCGCCCGCGCCGCGGCACCGAGGGAGGCATGGGCCACCCGGGCATTCTCGGGGTGGAAGCGGCGGTCGATCACAGGCCGAGCGCCTTCGGCAGGGCGGCAAGCAGGGCGCGCGCGCCTTGGCCGACGCCCCCCTTGGGGCGCGCGGGCGCTGCGGCGGGTTGCCAGCCGTAGATGTCGAAATGCGCGTAGCTCGGCGCGGTAGCCGCGAAGCGGCGCAGAAAGAGTGCCGCTGTGATCGAGCCCGCGAAACCGCCGGAGGGCGCATTGTCCAGATCCGCGATTCCCGGCTCGATCAGGGCCTCGTAGGGCGCCCAGAACGGCATCCGCCAGACCGGATCCAGCACCTCCGCCGCCGCCGTGGACAGCGCCTCGGCGAAATCGTCCTGCGTGCTGTAGAAGGGGGCGAGATCGGGCCCGACGGCCACGCGGGCCGCGCCGGTGAGCGTGGCCATGGACACCAGGAGATCGGGTTTCTCCTCCGTCGCGAGGCTCAGGGCGTCGGCCAGCACCAGCCGGCCTTCGGCATCGGTGTTGTTGATCTCCACCGTCAGCCCGTTGCGCGCCGTCAGGATGTCACCGGGCCGGAAGGCCGGGCCGGAGACCGCGTTTTCCACCGCGGGGATCAGCACTCGAAGACGGATCGGCATGTCCAGCGCCATGATCATGCTGGCAAGCCCGAGGACCGTTGCGGCGCCGCCCATGTCTTTCTTCATCAGCGCCATGGAGCTTCCGGGCTTCAGGTTGAGGCCCCCGGTATCGAAGCAGACGCCCTTGCCGACGAGGGTGAGCGCCGGGCCTTGGCTGCCCCAGCGCAGATCAAGCAACCTCGGCGCGCGCGGCGAGGCGCGGCCCACCGCATGGATCAGGGGGAAGTTCTGTTCCAGAAGTTCTTCGCCACGTATGGCGGACACGTCGGCCCCGAACTCGAGCGAGAGCGCGAGCACGGCGGCTTCAAGCTCGTCCGGCCCCATGTCGTTGGCGGGGGTGTTGATCAGATCCCGCGTCAGGAACTCGCCGGCGACGATCGCATCCATGCGTTTGGCGTCGATCCCCTCGGGCTGCTTGAGGGCCCGCTCCGGCGCCGGTTTCCCGGCGTAGCGATCGTAGCCGTAGGACGAGAGTAGCCAGCCCAGCGTCATTTCCTCGAGCAGGGGAAGCGGCAGCGCAGATGCGATGTGATAGGTGCCGGCCGGCAGCACGGAGAGGTTCGCGACGGCACCGAACCGCTTTCGCGCCCGCGCCTCGGCCGAACCGAGCCCGATGAGCACCATGGCCACCCTGCCGTCTTCGCCCGGCACCGGCAGCGTGTCACCGAGCCGGGCGGAGAACCCGATGTGTTCGGCCCAGTTGCGCGCCTGCCGAGGCAAGGCCGCGAGCGCGGAGGCGCAGCCGGCCTCTTCCATGGCGTGAACGGGGATGGACGGATCTTCGGCGGAAGCAAATATCGTGGGCATGGCGGCTCTTGTTGCGGTGTTGCCCATACCCTAGCCCTTGGAACGCGCGGCGCAAGGGCTGCGGATCACAGGTAGGCGGGCGGCTCCATCAGCGCCGCGGTGCGCGATGCGAAGCGCAGGATGCGGCCGAGCCGCTCGAGAAGCGCCGCCGCCTCGACGATCCGCCGTTCACCGGCCACCTCGGCCAGAGCCGTGGCAACCGCCTCCGGCCGGCTGAGCCCCATGCGCCCCATCCGGCGGCCGAGCGCCCGTGCCTCCATCCGCAGCTGCACGAAGTGACCCAGTTCGAAATGACGCTGCGCCGTTTCAAGTTCCTGCAGGGCGAATTCGAGAATCTTGCAGATGTCCGCGGTGCCGTGCCGCGCCAGGTACAAGGCAATCTCCTCCCGCAGCAGCGCGCCGGATTCATCGGCCTGCATCAGGCGCTTCGGTGCTCTCGCCATCAAACTTCCCTCCGGATGTGTCATCCGGGCCAGAATTGCGCGCAGCTCCTACCAAAGCGTTGCCGCCGCAAGAAGAAACTTCTCGAATTCTACGGAAATCACCAATACAACCCCCCCCGAAACAACTGGAGATCTCGCGCATGAGTTTCGCAAAGCCGCTGCCCGCCTATTTCGCCAAGCGCTATCACGGCTGGAAGGCCACGGCCTACGAGGAAAACAAGGCGTGGTACCGCCGCCTGGCGGACGAAGGCCAGCGCCCGCGTGCCATGGTCATCTCCTGCTGCGACAGCCGCGTGCATGTCACCTCGATTTTCGGGGCTGACCAGGGCGAGTTCTTCATCCACCGCAACATCGCCAACCTTGTGCCGCCCTACGAGCCGGACGGGGAAGCCCACGGCACCTCCGCGGCGGTGGAATATGCCGTCACGGCACTGAATGTGGCCCATATCCTGGTTCTGGGCCATTCGAGCTGCGGCGGAGTGAAGGGTTGCCACGACATGTGCTCTGGCAAGGCCCCGGAGCTGGAAGAGAAAAGCAGCTTCGTCGGCCGCTGGATGGACATCCTGCGCCCCGGCTACGATCGCGTGGCGGGCATCGAGGATGAAGCGGCAAGGACCCGTGCGCTGGAAAAGGAAGCGGTGCTCGTTTCCATCGAGAACCTGATGTCCTTTCCCTTCGTGAAGGAAGCGGTGGAAGCCGAGCGGCTGGCGCTGCACGGGCTCTGGCACGATATCGGCAACGGCACGCTGGAAGAATATCGCCCCAGCGAAGACAGGTTCGTCGCCGTCTGAAAACGGGTTCGTCGCCTTCCGGGGCTGAAGTGCGCGCTCAGCGGCGGCGCTGCGGCCGCGCGCGCGCGAAATCCTGAAGCTCGCGCGAGAACAGCGTGGAAAGCTCTTCCCGCGTGGCCGGGCCCTGCTGGCGCGGCGCCGAAGCCGCACCGGCTCCGAAGCGTTTCATCATCCGTCTCAGCGAGGGCCAGAGGGCCGGAACGGCAATCCGAAGCCGCCAGCGCCTGGCGACAGGAGCCGGGTGCGGCCGATACGGTGGCAGCGGAGCATTGGCGGCATATTGGTAGGGAGCCCCCGGAGCGCGCTCCAGCGCCTCCTGCAGCGCAGCATGACCCACGTCAGTGGGCGGCGGCGTGGCCGGGGCAGTTCCGGCGGGACGAACGGACAGATACAGCATGATCAACAGTTACTCTTGCAAATATGGCACATTTCGGGCTGCTTTCGCGGCGTGATCGTGGCGGCCAGTCTGGCCCCCTGTGCCCCCCCGGCGCACCGGGGCCTTGGTATGGCGCCCCAGCCTTTCGGATAGGCGACGCCGCTCATGCCCTCCGCATCCCTTCAGCTTCGACCTTTCGTCGTTGATCAAAGGTGAACCCTGAGATCGCTGCCCTGCCCCGCCGTCCCGAACGGGGTGGAGTGGATGCACGAAAAAAGGGGGCGCAGGCCCCCTTCTCCCATTTCATCAATTTAGGCTGACGTCAGCCCTTCTTCAAGATCTCGCGGCCGTAGAGCTCGGCGATCTGCACCGCGTTCAGGGCCGCACCCTTGCGCAGGTTGTCGGAGACGCACCACAGGTTCAGACCGTTCTCCACGGTGCTGTCCTGACGGATCCGGCTGATGAAGGTGGCGAAATCGCCGACGCATTCCGCCGGCGTCACGTAGCCGCCGTCCTCGCGCTTGTCGATCACCATGATGCCCGGCGCTTCACGAAGGATATCGCGGGCTTCATCCTCATCGAGGAACTCCTCGAACTCGATGTTGATCGCCTCGGAGTGGCCCACGAAAACCGGCACGCGCACGCAGGTAGCCGTGACCTTGATCGCCGGATCGACGATCTTCTTCGTCTCCACGACCATCTTCCACTCTTCCTTGGTGGTGCCGTCTTCCATGAAGACGTCGATGTGCGGGATCACGTTGAAGGCGATCTGCTTGGTGAATTTCGACGGATCGCGCTCCTGGCCGGGCACGTACATGCCCTTGGTCTGATCCCACAGTTCGTCCATGCCTTCCTTGCCGGCGCCGGATACCGACTGGTAGGTGGAGACGACGACGCGCTTGATCCGCGCACGATCGTGCAGCGGCTTGAGCGCCACCACCATCTGCGCGGTGGAGCAGTTGGGGTTCGCGATGATCATCTTGTTGCGGTAGTCGTGGACCGCCTGCGGGTTCACTTCCGGCACGATCAGCGGGATTTCCGGGTCGTAGCGGTAGAGCGAGGAGTTATCGATCACCAGGCAGCCGGCCTCGGCGGCGCGCGGCGCATAGGTCTTCGTGGCGGAAGAGCCGATGGCGAACAGCGCGATGTCGAAACCGGTGAAATCGAACGTGTCCAGATCCTTGGTCTTGAGTGTCTTGTCGCCAAAGCTGACCTCTGTGCCCAGAGACTTGCGCGAAGCCAGCGCAACGATCTCATCCACGGGAAACTGGCGCTCGGCCAGGATGTTCAGCATTTCGCGGCCCACGTTACCGGTGGCGCCGACGACAGCGACTTTGTAACCCATTATCAGGGACTCCTTTGAATCAATGTCCGGGAAGGACGCGGCCTCTTAGCGCAAGGAAGGCCGTTTCGCAAGAAATCCGGCGGCAAACATGCCGCAACGCGGCGAAACATGGCCCTTTCGCCACCCGCACCGTTGACACCCCCCGGTACATGCCCCATATCAACCACCAGGATCGGCTGCCGCGTGAGCAGCCCCGCCGCCACAGCCGGCACGTCCGCCCGCTCTCGCCCCGGGCCTGTTTTCTCGACAGGGCGTTTTCCCAAGTTCCCATTTCACGCGGGGTTCTGACGGTTCGATCGGCCTGCCGCCGCATGATGTGGCCGGGTCAGGATTGCACCGCAAACAACGCTCGGCACCTGCGTGTTTCGCGCAGCCAATGCCATTCGTTCATGACCGGGCATGTCGAAAGCATGCCGGAAAGGAAAGGTCTTCGTGACCACGTTCAAAGAGCTGGGGCTTCACCCCAAGCTGCTCGCCGCCATCGAAGCAGCGGGCTACGACAAACCCACCCCCATTCAATCCCAGGCCATCCCCCATGTGCTCAACGGCCATGACGTGATGGGCCTCGCCCAGACGGGCACCGGCAAGACGGCCGCCTTCGGCCTGCCGCTCGTCAACCACCTGCTCGGCCAGTTCGGCAAACCCGATCCTAAAACGGTGAAGGCGCTGGTTCTGGCCCCGACCCGGGAGCTGGTCAACCAGATCGCCGAGAACCTGAAGGCCTATGTTCAGGGCACCCCGCTCAAGGTGCATACCGTCGTCGGCGGCGCCTCGATCAACAAGCAGATCCAGTTCCTGTCGCGCGGCACCGACATCCTTGTCGCCACGCCCGGCCGCCTGATCGACCTGACGGACCGCAAGGCCGTGCGCCTCGACACCGCGCATTTCCTCGTGCTCGACGAAGCCGACCAGATGCTGGACCTCGGTTTCATCCACGCGCTGCGCAAGATCGCACAGATGCTGGCCGAGGAACGGCAGACGATGCTGTTCTCCGCCACCATGCCAAAGCAGATGGAAGAACTCAGCCAGGCCTATCTCGACCGCCCGAAAAAGGTGCAGGTCAACCCGCCGGGCATGGCCGCCGAGAAGATCGACCAGAGCCTCCACTTCGTGGGCGGGAAGGGGAAATACGATCTCCTGAAAGAGATGCTCGACACCCACCCGGAGGAGCTCGCGCTCGTCTTCTGCCGCACCAAGCACGGCGCCGAGAAACTGAAGAAACACCTCGAGGATCGGGGCTACCCGGCCGAATCCATCCACGGCAACAAAAGCCAGGGCCAGCGCGACCGCGCCATCCGCGCCTTCCGCGATGGCAAGGCCCGCATCCTCGTCGCCACCGACGTGGCCGCCCGCGGGATCGACATCCCGGGCGTGCGTTTCGTCTACAACTACGAACTGCCGGAAGTGCCCGAGAACTACGTCCACCGCATCGGCCGCACCGCGCGCGCCGGGAAGGCGGGCAAGGCCGTCTCCCTCGTGGGTGGCGCCGAACTGGGCCGCCTGAAGGACATCGAGAAGCTGATGAAGCGCTCGATCGAAGTGGCCGGTGGTGAACGCCCCGAGGAAGAAGAAGCCCCCTCCAAAGGCCGCCGCCGCGGCGGGCCGCGCCGGGGTGGAAAACCGGGTTTCGCGAAATCCGCAGGCAAACCGGGCGGTGCACACGCGCAAGGCAAGCCGCAGCGCAGACGCCACCAGAAACGTCGCGCGGCCTGAACGGGGCCACACCAAAGCAACGCAATGGGGCGGCTCGCATGAACCGCCCCTTTCCTCTCGCCTCAAGTACCTCGGGGGAGTCGCCGCAGGCGACGGGGGCAGCGCCCCCACCCGCTACCTGAACAGCAGGATCGGCACCTGGCAGCCGCGGATCATTTCGCTCGTGGTGGAGCCGATGATCAGGCTGCGCAGACGGGAGGCCGAATAGGCCCCCATCATCAGAAGATCCGCGCCCTGCGCCTTCACCTGTTCGGCGATCACGGTTTTCGGGTTGCCGCGGGCAATCTGCGAAGACACCGCGTAGCCCGCCCCCTTCAGCATCGCTTCTGCCCCCTCCAGCGCCCGCCGTGCCTTGGCCTCTTCCTCGCCGACCGTCAGCAGGCAGGCTTCCAGCCCGCCGAACACGTCGGACCGCGCGATGTGATCCACCGCGCGCATCGCAGCCGGGGAGCCATCATAGGCGATGAGGAAACGCTCGACCGGCTTGAACGCCCGCGAGGCCACCAGCACAGGGATCCGGCTCGCGCGCACCACGCGCTCCAGGTTGCTGCCCAGATGCCCCTTGGCGAAATCCGCCCCCTCGCCACGCTTGCCGATGACGATCAGGTCCGCGCCCTCCTCGGCCGCCGTGGCTTCTTCCACCAGGTCGCCGTGGCGCAGGCGCGTGGTGACTGTCTCGACCCCATCGGCCCGGAGACGGGCCTCGGCGTCCTCCAGTATGGCGCGTCCGCGCTTCTGGGCCAGTTTGGCCTTGGCCATGTCGAGTTCCGCCAGTTCTTCCATCAGCTTGCTGCGCGCGCCGAGCCCGATGTTGCCCGACAGGTTGCTCTGCACACCTTCCCGGCGGCCAAGCACATGCAGCACCTCGACGGAGCTCCCTTTGCGCGTGGCCACCCAGGCGGCGTAGTCGCAGACGCTTTCCGAGTAGGTGGAGCCATCCACCAATGCGATGATCTTGGACATTCGCCCCTCCCTCAGTGGCCCATCAGGCGCTCGAGCGCGCCGGGCTTGTCGTGTTCGGCCAGACGCCCCATCAGGGTTTCGCTGGCTTCGTTCATGCCGATGATGCGCACGTCGGCGCCTTCGCGGCGGAACTTCAGCACCACCATATCAATCGCGGAGACGGCGGAAATATCCCAGATATGCGCACGGCTCACATCGATCACCACCTCGTCGAGCACCTCGTTGAAGTCGAAGGCTTCGGCGATGTCGGGCGCGGTGGCAAAGAACAGCTGCCCTTCCACCGTGTAGGTGCGCTTGCGCCCGTCCTCGGAAAGCACGCTGGTGATGCGGAAGACCGCAGCGATCTTCCAGGCGAAGAAGATGCCCGAGAGCAGCACGCCCGTCAGAACGCCGATGGCGAGGTTGTGGGAGAAGACGGTCACCAGCACGGTCGCCACCATCACGATGGAGGAGGGGCGCGGATGCTCCTTCAGGTTCTTCAGGGAAGACCAAGAGAACGTCCCGATCGAGACCATGATCATGATCGACACCAGCGCGGGCATCGGGATCTGGGCCACCAGATCGCCCAGCCCGACGATCAGGATCAGCAGGAACACGCCGGCGGCAAAGCAGGAAAGCCGCCCGCGCCCGCCGGATTTCACGTTGATCATGGATTGGCCGATCATGGCACAGCCCGCCATGCCGCCGATGAAGCCGGTGGCGGTATTGGCCAGCCCCTGCCCGACGCATTCACGGTTCTTGTCGGATTTGGTGTCGGTCAGGTCATCCACGAGCTGCGCCGTCATCAGGCTTTCCAGCAGGCCCACCACGGCGATAGCGGCGGAGACGGGCAGGATGATGCGCAGGGTTTCGAGGTTCAGCGGAATGTCCGGGATCAGGAACACGGGCAGCGTGTCAGGCAGTTCGCCCATGTCACCCACGGTGCGCACGTCGAGCCCCAGCACCATCGCCAACGTCGTCAGCACGATGATCGTCACCAGCGGGCTGGGGATCGCCTTGGTGATCAGCGGGAAGAGGTAGATGATGGCCAGGCCGGCGGCGATCATGATCCACGTCAGCAAGGTGACGCCCTCGTTGCGCAGGTCCATCTCGGGCAGCTGTGCAAGGAAGATCAGGATCGCCAGCGCGTTGACGAAGCCCGTCATCACCGATTTGGAGACGAAGCGCATCAGGTTGCCGAGTTTCAGCAAGCCGCAGACGATCTGAAGCAGGCCCGCCAATACGGTGGCGGCCAGCAGGTATTGCAGTCCGTGATCCTTCACCAGCGTCACCATCAGCACGGCGGTGGCGGCCGTGGCGGCGGAGATCATGCCCGGCCGGCCACCTGCAATGGCGGTGATCACCGCAATCGAGAAGGAGGCGTAGAGGCCGATCTTCGGATCGACCCCGGCGATGATCGAGAAGGCGATGGCTTCGGGGATGAGGGCCAGCGCCACGACGAGCCCGGCCAGAAGATCGGCGCGGACGTTGCCGAGCCAATCCTGGCGGAGCGTTGAAAGTGTGTCTGCTTTCACAGGGAATCTCCATCTGGTCTGGAGCGTCGCGGGTGCGCGCGGCACCCGTCCGGTTCGCGGTTTTCGCTCCCGCGTTTACTGGCGTGAGCGCTCGCAGGCCACCCCGCACCCCGTTCGCAGGTGCAGAAATGACGCGATCTGGCCGGAATGACACGGTTGAGCGCCTTCTCGAAGCGCAGGCCCCGGCTTTTGGCTGTGCTCGGCGCGGCGCATGCCTATGGTGCGGCGCAAAACGAGTCGCAGGAGGTTGCCATGTCGCGCGTTGCTTTCGTCACCGGGTCCGCCGGGTTCATCGGGTTCCACACCTGCAAGCGCCTGCTGGCCGATGGGTTCACCGTCATCGGGCTCGATGCCATGACGGATTACTACGACGTGTCGCTCAAACACCGCCGCCATGCCATGCTGCTGCAGACACCGGGTTTCACGGCCATCGAGAAACGGCTTGAAAAGCCGGGCGCGCTGATGGAGATCTTCGCCACCCACAAGCCGGACGTGGTGATCCACCTCGCCGCACAGGCCGGCGTGCGCTACTCGATCGACGCGCCGCGCTCCTACGTCGAGGCCAACCTCGTGGGCACCTTCGAACTTCTGGAAGCCGCCCGCGCCCATCCGCCCGCGCATATGCTGCTGGCCTCCACCTCCTCGGTGTTCGGGGCCAACACCGATATGCCCTACGCGGAAACCGACAAGGCCGATCTGCAGATGTCCTTCTACGCGGCCACCAAGAAGGCCACCGAGGCGATGGCCCATTCCTATGCCCATCTCTACGGGCTGCCCACCACCATGTTCCGCTTCTTCACCGTCTACGGCCCCTGGGGCCGGCCCGACATGGCGCTGTTCAAGTTCACCTCCGCCATTCTCGAAGGCCGCCCGATCGACGTCTACAACCACGGCAACATGCAGCGCGATTTCACCTACATCGACGATCTCGTCGAAGGCATCCGCCGCCTGATCGACGTCGCGCCCGAGCGCCCGGCTTCGCCTGAAGACATCGCCGAAGTGGACAGCCTCTCCCCCGTCGCCCCGTGGCGCGTGGTGAACATCGGCAATGGTGCCCCCAGCGCCCTTGGCACTTTCATCGAGGCCATCGAGGCCGCGCTGGGGCAGGAAGCGGAAAAGAACTTCATGGAGATGCAGCCCGGCGACGTGCCCGCGACCTGGGCCGACGACAAGCTGCTGCGCCATCTCGTCGGGCCGATCCCGCGCACCGAACTGGCGGAGGGCGTGAAGGCTTTCGTCGAGTGGTACAAAGCCGATTACGCCCCGCAGAGGCGCTGAAACCAGCCCCCGCGGCCTGGTTTGCCCCCTTCAGGCACGGTTTCACGCGGATTTCACGGGTTTTGGCCCCGTGCCGCATGGACCGTTGCGCGCAACGGATGTAGAAGCGGAGCGAACCCGCACATTGCCGCCAGAGGAGACGCCCGAACATGGCCAGCAAGCTTGATCAACTGCGCGAAATGACGATCGTCGTTGCCGATACCGGCGACGTCGGCGCCGTGGCCGCACTGAAGCCCGAGGATTGCACCACCAACCCCTCCATCGTTCTGAAGGCACTGCAGAGCGATGATTTCGCCGAGGCGTTCAAAGCCGCCGTGGCCGCCGGCAAGGGCAAGGAAAACGCCGTCACCGCCATCGCCGACGATCTGACGGTGACCGTGGGCGCCGAGCTGTGCAAGCTCGTGCCGGGCCGCGTCTCGACCGAGGTGGACGCCCGCCTTTCCTTCGACACCGAAGCCTCCATCGCCAAGGCCCGCGCCATCATCGCCGCCTACGAGGCGCGCGGCATCAAGCGCGATCGCATCCTGATCAAGCTCGCCGCAACCTGGGAAGGCATCGAAGCCGCCCGCGTGCTGGAGCAGGAAGACATCCAGTGCAACCTGACGCTGATCTTCTCCAAGGCCCAGGCCATCGCCTGCGCCAATGCCGGCGTGTTCCTGATCTCTCCCTTCGTGGGGCGGATCACCGATTGGTACGGCAAGGCGGAAGGCCGCACCTACACGCCGGAAGAAGATCCGGGCGTGCTCTCGGTGCGCGGCATCTACGATTACTACAAGTCCAACGGCATCAAGACGATTGTCATGGGCGCCTCTTTCCGCAACACCGGCCAGATCGAAGCGCTGGCGGGCTGTGACCGTCTGACGATCTCGCCGGCGCTGCTGCAGGAACTCGCCGCCGATGAAGGCGAACTGCCGCGCAAGCTGGATCCGGCACAGGCCTCCGGCGTCGCCGAGATCCCGATGACGGAAGCCGATTTCCGCTGGGCGATGAACGAGGATCCGATGGCCACCGAAAAGCTGGCCGAGGGCATCCGGAACTTCAACAAGGATACCGAGAAGCTCTACGCGATGATCGAGGCCGCACTGGCGGAGGCGTGACGCCACGCCGAAAAGGCCTGTGAACAGCAGAAGCGGGGCGCATGGCCCCGCTTTTTTCTTGGGTGCCCCGGCGGCTCAGGGCCGGCCGAAGGTGTTGTGCTTGTTGAGCTGCTCCAGGTTGACGATCGCGTCCAGCATCAGCCGGTCATGGCTCCAGTCCGCCGGTTTCTGCATCCCGATCACCACGAGCATCAGCACGGCACAGAACAGCAGAGAGAGGTGCCGCAGGCGGCCCACGCCGGCGCCGAAATCGCGGTGGTCGAACATCGTCAGCATCCGGTCGCGCAGGCGTTGGCTGGAGCCCTGCCCGAACCACGAACGCCGCACTTCCACAAGCGTCACCACCGGAACGTCCATCGGCTGCGCCTGCTGGGAAAAGCCCCGGCGGCAGGCGCGCAGCAGGCAATCGCAATAGGCGCGCAGATCGGTGCCGCGGCGCGTGACCACCTGCTGATCGCAGGCCAGTTCGCGCAGCACTTCGACCTCGCGCTTGAGCAGCCGGTAGGCCGGGTTCCAGAAAAAGAACGGGCGGGCGCATTCGAGCAGGATCTCCCACTCGACATCGTTCTGGCGCAGGTGCTGCAACTCGTGGCGCAGGACCAGCTTCAGATCGGTCGGGCGCGTCAGCAGGCCCGCCGGAAGAACCACGTAGCGCCGGCGAAGCCCGCGCGTGGAAAAGGGCACCGCCACGTGATCGGACACCAGCAGCGAAAGCCGGCCCATGCGGCGCCACTCGTGGCAGTCGGCCATGGTGCGGCGGAGCCGGAAGATCTGGACGGCGAGATGGGCCGCATGGAACAGCGCCCCCAGCACCAGGACCGAGAACAGCGCCAGCCAGACGGGGGTGTCACGCAGCAGGAAGTGTTCCGTCGCCTCGCTCCGCCAGGCCAACAGGGCCTCGAACTGGCTGGCCTTCAGGGCGATTCCGCCCTTCAGATAGCTGGCCACCAGGAGATCGGAGAAATTCAGCGGGTCGCGGCCGATGCCCAGAAGCAGCTTGGCCTTCCCGTAGAGCAGGGCCACGAAGGGGGTGAGCAGAACGGCCAACGCAAGGCCGTTGAGCATTTGCAGCTTCAGCCCGTAGGCGTGCCGAAGGGGGCTGCGATCCATGAGATGCCTGATCCCCATCCAGAGGATCACCGAAAGCGCGAGGACGATGTTGACGTCGACGAACGCTTCAAAGATCGGACGGACCGTTTCCATCTTTCATTCTCCTGTCCAACAACGCTCGAAGTTCCTCAAAATCATTGTCCGACAGTTCGAAATCATCCACGAGGCGCGCCACCAGCGAGGCCGGGGTATCGTCGAAGAGTTTCTCGGACAGATTTTTCAGGGATTTCGATTGATAAGCGTCCTTGGTCAGAAGCGGTCGGTAGATGAACGTCTTGCCCTGCTTCGTGCTTTTCACGAATCCCTTTTTCTCGAGTATGCGCAGGATCGTGGCACCGGACGTGTAGGCCAGGTTGCGTTCCGGCGCGAGGCGCTCAAGCACGTCACGCACGGATCCCTCCCCCAACTCCCAGAGCTCGGACATGAATTCCAGTTCGACTTCCGTCAGAAATTCGCTGTTCTTCTTCTTTCGCATGTCCTGTGGCCCCGAAACTTCCGGTGCACTCCTCCCTCCCTCGATCAAATACTAAAACTTACGTTTTTCCAAGCGAAATCCCTCATACCTTCCAGAAACAGAAGATCCCCCAGGCGATGCTCAAGCCCAGCGGCGCCCAGAGCGGCATGCCGACGAGCCCGAGCCAGGCGAGGAAGATGTAGACCGTCCCCAGGAGGGTGATGAACAGGCGATCCCCCCGCGTGGTGGTCAGGCCCAGCGCGCCCTTGCGCTCGTTCCCGCCGGGGTGGCGGATCTCGATCACGGTCAGAATGCCCATGGCGGTGAAGATCCCGATGAAGACAAGCGCAGTGGGCCAGGTCCAGGCCATCCAGCTGAGCATTACACCCTCCCCAGGGCGAAGCCCTTGGCAATGTAGTTGCGGACAAAATAGATCACGATGGCGCCGGGGATGATGGTGAGAGTCCCGGCGGCGGCCAACAGCCCCAGCTCATAGCCCGCTGACGACGCGGTCTTCGTCATGGTCGCGGCGATGGGCTTGGCCTCCACGGCGGTCAGCGTCTTGGCGAGCAGCAGCTCCACCCAGCTGAACATGAAGCAGAAGAAGGCGGCCACCCCGACCCCGGCCTTGATCGTGGGCAGGAAGATCGAGACAAAGAAGCGCGGGAAGGAGTAGCCGTCCACGTAGGCGGTTTCGTCCAGCTCCTTCGGCACGCCCGACATGAAGCCCTCAAGGATCCACACCGCCAGCGGGATGTTGAACAGGCAGTGCGCCAGCGCCACCGCAAGGTGGGTGTCAAACAGGCCCACGGCGGAATAAAGCTGGAAGAAGGGCAACGCGAAGACGGCCGCGGGGGCCATGCGGTTGGTGAGCAGCCAGAAGAAGAGGTGCTTGTCGCCCAGGAAGCTGAACCGGCTGAAGGCATAGGCCGCCGGCAGCGCCACGCAGACGGAGATCACCGTGTTCAGCGACACGTAGATGATCGAGTTGATGTAGCCCCAGTACCACGTCGGATCGGTGAAGATCGTCTGGTAGTTCTGCAGCGTGAAAGTCTGCGGGAAGAGGGAAAAGCCCGAAAGGATCTCGTTCGTCGTCTTGAAGCTCATCGCCACCAGCCAGTAGATCGGCAGCATGAGAAAGAGGATGTAGAGGATCGGGATCAGGGAACGTTTCTTCATGGTCCTGCCCTTATTTCTGATCGTTCTGGGTCATCAGCGTGTAGAACAGCCAGCTGACCAGAAGCGTGATGGCGAAGTAGATGAGCGACATGGCGGCCGCCGGCCCGAGATCGAACTGCCCAAGCGCAATCTTCACGAGATCGATCGACAGGAGCGTGGTGGAGTTGCCGGGGCCACCGCCCGTCAGCACGAAGGGCTCGGTGTAGATGTTGAAGCTGTCCATGAAGCGCAGCAGGATCGCGATGGTGAGCACCTGCTTCATCTTCGGCAGCTGGATGTAGCGGAACACCGACCAGTTGGAGGCGCCGTCGATCTTGGCCGCCTGGTAATAGGCGTCCGGAATAGAGACCAATCCAGCGTAACTCAGCAGAACCACCAGCGAGGTCCAGTGCCAGACATCCATCACGATGATGGTGATCCAGGCCGCCAGCGGATCCTGCGTCATGTTGTAGTCGATGCCGAGCGTGTGGTTCATGAAGTAGCCCAAGAGGCCGATGTCGGGCAGGGTGAAGATGTTCCACATCGCGCCCACCACGTTCCACGGGATCAGCATCGGCAGCGCCATCGTCACGAGGCAGATGGGCACCCAGAAGCCCTTTCGGGGCATCGAAAGCGCGATGATGACGCCCAGAGGGATCTCGATGATCAGGATCATGCCGGTGAACAGGAACTGCCGGCCGAGCGCGGCGTGGAAGCGGTCCGAGCGCAGGATCTGTTCGAACCAGCCGAGGCCCTCCCAGAAGAAGACGTTGTCGCCGAAGGTTTCCTGCACCGAGTAGTTGACGACCGTCATCATCGGGATCAGCGCATTGAAGGCCACCAGCAGAAGGACGGGCAGCACGAAGAACCATGCTTTCTGGTTTTCGGTTTTCATCAGGCGGCCCCCCGTGCCTCGGAGGCCAGCCAGCCATCCGCGTAAAAACGTGTCTGTTCCGGCGCAAATTGCATGTGAACCGTCTCCCCCTGGGCCGGCAGATCGCCCCCGTGCAGCACCGCCGAAATGCGGGTGCCATCCGCGGCGACAGCCTCCACGACGGCGTTGTGGCCAAGATCGGCGACCTTGCGGACCGCGCCGGGAATGCCACTTTCGGACAGCGTGACGAACTCCGGGCGAATGCCGATTTCGTTGCGCGTGCCACTTTGGGTAATGCTGCCTTCAAGCGGGACGTTCCGGCCCATGAAGAACGCCCCGCCATCACGCACTTCACAGGGAAGGACGTTCATGCCGGGTGAGCCGATGAAGTGGCCCACGAAGGTGTGCGCCGGGCGCTCGAACAGCTCCACCGGCGTGCCGATCTGCACCACCTCGCCCAGCTGCATCACCACCACCTGGTCGGCGAAGGTGAGCGCCTCGGTCTGGTCGTGGGTGACGTAGATCATCGTCGCGTTGACGCGCTGGTGCAGCTCCTTGAGCTTGGAGCGCAGCTTCCACTTCAGATGCGGGTCGATCACGGTAAGCGGCTCGTCGAACATCACCACGTTCACGTCATCGCGCACGAGCCCGCGCCCCATTGAGATCTTCTGCTTGTTGTCGGGCGACAGCCCGGCGGCGCGCTGATCGAGCATCTCCGTCACTTCCAGCATCTCGGCGATCTCGGCCACGCGGGCTTCGATATGCGCCGGGGCGACGCCGCGGTTCTTGAGCGGGAATGCGAGGTTCTCGCGCACCGTCATCGTGTCGTAGATCACCGGGAACTGGAACACCTGCGCGATGTTGCGCTGGTCCGGCGGCAGGTCCGTCACGTCCCGGCCATCGAACAGGATGCGGCCCTCGGACGGCACGAGGAGCCCGGAAATGATGTTGAGCAGGGTCGATTTCCCGCAGCCCGAGGGGCCGAGCAGCGCATAGGCGCCGCCGTCCTGCCAATCCAGATCGATCTGTTTGAGCGCGTAGTCTTCCGGCCCCTTCGGAGCGGGCATGTAACTGTGGCGCAGTTGGGAAAGGGTGATTTTCGCCATGTCAGAGCCTTTCTTCAGGCCACGAGCGCGCCGTCGGGCGCGAAGTAGAAGCATTTGGACGGGTCCATGAAGAACTCATGGTCTTCCCCCACGCGGTAGGGGTGCACGCCGGGCGCAAGCGAAACCCAGCTTTCGGCACCCAGGGTGAAATGCGCGCTGCTCTCCGAGCCGCTGAGCTCCGTCACCTGCACCGTGCCCGTGAGGGGCACATGGGCGGCGGAGTGCCGGATGGGCGAGACGTAGTGCGGGCGCACGGCGACGGTATATTCCCCATCCGCGAGATCGGCGGCCTTGCCCGTCAGCTCCCATTTCACGTTGGCGTTCAGCCTCGCCTGCGTGCCCTGCTTGGTGATCGGTGCGGCGTTGATCGGCGGATTGGAAAACACCCGCGCGGAAGCCAGGTTCTTCGGGTTGCGGTAGATCTCGGCCGTGGGGCCGAACTGGGTGACGGTGCCGTCATGCATCAGGGCGGTATGGCCACCCAGCAGTAGAGCCTCTTCCGGCTCTGACGTGGCATAGACGACGACGGCCCCGCGCCCGGCGAAAAGCTCCGGCAGCTGATCGCGCAGTTCCTCGCGCAGCTTGTAGTCGAGGTTGGCCAGCGGCTCGTCGAGGAACACCGCCGAGCTCTCCTTGGCGATGGCGCGGGCGAGGGCACAGCGCTGCTGTTGCCCGCCCGAAAGCTCCTGCGGGCGGCGGGCGAGCATCGGCTCGAGCTGCAGGATCTTCGCCGCCTCCTCCACGCGGTCGCGGATCTCGGACTTGGCCATGCCGGCCACCTTCAGCGGGGAGGCGATGTTGTCGTAGACGGTCATGTGCGGGTAGTTCACGAAGAACTGGTGCACGAGGCTGATGTTGCGCTTCTGCGGATTCAGCCGGGTGACATCCTGCCCGTTGATCAGGATCTGCCCGCTCGCGGCCTTGTCCAGACCGGCCATCAGCTTGATGAGCGAGGTCTTCCCGGCCCCGGTTTCCCCGAGGAGCACGTTGAAGTGCCCGGTTTCGAGCCGCAGGGAGACGGGTTTGATGTGCTCAACCCCCCCGACGCTCTTGGTTACGTTCTTCAGTTCAACAGTCATTTCGGCTCGTGTCCGTCCGCGGAAGTGGCGCCTGGGCCTGCGCACTCTGTGAGAATTGGCCGGGGCCATGCAGGGCCCCGGCCGGTGTGCCGGCCCGCACGCTGGTGCGGGCCAGACGGGGAGGTTATTGCGAGGCCCAGCGGGCGACGAGTTCATCGTAGTTGATGGTCTCGCCCTGGGGCTTCTCGTTCTCCAGCTTCGCCTTGGCGCCGCCTTTGCCGATCCATTCGGAGGGGTCTTTTTCCTCGTTCAGGCGCGGGCCGCAGCCGCCGTAGACGTTGGCGCGCTCGTCGGCCTGCTGCATGCGGGCCATGGTGATGTCCATCTCCTCGGCGAGGCGATCCATGGCCTCCTGCGGAGTGAAGGCGCCGGAGTTCACGTCACCGATCTGCTGCCACCAGATCTGGGCCAGCTTCGGATAGTCCGGCACGTTGATGCCCGTGGGGGACCAGCGCACGCGATCAGGCGAACGGTAGAACTCGATGAGGCCACCGAGCTTCGGTGCACGTTCGGTGAAGGACTCGTGGTTGACCGAGGAGTCGCGGATGAAGGTCAGGCCGACGTGGGATTTCTTCACGTCCACCGTCTTGGACACGACGAACTGGGCGTAGAGCCAGGCCGCCTTTGCACGATCCACCGGGGTGGATTTCAGGATCGTCCAGGAACCCACGTCCTGGTAGCCGACCTTCTGGCCTTCTTCCCAGTAGGGGCCGTGCGGGCTGGGCGCCATCCGCCACAGCGGGTTGCCCTCGTCGTCCACGGTGTTGTTGCCTTCGGATTTCGGCTTCACCATGTCGGCGGTGAAGGCGGTGTACCAGAAGATCTGCTGGGCCACGTTGCCTTGCGCCAGAGCGGGGAGCGACTGGTAGAAGTCGTAGGACGCAGCACCCGGCGGGGCGTAGTTGCGCAGCCACTCATCCCACTTGCGGATCGCGTAGACGGCCGCCGGGCCGTTCGCCGCACCGCCACGGGTGACGGAAGCACCGGCCGGATTGCAGGAACCGGCTTCCATGCGGATGCCCCATTCGTCGATCGGCACGCCGTTGGGCTCACCCTTGGAACCGGCGCCGGCCATGGAGAGCCAGGCATCCGTCATCCGCCAGCCGAGATCCGGCGCGCGCTTGCCGTAGTCCATGTGGCCGTAGATCCGGGTTCCGTCGATCTCCTGCACGTCGTTGGAGAAGAACTCGGCGATGTCCTCGTAGGCCGACCAGTTCACCGGAACACCCAGCTCGTAGCCGTATTTTTCCTTGAAGGCGGCCTTCAGATCCTCGCGGTCGAACCAATCCTTGCGGAACCAGTAAAGGTTGGCGAACTGCTGGTCGGGCAGCTGGTAGAGATCGCCGTCCGGGCCGGTGGTGAACTGGGTGCCCATGAAGTCATCCAGGTCGAGGCCGGGGTTCGTCACGTCCGCGCCTTCGCCGGCCATCCAGTCCGTCAGGTTGTAGGCGAGCTGAAGCCGCGAGTGCGTGCCGATCAGATCGGAATCGTTGACGTAGGCATCGTAGAGGTTGCGCTTCGTCTGCATCTGGGTCTGAACCGCCTGCACGACCTCGCCCTCGCCGAGGATCTGGTGGTTCACCTTGATGCCGGTGATGTCTTCGAACGCCTTGGTGAGCACCTCGGATTCGTAGCTGTGGGTCGGAATGCCCTCCGACAGCACGTTGATCTCCATCCCGGCGAACGGCGCGGCGGCGTCGATGAACCACTGCATCTCCGCCATCTGCTCTTCCTTGCTGAGCACCGAGGGCTGAAATTCCTGATCAATCCATTTCTTGGCCGCCTCTGCATCGGCAAAAGCCGCAGACGACCCCGCAGCGACGGCAGAAACCGCGACTGCGGAGAGCAGATACTTGCGCATCCTGTCTCCTCCCTATGTGTTGTGGCGCCGGTGTCTACCCGGCTGCCCCACTTCCGCACAGAGGAGTGACTTGTGTCAAACTAAAATATTAGTAGAAGCTGCGCTTGCCTGATAAACCTTTGGAAATATTCACTTCTTTTCTACTAATAAAATAGTATCAAGCCGTGCTGCTCAAAAGGCCTTGTAGGTTTGCGTCGTGTAGGTCCGCTCGATCCCGTCGATGTCCAGCAGATGATCGTTGATGTATTTGCCCACATCCTTGCCTTCCGGCACGTAGAGCTTCATCAGCAGATCGTATTGGCCCGAGGTGGAATAAAGCTCGGAATGGATCTCTTTCAGCGCGATGGCTTCGGCGACCCGGTAGGTCGTCCCCGGGCGGCACTGGATCTGGATGAAAAGGCAGGTCATGCGGCAATCCCGTCTGCAGGTGATCTTGCCGAAGTGTTCACCCAACTCGGCGCCCGGCACAACCTGAAATCGGCGCGCCAGAT
Organism: Pseudoruegeria aquimaris; assembly: GCF_900172235.1. Lineage (GTDB taxonomy): Bacteria > Pseudomonadota > Alphaproteobacteria > Rhodobacterales > Rhodobacteraceae > Pseudoruegeria > Pseudoruegeria aquimaris. The sequence continues at coordinate 19,199 of NZ_FWFQ01000007.1, read as the reverse complement.
GCGGCGCCTACAGGCAACCGGCACGATCCGAGCGAAACACGCCGCGGCGTATCCGGCAGATGCATCATGTTTCGGGAGGTTCAGTTTTCGGGAGGTTCAGTGGTGAGCCGTGCAGGATTCGAACCTGCGACCCACTGATTAAAAGTCAGTTGCTCTACCAACTGAGCTAACGGCCCACTCTGTGAGGGCGGCTTCTAAGCATGTGGCTTCGGAGGGTCAAGCGGATTCGGGCGATTATTTTCGCTATCTGGTAAATTTTTTCCGCGAGCCTTATATCGCGGGCATGCGCGATAGCTCCTCCTCCGAATCCCTGACGTTCATGAAGATGCACGGGCTGGGAAATGACTTCGTGATCCTCGATTCACGGGGCCGCGATGCCGTGGTGACGGAAGCGCTGGCCCGCGGGCTGGGCGATCGCCACCGCGGAGTCGGCTTCGACCAGCTCGCCGAGATCCGCAGCAGCGACTCGGCCGACATCGATCTGGATTTCTGGAACAGCGACGGCAGCCGCGCCGGAGCCTGTGGCAATGCCACCCGCTGCGTGGCGCAATACATGATGGATCAACTCGGGCAGGACAGCCTGACGATCCGCACAACCCGCGGCCTGCTGCACGCCGAACGGGCCGAAGGCGGGCTCGTGGCCGTGAACATGGGGCACCCACAGCTGGGCTGGGCCGAGGTGCCGCTCGCCCGGGATGTGGATACGCTCCACCTGCCGCTCGCGGGCGATCCGGTGGCGGTGGGCATGGGCAACCCCCATTGCGTCTTCTTCGTGGACAGCGCGGAGAGCGTCGATGTCGCCGGCCTGGGCCCACGCTTCGAGAAGGATCCGCTTTTCCCCGAGGCCACAAACGTGGAGTTCGCCGAAGTGCGCAACGAAGGCGAGATTCGGATGCGCGTCTGGGAACGTGGCACCGGCATCACGCTGGCCTGCGGCTCCGGCGCCTGCGCCACTGCCGTCGCCGCCCACCGGAGGGGCCTCACCGGCCGCACCGTCCGCATGGAGGTGGACGGTGGCTGGCTCATGCTGGACTGGCGCGAGGATGGCGTCTGGATGACGGGGCCCACCGCCCACGTGTTCGACGCCACGCTCTCGCGCGCCTTCCTGGAGGCCCTGTGACATGGCCGCCAAACCGCCCGTCTTCGCGACGCTCGGCTGTCGCCTGAACGCCTATGAAACCGAGGCGATGAAAGCCCTCTCGAAAGAGGCGGGGGTGGAAAACGCCGTGGTCGTCAACACCTGCGCCGTCACGGCGGAGGCCGTGCGCAAGGCCCGTCAGGAAATCCGGCGACTGCGTCGGGAAAATCCGACCGCCAAGCTCGTGGTCACCGGCTGCGCCGCCCAGACGGAGCCCGAGACCTTCGCCAGCATGGCCGAGGTCGATCTCGTGGTCGGCAACACCGAGAAGATGCAGGCCGCCACCTGGGAAAGCCTCAAGGGGCCGGATTTCGTCGGTGAGACGGAAAAGGTCCAGGTGGACGACATCATGAGCGTCACCGAAACCGCCGGCCACCTGATCGACGGCTTCGGCACCCGTTCGCGCGCCTACGTGCAGGTGCAGAACGGCTGCGATCACCGCTGCACCTTCTGCATCATCCCCTACGGCCGGGGCAATTCGCGCTCCGTCCCGGCGGGCGTCGTCGTGGATCAGATCAAGCGGCTGGTGCAGAAGGGCTTCAACGAGGTGGTGCTGACGGGAGTCGATCTCACCAGCTGGGGCGCGGATCTGCCCGCGCAACCCAAGCTGGGCGATCTGGTGATGCGCATCCTGAAACTCGTGCCGGATCTGCCGCGCCTGCGCATTTCCTCCATCGATTCGATCGAGGTGGACGAAAACCTCATGCAGGCCATCGCCACCGAGCCGCGCCTGATGCCGCACCTGCACCTCAGCCTGCAACACGGCGACGATCTGATCCTGAAGCGCATGAAGCGCCGCCACCTGCGCGACGATGCCATCCGCTTCACCGAAGAAGCCCGCGCCCTGCGCCCCGACATCACTTTCGGCGCCGACATCATCGCCGGCTTTCCCACCGAAACCGAAGATCACTTCGCCAACTCGCTGAAGCTGGTTGAGGAATGCGATCTGACCTGGCTGCACGTCTTCCCCTACTCCCGGCGCGAAGGCACGCCGGCCGCGCGAATCCCGCAGCAGGTGAACGGCAAGATCATCCGGGATCGCGCCGCGCGGTTGCGCGCCGCCGGCGAAGCGCAGGTGCGCAAACACCTCGAAGCCCAGGTCGGGCGCACCCACCGCATCCTGATGGAAAACGCCCGGATGGGCCGGACGGAGCAGTTCACGGAGGTCACCTTCGAGAGCGACCAGGGCGAAGGCACGATCGTTGAAGCACGGATCACCGGGCTTTCGGGCCACCAGCTGACCGCCGCCTGACATGGCGCGGGTGCCGATCCTCTATTCCTTCCGCCGCTGCCCCTACGCCATGCGCGCCCGTCTCGCGCTGCAAAGCGCGCAAATCCAGGTCGAACTCCGCGAGATCGTCCTGCGGGAAAAGGCGCCGGAGCTCCTCGAAACTTCGCCGAAGGGCACCGTTCCCGTGCTTGTCACGGAGGATGCGGTGATCGAGGAAAGCCTCGACATCATGCTCTGGGCACTGCACCGGAACGATCCCGAGGGCTGGCTCTACCGCGAACAGGAGGCGCTCGCCCTTATCTCCCTGATCGAAGGGCCGTTCAAACAGGCGCTGGACCGCTACAAATATGCCAGCCGGATCCCCGGGGCAGACCCTGAGGCCGAACGGCGAAAAGCGGCTCTCTTCCTGCAGGAACTGGATGAAAAACTGGCCGCCAGCCGTTGGCTTCTGGCCGAGAGGCCCACGCTCGCCGACATGGCAACCCTCACCTTCGTCCGTCAGTTCGCCATGGTCGACCGCCCCTGGTTCGACGCCCAACCCTGGCCTCATCTGCAAGCCTGGCTCGATACCTTCCTCGCCTCGGAGCGCTTCGCCGCCATCATGGGAAAATACCCGAAATGGCAGGCCGGCGATCCGCCGACGTTCTTTCCCTGACCACTTTGTTCCGGAAAATATCCCCGCCGGAGGCATGAAAGTCCGCGCCGGCGGGCACCGCCGGCGCCATGGCGCACCTGCCGCACGGCAGCGCGCAACCCCTCAGGCCGCCAGCGCGGCGCGGGTCTTGCCGATCATCAGAGCCGCGCGGGCGGCTTCGCGGCCCTTCTCCACGAAATGGGCGCGATAGATCGCGTTGTGATGATCGGTGTCCTGGTACTGGTGTGGCGTGAGCGAAACCGACAGCACCGGCACGCCGCTGTCCATCCCGGCGCGCATCAAGCCATCCACCACGGCCTGGGCCACGAAATCATGCCGGTAGATGCCGCCATCCACCACGAAAGCGGCGGCGGCTACGGCGGCGTAGCGGCCTGACCCAGCCAGATCGCGCGCCAGAAGCGGCATCTCGAAGGCGCCAGGCACGTCGAAAACATCCACCTGCGCCGCGGGAATCAGCTCGCAGAACCCTTCGAGAGCGCGATCCACGATGTCGGCATGCCAGTTGGCCTTGATGAAGGCGTAGCGGGGCTGTGTCATGATCTTCTCCTTTTCCTCTCAGACACGGGCCCAAGGCGTGATCCCGCGAAAAGGAAAAGGCGCGCGAAACCGCTCGCGCGTCGCCCCTTTCACGTTCTCTCTCATCCGGACTATGACCGTCGGCCCCGGAATTGCACCGGGTCTGCTGACCCCCGGCATGGGCCGGGGCGCTCGCGGGCTTTGGCCAAGGCCATCACCGCCGGTGGGGAATTTCGCCCCGCCCTGAGAACATCCCCCTCCTACGCCGCCCTTCCACGGCCCGCAAGCCAAGGCTAGACATGGGATGAGAGGAAAACGACATGCACCCCAATCCCGCCTTTCGCACGGCCGACGCCGCCCGCAACCTCGCCTTCGCGCGGGACAGAGGGTTCGGCACCCTGTGCCTGAACGGAAGCGCCGGTCCGCTGATCTCCCACATCCCCTTCGTGCTGTCGGATAGCGGCCACGAGGCGCGCCTGCACCTGCTGCGCTCCAACCCGATCGTGCGCGCGACCACCGCCGCGACCCCAGCCGCCATCGCGGTGACGGGCCCCGACGCCTACGTTTCCCCCGACTGGTATGGCGATCCCGGACAGGTGCCCACCTGGAACTACATCGCCGTGCACCTGCGCGGCGCTCTGGAACCTCGGCCGCAGGAAGAACTGCGCGCCGATCTCGACCTGCTCTCCGCACATTTCGAGCACCGCCTTCTGCCCAAGCCCCCTTGGACAACTGCCAAGATGGAGGCGGGCGCCCTCGACCGGATGATGCGCACCATCCGGCCCTTCCGGTTCCATGTCGAGAGCGTCGAAGGCACCTGGAAAATGAACCAGAACAAGACGCCGGCCCAGAGGCTCGGGGCGGCGGAGGGCGTCGAGACGGGCGGCATCGGCAGCGAAACCGCGCACCTTGCGGCGCTGATGCGTGCCGTGAAAGCCTAGTCAGGCACGCCCGCACCGCCTAGAGTGCGCCGAGCGCCGAACCAAGAAAGGGCCCCATATGCGTCTCTATTACAGCCCAACCTCGCCCTACGTCCGCAAGGTGATGGTCCTTCTGCACGAAACCGAGCAACTTGCATCGGTGGAGTTGGTGACGGCCAGCGGCACACCCCTCGCCCCTGCCGAAGGCCTGCCCGCCGCCAATCCTCTTTCCAAAGTGCCGGCGCTGGAACGCCCGGAGGGTCCGACGCTCTATGACAGCCGGGTCATCACCCAGTTCCTCGACACCCGCGCCCAGGCCGGGCTCTACCCGAGGGCGCGCTACTTCGACGTGCTGACGCTGGAAGCCACCGCCGACGGCATCCTCGATGCCGCGCTCCTGATGGTCTACGAGAGCCGCCTGCGGCCGGAACCGATCCGCTTTCCCGAGTGGGTAGAGGGCCAATGGGCCAAGATCGACCGCGCGCTCGACGCCCTGAACACGCGCTGGATGAGCCATCTGAACGGCCCGCTCGACGCCGGGCAGATCGCCGTGGCCTGCGCTCTCGGCTACCTGGATTTCCGCCACGACGCCCGCGATTGGCGCAGGGGCCGCGATGCCCTCGCGGCGTGGTTCGAGGCCTTCTCTCGGCGCCCGAGCATGGTTCAGACCGCTCCGGCGGCCTGACCGCCCCCGGCGCCCCCGTTTCACCGCTTCCGGCGGCTCCGGGCTTTCCCATCTGCGCGGCGAACCGCTCAGTGTTCGTTGATTCCAAGGCGCCCCCTTGAAACATGCGCCCAGTATACCGCTGCGCCCGATTGTCCGCTGGACGTAGCGCTTTCGGGCGGCTAAACAGCCCGCCAAGCCGGCCCCTTCATTGGGGTTGCTTTGACGTATTTGGCCCGAATCGCGGTCATGGAATGGAGAAACACTCGTGTCCCACGCAGAAGATCACGCAGGCACCCGCCGGGATTTCCTGTACTACGCGACCGCTGGCGCAGGTGCGGTTGTCACCGGTGCCGCCGTCTGGCCGCTGGTCAATCAGATGAACCCGTCGGCGGATGTTCAAGCACTGTCCTCGATCCGGGTCGACGTTTCCGGTGTGGAAGTCGGCACCCAGCTCACGGTCATGTTCCAGGGCAAACCCGTCTTTATCCGCCGCCGCACCGAAGAAGAAATCGCCGAGGCGCGCGCCGTTGAGCTGAGCGACCTGCTCGACACCGACGACCGCAACGCCAACAAGCCCGGCCTCGAAGCCACCGATGAAAACCGCGCGGTGGACGAAGCAGGCGAATGGCTGGTGATGCTGGGTGTGTGCACGCACCTCGGCTGCGTGCCGCTGGGCGATGGCGCCGGTGATTTCCACGGCTGGTTCTGCCCGTGCCACGGCTCGCACTACGACACCGCCGGCCGGATCCGCAAGGGCCCCGCTCCGGAAAACCTTCACATTCCGACCGTCGCCTTTGTCGACGAAACGACGATCCAGCTGGGATAAGGGAGGCAAACATGGCCGGAATTCCGCACGATCACTACGAGCCCAAGACGGGCATCGAAAAATGGCTTCACTCCCGTCTGAACGTGGTGGGCCTGCTCTATGACACCCTGATGATCCCCACCCCCAAGAACCTGAACTGGATGTGGATCTGGGGCATCGTTCTCGTTTTCTGCCTCGTGCTGCAGATCGCCACCGGTGTCGTGCTGGTGATGCACTACACGCCGCACGTGGATCTCGCCTTCGCGTCCATCGAGCACATCATGCGAGACGTGAACGGCGGGCACATGATCCGCTACATGCACATGAACGGCGCCTCGTTGTTCTTCGTGGCGGTCTACGCCCACATCTTCCGTGGCCTCTACTACGGCTCCTACAAGGCGCCGCGTGAAGTCACCTGGATCATCGGCATGCTGATCTACCTGCTGATGATGGGCACCGCCTTCATGGGCTACGTGCTGCCCTGGGGTCAGATGTCCTTCCACGGCACCGCCGTGATCACGGGCCTCTTCGGCGCCATCCCGGGCATCGGCGAAGCCATCCAGACCTGGCTGCTGGGTGCCACGGCCGTCGGCCAGCCCGCGCTGAACCGCTTCTTCTCGCTGCACTACCTGCTGCCCTTCGTCATCGCCGGCCTCGTGATCGTCCACGTCTGGGCCTTCCATTCCACCGGCAACAACAACCCGACGGGTGTGGAAGTGCGCCGCGGCTCCAAGGCCGAGGCCGAGAAGGACACGCTGCCCTTCTGGCCCTACTTCGTGATCAAGGACATCTTCGCGCTGGCCGTGATCCTCGTCGTCTTCTTCGCCATCGTCGGCTTCATGCCGAACTACCTTGGCCACCCGGACAACTACATCGAAGCCAACCCGCTGGCGACGCCCGCACACATCGTGCCCGAATGGTACTTCCTGCCGTTCTACGCGATCCTGCGCGCCTTCACCGCCGACGTCTGGGCCGTCCAGTTCGTGAGCTTCATCACCGGTGGCATCATCGACGCAAAGTTCTTCGGCGTGCTCGCCATGTTCGGCGCCATCGCCGTCATGGCCCTGGCTCCGTGGCTGGACACCTCCAGCGTCCGCTCCGGCCGCTACCGCCCGATGTTCAAGTGGTGGTTCGCCGTGCTCTGCGTGGACTTCATGGTGCTGATGTGGGTCGGTGCGCGCCCGGCCGAGTTCCCCTATGACTGGATCTCGCTGATCGCCTCCGCCTACTGGTTCGCCTACTTCCTGGTGATCCTGCCGCTCCTGGGCGTGCTGGAGAAACCGGACACCCCGCCGGCCACCATCGAAGACGACTTCAAAGCCCACTACGGCAAATCGTCCGACGCGACGCCGGCCGAGTGAGAAAGAGGATCAAGAGTACAATGATCAAGAAATTCGCACTCACGGCGCTCGCCGCGCTGGCCCTGACCTCCGGTGGCGCCTACGCCGCCGGTGGCGGTGAGCAGCACATCGAGGATTTCGCCTTCTCCTTCGAAGGGCCCTTCGGCACCTTCGATCAGAACCAGCTGCAGCGCGGCCTGAAGGTCTACACCGAGGTCTGCTCCGCCTGCCACGGGCTGAAATACCTCACCTTCCGCAACCTGGGCGACGAAGGCGGCCCGCACTACTCCGACGACGAAGTGCGCGCCTACGCCTCCGGCTTCGAAGTGTTCGACCCCGAGCTCGACGACACCCGTCCGGCGACGCCGGCCGATCACTTCCCGCCGTCGAACCTCGAGAACGCGCCTGACCTGACCCTGATGGCCAAGGCCCGCGCCGGCTTCCACGGCCCCTACGGCCTGGGCATCAACCAGATCGTCAAAGGCATGGGCGGCCCGGAATACATCGCCTCGATCCTGACCGGCTACACCGGCAAGGAAAAAGAGCAGGCCGGCACCACCTTCTACGAGAACACCGCCTTCCCGGGTGGCTGGATCGCGATGGCGCCGCCGCTGGATGATGGGCTCGTGGAATTCGACGACGGCCACTCCAACTCGCTGCACCACATGGCCGAGGACGTGTCCGCCTTCCTGATGTGGACCGCCGAGCCGAAGATGATGGCCCGCAAGCAGGCCGGCTTCACCGGCGTGCTCTTCCTCGCCATCTTCGCCTGCCTGATGTATCTCACCAACAAACGCCTCTGGGCGCCGGTGAAGAAGAAGGCCAAAGAGGCCTGAGGCCTTCCGGAACCGAATGCGGGAACGCGCCCTTCGGGGCGCGTTTTCCTTTTTTGGAGCCCCCTGCGGGCACCCACCCTTGAGGCCGCGCCGGCCAGCCGCTAGAGCATGGGGCAAAGGAGCACTGCAGCCATGTCGATGAATACCTTCGGGCATCTTTTCCGCGTCACCACATGGGGCGAAAGCCACGGTCCCGCACTCGGTGCCACCGTGGACGGCTGCCCGCCGGGCATCCAGATCGACGAAGCCCAACTCCAGCACTGGCTCGACAAGCGCAAGCCCGGGCAGAACAAGTTCACCACCCAGCGGCGCGAACCCGATGCGGTGAAGATCCTGTCCGGTGTGTTCGAAGGCCAGACGACGGGCACGCCGGTGCAGCTGATGATCGAGAACACCGATCAGCGCAGCAAGGACTACGGCGACATCGTCGAGAAGTTCCGCCCCGGTCACGCCGACATCACCTACTGGCAGAAATACGGCATCCGCGACTACCGCGGCGGCGGGCGCTCTTCCGCGCGTGAAACAGCGGCGCGCGTGGCCGCCGGCGGGCTGGCTCGCGCAGCGCTGGCCGCGCTCGCGCCAGAGGTGCGGATCACCGGCTACATGACGCAGGTCGGCCCCCACGGAATCGATCGCGCCAATTTCGACTGGGACCAGATCGAACAGAACCCGTTCTGGACGCCTGACTCCGCCGCCGCCGCCCATTGGGCGGATTACCTTGACGGGCTGCGCAAGGAAGGCAACTCGGTGGGCGCAGTGATCGAAGTGGTCGCCCGCGGCGTCCCCGCCGGCCTCGGCGCGCCGATCTACGGCAAACTGGACACCGATCTCGCCGCGGCCATGATGTCCATCAACGCCGTGAAGGCCGTGGAGATCGGCGACGGCATGGCCGCAGCGGCACTGACGGGCGTGGAGAACGCCGATGAGATCTCCATGGGGCCGGACGGACCGGAATACGCCTCCAACCACGCAGGCGGCATTCTGGGCGGCATCAGCACCGGCCAGGACATCGTCGTCCGCTTTGCCGTGAAGCCGACCTCCTCGATCCTCACCACCCGCAAGACGATCACCAAATCCGGTGAGGCCGCCGAGATCATCACCAAGGGCCGCCACGACCCCTGCGTCGGCATCCGCGCCGTCCCGGTGGCCGAGGCGATGATGGCCTGCGTGATCCTCGATCACATCCTTCTGCATCGGGGTCAGATCGGTGGCGCCGTTGGGGAAACCCGTGGCACCATCGGCTGAGCTTACCGCCGCGCTGCGCGCCCTCGCGGCGCGCGAGATGGCGGCGGACAGCGCCCATGATCTCGCCCATCTGGATCGCGTCTGGATCGCCTGCCAGCGGATCGTGGCCGGCGAGGGCCGGGGCGATCCCCGCCTGCTCGTGGCCGGCGCCTACCTTCACGATCTGGTCAACCTTCCCAAGTCCAGCCCGGCCCGAGCCCGCGCCTCCCGCCTCGCGGCCGAGGCCGCCGCCGCCCGTCTGCCCGCCCTCGGCTACGCGCCCGTCGAGATCGGCGCGATCCGGCACATCATCGAATCACACAGCTTTTCCGCCGGAATAGAGCCTGAAACCGCGGAGGCCGAAATCCTGAGGGACGCAGATCGGCTGGACGCGCTCGGCGCCATCGGCATCGCCCGAAACTTCGCCGTCGCCGGGCAGACCGGCCAGGCGCTCTACCACCCGAACGATCCTTTCGCCGCCAACCGATCCCTCGACGACACCCGCTACGCGCTGGACCACTGGCGGCTGAAACTGCTGGGTCTCGCCGACGGCCTGCGCACGCGCACCGCCCGCTGTATCGCCGAGGAACGCATCGCGCTGATGCAGGCCTTCCTTGACGAACTGGCGCTGGAGATCGGCCGCCCTCTCCCCGATGGCTGGCGCGTGGGCCCTCTCCCCTGACCGCCCCCCCGGCACGGAGGCAATTCGCCCGTCAGGTGGCGTAGCGGCTGCCTTCCTCGTCGAGGATCGCCTTCAGCTCGGAAAAATGGCATGTGTCGAGATCCGGATAGGTCTCTATTTCGCGCGCCGTCTTCTCCGCGATCTCGTCTGACAGCACCCGCAGCGGCCGGCCCGTCTGCAGCGCCCGCACATAGGTCTCGGCCGCTCTTTCGAAGTAATAGAGCCTGTTGAACGTCTCCGCCACGGTCTGGCCGATCACCATGACCCCGTGATTGCCCATGACGAGCACCGTCTTCTTCGGATCCTTCAACAGCTCGGCGCAGCGCTTGCCCTCCTCCTCGAACGCCAATCCACCATAGCTATCGTCCACCACGTGGCGGTCGAAGAACATGGCGCAGTTCTGGTCGATCGGCGGCAGGCGGCTATCGGCGAGGCTGGCCAGGACCGTTGCGAAGATCGAGTGCACATGCATGGCGCAGCGCGCGTGCGGGCACAGGCGATGCAAGGCCCCGTGCAGCCCCCAGGCCGTGGGATCGGGTGCGCCGGGCTTGTCCAGCGCGGTGGGGTCGTCGGCATCCAGCAGCAGCAGGCTCGAGGCCGTGATCCGGCTGAAATGGCGCTTGTCGGGGTTCATCAGGAAGCGCGTTCCGCTCTCGTTCACCGCGAGGCTGAAATGATTGGCGACCGCCTCGTGCAGGTTCAGACGGGCCGTCCAGCGGAAGGCGGCCGCCATATCCACCCGTTCGGACCAGTGGTCGATATTGGCGCGCTCTGCAGTCATGTTTTCCTCCCGATGGCCGGACGCCGGCACACCGGATTATCGCCTCGAAGGAAAAACTGTTGCAATGCCCTGCAAAGCTGAATTCCACTTGCACCCGCCGAACCGATCCTGACAATTGGTCCATGGAAACGAAGACATTGAAGAGCTGGCCCGAAAGCGCGGCCAAACTTGTTGCCGTCGCCGCTGGCCGTGAGGCCGCCGACCTCGTGATCCGGGGCGGGAAATGGGTGAACGTCCAGACCCGCGAGATCCTCGACAATCATGACATCGCCATTGCCGAGGGGCGGTTTGCCTATGTCGGCCCTGATGCAAGCCATTGCGTCGGCGAAGGCACCGAGATCATCGAGGCGCAGGGGCGCTACATGATTCCGGGTCTGTGTGACGGGCACATGCACATCGAAAGCGGGATGCTGACGCCGGCCGAGTTCGCCCGCGCCGTCATCCCCCACGGCACCACGACGATGTTCACCGATCCGCATGAGATCGCCAACGTGCTGGGCTTGCGCGGCGTGCGCCTGATGCACGATGAGGCGCTGTTGCAACCGGTGAACATCTTCACCCAGATGCCCTCCTGCGCGCCATCGGCGCCGGGGCTCGAAACCACCGGCTACGAGATCACCCCCGAAGACGTTGCCGAAGCCATGACCTGGCCCGGCATCGTCGGGCTCGGCGAAATGATGAATTTTCCGGGCGTCGTGAACGGCGATGCCAAGATGCTGGCCGAGATCGCCGCCACGCAGCGCGCCGGCAAGACAGTCGGCGGCCACTACGCCAGTCCGGATCTCGGGCCCGCCTTCCACGCCTACGCAGCCGGCGGCCCGGCCGATGATCACGAGGGCACCTGCGAGGCCGATGCCATCGCACGCGTGCGGCAGGGGATGCGGGCGATGATGCGGCTCGGCTCCGCCTGGTATGACGTGGAGAGCCAGATCACGGCGATCACCGAGAAGGGGCTGGATCCGCGCAATTTCATCCTGTGCACCGATGATTGCCACTCCGGCACCCTCGTGAACGACGGGCACATGAATCGCGTGGTGCGCCACGCCATCGCCTGCGGGTGCGATCCGCTCATCGCCCTTCAGATGGCCACCGTGAATACCGCGACCCATTTCGGCCTCGAACGCGAAATAGGCTCTATTTCACCCGGAAGACGCGCGGATGTGATCCTGACGAGCGATCTCGAAACGCTTCCCATAGAGCATGTGATCGCCCGCGGCGTCACCGTGGCAAGGGAAGGCGAGATCACGGTGGACTGCCCCCATCTGGATTGGCCCGAGGATGCCCGCGCCACCGTCCGCCTCGGCAAGACGCTTGCGCCCGCCGATTTCGAGATCAAGGCGCCCGAAGGGGCCAACCGGGTGAAGGCCAAGGTGATCGGCATGGTCGAGAACCAGGCTCCCACCAAGGCGCTCACCGCCTCGCTGGCCGTCACCGACGGGCTGGTGGAAGGCGATCCGGAACAGGATGTCTGCCAGATCGCCCTTGTGGAACGCCATCGCGGCACCGGCGGCGTGACCAACGCCTTCGTGTCCGGATTCGGCTACGAGGGCCCGATGGCCATGGCCTCGACCGTGGCGCATGACAGCCACCACATGATCGTCGTCGGCACCAGCCGCGAAGACATGGCCCGCGCCGCCAACCGCCTGGGCGAGGTTGGTGGCGGCATCACCATCTTCAAGGACGGCGAAGAGATCGCGCTTGTCGAACTGCCCGTCGCCGGCCTGATGAGCGACAGGCCCGCCACGGAAGTGGCCGCCAAGGCCCAGAAGATGGTGGAGGCGATGGCCGCCTGCGGCTGCCGCCTCAACAACGCCTACATGCAACACTCCCTGCTGGCGCTCGTCGTCATCCCAGAGCTTCGCATTTCCGACCTGGGCCTCGTGGACGTGCGCACATTCGAGCTGACACCGCTGTTTGAACAAGAAGGATAAGAAAATGGCAGCCAATGCATTGAACCTCCCCCTGCACACCCCCGCCGTGCCGCAGCCGGAGAGTTTTACAGACCCTAAAAAGGCGGTTGAGCGCCTGAACGAATTGTATCGCTCCGCCACGAACTACCTGACGGAACGCTTCGCGGACGCCATCTCGGGCAAGACGCCGAAGGCCCGATTCCGCGCGTTCTATCCGGAGATCCGCATCACCACGACGAGCTACGCCCATGTCGACAGCCGGCTGAGCTTCGGCCATGTGGCGGCACCCGGCACCTATGCCGCCACCGTCACCCGCCCGGATCTCTTCGCCAACTACCTCGAACAGCAGATCCAGCTGTTGATCGAGAACCACGGCGTGCCCGTGGTCATCGATGTCTCCGACACGCCGATGCCGGTGCATTTCGCCGTGGGCGGCTCGGAACTGACGATCCCCCAGGAAGGCTCGATGACGTTCCCGCTGCGGGATTACTTCGATGTTCCGGATCTCGCCACCACGAACGATGACATCGTGAACGGGACGTATGACCCGGGCAGCACGGGCATCCATCCGCTGGCACCGTTCACCGCGCAACGGGTGGATTACTCGCTGGCCCGCCTCGCGCACTACACGGCGACGGATCCGGAGCACTTCCAGAATCACGTGCTGTTCACGAACTACCAGTTCTACGTGTCGGAGTTCGAAGCCTACGCCCGCGCCAAGCTGGCCGATCCAGAGAGCGGCTACACGAGCTTCGTCTCCACCGGAAACGTCGAGATCACCGATCCGGAAGCGCCTCTGCCCGCGTCCCCCAAGACGCCGCAGATGCCGACCTACCACCTGAAACGCGCCGACGGCAGCGGCATCACCCTTGTCAACATCGGCGTCGGCCCGTCGAACGCGAAGACGGCGACGGACCACATCGCCGTCCTGCGCCCCCATGCCTGGCTGATGGTCGGCCATTGCGCCGGGCTGCGGAACACCCAGAGCCTCGGGGATTTCGTGCTCGCCCACGCCTATCTCCGCGAAGATCACGTTTTGGACGACGACCTGCCGGTGTGGGTCCCGATTCCGGCGCTGGCGGAAATTCAGATCGCGCTGGAGAAAGCCGTGGAAGAGGTGACCCGGCTTCAGGGCTTCGAGCTCAAGCGGATCATGCGGACAGGCACGGTGGCGACAATTGACAACCGAAACTGGGAACTCCGGGATCAGTCCGGGCCCGTCCAGCGGCTGAGCCAGTCCCGTGCCATCGCCCTCGATATGGAAAGCGCCACGATCGCCGCGAACGGCTTTCGTTTCCGTGTGCCATACGGCACGCTGCTTTGCGTCTCCGACAAGCCGCTGCACGGCGAATTGAAGTTGCCCGGAATGGCTTCGGACTTCTATAAAACACAGGTCGCAAGGCACCTCGAGATCGGGATTCGCGCGATGGAAACCATCCGTGAAATGCCGCTCGAACGGATCCATTCCCGTAAATTGCGCTCGTTCGAGGAGACGGCCTTCCTCTGACGCTGGGGAAAGCGGCAAAAAAGACGCAAAAATTATCGTTTTCTTGGGGAAAACTGCCACAAATTGTTGTGTCGGTACCCCAGATTGCGTTTAATGCCGCCAATAACGCCCCAAGTATCGGGCAGAACGAGGAGACCATAATAATGGCGAAACCGCTGACCAAAACCCAACTCGTGGCCGCTCTGGCCGAAGAAATGGGTGCCGACAAGAAATCCGCTTCCGCTTGCCTCGACGCAATCGTGAACGTCATCACCCGTGAAGTGTCCGCAGGCGGCGCTGTCACCCTGCCCGGCGTTGGCAAGATTTATTGCCGCGAGCGCCCCGAGCGCATGGTCCGCAACCCTGCCACCGGCGAGCAGATCAAGAAGGAAGCCGACAAGGTCGTCAAGATGACGATCGCCAAAGCGCTGAAGGACAGCGTGAACGGCTGATCGGCACGCGGCGGGCCTTGCGCCCGCCCGGCAAGCCATTAGGGTCGCCCCTCGGGCGGCCTTTTTCATTTGAGGGTTTCGAGTTTGGATCTGCGCGCGATAGGAATGGGGCTCGCCTTTGCCCTGATGTGGTCTTCCGCCTTCACGTCGGCCCGCATCATCGTGCAGGATGCCCCGCCGCTGGCCTCGCTCTCGCTGCGCTTCTTCCTCTCCGGACTCATCGGGGTCGCCCTGGCCCGTGCGATGGGCCAGACGTGGCGGCTGACCCGCGCGCAGTGGCGCGCCACCCTGATCTTCGGCCTGTGCCAGAACGCGCTCTACCTTGGCCTCAACTTTGTGGCGATGCAGTGGATCGAAGCCTCGCTTGCGTCCATCATCGCCTCAACGATGCCGCTCATGGTGGCCGGCGCCGGTTGGCTGGTTTTCAAGGACAGGCTGCCTCCGCTCGGGCTTCTGGGGCTCGGGCTCGGCATTCTCGGCGTCTGCCTCATCATGGGGTCGCGCATCAGCGCCGGCGTCGACCTGACGGGCCTTCTGCTCTGCGTGCTGGGCGCCGTCGCGCTCACCGTGGCCACGCTTTCGGTGCGCGGCGCCTCATCCGGTGGCAACGTGATGATGATCGTCGGCCTTCAGATGTTCGTCGGCGCCCTCATCCTGGCCGTCGTTTCGGCCGTTACAGAGACGCATTCCTTCACGCCTACGCTAGGTCTGGGGCTTGCCTTCGCCTACACGACGCTCGTGCCCGGGCTGCTGGCCACCTTCGTGTGGTTTTCCCTGGTCAACCGCATCGGGGCCGTGCGTGCCGCCACCTTCCACTTCCTCAACCCGGTGTTCGGCGTGGCCATCGCCGCCGCGCTGCTGGGTGAACGGCTCGGCTGGCTGGACGTGATCGGCGTGGGCATCGTCACGGTTGGGATCCTCGCGGTTCAACTCTCGCGCCAGCCACCTCGCTGACGCGCTTGTGATCCCGCGCAAGCCCCCTGAGGCGTGACAGGCGCCCCCGCGATCACAGATAACAGCGACATGGAACTGCTCTTCGCATATGGCGCGGGATTGCTGACGCTCATCAACCCATGCGTGCTGCCAGTGCTGCCGATCGTGCTCGCAACCGCTCTGCAGGCCGATCCGCGCGGCCCGGCCGCGTTGGCAGCAGGCATGAGCCTGTCCTTCGTCGTCCTCGGCGTGCTCGTGGCCTCGGCCGGCTACGCGCTCGGCATCACGGAGGAAGCCATCGCCCAGGCCGGAGCTGTTCTGATGATCGGCTTCGGCCTGATCCTTCTGGTGCCCCGCCTGTCGCAGGGCTTCGCCACCGCGACCGCCGGAATATCGGCGCGGGCCGACAGCGGCATGGACCAGCTGGATCACGGAAGCCTCAAGGGTCAGTTCATCGGCGGGATGCTTCTCGGAGCGGTCTGGAGCCCCTGCGTCGGGCCGACGCTCGGCGGGGCGATCTCGCTTGCGGCGCAGGGACAGAGCCTGTTCTGGGCAGGCAGCATCATGCTCTTCTTCGCTTTCGGTGTTTCCACCATCATTCTTCTACTGGGCTACGGCGCCCGCTCCGCGCTGCAGAAGCGCCAAGCCCTGCTGCGGCGCATCGCCGAGCGCTCGCGCCCCGTTCTGGGCGCGGTATTCATCTTCGTCGGCGTCGCCATCCTGCTGCGCTGGCATCACATGGCCGAAGCCTGGGCCGTTCAGACCCTGCCAGCCTGGCTCAACGATCTCTCGGTTTCACTTTAGGAGTTCCCACATGAACAGACGCGCATTTTTCGCCATATCCGCCGCATTCGCCGTGCTGCCCGCGCTGGCCTCGGCCGGACCGGTCGACTACACGCCGGGCCTCGTCGAACAGGAACTGGCCGCCGGCAAGACGGTGTTTCTCGACTTCAAGGCCAGCTGGTGCAGCACCTGCGCCGCGCAGGAACGGGTGATCGCCAAACTCATGGCAGAAAACCCGGCCTACGAGCAGAACATCAGCTTCATCAACGTGGACTGGGACGAGTTCCGCTCCGCCAAGATCACCAAGGATCTGAAGATCCCGCGCCGCTCCACTCTGGTGGTGCTGAAGGGGAACCAGGAACTCGGGCGCATCGTGGCCGGAGTCTCGAAATCCGACATCAAGGCGCTGATGGACACCGCGCTCAACGCCGCGACCTCCTGACGAAGAACCCCGCCCGGCAGGCATCCGAGCGGGGCTTTCTTTGCCTGTTTCGAGCCTGAATTGGCCCGATCAGGCCTACATCTGCAGGATCTCCGCAACCTCCACCGAGCCGGTGCCGTCCAGAACCATCGGGCACCCCTTGGCCATCTCGACGGCAGCGTCCTGATCCGCCGCTTCGACGATCGTGAGCCCTGATACCGGGTTCGGCCCGCCATTGTCGGCGACACCTTCGGCGGAAACCGTCTTGGACAGGCCCGCCGGCCCGCCACCGTCCACCAACGCATCACCCATGCTTCCGTACCAGGCGTTCCACGCGGCCATGACCTTCTCGACTTCGGCGGGATCTTCGGGGGCTTTGCCGCCGTGATAGACGAACATGAACTTGGGCATTGAAATCTCCTTTCGCGTTCAAGCGTTTGCGAGTCTTTCCAGTTTGCGCAGGGAAGACGTCCACCCCTGCTCGTGGTTCACCGCGGTATCCCCGTCCGGCAGGTCGGCATGGGTCAGGGTGAACGTGGTGCCGCCCGACTGGCTTGGAACCAGCTTGATCGTGACGTGGCTTTCAACGCCCCTCTTGTCGTTCTCGTCATGCCAAGCCCAGGTGAACCCCACCGAGTAGGGTGCCTCCACATGGGTGACATGGCCCGAAACCTTGTAGCGCTGGCCTTCCGCATTCTCCATGACGGAGACACACGGCCCGCGCGCCGTGAAGCTGAGCTGATGCTCAGGCACGGTCATGCCCTCCGGCCCCCACCACTTGAGCAGGTGTTCCGTTTGGGTGACGAAGGCAAAAACTGTCTCTATGTTGGCGGAAAACTCGCGCGTCAGGGTCAGCTTGCGCATGTCATTCGATCTCCTTGAGCGCGGCATCCAAGCGCGTGAGGCTGGCTTTCCAGAAGGCCTCGTGATCCATCGTCCAGGCATTGATGGCCCGGATCGTATCCGGCACCACGCTGTAGATCCGGTTCTGCCCCCGCACCTGCTGCCGCACGATGCCGGCTTCGCGAAGCACCTTCAGATGCCGCGAAATGGCCGGCGCAGACACCTGCGCCACCTTGTTCAGCGCGCCCGCCGGCTGCGGCCCGTCCCGCAGAAGCGTGGTGACGATGGCGAATCGTGTTTCGTCCCCCAGGGCCGAGAAAGCTTGTGTCAGCTGCATGATCTTGATTCTTATTTTTGTTAATTAACAATCATCTTAATCAATCGCTGTCAACACCGCCACCGACCCCTCCCAATCCGCACATGCAGGCCAAGCACCGAAACCTTGCTCTTTTTCTTTTTCCAAGAGGCAGTTGGCCGTCGACGCCGCCCCGCAACGCACCTAAGTTTTCCCCATGATGCGTTCTCTTTTCTCCTTCGGGCACGGCTATTCGGCCCAGGCCCTCGAACAGATCCTGCGCCCGCGTGGCTGGCAGGTGACCGGCACGACCCGTTCGCCCGACAGGGCAAGGCAACTGGCTGCGGGCGGAACGCGGGTCATCCTCTGGCCGGGATCGCAGGAGCAGGAGGTCGAGCCGGCCATCTCCGAGGCCAGCCACCTGCTGATCTCTGCCGCGCCCGATGAGGCCGGGGATCCCGTGCTCGCCCGGTGGCAGGACGCCATCGCCCGGAATGCCGGGCAACTGGAATGGGTGGGCTATCTTTCGACGACAGGCGTCTACGGCGACCACGGCGGTGACTGGGTGGATGAAAGCACACCGCTAACCCCCTCGACGAAGCGCGGCCAACTGCGCGTGATGGCCGAGCGCCAATGGCAGGATCTCGCGGCGGATGCAGGGCTGCCGCTGCACATCTTCCGCCTCGCCGGGATCTACGGCCCCGGCCGCGGCCCCTTCGCCAAGGTCCGTGCCGGCACCGCGCGCCGCATCGTGAAGCCCGGCCAGGTGTTTTCACGCATCCACGTGGACGACATCGCGCAGGTGCTGGCGGCCTCCATCGCCCGGCCCAACCCCGGCGCGATCTACAACCTCTGCGACGACGATCCGGCGCCGCCCGAAGACGTGATCGAGGAGGCCGCGCGCCTGCTCGGCGTGCCGGTGCCGCCCGCGGAGGATTTCGCCACCGCGGAGATGACGCCGATGGCGCGCAGTTTCTACGCCGAAAGCAAGCGCGTCCGGAACGATCGCATCAAGGGCGAACTGGGCGTCCGCCTGAAATACCCCACCTACAAGGAGGGGCTTCAGGCTCTGTTGCAGGCCGAAACGCCCTAGGTCGTGGACTCATAATGTCTGATCCAGAGCCTTGAGCAAGCGAGGTGAAGTGCGGCGAGGAAGTTTGCTGCGGTTTTGAAGTATCGCGTTGCGATGCCGCGGAAGTGTTTGAGACGATTGAAGAACCGTTCGACCTTGTTGCGTTCGCGGTAGAGGTCTCGGTCGACGGTCCTGACCACGCGGACGTT
>NZ_FWFQ01000048.1 GCF_900172235.1 Pseudoruegeria aquimaris | reverse complement strand
AACGTCCGCGTGGTCAGGACCGTCGACCGAGACCTCTACCGCGAACGCAACAAGGTCGAACGGTTCTTCAATCGTCTCAAACACTTCCGCGGCATCGCAACGCGATACTTCAAAACCGCAGCAAACTTCCTCGCCGCACTTCACCTCGCTTGCTCAAGGCTCTGGATCAGACATTATGAGTCCACGACCTAGGCGGCTCGCGCGCAATCCGTTTCGCGCTGGCCCCACGCAAAAAGGGCCGCCCTAGGGCAGCCCTTTCCGAAGCGTTGCGATGGCGCCCGTCAGCCCAGCGCGCTGTCGCAGCGGGCGCAGGTGCCGGGGTGGGCATGGGAGCCGACGTCGGGCAGGATCTTCCAGCAGCGCTGGCATTTCTCGCCCTCGGCCTTCTCGAACACGACACCCACGTCGGCGACCTCCGGCAAGCGGAAGGCCTCCGGCGGCAGCGGATCGCCCGACAGCGTGAGATCCGACGTGATGCAGACATCGGCGAAATCCACCGTCTTGAGAAGCTCCAGCACCTCGGTATCGCGCACGTGGACCACCGGCGCCGCTTCCAGCGAGGCCCCGATGACCTTGTCGGTGCGCTGCACTTCCAGCGCCGCCGTCACCACGCGGCGCACGCGGCGCAGGGCGGCCCATTTCGCCGCCAGCGGCTCGTCGCGCCAGTCGGCCGGCGTTTCGGGGAAATCCTGCAGGTGCACCGAGCTGTCCTCGCCGGGGAAGCGGTCGAGCCAGACCTCCTCCATCGTGAAGGGCAGGATCGGCGCCAGCCAGGTGGTCAGGCGCTCGTGCAGCAGCGAGAGCACCGTGCGCGCGGCCCGGCGGCGCGGCGTATCGCCGTCGCAGTAGAGCGCATCCTTGCGGATGTCGAAGTAGAAGGCCGAGAGATCCACCGTGGCGAAGTTGAAGATCGCCTGGAAGACGCCCTGGAAATCGAACTCCGCGTAGCCCTTGCGCACGTGGTGATCCAGCTCCGCGAGGCGGTGCAGCACCCAGCGCTCCAGCTCGGGCATCTCGGCCGGATCGGTGCGGTCGGCCTCGGTGAAATCGCTGAGCGAGCCCAGCATGAAGCGCATGGTGTTGCGCAGGCGGCGGTAGCTGTCGGCCACGCCCTTCAGGATCTCCGGGCCGATGCGCTGATCGGCGGTGTAGTCCGTCTGCGCCACCCAGAGCCGCAGGATGTCGGCGCCGTACTGCTTGACGACGGCCTCCGGCACGATGGTGTTGCCGAGCGACTTGGACATCTTGTTGCCCTTCTCGTCCAGCGTGAAGCCGTGCGTCACCACGTTGCGGTAGGGCGCGCGGCCCAGCGTGCCGCAGGCCTGCAGCAGCGAGGAATGGAACCAGCCGCGGTGCTGGTCGGTGCCTTCCATGTAGACGTCGGCGATGCCGTCCTCGGTGCCGTCGGGGCGGTCACGCAGCACGAAGGCATGGGTGGAGCCGGAATCGAACCACACGTCGAGCACGTCGAAGACCTGCTCCCATTCATCCGCGTCGTAGCCCTCGCCCAGGAAGCGCTCCTTCGCGCCTTCCGCATACCAGGCATCCGCGCCCTCGGCCTCGAAGGCGGCGGCGATGCGGGCGTTCACCTCGGGATCGCGCAGCAGGAAATCCGGATCGGTGGGAAGCGCGCCCTTCTTCACGAAGCAGGTGAGCGGCACGCCCCAGGCGCGCTGGCGCGACAGCACCCAGTCCGGGCGGGATTCAATCATCGAATACAGGCGGTTGCGGCCCGACTGCGGCCACCATTTCACCAGCTTGTCGATGGAGTTCAGCGCCCGCGTGCGGATCGTCTTGCCCATCTCGTCCTGGCCGTCGCCCACTTCGCGATCCACGCTGGCGAACCACTGCGGCGTGTTGCGGAAGATCACCGGCGCCTTGGAGCGCCAGGAGTGCGGGTAGCTGTGCTTGACCCGGCCGCGCGCGATGATGCCGCCGGCCTCCACCAGCTTGGCGATGACGGCGGTGTTGGCCTTGCCTTCCTTGCCCTTGCGATCGAAGACCTGCAGGCCCGCGAAGAAGGGCACATGGGGCAGGAACTCGCTCTCTTCGCCGACGTTGTGGGTCATGCGGTCGAGCCAGTTGCGCTTCAGGAAGCATTCGTAGTCGTCCGCGCCGTGGGAGGGCGCGGTGTGCACGAAGCCGGTGCCGGCGTCATCGGTGACGTGATCGCCGTCGATCATCGGCACGTCGTAATCCCAGAAGCCATCGGCGCCGTCGAGCCCGGCGAAGGGGTGGGCGCAGACCAGCCCCGCCAGTTCGTCGGCCGCCACGTCCCGAACGCGGGTGAAGGAGGTGACGCGGGATTTGCCCAGGGCGTCCTCGGCCAGCGCGTCGGCCAGCAGGTAGAGATCGCCCGGTTTCGTCCAGCTTTCCTCTTCGGTGGCCTCCACCCGGTAGAGCCCGTAGGCGATCTTCGGGTTGTAGGCCACGGCGCGGTTGGAGGGGATCGTCCAGGGGGTCGTCGTCCAGATCACCACGCGGGCCCCGGCCAGATCGCCGGTGGCGTTGCGGAAGGCGAAGGGCACCCAGATCGTGTGGCTCTGGTGCTCGTGATACTCGATCTCGGCCTCCGCCAGCGCCGTCTTCTCGACGGGCGACCACATCACCGGCTTGGAGCCCTGGTAGAGCGTGCCGTTCATGAGGAACTTCATGAACTCTTCCGCGATCACCGCTTCGGCGTGGAAATCCATCGTCAGGTAGGGATCGGCCCAGTTGCCGGTGATGCCGAGGCGCTTGAACTCCTCGCGCTGGATGTCCACCCAGCCTTCGGCGAACTTGCGGCACTCCTGGCGGAAGGCCACCACGTCCACGTCATCCTTGTTCTTGCCCTTGGCGCGATACTGCTCCTCGATCTTCCACTCGATCGGCAGGCCGTGGCAATCCCAGCCCGGCACGTAGCGTGCATCGAAGCCCATCATCTGGTGGGAGCGCACGATCATGTCCTTGATCGTCTTGTTGAGCGCGTGGCCGATGTGGAGGTGGCCGTTGGCGTAGGGAGGGCCGTCGTGCAGCGTGAAGGGCTTGCGGCCCTGCTTCTCGCGCAGGCGGTCATAGACTCCGATCTTCTCCCAGCGTGCCAACCACTCGGGCTCGCGCTTGGGCAGGCCCGCGCGCATCGGGAAATCGGTTTTCGGGAGATTCAGCGTGTCTTTGTAGTCGGGGGTTTCGGCGCACATGTCCGGCAATGTCCTGTCAGGAAGGGTTGCGATCTGCTTCGAAGGTCGGCGCGGCTGCCCATGCGCCTTTGCCCGGCGGCTCTGCTGCTCAGAGCGCCGGGTTGGTAATTCGAATGATGATCGCGAAACGGCTCATATCGGAGACGGCTTATAGGCCCCTGCCCCGAGCAGGTAAAGCGCGGCTTTTGTCGCGCCGCGGGGGGCGCTGCCCCCGCCGCCCTTGCGGGCGCCTCCCCCGGGATATTTGCGGACCGAAGTGGGCCCATCTTCCGGCTGCAAGCATCCACGGGGCGCGGGGCGGCCAGCCCCGCGTTTCAGGCGGCCGCCCGGCGGCGTCAGAGTTGCGCCATGACCTCGTCGGAGGCCTCGAAGTTGGTGGTGACGGTCTGGACGTCGTCGTCGTCTTCCAGCGCCTCCACCAGTTTCATCAGCGCGCGCAGACCTTCCACGTCCAGTTCGGTGGTCGTCGTCGGCTTCCAGATCAGCTTGGTGGATTCGGATTCACCCAGCTCCGCTTCCAGCGCGGTGGAGACCTCGTTGAGATCGGTGTCGGCGCAGTAGATGATGTGCCCGTCCTCGGAGCTTTCCACGTCTTCCGCGCCGGCCTCGATGGCGGCCATCATCACGGTGTCCGCATCCCCGACGCTGGCCGGGTAGGTGACGGCGCCCTTGCGTTCGAACATGAAGCCGACGGAGCCGGTTTCACCGAGGTTGCCGCCGTTCTTGGAGAAGGTGGAGCGCACGTTGGAGGCGGTGCGGTTGCGGTTGTCCGTCATCGCCTCGACGATCACGGCCACGCCGTTGGGGCCGTAGCCCTCGTAGCGGATCTCGTCGTAGTTCTCGGCGTCGCCGCCCTGGGATTTCTTGATCGCGCGTTCGATCACGTCCTTGGGGACGGACTGGGACTTGGCTTCCTTCACCGCGAGGCGCAGGCGCGGGTTCTTGTCCGGGTCCGGGTCGCCCATCTTCGCGGCGACGGTGATCTCTTTCGCCAGCTTCGAAAAGAGCTTGGATCGGGCCGCATCCTGCCGCCCTTTGCGGTGCTGGATGTTGGCCCATTTGGAATGGCCTGCCATAGGGTATCTCCAACCGGTGTTTCTTCGCGTCGGCCCTCTATATGTCAGAGCGCCGAAAGGGTGCAAGGGGGGCGCCTACAGCGGCCAGATCAGCGGGATCACCGCCGAGACGAGCATCCCCATCGTCAGGTTCAGCGGGATGCCCACCTTCAGGAAATCGGCGAATTTGTAGCCGCCGGGGCCGTAGACCATCATGTTGGTCTGGTAGCCGATCGGAGTGGCGAAGCTGGCCGAGGCCGCGATCATCACGGCCACCACCAGCGGGCGGGGATCGAAGCCGAGCGCCGTGGCCAGGCCGATGGCGATGGGGGTCACCACCACGGCGACCGCGTTGTTGGAGACCAGCTCGGTGAGCACGCTCGTCAGCAGGTAGATCGCCCAGACGATGAGGAAGGGCGGCAGATTGCCGAGCGCGGGCGCCACGGCCTCCACGACGAGGCTGACCGCGCCCGAGTTCTCGAGCGCCGCGCCCACCGCGAGCATCGAGAAGATCAGCGCCAGCAGGCGGCCGTCGATGAAGGAGAAGGCCTCTTCGGCGTCGATGCAGCGGGTGAGCAGCACCACCGCCACGGCGACGACCGAAAGCGCGAGGATAGGGGCGACGCCGAGGCCGGCGAGCGCGACGATGCCCACGAGGCTGCCGATCGCGATCGGGGCGTGACTGCGGCGGTAGGCGCGGTCGGAGGGTTTGGAGATGTCCACGAGGCCCATGTCGTGGGCGAGGCGCTGGATGTCCTCCGGGGCGCCCTCAAGCAGCAGCGTGTCGCCCACGCGCACGACCAGATCGTCCAGCTGGCGGCCGATGTTCTGGTTGCGGCGGTGCACGGCCAGCGGGTAGACGCCGTAGCGGCGGCGCAGGCGCAGGGAGCCGAGCGAGCGCCCGATCATCCGCGCGCCGGGCGAGATCAGCACTTCCACGGTGGTGGTCTGCACCGAGGAGAGCTTGTCCACCATACGCACGTCCTTGCTCTGCTGAAGCCCCAGCAACTCGCTCATCTCGGTGCGCAGCACCACGCGGTCACCTGCCTGCAGCACCACCGAGGCGAGATCGCGCCGCAGCGAGGCATCGCCGCGCAGCACGTCAACGAGGCGCACGCCGTCGCGGCGGAACAGGTCGATCTCCTGCACCTTCTGCCCCACCAGCGCGCTGCCGTCGGGCACCGCCACCTCGGTGAAGAACTTCATCTTCGCGCGCCCCGACAGCAGGTTGGCCATCGAGGAGCGGTCGGGCAGCAGTTTCGGGCCCAGCAGGTAGAGGTAGAGCATCCCGTAGCAGACCACCACGAGGCCGATGGGGGTGACCTCGAAGATGGAGAAGGGCTCAAGCCCCTGCGCGCGGGCCACGCCGTCCACCAGCAGGTTGGTGGAAGTGCCGATCAGGGTGAGCGTGCCGCCCATGATCGCGGCGTAGGAGAGCGGGATCAGGAACTTGGAAGCCGATTTGCCCAGCCGGTTGGCCAATTGCACGAAGACGGGGATCATCACCACCACGACCGGGGTGTTGGAGACGACGGCCGAGGCGAGGATGACGAAGCCCAGCAGCGCCGCCACCGCGAGCTTCGGACGGGAGGCCACGTTGCGCTCGGCCAGCTGCGTGAACCAGTCCAGCGCCCCGGTGCGCACCAGCGCCCCCATCACGATGAACATGCAGGCGATCGTCCAGGGGGCCGGGTTCGACAGCACCGCCACCGCGCCGGCGTAGGGCAGGATGCCCAGGATCATCAGCGCCGCGACACCGCCGATGGCGACAACCTCGGTGGGGTAGCGCTCGGTGAGGAACATCACGAACATCGCGGCCACGACGGCAAGGCTCAGCAGGGCTTCGATGAAAGGGGGAAAATCCAGGAACGTCATTCGGTTCGGGTCTCAAATCAGGCTGCTTCTTTTCGCCCACCGCCCGCGTCCGGGCAAGCGTTTCCTGCGATTTCAGGCGCAATTCGGGGGCAAAAAGGGCGCTTTTTCGCGCGTTTATGCAGCGAAGGGGCGGATTTTGGGCGGGAGCGCGGGAAGGCGGGCACCGCCCGCCCGGTTGCCGCTCAGGCGGGGCCGGAGGCCTCCAGCCGGCCGCCCACGCGCACCATCTTCACGGCCGTGGCCTTGCCGGTGCGGTCATCGGTTTCCACGTAGAGCCCGCTCAGCGTGGCCTCGCCCGTGGCCGGGGTGAAGCGGCCCTTGGACATGCCGGTGACGAAGCGGCGCAGCGGTTCGGCCTTTTCCATGCCGATCACCGAGTTGTAATCGCCGCACATGCCGGCGTCGGACTGGAACGCGGTGCCGCCGGGCAGGATCTGCGCGTCGCCCGTGGGCACGTGGGTGTGGGTGCCCACCGCGACGCTGACCTTGCCGTCCAGCCAGTGGCCGAGGCCCATCTTCTCGGAGGTGGCCTCGCAGTGGATGTCCACGAGGCTGGCCTGCACCAGCCCGCCGAGCGGATGGGTCTTCACCACCTGCTCGATGGCCGAGAAGGGATCGTCGAAGGGGCGCTTCATGAACACCTGGCCGAGGATCTGCGCCACCAGCACCTTGCGGCCGCCCTGGGCGTTGAACACGCGAAAGCCCTTGCCGGGGGCGCCCTTGGCGAAGTTGATCGGCCGCAGGATGCGCGGCTCCTTCTCGATGAAGGTCAGCATGTCGCGCTGGTCGAAAGCATGATCGCCCAGCGTGATGCAATCGGCGCCGGCGGCGAGAATGTCCTGCGCGTGGGCGGGCGAGAGCCCGTTGCCCGAGGTGGCGTTCTCGCCGTTCACCACGACGAAATCCAGCTTCCACGC
This sequence comes from Pseudoruegeria aquimaris, assembly GCF_900172235.1. Taxonomy (GTDB): domain Bacteria; phylum Pseudomonadota; class Alphaproteobacteria; order Rhodobacterales; family Rhodobacteraceae; genus Pseudoruegeria; species Pseudoruegeria aquimaris. Next base: position 3,843 of record NZ_FWFQ01000048.1, on the reverse strand, counting down.
CTCGCGCAGGCCCGGCAGGCGTTCCTTGATCGCGGCCCGGCCGGCCCGGCCGACGACATCTCCGAGAAATAGCAGCTTCATGGCTCCTGCCTTAGGGGCAGCGGGCGCCCGGCGCAACCCGGAAACCGGCCCGGCGGGCGGCAGGACGGCGCGTCAGAAGCGCAGGATCCCGGCATCGGTGATGATGGCATCCAGCGGCTGGTCCGTGGGCTCCAGCGGCAGGTCATCGGCCTGCTGCGCGGCATAGGCGAAACCGAAGGCCAGCACCGGCCCGCGGGCGCGCAGCCCCTCCAGCGTGCGATCGTAGAAGCCGCCGCCGTAGCCCAGCCGCCCGCCGCGGGCATCGAAGGCCACCAGCGGCACGATCAGGATCCGCGGCGTGATCTCGGCGCCATCGGCGGGGATCAGGGCCCCGAAAGCCCCCTCCTCCATGGCGCAGCCCGGCGCCCATTGCCGGAACACCAGCGGCCGGCCTTCCCCGAGGATCACCGGCACGCCGACGGCCGCCCGCGCGGCATGGGCCGCCATCACCGGCAGGGGGCTCACTTCCGTCCGGATCGGCATGTAGCCCGCGAGCGGCTGGCCGGCGTGTGGGGCCAGCGCCTCGGCAAGATGGGCCTGGGCGGCCGCGTCCCGCCCGGCAGCATGGGCGGCCTTCCGGCGGGCGAAAGCGGCCTTGCGCGCGGCGGCCTTGGCCTCGGCGAGGGCCTCCGGTGTCACAACAGCAGCCAGCTGGCAAGCGAGAGGAAGCAGAAGAAGCCCACCACGTCGGTCACGGTGGTGACCAGCGTGCCGGAGGCCAGCGCCGGATCGATCCCGACCTTCTCGAGCCCCAGCGGAATCGCGATCCCGGCCAGCCCGGCGACCACGAGGTTGAGCCACATCGCCACCGAAAGCACCACGCCCAGCATGGCGCTGTCGAACCAGAGCCAGCCCACCGCACCGAGGATCACCCCGTAGAGCAGCCCGTTGAGGAAGCCGACGGCGGTTTCACGCATGACCACGCGCCAGGCGTTGGCGCCGGTCAGATCGCGCGTGGCCATGGCGCGCACCGCCACGGTGAGCGATTGCGTGCCGGCATTGCCCCCCATCGAGGCCACGATCGGCATGGCGATGGCAAGCGCCACGATCTGGTCCACGACATCGGAAAACAGCGCGATCACCGCCGAGGCGAGGATGGCCGTCAGCAGGTTCACGAAGAGCCAGCCGAAGCGCTGGCGCGCGGTTTCGAGGATGGTGTCGGAGAGGCTGCTGTCGCCCACCCCGGCCATCAGCATCATGTCCTCCTCGTGTTCTTCGTCGAGCACGATCATCGCATCGTCGATGGTGATGACGCCGATCAGCCGGTCGTCATCGTCCACGACGGGCATGGAGATCAGGTGATACTGGTTGAACAGATAGGCGACGTCGGCCTGGGGGCGGGTGGCCTCCACGGTGCGGAAACTGTCTTCGAACAGCGCCTTGAGCGGCGTCTCCCGCGGCGCCGAAAGGATCGAGCCCAGCGTCACGTAGCCCACAGGACGCAGGCGCGGGTCCACCACGATGACGTGGTAGAACTGATCCGGCAGATCCTCGGCCTCCCGCAGGAAATCGATCGCGTCGCCGACGCTCCAGTGCTCCGGCGCCATGACCACTTCGCGCTGCATCAGGCGGCCGGCGGAATCCTCGGGGAAGGCGAGCGACTGCTCCACAACCGCCCGGTCCGCGCTGTCGAGGGCTTCGAGCACGGCTTCGGCCTGCTCGCCCTCCAGATCCTCGACGAGGTCCACCACGTCGTCGGATTCCAGATCCCGCACGGCCTCGGCCAGCTCCTCGGGCTCAAGCTGGTCGATGACCTCCTCGCGCAGCCCCTCGTCGAGTTCGGAGAGGATGTCGCCGTCGAGCCCGCCCATCAACTCGAGCAGCGCGGCCCGCTCGCCGGAGCCCACCTGCTCGATCAGGTCGGCGACGTCGGCGGCGTGCAGATCGTCCAGAAGCGCGTCGAGCCTTACCTTGTCGCCGGCCTCGACGGCCTCGCGCACCTGGGCCAGGAAACGTTCGTTCAGAACGATGTCTTCTTCGTCCTCACCCTCGTCGTACCGGGGTTCCGCGATCATGCCAGCGCCTCCTCATCCAGGGTGGATTCTGCCCGTTGCCCCTCGGTTTAGACAAAACTCTTTCAAAGAAACAGGGGCAAAACGATGATTTACGCCCGCGCGGCCGGGGCTTAGAACGAAGCCATCTCAAGGAGGTTCCATGGCCGGCCAAACGCTCCTGCTCGGGCAGACGCTGCAGTTCACCGATGATCCCTTCCACGCACCGCTGGAGGAAGCGGCACGTCACGTGCGGCGCGGCGGCGTGCTGGTGGAGGCGGGCCGGATCGCCGATCTCGGCGAGGCCGAAGCCCTGCGCAGCGCCCACCCACAGGCCGAGGTGGTGGATCACGGCGATCTGCTGCTGAGCGCGGGGTTCGTGGATGCCCACGTGCACTACCCGCAGACGGGCATGATCGCGAGCTGGGGCAAGCGGCTGATCGACTGGCTCAACAGCTACACCTTCCCCGAAGAGGGCCGGTTCGGCGATCCCGCCTATGCCGCCGAGATCGCCGCGCGCTACTTCGATCTGATGCTGGCCCACGGCACGACGAGCTGCTGCTCCTTCACCACCGTGCACCCCGAAAGCGTGGACGCCTTCTTCACCGAAGCCCTGCGCCGCAACCTGCGCGTCGTCGCCGGCAAGACCTGCATGGACAGGAACGCCCCGGAATTCCTGCGCGACACGCCGCAGAGCGCCTACGACCAGTCCAAGGCGCTGGCGGAGAAATGGCACGGACAGGGCCGGCTCTCCTACGCCATCACCCCGCGCTTCTCCCCCACCTCGACCCCGGATCAGCTCGCCGCCCTCGGCGCGCTCTGGGGCGAGCGGCCCGATCTCCTGATGCAGACCCACCTCAGCGAGCAGACCGACGAGATCGAATGGGTGATGGGCCTGTTTCCCGAGCGGCGGGACTACCTCGACACCTACGAACACTTCGGCCTGCTGCGCGAAGGCGGCCTCTACGGCCACGCCATCCACCTGACCGACCGAGAGAAGGACCGCCTGAAGGAGACGGACGCGGCCCTGATCCACTGCCCGACCTCCAACACCTTCATCGGCTCCGGCATCTTCGACATGGACGGGCTCACGCAAGCCGGCCACCGCGTCGGCCTCGCAACCGACACCGGCGGCGGCTCCTCCTTCTCCATGCTGCGCACCATGGCGGCGGCCTACGAGATCGGCCAGCTCAACGGCGCGCCGCTGCACGCCGCCCAGCTCTGGTGGCTGGCCACCCAGGGCTCCGCCCGCGCCCTGCGGATGGAGGATCGCATCGGCAACCTCGCGATCGGGGCCGAGGCCGACATCATCGCCGTGGATCTCGCCTCCACCCCCGCCATCGCCCAGCGCAGCGCGCGGGCGGAGGATTTCTGGGAGACGCTCTTTCCAACGATCATGATGGGCGACGACCGCGCCATCCGCGCCACCTACGTGGCCGGCCGCCCGGTGGCCTGACGCCCCTTTCACGGGGCTCTGCCCCGCACCCCGAGGTATTTGTCGCGAGAGGAAACGGGCCACTTTGTTCCGGAAATATCCCGGGGGAGGCGCGCCGGAACGGCGCGGCGGGGGCAGCGCCCCCTAGGTCGTGGACTCATAATGTCTGATCCAGAGCCTTGAGCAAGCGAGGTGAAGTGCGGCGAGGAAGTTTGCTGCGGTTTTGAAGTATCGCGTTGCGATGCCGCGGAAGTGTTTGAGACGATTGAAGAACCGTTCGACCTTGTTGCGTTCGCGGTAGAGGTCTCGGTCGACGGTCCTGACCACGCGGACGTT
>NZ_FWFQ01000004.1 GCF_900172235.1 Pseudoruegeria aquimaris | reverse complement strand
ACAGCGGCGAGATCACCGCCCATTCCGCATCGCTCACATCGTGTCTGCCCGTCATGCTCACCTCCGTTTCCGAAAGTGAATCATCACACCGCCAAAAACGGAATCCCGTTTATGAGTTCACGACCTAGCCGAGCGCCGCGGAAAGGTCACGGGCACAGAACGTCACAATCCCGTGGACAAGGCGCAGGCGCGGGATTACCTCGGAAGGCATGAAAGCAGATCTCGAAATCGACGCCATCGGCCTGTTGTGCCCCCTGCCCGTCCTGCGGCTGCGCAAGCGCATCCAGGCGCTGGAACCGGGTCAAGTGGCCTGCCTGCGGGCCGACGATCCGGCCGCCGTCGTGGACGTGCCGCACTACTGCAACGAATCCGGCAACGGCTTCATCGAGATGCAGGAAGCCGACGGCCACATGGCCTTCTACGTGCGCAAGGCCTGACGCGCACCGAAGCTTCACCGCTGCACGACACCTGATGCACGACACCTGACCGCGGGAAACGAAAAACGCCGGGCAATGCCCGGCGTTTTCCTCATTCGTGCTGGCCCATGCCTCAGCCGACGGACCACCAGCCGCGCCGCTTGGGCTTGCCCGGCTCGGCCTCGGCGGCCGGCTCGGTGGCTTCGGCCATCTCGGGCTTGGGCTCCTCCGCCTCCGGCGCTTCGGACACGTCAGCCGTTTCGGCCTCCGCGGCTTCCGAAGCATCTTCCGGGGCTGCCTCCGGGGCGGCTTCCGGGGCGGTCGCCTCGGCCGGTTCCTCGGACACGACTTCCTCGGCAGCGGCTTCCTCGGCCTGTTCGGCTTCCGGCGCCTCAGCGTCGGCTTCCTCGGCCTCCGCCTGTTCGGCTTCCGGCGCTTCGGCGGGCGCTTCCTCGGCCGTCACCTCTTCGCTGGCGGGCTCGGCGGCGGCCTCCTCCTTGGGGGCCTCCTCGGCCTCGGCGGCGTCCGGGATCGGTGCGGTATCTGCCGGCGCGGCATCAGGCGCCGCAGCCTCCGCCGGGATGTCTTCCGGCTTGGCCTCTTCCTCGCTCACCTTCTTCTTGCGCGAGCGGGTGCGGCGGCGCTTGGGCTTCTCCTCGGTTTCGCCGGCCTCTTCAGGCTTGGGCGCCTCCTCGGTGGCGGACTCAGCCGCTTCGGCCTGGGCGGCCTCGGAGGCGGCAGCTTCAGGGGCGTCGCCGGTTTCGGCGGCGTCCTCGGCCTGCGCAGCCTCGTCGGAGCCGTTTTCAGAACCGTTCTCCGCGGCGTTCTCGTTGGACACGTTCTCCCCGTTCTCGCCCGACTTGGAGCGACGGCGGCGACGGCGGCGGCGGCGTTTCTTGGGCTGCTGCTCCTCGGCCGCCTCCTCGGTGGGGATCTCCACCTCGGCCTCGGCCTGGGCCTCTTCGTCCTTGTCCACCTCGTCCATGATCGCGGAGGTATCGACGGATACAACCGGCGCAGCCACCTGCGTAACGGCGCGGGTGGCCGTCTTGAAACGCTCGATGGTGAAATCAGGGCTCACGAGATGCGGATCGGCCTCCACGCGCACGGAAAGACCATAGCGGCTTTCGATTTGCGCAACATGCTCACGCTTCTGGTTCATGATGAAGTTCGCGATGCCAATCGGGGCTTTCAGCAGAACTTCACGGGAGCGCCGGCGCACGCCTTCCTCTTCAAGCTGGCGCAGGATCGACAGCGCGAGGTTGTCGTCCGAGCGAATCAGGCCGGTGCCGTGGCAGGCGGGGCACGGCTGGGTCGTGGCCTCGATCATGCCCGGGCGCAGGCGCTGGCGGCTCATTTCCATGAGGCCGAAGCCCGAGATGCGGCCCACCTGGATGCGGGCACGATCGGTCTTCAGCTTGTCTTTCATGCGCTTTTCGACGGCGGCGTTGTTCTTGCGCTCTTCCATGTCGATGAAATCGATCACGATGAGCCCGGCCAGATCGCGCAGGCGCAGCTGGCGCGCCACTTCCTCGGCGGCTTCGAGGTTCGTCTTGAGGGCCGTTTCCTCGATGCTGCCTTCCTTGGTGGCGCGGCCCGAGTTCACGTCGATCGCCACGAGGGCTTCGGTGACGCCGATCACGATGTAACCACCGGATTTCAGCTGCACCGTGGGGTTGAACATACCGGCGAGATAGCTTTCCACCTGGAACCGCGCGAAGAGCGGCAGCGGATCGGTGTATTGCTTCACGTTCTTGGCGTGGGACGGCATGATCATCTTCATGAAGTCCTTCGCCGTGCGGTAGCCCTCGGCCCCCTCGACGATCACCTCGTCGATCTCGCGGTTGTAGAGATCGCGGATCGAACGTTTGATGAGGTTGCCTTCCTCGTAGATCGGCGCGGGCGCGACGCTTTTGAGCGTCAGTTCGCGGATCTGCTCCCAGAGGCGTTGCAGGTATTCGTAATCGCGCTTGATCTCGGATTTCGTGCGTTTTGCACCGGCGGTGCGGATGATCAGGCCGGCGCCATCGGGCACGTCGATCTCGTTGGCGATCTCTTTCAGCTTCTTGCGGTCGGCGGCGTTGGTGATCTTGCGGGAGATGCCGCCGCCACGGGCGGTGTTGGGCATCAGCACGCAGTAACGGCCGGCAAGCGACAGGTAGGTGGTCAGCGCGGCGCCCTTGTTGCCGCGCTCTTCCTTGACGACCTGCACCAGAAGGATCTGGCGCACCTTGATCACTTCCTGGATCTTGTAGCGGCGCGGGCGCGGCTTGCGTGGCGGGCGGATTTCCTCGGTCACGTCTTCTTCAGCGACGCTCTCGATGTCGGAGTCCTTCTCGGAGGCCGTGCGGCCCTTGGAGCCCTCTTCATCGGCATCATCGGCGTCATCGACATCGATATCGGCATCGGGGGAATCCTCGCCCTCATCCGCCGCCGGCGTCTCCACCGGGGTTTCGCCGACCAGTTCCATCGGCGAGCTGCCTTCGAGGCCGTCCTCGTCGGTGTCCAGATCCACGACGTCCATGCCGGGGATGGCGGCGGCGTCTTCGGTCTCGACTTCCCTGGTTTCCACCGCATCGGAGGATTTCGCCGCGGCCGCCTTGCTGCGCGAGCGCGAGCGGGAGCGCGTCTTCTTCGCCGGTTTCTCGTCTTCGTCCTCGTTCAGCGAGGCCACGTAGGCGCGCTCTTCGGCCAGCAGCGCTTCGCGGTCGGCCACGGGGATCTGGTAGTAATCGGGGTGGATCTCGGAAAACGCCAGGAAGCCATGGCGGTTGCCGCCATAGTCAACGAAGGCCGCCTGAAGCGAAGGCTCTACGCGGGTGACTTTTGCGAGGTAGATGTTGCCAGCGAGCTGACGTTTGTTTTCGGACTCAAAATCGAATTCCTCGACCTTGTTTCCGTCCACCACCACGACGCGGGTTTCTTCCGCGTGGGTGGCGTCGATGAGCATTTTCTTAGCCATGTTGTCTCTTTGCACCGCGCATCCGCCCGGCCTCCCGGAGGAGCCATGCGTTGCGGGTGTTGTTCTGCAAGGGCGAATTCGGACGCTGCAACGGCCTGCGCGGCGGCCCTGTGGGCCCTGCCTGCCTGCCTGTATGATGTTGCGCGTCTCATCGCGTTTCTTCTCCGACGCCGCAGGGGATGCGGCGCCAATTGATGGCCCGGCGCTCTTCGCGCATCGGGCGAACGTGTCTGGGCCTCAAGGCCCTGCGGTCCGGTCCTGCCGCTCCTTCCCGAGGGCAGGCAGGGTGCCGGAAAAACTCACAAAACGATCCGCGCCCCGGTGCCTTGCGGCCCCAAAAAGGGAGTGATCGCCGTAGCACGACATTAAAGCCACTGCTCGGAAGATTACAATGGGCAAAATTATCCACAGCCCGCATTGCGGGCCATGAAAGCGGCTGCGGACGCCCCGTCACAGGTAGTCGGAGCGCTGCAGGCCGTATTTCGCCATCTTCTCGTTCAGCGTGCGGCGCGGCAGGCAGAGCTCATCCATCACGTTGACGATGGAGCCCTTGTGCCGGCGCATGGTGTTGTCGATCAGCATCCGTTCGAAGGCTTCCACGTATTCCTTCAGCGGCTTGCCTTCCGTCGTCATCACCGGCTGCACGTCCTCGGTGTCGGCCATCAGCAGCGAGGTGATGGAGCCCGAGCCGCGCCGGTTCTGAAGCACCGCCCGTTCCACCAGGTTGATGAGCTGGCGCACGTTGCCCGGCCAGGGCGCCTGCAGAAGCTGCGCCGCTTCCTGCGCGGAGACCTGCGGGGTTTCGCAGCCGTATTCCTCGGCGAACTGCTCGGCGAGCCGGGTGAAGAGCGTCAGGATGTCTTCGCCGCGCTGGCGCAGCGGCGGCAGGGTGATCTTGAGCGCGGCCAGCCGGTAGTAGAGATCCGGGCGCAGCACGCTTTCGCAGGTCTTGCCCTGCTCTTGGAGGTTGCAGATCGCCACGATGCGTGTTTCCGCCGGCGTGCCCTGCTCGTTGATGTAGCTCAGGAGCCGCGCCTGGTTGACCTCGTTGAGCGCCTCGATGTCTTCCAGCACCAGCGTGCCGCCGCGCGTGGCCTCCACGAGGGGCAGCGCACCATCATCATCGACGGGGCCGAACAGGCGGCGGCCAAGCGCGTCGTCTTCCAGCGCGGCGCAGCTCTGCACGGTGAATTTCTTGCCTGCGCGCGAGCCGACGGCGTGCAGCGCATGGGCCACCAGCGTCTTGCCGGTGCCGGTTTCGCCCTCGATGAGAACGTGGCCGTCGGCCTGGCCCAGATCGAGGATGTCCTCGCGCAGCCGCTCCATCACCGGGGAGGAGCCGATCAGCTTGCGCATCACCGCGTCGCCGTCGCCCAGTTCCTTGCGCAGAGCGCGGCTGTCGAGCGTGAGGCGGCGCGCCTGGGTTGCCTTCTTGGCCAGTTCCGTCATGCGATCCGGGTTGAAGGGTTTTTCGAGGAAGTCGAAGGCCCCCAGCCGCATCGCCTCCACCGCCATCGGCACGTCCCCGTGGCCGGTGATCATGATGACGGGAAGCGCGCTGTCGGCCCCCATCAGGCGTTTGAGGAACTGCATCCCGTCCATGCCGGGCATGCGGATGTCGGAGACGACCACGCCGGGATAGTCCGGCCCCAGCGCCTTGAGCGCGTCTTCCGCGCTGGCGAAGGTTTCGGTGTCGAACCCGGAGAGCGCCAGCCATTGGCTGATCGACTGCCGCATGTCCTGTTCGTCATCCACGATCGCGATTTTCATAGCTTGCGCCATTGGGCCTCACTCGGCTGCTTCGATTTCATCGGTCAATATGGGGAGCCGGACCTGGAATACAGCCCCCCCGTCTTCCCCGTTGCGTGCGGTCAGCCGGCCGCCGAGATCCTTCACGATCCCCGAGGAGATGGCAAGGCCGAGGCCCACGCCGTCGCCCGGCTGCTTGGTGGTGTAGAAGGGCTCGAACAGCGACTCGAGATCCTCGATCCCGGTGCCGTTGTCGCGCACGGTGAGGGTGACGGTTTCGCCGGCCGACAGCAGGATCTCGATTTCCGGGTCGGCCACGGTGCGCGTGGCATCGAGCGCGTTGCGGAACAGGTTGATGATGACCTGCTCCAGCCGCACGCGATCGCCCATGATCAGCACCGGCTCCGCCGGGATCGACTTGGTGATCCGCACCTGCCGGCGCCGCAGCTGCGGCTCCATCATCGACAGCGCCGACAGCACCGCGTCGCGGGTGTCCACCGGCACGAATTCCTCGCCGCCCTTGCGGGCGTAGCTCTTGAGCTGCTTGGTGATCGCGCCCATGCGCTCGATCAGGTCGTCGATGCGCTGGAAGGAGGCCACGGCCTCTTCGGGGCGCTTGCGCTGAAGCAGCAGCTTGGCGCCGGCGAGATAGGTCTTCATCGCCGCCAGCGGCTGGTTCAACTCGTGGCTCACGGCGGCGCTCATCTCCCCGAGCGCGGCCAGCTTGGAGGATTGCGCCAGCGTCTGCTCGGCCACTTCGAGGTTCTTTTCGACCCGCTGCCGTTCGCTGATCTCGCGTTGTAGGCGCTGATTCAGCTCGCGCAGCTCGGCGCTTTCGCGCTGGAAGATCAGCGAGCGCAGCTGCGCCTTGCGCGACAGCAGGTAGAAGGCCATCGCCAGCAGCATGGCGAACCCCATGATCTCCAGCGCCAGCACGCCGTTCACCCGCTCCCGCACCGAGTTGTAGGTGGTGAAGGAGGTCATCCGCCAGCCCTGGAAGGGGATCCGGCTTTCCAGCCGCATCAGGCTGTCGCCCTGGAGGTAGGCATCCACCGGCAGCGCCGGCCAGTCCGCCGTGGCCCGCAGCGCGCGGGTGATCGCGGAGGGGGCCGGCAGCTCCGCCAGCGCCTCGGCCTCGGTGCGGCCGCGCCAGCGCGGCTCGGTGGCGAGAATGATCGTGCCCTCGCTGTCGGTCACCAGCACGGCGTCCGAGATCGAGGACCAGGTGCTTTCGAACTTGCGCAGATCCACCCCCACCACGATCACGCCCTGGGTGTTGAGCACGCCTTCCATCTTGCGGGAATAGAAGAAATCGGTCGCGCCGGTCTCGGTGCGGATCTGGGTGAACACGGTGTCGTTTGAGCGCACCGCCTCGACGAAATAGGGCTCGGTGCGCAGGTTCTTCCCGATCAGGTTGCGATCGGAGGCGGCGACGACGCGCCCGTTTTCATCGAGCAGCATCAGCGAGCCGGCGGCGATCTGCTCCACCAGCGAAATCAACCGCTGCGAGGTCTGGCTGTAGTCGCCCGAGTTCAGCGCCCCGATCAGCGTGGGATCGCGGGCCAGAAGCTGGGGCACGATGGCGTTGCGGCGCAGCTCGCTCAGCAGGTTGCCTGAATAGAGCGCCTGGCGCACCTGCGCGGTGTTGCGCGTGGTTTCGGTGTAGCGCTCGGTGAGAAACAGGTTGGTGACCCAGACGACGGACACCGCCACCAGCACGAACAGAAGCACGGCGAGGCGCAGGCGCCACGTCGTGGTTTCCTCCCGGATCGGGGCTTGTTTCGCATCCTGGGACATGGCCCGAATCTACGCCTGCCGGCGGGAAGCGGCAAGCGGTGGCGGTTAAGCCATTGCCATCTGGTCGAAAAGCGAGCGGAAAAGCGCCGCCCCGTCGGTGCCGCCGTGGCCGGCATCCGCCGCCCGCTCCGGGTGGGGCATCATGCCGAGCACGCGGCGGTTCTCGGACAGGATGCCGGCGATGTCGGCGGTGGAGCCGTTGGGGTTGTCGCCGTAGGTGAAGGCCACGCGGTCCTCTCCCTGGAGCCGGGCCACGGTCTCGGCATCGGCGGTGTAGTTGCCGTCGTGGTGGGCGATCGGGATCTGGATCTCCTGCCCCTTGGCATAGCCGGAGGTGAAGGCGCTGTCGGTGGTCTGCACCGTGAGCGGCACCGTGCGGCAGATGTATTTCAGCCCCGCGTTGCGCAGCAGCGCGCCCGGCAGAAGCCCGGTTTCGGTGAGGATCTGGAAGCCGTTGCAGACGCCGAAGACGTAGCCGCCGCGGTTTGCGAACTCCACCACCGAGCGGCAGATGGGCGATTGCGCCGCAATGGCGCCGCAGCGCAGATAGTCCCCGAAGGAAAACCCGCCCGGCACGCCGACGAAATCCAGCCCCTCGGGCAGCGCCGTATCCTTGTGCCACACCATGGTGACATCGGCGCCCACCGCCTTCAGCGCGACGGCGAGATCGCGATCGCAGTTGGAACCGGGGAATACGACGACAGCGGCTTTCATGGGGGCATCTCCTTGCTTGGCGGCGCTCTAGCCTATTGCGCGGCGCGGGGGAAGGCCCCGCGCCCCGTCAGCGTGTAAAATCCGTGATGACGGCCACGCCCGGCGGCGTCGGCCCGTTGAAGGCGCGCAGTTCCGCGCTGGCGCCGGAAAGCGGGATCTCGCGGGCGATCAGCGGGCTCATGTCCACCGCGCCGCTTTCGATCAGCGACAGCAGGCTCGGGTAGCGCCACGAGGGCATGCCGCGGGTGCCGTAAAGGGCGAGATTGCCCATGTAGACGGCGTTCATGTTGATCTCCATCCGCGCCGCATCGCCGAGCGGCAGGCCCACCTGAACGTGGCGGCCCAGCGGGCGCAGGCATTCGATGGAGGCATTGGTGGTGGCCGCGATGCCGAGCGCCTCGACGCTCACATGCGCCCCGCCGCCGGTGATCTCGCGGACGGCCTCGGCCACGCGGCCCTCTCGGGCATTCACCGCCGCATCGGCGCCCAGCGAAAGCGCGTGGTCGAGCTTTTCCTGCACGATGTCCACCACCACGACCCGTGCGCCAAGCGCCTTGCCCAGCAGCATGGCCGAAAGCCCGATGCCGCCGGTGCCATGCACCGCAAGCCATTCGCCCGCCTGAAGCGCGGCGCGCCCTGTGAGCGCGTGCCAGCTGGTGGTGACGCGGCAACCCAGCCCCGCCGCCACGGTGGAGGCAAGCCCCTCGGGCAGCCGGGCGAGATTGTGATCAAAGGGCACCGCCACGTATTCGGCGAAGGCGCCGGGCTCGACGAAACCGGGCAGCCGCTGGTTGGGGCAGGTGTTCTGATGCCCGGACTGGCAGGAGGGGCAGCTGCCGCAGGCCAGGATGAAGGGCGCCACCAGCTTGTCGCCCACCTTGTAGGTGGCGCGGGGGCCGGCCTCCACCACGGTGCCGCAGTATTCATGGCCGGGGATCTGGCCGGGTTTGACCCGGGGATGTTCCCCCACCCAGCCGTGCCAGTCGGAACGGCAGACGCCGCAGGCCTCCACCTTGAGAACGACACCATCCTCCGGGCACGCCGGATCGGCCACCTCTTCGAGCGACAGATCGGCGTTGTATTCCCGCAGGACGGCGGCGCGCATGGTTACACCAGTTCGACCGAGTAGCTCTCGATCACCGTGTTGGCGAGCAGCTTCTCGCACATCTCCTTGACGCTGGCCTCGGCGGCGGCGGGATCGGTCTCGGCGAGATCCAGCTCGATCACCTTGCCCTGCCGAACACCCTGGACCCCCTCGAAGCCCAGCGTGCCGAGCGCGTGGCGCACGGCCTCGCCCTGCGGGTCCAGAACTCCGGTCTTCAGCATGACGTGTACGCGGGCTTTCATGGGGTCAGTTTCCTTGCAGGTCTTGGAATGAACTTCAGGACGGTGGCCGAGGGCAGCCCCGCCCGGTGCTTTCAATTGATCAGGGTCGGCTTGGAGGCCTGGGACACGTTGCCGGGCATCACGCCGAGGCGGCGGGCCACTTCGGTGTAGGCATCCGTCAGACTGCCCAGATCGCGGCGGAACACGTCCTTGTCGAGTTTCTGGCCGGTCTCGATGTCCCAGAGGCGGCAGGAGTCGGGGCTGATCTCGTCGGCCACCAGCAGGCGCTGGTAGTCGCCTTCCCAGACGCGGCCCACCTCGATCTTGAAGTCCACCAGCTTGATGCCGACGCCCATCATCATGCCCGACATGAAATCGTTCACCCGCAGCGCCAGCGCCACGATGTCGTCCAGATCCTGCTGGGAGGCCCAGCCGAAGGCGATGATGTATTCTTCCGGCACCAGCGGATCGCCCAGCTCGTCGTTCTTGTAGGAGAATTCGACGATCGGGCGCGGCAGCTGCGTGCCCTCTTCGAGGCCGAGCCGCTTGGCCATGGAGCCTGCGGCGAAGTTGCGCACGATGATCTCCAGCGGCACGATCTCCACCGCGCGCACGAGTTGCTCGCGCATGTTCAGCCGGCGGATGAAATGGGTCGGCACGCCGATGTTGTTGAGCCCTTTCATGAAGAACTCGCTCAGGCGGTTGTTGAGCACGCCCTTGCCCTCGATCACGTCGCGCTTCTCGGCGTTGAAAGCGGTGGCGTCGTCCTTGAAATACTGCACGATCGTGCCGGGCTCGGGGCCTTCATAGAGGATCTTTGCCTTGCCTTCGTAAAGCTTTTTGCGCCGTGCCATGGAATCTCCGATGCGGGTTGGGTGGCAGAGGTGTCCTCCCGTTTCAGCCGCCCTATAAGCCATGGCGAGAATTGTCGCAAGAAGGCGCTATTTCCTTGCGGCCCCAAGACGGCGGGGCCATATGATACCGTGAACCGCAACACCAAGTGCCGAGAGGACGCGACATGACCACTTTCGACGATCGCGAAAGCGCCTTCGAGAACAAATTTGCCCACGACGAGGAGATGCTCTTCAAGGCCGGCGCCCGCCGCAACAAGCTGCTGGGCCTCTGGGCCGCGGGGCTGCTGGGCAAGGAAGGCGAAGCGGCGGACGCCTACGCCAAGGAAGTGATCCTCGCCGATTTCGAGGAAGCCGGCCACGAGGACGTGGTGCGCAAGGTGGCCGCCGACCTTGACGGCCTTGCCAGCGAAGACGAGATCCGCGCCAAGATGGCCGAACTGCTGGTCGTGGCCAAGGAACAGCTGGCCAGCGAGGCCTGACGGAAGGCCCGCCGGCCTGTGCAACCGCGAAACGAGCGCAAGGCGCGGCCCCCTCCGGGAGCCGCGCCTTTTCCTTTGGCGTCAAGCCGTTCACATCCCGCTCATCATCATTATGAGCGATATGAATTTGCGCTCCCCGCGGCTTTCTGGCACTAGCGCTGCAACGATTGGCCGTGCCCGGCGATGGCGCGGCCCTCTTTGCTTTGATGAGGCCCGAGACGATGACAAACGCCCTTTCCCGCCTGCTGGCCGACCGCGACTGGCTGCTTGCCGACGGCGCCACGGGAACGAACCTGTTCAACATGGGGCTGTCCTCCGGCGACGCGCCCGAACTTTGGAACGTCGATGAGCCCGCCAAGATCCGCGCCCTCTACCGGGGCGCCGTGGAGGCCGGTTCCGATCTGTTTCTCACCAACACCTTCGGCGGCAACGCCTCGCGCCTGAAGCTGCACGATGCCCAGGGCCGCGTGCGCGAGCTGAATCGCGTCGGCGCCGAACTGGCCCGCGAGGTGGCCGACGCCGCCGGGCGGCCCGTCGTCGTGGCCGGCTCCGTCGGCCCGACGGGCGACATCATGGAGCCCATGGGCTCGCTCACCTACGATGCCGCCGTGGAGATGTTCCACGAGCAGGCCGAGGGGCTGAAGGAAGGCGGCGTGGACGTTCTCTGGGTCGAGACGATCTCGGCGCCCGAGGAGTTCAAGGCCGCCGCCGAGGCCTTCCGCCGCGCCGGGATGCCCTGGTGCGGAACCATGAGCTTCGACACCGCCGGGCGCACCATGATGGGGGTCACCTCCTCCGACATGGTGGATCTCGTCGCCAAGCTCGATCACCAGCCGCTGGCCTTCGGCGCCAACTGCGGCGTGGGCGCCTCCGACCTGCTGCGCACCGTGCTGGGCTTTTCCGCGCGGGGCACCGAAACGCCGCTGATCTCCAAGGGCAATGCGGGCATCCCGAAATACCACGACGGCCACATCCACTATGACGGCACGCCGGAGCTGATGGCCGACTACGCCTGCCTCGCCCGCGATTGCGGCGCCACCATCATCGGCGGCTGCTGCGGCACGACGCCGGAGCATCTGAAGGCCATGCGCGCCGCGCTGGAAAGCCGCCCGCGCGGCGAACGCCCCACGCTGGAAACCATCGCGGCGGCTCTCGGCGGCTTCTCCTCCGCCTCCGACGGCACAGGCGAGGACGCGGCCAACGCCCCGGCCCGCCCGCGCCGCCGCCGCCGCTCGTGAACGCACGGTGGCCGGGTCAGAACAGCGAAAGCTGATCCCCGGCCCGCGCCGGCGCGGCGAAGAGATCGCTGCGCAGGGGCGGCAGCCGCTCCGCAAGCCCGAGCCGACGGCAGGCGGCCCGGAAACGGGCCTGCGTCAGCTCGGCGTGCGGCCCCTGCCCGCGCATCCGGTGCCGGAACCGCGAGTCATACAGCGCTCCGCCGTGCATCTCCCGCAATCGTCTCAAGATCTTCTCCGCCCGGTCCGGCACATGCTCCTGAACCCAATCCTCCCACAGCGGCGCCACCTCCAGCGGCAGGCGCAACATGATGTAGCTGGCCGCGCCGGCGCCGGCCTCGCGCGCGGCGGCGAGGATCTCTTCCAGTTCGTGATCGGTCAGGCCGGGGATCAGTGGCGCCACCATCACCCGCACCTCGCAGCCCGCCTCCGCCAGCCTGCGAATCATCGCCAGACGCCGCTTCGGCGCCGGGGCACGCGGCTCCATCCTGCGGCTCAGCCCGGCATCCAGCGTGGTGATCGAAATGCCGACGCGCGCCAGACCCGCCTGCCCCATCGCGCCCAGGATATCGGCGTCGCGCTCCACCAGGCTGCCCTTCGTCACCACGCCCACCGGGTGATTGAAGGCCTGCAGCACTTCGAGGATGCGGCGCATGATGCCGCGCTCGGCCTCGATCGGCTGGTACGGGTCGGTATTGGTGCCGATGGCCACCGGCGCGCAGGCGTAGCCCTTCCGGCGCAATTCCCGCTCCAGCACCTGCGGCGCCTCGGGCCGCGCGACGAGGCGGGTCTCGAAATCCAGCCCCGCAGACAGCCCGAGGTAGGCGTGCGTCGGGCGGGCGAAACAGTAGATGCAGCCGTGCTCGCAGCCCCGGTAGGGGTTGATCGAGCGATCGAACGGCAGATCCGGCGAGCGGTTGTAGGTGATCAAACT
Source organism: Pseudoruegeria aquimaris (assembly GCF_900172235.1). Taxonomy (GTDB): domain Bacteria; phylum Pseudomonadota; class Alphaproteobacteria; order Rhodobacterales; family Rhodobacteraceae; genus Pseudoruegeria; species Pseudoruegeria aquimaris. Next base: position 162,459 of record NZ_FWFQ01000004.1, on the reverse strand, counting down.
GCGCGGGCGTTCCTCGCGCACCTCGGTGCGCAGAACGCGCGCCTCCTCCGCGATCTCCCAGCCGTCGGCCTCAAGGCTCCGGCTCAAGGGCTCGAAGCGCCCGCTGTCGTTGCCCGCCGCGCCCCGGCCCCGCGCCACGCGGCCCGCGAAGGCCTGCGCCGCGCGCGCCGCCGGCGCGCGACCCTCGTTTCGGTGCTTCCTGTCCATGCGGGGCAGGATAGAACGAAAGCAGAACATTTTAAAGGGCCCCGCGCCCCCTGTGTCCACCGGCTCCCGACGCCTGCGCGCGTCGGTAGCGAAGGCGCCCATGTCGCTATTTGCCAAGTTGGCAAACGCGAATTTGCGCATGGTGTGGCAGCAGATGGGCTCTCGGCCAGCAATTGGAGTGCATGACATGTCCGAAGAAGAAGACGATATCATCCTGTCCGAACTGCCGGACGACGAGCTTGTCCAGCAGATGTTCGACGATCTCTACGACGGGCTGAAGGAAGAGATCGAGGAAGGCGTCAACATCCTGCTGGAACGCGGATGGGAGCCCTACCGCATCCTCACCGAGGCACTGGTGGGCGGCATGACGATCGTGGGCAACGACTTCCGCGACGGCATCCTCTTCGTGCCCGAGGTGCTGCTGGCCGCCAACGCGATGAAGGGCGGCATGGCCATCCTCAAGCCGCTGCTGGCCGAAACCGGCGCGCCGCGCGTCGGCAAGATGGTGATCGGCACCGTGAAGGGCGACATCCACGACATCGGGAAGAACCTCGTCTCCATGATGATGGAGGGCGCGGGCTTCGAAGTGGTGGATCTCGGCATCAACAACGCCGTGGAATCCTACCTCGAAGCGCTGGAGACCGAAGGCCCGGACATCCTCGGCATGTCGGCGCTGCTGACCACCACGATGCCCTACATGAAGGTCGTCATCGACACGCTGGTCGAGAAGGGCCTGCGCGACGACTACATCGTGCTCGTGGGCGGCGCGCCGCTGAACGAGGAATTCGGCAAGGCCATCGGCGCCGACGCCTACTGCCGCGATGCCGCCGTGGCGGTGGAGACGGCCAAGGAATTCATGGCCCGCAAACACAACCAGATGGCGGCGGGCTGAGCCCGCAGGCGGCGCGGGCGCGGCCTTGGCAGCGCCCGCTTCCACCCCCATCTGTGATGCATGACGCAGACAAAGCCCCCCTCCTCGCCCCGCACCACGGCCCGCTTCGCGGCGCTGCTGGCGATCGTGATCCTCGCGGCCCTGGCCACCGTCGGCATCGCCTACGGCACCTCGGGCCAGCTGCGCAGCGTGGCGCCGGCGGGCGGCCTCCTCGCCGTGGCCCTGCTGGCCCGGCTGCTGCTCTTCGCCCGGAAGGACGGCGATGACGGGCGCCCCGACTGACGAGATCCTCACCCGCGAAGGGCTCGCGCCGGGCGCGCGGAAGGGCCGCATCCTGCTGCTGGCCTGCGGCGCGCTCGCACGCGAGATCCTCGCCCTGATCGAGGCCAACGGCTGGGATCACATGGTGCTCACCTGCCTGCCGGCGATCTACCACATCCAGCCCGAGAAGATCCCCGGCGCGGTGGAAGCGGCCGTAGCCCGCCACCGCGCGGACTTCGACGAGATCTTCGTCGTCTACGCCGATTGCGGCACCGGCGGGCTCCTGCAGGCCAAATGCGCCGAACTGGGGGTGCAGATGGTGCAGGGCCCCCATTGCTACAGCTTCTACGAAGGCAACGCGCGCTTCGCGGAGATCGCCGAAGACGAGTTCTCCGCCTTCTACCTGACCGATTTCCTCGTGCGCCAGTTCGACGCCTTCGTCTGGAAGCCGATGGGGCTGGATCGCCACCCCGAGCTGCGCGACATGTATTTCGGCAACTACACCAAGCTCGTCTACCAGGCCCAGACGGAGGACCCCGCCCTCACCGAGAAGGCGGCCGCCTGCGCCGAACGGCTCGGCCTCGCGTTCGAGCGCCGCTTCACCGGCTACGGCGATCTGGCCACGGCCCTCGCCGCCCGCGCCTGAGGACCGACGCTCCATCTTCTGACGAAAAATATCCCCGCCGGAGGCAGGAAAACCTTCAGAGAGGCTCGATGTCACCCTCGGCGCGCAGGGCATGGAAATCGGCCTCGAAGCGCGCGAACTCCCCGGCGGCGATGGCATCGCGCATCCCCTGCATCAACTCCTGGAAGTAGTGCAGGTTGTGCCAGGTCAGCAGCATCCCCGAGATCATCTCCTTGGCGCGGTAGACGTGGTGGAGATAGGCGCGCGAGTAGTTGCGGCAGGTGGGGCAGCTGCAGTCCGCGTCCAGCGGGCGAGGATCGTCCTGGTGGCGCACGTTCTTGATGTTGACCTGCCCGCGCCGCGTCCAGGCCTGGCCGGTGCGGCCCGAGCGTGAGGGCAGCACGCAGTCCATCATGTCCACGCCGCGCTTCACCGCGCCCACGATGTCATCGGGCTTGCCCACGCCCATCAGGTAGCGCGGCTTGTCCTCCGGCAGCTGGCTGGGCGCGAAATCGAGCGTGGCGAACATCGCCTCCTGCCCTTCGCCCACCGCCAGCCCGCCGATGGCGTAGCCGTCGAAACCGATGCTCTTCAGCGCTTCCGCGCTTTCCTCGCGCAGGTCGCGTTCCAGCCCGCCCTGCTGGATGCCGAAGAGCGCATGGCCCGGGCGGTCGCCGAAGGCGTCGCGCGAGCGCTGCGCCCACCGCATCGACAGCCGCATCGACTCCGCGATGCGCTTGCGGTCCGCCGGCAGCGCCGGGCATTCGTCGAAGCACATCACGATGTCGCTGCCCAGCAGGCGCTGGATCTCCATCGAGCGTTCGGGCGAGAGGAAATGCTTGCTGCCGTCGATGTGGGAGCGGAAGGTCACCCCCTCTTCGGTGAGCTTGCGCAGATCCGACAGGCTCATCACCTGGAAACCGCCGGAATCGGTGAGGATCGGGCGCTCCCAGTTCATGAACCGGTGCAGGCCGCCGAGGCGGTCGATCCGCTCCGCCGTGGGGCGCAGCATCAGGTGGTAGGTGTTGCCGAGAAGGATGTCGGCGCCGGTGGCGCGCACGCTCTCGGGCATCATCGCCTTCACCGTGGCCGCCGTGCCCACGGGCATGAAGGCGGGCGTGCGGATCTCGCCGCGCGGAGTGGAGATCACGCCGGTGCGCGCGGCGCCATCGGTCTTGTGCAGGGCAAAGGAAAACTTGGTCATGGCGCTCCCGATACTCCGCCGCGCGGGGCTTTGCAATCGTGCAGCCGCGCGCGGGTGCGGCGCTTCGCGCGGGCCGCACGTGCCGGCGCCGCCTTTACCTTCGGCTGCGGGTTCCCTATATCTTTTGTCGGATATTCCCAGCGAGACAGACATGAACCAGACCGGCGAACAGCTCGAAGGCACCCCCCTCATCAAACCGTCTTCCACGGATCACCCGCTGCATGAAGCGGTGGTGGAGGCCTGCCGTTCCGTCTACGACCCGGAAATCCCGGTCAACATCTACGATCTCGGCCTCGTCTACACGATCGAGATCAACGACGAGAACGAGGTGGATATCATCATGACCCTCACCGCGCCGGGCTGCCCGGTGGCCGGCGAGATGCCCGGCTGGGTGGCCGAGGCGGTGGAGCCGCTGCCCGGCGTGAAGCAGGTGAACGTGCAACTCACCTGGGAGCCGCCCTGGGGCATGGAAATGATGAGCGACGAGGCGCGCCTCGAACTCGGCTTCATGTAAGGCTTGCCTGTAAGCCCCTGTTTTTGCGAGACTGAGCCGAAAGCAGGAGGCCCTGAATTGCCTGATCCCATTGCCGTTCTGACGGGCGATCTGATCCGTTCGACCGACCACCCGCCGAATGTGGTGGATGCGGCCATGGGCGTGCTGTCCGAGGCAGCCCAGTCCGTTGCCGGCTGGCAGGGCAGCCCCACCCGTTTCACCCGGGCGCGCGGGGATGGCTGGCAGATGGTGCTGATGCGCCCCGCCCTTGCCCTGCGCGCGAGCCTCTGCCTGCGCGCCGCCCTGCGCGCGGCCGATCTCGGGCTTTCCACGCGGATTTCCGCGGGCATCGGCGACGGCACCCTGCCCGCCTCCGGCGATCTCGCCGCCGCCGCAGGCCCCGCGTTCATCGCCTCGGGCCGTGGGCTCGAAGCCTTCGCACGCCGGCAGGCCTTGGGGCTGTCCGGAGCGGTGCAACCGGGCGCGCAGGCCGCCTTCCTGCTGGCCGACGCGCTGGCGCGCGGCTGGACGGCGGCGCAGGCGCGGGTGTTGACGGCCGCGCTCGCCCCGGAGGCGCCCACGCAGGACGAACTGGCCCATGCCCTCGGGCAAACGCAGCAGAACGTGCAGAAAACCCTGCGCGCGGTCCATGCGGACAGCCTGCTTGCCGCGCTTGAGGCCTTCGAAGCCCCGGAGACCGGTGCATGACAACCATATTCGGCTGTATTTCAGAATTACAACCCAAATCGGTTGTTTTTTCCGACGCAAGAAGCGACCACCTTGGAGCGCTTCCCACGGGTGCAATCACGTCGGGTCGCGCCCCGCGCCCAACTCGGGGACACGTCGGATGACGGCCACCTTCCTCGCTCTTCTGCTCGGACATCTCGTGGCGGATTTCCTGCTGCAATCCGGCTGGATGGTGCGCCACAAACGGCGCATCGACGTGCTGATGATGCACGCCGCACTCGTGCTGATCTGCACGCTGGTGGCCACCGGGCAGCTGGCCCATCCCACCGTGATCGCCGTTGCGCTGGCCCATCTGCTGATCGATTTCGTCAAGGTGCGCCTGCCGCGGCAGGGCCTGCGCACCTTCACGCTGGACCAGGCCGCCCACCTGGCCACGCTGGTGATCGCCACAAGGCTGGCGCCCGATCTCTGGGCCACGGGCATCTGGGCCGACACGCCGGAACAGGTGCTGAGTCTGATGGCCCTGGCCTGCGGGGCGATTCTCTCGATCGTCGTGGGCGGCTACGTGGTGGGCCTGCTCTGTGCGCCCTATCTCGCGGCGGTGCCCGACGACGGGCTGCCCGGCGCGGGGCGGATCATCGGGCTGCTGGAGCGCGGGCTGATCTTCATCCTGGTGCTCACGGGGCAGCTTGGCTCCATCGCGCTGCTGATCGGGGCGAAATCCATCCTGCGGTTCTCGACCGTCGCCGCGGACCGCAAGGCCAGCGAATACGTGATCATCGGCACGCTGGCGAGTTTCGGCTGGGCGCTGGTGCTGGCGCTGGCCACCGGCGGGCTTCTGGATCTGCTGCCGCCGCTTGAGATCGGGGCGCTGCTGCCCTAGATAGGAAAGACAGAGCGAAACAGGTGGAAATTTCCATGTTCGGCATTCCCGGCAAACAGGCCGTCACCATGACACCGGCAGCGGTGAAACAGATCTCCCGGCTGATGGAGAAGGACGGATCGCAGGGCCTGCGCATCGGCGTCAAGAAGGGCGGCTGCGCGGGCATGGAATACACCATGGAATACGTGGACACCGTGGACCCGATGGACGAGGTGGTGGAACAGGACGGCGCGCGGGTGATGATCGCCCCGATGGCGCAGATGTTCCTTTTCGGCACCGAGATCGACTACGAGGTCTCCCTGCTCGAATCCGGGTTCAAGTTCCGCAACCCCAACGTGGCCGACGCCTGCGGCTGCGGGGAATCGATCAAGTTCAAGGATGTTTCCGAACTCAGCGCGGAACGCGGCGCAGGTTCGGCTTGACGTTGCGCCGCTGATGGCCATGCTCCCCGCGAAAGAGATTTGAGCATCAGCGGAGGGCAGCCCATGCGGCGCAAACTTGCGGCAGGCAATTGGAAAATGAACGGAACCGGCGCGTCGCTGGCGGAGGTCGAGGCCCTGAAGGCCGCCCTGCCCGGTGAGGCGGTCGACGTGCTGCTTTGCCCGCCGGCCACGCTGCTGCACCGCATGAGCGCCACCTGCGCCGGCAGCCCCATCGCCACCGGCGGCCAGGACTGCCACGCCGCCGACTCCGGCGCGCACACGGGCGATGTCTCGGCCGCCATGCTGGCGGACGCCGGCGCCAGCCACGTGATCCTCGGCCATTCCGAACGCCGCACCGATCACGGCGAAACCGACGCCGACGTGCGCGCCAAGACAGCCGCCGCCTGGGCGGCCGGGCTGACGGCCGTCGTCTGCATCGGCGAAACCGAGGCCGAGCGCGAGGCGGGGCGGACCCTCGCCGTCATCGGCGCCCAGCTCGAAGGCTCCGTGCCCAACGGCGCCACGGGCTCGCGGCTCGTGGTCGCCTACGAGCCCGTCTGGGCCATCGGCACCGGGAAAGTGCCGACGATCCCCCAGATCGCCGAGGTGCATGATTTCCTGCGCGAAGCCCTGGTGCAGCGCTTCGGCGAGACCGCCGGCAGCGCCGTGCGCCTGCTCTACGGCGGCTCGGTGAAGCCCTCCAACGCGGCCGAGATCTTCGCCGTGGAGAACGTCGACGGTGCGCTCGTGGGCGGCGCTTCGCTGAAGGCGGCGGATTTCGGCGCCATCATCTCGGCGCTGGCCGCGGCCTGAGCCCGCTGAACGCTTCCCCCGTTTCACGCGGGAAGCGGCCTCCGGCGGGGATATTTTCAGAACAAAGTGGGGCGGCAGCGCCCAGAATGAGCCGGAATCAAAAAGGCGGGCCGCAGGGCCCGCCTTTCGCGTTCGGCGCGTGGCAGGTGCCTAGTTCGTTATGATCTCCGGCCCCATGAAGGTGTTGGGCAGGAAGGTCGAAAGCCACGGGATGTAGGTGACCATGATCAGGAAGACGAAGAGCACCGCGAGGAAGGGAAGCGCGGCGCGCACCACCGCCATCATCGGCATCCCGGCCACGCCGGAGGTGACGAAGAGGTTGAGCCCCACCGGCGGCGTGATCATCCCGATCTCCATGTTCACCACCATGATGATCCCGAGGTGGATCGGATCGATCCCCAGTTCGATGGCGATCGGGAACACCAGCGGCGCGACGATCACCAAGAGGCCCGAGGGCTCCATGAACTGGCCGCCGATCAGCAGGATCACGTTCACCACGATCAGGAACATCACCGGCCCGAAGCCCGCCGAGAGCATGGCGCCGGCGATCTGCTGCGGCACCTGCTCGTCGGTCAGCACGTGCTTCAGGATCAGCGCGTTGGCGATCACAAAGAGCAGCGTCACGGTGAGCTTGCCCGCCTCGAAGAGCGTGTGCTTCATGTCGGCGTGGAAGAAGGCCGTCACCAGCGCCCAGGGCTTCTTGAGCAGGCTGGAGCGCTCCGTGCCCTCGCCCGCGGCCAGCGGGCCCATGTCGCGGTAGACGAAGCTCGCGATCAGGAAGGCGTAGACGGCGGCCACGGCGGCGGCTTCGGTGGGGGTGAAGATGCCCCCGTAGATGCCGCCCAGGATGATCACGATCAGGAACAGCCCCCAGCCGGCTTCGCGACCGGAGCGGAAGATCTCGCCCCAGCCCTGCCATTCGCCCTTGGGCAGGTTCTTGACCCGCGCCATGACGTAGATGGCGACCATCAGCATGAAGCCGGCCAGCAGGCCCGGGATCACGCCGGCCAGGAACATGCGCCCGACGGAGACCTCCACCGCGGCGGCATAGACCACCATCACGATGGAGGGCGGGATCAGGATGCCGAGGGTGCCGGCGTTGCAGATCACGCCCGCCGCGAATTCCTTCGAATAGCCCACCTGGCGCATCCCGGCGATCACGATGGAGCCGATGGCCACCACGGTGGCCGGCGAGGAGCCGGAGAGCGCGGCGAAGAGCATGCAGGCGAAGACGCCGGCGATGGCGAGCCCGCCGGGGAAGTGCCCGACGCAGGCGATGGAGAAGCGGATGATCCGCCGCGCCACGCCGCCCGTCGTCATGAAGGAGGAGGCGAGGATGAAGAAGGGGATCGCCAGCAGCGTGAAATGCCCTTCGAAGGCGGAGAACAGCGTCTGGGCGACCGAGGCCATCGAGGATTCGGAGAACCAGAGCAGGAACAGGATGGAGCTGAACCCCAGCGATACGGCAATCGGGACGCCGATCAGCAACAGCCCGATCACCATGACAAACAGCAGAACGACTTCCATCAGTTTTGCTCCCCGAGCTGCTCGCGAACCTCTTCGAGTTCGTCTTCCACTTCATGGCTCGCCACGAGCCGGTCGATCCTGCCCGTCCAGACCTGCCAGAAGGCCTGGCAGAAGCGGTAGAGCAGCAGCGCCATGGACAGCGGCATCACGGCATAGGGAATGAGCCGCGGGATCTTCTCGTATTCCTCGCCCTCGTTGAAGGCGCCTTCCATCCAGCGCAGCACCTCGGGCATGGGAATGTCGTTCACCTCGTACCAGCCCTTGCCGCGGAACTTGTCTTCGAAGCCGAGCGGGAACCAGCGGCCCTCGGTGCCGGGCAGGTTGGCGAAGTTGGCCCAGTAATCCCAGCCGCCCTTCAGCAGCAGGAAGGCATAGGTGATGCAGATGGCGGCGGCGATCAGCGCCAGCAGGCGGCGCGCCGGCTCCGAGACCATGTTGATGATCGCGTCCACCCCCAGGTGCGAGCCCTTCTTGACGGCGTAGGAGGCCCCCAGCAGCACCAGCCAGCCGAACAGGAAGACCGTCAGCTCGAGCGCCCAGAGAATGTTGGAGTTGAACAGATAGCGGGCAACGACGTTGGCGAAGGTAATCGCCGTCATCAGGCCCAGCAGAACCGCGATCAAGGTCTCCTCGATCCGGTCCATGAAGCTTTCGCTTGCATGCCGGTGCATGTCCCTATTTCCCCTTGTTTTCAAGATGGTTGGCAGCCGCCCCTCATGCGGCTGCGAGTGGCCCGGGCGCAGGCGCGCCCGGGCCCGCCGGGCTTACATGCCGGCGTTGATCGCCTGTGCGGCGTCGATGTTTTCCTGGCCCACGTCGGCGGCGAATTTCTCCCAGACGGGTTTCATCGCGTCGACCCACTCCTGGCGCTGTTCCGGGGTCAGTTCACGCACCACGCCGCCGGCGTCGATGATGGCCTGGCGGGCCTGCATGTTGACCTTGGTGGCCTCGGCGTTGCGCACCTCGGTGACCTCGGCGAGGATGGTCAGGAACTGGTCACGCACGTCGGGCTCGAGGCTGTCCAGCCAGTCCACGCTCGTCACCACGAGGTAGTCGATGATGCCGTGGTTGGTTTCGGTGATGCCGTCCTGCACCTCGAAGAACTTCTTGCCGTAGATGTTGGACCAGGTGTTCTCCTGGCCGTCCACCACGCCCTGCTGCAGCGCGCCGTAGACTTCGGAGAAGGCCATTTTCTGCGGGCTGCCGCCGATGGCTTCCATCTGCGCCACGAGCACGTCGGAGGACTGCACGCGGAACTTCAGGCCGGCGGCGTCGGAGGGCGAGATCAGCGGCTTGTTGGCGCTCATCTGCTTCATGCCGTTGTGCCAGAAGGCCAGCCCCTGCAGGCCGCGGCGCTGCATGGAGTCCTTCATGGCCTGGCCGGCCTCGGAGGCCTGGAAGGCATCCACGGCGGCGACGTTCTTGAACATGAACGGCAGATCGAAGATGCGGAACTGCTTGGTGAATTTCTCGAACTTCGACAGCGAGGGCGCGGCAAGCTGGACGTCGCCCTGAAGCATGGCTTCGAGCACCTTGTTGTCGTCATAGAGCGTGGAGTTCGGGAAGACCTCCATGCACATCTTGCCGTTCATTTCCTCGTTCACGCGCTGCTCCAGCAGGGAAGCGGCGATGCCCTTGGGGTGCTTGTCGGTGTTCGTCACATGGGCGAACTTGACGACGATCTCGCCGTCATCGCAGGCGTCGGACGCGGCGACGGCGCCGGCGGAGAAGCTCAGCGCCACGGCAGCGGCGGCGGCAGTCAGGAATTTCATCTTTTTTCCTCCCAAAGATATCCTGGTGGCAGCCCTCCCCGGACGGGGAAGGCGCTGATGCCATCAAGCGCGCCGGGAAGTGGCCACTCAAGAAAAAGATGCCCGGCATCGCGCTGGGGTGATTTTGCATTTATTTACAATATCTTGCCGCGACTTCTACATCCTTGATCCGAAACGCCGCGGCGCGGAGTGGCGGGAATCCACACAGGCAGCACCGAGCACTGTGCGGATTTCCGCACAGTGCGGGCGAATCGCGATTCGCGCCGTTAGCGTTACCGGTAGTCCTCGGGGCGAATCCCGTGTTTTGCGAGCTTGTCGTAGAAGGTCTTGCGGGGCAGTTTCAGCGCCCGCGCCGCGCCCGTGGCGTTGCCCGCCTCCCGCCGCAGCGCCTCCACGAGGAAGGAGCGCTCGACCTTTGCCATCCGCTCCGCCAGCCCCATGTCGGCCTCGGTTTCCTCGTCCCCCAATCCCATGGCGAAGCGCATCGCGGCGTTCATCAGGGCGCGCGCGTTGCCGGGCCAGTCCTGCGCCATCAGGCGCGACAGCAGTTCCTGCGGGATCTCGGGCAGCGGCAGCGCGGCCTGCTCGCAGGCGATCGCCACGTAGTGCCGGAAAAGCACCGGGATGTCCTCGGGCCGCTCGCGCAGCGCCGGAATGCGCACGCGCAGCAAGTCCAGCCGGTAGAAGAGATCGGGGTTGAACCGGCCGGCCGCCACCTCCTCGGCCAGGGACTTGTAGGTGCCGGCGATCAGCCGCGGCGCCTCCGGCTCGTCCAGAAGCTCCAGCAGGGTGAACTGGCTGTCCGCCGGCAGCGCCGCGATCTCGTCGAGAAAGAGCGAGCCGGACTCGGCCGCCGTGAAGGCCTCCTTCAGCGCGGCCGGCCCCAGCGAGGCCGCCGCGTGCTTGCGGAAGGGGCGCATCGCGCGGTCCGACAGCAGGTGGATCACCTCGGCGACCTTGGACGTTCCGGCCCCGTGCTCGCCCGTCACAAGAACTTCGGCATTGGCGGCGGCGGCGGCGCGCACCCGCGCCCGAAGATCCTCGGCCTGCGGGGAATCGCCGAACAGCATCCGCGAGGCCGCATCGCCCGCCTGAAGCTGCTGGCGCAGACGGCGGTTCTCCAGCACCAGAGCCCGCGTCTTGATCGCCTTCTCGACGACGGCCAGCAAATCCTTGGGCGCGCAGGGTTTTTCAAGGAAATCGAAGGCCCCGGCGCTGATCCCCCGCACCGCCATCGGGATGTCGCCCTCGCCGGTGAGCAGGATCACCGGCAGATCCGGATCCACCTTGCGTGCGTGCTCCAGAAGGGCGAATCCATCCTTGCCGGGCATTCGGATGTCGGAGATCACCACCCCTTCGAAACCGGGCACGATGTGATCCTTCGCCTCGATGAAACTGCCCGCCAGCGTGGGCCGAAGCTCCGCCAGTTCCAGCGTCTGGCCGAGCGCTTCGCGCACGGAGGCGTCGTCGTCCACCAGCAGAACCCGTTCTATCATGCCACCTGCTCCATTCCGCTCGCCGTCAGCTCCACGGTGAACACCGCCCCGCCCTCGGGGTGGTTGCGCCCCCGGATCTCGCCGCCGAAGCTCTGCACCAGCCCGTAGGAAATGGAAAGCCCCAGCCCCATGCCCTCGGAATGGCCCACCTCCTTGGTGGAGTAGAAGGGATCGAAGATCTTGCCCGGATCGTCGATCCCGGGGCCGGTGTCGCGCACCGTCAGCCGCACCTTGCCGCCCTCGCGGGCCAGTTCGATCAGCAGGCGCTTCTCGGGCGCGCGCTCCATCGCGTCGGCGGCATTGGAGACGAGGTTGAGCACCACCTGTTGCAACCGCACCTCCCCGCCGCGCACCTTCACCGGCGCCGGCGGCGGCGCCCAGTCCACCGTGACGCCGAGCTGGTGCAGCCGGGCGTGGGCCACTTCGAGCGCCGCATCCACCACCGAAACGATGTCCACATCGCTGATCGGCTCGCTTTCCTGGCGCGCGAAGGCGCGCAGGTTCTTGATGATGCGGCCCATGCGCCGCGCGAGATCGGAGATCCGCGCCAGGTTGCTCGCGGCCACCTCGGTGTTGCCGCGCTCAAGGAAGGTCTCGGCGTTGGCGGCGAAATTCTGGATCGCCATCAGCGGCTGGTTCAACTCGTGGCTGATCCCCGCGCTCATCTTGCCAAGCGCGGACAGCTTGCCCGCCTGCACCAGATCCGCCTGGGCCTTCTTCAGCGCGGCCTCCGCCTCTTCTCGCTCGGCGATTTCCCTTCTAAGGGAACGGTTTACATCGGAAAGTTCACGCGTGCGCGCCTCAACGCGCGCCTCCAGAACCGCATTGGCCCGCGCCTCGATCTCAAGCTTCTCGCTCAACGCCCGCCGCCGCTCCGCCGCCAGGAACAGCAAGGCCCCGAAGGCAAAGCTGAGGGCCGCGGCGAAGGCCGCCTGCAACCCCGCGATGCGCTCGGCCTGCGCCGTGCTGATGAGCACCTCCCCCGTCATCCCGATCACCGGCAGCGGCTGGGAGAAATGCAGCGCCCGCGCCGGGATGTAGCGGCCCGCATCCACGAACCACAGCTCCAGATCGCCGATCCGCAACGCACGGTGCGAAAAGAACGGCTGCAGGGTGGAGGGCAGGTAGCCGAGCGCGGCCGGCGGCAACGCCCCGGCGCCGGACTGGCGACGCAGCAGCAGCTCGGAGCGGTTCGAAACGAAGACCACCCCGGCCTCGTCGGTGAAGTAGATCGCCTGCGGATCGCCGCGCCAGTCGCTTTCCTCCACCGCCTCCATGTCCACGTCCACGATCACCGCGCCGGCCACTTCGCCCCCCACGAAAACGGGCACCGCGAAGGAGAAGACCCGCTGCCCCGTTTCGTTCAGGCGGGTGTGGTAGCTGCCGATCGCGCCCTGCATCGCGCGCTGGAAATGGGGCTGCCCCGTCACGCTGGCCGTCGGAGCGTCGCTGGAGGAGGCCAGAACCGCGCCCTCGGCGTCGGCGAGCAGGATTTCGAGCGTGCCCACCTTGTCGGAGGTGCGCAGCAGGACCGAGCGCGCGCGGGCCTGCCCCTGCCCCTGCGCCAGCAGCGGGGCGAGGTCCGGATGATCGGCCAGCAGCACCGCCACCTGCCGGAAGCGCTGCAACTCGCCCACCAGCCTGTCGGCGGCCAGCGAAAGGTCCGCCCGGCCGCGATCCGCGATCGGCTGCAGCGCCGTGGTGAAGGACACCCACCACACCCCGCCCGACAGCAGCGCCACGGCCAGGATGAACAACAGGATGGCGATGGGCCGCCGCGACATCTCTTCTCCACGCCTCTCGCACGTTCGGGTTGGCGCTCAGGTTACGTTTCACCGCTTGCATTGGGAAGCGTCTTTGGCTTGAGTGCGGCCGATGGAACACCTGCACCAATCCCCCACCGATCCCGATTTCGTCCAGAACCCCTACCCGTTCTACGAGCGCACCCGCGCCGGGGGCGATCTGTTTTTCTGGGAAGATTACGGCATGGTCTGCGCCACCGGCCACGCGGCGGTGAACATGCTGCTGCGCGACCGCCGGCTGGGGCGCGAGGTGCCGGAAGGCCGGCGCAACCCGATCCCGGAGCATCTGCAGCCCTTCTACGACGTGGAAGCCCACTCCATGCTGGAGCTCGAGGCTCCGCGCCACACCCGCCTGCGCCGGCTGGTGCTGCGCGCCTTCACCTCGCGCCGGATCAAGGCGCTGGGGCCGGAGATCGCGGCGCTGTGCCATCAGCTGATCGACGATTTTCCGCCCGGCGAGGTGGAGCTTCTGTCGGCCTATGCCACGCAGGTGCCGGTGATCATCATCGCGCGGCTCTTGGGGGTGCCGGAGGAGCGCAAGGAGGATCTGCTGCGCTGGTCCAACGCCATGGTGAAGATGTACCAGGCCGGGCGCACGGCGGCGGACGAAGCCGAGGCCGTGGCCGCCACGGAAGCCTTCGTGGACTTCATGCGCGGCTACGTGGAGGCCCGGCGCGGGCGGCCTGCGGATGATCTGATCAGCCACCTGATCGCCGCCGAGGAAGACGGCGAGACGCTCTCGACCGACGAGTTGATCACCACCTGCATCCTGCTTCTGAACGCCGGCCACGAGGCCACCGTCCACTCCCTCGGAAATGGCGTGAAAACCCTTCTGGAAGAAGGGGTTGTGCCCACGACTGAAAGTGCAGAAGCGATCACCGAGGAGATCCTGCGCTTCGATCCGCCGCTGCACATGTTCACCCGCTGGGCCTATGAGCCGGTGGAGCTTTCGGGCCACGTGATCCAGCCGGGTGATCAGGTCGCCTGCCTGCTGGCCGCCGCCAACCGGGATCCTGCCGCCTACCAGGATCCGGCGCGCTTCGATGCGGCCCGCCCGCTGGTGGCCAACACGAGCTTCGGCGCGGGGGCGCATTTCTGTGTTGGCGCGCCCTTGGCGCGGCTGGAGTTGCAGATCGCCCTGCCGATCCTCTGGGAACGCTGCCCCGACCTGCGGCTGGCGGCACCGCCGGAATACGCGAATGTCTATCACTTCCATGGGCTGAAATCGCTGCGGGTCGAAATCTAACACCTCGCCCGGCGGCACGCCGGGCAGCGCCCGACCCGCCCCATGGGCGGGCGCTTTCAGCACCCACCCCGGGTCGGGCGCTGCCCTCATCTCTTAGCTACAGCGGCAGCATCGTCGTCGATTTCAGCTCTTCCATCGAAAGAAGCGCGGTCACGTTATAGATCCGCACCTCGCTGATCAGCGCCTGGTAGAACTCATCGTAAGCGCGCGCATTCTTCACCCGCACTTTCAGGATGTAGTCGATGTCGCCCGCCAGCCGGTGCGCCTCCTGCACCTCGGGGCGTTCCTTCAGCGCTTTCAGGAACTTCTGCTGCCACTCCGCCTCATGCTCGCTGGTGCGGATCAGCACGAAGAAACAGGCCTCGAACCCAAGCGCCTCCGCGTCCAGAAACACCGTCTGCTGGCGGATGATTCCGCCCTCCTTCAGCTTGCGGATCCGGTTCCACACCGGCGTCTTGGAGGAGCCGACCTTCCGCGCGATTTCATCCAGTGACTGGCTCGCATCGCGCTGCAGCTCGCCAAGAATTTTCCTGTCAATTTCATCCAGCCGGACGGACATCCTGTTTTCCCCGAAATTTTGGAATATGTGCTTTCTCGCCGCGCAATATCGGAACATTCATCCTTATTCGCAAGCGCCAATGGCCAAATATCGGGAAAATATCCTATATTGCACCGCAGAAACCCAAACAGTGAGTGCCCCCGTGCAGCATTTTCCGATCTTCCTGGCCGTTTCGGGCCGCCGCATCGTCCTTTCGGGCGGGGGTGCGGCTGCGCTGGCCAAGCTGCGCCTGCTGCTCAAGACCGAGGGCCGGATCAGCGTCTTCGCCGCCACCCCGGCGCCCGAGATCGAGGCCTGGGCCGCGGAGGGCCGCCTTACCCTGATCCGCCGCCCGCTGGAAGCCGGCGATGCGCTCTGCGCGGCGCTTTTCTACGCCGCCAACGAGGATGACGCCGAGGACGCCCGCGTGGCGAAGCTCGCACAAGCCGACGGCGCCCTCGTCAACATCGTGGACAACCTCGACGCCAGCGCCTTCATCACGCCCGCCATCGTGGACCGCGACCCGGTGACCGTCGCCATCGGCACCGAAGGCGCCGCGCCCGTCCTGGCGCGCGCCATCAAGCGCGATCTGGAAGCCGCCCTCCCGGCGCGCCTCGGCGCTCTGGCGCGCATCGGCAAGGCCTTCCGCGCCCGCGTGGAAAGCCTGCCCTTCGGCCGCAGGCGCCGCGATTTCTGGGCCGACTACTACTTCGGCGCCGGCCCTGCGGCGCTGGAAGAGGCCGGGGAAGATGGCGCGCAGGCCGCGCTTGAAGGCCTGCTGGAGGCGCATCTCGCCGCGACCACCCGCAAGGGCCACGTGGATTTCGTGGGCGCCGGCCCCGGCGATCCCGAACTGCTCACCCTGAAGGCCCGCAAGGCGCTGGACGCGGCCGACGTCGTGCTGCACGACCGCCTCGTGCCGGCCGAAATCCTCGAACTGGCCCGCCGCGAAGCCACCATCATCGAAACCGGCAAGACGGGCTTCGGCGCCTCCATGCCGCAGTCCGAGATCAACGCGCTGATCGTGGCCCATGCATCCGCGGGCGCCCAGGTCGTGCGGCTGAAATCCGGCGATGCCACCGTCTTCGGGCGGCTGGACGAAGAGCTCGAGGCCGTCACCAAGGCCGGCCTCTCCTACCGCATCGTGCCGGGCATCACCGCGGCCTCCGCCGGGGTGGCCGCCATCGGCCAGAGCCTGACGCAGCGGGGCCGCAACGCTTCCGTGCGCCTGCTTACGGGCCACGACATGGAAGGCTTCGCCGAGCAGGACTGGGCCGCGCTGGCCCGGCCCGGCGAAGTGGCCGCCATCTACATGGGCAAGCGCGCCGCGCGCTTCCTGCAGGGCCGGCTGCTGATGCACGGCGCCTCCGGTGACACCCCCGTCACCGTCATCGAGAACATTTCGCAGCCCGCGCAGCGGGTGATCGCCACCACGCTGTCGGCCCTGCCGCAGGATCTGGCCGCCGCCGATGTCACCGGCCCGGCCCTCACCTTTTACGGCCTCGCGCCGCGCGCGGCCCTGGCCGCCACCGAGACACTGAAGAAGAAGGAATTCGCCTGATGGCCCGCAAGTTCACGCCCAAAGTCGTGACCGCCAACGACCTGATCGAAGGCGACGTCGTTTACCTGACCGACGACGGCACCTGGACGCGCAAGCTCTCCGAGGCGGCGCTGTTCACGATCCCCGAGGAGGCCGACGAGCGCCTCTCCTTCGCCGCCGCGCAGACCGGCCGCGTGGTGGGGGCCTACCTCGCCGATGCGGAGCCGGGTGAAACCGGCCCGGTGCCGGCGCATTTCCGCGAGGCGTTCCGCGCCACCGGCCCCTCCAACTATTTCCACGGCAAGCAAGAAGCAGCGGAGCAAGCCTGATGTACAAGTACAACGACTTCGACGAAGCCTTCATCCGCGCCCGCACCGCGCAGTTCCGCAAGCAGGTGGAGCGCCGCGTCGCCGGGAACCTGACGGAAGACGAGTTCAAGCCGCTGCGCCTGATGAACGGGCTCTACCTGCAGCTGCACGCCTACATGCTGCGCGTGGCCATCCCCTACGGCACGCTCAATGCGCGCCAGATGCGCCAGCTCGCCTACATCGCCGACAAATGGGATCGCGGCTACGGCCATTTCACCACCCGCCAGAACATCCAGTTCAACTGGCCTCGCCTGACGGATGTGCCGGACATGCTCGACGCGCTGGCCGACGTTGAGATGCACGCCAACCAGACCTCGGGCAACACCATCCGCAACGTGACTTCCGATCACTTCGCCGGCGCCGCCGTGGACGAAATCGAGGATCCGCGCCCCGTGGCCGAACTGCTGCGCCAATGGTCCACCGATCACCCGGAATTCCAGTTCCTGGGCCGCAAGTTCAAAATCGCCGTGGGGGCCTCCGAGCATGACCGCGCGGTGCTGAAAGCCCACGATCTGGCCGTGCGCATCGTGAGGAACGACGCCGGCGAAACCGGCTACGAGATTCTCGTGGGCGGTGGCCTCGGCCGCACCCCGATGATCGGCAAGGTGCTGCACCCCTTCCTGCCGCGCGAGGATCTGCTGCCCTACGTGGAAGCCGTGCTGACGGTCTACAACACGCTCGGCCGCCGCGACAACAAGTACAAGGCCCGCATCAAGATCACCGTGCATGAAAACGGGATCGACACCATCCGCGCCCTAGTGGACGAGCAGTTCGCCCTGATCCGCCCCACGTTCTCGGGCTACGACCAGGAACTGCTCGAAGAGATCCGCGCCCATTTCCCGGAACCGGACTACGTGAAGGCGCCGCTCGATGCCTTTGAAACCGCTTACGAAAACGATCCCGTCTTCCGCAGCTGGGCCGACACCAACCTGAGCGCACACACGAACCCGGACTACGCGATCGCCACGATCTCGCTCAAGAAGCACGGCCAGACCCCGGGCGACGCCACCAGCGAGCAGATGCGCGTGATGGCCGATCTCGCCGAGGCGTTCGCCCATGACGAGCTGCGCATCAGCCACGAGCAGAACGTGATCCTGCCCCATGTGCACAAGAGCCACCTGCCCGCCATCCACGCCCGCCTGAAAGCGGTGGGGCTGGCCACGGCCAACATCGGGCTCGTCTCCGACATCATCGCCTGCCCCGGCATGGACTACTGCGCACTTGCCACGGCCCGCTCCATCCCGGTGGCCCAGCAGATCGCCACCCGCTTCGACGAGCTGAAGCTGGAACACGAGATCGGCGAGCTGAAGATCAAGATCTCCGGCTGCATCAACGCCTGCGGCCATCACCACATGGGCCACATCGGCATCCTCGGGCTCGATCGCGCCGGCGTGGAGAACTACCAGATCACGCTGGGCGGCGACGGCAGCGAAAACGCCGCCATCGGCGAGCGCGCCGGCCCCGGTTTCGCCTACGACGAGATCGTCCCGGCCATCGAGCGCCTCGTGCTCGGCTATCTCGACCTGCGCGAAAGCCCGGAAGAGACCTTCCTGCAAGCCTACCGCCGCCTGGGCGCCGAGCCCTTCAAGGCGGTCCTTTATCCGGAGGCAAAGACGAAAAATGCCGCTTGATACCCCCCTCGGCCCGGTCCAGACCCGGGTCAACGCCCTGAACGACCGCTACCGCCACCACAGCGCCACCGCCGTGCTGGAGCGCGCGCTCAACGACAGCCAGGTCGGCAAGGTGGCGCTCGTCTCCTCCTTCGGTGCCGAATCCGTCGTGCTGCTGCACATGATCTCGCTGATGGACCGCAACACGCCGGTGCTGTTTCTCGATACCGAGATGCTTTTCCCCGAGACGCTCTCCTACCAGCAGGACGTGGCCGAACGGCTGCGCTTGACGGACGTGCGGGTGATCCGCCCGGACCGCAACGAGGTCTTCCTGAAGGACAACGACGGCCTGCTGCACCAATCCGATCCGGACGCCTGCTGCGCCCTGCGCAAGACGGCGCCGCTGAATGCCGCTCTCGAAGGGTTCGACGCCTGGATCACCGGGCGCAAGCGCTTCCAGTCCGGCCAGCGCGCCGCCCTCGATTTCTTCGAGAACGAGGCCGGCAAGCGGATCAAGGTCAACCCGCTGGCCCACTGGACGAAAGAGGCCGTGCGCGAATACATGGACGAAAACCGCCTGCCCCGGCACCCGCTGGTGTCCAAGGGCTACCCTTCCATCGGCTGTGCCCCCTGCACCTCGCCCGTGGAAGCCGGCGAAGACGAGCGCGCCGGTCGCTGGCGCCATACAGAGAAAACCGAGTGCGGCATCCATTTCGTCGATGGCCGCATGGTGCGCGGCCCGCGGCCGCAAGGAGCAACGCAATGAGTGTCATCGTAACCGATACCGGATTCACCACCGAGGACTGGACGGCGGGCTTCATCCCGCTGGCCGATCTGCCCGCCAATGACGCCGCCCCGGCCATCGCCGTCGATCTCGCCTCCGACAGCGATCCGGCCGCGCTCGCAGGCCGTCTGCAGGACATCGACATGATCCGCGTCGATTTCCCCTCCTTCGCCGACGGCCGCGGCTTCACCATCGCCAAGCGGCTGCGCCAGATGGGCTTCCAGGGCCGGCTGCGCGCCAGGGGCCACGTGATCTCCGATCAATACGCCATGGCCCGCCGCGTGGGCTTCGACGAGGTGGAGATCAGCGAGGAACTCGCCGCCCGCCAGCCCGAGGCCGAATGGCTGTTCCGCGCCGATTGGCAGGCCAACGACTACCAGGCCCGCCTGCGGGCCTAGGCCGCATCGCCATTTCCCGACTCATCTTCTAGACACAGCCAGACAGAGGGCGGGGGATTCTCCCCGCTGAAACCGCATGACAGATCAGACCCCCGTGAAAGACGCTCCCGCAAAAGCCGTTCCCGCCCTGCCCGACGCCCAGACCGTGACCGAGGTCAAGCACTGGACCGACAGGCTCTTCTCCTTCCGCTGCACGCGGCCGGCCTCGCTGCGCTTCCGCTCCGGCGAATTCGTGATGATCGGCCTGATGGGCGATCCCGACCCCAAGACCGGCAAGCAGAAGCCGCTGCTGCGCGCCTATTCCATCGCCTCCCCCAGCTGGGACGAAGAGCTCGAGTTCTACTCGATCAAGGTGCCCGACGGCCCGCTGACCTCCAAGCTGCAGCACATCAAGCCGGGCGATCAGATCATCCTGCGCCCCAAACCCGTGGGCACGCTGGTCCATGACGCGCTGCTGCCCGGCAAGCGCATCTGGTTCTTCGCCACCGGCACCGGCTTCGCCCCCTTCGCCTCGCTGCTGCGCGATCCGCAGACCTACGAGGATTACGACGAGGTCATCATCACCCACACCTGCCGCGAGGTGGGAGAGCTGGAATACGGCCGCCGGCTGATCGAAGAGATCCGCAACGACGAGCTTCTCGCCGAACTGATCAGCGAAGGCTTCGCCGACAAGATCCGCTACTACCCCACGACGACCCGCGAAGAGAGCCCCAAGATGGGCCGCATCACCGATCTGATGCGCTCCGGCGAAGTCTTCCGCGATCTCGGCGTGGAGCCGATCAACCCCGAAAGCGATCGCGCCATGGTCTGCGGCAACCTCGCCTTCAACCTCGACATCAAGGAGCTGCTCGAAGGCTACGGCCTCGAAGAGGGCGCCAACTCCAAGCCGGCCCATTACGTGGTGGAAAAGGCCTTCCTCGACTGAGCCCCTTCCTCTCGCGTCAAATACCTCGGGGGAATCGCGCGCCGGCGCGATGGGGGCAGCGCCCCCACCCGGCCCGGCGGCCAGCCTCGCCCCCAAGACATGAAACCCAGACATGAAAACGCCGCCCGCGGGTCAGCCCCGGGGCGGCGTTTGCATGTCTCATGTGGCCCGACCGATCAGAGCCCCAGCGCGCTCTTCACCTGCTCCAGCGCCGCCTCCAGCAGCGCCGGGTTGCCGGCGGCCTGCTCAACGGTGGATTTCAGAACGTCCTTCTGGCCCTGCTCCAGCGAGGAGGCGTCGATCATCTCGATCACCTTGTCCTTGTCGAAGCCATCGGCCGTGAACAGCGCCGCCGCTTCGCCCATGGCGCTCTCCGCGGCATCCGTCGCCGCCGACCCGGCGTCCGAGGCGCCCTGCGTGGCGGCGTCGATCTGTTCGCTGACGCCTTCGGCCGCCTCCTGCACCGCTTCGCTGGCAGATTGCACCGCCTCCGCCGCCGCGCCGGTGGCCTGGTCGGCCACCTCTTCGGCGGCCGCCTTCACGTCTTCGGCAGCCTGCTGCACCGCCTCACCGGCCTCCTCGATGGCGGCCTCGGCCTCTTTCTTGGCCTCTTCGGTGGCGGCCGCGGCCGCCTCGGCCGCCTTCTCCACGGCCTCCTGCACCGCTTCCTTGGCGTCGCCGGCCGCCTCCTTGGCGTCCTCGACGGCAGCTTCGGCCGGATTCTTCTGCTGGTTCTGCCAGAGGTAATAGCCGCCGGCCCCGGCAACGATCACCAGCAACAATACGAGAATGCTCTTGTTCATGACTCTTTCCTTCAATCGGTCCCGGCGCCCACGTCGGGCCCCTCTGTGAGACTTCCCCGGCTTGTTCGCCCCCCGCGCGTCGCGCCACAAGGGGAAAATCCCGCCCTCCGGCCCCCCGCAAGGGCAGGAAATCCGGTTGAAAGCCGGGCCTTCGGCCTATATTTTCTCCGCGAAAGAGTCATTATTCAAGGAACACGACCATAGCCCGCAGACCTCACAACGCCCCGCCCACTCGCGACACAGGCCCCCGCGTCAACGAACGCATCCGAGCGCCTGAGATTCGCCTGATCGGCGCGGACGGCGAAAACATCGGTGTCGTCCACCCCGCCAAGGCCATGGACCTCGCAGCTGAAGCCGGTCTGGACCTCGTCGAAATCTCCCCCAATGCGACCCCTCCGGTCTGCAAGATCATGGATTTCGGCAAGTTCAAATACGAGCAGCAGAAGCGCGAGAGCGAAGCGCGCAAGAAGCAGAAGACGATCGAGGTCAAGGAAGTCAAATTCCGGCCCAACACCGATACGCATGACTACGAAGTCAAGATGCGCAACGTGTTGAAATTCCTGAACAACGGCGACAAGGTCAAGGTCTCGCTCCGCTTCCGCGGCCGCGAGATGGCCCACCAGAACCTGGGCCGCGCCCTGCTCGAGCGCGTCGCCGAAGACGTGAAGGAGATCGGCAAGGTCGAGAACATGCCGAAGATGGAAGGCCGCCAGATGATCATGATGATCGGCCCCATCAGCAAGTAAGCCGCCGGCACCCGGCACGAGAAAACCCCGCCAAACGGCGGGGTTTTTTCATGGACCGGGGCGGCCCGCCGTGCGCTGGCCGTCACAGGAGCCCCCGCCGCGGGATCAGCCCGCAGCCGCGGCCACGGCGCGCGCCGTCATCACCTTCACGAGGTGGGCGCGATAGGCCTTGCTGCCGTGCAGATCCTCGATCATGCCGTCGGCGGAGACGCTCAGATCCATCAGCGCATCGGGGCGGAACTCGTGGCTCAGCGCGGTTTCCGCCTCGCTCCAGCGGAACACGCCCTCCTCCCCGGCTCCCGTGATCGCCACGCGCACGCCGTCCGCGAACTTCGCCACGAAGGCCCCGGTGAGCGCGAAGCGCGAGGCCGGCTGCAGGAATTTCTGGTAGCTCGCCGCCTCCGGCACCGGGAAGCGCACTTCCACGATGATCTCGCCTTCTTCCAGTGCGGTGCCGAACATGCCGTCGAAATAATCGTCCGCCGCGATCGAGCGCGCGTTGGTCACGATCGTCGCCCCCGAAGCCAGAACCGCCGCCGGGTAGCAGGCGGCCGGATCGTTGTTGGCCAGCGAGCCGCCGATGGTGCCCCGGTTGCGCACCGCCGGATCGCCGATCTGCCCCGCAAGGGCCGCCAGCGCCGGATAGGCCGCCGCCGCCTCCCGCGCCACCACCGCGTGGGGCGTGGCGCCACCGATGCAGAGCGCGCCGTCATCGGCCACGCAGACCCCCTGCATCTCGGCGATCCCCGAAAGGCTCACCAGCTTGGCCGGCGCGGCCAGACGCTGCTTGAGCGTGGGGATCAGCGTCTGCCCACCCCCCAGCGCCTGCGCCTCGTCGCTGCCAAGCGCCGCAACCGCATCCGCAATCGTCGTCGGTCTCTCGATATCGAAACTGTACATTCTTCTCTCTCCTCAAAGCGAAAGGCCTCGTTTCCTCTCGCTCCAAATACCTCGGGGGGTCCGGGGGGCGGGCCCCCCGGCCTCTCCACTCATCCCATGCTCAGCCGTTCATCGCCGCCCAGACCCGGGCCGGCGTCAGCGGCATGTCGATGTGGCTGACATCCTTGCCGGCCCGCTGCAGCGCGTCGATCACCGCGTTCACCACTGCCGGCGGCGAGCCGATGGCCCCGGCCTCGCCGCAGCCCTTCACCCCGAGCGGGTTGTGGGTGCAGGGCGTCTGGCAGGAGTGATCCACCACGTAGAAGGGCACGTCATCGGCGCGCGGCATGGCGTAATCCATGTAGCTGCCGCTCAGAAGCTGGCCGTTCTCATCGTAGACGGCGTTTTCCAGCAGCGCCTGGCCGATGCCCTGGCCGATGCCGCCATGCACCTGGCCATCCACGATCATCGGGTTGATGATGTTGCCGAAATCATCGGCCGCGGCGAAGGAGCAGATCGTCACCTTGCCCGTTTCCGGGTCCACCTCCACTTCGCAGGCATAGGCGCCCGCCGGGTAGGTGAAGTTGGCCGGATCGTAGAAGGCGGTTTCCTCCAGCCCCGGCTCGATCTCCTCCAGCGGGTAGTTGTGCGGCACGTAGGCGGCCAGCGTCACATCCCCCCAGGCCACGGATTTGTCGGTACCGGCGACGGTGAACTGGCCGTCCTTCAGCTCGATGTCCGCCTCGCTGGCTTCCATCAGGTGGGCGGCGATCTTCTTGGCCTTGTTGATGATCTTCTCCGTGGCCCGCACCATGGCGGAGCCGCAGACGGCGATGGAGCGCGAACCGTAGGTGCCCATGCCGAAGGGAATCTTCGAGGAATCCCCGTGTACGATCTCCACCTGCGAAGGATCGATGCCGATCATCTCGGCCACCACCTGCGGGAAGGAGGTCTCGTGCCCCTGCCCGTGGCTGTGGGCGCCCACCATCACCGAGATGGAGCCGGTGGCGTTCACCCGAACCGTGGCGGCGTCATAGAGCCCCGCCCGCGCGCCGAGCTGGCCCACGAGGTTGGAGGGCGCGATGCCGCAGGCTTCGATGTAGCAGTTCACGCCCAGCCCGCGCAGCTTGCCGTCGTCCTGGCTTTTCTCCCAACGATCCGCGAAGCCCGCGATGTCGGCGATCTCTTCGAGCTTGTCCATCGTCGCCACGTAGTCGCCGGTGTCATATTCCACCGCCACCGGCGTAGCGTAGGGGAACTCGGTGACGAAGTTCTTCCGGCGCAGCGCGATCGGGTCCATGCCCAACTCGCGCGCGGCCTTGTCGATCACGCGCTCCAGCTGGTAGGTCGCCTCGGGCCGCCCGGCGCCGCGGTAGGCGTCCACCGGCACGGTGTTGGTGAACACCGCCTTCACGTTCACGTAGATCAGCGGCGTCTTGTAGTTGCCCGCCATCAGCGTGCCGTGCAGCCAGGTGGGCACGGAGGGCGCGAAGGTCGAGAGGTAGGCCCCCATGTTCGCGAGCGTTTCCGTGCGCAGGGCAAGGAAGTTGCCCTCTTCATCCAGCGCCAGTTCGATCTTCGTCACGTGGTCGCGCCCATGGGCGTCGGTGATGAAGGCTTCCGAGCGGCTGGCCGTCCATTTCACCGGGCGGTTGCAGGCCTTGGCGGCGAAGGTGCAGAAGGCTTCCTCGGCGTAGTGGAAGATCTTGGAGCCGAAGCCCCCGCCCACGTCCGGCGCGACGACGCGCAGCTTGTGCTCGGGGATGCCCAGCACGAAGGCGCCCATCAGCAGGCGGATGACATGGGGGTTCTGACTCGTGGTGTAGAGCGTGTGCTCGTCGGTGGCGCGGTTGTAGTCGCCCACCGCCACGCGCGGCTCCATCGGGTTGGCCACGAGCCGGTTGTTCACAAGCTCCAGCGTGGTGACATGATGCGCGCCCTTGATGGCCGCATCCACCGCCTCGCGGTTGTCCTCCACGAAACCCCAGTCATAGCAGAGGTTGCTCTTCAGATCGTCGTGGACCTTGGTCGCGCCCTCGGCCAGCGCGGCGCGCATGTCCACCACGGCCGGCAGCTCGGTGATGTCCACGACGATCGCCTCGGCCGCGTCGCGGGCCTGTTCGGGCGTCTCCGCCACCACGGCGGCGATCGGATCGCCCACGTGGCGCACCTTGCCCTGGGCCAGCACCGGGTGCGCGGGCTCCTGCATCGGCTCGCCGAAGCGATCGGTCACCTGCCAGCCGCAGGGCAATCCGCCGATGCCTTCGAAATCGGCGCCGGTGAAGATCCGCACCACGCCCGGCATCGCGGCGGCGGCCGCGGTGTCGATGGCGTTGATCCTGCCATGCGCCATGTCGGAGCGCAGGAAGTGCACGTAGGCCTGGCCGGCGATGTTGATGTCGTCGGTGTAGTTGCCCTGCCCGGTCAGGAACCGGACGTCTTCGCGCCGCTTGGTGCTGGCGCCAATGCCTCCATCTTTCGGCATCTGGAATTCCTCCCTAAAAAGGCGCGCCGCTCTGCGGGCCGGGGCTCCTCCTTCCCCGGTGCCGCGGGCGCGCCGCATCCATTGAAATCACTCGGCGGCGATGCCCGAGACGTCCTGACCGGACGCGGCGAGGATCGCCTTGACGATGTTGTGGTAGCCGGTGCAGCGGCAGATGTTGCCTTCCAGGTAATGGCGCACCTCGGCCTCGGTAGGCGTCGGGTTTTCCTCCAGCAGCGCGGCGGCGCTCATCACCATGCCCGGCGTGCAGAAGCCGCATTGCAGCCCGTGGTGATCCTGGAAGGCCTGCTGGATCGCGTTCAGCGTGCCGTCGGGCGCGGCCATGCCTTCGATCGTCGTCACCTCGGCGCCTTCCGCCTCGGCGGCGAACATGGTGCAGGATTTCACCGCCTTGCCGTCCACATGGACGACGCAGGCGCCGCATTGCGAGGTGTCGCAGCCGACGTGGGTGCCGGTCAGCCCCAGCCCTTCGCGCAGGTAGCTTGAAAGCAGCGTGCGGCCCTCCGCCTCGGCGGAGACGGCCTTTCCGTTCACGGTCATCGAGACCTTTGGCATGAAAAATTCCTCCCAGAAAATTCATTTGGCTGGCGGCAGTAAAGCATGGGGAGAACGGTTTGAGAACCGTTTCTATTCAGAGTGGTAACATGGGACGGTTTAGAGGCTGTGCAGAAGCGAAAGCCGGGTATTGCCCGTCCACGGGTGGGCGAGAATCGCCCGCCCGAGGGGGCGGACGGGCGATGCCCGGCGGTTCCCGCCGGGCGAACCGTTTTTTTCTATTTCCGCTCGCGCGGCTGCGGGCGGCTGGGGATTTCCTTCAGAAGCCCCCCCACGCCCATGCGCGCGATGTCGGCGCTGGTTACCGGCACGCCGCACAGAAGCCGCTCCATCACCCAATCCGCGCCGTTCATCACCGGCGAGCGCACGCAGCCCGGCAGGCCCACGACGGGGCGCCCGGCAAGATCGCCGAGGAACAGCAGGTTGCCCGGATCCACCGGCATCCCGAAGCGCTCCACCTGCCCGCCGGCCTGCCGCAGCCCTTCCGGGGCCACGTCGTGGGGGTCGGAGGTGGCCGAGGCGGTGAGGATGAAGAGGCTCTCGCCGCTCGCGCCGCGCAGGGCCTCCGCGATCGCCTGCGTGGCATGGGCCGCCGGGATCACCTCGGACAGCTCCACGTCCAGTGCCGAAAGCCGGGCGCGGATCGCCTCAACCCCCTTCTGCTCCGCCGCCGCCTGCCCCGGCGTGGTCTCGGAGACGATCAGGCTCGCCGTCTTGTAGGCCGGGGGCCGCAGGCGCAGGGCGGCGATGGATTGCAGCGCGGCCTGCCGCAGCGCCTTCTCCGGCACCGCGTAGGAGATGATCTTGACCGTGGCCACCATGCCGCCTTCGCGCATCCGCGCCCAGGGCGCGACCGTGGCCACCGAGATCATCGGGTCCACGGCATTGGCCCGGTGAATGGAGGCCTCGTCGATTTCGGCCACGCCGTTCTGCGTGGCGTAGATGTTCACGCGGCCCGTAAAAGGCTTGGCCAGCCGCAGCCGTGCGGCCTCCGGGTCCGGCACCAGGGCGGCGGCGAGGCGCTCTGCGGCGGCGTCCTCGTGCAGATCGCCGGGCTCCAGCCGCGCCACCGTGATCTCCTCGTGGCCCGCTGCCGCGAGCTCTGCGATGTCCTCGGCAGTGAGCACCCCCCCCTTGCGCAGGCGGCGCGTGGCTCCGGCAAGCGAATGCGACAGGATCGCGCCCTCGGCCTCGGACAGGGGAACGGGGCCGAACTTCATGGCACCTTCCTCAGGCGGGCGGTGATCTCGGCCATGATCGAGATGGCGATCTCGGCGGGGGATTTCGCGCCGATGTCGAGCCCCACCGGGGCATGGATGCGGGCGATCTGGGCCTCGGTGAAACCCGCCTCGGTGAGCCGCGCCACGCGCTTTGCGTGGGTGCGGGTGGAGCCGAGGCACCCCAAGTAGAACACGTCGGATGCCAGCGCCACGCGAATGGCCGGATCGTCGAGCTTGGGATCGTGGGTGAGCGTCACCACGGCGGTGCGCGCGTCGAGCCCGTGTTCGTTGAGCGCCGCGTCGGGCCAGTCATCGAGAATGGTTTCGCCGGGGAAGCGGGATTCGGCCCCGAAGGCCGGGCGCGGATCCACCAGGACCGCGTCATAGCCTGCAAGCCGCGCCATCACCATCAGCGGCTGGGCGATATGCACCGCGCCGACCACGACCATGCGCAGGGGCGGGTTGTGGATAGCGAGGAAGACCTCCTCCTCAAACCCCGATCTATCCGAGCGGAAGCGCGCCGCGATCGCTTCGCCGAGTTCGGAATCTTCGGCATCGGCGAGCCGACGCTCCCACCTCTGCGTGTCCACCACGCAGGCCACCGGTCGGCGCGCGGCGCGGGCCGCGACCAGATCCGCCAGAAGGCTTTCGGGCAGGGCCGCGCCCACCGGCTCCACCATCACCCGGATGCGCCCGCCGCAGGCGAGCCCCACGGCGAAGGCCTCGTCATCGCTGACGCCATATTCCAGCATGAGGGTTTCGCCGCTTTCCAGCGCTTCCAGCGCTTCAATGACCACCGCGCCTTCCACGCAACCACCCGACACCGAGCCCGCGATCTCCCCCTCGCCGCTGATCGCCAGCTGGCTGCCCACGGGCCGGGGTGCGCTGCCCCATGTTTCCACCACCGTGGCCAAGGCAGCGCGGCGGCCCTCGCGGTGCCAGCGCAGGGCGGTTTCGGGGATGTCGTCGAAGCTTTGAGGGGATGTCATCGTGATGTGCCTTCCATTACGCGCCGCTTTGCAGAAGGGCCATCAGGCGCGCCTTTTCGCCCGTATCATCGCTGCGCGAGAGCGCTTCGCCAAGGGCCTGAAGCGAGGCGATGTTGTGCCCGGCGCGAAAACTGTCCACCCGCGGCAGCATGGCGGCGATCCCCTGCGCCCGCGGCGCGAAGCCCTCCCAGCGCAGCAGCGGGTTGAGCCAGATCAGCCGCCGCGCCGAAAGCTGCAGCCGCTCCATCTCCTTCGCCAATGCTTCAGGGTCGTCGCGATCCAACCCATCGGTGATCAGCAACACCACCGCGCCCTGCCCCATCACCCGGCGGGACCAATCGCGGTTGAAGTCGTGCAGGCAGGCCCCGATGCGGGTGCCGCCCTCCCAATCCTGCGCCTCCGCGCCGGCGGCCCGCAGCGCGGCGTCCACGTCGCGCTGATCGAGGTGGCGGGTGATGTTGGTGAGCCGCGTGCCGAAGGTGAAGGCATGGACCTTGGCCCAGCCCGCGCCCTTCTGGTTCGACACCGCATGCAGGAAATGCAGCACCGCGCGGGAGTAGGACGACATGCTGCCGGAAATATCGCAGAGCACCACGAGATTGGGCCAGCGGATGCGCGGTTCCTTCAGCGAGAGCCGCTGGATCTCCCCGCCCCGGCGCATCGCCTGCCGCATGGTGCCGCGCCAATCGGCCCGCCGCCCGTGCAGGGCGCTTTGCGTGCGGCGTGAACGGATCGGCTGCACCGGCAGCGTGAGCCGGGCGATCATGCGCCGGGCCTCGGCCATCTCGGCGGTGGACATCTGCTCGAAATCCAGCGTGCGCAAACGCTCCCGCGGCGACATCGTCATCGTGGCGTCGATCTCGATCTCTTCGCCGGCCTCCTGTTCAGGCGCCTCGGCCTCGGGCTGCATCCCGTCCAGCAGCGCCTCGGCGGCGCGTTTCTCGGCGGAACGCGCCACGCGCTCTTCCTGCACGCCCCGGATGGCGGGCAGCATCATGGCCATCATGTGCTCCATGAAGCGCGGATCGCGCCAGAACAGCCGGAAGACCTGCGCAAACGTGGCGCGGTGTTCGGGGCGGGAGACGAAACAGGCATGCAGCACCCAGTAGAAATCGCGCTTGTCGGTGAAGCCGGCCGCCTCCACCGCGCGGATCGCATCCACCGTGCGCCCGGGGCCGACGGGCAGGCCCGCCTTGCGCAGCGCGCGCGCGAACCAGAGGATGTTTTCCGCCAGCCGCCCCTCCTCGGGGATTTCGAGCGGGATCTGCTCGGCCATGGCTTTAGGCAGGTTCCAAGGCGGCGCGGGTTTCCTCCAGCAGCCGCTTGGCCTCGAAGCCTTGCAGCTTCTGGATGTCGTCCTGGTATTTCAGGATCGCGCCCAGCGTGTCGGCGATCACCTCGGGGCTGAGCGAGATCACGTCCAGCGCCAGAAGGCATTTGGCCCAGTCGATGGTTTCGGCCACGCCCGGCTTCTTGAAAAGATCCTCGGTGCGCAGGCGCTGCACGAAGGCGACGATCTCGCGGCTTAAGGATTCGGTCGCCTCCGGCGCGCGGGCCTTCAGGATCGCCAGTTCGCGCTCGAAATCGGGGTAGTCCACCCAATGATAGAGGCAGCGGCGCTTGAGCGCGTCATGCACTTCGCGGGTGCGGTTGGAGGTGAGGATGACGATGGGCGGCTCCTTCGCCGCGATGGTGCCAAGCTCGGGGATCGTGACCTGGAAATCCGAAAGCGCCTCCAGCAGGAAGGCCTCGAATGGCTCGTCGGTGCGGTCCAGCTCGTCGATCAGCAGCACGGGCGCGCCGCCCTCCTGCGGCTGCATCGCCTGCAGGAGCGGGCGCTCGATCAGGTAGTCGGGCGAGAAAAGCTCCGATTGCAGTGCCTGCCGATCCGCCCCCCCGGCGGCCTCCGCGGTGCGGATCGCCACCATCTGGGCCGGGAAGTTCCACTCGTAGACGGCGCTGGCCGCATCCAGCCCCTCGTAGCATTGCAGCCGGATCAGCCTGCGCCCGAGCGCGGCGGAGAGCGCCTTGGCGATCTCGGTCTTGCCCACGCCGGCTTCGCCCTCAAGAAACAGCGGCCGCCCGAGCCTGAGCGACAGGAACGTGACCGTGGCCAGATCCCGCCCGCAGACGTAGCCTTGCGCGCCAAGCGCGGCCTGAACCGCGTCGATGGATGAAATATCTGCCGCCATGACTGCCTCCTCACCGCTCATAGCTGCACTTCGCCCCGCTCACGTCAAGCGCGCAGGCCACCATTGCGTGCCCGCAATCCAGCCGCTACCCCTATGGAAAGCCAACAGGAACCGGAACATTCGCCGCCGTGCGCACCCTGATCGTCACCACCGTCCGCGACGAAGGCCCCTTCCTTCTGGACTGGATCGCCCATCACCGCGCCGCCGGGGTGAGCGATTTCCTGATCTACAGCAACGACTGCACCGACGGCACCGAGGCGCTGCTTGATGCCCTTGGGGCGCAGGCGGGCGTCGTGCATGTGCCGCAGGTGGCGGCGGGCAAGAAAACGCCCCAGTGGCAGGCGCTCAAGGCGGCCTGGGAGCACCCGCTGCGCACATCGGCGGACTGGATCCTCGTCTCCGACTGCGATGAATACCTCAGCCTCGCCGCACCGCTGCAAAGCATCGCCGATCTGGTGAAAGCCTGCCCCGCGGGCACCGATGCCATCGCCCTGCCGTGGCGTTTCTTCGGCAACAACGGCGTGCGGCGTTTCGAGGAC
This sequence comes from Pseudoruegeria aquimaris, assembly GCF_900172235.1. Lineage (GTDB taxonomy): Bacteria > Pseudomonadota > Alphaproteobacteria > Rhodobacterales > Rhodobacteraceae > Pseudoruegeria > Pseudoruegeria aquimaris. The sequence goes on along the minus strand of NZ_FWFQ01000004.1, from coordinate 131,540 downwards.
AGGCCGGTAACCGAGCAGTTCACGCGCGCCGCGCCCGAGCCCTGCCCCTTCCCGCTCAACGCCACCTACTTCAAGACGCTCCTGCGCAATGCGCCCAAGGTGCAGAAGCTGGGCGTGCACCGTCCGAAATTCCGCAAGGCCGCGCAGCACGATGCGCCGCTCTGGTGCGACGGCGGCGGCCGGCCCCTGCCCGATCACTACGCCCGCGCCGAAAGCCGGATCTCGCTGCATCCGCTGGCGGGTGCGGGTGATCTGGCCCGCCTCAACCACTATTCCCTGCGCTCGGCGGAGAGCTTCCTCGTGAAACGCGCGCGCGGCCTGCCCAACCACACCGATCGCGAGATCGATCTCGCCTATTGGGTTGAGCGCAATTTCAACACCGAGGAAGACAGCCGCATCGCGCGCATGGCACCCGCCGCCGCGCAGGAGCGCGCACGCCTCGCCGCCCTGCCGGGCGTGGCCACCGCCCATGCCGCCTGCGTCGCCGCCCACCGCGCCCGCATCGACGCCCTGCTGCAAACCCAGGACACCATCTACTTCTACTCGCGCCTGCTGCTGGCGCCCGATACGCCCGTCCTGCCGCGGCAGGATGCCGAATCGATCTAGGGTCTGCACCGCCGCGCCCTGGCGCTGGCACGGGAGGCCGGACGCAAACCGCCGCCGCTTCACGGGGGGGCTGCGCGCGAAGGCGGCGACGGATCCGCCTGATTGCACCGCGCCGCCGGCCTTTTCCGCCAAGCTTGACGCCGTTGTTTCCCGGCGCGAAACATCGACACGAGAAATGGCGGCGCGCTTCCCAATTTCGCCGCATTGCGTGCTACCCTTGGAACCGTGCAGATTTTTCAAGTGTTGGGGTTTTACGAGTGCAGGGTTTTGGACCTATGGACGACAATGACGTGACGAAGAGTGAAGATCTTTCGCTCGCCGACCGCGAGGCGTGGCTCGACCGCCTCGACGACATCGGCGAGGAGCGCGGCTATTTCCAGCCGCTCGGGCCGAAGCATTCCGCGATTCTGACCGATGAATCGCCGACGCTTCTGGTGACGTTCGAAACCATCGACTCCATCGCCCGCACGTCACCGGACGCGCTGCCGCTGGGCTTTCACCTCGTGGAGGGCACGGACTGGTCGCAGCTCTGCGTCCTCGCCCACGAGGAAACCTGGTTCCGCGACCGCTACGTCTACGGCTATTTCGACCGGCTGGTGGACGATGGCTTCTTCGAGGATTTCGACCGCGTGATCTTCTACGGCGCCGGTGCCTGCGGCTACGCGGCGGCGGCCTTCTCGGTGGCCGCGCCCGGCGCGCGGGTGATCGCGGTGCAGCCCCAGGCGACGCTGGACCCGGGCGTCACGGCCTGGGACACCCGCCACCGGGCGCAGCGGCGGCTGTCGTTCTGCGATCGCTACGGCTACGCGCCGGAAATGGTGGATGCCGCCGAAAAGGCCTTCATCCTGCACGATCCGGCACAACCCTTCGACGCCATGCACGCCGCGCTCTTCACCCGCCCGCACGTGCGCCAGATCCGCTGCCGCCACCTCGGGCCGGACGTGCAGGACAGCCTGCTGGCGATGGACGTGCTGAAACCGCTCATCCACGCGGCGGCCGAAGAGGAATTCGACGCCGAGGACATCCACCGTCTGCTGCGCGCGCGCCGCTCCCACGGCCCCTACCTCGAACGGCTCACCGAGGTGGCGCGGCGCACCGACAAGCCGCTGTTGACGGCTTATTCGGCGGAAGCGCTGAAACGGGCCACCGGCACGGCGGGCAGCGTGCAGAAGCATTACCGCTGGGCGCGCAACGCGCTGGCCAAATCCGGGCGGGACGTGCCGCATCCGCGCAACGCCTGAGTGCGGCGCGCGACCTGCGCGCTATGCAATCGCGTCACTTCAGTGCGTCACGCCAGCGCTTCAAGCGGGCGGCGGTTCAGAGGCCGCCCTGTTCCTTCAGGAAGGCCACGACCTCGCCCACGCCGCGGCCCGATTTCAGCGCCGCCATCACGAAGGGGCGCGCCCCGCGGGCCGCGCGGGCATCGCTTTCCAGCAGCGCCACGTCCACGCCGACGTAGGGGGCGAGATCCGTCTTGTTGATGATCAGCAGATCCGAGCGCGCCAGCCCGGGCCCCTTCTTGCGCGGGATGTCCTGCCCGGCGGCGGTGTCGATGACGTAGAGCGTCAGATCCGCGAGTTCCGGGCTGAAGGTGGCCGCGAGGTTGTCGCCGCCGCTTTCGATCAGCACCACGTCCAGATCGGGGAATTCCGCGGTCAGCTCGGCCACGGCGGCGAGGTTGATCGAGGCATCCTCCCGGATCGCCGTATGGGGGCAGCCCCCCGTCTCCACGCCGCGGATGCGCTCCAGCGGCAGGGCCTGCGCGCGCATCAGGTATTCGGCATCCTCGCGGGTGTAGATGTCATTGGTGATGACCGCCACCGAATACTCCGCCGCCAGCGCCCGGCAAAGCTGCTCGGTGAGCGTCGTCTTGCCGGCGCCCACCGGTCCGCCGATGCCCACGCGCAAAGGCCCGTTCCTGCTCGCCATCCTCATGTTCCTTCCGTCGTCTTCCGGGTGCCGCGCCGCTCAGGATTTGAACAGCCGCACGTCCATCGTTTCATGCCACATCGCCGCCATGTCCGCCCCCGGCACGGCACTGCCGAAGGACAGCGGATCGCGCGTCACCGCGTCCTGCGCCACCGCGTCGATCTCCCCGTGCAGCGCGGCCAGCACCTGCTGGCCCTCCGTCTGCCCCAGCGGGATGAAGCGCACGCCGGCGCTGACGAGATTGGCGGTGAAGGCGTGCAGGTAGAGCGCCGCCACCTGCGCGGCCGGCAGCGACAGCTGCCGCGCGGCGCATCCCACCGCCACGGGCAGCGGCGCCTCGGCAACGGGATGCGGCAGCAGCGCCGAGACCGTCCGGGCGAAGGCCGCCCCCTGCGCGCAGGTCTCTTCGAGCCGCTCCCGGCTCGCGGCCAGCGCGCGGGCCAGATCGGAGAGTTCGGCTTCGTCCCGCCCCGCCATCGCCTGCCCGATCAGCGCCGCATCGACGCGCCCCGCACCGAGGCGCAGGAGCGCCAGCAGCCAGCTTCGCAGGCTGTCGGCGTCGCGCAGGTGGCCGGCGTCGATCGCCTGTTCCAGCCCGTGCGAATAGGCAAAGCCGCCCACCGGGAACGCCGGGGACAGCCATTGGGTGAGTTTCAGAAGATCGGCGTTCATCGCGGCACGGGGCTGTGTGGTGCGTCAGCCGTGGGCGTGATCGGGGGCGTGTTCATGGCCGTGTTCATGGCCGTGGCCGTGAGCGTGGCCGAAGGTGCGGCCGTGCCCGTAGGCGCCGCCCTCGGGCCGGAAGGGCCGCTCCACCGGGCGCACGCTGGCCCCGAGGGTTTCGAGCATCTTCGCCAGCACGTGATCGGCCTGGATCCAAAGGCGGTCCTCGGCGATCTCGCAGGGGGTATGGCGGTTGCCGATGTGCCAGGCGAGCCGGGTGAGATTGCCGCCCCGCACCTCAAGCAGCGCTTCCGGTGCGGCCAGAACTTCGATCAGCCGGCCATCCTCCAGCACGAAGGCGTCACCGGCATCGAGGCTCGCGGTGGCGGGGAAATCGACGAGAAACGCGGTGCCGTCATCGGCCTCCAGCCTGCGGCGGCGCAACAGTCGGCCCTCGTAGGTGAGCGCCACGCGGGCGGCGGGCGGCGTGGCGTGGGGCGGATGGGCGTGGGATTGAGCGACGGGCAGCGGGCTCATGCCGGCCGTCCTGCGTCAAAGCGTGTGGTCATGCGCGTGATCTCCCGCCGTCGTGCCGGCGCGGCGCGCCGGGTCTTTCCTTTGGCGGAACTCTAGGCGGGAAGCCGGATCGAGGGCCAGCGCAAAAGCGCCTGCAGCCCCTGATCGACGCACAGGAATTGGCCGTGTGCTCAAATATACAGCGCGTCGCGGAAGACGTAGCGCGCGATGTCCTCGCGGCGCAGGCCCATCTCGGCCAGTTCGGCGTCGCTCTTGGCGTTCAGCCGCTCAAGCTCGGCAACGCGCGAGCGGCTTTCCGCGGCGCGGAACAGGGCGGCGACGAAGCGCTTCCAAACAGCCGAAAGGCTTTCGGTGACGGAAAAGTTGGTGTGTGTTGCAGTGTGAGCCATGCGGAAACCTCGTATCGGACGTGTTTCCTCCCCTGCCCGCCATTGTGGGCGCTTGTTAGCGCCAACACAACGCACAGCTCGGCAAGGCTGCCTTGCGGCCCGCGCAAGGCTTGCTGCGGGGCGGGCGGCTCAGCGGCCCAGCACGTAGGCGCGGATGTCGCCGCGCTCCAGCCCCATGCGGCCGAGGGTTTCGTCGGACACGCTGTTGAGCAGGTGGATGCGGCGCTCGGCGTCGGCCTCGTCGGCGAAAGCCTCCGCGCGCAGGAAGAAGGCGGAAATGGCGTCGGCGATGACGCCGAAAACGGTGGCGGGCTGGCCGCCCGTGGATGCCTGATCGGTGTTTGCGTAGGCCATGCGGCGCACCTTGCGGTCTCTTCGAATAACTTACGCGGTTATATTTCCGCCCAAAAATGTGGCAACGGCCAGTTTTGCAAGGCTGCCATGTGGGCAGCGCAAGGCTCACGGCGCCACGCCCCGCACCGCCGCACTCGCCCTCGGCCGCACCGCCTTCAGGCGGTGCGGTTTGGTGATTTTGGGGATGTGGATTAAGCTGCAAGAAAAATCATGTATTTCCAACCGGGAGCCCGCAATGAATTACCATCGCACAACCGCCCTTGCGGCGATCCTGCTCACCCTCGCACCGGCGGCGCAGGCGCAGTTCAAACCCTCCAAGGAGTCGCTGGAAGGGCTTTATCCCGGCAAGGCCTATTCGCCCTACGCGCAACGCAGCTTCCCCTCGCAGGTGTTCTGGGGCGACAGCCACCTGCACACCTCGCTCTCCCCCGATGCCGGGCTCTTCGGCAACACGCTGGGGCTGGACGAGGCGTGGCGCTTCGCCCGCGGCGAAGAGGTGACCTCGGCCACCGGGCTGCCCGCGAAACTGGGGCGCCCGCTGGACTGGATGGCGCTCACCGACCACTCCGACATGATGGGCTTCGCCACCGGGCTTTTCGCGGGGGATCCGGCGATCACCGGCACCGAACAGGGGCGCGGCTGGTATGAAGCCTTCCAGCAAGGCGGCGACGCCTCCACGGCGGCCGCGCTGGACCTGATCACGAATTTCGCCCAGGGCACGCTGGATCCGGCCCTCGTGGAAGCCTATTCGCCCGGCTCCGCCGCCTACGATTCCGTTTGGCAGGATGTGATCGACGCCGCCGAGCGCTACAACGAGCCCGGCCGTTTCACCGCCTTCATCGCCTATGAATGGACATCCCTCGTCGCCGGCAACAACCTGCACCGCAACGTCATCCTGCGCGATGACGCCGCCCGCGCCGAGCAGGTGGTGCCGATGGTGACGCAGCCCCCGGTCGGCTCCACCGATCCGCTCGATCTCTACGCCTGGCTGGAAGGCTACGAAAGCAAGACGGGCGGCAAGGCGCTGGCGCTGGCGCACAACGGCAACCTCTCCAACGGGCTGATGTTCCCGGTGGATGCGCAATACACCGGCCGCGCGCTGGACGAAACCTACGTTTCCCTGCGCAACCGCTGGGAGCCTCTCTACGAGATCACCCAGATCAAGGGCGACGGCGAAACCCACCCCTACCTCAGCCCGGATGACGAGTTTGCCGACTACGAGACATGGGACGCCGGCAACCTCGATCTCTCCGAGGCCAAGACCCCGGAGATGCTCGCCGGCGAATACGCCCGCGAGGCGCTGAAACAAGGGCTCGCGCTTGAAGGCAAGTTCGGCACCAACCCCTACAAGTTCGGTTTCTCCGGCGCCACCGACAGCCACACCTCGCTCACCACCGCCGAGGAAGACAACTACTTCGGCAAGGCCACCTCGGCGGAGCCTTCGATCACCCGCGTGCTGCACCCGTTCACCGAGACCGAGAACGGGATCTTCCCCGGCTGGTCGCTGGTGGCTTCGGGCTATACCGGAGTCTGGGCGACGGAAAACACCCGCGAAGCGATCTGGGACGCGATGGCGCGCAAGGAAGTCTACGCCACCACCGGCCCGCGCATCACGGTGCGCTTCTTCGGCGGCTGGGAGTTCGACGATAACGATCTGCGCTCCCGCGCCCCGGCCTTCGCCGGCTACGACAAGGGCGTGCCGATGGGGGCGGATCTGCGCAAGGCCACCTCGGAAGCGCCGACCTTCATGGTCTATGCCCTGCGCGATCCGATCGGGGCGAACCTCGACCGCATCCAGATCGTGAAGGGCTGGATGGACGCTGAGGGCGCGCTGCATGAGAAGGTCTATGACGTGGCCTGGTCCGGCGATCGCACGCCCGATGCCGACGGCAAGCTGCCGCCGGTGGGCAACACGGTGGACGAAGAGGCGGCCAATTTCACCAACACCATCGGCGCCTCGGAACTGGCCACGATCTGGACGGACCCGGAGTTCGACGCCGCCCAGCAGGCCTTCTACTACGCCCGCGTGCTGGAGATCCCGACCCCGCGCTGGGTGCTCTACGACAAGCTGCGCCTCGGCGCGGTGATCCCGGAAGACGCGATCACCGTGGGGCAGGAACGCGCCTATACCTCGCCGATCTGGTACACGCCGAAAGGGTGACGAAATAGATAATGCCAAAGCAAAGCTTTGGCCGCGCCGTCCCGCCCCCCTGGGGCGGCGCGATTGCGCCACCCCGCGGGACGGCGCGTGCAGAACCCAATCCTCAGAACATGAAATACCGCTGCGCCATCGGCAGTTCGCTGGCCGGCTCGCAGACGAGCAGCTCACCGTTCGCGCGCACTTCGTAGGTTTCCGGGTTCACCTCGATCTCCGGCGTGGCGCTGTTCATCACCATGTCCGATTTGCCGATGTTGCGCGTGTTTTCGACAGCCAGTGTCTGCTTTGCCAGCCCGTAGGCCCCCCGCACCCCTTCCGAAACGGCCGCTTCGGAGGTGAAGATCACCGCCGACTGCTCCACCGAGCGCCCGAAGGCGCCCCACATGGGCCGCGAGTAGACGGGCTGCGGCGTGGGGATCGAGGCGTTCGGATCGCCCATCTGCGCGCAGGCGATGGTGCCGCCCAGCAGCACCATCTCGGGCTTCACGCCGAAGAAGGCCGGGTTCCACATCACGAGGTCTGCGCGCTTGCCCACCTCGATGGAGCCGATGTGCTTGCTGATCCCGTGGGCAATCGCCGGGTTGATCGTGTATTTCGCCACGTAGCGCTTCACGCGCACGTTGTCGTTGTTGCCGGTTTCCTCCGAAAGCCGGCCCCGCTGCACCTTCATCTTGTGCGCCGTCTGCCAGGTGCGGATGATCACCTCGCCCACCCGGCCCATGGCCTGGCTGTCGGATGCGATGATCGAAAACGCCCCCATGTCGTGCAGGATGTCTTCCGCTGCGATGGTCTCGCGCCGGATGCGGCTCTCCGCGAAGGCCACGTCCTCGGGGATCGCCTTGTCGAGGTGGTGGCAGACCATGAGCATGTCCAGATGCTCTTCGATGGTGTTCACCGTGTAGGGCCGCGTCGGGTTGGTGGAGGACGGCAGAACGTGGTTTTCGCCCACCACCTTGATGATGTCGGGCGCATGGCCGCCGCCAGCGCCTTCGGTGTGGAAGGCGTGGATGGTGCGGCCCTTCATGGCCGCCACGGTGTTTTCCACGAAGCCGCTTTCGTTGAGCGTGTCGGTGTGGATCATCACCTGCACGTCCATCGCGTCGGCCACCGAGAGGCAGCAATCGATCGCGCCCGGCGTCGTGCCCCAGTCCTCGTGCAGCTTCAGAGCGCAGGCCCCGGCCTTGATCTGCTCTTCCAGCGCCGCCGGCAGGCTCGCGTTGCCCTTGCCCGCGAAGGCGAGGTTCATCGGGAAGGCATCCGCCGCCTGCATCATGCGCGCGATGTGCCAGGGGCCGGGCGTGCAGGTGGTGGCCAGCGTGCCGTGGGCCGGGCCGGTGCCGCCGCCGAGCATCGTGGTCAGGCCCGAGTGCAGCGCATCCTCGATCTGCTGCGGGCAGATGTAATGGATGTGGCTGTCAAACCCGCCCGCCGTCAGGATCCGCCCCTCGCCCGCGATGGCCTCTGTGCCGGGGCCGACGATGATGTCCACGCCGGGCTGCGTATCCGGGTTGCCGGCCTTGCCGATGGCGGCGATTCGGCCGTCCTTCAGGCCCACGTCGGCCTTGTAGATGCCGGTGACATCGAGGATCAGCGCATTGGTGATGACGGTATCCACCGCGCCTTCCGCGCGGGTCGTCTGCGCCTGCCCCATGCCGTCGCGGATCACCTTGCCGCCGCCGAATTTCACCTCTTCGCCATAGGTGGTGAGATCGCGCTCCACCTCGATGATCAGATCGGTATCGGCAAGGCGCAGGCGGTCGCCGGTGGTGGGGCCATACATGTCGGCATAGGCGTCGCGGGAAATGGTCGTGGGCATGGGAGCACCTGTGTTCTGTCGTCTTTCACGCCCCGGATCAGGCCGGGGCGCTCTGCACTGCGTTGCAATTGGAGGGCCGGCCCTGCCGTGCCCGCGCCTCAGCCCTTGCCGGGTTTGGCCGGCGATTGGGCAGGCGATTTGGCTGGCGATTTGGCTGGCGATTTGGCAGTGGATGCCGCGGTTGCCTTCCGCCGGGGCGCGGGTTTCGCGGAGGCCCGCTTGGCGGCCTTCGCCGCAGGGGCTTTCGGCTCGGCCTTCGGGCTGGCCGCGGGCTTGAGCGGGGCCGCGGGCGCTTCAGGCTTGGCCGGAGCCTCGGCCTTCGCCGGCGCCTCGGCCTTTGCGCGGGCCGCCGGCTTGGCGCGCCGCTTGGGCGTGGGCTTCAACTCCGCCTCCGGGAAAGGCGCCACCTTGGCAGGCGCGGCCGGGGTGGCCGGTGCAGCCGGGGCCTTCGCCTCCGCAGCCGGCGCCGGCTTCATCTCGACCACCTGGGCCGCGGGCGCCTCAGCCTTCGCGGGCTCAGGCTTCGCGGCTTTGACAGGCTCGGCTTTCACCGCTTTCACCGGTTTCACGGGCCTGTCGGGCGCCTTGCCTCCGACGGGCGCGGTGCCGCGCGCGATCGGCGCCCCCAGCACAGGCGACCAGAGCCGCGAGGCGTCCATCATCTGGCGGGCAATGGCCATCTGGGTTTCGGTGGCGATGCACCACAGCTCCACGCTGTTCTTCCAGAAATCGACCGGGGTCATCATCCGGGACATGCTGCTCTCCTTGTCTGCCGTGTCTGCCGTGACCGAGGCGCGCCCTAGAGCGCCCCCATGACGGCCTTGTTGAATCCATAGACCTTCCGCGCGCCGCCGAAGGGCACGAGCCGGACCTCGCGCGTCTGGCCGGGCTCGAAGCGCACGGCGGTGCCGGCGGCGATGTCCAGACGCATCCCCCGCGCCGCGCCGCGGTCGAAGGCGAGGGCGCTGTTGGTTTCGGCGAAATGGTAATGGCTGCCCACCTGCACCGGCCGGTCGCCGGTGTTGGAGACGGTCAGGGTGATCGCCTCCGCCCCCTCGTTGAGCGTGATGTCGCCCTGCGCGGTGAAGATCTCTCCGGGGATCATCGGCCTGCCTCCCCGCCCTTCGGCCAAGGCCGGCGCGATGGCGGCAGCCGGGCGAAATGTCCGTGGAAAATGGCGCAGAGTTTGAGCATGGCGGCCTCCTGACTAGCGGATCGGATGGTGAACGGTGACGAGCTTGGTGCCGTCGGGAAAGGTCGCCTCGACCTGCACGTCGTGGATCATCTCGGCGATTCCGTCCATGCACTGCTCCGCGCGCACCACCTCGGCCCCGGCCTCCATCAGCTCGGCCACCGAGCGCCCGTCGCGCGCGCCCTCCACCACGAAATCGGTGATCAGCGCGATGGCTTCGGGGTGGTTCAGCTTCACGCCGCGCTTCAGCCGCTCGCGCGCCACCATGGCCGCAAGACTCACCAGGAGCTTGTCCTTCTCTCTTGGCGTCAGGTTCATTTCCGTTCCTTCACATTTGCCAGACCCGCGGCAGCGCCCTGCCCCGGATCCGATTGAGCACATCCGCCAGCGCCCGGCGCAGCGGCCAGGCGTCCCCGGCGAGAAACCGGAGCACGCATCTGCCCTCCCAGGCGGACGCGGCGATCGCCACCTCGTCACTTTCCGGCAGGGAGCCGATGCGCGCCAGCACATCCTCGGCTTCTTCCGCAACGTAGGCCAGCGTGGACATCGCCACCGCGCCGCCGAAGACCGCCGGGTGATCGCGCAGGCCGAGCGCGGCGGCATCGATCTGCAACGGCTCCACCAGCACCGGGCGGCCCTCGCGGCGGATCTGGCGCAGATCGAAGAAGGCCAGATCCTCGATCACCTCCCCCATGGCGGCCCGGCCCAGAACGACCGTTTCCACCATCAGGAACCGCGCCCCTGCCGCCAGATCCACCGTGGTGCGGCGGGTCATGGCGGAATGGTCGAAGAGGATGGTCTCCTGCGGCAGCCACTCCAGCACGCCGCCTTCGCCCACCGAAAGTTCCACCGTCACCTCGCCCACGTCCGCACTGCTCTGGTAGGCCCGTTCGGCCGTCTGGGTGGTGGCGATGACCTGCGCCCCCGCGCCGACCTCCAGCCGGTAGCCGATGCGATCCCCGCCGGTCACGCCGCCGGAGGTGTTCAGGAACACGACTTCCGGCACCGGCGTGTGCACCTTGGGCAGGAAGGCCTTGGCAGAGCCGGACTGATGCAGGCGGCAGAGCGCATTGCGCCCGCCCCGGGCGGCGATCGCCACCTCCGCACGGCCCGCCGCGCGCTGCATCCGGATCTGGCTGCTGTCGAGCATTCCTTCGCCCTGTGTCACTGCTTCGCCTGCAAGCTAGGCGCGCCCTTGCAGAAGAAACAAGGCCAAGGTGACACCGGCACGACACCGCATGCGGAATTTCTTTGCCGTTGCACAAGGATTGGGCAGCCGTCGCGGGGCGTGCAATGCCCCGCCCGCCCAGGGCGCCCCCGCCCACGCAGGCCAGCCCGGTGCGAAACGGCTGGAAACGGGCGGCGATTTTGTGTAGCGCAGGCCCCATGACCAGCACCCTCACGATCCGCCGCCCCGACGACTGGCACCTGCACCTGCGCGACGGCGCGATGCTGCAGGCCGTCCTGCCCGAATCCGCCCGCCATTTCGGCCGCGCCATCATCATGCCCAACCTCGTGCCGCCGGTGGTCACGAGCCGCGACGCCGAGGCCTACAAGGCCCGCATTCTCAAAGCCCTGCCCGAAGGCATGGCGTTCACCCCGCTGATGATGCTCTACCTCACCGAGGAGACCGACCCGGACGACGTGGCCGCCGCCCACGCGAGCGGGCTGGTGACGGGGGTGAAACTCTATCCGGCGGGCGCCACCACCAATTCCGCCTCCGGTGTGCGTGATTTCGACAAGGTGCGCGCCGTGCTGGAGAGGATGGCCGAGATCGGCATGCCGCTCTGCGTGCATGGCGAGGTGACCGATCCCGAGATCGACATCTTCGACCGCGAGGCCGTCTTCATCGACCGCGTGCTCGATCCGATCCGCCGCGCCACCCCCGGCCTGCGCGTGGTGATGGAGCACATCACCACGAAAGACGGCGTGGACTACGCCCGCAGCCAGGGCGACGACCTGGGCGCGACGATCACCACGCATCACCTGATGATCAACCGCAACCACATCCTCGTGGGCGGGATCAAACCGCACTACTACTGCCTGCCCGTGGCCAAGCGCGAAGAGCACAGGCTCGCGCTGCGCGACGCCGCCACATCGGGCGAGGCGCGCTTCTTCCTCGGCACCGACAGCGCGCCGCACACCGACCCCAACAAGGAAAGCGCCTGCGGCTGCGCCGGGGTCTTTTCCGCCACCAACACCATGAGCTGCCTCGCCCATGTCTTCGAGGAAGAGGGCGCGCTGGACAGGCTCGAAGCCTTCGCCTCGCTCAATGGGCCGGCCTTCTACGGGCTGCCGCCCAACGAAACCACGATCACCCTCACCAAGGGCGATCCCGTCCCCTATCCCGAGAAACTCGCCACCGGAGACGGCCCCGTCACCCTGTTTGATCCGGGCCATCCGCTGCTCTGGCACGTCACCGCCTGACCGCTGCCCGAGCGCCCACACCCCGCTGCGCCGCCACCGCGGCACCCCACCCCGCCAGACCATGGCCCCAAACCGACCCACCGGAGCTGCCCCATGATCCCGACCTCCTTTCCCGCCAAGGAAGACATCGCCCGCATGACGGCCGGCATGCTGCTGGACATAAACGCCGTGCATTTCAACGCGCGCGAGCCCTTCACGCTCGCCAGCGGCAAGCCCTCGCCCACCTACATCGACTGCCGCACCCCGATCTCCCATCCGCGCGTGCGCGCCGCGATGATGGATTTCATGGCCTGCACCGTGATGCGCGAGGCGGGCTTCGAAGCCTTCGACAACGTTGCCGGCGGCGAAACCGCGGGCATCCCCTTCGCCGCCCTCGTGGCCGAGCGCCTCGGCCTGCCGATGACCTACGTGCGCAAGAAGCCCAAGGGCTACGGCCGCAACGCCCGCATCGAAGGGGTGATGACCGAGGGCCAGCGCGTGCTGCTGGTGGAGGATCTCACCACCGACGGCGGCTCCAAGCTCTCCTTCGTGGACGCCATCCGCGAAACCGGCGCCACCTGCGGCCACACGGCGGTGATCTTCTACTACGACATCTTCAAGGAAACCGAGAAGACGCTGGGCGATCACGGCGTGAAGCTGCACTACCTCTGCACCTGGTGGGACGTGCTGGCCGAGGCCCGCGCCCGCGGTGCCTTCGATGCCGAGACGCTCGCCGAGGTCGAGGCCTTCCTGAACGCGCCGCGCGAATGGCAGGACGCCCGCAGCTGATCGGCCACGGCCCAGGCCACGACTCAGGCCACGACTCAGGCCGAAGATCAGGCCCGCGAACAGGGCCATGACGGAGGCCACGATTCGGCGCCCGGCGCCGGCTGCGCGCAGCGGAAACGGGCGTTCACCTGACGGGAGCCGGAAAGTAAATCACGGGAAGGTCATCAGGGCTGCCCCGAAATACGGATGGGTCGAGGGGCGCCTTCAGCTACATTTTGTGGTATGACGGGCATCCACAACCTATCCACAGGATATCCAGATTGATCTGAAACCCGGGCTGGGCCAGAAAGGCCGGCAACGGGCAAGTGGGGAGCAGAATGAACGAAGTCGCACCGTTCCAACCGGGGCAAGCAGGCGAGAGTCCGGAAGAGACCCTGCCCCATAACATCGAGGCCGAGCAGCAACTCCTCGGCGCGATCCTGACCAACAACGACATCTACGACAGGGTCGCCTCGATCATCAAACCGCAGCACTTCTACGAGCCGGTGCACGCGCGCATCTACGAGATCGCCGCGGCCCGGATCGCGAAGAACAACCTTGCCTCTCCGGTGACGCTGAAGGCGTTCATGGAGGATGACGAGGGGCTGAAGGAACTCGGCGGGCCGGCCTATCTCGTCCGGCTCGCCGGCGCCGCCATCTCTTCCTTCGCCGCGCGCGACTACGCGCAGATGATCTACGATCTGGCGATCCGGCGGAAGCTGATGGACATCGGCCGCGAAATCACCGACCGCGCCAAGCGCGTGGACGTGACCAGCGAGCCCAAGGAACAGATCGTCGAGGCCGAGCAGGCGCTCTACGCGCTGGCCGAACAGGGCCAGAGCGAAAGCGGCTTCCAGAGCTTCCTGAGCGCCCTGAAAACGGCCGTGGACGTGGCCAACGAGGCCTACCAGCGCGACGGCGGCCTGTCGGGCGTCTCCACCGGGCTGATCGACATGGATGCCAAGCTCGGCGGCCTGCACCGCTCAGACCTGCTGATCCTCGCCGGCCGCCCCTCCATGGGCAAAACCTCGCTCGCCACCAACATCGCCTTCAACATCGCCCGCGCCTACCGCAAGGGCATCCGCCCCGATGGCACCGAGGGCGCCGTCGAAGGCGGCGTCGTGGGCTTCTACTCGCTCGAGATGAGCGCCGAACAGCTCGCGTCGCGGATCCTCGCCGACGCCGCCAGCGTGGACAGCCACCGTCTGCGCTCCGGTGACATGACGGAAGAAGAGTTCCGCCGCCTCGTGGAAGCCGCCAAGGAGCTTGAAGCCTGCCCGCTCTACATCGACGACACGCCCGCGCTGCCGATCTCGCAGCTGGCCGCGCGCGCTCGCCGCCTGAAACGCACCTGCGGGCTGGACGCGCTCTTCGTGGACTACCTCCAGCTCGTCCGCCCGGCCTCCGCCAAGGACAGCCGGGTCAACGAGGTCTCCGAGATCACGCAGGGCCTCAAGGCCATCGCCAAGGAGCTGGACATCCCCGTGATCGCGCTCTCGCAGCTGTCGCGCTCGGTGGAAAGCCGCGAAGACAAGCGCCCGCAGCTGTCCGACCTGCGGGAATCCGGCTCGATCGAACAGGATGCCGACGTGGTGATGTTCGTCTACCGCGGCGAATACTACAAGGAACGGGAAAAGCCCGGCGACGACAACCTCGAAGCCATGGCGAAATGGCAGGAGGAGATGGAGCAGCTGCATGGCAAGGCCGAGGTGATCATCGGCAAGCAGCGCCACGGCCCCATCGGCTCGGTCGCCCTCTCCTTCGAAGGCCGCTTCACCCGCTTCGGCAACCTCGCCCAATCCTGGCAGCAGGGCGGCATCGAGGAATACTGAGGCCCCGCCTCACCGCCGCATGAACATTGGCGCAAAACCCCGCACAAGAAGAAGGCCCGCCGCATCCGCGCCGGGCCTTCTACTTTGTTCCGCAAATATCCCTGCCGGAGGCATCGCCGGCCGCGCCCGCGGCCGGCGAATAGTCACTCCCCGTGGGGCTTCTTGCCCAGGTGCTTGCGCAGCCGCGAGGGCGTCGATTTCTTGCGGTTCTTGTAGGGGTTCGCGTCGGCCTGGCTGCGCATGTGCAGCCGGATCGGCGTACCCGGCATGTCGAAGCTGTCGCGCAGCCCGTTGATCAGGTAGCGCGAATAGCTGTCGGACAGTTTCTCCGGGTTGGAACACATCACCACGAAGCCCGGCGGCCGGGTCTTGGCCTGGGTCATGTAGCGCAGCTTGATCCGGCGCCCCGAGGGCGCGGGCGGCGGGTGCGCCTCGACCATTTCACCGAGCCAGCGGTTCAGCCGCGCGGTGGAGACGCGGCGGTTCCACACCTCGTGGGCGCGCAGGATGGCGGCGTGCAGGCGGTCGAGCCCCTTGCCCGTCTTGGCCGAAACCGTGACAAGCGGCGCGCCGCGCAGCTGCGGCAGGAGACGTTCGAAATTGGCCTTCAGCTCGCGCAGCTTCTCCTGCTTCTCCGGCTCCGCATCCCATTTGTTGGCGGCGATCACCACGGCGCGCCCCTCGCGCTCGGCCAGATCGGCGATGCGCAGATCCTGCTGTTCGAAGGGGATTTCCACGTCCAGGAGCACCACCACGACCTCGGCGAATTTCACCGCCCGCAGGCCGTCGGAGACGGAGAGCTTTTCGAGCTTCTCCTGCACCTTGGCCTTCTTGCGCATCCCGGCGGTGTCGAAGATCCGCATCGGCGTGCCGTTCCAGGTGGTGCGCAGCGAGATCGAATCCCGCGTGATCCCGGCCTCGGGGCCGGTCAGCAGGCGCTCTTCGCCGATGATGCGGTTGATGAGGGTGGATTTGCCGGCGTTGGGGCGGCCGACCACGGCCACCTGAAGCGGCTTCTGCGGCGTGATCCGCGCTTCGGCGTCGATGTCCTCGCCCGCGTCCGCCTCGCCTTCGGCGAGAGTCACGTCGGTGTCGGGCGTGTATTCGGCTTCCCGCGCGGCGAATTCGTCGGCGATCGGCATCAGCGCGGCCAGCAGATCGCCCATGCCCTCGCCATGCTCCGCCGAGATCCGCAGCGGCTCGCCCAGCCCCAGCGCATAAGCCTCGATCACCCCGGCATCGGCGGCCCTGCCCTCGCCCTTGTTGGCGGCGAGCAGCACATGGGCGTTCTTCTTGCGCAGGATGTCGGCGAATACCTCGTCCGCGGGCAGAACCCCGGTGCGGGCGTCGATCATGAAGAGGCAGACGTCGGCCATCTCGACCGCGCGCTCCGTAAGGCGGCGCATCCGGCCCTGGAGGCTGTCGTCGGTGGCCTCTTCCAGCCCCGCCGTGTCGATCACCGTGAAACGCAGATCGCCCAGCTTGGCCTCGCCCTCGCGCAAATCGCGGGTGACGCCGGGCTGATCGTCCACCAGCGCCAGCCGCTTGCCGACCAGCCGGTTGAACAGCGTGGATTTGCCGACATTCGGACGGCCTACGATGGCCAGCGTGAAACTCATGAGACGACTCCCGGAAAGATCAAGCCGCCCCTCTACAGCAAAGCTCGCTCAACGGAAAGCGAGAAGTTTGCCCTTCGAGGAGACGACGTAGAGCGTGCCCCCGGCCACGGCCGGATGCGCCGTTGCCCCGCCGGGGATCTCGACCGACGACAGCAGCTGGCCGCTTTCCGGGCTGAAGGAGCGGATGAACCCGTCCGACGAGGCCACGATCAGCCGACCGCCGGCGAGGATCGGCCCGTAATGGGCATAGACACCCTGCCGCTTGGAGGCGATTTCCTTCTTGAAATAGGGCAGTTTCACGCCCCAGATCCGCTCGCCGGTGTTCGCGTCCAGCCGCACCAGTTCAGCCTGGTCGCTGACGAGGAAGACCGAGCCCGCCACCGGCCAGACCGGGCCGTAGCTGCCTTCCCGCGCCGTCCAGATGCGCTCACCGGTGGCGGTGTTCAGCGCCACCAGCCGCCCGGACTGGTTGCCCACGTAGATGCGGCCGCCGTCGATCACCGGATCGCCGGTGATGTCCTGCGTCAGGGCATAGACCTGGCCCGCGCGCTGCCCCGAAACGGAGGACGACCACAGCCGCACCCCGCCCTTGGGGAAGGTGGCGAGGATCTCGCTGCCGCCGAGCGGGAAGACGGCCAGTTCGCCGTTGACGGCAGGCGACGCGCCACCGGCCACGCCGGCACCGCCGGGTGCGCCCTGGATCTCCCAGAGGATCTTGCCCTTGGCCAGATCGATGGCCCAGCCACGGGAATCCCGCGTGCTGGCATAGACGATGTTGTCGTGGATCGTCGGCGGGCCGGAGAGTTGCGTGTCGAGCCGCTGCTCCCAGATCCGCCCGCCGGTGGCGGCATCCAGCGCCACGAGGCGCCCGAAGCTGGTGGAGGCGACGAGAATGTTGCTGCTCACGGCGAGCCCGCCGCCGGAGACTTCGCTGGCCCGGTCCCGCCCGGTGGAGAGCTGGGTGGACCACAACTGCGCGCCGCCTGTCCCGGTGGCGGTGACGCGCGATTCCGAATCCATCGTGAAGATGCGGTTGTTGGACACCACCGGATCGGCGGTGATGCGGTTGCGGCGGCTGTTGCCCTTGCCGATGTCGGCGGCGAAGACGGGCGCCAGCTGGCTGCGCAGGGCGAGATGCGGCATCCGGTGCGTGGCGTTGCCGGCGCGATGCGTCCAGCTCGCGGTCTGGCTCACGGCCGGCAGCGAGATCGGCGCGGCGCGATTGCCCTCCTGGGCTGCGGCCAGGGCCGGATCCTCGGCGCGCAGATCGAGCCGCTCGCCGGGCAGGATCACTTCGGGTTCGGAACAGGCCGCCAGCAGCGCTGCGGCGCCGAAAGCGCAGATCAGGTGACGTTTCATACTCGCGCGCCCCTCCGGGTCTGGTCTCTTGCTCTGTCTCCGGCCCGGTGCCCAGGGCACGGCCGGCTCGCATCCTGTCAGGCGGCGCTCAGCTCGCCCCCAAGCGCCACAATCAACTGCGAAGCCCGCCGGCGCAAGCCCGCGCTGGCCTCGTTGTCTTCCAGAAGCGCCTGCAGCCGGATGATGGCGGCCTCGGTGTCGCCGGTCTCCGCCTCGATCAGCGCGATCTGCTCCTCTGCGAGCAGGCGGAACGGCGCGCCCGGCGTGGCCAGCGCCTCGAAACCGGCGCGGCGCTCGGCGGCGGGCATGTCGGTGGCGATCAGCAGCGCCTTGAACTGCGCCAGTTGCTGGTAGAGCAGCCCGGCGCTGCCCCCTTTCGCGATGCTCTCCAGCAGGCCCGTGGCCTCACCGGGTTGCTCGGCGTTCAGTCGGGCCGCGGCGGCCTGCAGATCGACGACGGCCTTCGCATCGCCCTCGGCCGCGATCGCGGCCAGTGCCTCGGCGCGCTCCGCCGGATCCTGCGAGGACTCGACGGCGTTCAGCATCGCATCTCCGAGCGCCTGCGCCCGCGCGCGTTCCTGCGCCTTGAGAAACTCGTTCGTGGCCGCCCCGACAACGATCATCACCGCCAGGAGGATCGCGATCCAGCCATAGCGCCGCATCATCCGCAGCAACTGCTCGCGGCGCACTTCTTCGGTCACCTCGTCGATGAAATTGTCAACGTTGCTCAATGGGGCCTCCACGTATCATCGCACCGCCCGCGGCGATGTCTTTCCCGGTGTCTTACCGCGTTACCCACGGGCTGCCAAGGCCCGCCGGTGCCGCCTGCCCGCGCACAAGCCCCCCGACACCCTTGCCTTTCGGGCAACAGTCCCTAGAATTGAACCGGTCAGTTCAGAATTTTCGGCATCGATGGTTTACTTCCACCCACGGCGCCCCTACCTGACCCCGATAAAGCGCGCGAATTCTCAGAGGGGCGCGGAAGAGGACACTATGAGACCGGTTTCTATTTTGATGGCCCTGACCGTTGTGGGCGTTCTTTACATGGCAATCCTGGAGCGCGACCGCCTCGTCGCCTTCGCCACGGGCGGCCCCGTCACCGCACAGGAGGCCACAACTGCCGAGGCCGGCGATGCGGCGGAAGCCGCGCAGGCCGAAGCGCCCGCGCAGGTGCAGACGATCGCCCAGCAGGCAAAGACAGCGGAGGCCGAGGCAGGCACCAAACACCCGCCGATCTCCGTCGTGGCGCTGAAATCCACCGCCCGCACGGTGGACAACGCCGTGCTGCTGCGCGGCCAGACCGAGGCCCTGCGCCAGGTGGAAGTGCGGGCCGAGACCTCCGGGCAGGTGATTTCGGAGCCGCTGCGCAAGGGGACCTTCGTTGAGAAGGGCCAACTGCTCTGCGAGATCGACATCGGCACCCGCGAAGCCACGCTGGCCGAGGCCGAAGCCCGGCTCATCGAAGCCCAGATCAACTACACCGCCGCCTCCAAGCTGGCCGAAAGCGGCTATGCCGCCGAAACCCGCGCCGCCTCGGCGCGCGCGGCGCTGCAATCCGCCGAAGCCGCGGTGAAGGCCGCCAAGAAAGACATCGAACGCCTGCATGTCACCGCCCCCTTCGAAGGGTTGCTGGAAAGCGACGCTGCCGAACTGGGCAGCCTGCTTCAGGCCGGCGGCGTCTGCGCGACGGTGATCCAGCTCGATCCGATCAAGCTCGTCGGCTTCGTGCCGGAAACCCAGGTCGACAAGGTGGAGCTCGGCGCCATGGCCGGCGCACGTCTGGCCAGCGGGATGGAAATCACCGGCAAGGTGACCTTCATCTCCCGCTCCGCCGATCCGCTGACCCGCACCTTCCGCGTCGAAGTCACCGTGCCCAACCCGGACCTGCGCATCCGCGACGGCCAGACCGCAGAGATCGCCGTGGCCGCCGAGGGCGCCGCCGCGCATCTGCTGCCGCAATCGGCCCTGACGCTGGACGACGAGGGCACACTGGGCGTTCGCATCGTGGAGGAAGGCGACGTGGCGGGCTTCCTGCCGGTGCAGGTGCTGCGCGACAGCGTGGACGGCGTCTGGCTCACCGGCCTGCCCGAAACGGTCGAGGTGATCGTGTCGGGGCAGGAATACGTGGTGGACGGCGTGCCGCTGAAAGTCACCTACGAAGGAGCCTCGTGAGATGACCGGCATCATCGACTGGGCCGCCGCGCGCGCGCGCATGATCCTGGCCTTCATCGTGCTGTCGGTGGTGGCCGGCGGCGCGGCCTACGTGAGCCTTCCCAAGGAAGGTGAGCCGGACATCGAGATCCCGGCGCTCTTCATCTCCGTCCCCTTCCCCGGCATTTCCGCCGCCGACGCCGAGAAGCTGCTCGTGCGCCCGATGGAGACGGAACTGTCCGATCTGGACGGGCTCGACAAGATGTCCTCCACCGCCGCCGAAGGCTACGCAGGCGTTGCGCTCGAATTCGAGTTCGGCTGGGACAAGACGAAGATCATCGCCGACGTGCGCGACCGGATGAACACGGTCGAGGCCGATTTCCCCGCCGGCGCCGAGAAATACTCGATCAACGAGATCAACTTCTCCGCCTTCCCGATCATCATCGTGAACCTCTCCGGCGAAGTGCCGGAACGCACCCTGCTGCGCGTCGCCAAGGACCTTCAGGAAAGCCTCGAAGCCCTTGATCCGGTTCTGGAAGCCGGGATCGCGGGCCAGCGCGACGAGATGCTCGAAGTCATCATCGATCCGCTGCGGCTGGAAGCCTACAACGTGACGGCCGCCGAGCTGATCAACGTGGTGATCAACAACAACCAGCTGATCGCCGCCGGCGAGGTCGAGACCCCGACGGGGGCCTTCGCCGTGAAGATTCCCTCCTCCTTCGACGAGCCGCAGGACGTCTACAACCTGCCGGTCAAGACGAACGGCGACCGCGTGGTGACGCTGGGCGACCTTGCCGAGATCAACCTCACCTTCGAGGATCGCGAAGGCACCGCCCGTTTCAACGGCGAAACCACGATCGCCCTGCAGGTGACCAAGCGCAAGGGCTACCCGGTGATCGACACCGCCAAGCTGGTGCAGGAGACCGTGGAGGCCGAGCGCGCCAAGTGGCCGCAGGAGCTTCAGGACGCGATCAACGTCGGCGTCTCCAACGACCAGTCCGTACAGGTGGGCTCGATGGTGAGCCAGCTGGAGGGCTCCGTGCTCACCGCCGTGGCGCTGGTGATGATCGTGATCCTGGGCAGCCTCGGCACCCGCTCCGCCCTGCTCGTGGGTTTCGCCATCCCCACCTCCTTCCTGCTGTGTTTCGCCATTCTGGCCGCCACCGGGATCACCATTTCCAACATGGTGATGTTCGGCCTCATCCTCGCGGTGGGGATGCTGGTGGACGGCGCCATCGTTGTGGTGGAATACGCCGACAAGCGCATCTCCGAGGGCGTCGGCCCGATGCATGCCTTCACCGATGCCGCCAAGCGCATGTTCTGGCCCATCGTCTCCTCCACCGCGACAACGCTCTGCGCCTTCCTGCCGATGCTGTTCTGGCCCGGCGTGCCGGGCGAGTTCATGGGCATGCTGCCGGTGACTCTGATCTACGTGCTTTCGGCCTCGCTGGTGGTGGCGCTGGTCTACCTGCCCGTCGTGGGCGGCGTGGCCGGGCGCACCTCGCGCCAGCTGGAGCGCGCCGCCACCGCCCTGAAGCCGCTGCCGTGGATCGTGCGCGCGCTGCTGGTGGTGCCCTCGCTCTACCTCGTTTTCCTCGCCGGGCTGCAACTCATCAACCCCGGCTACATCTTCGGCGGTGAAAGCCCGCTGCCCGGCGGCCTTGCCTGGCTGCCCGGCGGCCTGATGATGCTGGTGGGCGGGATGCTCTCCTCCATCACGCTGGACGCCGCCAAGCTGCAACGCAAGCCGAAGAAGATCCGCGCCGGTTTCCGCCGCAGCCCCTTCGGCTGGGTGATCCGCTTCATCTCCGGCAACCCGGTGATGCCGCTGCTGACCATCGTCGGGGTCGTCGCCTTCGTGATGGCCGTGTTCACGACCTTCGGCCAGAACAACAACGGCGTCGAATTCTTCGTGGAGACGGAGCCGGAACAGGCCATCGTCTACGTCCGCCAGCGCGGCAACCTCTCGCTCGAAGAGAAGGACGCCGCGGTGCGGGCCGTGGAAGAGGTGGTGCTGCAGACGCCCGGCATCCAGAGCGCCTTCGCCTTCGCCGGCAACGGCGGGCTGGACAACAACACCGGCGGCGCGCAGCCCCCGCGCGACACCATCGGCCAGATCCAGATCGAGATGGTGCCCTGGGAAGACCGCAAGGACATCCCCGAACTCGACGGCGACCGCGTGCTCGAAGCGCTCGAGAAGAAGCTTGCCGAGGTGCCGGCGGTGAAGACCGAGATCCTGGAGCTGTCCAACGGCCCGGCCTCGGCAAAGCCCGTGCACCTGCGCCTCAAGGGCGATGACCTGGAAACCATCGAACAGGCCGCGCTCATGGTGCGCCGGAAGTTCGAGGAAACCCCCGCCCTGACCGACATCGAGGACACGCTGCCCCTGCCCGGCATCGACTGGGAGATTTCCGTCGACGTGCGCAAGGCCGGCCGCTACGGCGCCGACGTGGCCACCGTGGGCGGCATGGTCCAGCTCGTCACCCGCGGCATCCTGCTCGACACCATGCGCGTGGATTCCTCGGACGAGGAGATCGAGATCCGGGTCCGCCTGCCCGAGGAAGACCGCGTGCTCTCCACCCTCGACACCCTGCGCGTGCGCACGGCGGACGGGCTGGTGCCGCTGTCCAACTTCATCACCCGCGAACCGGTGGCCAAGCTCGCCCAGATCGACCGCGTGGACAAATCCCGCTACTACGACGTGAAGGCGGGCGTGGCCTCGGGCATGACCAACGAGGCCGGCCAGCCGATCACCCCCACCGAACGGATCGCAGCGCTCACCGAGTGGCTGGAAACCGAGGCCGACTTCCCGGACGGCGTGGAATGGGAATGGACAGGCGACAACGAGGACCAGGCCGAATCCGGTGCCTTCCTCGCGAAGGCCTTCGCCGGGGCGCTCGCCCTGATGTTCATCATCCTGCTGGCCCAGTTCAACAGCTTCTACAACTCGGTGCTGGTGCTGCTGGCCGTGGTCCTGTCCACGACCGGCGTCTTCATCGGCATGATGGTGATGGACCAGAGCTTCTCGATCATCATGACGGGCACCGGGATCGTGGCGCTCGCCGGGATCGTGGTGAACAACAACATCGTGCTGATCGACACCTACCAGGAGTATTCGCGCTACATGCCCCAGCTCGAGGCGATCGCGCGCACGGCCCAGGATCGGATCCGCCCGGTGCTGCTGACGACGATCACCACCATGGCCGGCCTCGCGCCGATGATGTTCGGCCTGTCGCTGGACTTCCTGAACGGCGGCTACACGATCGACAGCCCCACCGCGCTCTGGTGGAAGCAGCTGGCCACGGCCGTGGTCTTCGGCCTGGGCATCGCCACGGTGCTGACGCTCGTCGTCACCCCCTCCCTGCTCGCCCTGCGCGTCTGGGCCCGCACCGGCGCCTATTCCTCGCTGGTCCGCCTCAAGGCATTGTCCATGGGCCGCGACAGCCAGGCCGCCCGCGACCTCGCGCTCAACAAGGCCAGCCGCAAGATCAAGGCCCCCGAGATCATCTGGGACGATGCCGAGATCCCCGCGACCGAAGCCCCCGCGCAGCCCGCGACGGCACAGGCGGCCCGGGCCGAGCAACCGGCGGCCGAGGCGAGGCCCGACGAAAAGCCCGACACCAGGCCGGACCCGGAAGCGCGCGACGGCACGGAAAAGCCGGACGACGAAACCCCGGAACCGCCGCTGCGCGCCGCCGAGTAGACATCGGCAGGCAACAAGAAAGAAAGGGCCGCCGACGCGGCCCTTTTTTCATGCGAACCCACCGCCATCCGGCCCCCGCCCTGCCACCACCACGACCGTACTCGTGCGTAGCGGCCAGCCTCCGGTGCTCCCTCCCTTTCCTCTCGCCCCAAATACCTCGGGGGCGCGGGGGCAGCGCCCCCGCCTCGCCACCGGCGCGCGCGCCAATTCATGCGAAGCGGCCCCTATCCGGCGCCGCCGCCCATTCCTCTCGCCTCAAATACCTCGGGGGGTGCGGGGGCAGAGCCCCCGCCTTGCCGTCCGGGCCGCCTCAGGCGGCCTGCTCTTCCTCGGCGAGCTGGCGTTGCCACATCCGGGCATAGCGCCCCTCCGCCGCGACCAACTCTTCATGCCGGCCCTGCTCCACGATCACCCCGTCCTCCAGCACCACGATGCGGTCGGCGTCCACGACGGTGGAGAGACGGTGGGCGATGGTGATCACCGTGCGGCCCTGCCCCATCTCGCGCAGGGATTCCTGGATGTCGCGCTCGGTGTCGGTATCAAGCGCCGAGGTGGCCTCGTCCAGCAGCAGGATCGGCGGGTTCTTCAGCAGGGTGCGCGCGATGCCCACGCGCTGTTTCTCACCGCCCGACAGCTTGAGTCCGCGCTCGCCGACGGCGGTCTCGTAGCCCTCGGGCAGGCTTTCGATGAAGTCGTGGATGCGCGCGGCGCGGGCGGCGGCCTCCACCTCCTCGCGGCTGGCCGAGGGGCGGCCGTAGGCGATGTTGTAGTAGATCGTGTCGTTGAACAGCACCGTGTCCTGCGGCACCACCCCGATCTGGCCGTGCAGGCTTTCCTGTGTCACGTCGCGCACATCCTGCCCGTCGATGCGCAGCGCGCCGGCGGAGACGTCGTAGAAGCGGAAGAGAAGCCGTCCGATGGTGGATTTGCCGGAGCCCGACGGCCCGACGATGGCCACCGTCTCCCCCGCACCCACGGTGAGCGAGATGCCCTTCAGGATCGGCCGCTCGGGCACATAGCCGAATTCCACCGCATCGAAGACGATCTCGCCGCCCTCCACCTTCAGCGCCGGTGCGCCGGGCTTGTCCTGCACCTCGGCGGGCTGCTCCAGCAGATCGAACATCTCGCCCATGTCCACCAGCGCCTGCCGGATCTCGCGGTAGACGGTGCCGAGGAAATTGAGCGGCATGGTGATCTGGATCATGTAGGCGTTGACCATGACGAAATCGCCCACGGTGAGGCTGCCGTCCTGCACCCCGAGCGCCGCCATCACCATGACGGCCACGAGGCCGGAGGTGATCAGCAGGCTCTGGCCGAAGTTCAGGAAGGCCAGCGAATAGCTCGTCTTCAGGGCGGCCTTCTCGTAGCCCGCCATGGCCACGTCGTAGCGCGCCGCCTCGCGGCCCTCGGCCCCGAAATACTTGACGGTCTCGAAGTTCAGCAGGCTGTCGATCGCCTTCTGGTTGGCATCGGTGTCTTGATCGTTCATCTCCTTGCGGATGCGCACGCGCCATTCCGTCACCGCGAAGGTGAACCAGACGTAGGCGCCGATGGTGAGCGCGACCACCACCAGATACCAGATGTCGAAGACCCACCACAGGATCACAGAGATCATCAGCAGTTCCAGCACCAGCGGCCCGATGGAGAACAGCAGGAAGCGCAGCAGGAACTCCACGCCCTTCACGCCGCGCTCGATGATGCGCGACAGCCCCCCGGTCTTGCGGGTGATGTGGTAGCGCATCGAAAGCCGGTGGATATGGGTGAAGGTCTCCAGCGCCAGCTTGCGCAGGGCGCGCTGGCCGACGCGGGCGAACACCACGTCGCGCAACTGCTGGAAACCCACGTTCATCAGCCGCGCCAGCCCGTAGGCGATTGTCAGCCCCACCGCGCCCGTGGCCAGCATCCAGGCCGGCGTCGTGGCCCCGTCCTGCGCCAGCGCATCCACGGCGGCCTTGTAGAAGAACGGCGTCGTGACGGCGATCAGCTTGGCGAGAAAAAGGATCGCCAGAGCCGCCACCACCCGGCGCTTCACCCAGGCCTCGCCCTGCGGCCAGAGGTAGGGCGCGACCTTGCGGATCGTGCGCCAGCCGCTCACGCGGTGATCGGAGTCGAGGGCGGTGGACGTCGGGGTCAGGCGGCGCATGGGCTGGCTTTCGCAGAATTCTTACGGACGCGGCAGCTTAGGGCCCCGGGCGGCAAACCGCCAGCCCGGGGCCCCAATGGTTTTTGCACGGCACCTGTGCGGCACTGTGCAGGCCCGCTTCAGGCCCGGAAAAGACCCGCCGCGCGGGCCTATTCCGGCACGGTGAAGACCTGGCCGGGGTAGATCAGGTCCGGGTCGCGGATCTGGTCGGCATTGGCCTCGAAGACCTTCACGTAGAGCAGGCCGTCGCCGTAGGTCTGCGAGGCAATGCCCCAGAGGGTGAAACCGGGTTGGACGGTGACGATGACGGGCCCCGACGCGGCCTCGGCTGCGGCCTCCTGCTGCGGGGCCGCTTCGGCCAGCTGCACGGCGTCGCCCTGCGCCGCCGGCGCGGCAGCAGGAGCCTCGCCCGCCTCCGCCACCGGCGCGGCTTCCGCCTCACCGGACGTTGCGGTCGCCCCGGACGGTCCGGTCGCCCCAGCCTCCGCCGTGGCCACCTCGGCCCCGGTGGCTTCGGTTCCTGTCGCTTCGGCGGCCGGTGCCTGCGAGGACGCGGCGGTTTGCGTTTCGGGCTTTTCCGCCGGCGCCGGGGCAGCCGCGCCGGTGCCGGTGCCGAGCGCCTCGGCCAGAACCTCGGCGCTTTCGCGCTTGAAGGGGATCTCGGTGCGGGCGCTCACCTTGCCACCGGCCCCGATCTCGTCGGCGCGCAGCCTGTAGATGCCGGGCGCGATCCTGGTGAGCACGGCGGCCCATTGCCCGCCCTCCTGCACGGCCGCATCGGCCACGGCGCGGGTGTCGAGGTAGAGCCGCACCGTCTGGCCGGACTTGCCCCGGCCCGAGATGCGCACCTCGCCCGTGGCGGTATAGCCCACGGCATCGATGCTCAGCGCTTCCGCGCCCTTGGCGTCCTGCAACACCCGCACGCCGGTCTGGTCCGCCAGCAGCACGCGCGGGGCGGGTTTCGGCGCCGGTGCGGCGGCCGCCGCCTCGCCTGTTTCGGGCAGCGCCGGGGCCGCCGGGGCAGGTTCGGCCTCGGCGGTCTCGGCTGCTTCAGGCTCCACCGCGGCTTCGGCCTCAGGCTTCACCGTTTCGGTGGCGGGTTCCGGGGCGGCGGTTTCGGCTTCGGCGACGGGCAGCGCCACCGGCTCGATGATCACGCTTTCGGAAGAGCCGATCCGCAGGCCGTTCGTCGTCATCACGAGCGACA
Source organism: Pseudoruegeria aquimaris (assembly GCF_900172235.1). Lineage (GTDB taxonomy): Bacteria > Pseudomonadota > Alphaproteobacteria > Rhodobacterales > Rhodobacteraceae > Pseudoruegeria > Pseudoruegeria aquimaris. Next base: position 104,708 of record NZ_FWFQ01000004.1, on the reverse strand, counting down.
CCACCCGCGGTTGCGGGCTGGGCTCGACGGTGAACAGCGCCACGAACTTGCCCTGCGTGTCGGCAGCGGTCGTGGCGATCTCGGCGCGGTCCAGCAGAACGGCGATATCGGCGTTGGGGCTGCCGGCCCCGGCCACCAGCGCGTTGCCCTCGGCATCGACGCGCACCACGTCGAAGGTGGGCGGCTGCGGTGCGGGGGCTGCTTCGGCTTCGGGCGCGGCGGCATCCGCGGCCTCTGCCGCTTCGGTGGCCTCCGTAGCCTCTGTGGCCTCTGTGGCCTCGGCGACATCCTGCACCTGCGCAGCGCCCTCGGCGGCACTGTCGCCTCCGGTCGGCGCAGCGGCTTCGGCCCCGGTCTCCGCGCGCGCAGTCTCTTCAGGCGTGGTTTCCTCGGCAACGGCTACGGCGGGTTCGGCTTCCTTCGCCACTGCGGCTTCAGCCGCCTCCGAGGCCTCGGGCGCAGGCGCGGCAGCCGGGGCGGCGGCGGTTTCATCCGCCTGCGGGGCGGCCAGCGCCGGCGCTGTTGGTCCGTTCTCCTCGGTAGCGGATTGCCGCTCGGGCTCTGTTGCCCGCGGCGCGGCTTCCGTGGCGCGCGTCTCCCCTTCGCCGGGCGCCTCCGCCGGGCCTTGCGGGGCGGGAGCCTGCACCGGCAGCGCCGCCTCCTGCACCGGTGTTTCCTGTTGCGATCGATAGAAAAAATATCCGCCGGCGGCCAAAACCACGGCCACGGCAGCACCAGCGAGGATGCCGCCGCTCAGACCAGCGAAGGACGAGCTTGCCATATTCCGTATTCCCCAAGTGACACTCCAGCAGCAGGAGCGCGTTGCACCAGCCTAGCAAAGCCGGTTATCAGGGGCCAAGGCAATGGCAGCGAAAGAATTGAATTCATGGCCAATTCGACACATCCCGCCGAACCGAAGCGCTCCGTCTGCGTCTACTGCGGCTCGCGCAAGGGGCGGCTGGCCGCCTACGAAGCCGACGCCCGCGCCCTGGGCGGCGAGATCGCGGCCAACGGCTGGCGGCTCGTCTACGGCGCCGGCGACGTGGGGCTGATGGGCGCCGTGGCCACCGCCACCCAGCGCGCCGGCGGCGAGACCTTCGGCGTCATCCCCACCCACCTGCTGGAGTGGGAAGTCGGCAAGCGCGATCTCACGCGCTTCGTCGTCACCGAGAACATGCACGAGCGCAAGAAGGTCATGTACATGAACTCCGACGCCATCGTGGTGCTGCCCGGCGGGGCCGGCTCGCTGGACGAGTTCTTCGAAGTGCTCACCTGGCGCCAGCTCGGCCTGCACGAGAAGCCGATCTTCTTCCTGAACACCGCCGACTACTGGGCGCCGCTCTCCGGGCTGATGGATCACGTGATCGCGGAAGGTTTCGCCGATGACTCCTTGCGCGATTTCTACCGCATGTTCGACGACGTGCCCGCGCTGGTCTCCGCCCTGCGCAGCGCCCTGTCCTGACGCAGGGCGTCCAGGCTGTAGAGCGCCAGCGCCGCCCAGATCATCGGGAAGGCCAGCGCGTGCCAGCGGGTGAAGGGCTCGCCCAGCACCAGAACGGCCACGAGGAACTGCAGCGTCGGGTTCAGGTATTGCACGAGGCCCAGCGTCGAGAGCGGGATGCGGCGCGAGGCATAGGAGAACAGGATCAGCGGCCCGGCCGTGATCGGCCCGGCGCAGGCCAGCAGCAGGCTTTCGCGCCAGCTCTGGCCGAAGGCGGCCACGTTGCGCCCCGTCAGCCCCTCCCAGCCCAGCACATGAACGCCCCAGAGCCAGACGAGCGCCAGCGGGGCAAGCAGGATGACCTCGGCGGTGACCGAGACGACCGGCCCGGCCCGCAGGCTCTTCTTGATGACGCCGTAGAGCGCGAAGGTCACCGCCAGCGCGAGCGAGATCCACGGCGCGACCCCGAGGCCCAGAGTCAGGCCCAACACGGCCAGCGCCGCCAGCGCCACGGCCCCCCATTGCGCCCGGCTCAGCCGTTCACCGAAGATCCCCGCCCCCATCAGCACCGCCACCAGCGGGAAGATGTAGTAGCCAAGGCTGCTCTCCACCGCGCGGCCGATCTGGATCGAAAGGATGAACAGGAACCAGTTCGCCGAGATCATCAGGCTCGCCAGCGCCACGTAGGCCAGCTGCCGCCCGCCGCCCAGCAGCGCCCCCACCTCGCGCAGCCGCCCCTGCACCAGCAGCACGAGGCCGAAGAACACGAGCGACCAGAGCGTGCGGTGCGAGAGCACTTCCAGCGGCGGCACGTGGTTGAGCAGGCGGTAGTAGAGCGCCGAGAGCCCCCAGATGGAGCAGGCCGCCACCATCGCCAAGACCCCTTTGCGGGCTTCCGTCATCGCGCCTGCCTTTCCCGATACCTGCCAGCCACCTGCGCACAAGCGCCGTGCCTTGGCAAGCGCCGGATCAGCACCTGATCAACGCTTGCGGGCCGTCACCTCGATCTCGATCTTCATGCGCGGATCGGCCAGCCCGGCCACGATCATCGTCGCCGCCGGCTTCGCCGTGGCGAAGGCGGAGCGCAGGGCCGGCCAGCAGGGCTCGAAATCATCGCCGTTGGGCAGGATGTAGCGCACGCGCACCACGTCATCGAGGCTGGCACCGGCCTGACCGAGCGCCCAGCCGATGTTCTTCAGCGCCTGCGCGGCCTGCGCGGCCGGGTCTTCCGCGATCTCCATGGTGGCGTAGTCAAAGCCGGTGGTGCCGGCGACGAAGATCCAGTCGCCCTCCACCACCGCGCGGCTGTAGCCGATGGCGGCCTCGAAGGGGGAGCCTTGGGAGATATGTTTGCGCATGGTTTCGGTCTCGGTTGAACTGCAACGCGACACACCCGATCCCGCACACCGCCTTTTTGGGCTGTTTCGCCAGAAACAGCCCCGCGCCCGCCCGCCCCACGGCGGGCGCGTTTGCGCGCCCACCCGGGCAGGCGCTCAGCACGGTGTGTGACGGTTGCGCCAGACAAGAAGTGTCTGAATTTGGAATAGGCCGCGCCGGTTTAGGCGTCCAGACACAAAAAAGCCGCCGGGCACCCCGGCGGCTTCCAATCAGCCCATCGCTTGACCGCTTACATGCGGGAAGCGACGTTTTCCCAGTTCACCAGGTTGTCCAGGAAGTTGGTCAGGTAGGCCGGGCGCTTGTTGCGGAAATCGATGTAGTAGGAGTGCTCCCACACGTCGCAGCCCAGCAGCGCGGTCTGGCCGAAGCACAGCGGGTTCACGCCGTTCTCCGTTTTCGTCACGGCCAGCGAGCCGTCGGCGTTCTTCACGAGCCAGGCCCAGCCGGAGCCGAACTGCCCGGCGCCCGCAGCGCAGAACTGGGTCTTGAATTCCTCGACGGACCCGAAGGACTCGACCAGCGCCTTCTCCAGCTCGCCCGGCATCGCGGATTTGCCCGGCCCCATCATTTCCCAGAACTGGTTGTGGTTCCACAGCTGGGAGATGTTGTTGAAGATGCCGTTCTGGGCGACGGCGTTCTTGTCGTAGGTGCCGACGATGATCTCTTCGAGGCTCTTGCCTTCCCACTCGGTGCCGGCGATCAGCTTGTTGCCGTTGTCGACATAGGCCTTGTGGTGCAGGTCGTGGTGGTACTCCAGCGTCTCCTTGGACATGCCGAGATCGGCCAGCGCGTCATGGGCGTAGGGAAGATCGGGAAGTTCGAAAGCCATGGGGTTCGTCCTTTTCGTGATCGAGAGGTATAACTTCACGCGCTAGATGGAATGCGCGGGCGCGAAAGGTCAAGGGGGGCGGGCCGATTTCTTGGCCGGCCTGCCCGATCCGCCCGCGCGCGCGCCGCGCAGCGCGGACCAAGGGGGCTAGCGGGCGAGAAAGCCCACCTCGCTGCCCGCCTTCGCGCTCACCGTCAAGAGGTCGAAGACGTATTGCGCCACCGAACGGAAGGCCACCAGCGTGAACACCTCCTCGCCGGAGAGCCAGAAGGCCGCCGGAACCTGCGCCAGCCGGGTGCGGCGGATCTGCCCGGCGCCGAAAGCCTCGGGCGACAGATCCACGGGCGCGAGCTTGGCAAGCACCTCGCGCGCACCCGCGCCCTCGATGGTGAAGACGGCCCGCGCGTCAGACACGTTCACCGCCAGGAAATGGCTGCCCGCAAGGGCCTGCGAAAGCTGCGCCACGGCGGCCTCGGCCTCGGCATGGGGCACCATCACGAGAAGCTCGTCGGGCGACATCCAGGCCACGCCCTTGCCGCCCTGCTCCACCACTTCGCGCCGGCCCGGCACGTCGCAGCCCGTCACCGCCTTCACCGCCCCGGCAAAGCCCGCATCCGCAAGATCGCCGCGCAGGGTGATCATGCCGCGCAGACCGGCCTCGGAGACCTTCGCAAATCCACTGCTTTCCGCGCCCGCAAGCGGGCTCACCGCGCGATCAGACATTCTGCTTCTCCCCTTCCTTGTCGTAGAAGACCGGATCCACGATCCGCGCCTCCACGAAGCTCTTGTCGGGCGTGCCGAACCGGATCACCTCACCCATGCGCTGAGGCCCATTGTGCACCAGCCCCATGGCGATGCCGCGGCCCAGCGTCGGCGAGTAGTAGGTCGAGGTCACCCGCCCGAACATCTCCGCCTGGCCGTTGGCGTTGGTGCCCTCGCCGATCGCGTAGCAGCCGTCGGGCAGCACGGAACCATCGAGCGTTTCCAGCCCCACGAGCTGCCAGCGGTCCGGGTTGTCCATGAAACTGCGCGCCTGCGCGCGCTTGCCGAGGTAATCCTCTTTCTTCTTGCTGATCGCCCAGTGCAGCCCCAGGTCCTGCGGGATCACCGTGCCGTCGGTCTCGTCCCCGATCATGATGAAGCCCTTCTCCGCGCGCATGATGTGCAGCGCCTCGGTGCCGTAGGGCTGCATCCCGTAGGCCTCGCCCACCTCCATGAGCGCTTCCCAGAAGGCCAATCCTTGAGAAGCCGGGACCGCGATCTCGTAGGAAAGCTCGCCCGAGAAGGAGATGCGGAAGACGCGCGCGTCGAAACCGCCGAGTTTGCCCTCCTGCCAGCCCATGAAGGGCAGCGTTTCCTTGCTGACATCCATGCCGCCGAGCCGCTCCAGCACATGGCGCGCATCCGGGCCGACGACGGCGATCTGGGCGTATTGCTCGGTGAGATTGGCGACGTAGACCTTCCAGTCCCACCATTCGGTCTGAAGCCACTCCTCCATCCACTGGTGGATACGGTCCGCCCCGCCGGAGGTGGTGTGGCAGAGCCAGGTGTCCTCGTCGATGCGCGCCACCACGCCGTCATCCGACAGGAAGCCGTTCTCGTTGCACATCAGCCCGTAGCGGCAGCGGCCCACCTTCAGCGTGCTCATCATGTTGGTGTAGAGCATGTCGAGGAACCTGCCCGCGTCCGGCCCCTTCACCACGATCTTGCCCAGCGTGGAGGCATCCAGCAACCCCACGCGCCTGCGGGTGTTGAGCACCTCGCGGTGCACGGCCTCTTCCACGGTTTCGCCGGCCTTGGGGTAGGCATAGGGGCGGCGCCAGTGGCCGACGGGCTCCCAATGGGCGCCGTGGGCCTCGTGCCAGCCATGGATCGGCGTGCGGCGCAGGGGCTGGAAGATTTCGCCCCGCGCCTCACCGGCGATCGCGCCCATCGAAATCGGCGTATAGGGCGGGCGGAATGTGGTGGTGCCGACCTGCGGAATATCCTCGCCAAGCGCATCAGCAAGCACGGCCAAGCCGTTGATGTTGGAGAGCTTCCCCTGATCGGTGGCCATGCCGAGGGTGGTGTAGCGCTTGGTGTGTTCGACGCTCTCGTAGCCCTCCCGCGCGGCGAGCTGCACGTCGGAGACCTTCACGTCGTTCTGGAAATCGAGCCACATCTTCATGCGCAGATCGTAGGAGGCGCCCTGCGGCATCATCCAGACCGGCGCCATCGGCTCGCTCGGCTCCTCGGCCGCCTTCGGCGCGGCGAAGCGGCGCGGGGTGAACCCGGCGGCCCTCGCGGCGGCCTTGCCGGCGGCGTCGGCATCGGCCAGCACCTCGCCCGTGGTCATCGCGCCGGAGGCCATGCCGGCGGTGACGACGAAGGCCTCGCCTTGCGCACCCGTGGGCGCGCGGGCGGGATCGGGGCGGAAATGGGCATTGGCTTCGTCCCAGATCAGCTTGCCGCCGCAATGGGACCAGAGGTGCACCACCGGCGAGAAGCCGCCGGACATGGCCACGGCATCGCATTTGACCTCTTCGATCACGCTGCCCTCGCCCGCCTGCAGACAGAGCGCCACCCCGGTGACGCGCTTGCGGCCCTTGACCTTGGCGATGCCCTTGCCGGTCTCCACCCGGATCCCGGCCTGCAGGGCTTCCGTGGCCAGGGGCGAGGTGACGAGCGGGCGCACGTCCACGATCATCGGCACGTCGAGCCCGGCCCTCTTGAGGCAGAGCGCGGTGCGGTAGGCATCATCGTTGTTGGTGACGACGACGGTGCGATCACCGGGGGAGACGCCGTAGTTCACCACGTAGTCGCGCACGGCCGTGGCCAGCATCACGCCGGGGATGTCGTTGCCGGCGAAGGAGAGCGGGCGCTCGATGGCGCCGGTGGCCGTGACGATCTGTTTTGCGCGGATCCGCCAGAGCCGGTGGCGCGGCAGATCGCTGCCCGGGATGTGATCGGCGACGCGCTCGTATCCCAGCGCATAGCCGTGATCGTAGACGCCGGCGCCCATCATGCGGTTGCGCAGCGTGACGTTTTCCATGGCTTCAAGGGCTTGCAGGGTGTCCTTCACCCAGTCTTCGGCCGGTTTGCCCTCGATCACGGCCCCGTCCACAGGGGCGCGGCCGCCCCAGTGGGGCTCCTGCTCGATCAGCAGCACCCTGGCCCCGGCTTCGCCGGCCGCCCTGGCCGCCTGAAGCCCGGCGACGCCGCCGCCGATCACCAGCACGTCCACGAAGGCGTAGAAATGTTCGTAGCGGTCCGCGTCGGCCTCCTTCGGCGCCTTGCCGAGGCCGGCGGACTGGCGGATGAAGGGCTCGAAGACGTGTTTCCACGCGAAGCGCGGATGGATGAAGGTCTTGTAGTAGAAGCCTGCCGGCAGGAATCGGGCCAGCGAATTGTTGATCTCGCCGATGTCGAATTCGAGGCTCGGGAAGTGGTTCTGCGAAGTGGCGGTTAGCCCGTGGAACAGCTCGGTGGTGGTGGCGCGCTGGTTCGGCTCCAGGCGCGCGCCCTCGCCCAGATTGACGAGCGCGTTGGGCTCTTCGCTGCCCGAGGCGAGGATGCCGCGCGGGCGGTGATACTTGAAGGAGCGGCCCACCAGCATCTGGTCGTTGGCCAGCAGCGCGGCGGCGAGCGTATCGCCCTCGTAGCCCTGCAGGCGTTTGCCGTTGAAGGTGAATTCCAGCCGCTTGTCGCGGTTGATCAGGCGGCCTTGGGTGGCGAGACGGGTGCTCATGGGCGCAACATCCTGCGTGGCTGGCGGAGGAAACGGGGGGCTGCCTGCCCCCCGCACCCCCCGGAGATATTTCCGGAACAAAGTGGGCGCATCAGGCGGCGGGCTCCCAGCCGGGGCGGCGCTTCCTGATCGCGGCGAGGATCTCTTTCGGCGGCTCGGTGACCTGCGCCTTGTAGGTACCGAAGACTTCGAGCGTCACCGTGCAGCGGGCGGCGTGGAACCATTTCCCGCAGCCGTTGGCGTGGCGCCAGCGTTCGAAGGTGACGCCCTTCTCGTTCTTGCGGGCGAAGAGGTAGCTTTCGAACTCGGCATCCGAAGAGCCGGGGCCGAAGCGTTTGAGGTGGGCTTCGCCACCCGCCGCGAACTCGGTTTCTTCGCCGGTGACGCCGCAATAGGGGCAGGTCAGGATCAGCATGGTGTGTGCTCCTTGCTCTTGCGGCGGAACGGCCAGTCTGTGTGAAGGACGCTTTTCATCAGTGCGCCACCCCGGCCGCGACGCTTTCGTCGATGAAGCGGCCCTCGGTGAAGCGGTTGAGGCCGAATTCGTCGGTCAGCGGCGAATGGCCCTTGGCGATCAGTTCGGCCATGCCCCAGCCCGAACCGGGGATGGCCTTGAAGCCGCCGGTGCCCCAGCCGCAGTTGACGAAGATGCCCTCGATCGGGGTTTTCGACAGGATCGGGGAGCGATCGCCGGTGACGTCCACGATGCCGCCCCATTGGCGCAGCATCTTGAGGCGGGAGATCATCGGGAAGGTTTCGACGAGCGCGCGCACGGTTTCCTCGATGTGGTGGAAGCTGCCGCGCTGGGTGTAGTTGTTGAAGGCATCCGTGCCGCCGCCGATCACCATCTCGCCCTTGTCGGACTGGCTCATGTAGCCATGCACCGTGTTGGCCATGACCACCACGTCCATGCAGGGCTTGATCGGCTCGCTCACCAGCGCCTGCAGCGCCACGCTTTCCACCGGCAGGCGGAAGCCGGCCATCTCGGCCAGGTGCGAGCAGTGACCGGCCACGACCATCGCGAGCTTGTCGCAGTCGATGGCGCCCTTGGTGGTGTCCACGCCCACGACCCTGCCGCCCTCGCTGCGCACGCCGGTGACTTCGCATTTCTGGATGATGTCCATCCCCATCGCCGAGCAGGCGCGCGCGTAGCCCCAGGCCACCGCGTCGTGGCGCGCGGTGCCGCCGCGGGGCTGCCAGAGAGCGCCCAGAACGGGATAGCGGGGGCCTTCGATGTTCATGATCGGGCAGAGTTCCTTCACCCGGGCCGGGCCGATGAACTCGGTTTCCACGCCCTGGAAGGCGTTGGCGGCGGCGGTGCGCTTGTAGCCGCGGACTTCGTGCTCGGTCTGGGCCAGCATCATCACGCCGCGGGGGCTGAACATGACGTTGTAGTTCAGATCCTGGCTCATCGTCTCGTAGAGGCTGCGCGCCTTCTCGTAGATCGCGGCCGAAGGATCCTGCAGGTAGTTGGAACGGATGATCGTGGTGTTGCGCCCGGTGTTGCCGCCACCGAGCCAGCCCTTTTCGAGGATGGCGACGTTGCGGATGCCGAAGTTCTTGCCGAGATAGTAGGCCGTGGCCAGACCGTGCCCCCCGGCGCCCACGACGATCACGTCGTATTTCCTCTTCGGCTGGGCCTTGGCCCAGGCCCGTTTCCAGCCCTGGTGGTTGTTCAGGGCTTCCTTGGCGATGGCGAAAGCGGAGTAGCGTTTCATGGGCCTCGTCGAATCCGGGGTGCGAAAATCATCTGTTGCTTCTTCGTATAATCCGCCAAAGGGCTGGCCACCGCGAGCGGCGAAAACGACGCATTCTGCGACATTGCGCGGCTTGGACCCAAGCCGGAGCGGCACCGAAGCCTGGCCGGTTGAAGCGATCGTGAGCGGCTTGCGGCGCTTTTGCGCCTTTAGGGCGGTCTGAAAACTATATACACCGAAGCAAACACCGAACGACGGAGAAAATCCATGGCATTCTGGCTGCTCACGGCCCTGATCGGCATCAGCGTGGTGGCGTTCCTGGTGCTGGCGCTGCTGCGCCGGCCGGGCGCGGCCCCGCAGACCGGCGAGAATCCGGACCTTGCCGTCTACCGCGATCAGCTGAAGGCCATCGACAAGGACGTGGCCCGCGGCGTCCTCGCGCCGGAGGAGGCCGAGCGCGCCCGGCTCGAAATCCAGCGCCGCATCCTCGAAGCCGACAGGGCCGCGCAGACCGTGCAGCCGGTGCAGTCCGCGCCGCGCGCGGCGACGGTCACGGTGGCCGCGCTCTGCGCCGTGGCCGTCCTCGGGGGCAGCTTCGGACTCTACATGTGGCTCGGCGCGCCGGGCTATGCCGACATGCCGCTGAAGGCGCGCATCCAGTTCGCCGAGGAGCTGCGCGAGAGCCGTCCGCGCCAGGCCGAAGCCGAGCAGGCCGCGCGCCTGCCGCAGGCGGAGGCCGATCCCAGGCACCTGGAACTCGTCGAGAAACTGCGTCAGACGGTGGCCGAGCGCGGAGACGATCTGCGCGGCTACCAGTTGCTGGCCATCAACGAAAGCGCGCTCGGCAATTTCATCGCCGCCCGCGAGGCGCAGGCGAAGGTCGTGGAGCTGAAGGGCGATGCGGCCAGCGCCGAGGACTACGCCGCGCTGGCGGACCTGATGATCATCGCAGCCGGCGGCTACGTCTCGCCCGAGGCCGAGCAGGCGCTCACCGAGGCGCTGCGCCGCGATCCGGGCAACGGCACCGCGCGCTACTACTCGGGCCTCATGTTCATGCAGACCGCCCGCCCCGACATGGGCTTTCGCATGTGGCGCGGGCTGCTGGCCGACAGCACACCGCAGGATCCGTGGTATGAGCCCGTCATGAGCCAGATCGCCGAAGCGGCCCTGCGCGCGGGCGTCGAGTTCACCCCTCCGATGATGGCGGAGGGCGGCGGCGCCCTGCCCGGCCCGAGCGCCGAGGACATGGCCGCCGCCAGCGAGATGGACGCCGAGGACCGGGACGCCATGATCCGGGGCATGGTGGCCAATCTCGCCGACAGGCTGGCCACGGATGGCGGCAGCGCCGAGGAATGGGCCCGGCTCATCCGCGCCTATGGCGTGCTCGGGGAAACCGGGCAGGCCGATGCGATCTGGAAGGAATCCCAGGGTGTCTTCGCCGGGCGCGAGGCCGATCTGGCGCTGCTGCGCGATGCCGCCCGCGCCGCCGGTGTGCTGCAATGATCCACGAGAGCATCGAAGACTTCGCCGCCGCCCTGCCCCCGATGCGGGCGATCGCCGGGCTGGATCTCGGCGAAAAGACCATCGGCGTGGCGGTGAGCGACGGCTTCCTTTCCGTGGCCACGCCGCTGGAAACGATCCGGCGCAAGAAATTCGGCGTGGACGCCTCCGCCCTGCTCGCGATCCTCGAGAAACGCAGCATCGGCGGCATCGTGCTGGGCCTGCCGCGCAACATGGACGGCACCGAAGGCCCCCGCTGCCAGAAGACCCGCGCCTTCGCCCGCAACCTCAGGGGCCTCACCGATCTGCCGATCACCTTCTGGGACGAGCGCCTGTCCACGGTGGCCGCCGAACGCGCGCTGCTTGAGGCGGATACGACACGAAAACGTCGCTCCGAGGTGATCGATCACGTCGCCGCCGGGTATATCCTGCAAGGAGCGCTGGACCGGCTGGCGCATCTGAAACGGAGCGGTTCGGCGTGAAGGACGAGGTCTGGCAGCGGCAGGAGATCGAAAGCCCCTGCATCCGCATCTGCGTGGTGCACCCAGAGGAGCGGATCTGCACGGGCTGCCTGCGCACGTTGGAGGAGATCGGCGGCTGGTCGAAGATGAGCCCGGACGAGCGCGCCGCGATCATGGCCGAGCTTCCCTCCCGCGCCCCGCGCCTGAAGAAGCGCCGGGGCGGCCGGGCGGCGCGGCTGGGGCGGGACGCCGGCTCATAGCCGCTGACGGCTTTTTCCTTTTCCGCTTCCCTTCGCGTCCCGGCCGTGTTCCGGTCGAAGGCACGCCCCGCCCGATGAGGGCGGCCGGGGGCGGCCCCTACTCCTTCAGCCAGACCTTCGCCGCCTCGATCTGGGCGGCGTCGAAATACCGGACGTCGGCGGCGAGGAAGCGCGAAGCGATGCGTTCGGCCATCTTCTGCCATTCCTTCGTGCCCACGAAGGCGATCTTGTCGGGGATCCGGTGGTGATCGCGCACGAGGCTGAAGTGCTGCCCCAGCGCCGAGAGCCCGAGCCAGCCGTCGAACGCGCGCAGATCGAGCAGGAAGCGCACGCTGTCGTTTTCGCGCACGAAGGCGTCGAGCCGCGCGTTCGCCCCCTCGTAGACGGCCGCATCCAGCTGGCCGAGCAACTGGATATGGAGCACGCCGCCGCCGAGATCCTCCATGTGGACGGCGCCGAGGCTTTCGGCGAGCCAGAGCCGCGCTTCCTCCAGCTCGTCGAGGCCGAAGACCTTCATCGGGCAGGGAGACAGCACGCTCATGGCGCGGGCGGCGGTTTCGAGCCAGCCGGCGTCCGTCACCAGCGCGATGCGGTCGAAGCCCCGCCAGTGGCGCAGGCCGAGGCGCAGATCGTCCAGCGCCGCGCCGCCGGTGACCCCTTCGAAGCCGGGGCCGATCTGGGCCAGGAAACGGATGCCGTCCCGGTCCCAGAGGGCCTCCTCGATGGCCGGCATCAGCACCGCTTCGTAATCCTCGGCGGTGAGCTTTCCGGTGATCTTCACTTCCAGCACCCCTTCGGGGCGGCCCGGCACGATCTCGATCATGGCCGTATCCTTTCCGTGGCAACTTCCGTGGCGACCGCGCGTCCCCGCGCCAGCAAACGCCCGTGGCGGGCCGGCGTCAAGCCCGCGCCCTCGGGCTCAGGGGGTGGCCAGCCACGCCGTCACGCCTCCGGGCATCGGCGGGCGGAAATAGGCGATGACGCGCCCCTCCGCCCCCGCCTGCGCGCCCGCCTGCCACGGCGCGATACCGTGCAGCGCCAGACGGTGCAGCAGGATCGCCTCGCCCGGGCGCAGCGGCAGGCAGCGGCGCGGGCAGGTTTCGAAGATCCGCCGGCGCGTGGCCTGGTAGATGTCGGTGAGGTCCTGTTCAGCCCATTCGCGCTGCGGCACGCCGTCCAGCGCCTCCAAAAAGGCCGCGCGGATCACCTCGTGGCTGCCCTCCCAGACGACGAGCGGGCTGGCCTCGGGACCGGCCTGGTTCAGGGCGATGCCGAGGATGAAGGCATGGGGCTCCGCGGCCTTGCGCCGACGCCGGGGGCCGACCGGCAGCAGCCCGTCGACATGGGCGGCGTCACGCCGGAGCCGGAAGCGGTGGGCGGCATCGCTTTCGCCGGCATCCCTGCCCGGGTAGCCCGGCAGCACGGCGGAGATCTGCGCCTTGTCCCAGGCCTCGGGCGCGCCGAGGTGCCGGGCGATGAATTCCACCGCCGCGCCGGCCAGCGGCACGCCCCCGATCCGACCGGAGGCATCGTTTTCCAAAGCGTTCACGCCGGCGAACCAGGTGCCTCCGTGGCGATGCCAATGGGCGTTTTCCGGGGCGTGGATCGCCACGCGCGCCGCCGGCAGGGCGGCCTCGGCCCAGGCCCGCAAGGCGGCGTCGGCCGGGAAGCGCAGCCATCCGCGCGCGCGGAGCCCGGCCCGATCGCTCACCGGATCAGAACCCGAGCGCCTTGCGCAGCATGTTCAGCGCCACCAGCGTCAGGAAGGCGGCAAAGACGCGCTTGAGCGGCTTCGGATCCATCGCGTGGGCCAGCTTCACCCCGTAGGGCGTGCTGATCAGCGTCATGGCGATGATGACGGCGAAAGTGGGCAGGTTCACCGCCCCCACGGTGAAGGGCGGTGCATTGCCGGGTTCGATCGGCACCAGCAGGAAGCCGATCACGCCGGGCACCGCGATGATCACCCCGAAACCGGCCGCCGTGGCGACGGCGCGGTGGATGGCAACGTTGTAGAGGCTCATCACCGGCACGCCGAAGGAGCCGCCGCCGATCCCCATCAGCACGGAGAGAAAGCCCAGCATCGGCGACATCACCGCCCGGCGCAGCCCCGCGGGCATCGCATCCCCCAGCCGCCAGTCGGATTTGCCGAAGCCCATGTAGAGGCCGATCACCATGCCCAGCACCCCGAAGATCCCCTGGAGCACCACCGAGCGCAGCGAAGAGGCCGCCAGCACGCCGACGATGGCCCCGATCACGATCCCCGGCGCCCATGTCCTGAGGATCTCCCAATCCACAGCGCCCTTCTTGTTGTGGCTGGAAAGCGAGCGCAGCGAGGTGACGACGATGGTGGCGAGCGACGTGGCGAGGCAGATCTGCATCAGCTGATCGCTCTCGTAGCCCAGCACGCTGAAGGCGTAGAAGAAGGCCGGCACCAGCACGATGCCGCCACCCACGCCCAGAAGCCCCGCGAGCACCCCGGCGAAGGCCCCGATCACGAGCAGCAGCGCAAGCAGGGGAAGAAGATCGGCGATGGGGGGCATGGGCGGCCTCTTGCGGTGGTCTTTTTCAGGTCGTAGTATTTCTAGACCGTTGGCCGCCCGTGTCGACCGATTTCTCGGGCCATGCCCGAGACAAGCGCCGGTCAGGCGGCGGCGGGGCTCACCGCGCCGAGCGCTTCCTCCACCAGCGCCACGCCGGCGCCGGGCCGATGCGCCCCTTCGGAAAGGATCCGCCGCCACTGCCGCGCGCCGGGCCGCCCGGTGAACAGGCCCAGCATGTGGCGCGTGACATTGCCCAGCTTGCCCCCCTCGGCCAGGTGGTTCGCGATGTAGGGCAGCATCAGGCGCACGACCTCTTCGGGGCTGCGTGGCGCGGTGGTTTCTCCGTAGATCCGCTGGTCGGCCTGCAGGAGCACATCCGAAGGCCCATGGTAGGCCGCGCGCCCGATCATCACCCCGTCCAGCCCGTCGGCGAGGAAGGCCTCGGCCTGCGCGAGCGAGGTGATGCCGCCGTTGATGGAGAGGTGCATGTCGGGAAAGCGCGCCTTCATCCGCAGCACCAGCGGGTAGTCCAGGGGCGGGATATCGCGGTTTTCCTTGGGGCTCAGCCCCTGCAGCCAGGCCTTGCGCGCATGGATCTGCATCCGGCGCACGCCGGCGTCGCGCATCCGGGCGATGAAATCGGGAAGCACGGCCTCCGGGTCCTGGTCGTCCACGCCGATGCGGCATTTCACCGTCACCTCCACCGAGGCGGCCTCGATCATGGCCGACACGCAGCGCGCCACCAGCGCGGGCTCCGTCATCAGCACCGCGCCGAACCGGCCCGACTGCACCCTGTCCGACGGGCAGCCGACGTTGAGGTTCACCTCGTCATAGCCCTCTTCGCAGGCCATGGCCGTGGCTTCCGCCAGCTCCGCCGGCTCCGAGCCGCCCAACTGCACCGCGACGGGGTGTTCCTCGGGATTGAAGGCCAGAAGATGCCGCGCCTGCCCGCGCACCAGCGCCGGCGCGGTGACCATCTCGGTGTAGAGCAACGTCCGCGCGCTCATCAGCCGATGCAGGTAGCGGCAGTGGCGATCGGTCCAGTCCATCATTGGTGCGACGGACAGGCGGGCGCTCGCGGTCACCGGGTCAGCCATCGGCCCCTCCCTTGCGGCAGCCCGCGCGGCACGAAACGTGGGGGCCGGACAGGCGACGGGGCGGTTGGGCGCTTTGGATGTCACGCATGGCTGAGGGCTCCGATGGCTCCGATGGGCAAGGCAGCACGGGAAAGACGAAGCCCGCGTATAGCCCCGCGAGGGCGGTTTCCGCAAGGGCGGGCGCGGTGCCATCGGAATAGGATGGCGAACCAAAGGCCGCCGCGCCGCGAAATTCGGCTTTCGCGCTTCGGCAAGTGGTGTAGGCTTTTCCGAAAATGAGCAGGCCTGGCCGGTGCGAACGGCCCTCGACGGCCCCGTCCCCCAACGAGTGCCCCGCATGAACGCCCCCGTTTCGCCCGCAGAGCCTTCCTCCGCCCGCCACGCCCCGCCGCTCACGCTGGCCAATGCGTGCCTCGTGCTGCCCGATCGCCTGTGCCGCGGGCACATCACCTTCGAAGCGGGGCGCATCGCGCGCATCGCGGACGGCGGACCGGCGCCCACCGGCGCGATCGATTGCGGCGGCGACATCGTGATGCCCGGACTCGTGGAGCTGCACACCGACAACCTCGAACGCCACATCGAGCCCCGGCCCGAGGTCGACTGGCCGCACCTGCCCGCCCTGCTCGCCCATGATACCGAACTGGCCTCCACCGGCATCACCACCGTCTTCGACGCGCTGCGGGTGGGCTCGATCCATTCCGGCAGCCGGGGCTACGGCGAATATGCGCGCCAGCTGGCCGACGAGCTGCTGGCGGCCCGCGCGGCCGGCCATTTCAAGATCAGCCATTTCCTGCACCTGCGCGCCGAGATCTGCTCGGAGACGCTGCTGGAGGAGCTTGCGAAATTCGGCCCCGAGGACAGGGTGGGCATCGTCAGCCTGATGGATCACACCCCCGGCCAGCGCCAGTTCCGCGATCTCGAGGCGATGAAGACCTACGTCACCAAGAAGCGCAATTTCAGCGAGGCCGAGTTCGCCGAGCACGTGGCCCGCCTCGGCGCGTTGCAGGCCCGTCTCGGGGCGCGGCACGAGGCCGGCGCCGTGGCCGAGGCCGCCCGGCTGGGCGCCGTGCTCGCCAGTCACGACGACACCACGCCCGAACAGGTGGCCGCCTCCGCCGCCAAGGGCGTGGGCTTCGCCGAGTTTCCCACCACCCGCACCGCCGCGCAGGCCTGCCGCGCGGCCGGCATCGCGGTGATGATGGGGGCGCCGAACCTGATCCGGGGCGGCTCGCATTCAGGCAACGTCGCGGCCCAGGAATTGGCGGAGGCCGGCCTGCTGGACATCCTCTCCTCGGATTACGTGCCCGGCGCGCTGCTGCTGGCGGCCTTCCGCCTCGCCGCGCTCTGGGGCGATCTGCCACGCGCGGCGGCCTGCGTGACCCACCGCCCGGCCGAGGCCGCCGGGCTTGCGGACCGCGGCCGGCTTGCCGAGGGCCTGCGCGCCGACGTGATCCGGGTGGCGCGCGCCGGCGACGTCCCGGTGGTGCGCGCGGTCTGGGCGCAGGGCCACCGCGTCGGCTGAGCGCCGCCGCCCGGCCCCGGTGCCGGACTTGCAGCCGCTGCGGCGGGCGCATAACGTGCCGCCAGCGAACAGGCAGAGCAGATCCCGCATCGTGCGATGAACAAGAAGAAACAAGACAAGCTCAAGAAGGCCGGCAAGGGCCGGCAGGTCGCCGCGCTGCCGGTACGCTGGCGCAAGGACGGCAAGCTGGAGATTCTGCTCGTCACGTCCCGCGACACCGGCCGCTGGGTGCTGCCAAAGGGCTGGACGATGGAGGGCAAGAGCCCGTGGAAGGCCGCCGCCATCGAGGCCGAGGAGGAAGCCGGCGCCGAGGGCAAGGTTCTGCGCGAGCCGCTCGGCAGCTTCCGCTACGAGAAGCGGCTCGACGACGGCACCCGCGTGCCGACCAAGGTGAAGGTCTACCCGCTTCTGGTCGAGGATCTGGCCGAGCGCTGGAAGGAACGCGGCGAGCGCAAGCGCAAGTGGTTCACCGCCAAGGAAGCGGCCAGGCACGTGAAGGAGGAGGAGCTTTCCGCGCTGTTCCGCGAACTCCGCCGCAAGCCCAAGGTGCAGAAGACCCTGCGAAAGGCCGCCCGAAAGAAATAGGCGCGCCCGTTGCGGGGCGCGCCTGATGCCTTGCCGCCCTCGGCGGGGCCGTCCAACCGGCGGGATCAGCCCGCGATCATGTGGATCACGAGGTAGATCAGCCCCGAGAGCACGGCCGCAGCGGGCACGGTGATGACCCAGGCGGCGGCGATCGTCAGCAGGTGGGAGCGGCGGACGAGCTTGCGGCGCTGGCGTTCGCCACGGGCCGGCGCGGGCGTGTCGGGCAGCGCCTTGCGCGCCGAGACGATGCGCCGCTCCGCATACCATTCACGGAACAGCCCGACCCCGAAGATGGCCCCCACGGCGATATGGGTGGAGCTGACCGGCAGGCCGAGCCAGCTGGCGACGATCACCGTGATGGCCGCCGAAAGCGCCACGCAGAAGGCGCGCATCGGGTTGAGCTTGGTGATCTGGCTGCCCACGATCCGGATCAGCTTGGGCCCGAAGAGGAACAGGCCGAAGGAGATGCCGAAAGCGCCGATCATCATCACCCAGATCGGGATGTGGACGACGCCCGTCACCGTGCCGTCCTTGCTGGCATGCACGATGGCCGCCAGCGGACCCACGGCGTTGGCCACGTCGTTGGCCCCGTGGGCGAAGCTCAGGAAGGCCGCGGAGACGACCAGCGGAATGCCGAAGAGCGTCTTGAGCGATTTGTTGCGGTTTTCCAGCCCCACGGCCTGGCGCCGGATGATCGGGCGCACGACGAGCCAGGTGAGCACGCCGAGCACGGCGCCGATGAGCAGCGCGGTGGAGAAATCGATCTTCACGATCTTCTTGATGCCCTTCAGCGCGAGATAGGTGCTGAAGGCGCCCGCCATGATCCCAACGAGCACCGGCACCCAGCGCCGGGCGGCGGCGATCTTGTCGTCCTGGTAGATGATGCGGGACTTGATGAACCACAGGAACCCCGCCGCCACGAGCCCGCCGAGCGCGGGCGAAATCACCCAGCTTGCCGCGATCGCCGACATCGTGCCCCAGTTGACGGCGCCGAAGCCCGCCGAGGCGATGCCCGCCCCCATCACGCCGCCCACCACCGAGTGGGTGGTGGAGACCGGCGCGCCGATCCAGGTGGCGAGGTTGACCCAGAGCGCCGCGGAGAGCAGCGCCGCCATCATCGCCCAGATGAAGATCTCCGGCGACGCCGCCGATTCCGGCGCGACGATGCCTTTTGCCACGGTCGAAACGACGTCCCCGCCCGCGATCAGCGCCCCGGCGCTTTCGAAGATGGCGGCGATGAGGATCGCCCCGCCCATGGACAGCGCGTTCGCGCCCACCGCCGGGGCCATGTTGTTGGCCACGTCGTTGGCGCCGATGTTGAGCGCCATGTAGGCGCCGAACACTGCCGCGACGGCGATCACGAGCCCCGAGGTCGTCACCCCCATGGTGAGCGCGGCCAGCAGGCCCGCAGCCAGGATGAACACCAGCGAAAGCCCCGGCGCCACCATCGGGCGCGCGACATACCCCAGCGCCTTCTCCGCGGCGTTCAGCCGCCCGAGATCGCGGTCGAGCGTTTCCAGGTGGCGCGGATCGAGATTGTTGTCTGACATGGTTGTCCCCGGTTGGTCTTATCCCCTTGCGGCGGAGCCATAGGGGGTTTGCCGGCGTCATTCAATCTTCATCAAAAATTCATGCAGCCTTTGACGAACCGTCACAAAGCCGGCCTGCCGCGGGCTCGCCGACGACCCGGCGGGCGCATTCAAGCGGCCGACGGGCTTTCCTTTCCACCCACCGCGCGCGATACCTCGGGCATGAAAACCGATCTGGATTACTTCGAGACCACCGCCCGCGCCGCCGTCGCGCGCCTGCCCGAGCCCTTCCGCAGGCTGGCCGCCGATGTGCAGCTGCGCGTGGCCGACTGGCCCGCGCCCGACATGCTGCGGGATCTTGGGATCACCGACCCGCTGGAACTGACCGGCCTCTACGACGGCATCCCGGTGACGATGAAGAGCATGGAGGACATCGCCCCCATGCCCGATGCCGTCTGGCTGTTCCGCGAGCCCATCCTCGATGAGTGGCGCAGCCGGGGCGACGTGGCGCTCGACGATCTGATCGCCCATGTAGTTGTGCATGAATTCGCCCACCACTTCGGCTGGAGCGATGCGGACATCGCCCGCATCGACCCTTGGTGGGAGTAGCCTCCGCGCTTCGCCCCGCGCGCCTCAGCCCATGTGGGCGAAGGCCGGGTGCATCCGGAAGCGCCAGTTGCGGCGCGGGCCGGCCATGACGTTGAGATAATACATCTCCACGCCGTAGGGGGCGGCGCAGGGGTGATGGCCCCGTGGCACCAGAACCACGTCCTGATCCGATACGGCCATTGTCTCATCGAGGCTCAGGTCATCGGTGAACACGCGCTGCATGCCGAAGCAATCGGGCGGATTCAGCCGGTGGTAGTAGGTTTCCTCCAGGTAGGTGATGGCCGGGAAATCATCCTCGTCATGGCGGTGCGGCGGATAGGATGACCAGTTGCCCGCCGGCGTGAAGACCTCCGTCACCAGCAGGCTGTCGGCCACGTCGCGCCCTTCCATGGCGATGTTGTGGATGAAACGGGTGTTGGCCCCCTCCCCGCGCTGCTCCAGCGCGATGCCCTCCGGCCCCAGCCTGCAGGCCGGGCGCTGCGAAGATCCCGGCGCAGTGCAGACCGCGAGCGTGCAGCCCGTGGTGGCCTGCGCCGCCCAGTCCGCCCCCGCCGGCACGTAGAGGCAATGGGGGGGCGTGCGCTCGAAGACGTCCATCCGCCCGCCCATCTCGCCGAATTCCTCGCCGGCGGCCGAAAGCCGCGCGCGGCCTTCCACCAGCACGAGGATCGCCTCGCGCCCCTCCAGCCTGCCCTGAGCGCATTCACCGGGCGCAAGCCGCCAGAGCTCGAAGCCCACATAGCCCCAGCCCGCAGACTCGGGCGTGATCGCGTGGGTGCGGCCCGTCTGCGCGACGGGCCGGCGCAACAGATCCGCCATCAGACCGTCCCGCCCAGGGAGCCTTCGAGGGCCACCAGTTCCTGGCCGCCGGCCATCATGTCCTGGAGTTCCTCCGGCGTGATCTGGCCGCGCTGCGCGGCGCCCAGGGTCTTGCCCCGGTTCAGCACGGTGAAGCGATCGCCCACCGCAAGCGCGTGGCGCACGTTGTGGGTGATGAAGACCACCGCGATGCCCTGCTTGCGCACCTTGTCGATGGTGGCCAGCACGTTGGCCGTCTGGCGCACGCCGAGGGCCGAGGTGGGCTCGTCGAGGATCAGCACCTTGGCGCCGAAATGCACCGCGCGGGCGATGGCGACGGTCTGGCGTTCGCCGCCCGAAAGCGTGCCCACGGCCTGGTCGGGGCCGCGCAGGTTGATGCCCATCTTGCGCATCTCCTCCATCGTCACGCTGTCGGCATACTCGTGATCGAAGAAGGAGATGCCGAAGCGCTTCTTCACCGGCTCGTTGCCCATGAAGAAATTGCGGCTCACCGACATCAGCGGGATCATGGCGAGATGCTGGTGCACGGTGGCGATCCCGGCGGCGATGGCATCGCGCGGATCGTCGAAATGCATCGGCTTGCCCTCGAAGACGATCTCGCCGTGGGTGGGTTTGTGCACGCCCGACATCGTTTTGATGAAGGTGGATTTGCCGGCGCCGTTGTCGCCCAGAAGGCAGTGGCACTCGCCCGGATAGACCTCCACCGAGACCCCGGCCAGCGCGATCACGCTGCCGAAGTGCTTCTCGATGTTCTTCATCTCGATGATGGGTGCATGGGTCGTTCGCGTGTTCATCTCAGCGCTCCCCCGTGATCATGCGGCGAATGTAGGTGTTCAGGATGACGGCCCCGAGCAGGATGATCCCGAGGAAGACCCGGAACAGCGAGCTTTCCACCCCGGCAAAGAACAGCCCCTGCTGCACCACCCCGAAGATCAGCGCCCCGAGCGCCGCGCCGAGCACGGAGCCGTAGCCGCCGGTGAGCAGCGCCCCGCCGATCACCACGGCGATGATCGCCTCGAATTCCTTCAGCAGGCCGCGGTCCGCCCCGGCGGAGCCGAACTCCATCACCTGGCAGGCGGCGAACACGGTGGCGCAGAAGGCGGTGAACATGAACATGTAGATCTTCACGCGGTTCACCGGCACGCCCGAGTTGCGCGCCGCCTCCGCATCCCCGCCGGCCGCGAAGATCCAGTTGCCGAACCGGGTTTTCGTCAGCAGCACATGGCCGAAGATCACCAGCACGATGGCCCAGACGATCAGCATCGGGATGCCGTCCACGACGGGCTGCCCGGCGCGGGTGCCGCGCTCGAAGGTGGTGATCAGCCCCGCCTCGCCCATCCACTGGAACATGCCCTTGAGGATCTTGCCGCCGAAGACCGCGCCCAGCCAGTCGCCCTCTGCCGCCTCGCGGATGCCGCCGATGATGGTTTTGCGCTCGATCGTCTGCGGCAGGTAGATGGTGAAGCCGCGCAGGATGAAGAGGAAGGCCAGCGTCACGATGAAACTCGGCAGCCCCGTGCGGATCACGATGAAGCCGTTGAGCGCCCCGATCAGCACCGCCAGCACGAAGGTCACGAGGATGGCCATCCACACCGGCCAGCCGAGCGTCACCGAGAAGATGGCGATCAACATGCCCGCGAAACCGATCATGGAGCCCACGGAAAGATCGAACTCGCCGGCGATCATCAGCAGGCAGGCGCCCACGGCGATGATCATGAACTGCGCCGAAACGGTGGACCAGTTCAGGATGCCTTGCGCGTTGAACATGCCGCTGTCGTAGGCGGTGAGCCCGAAGAAGAGAAAAACGGCGATGGTGCCGACGATGCCGCCCAGCTCGGGCCGGATCAGGGCACGGCGCCAGCCGAGATCCTTGACCCGTTCGTCGGTGTCATCGGACGTGGAGGGAGATTGCGCTGTCTGCGACATCGCTTGCGAGCCTCGCTTCAGTGATCAGGAAAACAAAAGGGGCGGCCCGCGAAAGGGGCCGCCCAAGGGGGGAGGTTACCGGTATTCGCCGGCGAACTTTTCCACCATTTCAAGGCCGTCGGCCGTCACGAAGCCGGGGCCGGAGTTGATGTTGTTGCCCGGCAGGACGCCGTAGCGGTGGTAGTTCGTCAGAACCACGACCGGCAGGTAGGCCTGCAGGAAGGGCTGCTGGTCGATGCCCCAGTTGATCACGCCGTCCTTGATGCCCTGCACGATGTTCTCGCCCAGGTCGAAGGTGCCGAAGTAGATGTCGCCGGCCATGCCGTTCTCTTCCAGCGCCAGCAGCGTCGGATCGGCCGAGGTCGGGCCGAGGGTCAGGATGGCGTCGGTATCGGGGTTGGCGTTCAGGTAGGCCAGAACGCGGTTCTTGATCTCGGCCGGGTCCTGGCCGGAATCGATCATCTGGTCGCCCAGTTCCACGCCGAGCGCATCGGCGAAGCCCTGGCAGCGTTCGGTGGACGAAGGCGAGGAGATGTAGTGGTTCACGCAGAGGAAGGAGCTCACGCCGTCGGCCTTGGCGCGCTGGCCCGCGGCGAAGCCGGCGTCATACTCGGGCTGGCCCACGTACATCAGCGCGCCCACTTCGCGGGCCTGCTCCGGGGTGCCGGAGTTCATGATGATCACGTCCACGCCGCTGGCGACGGCATCCATGATCGGGCCCTTCAGCACGTCGTAGTCGCTCAGCGTGGTGATGATGCCGTTCGGGCCGGAGGCCGCGGCCTGTTCGATGATGCGCGCCATGTCGGCGAGGTCGCCCGTCGGCGGGTTGCGGTATTCCACCTCGACGCCCATCTGCTCGCCGGCAAGCGCGATGCCGTTCTTGATCGTGTTCCACCAGCTGTCGCTGTCCGGCGCGTGGCTGACGAGAACGTATTTCTCGCCCTCGGCCTGAGCCACCGTGCCGCCGGCCAGCGCCGCCGTCGCGGCGGCCGTCACGGCCAGTGTCTTCATAAATTTCTTCATGATGTCCTCCCAAACATTCCAATTGTGCCGTGTCCGGCGAAAGCGGCGACCGGGCCTGGCCAGCATCGCCTCATCTGGAACCCTAAGGGCGAATCACAATTTTTGCAACCGGTTGCAATTCTTGATGGTGGATTTCCTCCTGACCGGGCATTGTGTATACGTTGAGAGCGGGGAACACCGAGTAGGAGGCAGGCGAAAACGATGGCCGTTACACTCAAGGAGGTTGCTGAAAGAGCGGGCGTTTCCCGCTCCGCCGTGTCGCGCACCTTCACCGAGGGCGCCTCGGTGTCTGCCCGCACGCGGGCCAAGGTGGAAAAGGCCGCCGCCGAACTCGGATACAGCCCGAACGCCCTTGCCTCCTCGCTGACCACGGGGCGCACCAAGCTCATCGGCCTGGTCTCGGACAACTTCCACAACCCGCTGTTCCTCGAAGTCTTCGATCTCTTCACCCGCGGCCTGCAGGACCGCGGCCTGCGCCCGCTGCTGGTGAACCTCTCCAATGAAACCGATCCCGAAAATTCGATCCGGATGCTGCGGCAATACTCGGTGGACGGGGTGATCGTGGCCTCCTCCACCCTGCCCCCGAGCTTCGCCGAGGGCTTCAAGACGGCCGGCGTGCCGGTGGTCCATTCCTTCGGCCGCTTCTCCACCAGCCCCAACGTCCACGTGGTGGGGATCGACAACGTGGCCTGCGGGCGCATGGCGGCCGAAGCGCTGATGGCGCGCGGCTACAGGCGCGTGGCCTTCCTCGGCGGCCCCGAAACCGCCACCTCGACCCAGGACCGCGCCCGCGGCTTCTTCGGCGCGCTGCGCGAGCACCCGGAGGTCGAGGTCTCCATGAGCTACGCCAGCGCCTATTCCTTCGATGCCGGGCGGGTCGAGATGATCAAGCTGCTGATGGCGGACCCGGCGGAGGCCTATTTCTGCGGTGACGACGTGCTTTCGGTGGGTGCGTTGAGCGCGATCCGGGAGGCCGGGCTGAGGGTGCCCGAAGACATCGGCGTGATCGGGCTGAACGACATGGAAATGGCGGGCTGGCAGAACATCGATCTCACGACGATCCGCCAGCCGATCGCCGAGATCATCAATGCCTCCATCGAGCTGGTGGTCGGCACCATCGAGCAGCCCGACCGCCACCCCGAAACCCGGCTTTTTCCGTGCCGCGTGGTGGAACGCGGCACGCTCAGGCCACTGGTCGGCTAAGGTGTATCTGCCTGTCGCGCCAGCGACAGGCGCGCGTTCGCCCGCCCATCACACCGAAGGTGTGCCTTCGGCACGTGGCGGGCGCTCATCGCGAAAACCTCAGCGCAGCATCGGCGGGCGCGCATCCACCCAGGTGCCGCGGCCCCTGGCCGACTCCACGCAGGCATGCACCGCCGCCATGGAGCGCAGGCCGTCCTCCGCCCCCGGCAGCCCGTCGCGGGGCTCGCCCCGGATCGCGGCGGCGAGATCCTGGTAGATGTTGGCCACTGCCAGCGGGAAGCCCTCCGGATGCGCGATCGGCACCCGGCTCAGCCGCGCGGCCTCATCCGACAGCCCGGCCTCGCCCTTTTCCATGATCTGCGTGCGCCCGCCCAGCGGCGTGTAATACACTTGGTTGGGCTGCTCGGAGGCCCAGCGGAGCCCGCCGGTCTCGCCGAAGATCTGGATGTCGAAGCCGTGCTGGCGGCCGATCGCCACGGAGGAGGACCACAGCCGCCCCACCGTGCCGCCCTCCATGCGGAAGTTGACCATCGCATCATCCTCCAGCTCGCGCGACGCGATCGTGGAGGCGAAATCCGCCGAGAGCTCGCGCACCTCGTCACCCACCACGAAACTGGCCATGTGCAGCGCGTGAATGCCGCAATCGGCGAACTGCCCGGACACGCCGGCCATCTTCGGATCGTAGCGCCAGCGCACGCGCGGGTTGTCGGCCTGGGCGGCGTCGGCGTGGTGGCCGTGGCTGAAGTTCGCCACCACCAGCCGCACCTTGCCGATCTCGCCCTTGCGCACCATCGCGCGCATCTCGCGCACCATCGGATAGGCGGAATAGCAGTAGTTCACCGCGCAGATCCGGCCCGTCCTGCGCGCCACCTTCAGGATCTCCTCGCCCTCTTCCACCGTCATCGTCATCGGCTTTTCACAGAGCACGTGGAAGCCCGCTTCCAGGAACGCCTTGGTGATCTCGAAATGGGTGGAGTTGGGCGTGGCAACCGTCACCAGATCGACCCTGTCGTCCCGGTTCCGCTCGCCCTCCAGCATCTCCTGCCAGTTGCCATAGGCCCGATCCGCCGCCACGCCGAGGCGCTGCGCAAACGCCTTGCCGCGCGCCGCATCCACGTCCAGCGCGCCGGCGGCGAGGGTGAAATTGCCATCGGCCTGCGCGCCCAGACGGTGCGCCGGGCCGATTTGGGAGCCTTCGCCGCCCCCGATCATTCCCCAGTTGAGCTTCATCCTGTAACCCCCTTAAAAACCAATGCTTTCCAGATACTCGCGGTTGGCGCGCGCATCCCGGATCGGGGAAACGTCCAGCGTCGGATCGCAATCCTGCTCCACCGTGCACCACCCCTCGAAGCCGGCATCCAGCAGGATCTGTCGGACCTGCGGGAAATCCACGTCGCCCTGGCCGAGGTTGCAGAAGATCCCCTGCCCGCAGGCCTCGTAGAAACCGGTGCCCTTCGCGATCACATCCGCTTTCACTTTCGGGTCGATATCCTTGAAATGCATGTAGGAAATGCGATCCACGTGACGTTTCATGAAGGCCACCGGATCAAAGCCCGCGTAGGAGTGGTGGCCGGTGTCGAAGCAGATCTTCAGGATCTCTTCCGGCACCTCGTCGAGCAGGCGTTCGAGCTCGGGCTCGAAATCCATGAAGCCCGCCGCATGGGCATGGATGCCCACGGTCAGCCCGTAGTCCTGCGCGCCGATCTTCGCCACTTGGGCGATGCGGTCGCGAAAGGCGGCCCATTCCTCGGGGCCCATCTGCTCGGCGGCCTCGGCGCGGCCCGCGGTGGGGGCGCGGCGCGGCGAGATGGAATCGATCAGCACGAGATGCTGCGCGCCGTGGGCCACCAGAGCCTTGCAGGTGCGCACCGCGCCATCCAGCACGTCATCCCATTGATCCGGATCGTGAAACGCCCGGAACACCACGCCGCCGATCAGCGTCAGATCATGCTCGGCCAGCGCCTCCGCCAGCACCAAAGGGTCTTCGGGCATGTAGCCCACGGGGCCAAGCTCGATGCCCTTGTAGCCGGCGTCGGCGCAGTCCTTCAGCACCTGCCGCCACGGGGGATTGCGGGGATCATTGGCGAATTCCACGCCCCAGGAACAGGGGGCATTGCCGATGCGGATCGTCATGAGCGGTAGCCTTTCACTCTTGCAGAACGGGGAGCCAGCGGCCCTCTTCGGCCGAGGCGAATGCGGTTTCGATGACGCGGGCGACCTTGAGCCCTTCACGGAAGGTCGGCCAGACGGGCGTGCCGGTGGCGATGGCCTCCAGGAAATCCCGCGCCTCTATGATGATCTGGTCCTGGTAGCCGGTGCCGTGCCCCGGCCCCTGGCAGAACGGCAGGTAATCCGGGTGCGCCGGACCGGTGAGGATCTTGGTGAAGCCGCGCGTGGCCTCGGGGCCTTCGGCACGGTAGAGCCAGACGACGTTCTGATCTTCCTGATCAAAGCGGATGGCGCCTTTGGTGCCGTGGATCTCGTAGGCGTAGCCCATCTTGCGCCCAGTGGCGATGCGGCTGAAATAGAGGTGCCCCGAAGCGCCACTCGAAAAGCGCACCATCATCTGCGCCTGGTCGTCATTGTCGACGGGCACCGGCCCCTCCGGCCCGGGGCGTGTGGGATGGACGGTTTCGATCTGCGCCGAAAGCGCGGCGATATCGCCCATCAGCGCCAGCGCGCAGTTGATCATGTGCGGCGCCAGATCGCCCATCGTGCCGTTGGCCCGCCCTTGGCAGCGCCAGGTGGCCGGGGCATCGGCGTCGGCGAGGAAATCCTCGGTGTGCTCGCCGCGGAACCATGTGACCTCCCCGATCGCGCCCTCCGCCAGCAGCTTGCGCACGAATTGCGTGGCCGGGGTGCGCACGTAGTTGAAGCCGATCATGTTGGGCAGGCCCGAAGCCTCGGCAGCGGCCACCATGGCCTCGGCGTCGGAGATCGAAGCGCCCAGCGGTTTCTCGCAGAACACGGATTTCCCGGCCGCGAAGGCGGCCTCGGCGATGGCGCGGTGGGTGGCTTGCGGCGCGGCGATCACCACCGCCTCAACCGCCGGGTCGGCCACCAGCGCGCGCCAGTCGGCGGCGGCACGGGCGAAGCCGAAATCGGCCCGGTAGCGCTCGGCGGAGGCCAGCGAGGAGGCCGCGATCACTTCCAGCCGGGGCCGCAGCGCCGTCTGGAACACCGCCCCCACGGCTGACAGCGCCACCGCATGGGCCTTGCCCATGTAGCCGCCTCCCACAAGGCCGATCCCGATCTCCCGAGGCTCCTGCCGCATTGCGTGCCCTCCCAAGCCTGATGCCCGTTCTTCCCTGAGTCGCCCGCCCGGACGCGCAGGTGCGGGGCTGAATTTCCTGCCTTTTTCGCCGCTCTCGGAGGCGCCGGAACGTGGCTGTTGCAACCGGTTGCAAAATTTGTATCCTGAGTCTCGTCGCACCGCAACCGCCATTTCGGCGGCCGGCGGCTGCGGCGGGAATTCTTGCGTGCAGGGAGGAAAGATGACTGCAACGCCCCCCACCATCCGGCTGACGACGGCTCAGGCCATCGTGCGCTACCTGATGAACCAGTTCATCGAGATCGACGGCGTCGAAACCCGCATCTGCGGCGGCGGCTTCGGCATCTTCGGCCACGGCAACGTGCCCTGCCTCGGCGAGGCGCTCTACCCGGTGCGCGATGAGATGCCGCTCTACCGCGGCCAGAACGAGCAAAGCATGGGCTTTGCCGCTGCCGCCTACGCCAAGTATCACCTGCGCCGCCGCTTCATGTTCTGCACCGCCTCCGCGGGCCCCGGCACGGCCAACCTGCTCACCGCGAGCGCGCTGGCCCACGCCAACCGCCTGCCGATGCTGATGCTCTGCGGGGACACTTTCATCACCCGCCTGCCCGACCCGGTGTTGCAGCAGCTCGAGCATTTCGGCGATCCGACGCTGGGCGTGAACGACGCCTTCCGCGCCGTCACCCGCTACTGGGATCGCATCACGCACCCCGCGCAGATCATCCAGTCGCTGCCGGCCGCGCTGGCCACGATGCTGGATCCGGCTGACTGCGGCCCCGCCTTCATCGGCCTGCCGCAGGACGTGCAGGGCTGGGCCTATGACTACCCCGAGAGCTTCTTTGAACGCCGGGTGCACCGCATCCGCCGCCAGGCCCCCGATGCTGCCGAGGTCGCCGACGCTGCCGCCCTTCTGAAATCCGCCAAACGCCCGATGATCATCGCAGGCGGCGGGGTGCAATATTCCGGCGCGGTGGCCGAGCTTGCCGCCTTCGCCGAGGCCCATGGCATCCCGGTGGTGGAAACCATCGCCGGCCGCGCCAACATGCTGGCCACCCATCCGCTCAACATCGGCCCCATCGGCGTGACCGGCTCCGACAGCGCCAATGCCATCGCCGAAGAGGCCGACGTGGTGCTGGCGGTCGGCACCCGGCTGCAGGATTTCACCACCGGCAGTTGGACGGCCTTCGCGCAGGATGCCCGGCTGATCGGCCTCAACGTGGGCCGCCATGACGCGATGAAACACATAAGCCTGCCCGTGGTGGGCGATGCGAAACTGGCGCTCACCGCGCTGGATGCCGCGCTCGCGGGCCACGAGGCCCCGGCAGGCTGGCGCGCAAAGGCGCAGGCCGAACGGGCGAAATGGGATGCCTACGTGGCCCAGAACGTGGCCCCCGGCAACCGCCCCAACTCCTACGCGCAGGCCATCGGCGTGGTGAACGCGCTCTGCGATCCGCGCGACCGCGTGGTGGCGGCGGCAGGGGGGCTTCCGGCGGAAGTCACGGCCAACTGGCGCACGCTGGAGATCGGCACGGTGGACGTGGAATTCGGCTTCTCCTGCATGGGCTACGAGATCGCCGGCGGCTGGGGCGCGCGCATCGCGCAATCCGAGTCGGAGCCGGATCGGGACACCATCGTCTTCACCGGCGACGGCTCCTACCTCCTGATGAACAGTGACATCTACTCCTCTGTTCTGACAGGCAAAAAGCTGATCATTCTCGTGCTGGACAACGGCGGCTTCGCCGTCATCAACAAGTTGCAGAACAACACCGGCAACGAAAGCTTCAACAACCTCATCGCCGATTGCCCCACGGTGCCCGAACCCTTCGCGGTGGATTTCGCCGCCCACGCGGCCGCCATGGGCGCGGCGGCGGAAACCGTTTCCAACCCCGCGGAACTGGCCGAGGCCTTCAAACGCGCCAAGGCGGCGGAGAAGACGAGCGTGATCGTGATGAACGTCGATGCTTACGAAGGCTGGACGACCGAGGGCCACACCTGGTGGGAGGTCGGAACGCCGGAGGTGTCGGAAAGCGCCAAGGTGCGCGAGAAACACGCCGAGATCGAAGCCAGCCGCGCCAGGCAGCGCCGAGGGGTGTGAGCATGAAGCTTTCCGGAAACCGCTTCGTCATCATCGGCCGCGCCGGGATGGATTTCTATCCCGATCCGCCCGGCACCAAGACGGAGCACGCCAGCCAGTTCTTCGCCTGCCTCGGCGGCTCCTCGGCCAACATCGGCGTCGCGATCTGCAAGCTGGGCGGCGCGGCCGACCTCGTGACCTGCGTGTCAGATGACGCCATCGGCCGCTTCGCCACCAACGAGCTGGCCCGCTACGGCATCGGCGCGCAGCATGTGCGCGCCGTGGGTGGTGAGGCGCGCAACTCGCTCGCCGTGGTGGAAACCACGATCGAGGATCACCAGAGCGTCATCTACCGCAACGGCGCCGCCGATTTCGAGATGACGGAAGCCGACGTGGAGGCCGTGGACTACGGCCGCTACGATGCGCTGATCACCACCGGCACAGTCTTCGCCGCCGAACCCTCGCGCTCGGCCGCCTTCAAAGGGTTCGAGCTGGCCCGCGCCGCCGGCTTGCCGCTGATCTTCGACGTGGACTACCGCCCCTACTCCTGGCCTTCCGCGGAAGTTGCCGCCGAGGTCTATTCCCGCGCGGGCGCCATGTGCGACGTGATCGTGGGCAACGACATGGAGTTCGGCTTCATGGCCGGCGACTATGACAAGGGGCTAGAGAAGGCCCGCGAACTGGTCGCCAACGGTGCGAAGATCGCCGTCTACAAGATGGGCGAGAAAGGCGCGATCACCATCACGCCGGAGGGCGAATTCCGGACCGGGATCTACCGAACCGAAGCGCTCAAGCCCACCGGCGCGGGCGACAGTTTCATGGGCGCTTTCGTCTCCGGGCTGGCCGATGGCCTGCCGGTGCGCGAGGCCGTCCTGCAAGGCTCCGCCGCGGCGGCCATGGTGGTGGCCCGCGTCGGTTGCGCCCCTGCCATGCCCACACGGCAGGAGCTGTCCGATTTTCTCACATCCCACGCCGGCCCCACGGCCGCCTGACAGGAGCCCGCCATGCATATCGCCCCGTTCGACAACGAAAACCGTGCCATCGTGGACGTCGAAGACGCCCATGTGCCGCTTGTCTATTTCAACATCGTCAAGCTGCGCGCCGGCGCGCATTTCGACTACCGCCTGAAGGGCTATGAAACCTGCGTCGTCCCTGCCACGGGCACCGTCACCGTCGAGTGCGCGGGCGAAAGCTTCGCCGGCATCGGCAACCGCGGCAAGGATGTCTGGGACGGCGATCCGGAAGGCGTCTACGTGCCCACCGACACCGGCTGCCGCATCACCGCGCAGACCGATACCGAGGTCTTCATCGCGGGCGCGAAGTTTGCCGAGACGCTCAAGCCCTTCGCCGTGCGCACGCCGGAGCTGGACCTGGTGCAATACGGCTCGGACGACACCAAGACCCACCGCAAGATCAAGCACATCCTCGGTGCGGCGCACCATGATCGCGTCGGCCGGCTCTTGGTGAGCGAGCTGTTCACCGTGGGCGCGGGCGGCTGGTCCGGCTTTCCCTCGCACAAGCACGATACCGACCGGCGCGACGAGAGCGGCGAGCTGATCGAAACCCGGCATGACGAGTGCTACAACTTCCGCTTCAAGCCCGACTACGGCTCCGGCCTGCAGATGCTGCAGCGCGTGGACAACGAGCCGGGCGACGCCTACCACATCGTCAACGGCTCCACCGTGCTGATCGACAAGGGCTATCACCCCTGCTGCGCCCTGCCCGGCTACGAGATGTATTACTTCACCATCCTCGGCGGCCAGAGCCAGCGCTCGCTGAAGCAGTATTTCCAGCCCACCCACGCCGAACAGCTGCACACGATCCCCGGCATCATGGACATGGTTGCCAAGTTCAAATGACCCCTCTGCCGCGAAAGGCATCCCGAAAATGACAGTTGCCACCCTTTCAGAGGTGCTCACCCCCGCCCTGGCCGAGGGCTACGCCGTGCCGGGGCTCGTCTGCCTCGGCTGGGAAGACATGCGCGCCTACGTCGCCGCCGCCGAGGCCGAGCGCGCCCCGGTGATCCTTCAGGCCGGCCCCTCCTGCCGCGAACACACGCCGCTGCCCGTCCTGGGCGCGATGTTGCGCAATCTGGCCGAGGCGGCCAGCGTGCCGGTGGTGATCCACCTGGATCACGGCTACACGCTGGAGGATTGCCGCATCGCCGCCGAGAGCGGCTTCACCTCGCTGATGTATGACGGTTCACGCAAACCGCTGGCGCAGAACATCGCCGAGACGGGCGAAGTGGTGGCGCTGGCGCGCGCGCATGGCATCTCCTGCGAGGGGGAGATCGGCTTCGTGGGCTATTCGGGCGGCGAAAACTCCGCCGGCACCGATCCCGACGATGCCGCGCAATTCGCGCGGGAAACGGGCGTGGACGCCATGGCGATCTCGGTCGGCAACGTGCATCTGCAGACCAATGACGACGGCGGACTGGACGAGGACCGCATCCGCGCCATCGAAGCGGTGACGCAGGTGCCGCTGGTGATCCACGGCGGCTCCGGCGTGCCTTATGCGCAGCGGGCTGCGCTGGCGGCGGGTTCGCGCATCTGCAAGTTCAACATCGGCACCGAGTTGCGGCAGGCCTTCGGCGCGGCGCTGCGGGCGGCGGTGAACGCCGACCCGAACCGGTTTGATCGCGTGGCGATCCTGAAAGAAACCATTGATCCCGTTGCCGAATCCACCCGCAAGGTGTTTCGCAGCATGGGCGCTTCGGGGAGGGTATGAACATGGCTGTGCGTATCGGCATTCTGGGCTGCGGCCGCATCGGGCAGGTGCACGCCGGCAGCATCGCGCGGATGAAAGATGCGAAAGTGGTGGCGGTGGCCGATGCCATCCCGGCAGCGGCGGAGGCGCTGGCGGCGGAACATGGCGCCGAGGTGCGCGACGCCGAGGCCATTCTCACGGCGTCGGATGTGGATGCGGTGGTGATCGGCACCCCGACCGACACCCACTTCGACCTGATCCACGGGGCGGCAGCGGCCGGCAAGGCGATCTTCTGCGAAAAACCCATCGACATGTCGGTGGAGAACATCCGCGCCTGCATGAAGGCCGTCCAGGCCGCCGGCGTGCCCTTCCTGACCGGCTTCAACCGCCGTTTCGATCCCAGTTTCGCCGCGCTTCAGGCACGCATCCGGGCGGGTGCCATCGGCAGGGTGGAACTGCTGAACATCACCAGCCGCGATCCGGCTCCGCCGCCCGTCTCCTACATCGCGCGCTCCGGCGGGCTGTTTCGGGACATGATGATCCACGATTTCGACATGGCGCGCTTCCTCATGGGCGAGGAATTCACCCGCCTTCACGCCGTGGGCGCGTCGCTGGTGGACCCCGAGATCGGCGCGGCGGGCGACGTGGATACCGCCGCCGTGATCCTGACCACGGAGAGCGGGCGGATCTGCCAGATCTCCAACTCCCGCCGCGCCGCCTACGGCTACGATCAGCGCATCGAGGCCCACGGCGAGAAGGGAATGCTCAGGGCGGAAAACCAGCTCGAAACCTCGGTGGAACTGGCCACGCAAACCGGCTTCACCCGCGATCCGGCGCAGCATTTCTTCCTTGAACGCTACGCCGCCGCCTACCTTGCCGAGATGCGCGCCTTCGTGGCCTGCATCACCGAGGGCACCCCGCCCAACCCCGGCATCGAAGACGGCTTGCGCGCGCAGATGCTGGCCGATGCGGCGAGCCTGTCGCGCGAAACCGGGCAGCCGGTGGATCTGGGCGAGGCTTAAGCCTCGTCGTCCGGCTTGTAGGCCAGCACGAGGTGCCAGAGGCAATAGCCGCCGATGGCCGCGAAGAGATAGGCCCAGATCATCTGGTCGTTGTAGGCTTCCACCCCCGCCCAGGCGAAGGGTGCGGCCACCACGAGGTAGCGCCGCCAGGCGGGGCGGAAGAAGGGGTGGTTCGGATCCAGAAGGCGCATGGCAGGCTCGCGTGGGGGCTGACCCCGCAAACCTGCCAGAGCCGCGGAGGGGCGACAAGACCCTCCCGCCTAAGCCTCTTCGCGCGCACCCACCTTCTCGGCAAAGCTTTCAAAGAACTTGGCCGAAAGCTTCTTGGCGGTGCCCTGAATCAGGCGGCTGCCCAATTGGGCGATCTTGCCGCCGATCTCGGCCTTGGCCTCGTAAGACAGCAGCGTGCCGCCGTCCTGCTCGGTGAGCGTCACGTCGGCCCCGCCGCGCGCAAAACCGGCCGCGCCGCCCTGCCCTTCGCCCGCGAGGCTGAAGGCATCGGGCGCGCCGTCGGTATCGAGCGTCACCGTGCCGCCGAACTTCGCCTTCACCGGGCCGATCTTGAGCACGACCTTGGCTTCAAGTTCCGTGGGCGAGTGCTGGATCAGCTCCTCGCAGCCCGGAATGCACTCTTTCAGAATCCCGGGATCGTTCAGCGCGGCATAGACCGTGGCTTTCGGGGCGTTGATGAAGATTTCGTCTTTCAGTTCCATGGGCTTGGCGCTCTTTCTTGAAGGGATGTCAGCAACATTTCGGGAAGGCCGCGAGCAGCATGTCCGCCCTCTCGGCTTCGGTCGGTTTCGGTTCGGGGGCGGCCACGGCGGGAGCGCGGCCGGGCCGGATCAGGCGGCGCAGGGCTTCAAGCACTGTGCTCATGGCGGGCCTCCTGCGTCTGCTTGCGGTCCGCGTTGCGCCACTGGATGATCTCGGCCATGACGGAAAGCGCGATCTCCTGCGGATCGACCCCGCCCAGATCCAGACCGGCGGGCGATTTCAGCCGCGCCGTCTTCTCCGCCGGGAAGTTTTCGTCGGCCAGCTTGCCCTTGAGCGCCTCCGCTTTGCGGCGCGACGCCACCATGGACACCCGCCGCGCAGGGCTCTCCAGGGCTGCCCTCAGGCTCGCCAAGTCCTGTGCGCCCTGGCTGGCGACGACGACGAAATCACGCTCCGCCAGGTTCAGCGCGGCCAGGTCACAGCCTTCGAAACGGGCATGAGCCTCGGCAAACTCCATCGCGTCGGGCACCACCACGCGGTAGCCCGCCAATTCGCCATGGGCGGCCACGGCGCGGCTGATCGGCGTGTTGCCGAAGATCACCAGCATCGGCGGCGGGGCGAAGGGCTCGATCAGCAGATCCACCGTGCCGCCCGAGGGGCAGCCGCTCTTGAACACCTGCGCCCCGTCCTCATCCACCAGCGAAACGACCTTCTCGCTCGGCTTCACCCGGATCACGCGCGGCGCGCCGCTTTCAATCGCCTCCACCCCGGCCGTCTTCACCGCGCGCTGCACGCAGGCCCCGCCGAGGTGGCCGATGATCTTGCCCCGATCGGTGATCACCGCCTTGGCCCCGGCCTTAGCCGAGGTCACGTCCGCCGTGCGCATCACGGTGGCGACGCAGAAGGGCTGACCCTCGCGGCGCAGGGCGTCGATCGTGTCGAAGATGTCGAATTTCCCCATCGGGGTCTCCTTTCAGAGCTTGGCGAATTCCCCTTCCAGCGCGGCGAGCGCGGAGAGGGTGTTGGCGGGAAGATGGGCGTCCAGATGCGGCGCGGCGGCTTTGATGGCGGCGGCGACGGGGGCATAATTGGCCCAGCCTTTCAACGGGTTGAGCCAGACGATGCGGCCCGCGCGGCGGCGGATGCGCGCAAGGCCCAGCCCCACGTTTTCAGCCGCCCCGGTGCAATAGCCATCCGAGAGCACCACCACCAGCGTGCGGCGGTTCAGGATCTGGCCGTATTGGTCGGCAAAGGTGGTGAGCGCGCCGCCGATGTCGGTGCCGCCGCCGAAACCTTCGGCCATGAGGCTCAACCGCCCCGCGGCACGCAAGGAGTCGTGATCGCGCAGCGCGGGCGTGACGCGCATCAGGCGGGTGTGAAACAGGAAGGCCTCGGCCGAGGTATCCGCGCTCATCAACCCCTTGCTGAAGGCCAGGAAGACGCGGGAATAGACGGTCATCGAGCCCGAGACATCGGCCAGCACCACGAGGCGCATGGGGCGCTCGGGCCGGGTGCGGTGGAAAAGATCGAGCGGCTCGCCCCCGCGCGCAAGGCTCGCGCGCTGGATGCGGCGCAGGTCCAGCTCGCGGCCCCGCAGGGCCTGCTTGCGCCGGCGCGAGCGGCGATCCCGGATCACATGGGCCAGCCGCGCGGCCACGGCCTCGGCCTCACGCAGCGAAGCCTCGTCCATCAACTCGCGCAGATCCCGCTTGCGCAGGTTCTGGCTGCGGGTCGCGATCAGGCGGCCATCGCTGCCCTCCGCCTCTTCCTCCCCGTCGCCGCCGGCCTCGGGCGTGGCCTCGGACTGCGCCTCCTCGGCGCCCTCCTCCTCGCCCAAATGCCCTTTCCACAGCATCGGCTTGGCGCTTTGCACCTTCACATGGGTCGAGGCCGAGCCCGCGCGCTGCTTTCCGGCGTTGAACCAATAGGCATCGAACAGATCGTCAAAGGCGTCCCAGCCCTCGGCATCAGGCGCGTAGAGGGCCTTGAGCGCCAGCCGGGCCCGCGCGGGATCGAGCGCATCGACGCAGGCCAGCGCAGCCAGACCATCCGCCGCCTCGGCGGGGCCGAGCTTTGCGCCATTCATCCGCAGATGGGCGACGAAACCGGCCATCCGGTCGGCAAGCCCCTCGGCGCGGGCGGGGAAGCGGGTGACGGCGGGCATCAGGCGACCTTGCCGATGAGCCGCGCGATCACCTCGGGCGGTGCCGCGCCCTGATCTGCGGCGGTTTTCAGCAGCGTCACCAGCGTGGCCTGCACGGCTTGCGGCGCCTGCGCCATGTCGTTCACGCCGAGCCCGGCAAGGGCGGCGGCCCAATCCAGCATCTCCGCCACGCCCGGTTTCTTTTCCAGATCCTCGCGCCGCAGCGCCTGCACCACGGTGACGATCTGGGCCGCGAGGCGCGGCTCCAGTTCCGGCGCGCGGGCCTTCAGGATCGCCAGTTCCGCAGCCTTGTCGGGGTAATCCACATAGGCATAGAGGCAGCGGCGGCGCAGGGCGTCCGACAGATCGCGCGTGCCGTTGGCGGTGAGGATCACATGGGGCCGCGCGCGGGCCGAAATGGTGCCAAGCTCGGGGATGGTGATCTGGAAATCCGACAGGATTTCAAGCAGGTAGGCCTCGAACTCCTCATCCGCGCGGTCGATCTCGTCGATCAGCAGCACCGGCGGGGCCTCCTGCGAGATTGCCTCCAGCAGCGGGCGGCGCAGCAGGTATTTCTCGGAAAACAGCGCCTCTTCGCGCACCCCATCGGCGCGGATGGCCAGAAGCTGGCGCTGGTAGTTCCATTCGTAGATCGCATGGCTCGCATCGAGCCCCTCGTAGCATTGCAGCCGGATCAGGCGGGCGTCCTGCACCTGCGCCAGCGCCTTGGCGATCTCCGTCTTGCCGACGCCCGCCGGGCCCTCCAGCAACAGGGGCCGCCCCAGCGCGATGGCCAGGTGCAGCGCCATGGCGAGGCTTTCGCCGGCCATGTAGCCGGTGGCCGCCAGTCTCGCCTGCATATCGTGATAATCGCTCATGGTGATGCGGGCCGGGGCACTGTGGCAGCGCCCCGGCCCTTTCCCTCAGCCGTGCAAGCCCAGATCGCGGGCGATCTTCCAGATCCGCCAGTGATCGTGCGGCATGTGGCTCTGCACCAGCCCGAAGGGCCGGAAGGCATCGTGC
Organism: Pseudoruegeria aquimaris; assembly: GCF_900172235.1. GTDB lineage: Bacteria > Pseudomonadota > Alphaproteobacteria > Rhodobacterales > Rhodobacteraceae > Pseudoruegeria > Pseudoruegeria aquimaris. The sequence continues at coordinate 67,589 of NZ_FWFQ01000004.1, read as the reverse complement.
ACCGCGTTGGAGAAGCAGGGCACCGAGCCGACATTGGGGCTTTCCCCCACGCCCTTCGCGCCGATCGGGTGATGCGGGCTCGGGGTGACGGTGAAATCGGTCGTGTAGGTGGGCGTCTCCCATGCGGTCGGCAGGAAGAAATCCATCAGCGTGGCCGATTTGTTGTTGCCCATTTCGTCGTAGGCGATCTCCTGCCCCATGGCGATGGCATAGCCCTCGGTTGCGCCGCCGTGGATCTGCCCGTCGATGATCATCGGGTTGATCCGGGTGCCGCAGTCATCCAGCGCGTAGAAGCTGCGGACTTCGGTTTCCCCGGTGTCCACGTCGATCTCCATCACGCAGATGTAGGCGCCGAAGGGATACGTCATGTTGGGCGGATCGTAGTAGCTCACCGCCTCAAGCCCCGGTTCAAGCCCCGGAATGGCCTGGTTGTAGGCGGCGAAGGCGATCTCCTTCATCGTCTTGAAACGCTCGGGCGCGCCCTTGACTGCAAAGCGATCCACATCCCACTCCACGTCATCATCATGGACCTCCAGCAGGTAGGCCGCGATCATCTGGGCCTTGGCCCGGATCTTGCGCGCGGCCATGGCCGTGGCGGCCCCGGCAACCGGGGTAGAGCGCGAGCCGTAGGTGCCGAGCCCGTAGGGCGCGGTGTCGGTGTCGCCCTCCTCCAGCGTGATGTCGTCCGCCGGCAGGCCGATCTCGCTGGCGATGATCTGGGCGAAGGTCGTGGCGTGGCCCTGCCCCTGGCTGATGGTGCCAAGCCGCGCGATGGCGCTGCCCGTAGGGTGGATGCGGATCTCGCAGCTGTCGAACATGCCCAGCCCGAGGATGTCGCAGTTCTTCACCGGGCCTGCGCCCACGATCTCGGTGAAATGGGTGAGGCCGATGCCGATCAGCTTGCGCGTCTTGCCGGCCTTGAAATCCTCCAGCCGCTGCGCCTGCTCGGCGCGCAGGGCGTCATAGCCCACCGCATCAAGCGCCTTTTCCCAGGCCGTGTGGTAATCGCCGGAGTCATACTCCCAGCCCAGGGCGGATTGATACGGGAACTGATCCTTCCGGATGAAGTTGATCCGGCGCAGCTCGGCGGCATCCATGTTCAGCTTGATCGCGAGCACCTCGATCATGCGTTCGATGAAATAGGCGGCTTCCGTCACCCGGAAGGAGCAGCGATAGGCCACGCCGCCGGGCGCCTTGTTGGTGTAGACACCATCCACGGCGAGGTAAGCCGTGGGGATGTCATACGACCCGGTGCAGATGTTCATGAAACCGGCGGGGAATTTCGTCGGATCCGCGCAGGCGTCGAAGCCACCGTGATCGGCCGTGGTGTGGCACCAGAGCCCGGTGATCTTGCCCTCCTTGGTGGCCGCGATCCGCCCTTTCATCCAGTAATCCCGCGCGAAGGCGGTGGACATCAGGTTCTCCATCCGGTCCTCGACCCATTTCACCGGCTTGCCGGTGACGATGGAGGCCACGACCGAGCAGACGTAGCCCGCGTAGGCGCCCACCTTGTTGCCGAAGCCACCGCCGATGTCGGGGCTGATGACGCGGATGTTGTGCTCCGCGATGCCCGAAATCAGCGAGACCACGGTGCGGATGGCGTGCGGCGCCTGGAAGGTGCCCCAGAGCGTGAGCTTGCCGGTCACCTTGTCCATGCTCGCCACGCAGCCGCAGGTTTCCAGCGGGCACGGGTGGGTGCGGTGGTAGTAGATCATCTCCTCGGCCACCACGTCGGCTTCCGCCAGCGCGGCCTCGGTTGCGTCCTTGTCGCCCTGTTCCCACGTGAAGATATGGTTGTTGTGGCGCACCGGGCCGTGGGCGCCCTCGGTGCGATCCTTGATGTCTTCGCGCAGGATCGGAGCGTCCGGCTCAAGCGCCTTGAAGGGATCCACCACCACGGGCAGTTCCTCGTATTCCACGACGACGGCTTCCACGCCATCGGCGGCGGCGTAGCGATCGGTGGCCACCACATAGGCGACCTCCTGCCCCTGGAACAGCACCTTGCCGTCGGCCAGCACCATCTGCTTGTCGCCGGCGAGCGTGGGCATCCAGTGCAGCCCCAGCGGCTCCAGATCCTCCGCCGTCAGCACGGCCAGCACGCCCGGCACCGCCAGCGCGGCCTCCTTGTTGACGCTCTTCACCCGTGCATGGGCGTAAGGCGAGCGCACGAAATCGCCGAACAGCATGCCGTCCAGCTTGATGTCGTCCACGTAGTTGCCTTTGCCCTGTGTGAAGCGCACATCTTCCACCCGCTTGCGGGAGGAGCCCATGCCCTTGAGGTTGGCGACGCGATCTTCGGGTGTGATTTCGTCCTTCATTCCGCCGCCTCCTTCTGGGCGTTGAGCGCATCCGCCGAGGCAAGGATGGCTTTCACGATGTTCTGATACCCGGTGCAGCGGCAGAGGTTGCCGGCCATGCCGAAGCGGACTTCTTCCTCGGTGGGGGCCGGGTTTTCCTGCAGCAGGCGGTGCGCGCGGGTGATCATGCCCGGCGTGCAGAAGCCGCATTGCAGCCCGTGATGCTCGCGGAACATCTCCTGAATGACGCCGAGCGAGCCGTCCTCGTTCACGAGGCCCTCCACGGTCGTCACGTCCGCGCCGTTGGCCTGCGCCACGAACAGGGTGCAGCTTTTCACCGATTTGCCGTTCATATCCACGGTGCAGGCCCCGCAATGGGAGGTCTCGCAGCCGATGTGCGGGCCGGTGATGTTGAGGTTTTCGCGCAGGAAGTGGATCAGCAGGGTGCGCGGTTCGGCGAGCCCTTCCACCTCCTGGCCGTTGACGGTCAGTTTCACATGCATCTTGCTCATGCCGCGCGCTCCTGTGCTTTGGTGATGGCGCGGCGCAGTATGACCCCGGCCACGTGTTTCTTGAACGCGATGGGCCCGCGCATATCTTCCTGCGGATCAATGGCTTGCAGCGCTTCCCTCACGCAGCCCTCCACGTCGCCCTCAGCCAGCGCCGCACTGGCCGCATCGGAATGGACGGGCGTATCGGCAAGGTTCGTCATCGCCACGGAGGCAAAGCCCTCGCCCAGCAGCACGGCGGCGGCGGCGGTGGCGTAATCGCCGATCTTGCGCTTCTGCTTGACGTAGGCGTAGCCTTTCGCGGCCGGGATCGGGATGGTGATCGCGGTGAGGATTTCCTCGTCCTCGCGGGCGGTGAAATAGGCCGCCTCGTAGAAATCGCGCGCGGCCACCTGCCGTTCGCCGTCGGGGCCGACGAGGGTGTAGGTCGCATCGAGGCACTGCATCAGGCCGGGCATGTCGTTGCCCGGATCGCCGTTGGCCACGTTGCCGCCCACCGTGCCGAGGTAGCGCACCTGCGGGTCCGCGATCTGCAGCGCGGCCTCGCGCAGGATCGGCACGGCCTCGGCCAGCGCCGCATCGGTGATCAGCGCGTTCTGCGTCGTCATCGCGCCGATGGAGACGCTGCCCTCACCGATGGTGATGCCGCTCAGGCCTGAGATGCCCTGGAGATCCACGAGGTGGCTCAGATCGGCCATCCGCAGCTTCATCATCGGGATCAGGCTGTGGCCGCCCGCGATCACGCGGGCCTCGTCGCCATGCTGCTGCAAAAGGGCGATTGCCGACGCGATGTCGGCGGGCCGATGGTATTCGAACCCTGCTGGTATCATGTTGTCCTCCCATGCGCGCCTCCTCGCGCGCTCCTTCCATCACCCTGCGCCGGAGGCAGGCGCGGGCAAACGATCAAGCCATGAAAAACAGGGCTTGCTGCACGAAATGCGAATGGGTTTCACGAATGGCGCGAGTTGCGCGTTACAGCCCCAGCGCCGCGCGCACCTCCGGCAAACGGGACCGGCTGACCGGAACCTTGGGCAGGGCTTCGACATCCTCGAAATAGAGCGCGCCGCTGTCCTTCGTGCGCTCGAACCCGGTGACGAACGCCGGGTTCACGAGGTAGCTGCGGTGGGCGCGCAGGAACTGGGCCGGGGCGAGGCGGGATTCGGCCTCGGAGATGGACCACGGGCAGAAGAGCTTCTCCGCGCCTGCGTAGAGGATGGTGTAATGGCCTTCCGCCCGCACCGCCGCGATCTGGCTCCTGTCGAGGAACTGGGTGCGGCCCTCCTTCTCGAAGGGCACCGTCAGCAGCGCCTCTGCGCCCGGTTCCGGTGCAGCGCCGCCACCGGCCCCGGCCACGGCCGAGCCATCCGCGCCTGACCCGCCCGGCTCCACCGGCGCCAGAAAGCTGACGCCCGTCAGCAGGAAGGTGCCCGAAATCATGAAGGCCGCGACCGTCACCCCCATCGCCAGCACCGCGTTCGAAAGCGCCGGGCCGGCGGCATCGGGCGTGTCGAGCGCCACGAAGCCGGTGCCCATCATGGCGATGAAATGCACGGCGAAGACGGAAAGCGCGAAGCAGACGGTGCCCAAGAGGATGTGCCCCTTGGTGCGTGCGCCGTAGGCGATCCAGATCGCCATCACCGAAAGCGCCACGGCCGCCACGAGCGAAATCCCCACCCCCAACGCCGAGAAGACCGGGCGGCAGAGCTCCATGCCCATCATGCCCACGTAATGCATCGCCGCGATGCCGAGGCCGACGATGCCGCCCGCCGCCACGAGGCGCGCCGGGGTGCGCGGACCGAAATGCAGCAACAGCAATGCGATACCGACCATCAGGATGGCGATGAGGGCCGAGATCAGCGTGATCAGCCCGTCGTAGTAGAACAGGATCGGCAGCCGCAGCCCCAGCATGGCCACGAAGTGCATCGACCAGATGCCGCCGCCCAGCACGATCGCGGCGATCACCACGATCAGCTTGCGCTGCGCCACGCCGAGAGCGGAGGCGCCCCGCGTCAGGGACAGCCCGCTGAAGCCCGCCATCAGCGCCACCGCCAGCGATGCGGCCACCAGCAGCCAGTTGTGTGAATGGTCCAGCAGCCCGACGCCCTCCCCTGCCTCAAGCCTGCCCGTGATACCAAAGCCTGCGCGCAAGTCAAAGACGCTCCCCGCCCAAGCCGTGACAAACCCTTGCGCCGCGGCCCTTTTCCCGCGCCCCCGCCGCGCCATCTTGCCGGTGAAATCGCGCCCAGCTTGCGCCGGCGCAAAGTTTCCACTGCCCGTTTGCGGCAAGCAGGGCGGCAAAAAGGAGACGATCGTGCAACAGACATCCTCAGACCGTCGCCGCGCCTGGCAGGGCCCGGCGATCTTTTCCCACGGGTTCCGCCCGTTCTTCCTCTTCGCCGCGCTCTGGGCGCTCTTCGCCATGGCGCTCTGGATCGCCATGCTGGCGGGCGGGCTCGATCTGCCTACCAGGTTCGATCCGGTTTCATGGCACGCCCACGCCCTGCTGGTGGGCTACCTCGGCGCGGTGCTCGGGGGCTTCCTGCTCACCGCCGTGCCAAACTGGACGGGCCGCCTGCCCGTCGTCGGGCTGCCGCTCGCCTGGCTCACCGTGCTCTGGGGGCTGGGGCGCGTGGCCGGGCTCGTCTCGGCGGGCCTGCCGGGCTGGCTGTTCATGGCGCTGGACCTGGGCTCGCTCGTGGTGCTGGCCGGGTTTCTTGCGCGCGAGATCGTCGCGGGAAAGAACTGGCGCAACCTCGTGATGCTGGTGCTGCTGCTGGCCTTCATCGCCGGCGCGGCCTTGTTCGACTTCGCCGCCCTGCGCGGTGAAAGCGCGGTGCACGGGGCGGGGTTCCGGCTGCTGATGGGCAGCGCGATCCTGATGATCGGCGTCGTGGGCGGGCGCATCGTTCCCTCCTTCACGCGCAACTGGCTGGCGCAGCGCGGCGCGGAGGCCCGCCCGGCGCCGCCGATGCAGCGGTTCGACAAGGCGAGCCTGCTGCTGCTGGCCGCGGCCCTTGCGCTCTGGGTCGTGCAGGCGCCATGGGCGGGATGGGCGCTGCTGGCCGCCGGACTCGCCCACCTGGCGCGGCTGGCGCGTTGGCAGGGCCTGCGCACCGGTGCGGAGCCGCTGCTGCTGGTGCTGCACCTGGCCTATGCCTTCGTGCCGCTGGGCGCGCTCGCCCTCGGCGCGGCGCTGATCGCGGGCGATGCCACCGCCACGGCGCTCCACATCTGGACAGCCGGCGCGGTGACGATGATGACGATCGCGGTGATGACGCGGGCCACGCTGGGCCACACCGGCCGCGCGCTGCACGCCGGAACGGCGACCGTGGCACTCTACGCCTGCCTGCTCGGGGCGATGACGGCGCGGCTCCTCGCCGGGCTCGACCCGGCCTCGGCCCACCTGCTCTACAGCTTGTCGGGGGCGCTCTGGATCGCGGGATTTGCCGTCTTCCTGGGGCGTTACGGCCCGATGCTGCTGCGCCCGCGCGCGGAGGTGGCCTGATGGACGCCCTGTTCGGCTGGGCCGGGTTCGCGGCCGCGCTTGCGGCCTTCTTCCTGAGCCATTCGCTGCCCCTGCGCCCGGCCAATCGGGCGCGGGCGGTCGCCTTGCTGGGCGCGCGGGGCTTCACCTCGGCCTATTCGGCGCTGTCGCTGGGGGCGCTGGCCTGGCTGATCGTGGCCGCCGGGCGCGCGCCCTACGTGCTGCTCTGGCCCCGCACGCCGGGGCTGACCCATGCGACGCTCGCTCTCATGCTGCTGGCCTGCCTGCTGCTGGGGCTCTCGATCGGGCGGCCGAACCCCTTCTCCTTCGGCGGGCCGGCGGAGGGCTTCGACCCGGCCCGCCCCGGCATCGTGCGGCTGGTGCGCCACCCCGTCCTTGCGGCGCTCGCCTGCTGGGGCACGGCGCACCTGCTGGCCAACGGCGATCTCGCCCACGTGATCCTCTTCGGCCTCTTCACCGGATTCGCCGCGCTTGGCGGGCGCTTCGTCGACCGCCGCAGAAAGCGACTGATGGGTGACGCGGCCTGGCGGAAGCTATGGCAGCAGGTGCAGACCGCGCCTTTGCGGCTGGAACCGGCCCGGCTGCTGGCGGGGCTCGGCCTCTACGGCGCGCTCATCGCCCTGCATCCGCTGGTGATCGGCGTCTCCCCCCTGCCCTGATCCGCCCGCGGCGGATCCCCCATGCAGCAAAAAACGCCCGGCGCATTTCAAACGCCGGGCGTTTTCCCCCATCGTCGATCCGGTTGTCTTCCGGCCGCCCGCCCTGTTGCGACGGCGCGCGCCGCCGCCGGGCGCGGCCTCAGCTCGTCGGCACCGGATCATCCGACACGAGCCGCATCCCAAGGTGCGCGGGCGGAGCGCCCACGGCGCAGCCCCCGCGCGCCGGATCGCGCACGAGCAGCGGGATGGCGGCCACGTGTTCGCCGCCCACGTAGAAGGCGGCGCAGCGGCTCGGATCGCTGTCGTTGTAGCAGTCCTGCGTCCATTCCCAGACGGAGCCGTCGAGATCGGCGACGCCTTCCGCGGTGACGGCGAAGCTGCCCGAGGGTTTCAGCGCCCGCGCCGGGACGTTCTCCGTCAGGTAGGACGAGGCCCAGCTCAGGCTGGGATCGGTGAAGATCGGATCGGGCTTCTCGGGCAGCACCGGGGCGGCCATGGCCTCCCATTCCGCCATCGTCGGCAGGCGGAAGTTCAGCCCCGTCTCGCCGTTGATCCAGGCGAGATACTCGCCCACGTCAACATAGCTCAGCCCGGTTGCCGGGGTCGTCTCGGGATCGAACCCGGGCCGCGGCTTCACCGCCAGCGAACAGGCCCCCGCGGCGTGGCAGCGGGCCCATTCGGCGATGGTGACTTCGAATTTCTGCACGTGGATCGCGCGGCCGTCCGGCAGGGGCACCGGCGCTTCCGCCATCTGCGGCACGAGCGACAGATCGGGGGCACGGAACAGATCCGTGCCCCCTTTGGTTGCGATGAGCGCCGCGGTGACGGCGAGTGCAGCACCGCCAATTCCGCAAACGAGAAGGGTTTTCGCTCCTGCGCCCATCGCTCTCTCCTGCCTGGCTGTCAGCCTGTCTCCCGGCCTCAGGCCCCGTAGGGCCGCGGCGCCACGACCTGCTCCATCAGCTCGTTGTCCCACTGGCCTTCCACCACGAAGTGGGCGGTGGCGCCCAGCAGGGCGGCTTCGATCAGGTTGTGGTTGACGTAAGCGTAGACGCCGGGCTGGCGGAAGGTATACATCGCCGCCATCGCCGAGCCGCCGCGGCAGAGCCAGGTCTCCAGACCCGTGAGCGGGGCATCGGTGAAGGAGCCGGCCTCCCAGACGTAATCGCCGTGGCCGCCGATCAGGTGCGGGCGGGTGTCGCGGTTGGCCTGGTTGTGGATCATCAGCACCGTGTCGCCCACCTTGGCCTTCAGCGCGTTTTCCCCGGTGAGGGCGCCGACGGAGCCGTTGAAGACGCAGTGCGTCGGCTTCAGGCTGCGCATGGCTTCCACGGAGTCGGCGTAGTCGTCGCCGGCGGCCTCGTAGGTCTTGTAGTTGCCGTCCTCATCGACCGGCAGGTAGAAATCCTGTTCGCCGATGTAGGCGATGCTGTCGTAGCGCAGCGGGTTGCCGGCGCCATCCTTCAGCCCGTCGCGCGGCAGCACCATGATGGCGCCGTTCATGCCGTGGCAGACGTGGTAGGGGATCATCGCGCCGCCGGGGGCGCAGTGGTAGGTGAAGACGCCGGGCTTCGTGGCCTTCCAGCGCAGGACCGTTTCCTCGCCCGGATAGACGTGGGTCAGCCCGCCGCCGCCCAGCGCGCCGGTGGAGGCGTGGAAGTCGATGTTGTGCTCCATCACGCTGGTTTCGGGGTTGCGCAGGGTGAGTTCGATCATGTCGCCTTCATGGGCGATGATGAGCGGGCCCGGCACGGAGCCGTTGTAGGTCAGCGCCCAGATCTGCGCGCCGGTGTCCTCGTCCACCGTCAGCAGCACTTCCCTGGTTTCCATCGTGATTTCGATGATCTTCGGGCCGCCCTTGGCCACCTGGTCGTGCTTGGGCGCGAAGGGCGGGGCCACGAGCTCCTGCTTCACGCGGGTGTAACCGGACAGATCGGCCGGCTTGGCGTTGCTGGCGGCCTCCACCTTTTCACCGGTGCGCACCAGCGGCATCCCCGGAATGGAAACCTTGGGCGCCGGGGCGGGCCGCACGGCGGCGTGGCCGATACCGGCGGCGGCGGCTGCGGCACCTGCCAGGAGCGAGCCGCGCAGCACGTTGCGGCGGCTGGTCGGGATCAGGCCGGGGTTCACGTATTTGGACATGTCATCCTCCATTGGATTTTCCTGGGTTGCCCTCCAGGAGTTGTTTGCGGCGGGCGGCGGCCTGTCGCCCGCGCGCGAAAATCTGCTTGGTCAGTTCAGGGTGGCGAGCTGCGCTTCGAAGCGCTCCTTCGCCTTTTTGGGAATGCGGCCACCGAGGAAGGCCTCCACGTCCACCGGGCCGTCGCCCACGACGACCGTCATGACCATCCCCATCGCGTAGTGCGGTTTGCACATCACGCCATAGGCGCCTTCCACGTCGAAGGTGACGTCGATCTCCTCGTTGATCTTGCCCTTGAATTCGGCGGCGCCTTCCGGGGCCATGCCCTTGATCAGCTCGGCGTTGTGGCCCTTGTCGGTGGGAATGAATTTCACCGTGTCACCGGGGGCGATGCGCAGGGCGTCGGGTTCGAAGATCATCTTCCCGGCGTCGCCCTTGTTGAGCATCTTCACTTCGAAGGTTTCGGCCGAGACGGCCCCGGCAAGGGCGGCGGCGATCACGGCTCCGAGGGCGAGTGGCTTGAACATCCTGGGTTCCTTTCCTTGTCACGTCAGTGTCGAGGCCGGGTCTACGCCCGCGGCCGAGTCCGGACTTTGCGCTTGAACAAACTTCCCTCGCCTTTTTGCGCCGGCGTTTTTTCCTCTGGCCAAACCCGCCTCGAAACGGGCATTGAACGTCCCCATGAACACGACCGCCCCGCACCGACTCGACCCAAGCCTGCTGGCCAACCTGCCCCCGTTCTCGCAACTGGAGCGCCGCCAGATCCGCGAGATCCTGGACGCCGCCAGCGTGCGCAGGCTGGAGGAAGGCAGCGTCGTCTTCGAGGAAGGCGCGCCGGCGGAGCGATTCTACATGCTGCTGGACGGCGTGCTGCGCGTGGTGCGCATCACCGAGGGCGGCGAGCAGGTCATCGCGCTGCACATCCCCACGGGCCAGCTCTTCGGAATCGCCCGTGCCCTGGGCCGCGACACCTACCCGGCCACCTCCGTCATGGCATCGGAAGGCATCATCCTCAGCTGGCCCACCAGCCTGTGGGAGCATTTCATCGCCAGCTACCCCGGTTTCGCCACCGAAACCTACAAGACCCTCGGCGCCCGCGTGGGCGAGATGAACGCGCGCATCGTGGAACTGGCCACCCAGCACGTGGAGCAGCGCGTGGCCAACGCGCTGCTGCGGCTGATGAACCAGACGGGCAAGCGCACAGGCAATGCAATTGAGATCACCTTTCCCATCACCCGCCAGGACCTGAGCGAGATGACGGGCACCACGCTGCACACGGTGAGCCGGCTGATGTCGGCCTGGGAGAAGGCGGGGCTCGTGGAAAGCCGGCGCAAGCACGTCAGCGTGCTTGATCCTCACGGTCTCGTGGAGCTGGCGCAGGGTCAGCACCCCTGACGGCTTCCGTCAGCTCCGCCCTGAACGACTCTTCCTCCAGCCCGTATTCCGCGCAGGCGTCGATCACCGTGTGAAACGGGCTCACCATGCAGCCGACGCAGAGCATTCTGTGTTTCAGGAACACCGGGATCGTCGCCGGGAAGCTGTCCATCAGCTCCCCCAGGGGCAGGTCGGGATCGTGCAACCGTCTACGCATGGGCAACCTCTGAAGAATGGTGCCCCGAGCCTGCACCGGACAATTCCCGAGAACGTTGCGCTTGCGCAAATTCCTTTCGCGCCGAAGCGCTTAGACCCGGTGGCATCCTGCAAGAACAAGGAAGCCCAGCCATGGCAGAAATCCTGACCAAGACCCGGGCCCGCAACATCTTTTACGGCGGATCACTGTTTTTCGTCGTGGTGTTCGTGGCCCTCACCGTCCAGAGCCACCGGTTCATCGTGAACACCTCCACCGCCGGCATGCCGCTGACCGAAGAGGTCGCCCACGGCAAGCGGGTGTGGGAGAAGAACGCCTGCATCAACTGCCACTCCCTGCACGGCGAAGGCGCCTATTTCGCGCCCGAGGTGGGCAACGTGATGACGCGCTGGGGCGTGATGGACGATCCCGAGGCCGCCTTCGAGACCCTCAAGGGCTGGATGGAAGCCCAGCCCTCCGGCATCGAAGGCCGCCGCCAGATGCCCAATTTCCAACTCACCGACGAGGAGTTGCGCGCCCTGAGCGAATTCCTCCGCTGGGCCGACCAGACCGACACGCAAGGCTGGCCGCCCAACGACGCCGGCTGACAGATCACGAGGGACACACATGAAATACCAATCGCAAAAAGTGGCGCTGGCCTATTTCGCCTGCGCACTCGCCCTCTTCGCCATCCAGGTGCTGGGCGGGCTTCTCGCCGGGTGGATCTACGTATCGCCCAATTTCCTGTCCGAGCTTCTGCCCTTCAACATCGTGCGGATGCTCCACACCAACGCGCTCATCGTCTGGCTGCTCACCGGCTTCTTCGGCGCGGCCTACTTCCTGCTGCCCGAGGAAAGCGAGCGGGAGATCTTCTCCGTCAAGCTCGCCTACATCCAGCTCGCCATCCTGATGGTCGGCACGCTTGGGGCGGTCGTCTCCTACCTGATGGGCATCCATGAGGGGCGCGAGTTCCTCGAACAGCCGCTCTGGGTGAAATTCGGCATTCTCGTGGCCGCCGTGATCTTCCTCGTGAACGTCTCGCTCACGGTGCTCCAGGGCCGCAAGACGGCGATCACCAACGTGCTGCTGCTCGGCCTCTGGCTGCTGTCGCTGCTGTGGATCTTCGCCTTCATCAACCCCGAGAACCTGAGCCTCGACAAGATGTACTGGTGGTTCGTCGTCCACCTCTGGGTGGAAGCGACCTGGGAGCTGGTGATGGCCGCCATCCTCGCCTTCCTGATGCTCAAGCTCACCGGCGTGGACCGCGAAGTGGTGGAGAAATGGCTCTACGTCATCTGCGGCACCGCGCTGTTCTCCGGCATCCTCGGCACCGGCCACCACTTCTACTGGATCGGCACGCCGGGCTACTGGCAGTGGATCGGCTCGATCTTCTCCACGCTCGAAGTGATCCCCTTCTTCCTGATGATGAGCTTTGCCTTCGTCATGGTCTGGAAAGGGCGCAAGAACCACCCCAACAAGGCAGCACTTCTGTGGTCGCTCGGCTCCTCCACCGTGGCCTTCTTTGGCGCCGGCGTCTGGGGCTTTTTGCACACGCTGCACGGGGTGAACTTCTACAGCCACGGCACCCAGATCACCGCCGCCCACGGCCACCTCGCCTTCTACGGGGCCTACGTGGCCCTCAACCTCGCGATGTTCTCCTACGCGATGCCGATCCTGCGCGGCCGCACCCCCTACAACCAGGTGCTCAACATGGCCTCCTTCTGGCTGATGACGGGCGGCATGGCCTTCATGACCTTCGTGCTGACCTTCGCCGGCACCATCCAGACGCACATGCAGCGCGTGGTGGGCGACTACTACATGGACGTGCAGGACGCGCTCGACGTCTTCTACATGATGCGCTTCGGCGCAGGGCTCGCGGTGGTGATCGGCGCGCTGCTGTTCATCTACAGCCTCGCCGTGGTGCGCCGCGAAGTCATCGCGCCCGGCCCCAACGCCGTGCCGGGAGAGTGAGCCATGAACGCCATGAGCCAGGCCCCCGCCATCCCGGCCTACCTACCGCAGGGCAATGAATGCGCCCTGTTCGAGATGGCCCAGAAAAACGGTTTGCCCCTTCTGCTGAAGGGGCCGACCGGCTGCGGCAAGACGCGCTTCGTCGAGCACATGGCCGCCGCCACCGGGCGCAAGCTCTACACGGTGGCCTGCCACGACGATCTCTCCGCCGCCGATCTGATCGGGCGCTACCTGCTGAAGGGGGGCGAAACCGAATGGGTTGACGGCCCGCTCACCCGCGCGGTGCGCGAAGGGGCGATCTGCTACCTCGACGAGGTGGTGGAGGCGCGCAAGGACGTGACCGTGGTGCTGCACCCGCTCACCGACAACCGCCGCACCCTGGTGATCGACCGCACCGGCGAAGAGCTGAAGGCGCCCGATGGCTTCATGCTGGTGGCCTCCTACAACCCCGGCTACCAGAACATCCTCAAACGCCTGAAGCCCTCCACCCGGCAGCGCTTCCTCTCCATCAGCTTCGATTTCCCGCCCGAGAAAACGGAAATCGCCGTGGTGGCGGCGGAAAGCGGGCTGGAGGAGGCGCGCGTCGCGCCGCTGGTGCGGCTGGCGGCCAAGATCCGTTCGCTCTCGGGCATGGATCTGGAGGAAGGGGTCTCGACCCGGCTGCTCGTCTACGCCGCCACGCTGATCGCGCGCGGCATGGCCGTGCCGGCCGCGCTGGAGGCCGCCGTGATCGAACCCCTGAGCGACGACGAGGACACGAAATCCGCCCTGCGCGATCTCGTGGCCGTGATCTACGGGTAGGCCCATGGCGCTTCTGGATTTTCTCGAACCGGAAGAGGCCGTGGGCAACCTCTGGCACGATCTCGCCACCGCCATGGTGCCGGGATCGGCCTTCCCCGAGGCGGCGGTGCCCTTCGAGGCGATCCGCCCCTCCGCCGCCCTGCTGTTCCGCGCCCTCGGGGGCGCGGCCAGCGTCGACATCGGCCCGGCCAGCCCGGTGGCGCTGACCCACCGCCGCGGCTGGCGGCAGCGGCTGGCCAAGGGGCCAGAGGCCGCGCCCGTCGCGACATACGACGGCGAGCGCCTGCGCCTGCCGCCGGTGATGGACGCCTTCCCCAGCGAAGATCTGAACCGCGCCGCCTACCTCTGGCTCACCGCCTCCGCCGCGCTCACCGATGTCACCGCTCTGGACCTGCCCGAGGGCGCGCAGGCCAACGACTGCGCCCAGATCCGCGCCTCCGCGGCGGCCTGCGATGCCGTCTGGCGCGCCTGCCCCGGCCTGCGCGCCGCCTACGGCGCCCTTGCCGCCGGCTGCCTCGCGCAGCGCGAAAACCTCGCCCGCACCCCGGCCGAAGCCGCGATGGAACGCGCCCTGCGCGATCAGCTCGGCGGCGCGGCCGCCGAGATTCCGATCGCACCCGCCCGCGGCTACACCCCCTTCGCCCCGGTGCCGATCTGGCTGCGCTACCTGCGCCCCGCGACCGGCACGACGCCCCGCGAGGAGGACGCCGAGAGCACGGCCCCGATGCCCGCGCTTCCCGTCGAAAGCCGCAAGCAGGGCGAGCGGCGCGACCTCGACCAGGCCAACCGGCGCGACAGTTTCATCATCCACCGCTTCGAAACGATCCTGTCCTGGGTCGAATCCATGAACATCAACCGCTCGGTGCAGGACGAAAACGAAGATGACGCCCAGAAGGCCGCCGAGGATCAGGAGAGCGTCACCCTCAGCAAGCATGACCGCAAGGCCGCCACCCGGCTGCGGCTGCACCTCGATCTCTCGCCGCAGGAGGCCGATCACGCAAGGCTCGCCGGCGCCCATACCTACCCCGAGTGGAACATGCGCACGCGCAGCTACATGGAGGATCACGCCCGCGTGCTGGAAGCCCCGGTGCAGATCGCACCCGATGCGCCCGCGTTCCGCCCCGATCCGCGCCGCCTGGCCGCCGTGCGCCGCCAGTTCGAGGCCCTGCGCCCGCGCCGCGTGCTCTCGCCGCGCCAGATCGACGGGCAGGAGCTGGATCTGGACGCCGTGATCAACGCCCGCGCCGATCTGGTGGCCTCCGGGCGCGGCAGTGACCGGCTCTACATGGCGTCGCGCAAGATCGAGCGCGAGCTTTCGGTCGCGATCCTGCTCGACTGCTCCCGCTCCACCGAGGCGAGCCTCGGCGACACCAACGTCATGGAAGTGGCGCGCGAAGCCCTGGCCGCGCTGGCCGGGGGCATCGAGGCCGCGGGCGACCGCTGCGGCATCTGGGGCTTTTCCTCGCTGCGGCGCGATCGCGTGTTCCTGCACCGGGTGAAGGGCTTTGCCGATCCGATGGATGCGCAGGTGATGCGCAACATCGGCGGGCTGAAGCCGGGCCAGTATACCCGCCTCGGCGCCGCACTGCGCCACGCCTCCATGCGGCTGTCCGAGGAAGGCAGCCGCCAGAAGCTGCTGCTCGTCCTCACCGACGGCAAGCCCAATGATCTGGATCACTACGAGGGCCAGCACGGTATCGAAGACAGCCGCATGGCCGTGCGCGAAGCCCGCCGCGCGGGCCAGATCGTGCATTCGGTGATCGTGGATGCCGACGGGCAGGACTGGTTCGCCCGCATCTTCGGCAAGGGCGGCTTCACCCTGCTGCCCGAGCCTGCGCGCCTGTTGCGCGCCCTGCCCGAAATCTACCGCTCCCTCACACAGGAAAGCTGACATGACACGCTTCATTCCCGCCCTTTCCACCCTGCTCGCAGCCGCCCCCGCGCTGGCGGCAGGCTTCGAGCGCCCCACCCCGAACGCGCAATCGGCCACGGCGGAATTCTGGTTCGCCATGGCATCGCTGGCGTTTGTCGCGGCCCTGATCGCCGTGGCGCGGCTGGTGGCGCGGCGATGAGGCCTTCGCCGCTGGCCCGCCTCACGCTGGCGCTCTACCCGTTCGGGGCGGGAGCGATGGCGGTGAACGTCTTCTTCGCCTCGCTGCTGGGCTCCTGGATCGGGCTGCCCGTGCTCTCCACCACCGCGTCCATCCTGCTGGGCGCGCTGATCGCGGTGCCGGCCACGCTCTGGTTCGCCCGGCACATGCTGACACTCGCCGCCCGCGCCGACGCCGAGGAGCCGGCCGATTGATCCAGCAGAGCGCGCCGGCCACCGAGGCCCCGGCGCGCATCCGTGCCGTTCAGTCCTCGAAAGCGCCGGCGAAGGCGCTGGTGAAGGGTTGGGTCAGGTAGCGCCAGAGCGTGATCTGCCGGCCCGTCAGCGTGGCGGAAACGGGCATGTCCGCCGCCAGCCGGAAACGGCTCTGCAAGGCCCCCTGCGCGGCCTCCAGGTCGCTCGCGTCGATGCGCGCCGTCGCCGAGTAGCCGATGGCCCGGCCCTCGCCGTCCTTCACCGCTTCCGGCGTGATCGCCGTGATCGTGGCATGCAGCGCCGGCAGCTCCCGCTGCGGCAGGCCGTTGATGGTGATCTTGCCGCGCATCCCCACAGACACCTGGTCGATGCTGCCCGTGGGGATGGTGAGCCGCGCGAAAGGTTCCTCCAGGTGCTGGGCGATCACCGCGAGCGTCTGGCCGCGCGGCGCATACATCTGCGGGCTGTCGAAGCGCAGCTCCTGCACATGGCCGGACACCGGGGCGACGATCACCGCCGCGCCGAGCACCGCGTCCAGCCGGGCGAGTTCCTGGCGCATCTGGGACGCCTGCGCCTCGTTCTGCTGGATCTGGCGCAGGTGGGCCGCCGCCAGCTCCAACATGATCCCGCGCGCATCGGCCCGCGCCTTCTGGGCCTGCTGCATCAGCGCCGCGGCGCTGGCCTGTTTCTGCTCCTGCGCGCCGGCCACGGCCAGCACCTGTTCGGTGATCCTGTCCACCTCTGTTTCGCGGGTCAGCCCGCGGCCCAGCAGGTGGCGCTGCTTCTCCTCGCGGCCGCGCAGAAGCGCGAGCCGCTGGGCCAGGTAGTCGGCCTCGGCCAAGGCGGCACGGGCCTGCTGCTCCATCGCCTCGGCTCCCTCTTCGAGGCTCTGCTTGCGCAGCCGCGCCACCTCGGCTTCGCGCGCGTAGCGGCGGGCGATCTCGCTGCGGGCAGCCACGCGCACCACCCCGGCCTCCGGGCCCATAGCCCCCGGCCCGCCGGCCGGCACCTCCAGGAGCGCGGGCCCGGGTTGCGGTTCCCCCGCGCCGGCCGCCCCTCCTTCAAGCACGAAGCCCTGCGCTTCGGCTTTCCCCGCCTCATCTCCGCCACCGGCCCCGCCGGTTTCGGTCGCCTCCGCGAGGAGCGCCCGGATCACCGCCGTCTCTTCCTCCAGCCGGGCGAGCCGCGCCGCGATCTCGCGCCGGGTGGCCGCCTCCACCCGCGTATCGAGGCGGAACAGCATCTGCCCCGCCTCCACCGGTGCGTTCTCCGTAACGCCGACCTCGGCGATCTCGCCGCCGTAGCCGTGCTGGATCTCGAAGTTCGGCAGGCTGGACACCAGCCGGCCGCTCGCGTGGATGCTCGTGGTCAGCGGCGCCGCGGTGGACCAGAGGATGGCCGCGGCGAGAAACCCGAAGATCGCCGCCATGCCCCAGGTGAGCGGGCGCGTCACCTCCCGCGGCAGGCCGCTTTCGGGCGCCTCGGCGGCGGCGGCCGGCGCCTTTTGCAGGGGGGCCGTCAATGGGGCCTCCCGAGATCGGCCGGGGCGCCCTGGGCGGCAAGCTCGGCACGGATGCAGGTGCGGGTGTCGCTGCTTTCCACGCTCAGGCGGCTCGCCAGCCGCTCCGCCGTGGCCAGCGGACGTTCCTGCGGCTTGAAGGCGGCATCATCGGGCGCGCCCTGCGCCATGGCGGCGCGCACCTCGACCATGCGCTTGCCCGCCTCCGAGGGGCCGTCTTCCCGGAGTTCGAGCGTGCAATGGGTGTCGTCCTGGAAGCTGAAATCCAGACGCGCCTCGCGCGGCACGTCCTGCGGACCGTTCAGAAGCGCCGCCTGGAACATCTCGGTGCCCAGCAGCACGGCCTTGGCCGCGAAGGGCGCATCCCCGGCGCGGGTGAACTGCCGCGTGATCCAGTCCGCGAGATCCTGGAGCGAGGTTTCGCGCAGGGGCAGCCGGATCGTGCGCCGGCCCTCGGCCTGGCGCCCGAGCACCTGGCTGCGCGGGCCGAAATCGGCCAGCCGCCCGCGGTCCAGCACCGCCACCATGTCGGCCAGCCCGATGATCCCGGCCCGGTGCAGCACCATGACGATCGTCGCGCCCGCCGCCTTCAGTTCCGACAGCGTTTCGCAGAGGCCTGCCTCGGCGTGACGGTCCAGCAGTGCGTTGGGCTCGTCGAGGAAGAGGTAGCGCGGCGAAGGAAACAGCGCCGCGGCGAGCGCCACCTGCTGCCGCTGCCCGGCCGTGAGCAGATTGCCCGCGCGGGTGAGATCGGTGGCATAGCCTTCGGGCAGCGCCGAGATCATCCCGTGGGCGCGCGCACGCTTCGCCGCGGCCACGACCTCGGCATCGGTGGCCTCCGGGCGGAAGCCGGCGATATTCTCGGCGATGGTGCCCGGCAGAAGCTCGGCGAGCTGCGGCAGGTAGCCCACCGCCGCGCCATGGGCCAGCGGGGACAGCTGGCGCACGTCGGTGTCATCCAGCAGCACCCCGCCCACCGGCGCCGGATCCAGCCCGGCGAGCGCCTTGAGCAGCGTTGTCTTGCCGGAGCCGGAATCGCCGATCACCGCGAGGCACTGGCCCGGCTCCAACGTGAAGGACACCCGCTCAAGCCGCGGCGGCGCGCCCCCGCCACGCGGGTAGATCAGCCCCTCGGCCCGCAGCCGCCCCTCGAAGGGAACCGCCTCCAGCCCGCCCTGCGCCACCGTCGGCAGGGCCGCGAGCGTGGCGAAGGGCGCAAGGAGGTTGCCGCTGCCGGCCAGCGTGGCCAGGCCCTGCTCCGCCGCGGTGACGGCCTTGGCCGTGAGGATGGAGGCCGCGATCATGCCCCCGGCGGAAATCTGGCCCCGCGCCACAAGCGCCGCGCCGGCGGCAAGGGCCGCCAGCTGTGCCATCTGGCGCAGGAAGCCCGCCCCGGCACGCGCGGTTTCGGACGGCCCGTCCGCCGCCTCCTCCATCGCCAGCCGCGCGGCCTTGATTCTGTCCAGCCGCGCGGCGAGCTGCGCCGCGACGGCAGGCCCCAGCGGCTGGCGCCCGAGTGCCGCGATCTGGGCGGAAACCGCCCGTTCCTGCTCGCCGAGCTGCACCGCGGACTGGCGCGGATCCGCCGCCAGCAGATCGCCCAGCTTGCGGGCGAGCCAGAGCGCGGCGACCATCACCAGCGCCAGCAGCGGATAGGCCCAGTGGATCAGCCCGAGCCCGGCCAGGAACACCGGCACCCAGGCGAGGTTCAACAGGGCCACCAGCCCGCCCCCCGAAAGCATTCCGCGGGCCGCCGCGAGGGCCTGGGCCGCCTCGGCCTGAGCCTGCGGCGGCTGCGCCAGCAGCGGCAGGGTGCAGAGCCTGTCCACCCAGCGGGCCAGGCGGCCCAGCACCCGGTCGCGGGCGAAATCCACGAGGCTGCTGGCCAGAAGCGCCGCCACGGCGATGACCAGCAGCAGAAGCAGCGTGGCCATGTTGCCCGAGGGCACGACCCGGTCGAGCACCTGCATCATGAAGAGCGGCGTCACCAGCGCGGCGAGGTTGCTGACGAACCCGTAGGCCAACAGCGGCGGCAGCAGCCGGCGGATCTTCAGGATGTCCGCCGGTTGCCCTGCCGGTGGCCCCGCCGGGGCAGCCGGATTGGGAGCGCGTGTCACAGGATGAAGTTGCTTTCGTCGAGATCGTCGATGGAGACGGATTTCAGGATCAGCTTGTCACCGGGCGGGCCGCCCTCGATGCTGGAGAGATCGATCACCGTGGCCCAGCCCTGATCCTCCATCAGGCCCTGGAGCTGTTCGTAGCTCAGCCCGTAGTCGCTGAGATCCACCACGTCGTGGCCGGATTCGAAATCGTGCACCATGTCGCTGCCGCCGCCGCGGGCCACGACGAAGGTGTCGGAGCTGCCGTCCGCGGCCCAGTTGCCACCCCAGAGGTGATCGTTTCCGGCACCGCCGCTGATCACGTCGGAGCCGGCCCCGCCGACGATCTTGTCGGCCCCCGCCCCGCCGTCGATCACGTCATCGCCGCCGCCGGCATGGATGTAGTCATTGCCGGCGCCGCCCTCGACGGTATCGTGCCCGCCGCCCGACATCAGCTTGTCGTCGCCGGAGCCGCCATCGAGACTGTCGTTCCCCGTGCCGCCGAGGATCTTGTCGTTGCCCTCGCCGCCGGACAGCTCGTCATCGCCGCTGCCTCCGTGCAGCTTGTCGTCCCCGGCTTCACCGAACATCACGTCGTCGCCGTCGCCGCCGCGCAGATCGTCGTTGCCGCCGGCGAGGCTGACGACCGACGGATCCTTGAGCAGGATCGGGCTTTCGGTATCCACCTCGGCGAAGGGATCGACCGAGCGCGGATCGACGGCGCCATCGTTGGAATTCGTCGTCTGCGCGGTGGATTTGAACTCGTTGTAGGCGTAGCCGGTGTTGAAATCATAGTGGACCTGGTAGACGCCCCCTTCCGCACCGGTGCTGGCGTCGAGATCGTGATCGCCCTTGTTCAGCCCGAAGAAGAGATTGCCGTCCCCGTCAAGGAAAACAGCCCCGTAGGCCCCTTTCACCATACCGCTCTGCATGGTGTCACCGAAAAGCGTGCCCGCGATCGGGATGGTGGTGATCTGCGGCTCCCCGCCGCTGCCCACCTCGGAGAGATCGATCCGGTGCAATTCGCCGTTGCCGCCGTTGCGGGAGGGCGCCTGCACGGCGTAGAAGCAATCGTCCTTGGCGCTGTAGGCGATGTCGAAGATCTGCCCCTTAAGCAAATCGTTGGGCAGATCGTAGACCGTGACCTCCGGGTTGCCGTCGGCATCGAGGCTGTCCACGTCGATCTTGGCGACCCGGTTCAGGCTGCTGTTGAAGGACCAGAGATTGCCGCTGCTGTCGAAATCACCAACGTAGTCCGAAAACGGTGCCTCTCCGACTCGGTAAAAGTTGCCTTTTGCATCAAGAGCCACCAGGTCCGGCGGGCTTGTCGTGCGGCCAAGTGCATCGACACCTGTCGACCGAGCGACACCGTAAATGAGATCATCCTCCACGTTGAAGCCGGTGGCATTGATCTTGATACCGGTGGGCGGACCGGCATCCGCATAGGTTTCGGTGGCCGGATCAAACACCTTCAATTGCCCGTCGATCACCTGGTAGAGCTTGGCCTGCCCCGGTGCGAAGGCCTCCACCGAGACCTCCTGCCCGCCGAACTGCATCGTCTTGTCGTAGCTGTAGATCGGGCCGGACATGTCGATCTCGGGGCCCGCCTCGGCCGGATCCTGCACGATCCGGAAGGACAGCTCGCCCGGCCCGCCCGTGCCTTCCACCTGCACGCTGTGGGTCTGGTAGGCGCCCGAGGTGGTGGAGACCGTATCCACCACCGCGCCGTTCCAGAGAATCTCCACCGTGCCGGAGGTGGCCCCGGCCGAAAGGTTGGCCGCCAGATCGAAGGACAGCTCGTAGGTTTCACCTGCATTTGTTTCGATGCTGCGCACCATCTCCTGGCCGGCGGCGCCGTCCCGCAGGGCCCAGCCGCCCTGCTGCGCATGCTGCTCGAAGGTCTGCGGCTTGGACCCGGTGATCGCATCCGCGATCAGGTTGACCGCGCCGGAATCGCCGTAGACGAGATCGTCGCCATCCCCGGCATTCACGATGTCCGCGCCGGCGCCGCCGTAGCCTGTGTCATTGCCGCTTTCGAGGTTGAGAACGTCGTCCCCCTCGCGGCCGTAGGCCGTATCCACCCCGGAGCCGGCATTGATCAGATCGTCGCCCGCGCCGGCGTCGAGCCTGTCATTGCCGCGGTTGCCGAGCAGAACGTCCTCCCCGGCGCCGGTGGTGATCGTATCGTTGTAGTTGGTGTCGAAGGGATCGAGGGTGTTCCAGTCCGGGTTGGAGATCACGCGGTCCGGGTGGTAGACCCAGACGCCGTCCACCAGTTCCCATTCGCTGCCCACGTAATCGCCGGCGGCAAGATCGTTGCCGTCACCGCCATCGAGCGAGTCATCCCCCTGCCCGCCGAGCAGCCGATCCTCGGACTCCTGCCCGGAAAGATCGTCGTTTCCCGCTCCGCCGTCGAGGCTGTCCTGCCCCGCGCCACCGACGAGCGTGTCATCCCCCGCCGTGCCGGTTTGCTCGGCCATGTTCTGTGCCTGGGTGTTCTGATCCTCGGCCGCCATCTTCGCCTCCTTGCGTGAGCCATCGATCCACAGGGCTAGGCGCCGCGCGTTACCAAATGGCAAAAGCGGGCCCGCCAAACGCGTTCCATTTTAGGCAATTTCGCGGTTTCCCGCGCGCCGCGGCGCCTGCGGCGCTATCAAAGGCTTCCATTCGCGGCCGTTTCGCGCTCAAGTGGCGCAGACAAAAAACCGAAGAACCGCAGGGAGATGGATATGAAGATGAAATCGCTGATGCTGACGGCCGCCGTGGCCGCGCTGGCCACCCCGGCGCTGGCCGAAGTGAAGGTGGGCATGATCACCACGCTGTCGGGCGGTGGCGCCGGGCTGGGGATCGACGTGCGCGACGGCTTCATGCTCGCGATCAAGCAATCGGGCCGGGATGACATCGAGGTCGTCATCGAGGACGACCAGCGCAAGCCGGACGTGGCGGTGCAGCTGGCCGACAAGATGATCCAGTCCGAGAAGGTGGACGTGCTCACCGGCATCATCTGGTCCAACCTCGCCATGGCCGTGGTGCCTTCGGTGACGGCGCAAGGCAAGTTCTACCTCTCGCCCAACGCAGGCCCTTCCGCGCTCGCCGGCAAGGGCTGCCACGAGAATTATTTCAACGTCGCCTGGCAGAACGACAACCTGCATGAAGCCGCGGGTTCCTACGCGAATACAGCAGGTTACAAGAACAGCTTCATCCTCGCGCCGAACTATCCGGCCGGCAAGGATGCGCTCACCGGCTACAAGCGCTTCTTCGAAGGTAATCTGGCCGGCGAGGTCTACACCCAGCTGGGCCAGACGGACTACGCCGCCGAGATCGCCCAGATCCGGGCCTCGGGCGCGGACAGCGTGTTCTTCTTCCTGCCCGGCGGCATGGGCATCAGCTTCCTGAAGCAATATGCCGACAGCGGCGTGGACATCCCGGTAGTCGGTCCGGCTTTCTCCTTTGATCAGGGCATCTTGCAGGCCGTAGGTGATGCGGCGCTCGGGGTCGTCAACACGTCCCAATGGAGCAAGGATCTGGACAATGAGGCCAACACCGCCTTCGTCGCCAGCTTCGAGGCCGAATACGGGCGCCTGCCCTCGCTCTACGCCAGCCAGGGCTTCGACACCGCGAACCTTCTGATCTCCGCGGTGGAAGCGGCCGATGTCTCGGACGCCGACGCTTTCCGCGCAGCCCTCGAAGCGGCCGATTTCGCCTCCACCCGCGGTGCGTTCAAATTCGGGCCGAACCACCACCCGATCCAGACGATCTATGCCCGCGAGGTGATCAAGGAGGGCGACGTTTATACTAACAAGATCATCGGCGTAGCGCTCGAAGATCACGCGGATGCCTACGCAGCCGACTGCAAGATGTAACACGGCCGGCGCCGGGCAACGCTGGCCCGGCGCCCTTCAACAGACGACCCACCCATGACCCCACTCCTCCTGGCCGAGCAGATCCTGAACGGGCTGCAGTTCGGCGTGATGCTGTTCCTGATGGCGGCCGGCCTGACCCTGATCTTCGGCGTCATGGGGCTGATCAACCTTGCCCATGGTTCTCTCTACATGGTCGGCGCCTTCGCGGCGGCCGCCGCGGCCGGGGCGACGGGCTCCTTCGCGCTGGGACTGGCCGCCGCCCTCGCCGCCGCCGCCATGGCCGGGGCGCTGGTGGAAATCCTCGTGATCCGAAGGCTTTACGCGCGCGATCACCTCGACCAGGTGCTCGCCACCTTCGCCCTGATCCTGATCTTTTCCGAAGGCACACGCTGGCTATTCGGCTCCTTCCCGCTCTTCCTCGACGTGCCGGGCGCGCTCTCCGGCCCCGTCACCCTGCCGGGCGGCATACAGTACCCGCTCTACCGCCTCGCCCTGATCGGCATCGGCCTTCTGGTGGCCGCCGGCCTGGGCCTGCTGATCGCCCGCACGCGCATCGGTATCCAGATCCGCGCGGGCGAGAATGACCGCGAGATGATCGCGGCGCTTGGTGTCGATATTTCAAGGCTCTACACGCTTATCTTCGCCTTGGGCGCGGCGCTCGCCGGCCTTGCCGGGGCGCTCGTGGGGGCGATCCAGTCGGTGCAGGTGGGCATGGGTGAACCGGTGCTGATCCTTGCCTTCGTGGTGATCGTGATCGGCGGCATCGGCTCGATCAAGGGGGCCTTCATCGGCGCCCTGCTGGTGGGGCTGACCGACACGCTGGGCGGCATCTTCCTGCCCGAGCTGTTCAAGCTCTTCATGGAGCCCGCAACCGCCACCTCCGCCGGGGCATCACTGGCCTCCATGCTGATCTACATCCTGATGGGCGCGGTGCTGATCTTCCGCCCCACGGGCCTGTTCGGGAGCCGCGCATGATCACCGAGCGCCACCTGAACCTTCTGATCCTCGCGGGCCTCATCCTTGTGCCGCTTTGGGCCTGGGCGGCGGATGAGCCCTTCACCATCACGCTGGCGACCCGCGCGGTGATCTTCGCGCTGGCCGCCGCCGGGCTGAACATCGCGCTCGGCATCGGCGGGCTCGTGAGCCTCGGCCACGCCGCCTTCTTCGGGATCGGCGGCTATGCCATGGGCATCCTCGCCCACCACGCGCAGAGCTACACGGCGCTCAGCACATGGCCTTTCCTGATCGAGGGCACGAAGTCCATGCCGGTGATCTGGCTCGTGGCCATCGTCACCTCCGCACTCGCCGCGCTGGTCATCGGCCTGCTGTCGCTGCGCACGGCCGGCGTCTACTTCATCATGATCACCCTGGCCTTCGGGCAGATGTTCTACTTCTTCACCATCAGCTGGGCGGCCTACGGCGGCGAAGACGGGCTTTCGATCTACATCCGCAACGATTTTCCGGGGCTCAACACGCTGGACCCGATCCAGTTCTACGGCCTCTGCCTCGCGATCCTCTGCGCCGTGCTTTTCGCCACCGCAAGGCTGATGCGCGCACCCTTCGGGCTGGCCCTCAACGCCGCCCGCCAGACGCCCGCGCGGGTGGAGACCGTGGGGCTGGATCCGACGCGGCTGAAACTGGCGGCCTTCGTGATTTCCGGCGCGATCACCGGGCTGGCGGGGGCGCTGTTTGCCGATCTCAACCGCTTCGTCAGCCCGACGATGTTTTCCTGGCAGATGAGCGGCGAGTTGATCGTCTTCATCATCATCGGCGGCACAGGGCGGCTCTTCGGCCCCGTTGTGGGCGCGGCCACATTCGTGATGCTGGAGCACTGGCTGGGCGGGCTCTCGGAATATTGGCTGATCTATCTTGGTGGCATGCTTCTTGCCATCGTGCTGTTCGGGCGCGGCGGCCTCATCGGGCTGCTCACCAGGCGGGAGGGCGGCGCATGACGGTGGTTCTGGAAGCCCGCGGGATCACCAAGCGCTTCGGCGCGGTGGTGGCCTCGGACGCCATCTCTCTCGATCTGCGCGCAGGCGAAATCCACGCGGTGATCGGGCCCAACGGCGCCGGGAAATCCACGCTCATCGCCCAGATCAGCGGCAGCCTCGCGCCG
Organism: Pseudoruegeria aquimaris; assembly: GCF_900172235.1. Classification (GTDB taxonomy): domain Bacteria; phylum Pseudomonadota; class Alphaproteobacteria; order Rhodobacterales; family Rhodobacteraceae; genus Pseudoruegeria; species Pseudoruegeria aquimaris. The sequence goes on along the minus strand of NZ_FWFQ01000004.1, from coordinate 42,238 downwards.
GATGCGGGTTCCGTGCAGCTTCTGGGGGAGGACATCACCGCGCTGCCGCCGCGCCTGCGGGCAAAGAAGGGCCTTGCGCGCACCTTCCAGATCTCCGCGCTGGCGATGGAGGACACGGTGCTGCAGAACGTGCTGCTCGGCGCGGTGGGGGCGGCGGGCTCGCCCTGGCGCTTCTGGCGCTCCGTCGGCGCGGATCGGGATCTGCGCGGCAAGGCCGAGGCCGCGCTTGAGCGCGTCGGCCTGCTGTCTGAGGCGCACCGCGTGGTGGCCACGCTGTCACACGGCCAGCGCCGCCAGTTGGAGGTGGCCGTGGCGCTCACGCTGGCACCCAAGGCCTTCCTGATGGACGAACCCATGGCCGGGCTCGGCACCGAGGGCAGCCAGCGCCTCACCGCGATGCTGGATGGCCTGCGCCGCGAGGCGCCGATCCTGCTGGTGGAGCACGACATGGACGCCGTTTTCGCGCTGGCCGACCGCATCAGCGTGCTGGTCTACGGCCGCATCATCGCCACCGGCAGCGTCGAGGAAATCCGCGCCAACGCCGAGGTGCGCGCGGCCTACCTGGGAGAAGAGGCATGAGCCTGCTGGAGCTTTCCGGCGTCACCGCCGCCTACGGCCAGACTCAGGCGCTGTTCGGCGTCGATCTTGCGCTTGCGGAAGGCGAAGCGCTGGCACTGATGGGGCGCAACGGGATGGGGAAATCCACCACCGTCAAGGCGATCTGCCGGATGCTGCCCGCCGCGGGGCGCCTGCGCTTCGCCGGTCAGGATCTGGCGCGCCTGCCCAGCCACAAGGCTGCGCGGCTGGGGATTGGGCTGGTGCCGGAAGGGCGGCGCTGCTTTGCCGATCTCACCGTGCGCGAGAACCTCATCGCCGCCGCACGGCGTGGCCATTGGGATCTGGCGCGGGTGCACGGGCTCTTTCCGCGCCTCGCCGAGCGCATGGGCCAGCGCGCCGCGACGCTCTCGGGCGGCGAGCAGCAGATGCTCGCCATCGGCCGCGCCCTGATGACGAACCCCCGCCTGCTGATCCTCGATGAGGCCACGGAAGGGCTCGCGCCGCTGATCCGCGCCGAGATCTGGGCCGCCCTCGGACAGCTGCGCCGCGAGGGGGGCCTGAGCCTGTTGATCGTGGATAAGTCTTTGAAAGAACTGGCCGGAATCTGCGATCAGGCGGTTGTTCTGAGCCGGGGGGAAAGCGTCTGGGCTGGCGCAATGGCGGAGCTGGGGGCGGATGTGACGGAGCAATACATCGGTGTTTGATAACCAAGGGAAGCGCCCGAACCGGGGCGGAAGCGAAGCGCCCGCCGTCGTGCGAGTAGCACGCCTCTGGCGTGACGGGCGGGTCGGGCGCTGCCCGGCGTGCCGCCGGGCGAAACAGAGATTTATTCCCACCGCGCTAAAATATCATCTTCCGCCAATCCAGCCACACTCCCTGCGACCTGCCCTGCGCCTTTAAGCCGCCGCCGTACATAGCTTTCCGCCAAAGACTCAGGCCCGGAATCCATCAGCGCAGAGGCCGCCAGCAAGTCCCCCAGCCGCTCGGCAAAGCGCCGCGCGTCGGCTTCCGGCACGCCGGCCTTCACCTCGGAAACCACGCCATCCAGAGCCGTATCATAGGCGGCAAACCGCCCCCGCACGGCCTCCAGTTCAGCCAGCAGAACCTCGCCCGCCAGCCTGTCCCGCGCCAGCGTGCGCAGGATGTCGAGGCAGATCACGTTGCCCGAGCCTTCCCAGATCGAGTTCAGCGGTGCTTCGCGGTAGAGCATCGGCAGGGGCGTATCGTCGGTGTAGCCCATGCCTCCGAGGCACTCCATCGCCTCGTAGATCACGTTCACGCAGCGCTTGTTGTTCAGGAACTTCGCCACCGCCACCGCGATCCGGGCAAACGCCGCCTCCTCCGCGCTTGTGCCGTCAAACGCCCGCGCCACGCGCAGGCCCAGGGCGAGCGCGGCCTCCTGATCGAGGCTCAGATCCGCCAGAACCCGGCGCATCAGCGGCGCATCGATCAGCCGCTTCTGGAAGGCGCTGCGGTGGGCGCACCACCAGTGGGCCTCCGTGAGCGCGGCGCGCATCAGCCCGGCCGGGGCCATGGCCGTATCGAGCCGCGTGTGATGCACCATGCGGATGATCGCGCGGACGCCCTCGCCCTCCTCGCCGATCCTCTCGGCCCAGGCGCCGTGATACTCGATCTCCGCGCTGGCGTTGGCGCGGTTGCCGAGCTTTTCCTTCAGCCGCATCAGGTGGATGCGGTTGCGGCTGCCGTCCGGCAGAATGCGCGGCACCAGGAAACAGGTCAGCCCGCCCGAAGCCTGCGCCAGCGTCAGGAAGCCGTCCGACATCGGCGCCGAGCAGAACCACTTGTGCCCCCACAGCCGGTAGCCCGCGCCATCCCGCTCCGCGCGGGTGACGTTGGCGCGCACGTCCGAGCCGCCCTGTTTTTCCGTCATCGCCATGCCCATCGTCGCCGCGCCCTTGGCCGGCAGGGGCTTCAGCGCGGCCTCGTAGGCGCGCGCGGTGAGGCGCGGCCGCCAGAGCGCCGCCGCCGGGCTGCCCTCCAGCGCCGGCACCGCGGCGTAGGTCATCGTCATCGGGCAGCAGACGCCCGGCTCCACCTGCGAGAACAGGTAGACCATCGCCGCATGGGCGAGATGGCCGGCGGCGGCGCCCTCCCAGGCCGATGCCGCGTAGCCGGCCTCCAGACCGTTGCCCAGAAGCCCGTGGTAGCCGGGATGGAAGCGCACCTCGTCCAGCCGCCGGCCACCGCGATCGAAGAGGTGAAGCTCCGGCGCGAACCGGTTCGCCGCGCGCGCCATCTCGCGCGCCTCGGCGCTGTCGAGCCAGCCGCCGAGCGCCACCAGACCACCAGCGGTGGCGCCCAGCCCATCACAGGCCGCAACATCCTGTGTCAGCAGGTTGCCCGCAGGGCGGATCGGCGGCTGGTTGCCGGGGCTGACCGCGCCCGGAACCTGTTCTTCCCCGGCTCCCGTCATGGCTGTATTCCTCCCGCTGCATTCACGCCAGCTTACCCCCGGAGCCCCCTGAAATGAAAAGAAAATGCGCGCATTTTCGTTTTCGGGATTCACACGGCGAATCACTTGTGGCAAAGTGCAGTCAGCGGCCCGGCAAAGAGGCCGCACAGAGGCACAGGCAGATGACGTCCACTCCGAAACGCATTTCCCTCCTGTCGGTGACGCTTTACGGCGTCGTCTTCATTCTGGGGAGCATGTTCATGATTTCCGCGATCCAAGGCGAGTACGGCGTATTCCGCCGCGTCCAGATCGAAGCGGAAGCGGAACTGCTGCGTTCGGAGTTGGACGCACTCTCCGCCGAGGTCGCCGCCTACGAAAACAAGACCCGGCGGCTGTCGGACGCCTACCTCGATCTCGACCTGCTCGACCAGCAGGCCCGCGACGTGCTGGGCTACGTGCGCAGCGACGAGATCGTGATCCGCTGACGCACCGCCCCGCCCTTCCGGGCCGCTCTTGCGCACGCAAGAAGACTCGCATCCGCCGCAGCGATGCGCTACTCATGGTTTAACACTAAACTAATTGCGTTTTGCTGCAGGAGGAGGCCCCATGGCAGCCCGGAAGGCCACCAAGAAACCCAATGTATCCAAGGATGAACTGCTCGCCTATTACCGCGAGATGCTGCTGATCCGTCGATTCGAGGAGAAGGCCGGCCAGCTCTACGGCATGGGCCTGATCGGCGGCTTCTGCCACCTCTACATCGGCCAGGAGGCCGTGGTGGTGGGCATCGAGGCCGCCTGCGAGGAAGGCGACAAGCGCATCACCTCCTACCGCGACCACGGCCACATGCTCGCCTGCGGAATGGACCCAAAGGGCGTGATGGCCGAGCTGACGGGCCGCGAGGGCGGCTATTCCAAGGGCAAGGGCGGCTCCATGCACATGTTCAGCAAGGAGAAGCATTTCTACGGCGGCCACGGCATCGTCGGCGCGCAGGTGCCGCTGGGCGCCGGGCTCGCCTTCGCCGACAAATACCTCGGCAACGATCGCGTGACCTTCACCTACTTCGGCGACGGCGCCGCGAACCAGGGCCAGATCTACGAGACCTTCAACATGGCCGCGCTCTGGCAGCTGCCGGTGGTCTTCGTGATCGAGAACAACCAATACGCGATGGGCACCTCGCTCCAGCGCGCCTCCTCCACGCCCGAGCTCTACACCCGCGGCGCCGCCTTCGGCATCCCCGGCGAGGCGGTGGACGGCATGGACGTTCTGGCCGTGAAGGCGGCCGCCGAGAAGGCCGTGGCCCGCTGCCGCGCCGGCAAGGGCCCTTACATCCTTGAGATGAAGACCTACCGCTACCGCGGGCACTCGATGTCGGACCCGGCGAAATACCGCACGCGGGACGAGGTGCAGAAGGTGCGCGAGGAGCGCGACGCGATCGAGCACGTGCGCGAGCTGCTGCTCGGCGGCAAGCACGCCAGCGAGGAGGATCTCAAGGCGATCGACAAGGAGATCAAGGCCATCGTCAACGAGGCCGCCGAGTTCTCCAAGGAAAGCCCCGAGCCGAGCCTCGACGAGCTTTACACCGACATTTACGCAAGCGCCTAAGGCCCGGAAGAGACAGAGGTAATCACGATGGCAACCGAAATTCTGATGCCCGCGCTCTCTCCCACGATGGAGGAAGGCACGCTGGCCAAATGGCTGGTGAAAGAGGGTGACACGATCGAGAGCGGCATGATCCTGGCCGAGATCGAGACCGACAAGGCGACGATGGAATTCGAGGCCGTGGACGAAGGCGTCCTCGGCAGGATCCTCGTGCCCGAAGGCACCGAGGGCGTGGCGGTGAATACGCCGATCGCCGTGCTGCTGGAAGAAGGCGAAAGCGCCGATGCCCTGCCCGCGGCAGCCGCGGCCGAGCCGGCCGCCGCCGCCGCCTCCCCGGCGCAGGCGGATCCTGCCCCGTCCGCACAGGCCGCCCCGGCAACCCCGGCCGCACCGGCCGCACCGGCCGCCCCCGCCCCGGATCTTTCGCCCGACTGGCCCGAGGGCACGCCGATGAAGAAGATGACGGTGCGCGAAGCCCTGCGCGACGCCATGGCCGAGGAAATGCAGCGCGACGAGACCGTCTACCTGATGGGCGAGGAAGTCGCCGAATATCAGGGGGCCTACAAGGTTTCGCAGGGACTGCTGGATGAATTCGGCAGTCGCCGGGTGATCGACACGCCGATCACCGAACACGGGTTTGCCGGCATCGCCGTGGGCTCGGCCTTCGGCGGCCTGCGCCCGATCGTGGAATTCATGACCTTCAACTTCGCCATGCAGGCGATGGACCAGATCATCAACTCCGCCGCGAAAACGCTCTACATGTCCGGCGGCCAGATGGGGGCGCCGATGGTCTTCCGCGGCCCCAACGGGGCGGCCGCACGCGTGGCCGCGCAGCACAGCCAGGATTACGCGGCCTGGTATGCCCATGTGCCCGGGCTGAAGGTGGCGATGCCCTATTCGGCGGCCGACGCCAAGGGCCTGCTCAAGAGCGCCATCCGCGATCCGAACCCGGTGATCTTCCTCGAGAACGAGATCCTCTACGGCCGCAGCTTCGACGTGCCGGATCTCGAGGATTTCACCATTCCCTTCGGCAAGGCCCGCGTCTGGCGCGAGGGCAGCGACGTGACGATCGTCTCCTTCGGGATCGGCATGACCTACGCGCTGGAAGCCGCCGACAAGCTGGCCGAAGAAGGCATCTCTGCCGAAGTGATCGACCTGCGCACCCTGCGCCCGATCGACTACGACACGGTGATCGCCTCGGTGATGAAGACGAACCGCTGCGTGACGGTGGAAGAAGGCTTCCCGGTGGCCTCCATCGGCAATCACCTCTCCGCCACGATCATGGAGCGCGCCTTCGACTACCTCGACGCGCCGGTGATCAACCTCACCGGCAAGGACGTGCCCATGCCCTATGCCGCCAACCTCGAAAAGCTCGCGCTGGTGACGACCGAGGAAGTCATCGCCGCGGTCAAGCAAGTCACCTACCGCTGAGGAGAAACGGACATGGCAACCGAGATCCTGATGCCCGCGCTGTCACCCACGATGGAGGAGGGCACGCTGGCGAAATGGCTGGTGAAAGAAGGCGATACCGTCGCCTCCGGCGATCTGCTGGCCGAGATCGAGACAGACAAGGCGACGATGGAATTCGAAGCGGTGGACGAGGGCGTCATCGGCAAGATCCTCGTGCCCGAAGGCACCGAAGGCGTGAAGGTCAACACCGCCATCGCCGTGCTGCTGGAAGAAGGCGAAAGCGCCGATGCCCTGCCCGAAGCCAAGTCCGGCGCGCCCGCGGCCGAAGGGCCTGCGGCGGCCGAGGGGGCCCCGGCCGGGGCCGGCGAGGCCGCCGCTTCCCCTGCCCCCGCAGCCTCTGCCGCCCCTGCGGCCCCCGTGGCCGCGAGCGGTGAACGCATCTTCGCCAGCCCGCTGGCCCGCCGCATCGCCGCGCAGAAGGGGCTCGATCTGTCGCAGATCAAGGGCTCCGGGCCCCATGGCCGCATCGTGAAGGCCGACGTAGAGGCCGCAACCGCATCGGCTCCGGCAGCGGCGGCCAAGCCCGCCGCGTCCGCCCCCCCTGCGGCCACCGGCACCACAGGCGCCCCAGCCCCCGCGGCCGCCGCCTCCGGCCCCTCGGCCGATCAGGTGGCGAAGATCTACGCCGATCGCGACTACGAGGAAGTGCCGCTGGACGGGATGCGCAAGACGATCGCCGCGCGCCTCACCGAGGCCAAGCAGTCGATCCCGCATTTCTACCTGCGCCGAGACATCAGGCTCGACGCGCTGCTCACCTTCCGCAGCCAGCTCAACAAGCAGCTCGAAGGCCGCGGCGTGAAGCTTTCGGTCAATGATTTCATCATCAAGGCCTGCGCCAACGCGCTTCAGGCGGTGCCGGCGGCCAATGCCGTGTGGGCCGGCGATCGCGTCTTCAAGCTGAAGCCTTCGGACGTGGCGGTGGCCGTCGCCATCGAGGGCGGGCTCTTCACGCCCGTGCTGCGCGACGCGGACATGAAATCGCTCTCCGCCCTGTCCGCCGAGATGAAGGATCTCGCCGCCCGCGCGCGCGAACGCAAGCTTGCCCCCCATGAATACCAGGGCGGCAGCTTCGCGATCTCCAACCTCGGGATGTTCGGGATCGACAATTTCGACGCGGTGATCAACCCGCCCCACGCCGCCATTCTCGCGGTGGGCGCCGGGAAGAAGCAGCCCGTCGTGGGCGATGACGGCGCGCTCACGGTGGCCACGGTGATGAGCGTGACGCTCTCGGTCGATCACCGGGTGATCGACGGCGCGCTCGGGGCGGAACTGCTGCAAGCCATCGTTGACAACCTGGAAAACCCGATGGTGATGCTGGCGTAACGAAGCCGGGCGGCGCCTGCCTGAGCGGGCGCGATAGCGCCTGCCGGGGGGCAGGCAGGCGCTGCCCGGCGTGCCGCCGGGCGAAACAGGATATCGGAAACGCGCCTCTGCACGTTCCTTCAGCGCTTAGGATCGGGGCTTTTTGCCAAAGCGGGGTTTGCGCGCCCGCCTCGCCCGCGGATCACCAACCTGCGCGGGCGCTTCGCTTCCGCCCCGTGGCGGGCGCTGCCCTTGTTTCACGGGAGCAAGGTCCTCAACCGCGATCTCGCGCCACTCTCCCGGCTGCAACCCACCGAGCGACCACGGCCCCACCTGCGCCCGGATCAGCCGCAGCGTCGGGCAGCCCACGGCGGCCGTCATCCGCCGCACCTGGCGGTTGCGGCCCTCCCGGATGGTCAGCGAAATCCAGCAATCGGGCACGCTCTTGCGGAAACGCACCGGCGGATCCCGCTCCCACAGATTCTCTGGCGGCGCCATCCGCTCGGCCTGCGCCGGCTTCGTCATGCCGTCCTTCAGCTGCACCCCCTGCCGCAGCCGCACCAGCTGGGCCTCCGTGATCTCCCCCTCCACCTGCACCCAGTAGGTCTTGGCCATCTTGTGCCTCGGCTCCGCGATCCGCGCCTGGAGCCGTCCGTCATCGGTGAGCAGCAGAAGCCCCTCGCTGTCCCGGTCCAGCCGCCCGGCCGGGTAGACGCCGGGCACGGGCACGAAATCCGACAGCGTCTGCCGGGCGGAGCCTTCCGTGCCCCTGTCGGTGAATTGCGACAGCACCCCGTAGGGTTTGTTCAGGAGTATGAGCCGAGCCATGCCCCTTCTTTGCCGGGCGTTCGGCGCCGGCGCAACCGCAAAGCCGCACCCCTTGCCCCGGCCCGCCGCCTGTTGCAGGCTGAAGCGGCGCGACGATGTGAGGAGGCCCGACCAGATGGCACAAGAGCCGGAAGACCCGACACAGCCCCGATTTGTCCCGCCCCCGCGCGACGTGCTGCCCGAGATCAACACCGTGACATGGGCCGACATCGCCGCCGCGCTGACGGAGGGTTTCGCCGATTTCCGCGCGCGGGCCTTCATGAGCGGCTTCTTCGGCTTGTTCTACGCGCTCTTCGGGCTGCTGATCGTCTGGTGCCTCGCCTCGCTCGGCAAGATCTGGATGATCATTCCCGCCGCCGTCGGCTTTCCTCTCGTGGCGCCCTTCGCGGCGGCCGGACTCTACGAAATGTCGCGCCGCCTGCAGGCCGGCATCCCCTTCGGCTGGGGCGAGATCCTCACCGTGATGGCCGACCAGCGCAAACGCGAAATGGGATGGATGGCCTTCGTGACGCTCTTCATCTTCTGGGTCTGGATGTATCAGGTCCGGCTCTGGCTGGCGCTGATCCTCAAGGATTCCTCCTTCTCCGATTTCGAAGGCTTCCTTCAGATCGTCTTCTTCACCCCGCCGGGCTGGACCTTCCTGGCCATCGGCACCTGCGTGGGCGCGTTCCTGTCGGCGGTGCTCTTCACCGTCACCGTCATCGCCATGCCGATGCTGATGGACCGGGAGATCGATTTCATCTCCGCGATGCTGGTATCGGTCCAGGTGGTGAAGGAGAATCCGGTGGTGATGCTGGGCTGGGCAGCGGTGATCTCGGTCGCCATGCTGATCTCGATGATCCCGGCCTTCCTCGGGCTGATCGTCACCCTGCCGGTGCTGGGCCACACCACCTGGCACCTCTACCGGCGCGCGGTGCAGCCCGCCTGAGCGGGCCGCGAGTTTTCAGGATTGAAGCAAAGCCTCAGTGGCAGCCGCGGATCAGCTGATCCATCATCTGCGAGGGCTGATCGCAGCCCGCCTCGCCGACGATCCTGGCCGGCACCCCCGCCACGGTGGTGCACGGCGGCACGTCCTGCAGCACCACCGAACCGGCGGCGATGCGCGAGCAATGGCCCACGCGGATGTTGCCCAGCACTTTCGCGCCGGCGCCGATCAGCACGCCATCCTCGATCTTGGGGTGGCGGTCGTCATCCTCCTTGCCGGTGCCGCCCAGCGTCACCGAATGCAGCATGGACACGTTGTCGCCCACCACAGCGGTTTCGCCGATCACGATGGAGTGGGCGTGGTCGATCATGATGCCGCGCCCGATGCGGGCGGCGGGGTGGATGTCGATCCCGAAGCATTCCGAGGCGCGCATCTGGATGAAATAGGCGAAATCCTTGCGCCCCTGCTGCCAGAGCCAATGGCCCACGCGGTAGGCCTGCATGGCCTGGAAGCCCTTGAAGAACAGCAGCGGCTGCAGCATCCGGTGGCAGGCGGGATCGCGCTCCAGCACGGCCACGATGTCAGCGCGCGCGGCCTGCCCGAGGCTCGGCTCCGCGTCATAGGCCTCGTCCGAGATCTCGCGCAGGATCTGCTCGCTCATCTCGCTGGAGGCCAGCTTGGAGGCGATCCGGTAGGACAGCGCCCGTTCCAGCGTCTTGTGGTGCAGGATGCAGCCGTGGACCAGCCCGCCAAGGAGCGGCTCGCTCGTCACGGCCTCATGGGCTTCCTCCCGGATCCGGGTCCAGACCGGATCGACGTGCTGCACCTGTGTGCGTGTTTCAGCCATCGCGTGTTCCTTTTCGCTCCGGGCAGTCTACAACAGGTAGTCCGGAGCGACCAAGTTCAAAGGGGTGATGAGGGATATAAGCAAAATGGATGAAAGAAAACAGGCACATTTCCGTCAGAAGCTCGAAGCCGCCCTCGCCGCGCTGGATCGCGGCGACGCGCGCGGCGCGCAGGGTCAGAAGACGGTGATGCTCGATCAGCAGGCCGTTGGGCGGCTGTCGCGGATGGACGCGCTGCAACAGCAGGCCATGGCGCAGGCCACCCAGGCCCGGCGCAACGCCGAGCGGGCCCGCATCATGGCGGCGCTGGCCCGGTTTGCCGATGGCGAATACGGCTACTGCGTGGAATGCGGCGACGCGATCGAGGAGCCCCGGCTGGAGCTGGATCCCTCCACCCCCAAGTGCCTTGATTGCGCGCGCGGCTGATCCGCCGGGCCGCTGCTGGCCCCGGCGGCAAATGCCCTCAGCAACGCGATCGCTTCCCGGCACACCTGCGGATCCTGCCAGCGCCAGCGCACCGCAGGCCGCGCCTGCAGGCTCGCCGCCGCCGCCATCAGGCTTCCGCCGCCGAAAACCGGGTGCATGCGCCCGTTCCGCCGCCGGCAGGCCTCCGCCGCTTGTGCCCGTGCGATCATCTGCGCCCGCAGCCCGGCCCGCGCCTGCGGCGGGGCCGCCATCAGGCAATCGAGCGCGGCCAGCAGATCGTCGGTCAGAACCGGGCGCACGTCAGGCCTCCGGCAGGCCCAGCTCCAGCAGGTGCAGCGCGAAGCGCACCGTGCCCCCGGCGAAATCCCCGCCGTTGGCGGTGAGCAGCAGCGGCGTCGCGCCGTAGTAGGTGGTGGGGCTGCCGAGCATCCCCCGCATCCAGCTTCCCGCGGCCGTGCCCAGCCCCGAGCCGAACTGCGTGGGCGAGCCGCTCACCCCCACCGACCAGTCCGAAAGCGTGCCGGCGAGCGCATCCACCACGCGCCCCGTCAGCCCGAAGACCATGGCGTTGGCCGGGATGTTCACGCCGGTCTGCGAGGTCGCCCCGGCGGTGAGCACGTGATCGAATTCAAGGATCCTCAGGCTCGTCTGAGCGCCGTTCGCGGAACGGGCCAGCGCGTTGAGCCGCCAGGCCCCGCCGTGAAACAGCGCCTGCGCCGCGGCATCCTCCACGAAGGCGCGCCAACCCTCCTGCGGCGTGGCGAAATCCCAGCCGCCGTTGCTGAAGTAGGCGATGCGCCCGTCCTTCCCCGCCCAGTCGTTCACCGCGCCTGCCGGCACGGCGTAGGCGTCGCCCTCGGCGGCGAGCGTCGGCGGCACCGTCTCCGTCACCGATTTCAGGGAGAGGTTCACCAGCGCGTCGAGCCGCGCGAAACCCTCGTTCACCGTCACGTGTTTCTGTGCCTGCGCGGCGTCCAGATACGCCAGTCCGAGCCTGTTGCTGTCAGCCATCGATATCGATCCTCGTGAAGAAACCTGCGCCGTAGCGCGCCGAAACCTGCGCCACGCTCACCGCCGGGGCCGTGAGCGGGCCGTCGGCGGCCTGCGAGGCCGCGGTATGAAGGTAGAAGGGGCTGGCGGTGGTGATCTCGTGCAGGATCGTCTCGCCGTCCATCAGGCGCAGGATGTAGCTTTCGCTCTCCTCGCCCAGCGGCACCTCCGGCACGTCCCAGCTGTCGCCGTCGATCCGCGTGCGCCGCACCCAGCTGATCGCCAGGTCCCCGTTGGCCTGCCGCCGCGCCCGCAGATGCGCCGGCGCATAGGGGCGCAGACCCTCGCCCGCGAAGGCATGGACCTCGTGGACATAGGCCGGGTGGTCGTTCGGCAGGGCCGCCGGCCCCACCCGGTAGTGCCGCGCCCGGTTGCGCGCCGCGCTGGCCAGCTGGATCTGGCTCACCCCCGCATCCAGCACCACCACGTAGCTGCCGACGGGCCACTCCTCGGGCATCAGCGCCTCGCTGCCGTTCTGCCCCCGCAGCCGCCCGGAAAGCTCGTAGAGCCCCTCGCCCACCAAAGCCACCTCGCTGAACTGCAGAATCTCCCAGCCCGCCGGCGTGCCATCCCCGATCGCCACGGCGTTGGCGCCGTTCAACACCGCCGCCCACTCCGCCGATGCCACGCTTCCGCCGTAGAAGCGCACCCGCAGCGGCGCGGCACGGTCCAGCCGCCCCGGCGCGGCGCGGGCAAGCGGCGTCTCCGTCAGCCCCATGATCGCGCCGACCTCCACGAGGCTGTTCAGTTCGTAGGCCGCGTCGGTGTCCGATGCGTAGACGGCCACCGAGCCCGGCCAGGGCACCGCCGCCACCGCCACATGGGGCGCATGGGGCACCTCCTCGCCGGTCAGCAGCGGCAGATCGAGAAACAGCGGAAAGACGGGAAGCGCCGGCTGGAAACCCGAGAGCGCACCGGGCGCGTCGGCCTCGATCCGCTGCCGGTAGATCGCCGGCTCCACCCGCGTGGCCTCCAGCACCTGCGCCCCCGCCATCAGCGACCGATCCACGCGATAGCGGCCGGCGCGGCCCGGCAGGTCCACGACATCCCCCGCGCCCACGTCCAGCGCCGAGGGCGGCAGGGCGAAACGGGCGGTGTCGCGGGCGATGCGGGCCTCGCTCAGCATCCGCGCGCTGGCGGCACGGCCCTCCGCGCGGGTCATCACGATGGGGGCCTCCGTTTCCGACACGACCTCGGCGCTCTCGCCCGGCATCACCGCTTCCGCGCTGCGCACCTCGTAGTCGCGGTCGGCCTCCAGGAAGGTGAAGCGCACCCGGCCCGCAAGTTCGGTTTCAGCACTGCGCGACAGGGCCAGCGCGCTCTCCTGATCCTCCGTCAGGGCCATGTCGTCGGCCAGCAAGGACCGTTCCGCAACCCCCGTGCGCAGCCGGAACTGAAGCGTTCCGTCGCGCTCCACCGCATCCACGCCATAGGCCAGCATCAGCGGCTGCAGCGCGGCGCGTGCGGTCGAGACGCTATCCACCACGTAGCCGCGCAGGTATCCGTGCAGCGCGCTCACGTCCACGGCCTCCAGCCCCGAGCGCGCACAGATCTCGGCCACGACCGAGCCGAGGCCGCGCCCCGCGCTTCGCCCGTTGAGCCAATGGCCGCGGGCATAGTTCTCCCCATCGCTCCAGGCCTCGGGACTGTTGGGAAAATACGGATAAGGGCGCGCGTCCCAGGCCCAGAGGTGGGCATGGGCCATGTCGATCATCGGGCCGCCGTAGATCTCGCTGACGGGGTTCGTCTCCGCCGCGCGCCAGTAGCCGGTGACGGCGCGGATGTATTGCATCTGGATCAGATCGTCCCGCCCGCCGTTGGAGAAATGGGGCAGTGCGCTCTCCGAGGATTTCGGATCGAGGAACTTGTTGGGCTGGTTGGTGCCGAAATGGATGGCGGCGCAGCCGAACTCGGTGAAGCGGATCGGCTTGCTCTGCGGCTCCCAGGCGGTGGGGCTGGCCTGGCGCTGGCCCCCGATGCGCTCGTGGTGCGGCGATTGCCACCAGCCGCGCATGTCCTTGTAGCGGAACACCCAGGCCTCACCGTGGGCACCGTCGGTGATCGGCACCCGGCTCTGCTGCCGCCGCGCCGTGTCGGAGGGGTAATACCAGTCGTAGCCCTCGCCGCCCTCGATGTTGCTGCGCAGATAGCCGAGGTCGTAGAGGCTGCCCCAGCCGGCATCGGCATGATCCTCGCCCTCGCGCCAGTCCGACAGCGGCATGTAGTTGTCGATCCCGATGAAATCGATCTCCGGGTCCGCCCAGAGCGGATCGAGATGGAAATAGACGTCACCGCTGCCGTCCTGCGGGTGGTAACCGAAATACTCCGACCAATCCGCCGCGTAGGAAATCTTCACCTCCGGCCCGAGGATGGCGCGCACGTCCGTCGCAAGGGCGCGCAGCGCCTCCACCGCCGGAAACCCGTTGGCCCCGCGCGCCTGCGTGAGCCCGCGCATCTCCGAGCCGATGCAGAAGGCGTCCACCCCGCCGGCGAGGGCACAGAGGTGGGCGTAATGCAGGATGAAGCGGCGGTAGGAGTCCTCCTGCGGCCCGCCGTAGCTCACCTGGCCGCCCGCCACGCTGAAATCCGAAACCTGCGCCGTGCCGAAAAAGGCCGCCACCTCGGCATCGGCGTCCGGCGTGCCGTCGGGCGATCCCTCCACGCCCGGCGCCGCCGAGAGCGTGATCCGCCCGCGCCAGGGCAGCACCGGCTGCTCCGCCCCCTGCCCCCAGGGGTCCGGCAGCCCGTTGCCCGCCATCTGCTCCATCAGGATGAAGGGGTAGAACATCACTTCCTGCCCGCCGTCCCGGATCGCCCGGATCGCCTGGATGACCGAGGTGTCCGAAGGCGTGCCGCCGTAGACGGGCCGCCCCTCGGCGTCAAAGGGAACCGTGCCGGCGCTGGCCCGCGTCCTGCCGTCCACCTGCCAGACCTGCGGCTTGCCCTCGGCCTGAAGCTGTTCGGCCCGCGGGCGCAAGGCGCAGTGCCCCATGCGCAGATCATCCCCGAACCAGCTCACGATGACCGAAACCGAGCCGCAGGCCGGCAGCTCCTCGCGCAGCGCCTGAAGCGAGACGAGGAAATCCGCCTGCTCCTGCGGCGTGTTCACGTTGGCCGAGCGGGCTTCGCCCAGCCCCTTGGGGTAGTGCACCGGCACGGTGGCGAGCGCGTATTCGCCCGTGCCCGGGATCAGCGCCACCGCCTCGACGGCACGCGCCGGATCGTCACCGCCCTCCGGCGTGTCGTCCGTGGCCGGGCGCAGAACCTCGAAACTGAACTGTGGAAAGCGGTTGCCGAACTGCGTGATGTCGAGATCCTCGAACACCACGTAGGCGATGCCCCGGTAGGCCGGCGCCGCGCCGCTGCCCTCCACCGCCTCGATCTTCGGATCGGGCAACTGGTCCTCGCCGCCCCGGTAGACCCGCATGTTGAGCCCGCCCAGCGCCACCTCGTTGCCGTCGGCCCAGACCCGCGCCACGCGGGCGATCTCGCCCTCGCAGAGCGCGACGGCCGCGCTCACGGTGTAGCTGTATTCCTTGGTGGTGACCTTCGGCCCGCCACCCTTGCCCCCGGAGGTGCGGCGCTTGACGTGCTCCTCGAACCGCGTGGCCCAGATCACCTGCCCCGAGATCCGCGCACGGCCATAGACCTGCGGGATCGTCCGCCCCTCGCTGGCGCCCGTCAGGCGGAACCTGTCCACCCGCCCGGTCTCCACCGTCTGCGAGCCGCCGCCCAGCACCTGCTGATCGACCATTCGGCCGATCGTCGCCCCCACCGCCTGCCCGATGACAGCGGCGGAAATGCCAAGAACGCTGCCGCCCACGGCGCCGCCCACGGCCGCCCCGACGGCGGCCAAAGCCAAAGTTGCCATCTGTCACTCCTCGATTTCAGGAAAGGCGAAGCGCGCCACGATCCGGCGGGCCCAGGGCGTGCTCAGCGGGCTCTCCACCACGCCATGCCCCGTGTAGGCGTGGATGAACCGCGGCGCGGGCGTCACCTCGCTCTGGATGCCTAGGTGCTTGGCCACGCCGCCGGACGTCATCCGAAACAGCAGCACGTCGCCGGGCGCGGCGGCCTCGGCGGGCTTGGGCCGCAAAAGGGCCTCGGCCGCTTCCCACAGGGCCTCCCGCCGGGCGGCCTCGTTCCAATCCGCCGTGTAGGGCGGGATCGGCAGCGGCTCCGGGCCACGAAGCGCGCGCCAGACCCCCCGCAGCAGCCCGAGGCAATCCGTCCCCGCGCCCCGGCAGCTGGCCTGGTGCACGTAGGGCGTGCCAAGCCACCGCCGCGCCTCGGCCACCACGGCCTGCCCCGGCGCGCTCATTGCGCCAGCTTCCCGCCCGAAGTGTTCTTGCCGCTCACCGGGTAGCTCAGAAGCCAATCCTCGCCCGGAATATGCGGAAAGCCCCGGAAATTGTTGAAATTGGAAAACTTGTAGCGGCAGCTCTCCGCGCTCTTGTCGCAGCCCGCCTCAAGGCGCAGCAGATCGCCGGGCACCACCTCCGCCCGCAGGCTCTCCCAGACCTCGATCACCCGGACACCCTCCATGAAGCGATCCGACTTGATCCGCCCCGACAACCCCGCCGCCGCACCCGAAAGCACGCTCATGCGCCCGTGGGTGAACCAGCCGGCGTCGAAACCGGTGAAATCGGCGAACCGGAACACCTGCCCCTGCGCCACCTCCTCCGCCGCGCGCTCGGCCGCCATCAGCGGGCTGGCGAGATCCACCCCGCAGCGCGCATCCCCCAGGACCGCACCGCAGCGTTTCAGGTAGCTGCGCCCCTGCACCCGGTTCAGCACGTCCGACAGCCCCCGCAGCTCGGCCTGGAAGGCCCCCTTGCCCTGCTGGATGTCGCCGATGCTGCCGCGGAACTGCAGGTGCCGCTGCGCCGGATCCGCCCAGTTCACGAGCCAGGCCGTCACCTCGGCCCCGTCGAAGCGCCCCGCAAGGATGTCGGCCTCGGTCACCGCCGCGTCCGACAGCACCCCCATCGCCTCGGCATTGTCCACCGAAAGGCCGGTGGATTGCTGCACCGCCCCCGGTGCGAGCCCCGTACGCGCCTTGAAGACAAGCCCGTCGAAAGCGAGATCCGCGTCGTGATCGGTAAAACCGAACCGCCGCCCGTCCCGCCGGGCCACTTCCCAGCACCGGCACACCGTCGTCGCCCCGCTCTTCAGATGGGCCAGGAAATCCGCATCGACCGCCATCAGATCCGCACCTCCACCACCGGCACGTTGGGCACGTCGCCGGCCTGGAAACTCGCAACCGAGGTCTGGATGCTGTCGGTGTCGAACCGCACCGGCACGTCGAATTCGAAGCCGGCCGAAACCGTCACCCCCACGTCGGGCGGCACCTCGAAGTGGATCTCGCCCGCGTTGGCGTCGATCTCGAAATCCACGCCTTCGCGCCGCGGCTCGCCCTCGATCGCGGCCACCACCGTGCCGGAAACCAGCTTGCGGATCGGCCGCAGGTAGCTGGCGCCGCCGGAGGCATAGGCCTTCACCACCGGAAACACGCGGGTGACGCCGTCGCCGGTGCCGATCGCCTGGTCGGTCGGGGTGATCTCCCGGCTCGGCGGTGCCGACCGGTAGTCCGACCAGTCCTTCCAGCGGAAGCCGAAGAGCTGCCCCTGCCGCGCCTCGAAGAAGGCGATCAGCGTTTCGATGTCGTCGAGCGAGCGCATCCCCACGCCCGCGTCGTAGCGGCGGCGCGAATGGGCCCAGAGCGTGTTGCGCTCCTCGAACCCGTTGGCCAGCGTCACGATCTCGGTGCGCCGCTCGGGCCCGCCGACCGAGCCGAAGCTCAGGTTGGCCGGAAATCTGACCTCGTGAAATCCCATCTCGTTCCTCCTGCCTTACCGGAACCGCGCACCGCGGCTGAGCGCCCGCTCCATCTGCGCCGCGATCTGCGTGCGCGAGCGGGCGAAGCTCTCCACGTTGGGGGTGGACACGTTCATCACCACGTTCACGCTGCGCCCACCGCCCGTGGCCTGCACGCCGAGCCGCCCGTCCGAGCCCCGGCGCAGCGGCATGATCGCCTCGGGTCCGGCCTCCCCCATCAGCCCGGTGCCGCCGCGCATCGGAAAGCGCACGGGGCCCGTCACCACGCCCCCGGCGGCAAAGGGCATCACCCGCCCCTGCGAAAAGGGCGCGCCGTTCTCGAAGGGCAGCAGGCCCGTCACGGCGCTCGACACCAGCGAAGCGATGGCCCCGCCCACCTGCTGGGTCACGGGCCGGATCGCCGCGCTGTAGGCGGCGTTCACCATCGAGCGCGCGATCCCCTCCAGCGCGTCCGACAGCTTCATCCCGTCGAACACCACCCCGTCGAAGGCGCGCCGCAACCCGCCCGACAGGCTCCGCGAAAGCGTGCCCGCCTCCGCGCCCGCCGCACCGATGCTGCCGCGCATCTTCTCCAGTTCAGATCCAAAGACCGCCGTCACCGAGGAAACCTCGCCAAGCGTCGTCTCGAGCGCATCAAGCTGCGCCTCGAAACCGTCGATCCCGCTGATGTCTTCGGTCATGGCTGACCCTCCTTGTTCTCCTGCGCCTCCGGATCTCCGGGCGCGGGCCCGTCCGGATAGCGCGCCAGCAGCGCATCCAGGCCGGCCCGCCCCATCGGCTGGGCCGACGCCTCCACCCCGGCCATCAGGCGCAATTCATGCGGCGTGAGCCGCCAGAACTCCTCCGGCCGCAGGCCCAGCCCGTGAAGCCCGAGCCGCAGGAGCCCCGGCCAATCCAGTGCCGCGGCCTCAGCCATCGGCCGGCGCCTGTCCGGATACCTGGGCGCCGAAAGCCCGCGCCAGCAGCTCCGCCGCCGCGCGCGCCGCGCCCACCGGGCCGCCGTCGATCTCCGCGCGTGCCAGATCCTCGGCCGTGCCCTGCCAGCCGCCCCCGCGCAGCCCCGCCAACAACACCGCGAGGATGTCGCGCGCGCCGAAAGCGCCGGTCTCGAAACGCCGCGCAACCTCCAGCACGCTGCCCGCGCCGAGCGCCGCCTCCAGCTCCGCCAGAGCCCCCAGCGTCAGCTTGCAGCGGCGGCTTTCGCCATCCACCACCAGCAGCACCTCTCCCGCCCAGGGGTTCACCATCAGAGCGCCGTGAAGCTCAGGGCCGAGGCCGAGGCGAGCGACAGCTCGTAGGTCGCCTCGCCGTTGTGGCTGCCGGCATATTCGATCGAGGTCACCTGGAAGGCCCCCTGCACCACGCCGAAATCCGGGATGATGACCTGGAAGTCCGGCGTTTCGCCGTCAAAGAAGATCTGCCGCGTGCGCTCGTCGGTGCCCGCATCGCGGAACACGCCCGCCCCCGAGATCGCGGCGCTCTTCACGCCGGCCCCCGCCAGCAGTTCCCGCCAGCCGCCCTGGCTTTCGAGGCTCGTCACGTCCACCGTTTCGGCGTTGAAACTCAGACGCGTGGCGCGCAGCCCCGCGATTGTCTCGAACTGACCGCTTCCGGTGAGGTCGAGCTTGATCAACATGTCCTTGCCGTTCTGGGCTACCATGGCCAGATCTCCAATCCTTTGGTTTGCATTCCCCGGGCCTGCCTCAGGCCGTGTCCTCGATCCGCGCCACGAAACGCAGATCCACCTGCCGCCGCTGGCCGCCCCCGCTCTTGAAGGCGCGCGCCCGGCGGAACCGCAGCGAAACCAGCGCCCCGCGCGACAGCGTGAGCGGCGCGTCCTGCAACAGGTCGGTGATCCGCCCCGCCACCTCCTTCACCGCGTGAAAGCCGCCGGTCTCGCCGATCACCCGGATCAGGACGTCGTGGCGGCTGCCCGAAACGCTCGCATCCGAAGCGTCGCGCACCTCGCCTTCGCCCAGCAGCACGTAGAGCGCGGGCACCGCGCCCTGCGGCGGCGTGTCGTAGATGGCCCCGGTAACCAGCGTCGAAAGCGTCGCATCGCCGGTCAGGTGGCCGTAGAGCGCGGCCTGAAGCGCCGTGGCCGTTGCGTAGCTCATGCCTGCACCTCCTCGCGCGTTTCACAGAGCAGGTAGCGGCCCGCCGGCTCGGCCTCCGTCACCGCCTCGATCACGAAAATCCGCGTGCCCTCGCGAAAGCGCTGCCCCGCCCGCGGTCGCGCCGGGCTGCCGGGCGCGGCCGCGCGCACCGTGATCCGCGCCCGTTGCAGCGAGAGCGGCCCCGAGACGGAGGCCGCCTCCCGCCCGCCGCGCGGCTGGATCGTGGCCCAGAGCACCCCCTCGGCCACCCAGCTTTCGCTGTAGCCGCCCGCGCCATCCCCCGTGCGCAGAGGGCTTTCCAGCACCATGCGGCGGTTCAGCTGCGGCGGCCTCATTGGCTCACCCCGCCGAACAGACGCACCGTCAGGTAAGGCGCAAGCAACCCGTTGACCGCCGCCGGCCAGGCCGCGCCCCCACCCTCGGCCAGGCGATTTTCGTAGAAGAACCCGGCCAGCGTCAGAACCGCCTGCCGAAGATCCGGCGGCAGATCGGCCCAATCGGCGGCATAGCCCGCCGTGAGCCGCAGCTCCGCCTGTCCGCCCGTCGGGATCGCCGGCAGGCAGCCCGAATGCGCCCGGATCCGCGGCCGATGGGCATCCTCCAGCAGCGCGATGGCCGACAGCGGATAGGCCTCGGCCTGCCCGCCCGCATCGCGCAGCGAGAGATCCTGCACCGCCGAGACCGGCGCCACCGGAAGCCCCTGCTCCGCCGGATCGCGCCATCCGTCCGTGATCCACAGGAAATCGCGCCGGTAGACGGCCTTGCCCGCGCGCGCCTCGATCGAGGCCAGCGCCGCCCTGAGCGCGGCGACGAGAATGCCGTCCTGCAAACCGTCATCGGTGAAGCCGGTGCCCAGCCGCAGGAAAGCCCGGAAGTCGGCCAGCGGCAGGGCCGCTTCGGCTACGGGCGTGATCTCCGAAAGCTTCATTTTCAGGCCTCCTTCTGGCTCGTCTCTGCTTGTCGCCTGCACCTGGCGTCGTTCGGGTCGATTTTCTCGGGGCGTCATTTGGAGCGCGCGCTCCGGCCGCCCGGTCTGCCCGGGCCACCGTGCCCCGGCGCGCGCCCCAGCCCGCGGGCCGAACCCGGCCCGCAAGGCGGTTGCGGCGTTACATCACGCCGAACTTCAGAAGCTTGATCGCCTTGAAATCGCTCACGTCCCCGCCCACGCGCTTGGTGGCGTAGAACAGCACATGCGGCTTGGCCGAGAAGGGATCGCGCAGCACCCGCAGATCGGGGCGTTCGGCAATGGTGTAGCCGGCGGAGAAATCCCCGAAGGCGATGGCCATGGCGTCCGACCCGATGTCGGGCATGTCCTCGGCCACCAGCACCGGGTAGCCCATCAGCCGCGCCGGCTCGCCGGCCGCCAGCCCGTCCGACCACAGGAAGCGGCCGTCGGCATCCTTCATCTTGCGTACCGCGCCGGCCGTCTTGGAATTCATCACGAAGCTCGCGTTGGCGCGGTATTCGGCCCCCAGCGCATAGACCAGATCCACGATCGCATCCGCCGGCTTCAGGGAGTCGAAATCCCCGTCCACCCCCGTGGCGACATAGCCCAGGCTGCCCCAGCTCCAGCTGGCGTCATCCACAGTGGGATGGGTCAGGAAGCCGCGCGGCTTGTCCACGCCGTCGCCCGAGATGAAAGCCGCCGCCTCGGCGCGGGCGAACTTGTGGGCGATGCGACCGGCCAGCCAGCCCTCGATGTCGAAGGCGCTGTCGTCCAGCAGGCGCTGGCTGGCCTTGGGCAGCGCCGAAAGCTCGTGCAGCGCGATGGTGATGCGGTCGATCTGCGGCGTGTCCGTCTCGCTGACCGAGGCCGTCTCCGTGGCCCAGCCGGCGCCGGCCTCGGTATGATCGATCAGAACGTCGAAGGAGGTGGCCTCCACCCGCACCACGTTGGCGATGGCCCGCACCGAGGCCGTGGCCGAAAGCGTGCTCTTGATGGTCTCGGCGGTCTCCGGATCGACGAGATAGCCGCCGTCGCCCGCGACCACGCTGGAAAGCGCCTTGCCCTCCAGCTGGAGGCCGCGCAGGGCGTCGTCGTCCCCAGTGCGCAGATAGGCGTTGAAGGCCTTCTTGTGCGGCGCTTCCGCGCTGCCTGCGGCCAGCGTCGGGCGTTGGGCGGTCATCGTCTTGCGATCCAGCATGGTCAGTCGCTCTTCATGTTGTTGCAGCTTCGTTTTGAGTTCGCCGTTCATCGCGTTGATGTCGGTCACGAATTCGCCAAGCGCCTCGCGCAGGGCATCGGCATCCGAGGCGGCGGAGCGCCCCGTCTGGACTTCGGTCATCTCTTCACCCTTCTTGTGGTTTCAGATCACGGGGGGCTTGCGCAGCCGGCGCCCGGCATCCCGGATGGCATCCGCCAGCTCCATAAGGCCCGTCTGCGCGCGCGCGTCCCCCTTGGCACCGACACGGGCTTGCGGAAGCATCGGAAAGGTCACGAGTGAGACCTCCCAAAGCTCCAACTCGATCAGGCGGCGGCCGCCGCCCCTTGCTTTCTCGGCGCGCCGGGTGCGGTAGCCGATGGAGAGCCCGTCGATCGCGCCGGCCTCGATCAGCCGCGCCGCCTCCGCGCCCCTGGCCACGTCGGTCAACAGGCGGCCCTTCACCCAGAGCCCGCGCGCATCCTCGCGCACCTCGTCCCACAGGCCGATGGGCTGGGCCGGATCATGCTGCCAGAGCATCTTCACCCGGCGCCCCGCCGCCTTCAGTTCGGCCAGGCTGGCCGCGTAGGCCCCGGCCTCCACGATGTCGCCGCCCTGGTCCTGCGCCCCGAAGAGCGAGGCGTAGCCCGCGATCACGGCACCGTCCGTCACCGTGAGCCCCTGTCCGGGCGTGCAGAATTTCCTCTCAAGTTCAAACGCTTCGCTCATGAAGCCCCCTCCTCATTGCCCCGCCGCGGGCACAAGGCCCAGCAAGGTCACCGTCGCCTGCGCAAGGATCACCCCCGCCACGCCGTAGACCGTCATCCACACCCGCCGTTCCAGCCGCTCGATCATCCCCTCGATCCGCTGCAACTGCCCCTCCAGAACGCCGAACTGCATCTCCGTGAGCCGCTCGTTGGCCTCGATCCGCGCCGAGGCGGCATCGAAACTGTCGTAGAGAAAGCGCGACCCGCTTCCGCCCGCGATCCGGCTCATGACCCATCCGCATCCTCGGGCAGCCCGAGCAGACGCCGCTTCTCGCGGTCACTCAGGAAATCCGCCGCCGCCACGCGGGCCCACTGCTTGTCGCGCTCCTCTGCCAGCGCCGGAACCTGGTCCAGGTCCGGTCTCAGCTCCAGCCGCTCGCCGTAGCGCGGCGCCAGCCAGGCCGCGATCGCCGCGCTCACCCGCGCCGCCAGCGGCAGCACCGTGAGCCGGTAGAAGGCGCGGTTGGCCTCCTGGTAGTTCGCATAGGTCGCATCGCCGGTAAGCCCCAGCAGCATCGGCGGCACCCCGAAGGCCACGGCGATCTCCCGTGCGGCGGCCTCCTTCGTCTTCTGGAATTCCATGTCCGAGGGCGAAAAGCCCATCGGCTTCCAGTCCAGCCCGCCTTCCAGCAGCATCGGCCGCCCGGCGTTCACCGCGCCCTGATGGTAGGAGAGCATCTCGTCCTGCAGGCGGGCGTATTGCTCCGCCGAGAGCGTAGCCTGCCCGTCGAACCCCTTGTAGACGAGCGCGCCGGAGGGCCGCGCGGCGTTGTCCAGCAGCGCCTTGGACCAGCGCGAGGCCGCGTTGTGCACATCCACCGCCTGTGCCGCCGCCTGCATCGGCGAAAGCCCGTAGTGATCGTCCTGCGGGTGGAAACTGCGCAGGTGGCAGACCGGACTGAAGCTCCCACTCGCATCGAACCTGTGCTTGCGCCCGCCGACGCTGTATTCATAGGCCACCGGCCAGCCGTCGCTGCCGGGGATCAAGGCCATCCGGTCGGAGCGCAGAACGTGCAGCTCCAGCGGCTGGCCCTCTTCGCTCTCCACCAGTTCGAGGTAGGCGTTTCCGGTCAGCATCAGCTGGCCGTAGAGCCCTTCGAGCAGTTCCGCGCGGCCCTGCGCCATGTTGGGGCGGCGCAGCAGATCCAGCATCGGATGCTCCTCGAAACGGGCCCGGGGGCTCTGCAGCACCAGCGGCAGCGCGGCGGCGGCCTCCGAGATCAGCTTCACCGCCCGAAACCCCACCGGGTTGCCGGCGAAACCGGACTTGGTGAGCGACACCGCGTCCCGCGGGGTCCAGGCCACGCGGCCGGCGCCGTGGTAGGCGATCACCGGCCCCGCCGCGGAGGCTTTCGCCTCCGGTGCCCCTGCGCCGGTGTTGGCCTTTTTCCGAAACAAGCCCAATGCCATGCCGCCAAGCCCCTTGTCGCTGCAACCCGCCGCCGTGGCCGGCGAACGGATCTGTGTTCGAGTTGAGGGCATCCTGCCGCAAAGTGTTTAAGAGCCGTTAAAGCGTGCGTACGCGGGGGTTGCCCCAGCTCGTCGCGGGCAGCAGCACCAGGTCGTGCAGCGCCCAGACGAGCGCATCCACCCGGTCGGGCGAGCCCTTGCCCTCGTAGCCCTTCAGCGTCATCTGCAGCATCTGGGCTTCCAGCCGTTCCAGCCCCGGCGCATGACGCACCCGCCCCTGCTCGTAGAGCGCCGCCACCGGCTCGGCCCGCGCCGCCTTCCCGCGCGAGGCGCGCACGCCGCGATAGGGGATGTTGGGCGCCACCTGGCGCAGCACGCTCTCCACCATGTCGCCGCCCTGGTTCACCTCCGCCACCACGCGGTCCGCACCGTGGGCCTCGGCCATCTCCGCCACCACGCCGGCCCAGACGGCGGGGCTCGCGCCCTTCACGCTGGCATCCTTCAGAACGGTGGCCTGCCACTCCTGCGGCGGCCCCTGCATGCAGACCCCGGCCACGATGATCCCGCATTCGTCCGAGCTGGCCGTGCCCGTCACCGGTGGATCCACCGCGATGACCACCCGGTCCGGCGCCTGCCTGCGTGCCCGCCGAGCGGCTTCCAGCGTGGCCTCCGTCCAGAGCGCGCCGTCCCTGTCCTCCAGCAACACGCCGTCCAGCTCCTGCCGCGCCAGCCGCGTCCCCGCGTAACGCGCCCGAACCTCCTGCAGGAAGCTGTCGGCCAGGAAGGCGCGGTTGGCCTCCGTGGGCGCATGGGTCATCACCGTGGAAGGGTTGTCGAGAATGGCGCGCAGCACCGGCACGTTCTTGGGCGTCGTCGTCACGCATTGGCGCGGCGCGCGCCCCAGCCGCAGGGCGAACTGGAGCATGTCCCAGGTTTCCTGCGCCTTCTTCCACTTCGCCAGTTCGTCCGACCACGCCGCGTCGAACTGCGGCCCGCGCAGGGAATCCGGCTCATGGGCCGAGAAGACCTGCGCCACCGCCCCGTTGGGCCAGACGAGCCGCTTGCGCGTGGCCTCCCAGGTGGGGCGGCGGTCGGGGGGCGAACAGGCGAGGATGCCGCTGTCGCCGAAGATCATCACCTCGCGCACCTGCTCCACCGTCTCGCCCACGAGCGCCACCCGGCGGGAGCGGCCCGGATCCAACGGGCGCGCGCCTTCAACCTCGCTGCGCACCCATTCCGCGCCGGCGCGGGTCTTGCCAGCCCCGCGCCCGCCCATGATCACCCAGGTGCGCCAGTCGCCCTCGGGCGGCAACTGGTGCTCGTAGGCCCAGAACTCGAACAGGTAGGGCAGCGCCAGCAGGGCACCCTCGCTCAACCCGTCAAGGAAGTCCGTCTGCGTTTCGCGCGGCTCTGAGGCAATCCAGGCGGCGCCCGATCTCATCGCGCGCCGCGTCGAAATCGATGGCGTAGTCATGGACGATCCCTGCATCTTTTCGGCGGAGTTTTTCAACGTTTTCCCTTTCCCTGAAAGCGATCTGCAATGCGGCGCCCGCGTCGCGGACGACCTTCGTCGTCTCCGCCAAGTCCTTGAACTCGCCGGCTTCAAGCTGATTGGTGAGCAGCCGAACCGTGCGGATCAGCCGTTCCAGATGTTCGTTGGCCGCGGCCAGAATCTCGTCCTGCGCCGATCGACCCCCGAAAGGTGTGATGAGTGACATGCCCTGTGTAACTGCCCCCTTGGCTGCTGCGGACCGCCGGGCAAACGAAAAACGGCACCCGGTTTCCCGGATGCCATCCACGCCTGTTCCAGCGTGCCAAAAGGTATACCCCAGAGCGCGCGCTGGGTCAAATTTTACGCCTTAACAAAGGCTTACTGGTTCGCGCGCTCCGCCTCTATCTTGCGCCACTCCGCGACGTTGCGATTGTGCTCCTCCAATGTGCGCGCAAAGGCGTGCCCGCCCGTGCCATCGGCCACGAAGAACAGCAGATCGGTCTCCTCCGGGTTCACCGCCGCCTCGATGGAGGCGCGGCCCGGATTGGCGATCGGCGTCGGCGGCAGCCCTTCGATCACGTAGGTGTTGTAGGGCGTGGCGCGCCGCAGCTCGCTCTGGCGCAGCCCACGGCCCAGCGTGCCCTGGCCGTTGGTGATGCCGTAGATCACCGTCGGGTCCGTCTGCAGCCGCATACCCTGCCGCAGCCGGTTGGTGAAGACGCTGGCCACCTGCCCGCGCTCCTCGGGAACGCCGGTCTCCTTTTCGATGATCGAGGCCAGGATCAGGGCTTCCTCCGGCGTTTCGATCGGCAAACCGGTGGCGCGGTTGGCCCAGGCCTCCGCGAGGATCTCGGCCTGCTTCTCCTGCATCCGCGCGATCAGCACGTTGCGGTCGGTGCCCGGCCGCACCTCGTAGCTGTCGGGCGCCAGCATCCCTTCCGGGGGCAGCTCCGCCACCTCGCCTTCGAGGAAATCCACCGCGTTCAGCGCATCCACCACCTGCCAGCTGGTGACACCCTCGGCCATGGCGATGCGGTAGCGCACGTCGCCGTCCGAGCGTGCCTCCGAATAGGCCTCCGGGATCTCTTCGGCCTTGGGATCGAAGGCCGTGGTCATCTGGTAGGCGTTGGTGGCCGGATCGAGTTCGCGCAGCTGGATCTGGTTGCTCACCACCCCGATCCGGTAGACGACTTCCGTGCCGCAGGTGGATTGGCCGCCGCGGGTCACGATGTCCACGATCTCTTCCATCGAGGCGCCTTCGGGCACCAGGAAAGAGCCCGCCTTGAGCGCCTGCGTCTTGTCCTCGTAATCCGCGCCGACGCGGAAGATCAGCCCGTTGCTGATCGCGCCCTCCGCTTCAAGAGTGTCTGATACCCGGCTGAAATTGCTTCCGGATTCAACGCGCAGGCAGATGGCCTCGGCCAGCGGGCCCGGCCCCCGGTACTGGCTGTGCGCCCAGCCGAGAACCCCGGCCAGGCCGATGCCGGCCACGATTCCCAGCGTCAGCGCGTTGGACGCAATGCTGCGCCACATCAGTCAGCCACCTTCCCCAGGACGAGCGAGGCGTTTGTGCCGCCGAAGCCGAAGGAGTTGGACAGGGCCACGTCGATCTTGCGCTTGACCGCGGCCTTCGGCGCGAGGTCCAGCCTGGCCTCCACATCCGGGTTGTCGAGGTTCAGCGTCGGCGGCGCGATCTGGTCGCGCAGCGCCAGGATGCAGAAGATCGCTTCCACGGCGCCGGCGGCCCCCAGCAGGTGGCCGATGGCGGATTTGGTGGAGGACATCGTGGCCGAGGCCGCCGCCTCGCCCATCAGCCGCTCCACCGCACCAAGCTCGATGGTGTCGGCCATGGTCGAGGTGCCGTGGGCGTTGATGTAGTCGATGTCGGCCGGCGAAAGCCCGGCGCGCTCGATGGCGGCCTTCATGGAGCGGTAGCCGCCGTCGCCATCCTCGGCCGGGGCAGTGATGTGGTAAGCGTCGCCCGACAGCCCATAGCCCAGCACTTCGGCGTAGATCTTCGCGCCGCGCGCCTTGGCGTGCTCGTATTCCTCCAGCACCACGACGCCGGCGCCCTCGCCCATCACGAAACCGTCGCGGTCCGCGTCATAGGGGCGGCTGGCAGCCTTGGGATCGTCGGCGCGCTTGGTGGAGAGCGCCTTGCAGGCGTTGAAGCCGGCGATCCCGATCTCGGAGATCGGGCTTTCGGCGCCGCCGGCCACCATCACGTCCGCATCGCCCAGCATGATCAGCCGTGCGGCGTCGCCGATGGCATGGGCGCCCGTGGAGCAGGCCGTGACCGGCGCGTGGTTGGGGCCCTTGAAGCCGTATCTGATCGAAACCTGCCCCGAGGCGAGGTTGATGAGGGCGGAGGGAATGAAGAAGGGCGACACCCGGCGCGGGCCTTTCTCGGCCAGCAGAACGGCGGTATCGGCGATGGCGGAGAGCCCGCCGATGCCCGAACCGATCATCACGCCGGTGCGCAGCCGGTCTTCCTCGTCCTCGGGCGTCCAGCCGGCATCCTGCACCGCCTGCGCGGCCGCCGCCATGGCATAGAGGATAAAATCATCGACCTTGCGGCGTTCCTTCGGCTCCATCCAGTCGTCCGGGTTGAACGTGCCGTCGCTGCCGTCCCCCACGGGGATCTCGCAGGCGTATTTCGTCACCACGCGCTCCGGATCGAAACGGGTGATCGGCCCGGCGCCGGATTCCCCGGCGATCAGGCGGCTCCAGGTTTCTTCCACACCGCAGGCCAGCGGGGTGACCATTCCAAGGCCGGTTACAACCACTCGACGCATTATTCGTGCCCCTTATCTTCCTTTTCGAAGTCGGCCACTGATACCCCGCCCGCCCCAAGCTCGGCAAGGGCAAGCGCATGGGTCGGCGGGAAAATCCCCTTCGGCGGCGCATGGGGCGGAGGGTTTCCGCCGCCGCGCCGGACCGGAGCCCGCGGAGCGGCCGGCAGCGCCCCCGTTGCGCATCCCGGGGGCACGGAATCAAAAACGGCGCCCGTGGGCGCCGCATTCGATGGTTTCTCTTGAGGCCGGGCTCAGGAGGCTTCGGTGATGAACTTCACCGCGTCGCCGAAGGACTGGATCGTCTCGGCGGCGTCGTCCGGGATCTCGATGCCGAACTCTTCTTCGAAAGCCATGACCAGCTCAACGGTGTCAAGGCTGTCGGCGCCGAGGTCGTCGATGAAGGACGCGCCCTCAACAACCTTGTCTTCTTCCACACCCAGGTGCTCGACGACGATCTTCTTCACGCGATCTGCGATGTCGCTCATGTTTCATCCTCATTTTAACGTTTCGGGAGCGTTCCCGTCGGTTTCTTGCTATGCCCCGCGCGGGGCGCTCCTCCCTCCGCCGAAGCGAAGGGCAACCGGCGCCTCGTGACGTCCGGTCAAATCTGAGGGGCCTATAGCACAACATTCCGGGTAGGCAAATGCTTTCACCTCGGATGCGCAAAGGCCGGCTGGCGGCGGGATCGCCCCCGCCACCGATCCCCATATGGGGTGCCGGGGCCGATTTTGTAAGCCCGGGCAGACGATCCTACAGCATCGCCATGCCGCCGTTCACGTGCAGGGTGCTGCCCGTGACGTATCCGGCTTCGGGGCTGGCGAGATAGAGCACCGCCGCGGCGATCTCTTCCGGCTCGCCCATGCGCCCGGCGGGCACCTGGCCGAGAATGCCGGCCTTCTGATCCTCCGTCAGCTTGTCCGTCATCGCCGTGGAGATGAAGCCCGGCGCCACCGCGTTGACGGTGATGCCGCGGTTGGCCACCTCGTAGGCGATGGATTTGGACATGCCGATCATCCCGGCCTTCGACGCCGCGTAGTTGGCCTGCCCCGGATTGCCGGTGGCGCCCACGATGGAGGAGATGTTGATGATGCGGCCCCAGCGGGCCTTCATCATGCCGCGCATCACGCCGCGGCACAGGCGCATGGTGGAGGTGAGGTTGATGTCCAGCACCCGCTCCCACTCCTCGTCCTTCATCCGCATGAAGATGTTGTCGGCGGTGATGCCGGCGTTGTTCACCAGGATATCGACGCTGCCCATCGCCTCGGCGGCCTGTTTCGGCAGCGCGTTCACGGCCTCCGCATCCGCGAGGTTGCAGGGCAGCACATGGGCGCGGCTACCCAGTTCGGCGGCCAGCGCCTCCAGAGGCTCCACGCGGGTGCCCGAAAGCGCCACGGTGGCGCCGGCGCCGTGCAGCGCCTTGGCGATGGCCCCGCCGATGCCCCCGGAGGCGCCGGTGATCAGGGCATTTTTCCCAGTCAGATCAAACATTTCTAAAACCTTCCTCAAGCTTCCTTGGCGGCCAGAACATCGTCCGGCGTGCCCACGGCGCGGGTGGCGATCGCGCGGTCGATGCGGCGAATCATGCCCGACAGCGCCTTGCCCGCGCCGATTTCCCAGATCTCGGTGACGCCCTGCGCGCCCATGTAGGCCACGCTCTCGCGCCAGCGCACGGAGCCCGTAACCTGCTCCACCAGCAGGTCGCGGATCACGGCCGGATCCTCCACGGCGGCAGCGCGCACGTTGGCCACCAGCGGCACCTTCGGCGCCGCGATCTCGACGGCGGCCAGCGCTTCGGCCATGACCTCGGCGGCCGGCTGCATCAACGCGCAGTGGAACGGAGCGGAGACCGGCAGCAGCACCGCGCGCTTGGCGCCCTTGCCCTTGGCGATCTCGACGGCGCGTTCCACCGCCTCCTTGTGGCCCGAGACCACCACCTGGCCGGGATCGTTGTCATTGGCGGCCTGGCAGACCTGCCCCTGCGCCGCTTCGGCGGCCACCTCGGACGCCGTGTCGAAATCCAGCCCCAGCAGGGCGGCCATGGCGCCGACGCCCACCGGCACGGCGGCCTGCATCGCCTGCCCACGCGTGCGCAGCAGGCGGGCGGTGTCGGCCACGCTCAGCGCCCCGGCGGCGGCCAGCGCGGAATATTCCCCAAGGCTGTGGCCGGCCACGAAAGCCGCGCTCTCGACGCCGATTCCCTCGGCCTCCAGCGCGCGCAGCGCGGCGATGGAGGTGGCCATCAGCGCCGGCTGGGCGTTCTGCGTGAGCGTGAGCTCGGCGATGTCGCCCTCCCAGATCAGGGTGGAGAGCTTCTCGCCCAGGGCGTCATCCACCTCGTCGAAAACGGCCCGCGCCGCCGGATAGGCCTCGGCAAGCGCCTTGCCCATGCCGATGGTCTGCGCGCCCTGCCCCGGAAATACGAATGCTCGGCTCATGTCCCCTCCGAATGTTCGTTCTTTTTGTTTCTTTCCAGCCGCTGATAGCGCGCGGCTTGCCCCAAGGCAAACAAACTCCGCCACCGGCCCGAACCACGCCCCCGCCACCACCGCCTTTCGCTCTGCCGCACAGAAGATCTGCACCAAGGCGCATTCCGGTCCGCCGCCTGGCGCACTACCTTGCAGCCGAAAGCCCGCCCAAAGGCGGAGCGAACGCGCAAACCGAGGACACCATGCCCACCACGAACACGGCAGACAGCTACGGAAGC
The DNA here is from genome assembly GCF_900172235.1 of Pseudoruegeria aquimaris. Taxonomy (GTDB): domain Bacteria; phylum Pseudomonadota; class Alphaproteobacteria; order Rhodobacterales; family Rhodobacteraceae; genus Pseudoruegeria; species Pseudoruegeria aquimaris. The sequence goes on along the minus strand of NZ_FWFQ01000004.1, from coordinate 11,558 downwards.
ATCTCCAAGGCCTTCCACTGGATCACCGCCCTGCTGATCCTCACCGCCTTTCCGATCGGCCAGATCGCCAACGGCCTTCCTTTCGACACCGGCGAGCAGCTGGCGCGCAAGGCGTGGCTGTTCTCGCTGCACAAGACGCTCGGCGTGACGGTCTTCTTCGTGGCGCTCGCCCGCCTGGCCTGGACGGCCACCCAGCGCCGCCCCCTGCCGCTGCACCCGGAGAAACGCGCCGAGACCTTCCTCGCCGAAGCCGTCCACGTGCTGCTCTACCTCTCGCTCGTCTTCGTGCCGCTCTCCGGCTGGCTGCACCACGCCGCCACCGAGGGATTCGCGCCGATCTGGTGGCCCTTCGGCCAGTCCCTTCCCTTCGTGCCGAAGAACGAGGCGCTGGCCCACCTGTTCTCCGGATGGCACGAGGTGCTCACCAAGGTGCTGCTGCTGGCCTTCCTGCTGCACCTCGCCGGCGCACTCAAACATGCGGTGATCGACAAGGACGACACCCTGCGCCGCATGAGCCCGGGCGCCGCCCCGCGCGGCCCTGCGCCTGCCGCCGGCCGCCATTCGCGCGCCCCGGCGCTCGCCGCCGTCGCCGCCTATGCCGCCGCCCTGCTGGCCGCAAGCGCGCTGTCCTGGCCGCAGGCCGGCCCGCAGGCGGCTCCCGCCCCGGCCGCGCAGACCTCCGCCCGGCCGGCGGGCAACTGGCAGGTGGAAAGCGGCACGCTGGCGCTCACCGTCACCCAGTTCGGCAAGCCGGTGAAAGGGGCCTTCAGCGACTGGTCGGCCACCATCGACTTCGACGAAACGGTGCAGGACGGGCTCGCCGGCAGCGTCGAGGTGTCGGTGCGGATCCCGAGCCTCACGCTGGGCGGGGTGACGGAGCAGGCCATGGGTCCGGATTTCTTCGATGCCGAGCGCTTCCCCACGGCCCTCTATTCCGCCGACATCCTCGCGCTCGGTGACGGCCAATATGACGCCGTGGGCACCCTTGCCCTGCGCGGCGTGGAAGCCCCGCTGGATCTGCCCTTCACCCTGCGCGTCGAAGAGGGGCGCGCGGAGATGGAAGCCACCGTGCGCACCGACAGGCGCGATTTCGGGATCGGTGCGAACCTGCCCGACGAGCAGACCCTCGCCTTCGGCGTGGAGATCAAGGTGGATCTCGTGGCCAGGAAGGCGCCGTAGCCGGCCCGCCGCCAGATCAGCATGCAGAACGAAAGAGGCCGCCCGATCGGGCGGCCTCCGGTCTTTCAAGCCGTGGCGAGCCTCAGGAGCCTTCGCCCTCGGCCACGCCGGCCTCGATGGAGATGGTGATCTGCACCTCGTCGCTCACCATCGGCGCGAAGGCGCCGAGGTTGAAATCGCTGCGCAGCAGGGTGGTGGTGGCGTTGAAACCGGCCCAGGTCTGGTTCGTCATCGGGTTCACGCCCTCGCCGTTCAGCACAGCATCCAGCACCACGGGCTTGGTCACGCCGTTGAGCGTCAGATCGCCGGTGATGTTGGCGGTGGTCTCGCCCGTCACCTCGATTCCGGTGGAGACGAAGGTCACCAGCTCGGAGTCGTCGGCATCGAAGAAATCGGCCGACATGAAATGCTGGAAGCGGCCTTCCCAGCCGGTGAGCATCGTCTTCACCGGGAAGGAGACGGACACGGAGGAGTTGGCCGGATCTTCGCGGTCGAAGGAGATCTCGCCCTCGAAGCCCGAGAACATGCCGTAGGTGGTGGAGAAGCCGAAGTGATCGTAGCTGAACAGGATCTGGCTGTGGCTCGGGTCCAGTTCGTAGCTCACCGGTTCGGCCAGCGCGGAACCGGCGGAGAGGGCGATGAGGGCCGAGGTGGCCAGGGCGATGCGTTTCATGGGTGCTCCTTGCAAGCAAAAGAAAAGACACGACAAAAATCGTGCCTTTCCCGCTGTTCTCAAGTCTTCACCCGCTCACAGGGCCTGTTCCATTTTGAACAGAAATCCCGCGTTCGGGGCCTCACATCACCCGGCTGGGCGATTGCACCTTGAAGCGGCGCGGCTTCTTGCCGGCGGCGGCGGCCGGCGAGATGGCCGAGGCCGGCTTGGAGACGCCGAGGATGTCCTTCGCGAGGCGGTCGCGCAGGGCCACCAGCTTGCTTTCGTCGGCCACGGCGATGGAGATCACCTGCGAGGTGTTGCGGTAGCGCAGCAGCAGCCGCGAGGGGCCGCCCTCGTAGGAGGGGCGCTCGATGAAGACGCTGCCGATGTCCTCGAAGGCGTAGCGGCGCAGCATGAAGGCGTTGCCGCGCGAATTGCGCAGCGCTTCGCGGATCTCGCTGCGGGCGCGGTCGATGTGCACTTCGCGGCGGGTTTCCTGGCTGGCGAACCACAGGAACAGCAGCCCCGAGATGCAGAGCGAGGAGGAAGACAGGAACTTCATCACCGCCACGTCGCTCGTCAGAAGCGAGCCCGGCAGCAGCCAGAAGCCGAGCGCCGTGAACACGAGCACCAGCCCCACGAAGCCACAGGTGCCGCGCAGGATGTTGTTGAAGGAATGCGTGCCCGAATAGGAGCGCACGATGCAGCCCCAGTAGGTGTCGTCCACGCGCACCCAGGGCTTTTTCATTAGTTCCGCCTCGTCGACGAAGATGTTTTCGTTTTCAGCAACCATGACCACTGTCCAGTTCTGCGAAAGACGCAATTTCACGTTTCATTGACCTTACGTTGCCCATCGAAACGGGCGAAAAAGGGGCGCGCGCGGTTCTTCTTCGGGACGCCCCGGCACGCCGCCGCCCCATTTCCGGCCGGTGCCGGGGCGCCCGCCGGGGCCTGGAGGGGGCCTGAACGCGGCGAAATTCAGCGCCCGGGCGCCGGGCCGGCGGCGCGCTTTCTCGGAGCCGCCAGCCCCCTGCTGCGCGCCGGGGCGCGCGCCCTTGCAGAAAAGGCGCAAGCGGCGGATTTGCGGCTTGCATCACGGGGTGGTGGGTGTATAAGGCTGCGTCCTTTCCGCATTCATCGGATACGGCGCTACCTCTCGTGGGCGGGTCGCGGAAGGGTGTCAGGCCCAACACAGCCCTATGAAGTGCGCCCTCAAATGACTGGAGTTCACATGCCCCTCTATGAGCATGTTTTCATTGCGCGCCAGGATCTTTCGAACGCGCAAGCCGAAGGCCTTGTCGAGCACTTTGGCACCGTCCTCGCAGACAACGGCGGCAAGGTCGTCGAGAGCGAGTACTGGGGTGTCAAAACGATGGCCTACAAGATCAACAAGAACCGCAAAGGCCACTACGCCTTCCTGAAAACCGATGCCCCGGCACCGGCCGTTCAGGAAATGGAACGCCTGATGCGCCTGCATGACGACGTGATGCGCGTCCTGACCATCAAGGTCGACGAGCACGCCGAAGGCCCCTCCGTCCAGATGCAGAAACGTGACGAACGCGACGGCCGTCGCGAGCGCCGCTGATCTGAAGGCTTAGGAAAGGATCCCAGAAATGGCCAACAAACCCTTCTTCCGTCGTCGCAAGGTCTGCCCGTTCTCCGGTGAGAACGCGCCCAAGATCGACTACAAGGACACCCGCCTTCTGCAGCGCTACATCTCCGAGCGTGGCAAGATCGTGCCGTCCCGCATCACCGCCGTTTCCGCCAAGAAACAGCGTGAGCTGGCCCGCGCCATCAAGCGCGCCCGCTTCCTGGCCCTGCTGCCCTACGCCGTGAAATAAGGAGAAACTCAGATGCAAGTTATCCTTCTTGAGCGCGTGGCCAAGCTTGGCCAGATGGGTGATGTCGTCGACGTGAAAGCCGGCTACGCCCGCAACTACCTGCTGCCGCAAGGCAAGGCCCTCACCGCTTCCGAGGCGAACATCGCCCAGTTCGAAGCGCAGAAGGCCCAGCTGGAAGCCCGCAACCTGGAAACCAAGAAAGAGGCCGAAGCCCTCGCCGAGAAGCTGGCTGGCCAGCAGTTCGTCGTGATCCGCTCCGCCTCCGACGCCGGCGCCCTCTACGGCTCCGTCACCCCGCGTGACGTCGCCGAAGTGGCCACCGCCGAAGGGTTCTCCCTGGAGCGCAAGCAGGTCGTCCTCGCCTCCCCGATCAAGGAACTGGGCGTGCACACCGTGTCCGTCGTCCTGCACCCGGAAGTGAGCGTGGAGATCGAGCTGAACGTGGCCCGCTCCCCCGAGGAAGCCGAGCTGCAAGCCTCCGGCAAATCCATCCAGGAGCTCGCCGCCGAAGCTGAAGCCGAAGCGGAGTTCGAGATCGCCGAACTCTTCGAAGACATCGGCGCCGCGGCTTCCGACGACGATCTCGCCCCGGCCGCCGAAGCCGCCGCGGAAGAGACCGCCGAGGAAGACAACGCCTGAGGCGTCGCCCCTCGCTGAAACAAGAGCAGCCGCCCCTCGGGGCGGCTGTTTTCGTTCCGGGCGCCTGACTCCGGGCGCCGGACGGATCGGGAAGATCGGCCGCGCCGCGCTCCCCTTCCCTCAGATCGCCTGGAGGAACAGGATCGGCAGGCCGACCATGGCCGCGGTGATGATGGTGATGGACAATCCAAGACCTTTGAACATGCGTGTCTCTCCCTTTGGTTCGCGCTGTCACCGGGGCACCTAGGGCGATCGCCCCGCCCGGCCAGCGCCCGGCTGCCCCTTGAGTGCAAAGGCCGCAACCCGCCCCCAGGTTCCCAAAAGAAAAGGCCGCCCGAAGGCGGCCTTTGTCGTCCTTGCCCGATGGGCGGAAGGATCATTCGTCGTCCAGAGCTTCCACGGCCTTCTGGAGATCGTCCTTGGAGACCTCCTTCTCTTCCACCTTGGCCTGCTCGAAGATGTAGTCCACGACCTTGTCCTCGAAGATCGGCGCGCGCAGCTGCTGCTGCATCTGCTGGTTCTGCTGCACGAATTCGAAGAAGGCGCGCTCCTGGCCCGGGTATTGGCGGGCCTGGTTCAGGATGGCCTGGGTCATCTCGGAATCGGTGACCTGCACTTCGGCCTTCTGGCCCAGTTCGGCCAGCAGCAGGCCGAGGCGCACGCGGCGGGACGCCAGCTTGATGTGCTCTTCGGTCGGCTCGATTTCCGGGTGGTCGTGGCCCTGCACGTCCGGGTTTTCCTCGTGCCACAGCTGGTGGGCGATCTGCTTGGCCTCGGCGTCCAGCAGGCTCGGCGGCAGTTCGAAGGACACCTTGGCGTCCAGAGCGTCCAGCAGGGCGCGTTTCATCACCGCGCGGGAGGCGCCGGCGTATTCGGCTTCCAGGCGCTCGGCGATCTGGGCTTTCAGCGCGGCAAGGTCCTCGGCGCCGAACTGCTTGGCCAGATCGTCGTTGATCTCGGCGGCAACCGGCTTCTTCACGGCCTTGATCGTGCACTCGAACACGGCGTCCTTGCCGGCGAGGTGCTCGGCCTGGTAGTCGGCCGGGAAGGAGACCTTCACCTCGACTTCATCGCCTTTCTTGGCGCCCACGAGCTGATCTTCGAAGCCCGGAATGAAGGAGTTGGAGCCCAGCACCAGCGGGTAGTCCTCGGCGGAGCCGCCTTCGAACGCCTCGCCATCGACCTTGCCGACGAAATCGATCGTCACCTGGTCGCCGTCCTGGGCTTTCGCGTTGGACTTGCGGTCTTCCCAGTTCTGCGCGGTCTCGGCGAGGTTCTTCAGCGCCTCGTCGATGGCTTCGTCATCGGCCTTCACGACCATCTTCTCGAGGGTGATGTCGTCGAAGGAGACTTCCGGGATCTCCGGCAGTTTCTCGTAGGACATCTCGACGGCCACGTCGTCGCCCTCTTTCCATGCCTCGTTGGTCATCTTGACCTCGGGCTGGAGCGCCGGGCGGTCGCCGGTTTCCTCGAAGTGCTTGTTCATCGCGCCGTCGATGGTTTCCTGCAGCGCTTCACCCAGAACGCGCGGGCCGAACTGCTTCTTCAGCAGCGCCATCGGCACCTTGCCCTTGCGGAAGCCCTTCATCTCGATCTCCGGGCGGGCTTCAGCCAGCTTCTCGTTGACCTTCGCGTCCAGCTCGTCGGCGCCGATGGTGATGGCGTAGGCGCGTTTCAGGCCTTCATTCAGGGTCTCGGTGACCTGCATTTCGTCGTCCTCGTCTTGGCCGGGCCGCGAAGGAATTGCGGCGGGGCTCCTTTAAAATCAGAGGCCCTTCTATTGCCGCTGTTGCCGGCGCGCAAGGGAAAAGGCGCCCCCGCGCCGCAGCTAGGCGGCTTGCGGCGCCGGGCCCGCCGCGACGGCGGCTCGATGGCCTGCACGCCCCGCCCCGCGGGCGCGCTTCTCGGCGGCGATCTCTCGGGCGTGAATCCCCAGGATCATCAGCCCGGGCCAGATCAGGTAGGCCTCGATCTCGATGTTCTCCCCCATCGACAGCAGCACGCAGACGAGCACGATGCCCAGCGGCAGCCGCCCGCGCGCGCCCCGCGCGGCATCGACGATGGCCAGCGAGGCACTCCACAGAAGCGGGATCAGGAAGGCGAAGACCCCGGTGATGCCCTTCACGAACAGCAACCCATACCACGTGTGATGGCTGCCGATGGGCATGTATTCCACGATGTGGCTGCCCGGCGCGACGCGGCCGTGGCCGAACCACACCGCCTCCTCGCGCCAGCGTTCCTCGGCGATGCGCTGCAGCGTGGCGCGCACGCGGGTGCTGTCGGCGCGGGCGTTCTTGAACTTGTAGATGACGTTGCGGATGGCGGTGGCGATGCCGTCGGAGAACATCGAGGCCACCACGGTGAGCCCGGCCAGCGCCATCCAGGCCCAGCTGCGCGCAACCAGCGGCAGCAGGCGCGGCGGCAGGGTGCAGCCCACCAGTCCCACGAGCCCCATGCGCGAGCGCGAGGCCAGCACCATCAGCACGCCCGCGGCAAGGCCAGCCGCCTGCCAGCGGCGATCCTTCTCTTCCAGCGCGAAGAGGATCATGATCACGCCCAGAAGGGCGGCGAAGGGCGACCACGGCGCGTAGAACTGCCAGCGCGGCTGCCAGCTGGCCGGGTCAAACGTGAAAAAGTAGACGCTGAAATACTCAGGCCCCGGCCCGCCCACCGCCTTGAGCGGCGAGGTGAAGATGCGTTCGGGCAGCCCGATGTAGGGCGCGACGAAGAGGATCGGCACCAGGCAGAGCGTCCACAGCCCCACCACGCATTGCGCCCGCACCAGCGCCTCGCGGCGGATCGGAAGCACCGCGCCGGCGAGCGGAAACAGCGCCATCAGCGCCCAGCCCTTGGCCCAGCCGATGGAGGATTTGATCGTCTGCTTCAGCCCGAAGCCGAAGTTCACATGGCCCACCCAGAGGATCACCAGCATGGCGAGCATCCCGAGGATCCAGGCCCAGACGACCGGCGGGATCGGGCTAGCGCGCAGATCGCTGCGCATCGCCGGGCCGAGGTAGAGCGCGATCGCCGCCAGGCCGCCCAGCAGCCAGGCCAGCACCGGCCCCACGAGGTAGAGCGCGCCCAGCCCGTAGAAGGGCCAGGTCCAGGCCAGCGTGCGGTAGACCATGCGCTCGGCCGGGTTGGCCGGGGCAAAGGTTGAGAACCCCATCATGCGCTTGCACCTTCGGCCGGCGTGGCCACGGCGGCGGTGTTGCCCGGCGTCGTGAGCCAGCGGATGATCCCACGGCGCACCCAGCCAAGGCCCAGCGCGATCAGGATCATGGTGGTGGCGGCGCCGCCGGCGGCGATCGCGAGCTTCTTGCGCGGCGAAGAGGGCTCTTCGGGCAGCGTCGGGTTCTCCAGCACCTGTACCAGCGGATAGGAGGCGAAGATATCGACCTTGGAGGACTGCGCCCGCGCGATGGCGGAGGCGAAGACGGCCTCGGCGACCTGGAAATCGCGCTGCGTGTCCTTCAGACGGGCGGCGGCCGGCGCCGCCTTCTCAAGCCGGATGCGTTCCGCCTCGTAGCGCGCGGCGAGCACCTCATACTGGGCCGCGAGACCCGCCCGCTCGGCCTCGCCCCGCAGCAGATCGCTCATCAGCGCGGTGCGGTCGCCCTCCTGCGAGAGGTTCAGGCGGCGGGCCTGCGCGGGCGAAAGCCCGGTGATGGCGACGGCCTTGGTCAGCGCGGCCTCGGCGGCCTGCTCGTAGGTGCTGGTGGCGGCGATCATCTTGGGGTGGCGCGCGCCGTAGGTGGAGGCGGCCTCGGCGCGCAGGGCGGCCTTCTCGGAGGCGTCCTTCTTGAGCGCCATGTATTCCTCGTCGGCGGCCAGGTCCAGCGCGCGGGCCGCCTGCGCGGCGCTCATGCCGAGCGCCTTTTCCAGCGCCGCCACGTAGGCTGTGCGATCCTGAAGCCGGGCCTGAAGGGCGGCAAGCTCGGCGCGGCGCTTGTCGTTCTCCACCACCTGGGCGGCGAACTGGTCGTCCGAGAGAAAGCCGGTCTCGCCTTGCAGCCGGGTGACGGATTCGCGCGTGGCGGTGACGGAGCTGCGGTATTCCTCGATGGCGGCCACGGCGCTCTGCTCGCGCACTTCAAGATCATCGCTGCGCAGGCGGTCCAGTTCGGCGAAGAAGGTGGCCAGCAGGGCTTCGGCCTGCGCGCGGGCTTCCTCGGGCGAGGCGCCCTTGATCTCGATGTTGATGAGGCCGGTCTGATCCACCAGTTCCACCCGCGGGCGCGCAAAGGCCGGGAAGGGAATGCCCAGACGCTCGGCGGCGTCGGCGCGGATGCGGTCGGCCGAGAGCAGCCGCTTGTAGGTCTCCGTGGGGCTGACGGAGTTGTTGGCGAAGGCCGAGGACGCATAGGAGGAGGCCTGCCCGATGCTGTCGAGGTTGACGGAGGCCGACACCCCGGCGCCGGGCAGGATCAGGCTGGCCTGGGAGGTATAGGTGGGCGGCACGCTCTTGAGGTAGCCGATGATCGGCACCCAGACTCCGCCGGCGAACAGCGCGAAGACGACGAGGTAGCGCGTGTAGCGCCAGAACAGGCTGCGCCTGCGCGATCTGGCCGGAGGGACGGGGGTGGCGTCTTCTGCGGCGGGGATCCGGGCTTTCATCATCGGGGCACTGGCTTTCTGGCTTCGGGATGGCCCCGTTCTGCCAGTTCAGACGGCGCGGCGCGTGATCCCGGGCGGAGGCCCGGCGAGGCATTGGCCTAGGCGGCCTATCCGGTTGGGTAATGAAAAACTATTCGACCCGTTCTCCAAAAAGCGGGAAGCGCTCGCCCGGGTGGGCGCGTGCCAGTTTCTGGCGAAACAGGCAAAAAAGTGTCAGAAAGCCCCCGCGTCCCGCGCCACCAGCGCGGCCTGCGTGCGGTTGGCGACGTTCAGCTTCTTGTAAAGAGTCTTGACGTGAAGCTTCACGGTGGGCTCGGAGAGATCCAGGTCCCGCGCGATCTCCTTGTTGGATTTGCCCTCGGTCAGCCCGCGCAGCACTTGCGTTTCGCGCTCGGTGAGCTTCTTGAGCAGGGCGTTGTCGTTTTCTTCCGGGGCAGCCGTCATGAAATCGAGCGGCGCGTATTTCTCGCCCATGGCCATGAACTTGATCGCGTTCACCAGCGATTTGGCCGGCAGAGTCTTGGGGATGAAGCCCATGGCCCCCTGCTCCATCGCGGCTTCGGCCACGCTGCGATCGGCCTCGCCGGAGATCAGCGCCACGCGGTGCACGCCGTTCATGGCGAGAACCTTCTTGAGCCCCTCCAGCCCGTTCATGCCGGGCATGTTGTAGTCGAGAAGCACCAGATCATAGGTGTAATCCCCGTCGATCAGCTTGCAGGCGCCTTCGAGATCAGCGGCGGTGTGGGTTTCGAGCCCATCTTCGTTCTGCATGAATGCGACAAGCGCGTCGCGCAGGAGATCGTGATCGTCTGCAATAAGGATTCGCAAGGCTCTGCCCATTGTTTTCGCGGTTGAAACTCTTGGCGGAGTTTAGCCCGTTTCTGCCGGAGAAACAGGAAAATTCCGTTAACGGGCGTCGCTTTCCTATCCGATCGGATGGGCGTGCTTGACCAATGGGGAAAGCAACGATCCGCCCGGAAGCCCCGGCCAGCCGCATTGGCGCGCCGATGTCCGCCCGATAGGCCGCGGCGCGGGGCGCGGGCTGGCAGAAAGGGTGCAACGAAACGGAGTTCACCCCATGGAAATGCGTCACGAGTATCTTGTTCCCCATGCAGACACGCCGCTCCCCCAGCGGCCGGAGGTGGAGATCCTTGGCACCACGCTTGCCAATGTCACCGCTCCCCAGGCGATCGAAGCGATCTTCGCGCCCGGCCGGCGGCGTGTCTGCTTCCTGAATGCCCATTGCGCCAACACCGCCGCGCGGAACGGCGCCTACGCAAAGGCGCTTTCGCGGGCGGATCTGGTGCTGGCCGACGGCATCGGCGTTGAGATCGCCGCCCGCATGAAGGGCGCGCGCATCGCCGAGAACCTGAACGGCACCGATCTGACACCGCGCATCATGCGCGAGGCCGCGGCAAGGGGCATGAGCGTCTTTCTCTTCGGCGGCAGGCCCGGCACCGCCGAACGCGCGGCAGAGGCCATCGCCGCCGCCGTGCCCGGCCTGCGCATCGCCGGCACCCGCGACGGCTACGGCGGCGCGCAAGACGCCACCGGCGCCATCGCCGCGATCAACGACAGCGGGGCCGACATCGTGCTCGTCGCCATGGGTGTGCCACGGCAGGAGCTGTGGATGGATCGCTTCGCCCCGCTGCTGAACGCACGGATCACCATCGGCGTGGGCGCGCTCTTCGATTTCTGGGCAGGCAACGTGCGCCGGGCTCCGCGCCCGGTGCGCGCCGCCCGCATGGAATGGGCCTGGCGGCTGGCGATGGAGCCGCGCCGCATGGCGAAGCGCTACCTGGTCGGCAACGCCACCTTCCTGGCCCGCGCCGCCGGAGCGGCCCTGAAGGCGCGCGCCGCGCGCGTCTCGCCCAAGCGCCTGCTCGACATCGCCGTCAGCCTCGGCGCGCTGGCCATCCTGGTGCCGATCTTCATTCCGCTGATGATCGCCATCCGGCTCGAGAGCCGCGGCCCCGCCATGTTCCGCCAGACGCGCGTGGGCAAGGACGGCGAGACCTTCACCCTCTACAAGCTGCGCTCGATGTATGTCGATGCCGAGGAGCGCCGCGCCGCCCTGCTGGCCACCTCGGACCGCGAAGGCATCTGCTTCAAGAGCAAGAGCGATCCGCGCGTCACCCGCATCGGCCGCTTCATCCGCCGCTACTCGCTGGACGAGCTGCCCCAGATCCTGAACGTGCTGAAGGGCGACATGTCCATCGTTGGCCCCCGCCCCGCCCTTCAGGAGGAAGTCGCCGCCTACCCGCCCGAGGCGCTGGAGCGGCTGCGCGTGAAGCCGGGACTCACCGGGCTCTGGCAGGTCTCCGGCCGGGCCGACATCGGCTTCGAGCGCATGGTGGACATGGACGTGGCCTACGTGCGCTCCCAGAGCCTGCTGCTGGATCTGCTGCTGATCGGTCTCACCTTCCGCACCGTGATTTCCGGGCGCGGCGCCTACTGAGCGCGCCGCCTGCCGGATCCGCAAAGCGGCAGTGCCATCCCCTAGGTCGTGAACTCATAAACGGGATTCCGTTTTTGGCGGTGTGATGATTCACTTTCGGAAACGGAGGTGAGCATGACGGGCAGACACGATGTGAGCGATGCGGAATGGGCGGTGATCTCGCCGCTGT
>NZ_FWFQ01000014.1 GCF_900172235.1 Pseudoruegeria aquimaris | reverse complement strand
GAAGCTGTTCATCTCATCATCGAACCCCCGAAAGAGCCCTAGAGACCAGATATGCAAAACGTCGATCCGTCGATACAGACCAAACCGCCCGCATATCTCTTCAAGTCACCAATAATGTCAAAGAGCGGGGAGACAAAATCAACCGGAAGCGCCGCATTTCCTTGGCGCAACCCGCGTCATCATCTCCGAAGTTTCAACCCTAAATCCGTTCCGATCCTTCCGAAAACCCAAGCTTCCGTCCGTTCCGTCCCGGCCCCAGGGCCGCCCCGTCAGCGCCTCAGCGCCGCCGGTGAGGGGGCTTTTACGGAGACACGCAGAGAGTCGCAACACCAAAAATGAAGAAAATCACAAATCAATCCAATTTTTTGCGTAAGTGACTGATGTTAAAGTGGTTTTTGAGGAAACGCGCCACGGCGCCCGCTGGGTTCAGACGCCACGGCGGCACGCGGGAGCCGTCATGAATGGGCCCCGACACGCCGGGGGGCCAGTTCTCCACAGGGCTATCCACAGACTCGGACGATTCAGCGGGCTGAGAGAGGCGGGTCAGCCCTGCCGGCGAGTCGCCGTTCCACCGGAAATCCGGCCGAGGTGGTGCGGGCGGAGACGGGCGCCGAGCAGGGCGCAGACGATTCCGAAGTAGATCATTGGCTCGATCTGCCAGCCCTTCACCAGCATCAGGAAATGGATGCTCCCCGCCAGCACCGCGAAATAGGCCAACTTGTGCAGCCGACGCCAGGCGGCGGCCCCCATGCGCCGGATCGACAGGTTGTTGGAGGTGATCGCCAGCGGCACCATGGCGAGGAATGCCCCCATCCCGATGGTGATATAGGGCCGCTTCACGATATCGGCCCAGATCTGGGCGGGGATCTGCACGTCGAGCACGAGCCAGATCAGCAGGTGCAGGAAGATGTAGAAGAAGGCCACGAGGCCCAGCGCCCGGCGATAGCGGACCAGATTGATCCGGGCGAAGGTGCGCAGGGGCGTGATGCAGAGGCTGGCGATCAGAACCTGCAGACCCCAGAGCCCCATCCGGTGCTCCATCTCCTTCACCGGGTCCACGCCGAGCCCGCCGGTCAGCCCCTGCCACAGAAGCCAGGCCGGGGGCAGGCAGGCCAGCAGGTAGATGGGCCAGGCCGGCAGGCGGCGGGCCAGGCCGTTGATCCCGTCGGCCAGCGCCGCGCTAGTAGAACTTGGCAAGGTCCATACCCTTGTAGAGATCCATCACCTCGTCGGCATAGCCGTTCATCATCAGGGTCGGCTGGCGCCGGGCGATCAGCCCGCCCCCGACCTTGCGCTCGGTCGCCTGCGACCAGCGGGGGTGATCCACTTCGGGGTTCACGTTGGAGTAGAAGCCGTACTCGCGCGGGTTGGCCATGTTCCAGCTGGTGGGCGGCTCCTCCGCGGTGAGCGAGATGCGCACGATCGACTTGATCGACTTGAAGCCGTATTTCCACGGCACCACCAGCCGGATCGGCGCGCCGTTCTGGTTGGGCATGGTTTCGCCATACAGACCGGTGGCCAGGATGGTGAGCGGGTGCATCGCCTCATCCAGCCGCAACCCTTCGCGGTAGGGCCAGTCGAGGGTGCCACGCCGCTGGCCGCGCATTTCCTCCGGGCGCACCAGGGTTTCGAAGGCAACGTATTTCGCGCCAGACTGAACGCCTACGCGGGCCAGCAGCTGGTTGAGTTCGAAACCGACCCAGGGGATCACCATCGCCCATGCCTCCACGCAGCGGAACCGGTAGATCCGTTCCTCCATCTGCACGCCCTTCGTGAGATCCGCGAGGTCATAGGTGCCCGGGCGATCCACCAGCCCGTCGATCTTCACCGCCCAAGGATCCGTGGTCAGCGCGCCGGCGTATTTCGCCGGATCGTCCTTGCCGGTGCCGAATTCATAGAAGTTGTTGTAGGAGGTCACGTCCTCGTAGCTGTTGGGCTCCAGATCGGTGGAATACGGGCTCGGCACCGTATCTATCCTGGCGGCCTGCGCCGCGCCGCCGATCGATCCGACGGCGGCCGCCGCCCCGAGCCCGGCGATGAGGGAGCGGCGGTTCAGGAAGGCGTCCTTCGGGGTGACGTCCGCCCAGGTGAGATCGGTCTTGAAACGTGTGCGCATGATGCCTCCGGTGTTTGGGCCACATTCACCGAAGATAGGGCGCGCGTCCAAGTCATATGCCCGTGCCTCACGAAGTTGTTTGATCCCGCGAGGGCGCAAGGGGGGCCGAATGGCCGGCCGGGTCAATCCGTGAGATCCTCGAAGATCCGATCCATCCGCCGGGAGGTGCCGTCGTCCTGTACGATCCGGACGTGTTTGCGCCGCATCTGCCGCGGCTCGGAGACGCCGACGGAATGGGCGATGGTCTCCACGTCCTTGATGATGCCCTTGGCGTAGTTGGCCACCTTCTTGAACTTGTCTTCCACGACGAGCCCCTTCTGCAGGCGCGGATCGTGGGTGGTGATGCCGGTCGGGCAGGTGTTGCGGTTGCACTTCAGGGCCTGGATGCAGCCGAGGGAAAACATGAAGCCGCGCGCGCAGGTCACGAAATCGGCGCCGGCGGCGATCGCCCAGGCCACGTCGCCCGGGTTCACCAGCTTGCCGGAGGCCACCAGCCGGATCCGCCCGCGCAGACCAATTTCGTTGAGCAGGCTGGTGATGCGCGGCAGTGCCTCGCGCACGGGCATCCCGACGAGATCCATCAACGGCATCGGCGAAGCGCCGGTGCCGCCTTCGCCGCCGTCGATCGTCATGAAATCGGGAGCGCAATCCTCGCCCCGCTCCTTGATGCGCGTGAAAAGCGCGCGGAAGGGCTCCACCGAGCCGATCACCGTCTTGAAGCCCACGGGCTTGCCGGTGATCTCGCGGATGCGCACCACCATGTCGAGGAATTCGTCGATGTTGGCGATGTCCACGTGACGGTTGGGCGACAGGCTCGGCTGACCTGCGGGGATCCCCCGGATGGCGGCGATCTCGGGCGTCACCTTGGCGCCGGGCAGGATGCCCCCTTTTCCGGGCTTGGCCCCCTGAGCCATCTTGATCTCAAACATCCGGACCTGCGGATACGCGGCGATGGTGCGCAGCTTTTCTTCGTTCAGCGTGCCGTCATCGTTGCGGACCCCGTATTTCGCCGTGCCGATCTGGAAGACGATGTCGCAGCCGGAGGCGAGGTGATAGGGCGAAAGCCCCCCTTCCCCCGTGTTCAGCCAGATGCCGGCCTCCGCCGCCCCGCGCGAAAGCGCCTCGATCGCGGGCCGCGAGAGGGCGCCGTAACTCATGCCCGAGATGTTGAAGATGGACGGCGCGCGGTAGGGATGCCGCGCACCGGGGCCGATCAGCATCGGCTCGGTCGAGCCGACCTGATCGTCCAGCGGGGGAAAGGGCGCGTTCACAAAGATCGGCGTGCCCACGATGTTGAGGTTGCGAGTGGAGCCGAAGGCGATGGTGTTGCTCTCGCCGCGGGCCGCCCGCGTGACCCAATCCCTCTGCGCGCGGTTGAAGGGCATCTCCTCGCGGTCCATCGCGAAGAAATACTGGCGGAAGAACTCGCCCAGAGTGGTGAAGAGATGCCGGAACCGCCCGATGACCGGGTAGTTGCGCCGGATCGCGTCCCCGGTCTGGGTGCGGTCGATGATGAAGAGGATCACCACCACAGCCGCCGCGACCCCGAGGATGAAGACGAAGGCAAGCGCCAGCGTCTGCAGCGCGAGCGCCGCCCAATCGATCATGCGTTCCATTTCCATCCGGCCGCCCCTTCCGTCCACGCCGCAGCCGCGCAGGGGCCGCGAAGAACCATGTCGCCCCGGACTAAACCAGCCTACCCGCGCGCTGCACAGCGAAATTTTCCGCCGGTCCGGCAGATTCGATCGGCCGCGAGCCCCCGCGCATTCAGGGCGGATCACGGGCAGATCTTCACAATCAGTTGAGTTGCCGCGGGAAATCGGCGCGGCTTAGTCCGCCGCCTTTCGATTTCAAGGGCAGTCTTGCTGCGTCATCTTTCATCCAAACCGGCAGGGGCGCCGTAGCCGAAACATTGACTGACCGCGAACAACCAAAACGGAGTACATCATGTTTCGCAGAACTTTTGTCGCCCTCGCCGCTTCCGCAGCTTTCGCCGCCCCCGCCCTCGCGGACGGCCACGGCAAGGACATCGTGGACACCGCCGTCGGCGCCGGCAGCTTCACCACGCTCGTGGCCGCCGTTCAGGCAGCGGGCCTCGTGGAGACGCTGAAGGGCGAAGGCCCGTTCACCGTTTTCGCGCCCACCGATGACGCCTTCGCCGCGCTGCCGGCCGGCACCGTCGAAGAACTGCTCAAGCCCGAGAACAAGGATCAGCTCGTCGCCGTGCTCACCTACCACGTGATCCCGGGCAAGGTGATGGCCGCCGACATCGCCGGCAAGAAGATGGACGTCGAGACCGTCCAGGGCTCCAAGGCCATGGTCGATGCCACCGACGGCGTGATGATCGACGGCGCCAAGGTGATCCAGGCCGACGTGATGGCCTCCAACGGCGTGATCCACGTGATCGACGCCGTGATCCTGCCGAAGTGATCGCACCGATCGGGAGCGCGCCCGCCGCGCTCCCGGCATCGAACCACCCAAGAATTGAATGACCATCAGGGAGTAACCCCATGAAACGCCGTTCCGCCCTCAAGGCGCTTGCCGCATTCGGCGCCGTCGCCGCCCTCTCCGCCTGCGCCACGACCCCGCGCAGCCCGGACATCGTGGACATCGCCGCCGGCAATGACGATTTCTCCACCCTCGTCGCCGCCGTCGGCGCCGCCGGTCTGGCCGAAACGCTGAAGGGTGACGGGCCGTTCACCGTCTTCGCCCCGACGAACGAAGCCTTCGCCGCGCTGCCCGCCGGCACCGTCGAGAACCTGCTGAAGCCCGAGAACAAGGATCAGCTCGTCGCCGTGCTCACCTACCACGTGGTCGCCGGAAACTACCCGGCCTCGTCGCTCGCCGGCAAGCGCGGCGCGCTGACCACCGTCAACGGCAAGAACATCCACGTGGACGGCCGCAACGGCGTGAAGGTCAACTCCTCCAACGTCACCGCCGCCGACATCCGCGCCAGCAACGGCGTGATCCACGTGATCGACAAGGTGCTGCTGCCCTGACATCTGCCGGTTTGAACCGGAATACCACAGCCCGCAAGGAGGCAGCGGACGCTGCCTCCTTGCGCGTTGCCCTACAGCTGCAGAAGGGCCGGCAGCTGGGCCATGTCATCGAACAGAACGTCGGCGATGCCTTTGAAACGGTGCGCCGGCGTTTCGCGTGTGAAGCCGTAGCACGCCATGCCCGCGGCCTGCGCGGCGCGCGCGCCGGTGGGGCTGTCCTCCACCACGGCGCAGGCGCCGGGTGCCACGCCCATTTCCGACGCGATCCAGAGGTAGATGTCGGGCGCGGGTTTGGGGCGGCGCTGCGGGTGGGCCGGATCCTGAGCGGAGAAGGCGCGCCCGGCGAAGCGCGCCGCAAGCCCCGTGCGCCCGAGGGTCACTTCCATCTTTTCGATCCGCCCGTTGGAGCCGATCGCGTAGGGAATCCCCGCCGCCTCCAGCGCATCCAGCACTGCCACGACACCGGGGACCGCCTCGACCTCGCGCGCCAGAAGCGCGTAGAGCCGGCGGTAGTAGCTGTCCACCCAGTCGTCGGCCAGCGCCGCACCCCTGGCGCGCGCCGCCTCGAAGACGCCCTGCATCGTGCCGCCGATGAACATCTCCGTCACCTGCGCCACCGTCAGATCCAGCCCGTGCGCGGCAAGCTCGTCGCGCAGGAAGGCGAGCGTCGGGCGTTCGCTGTCCACCACAACGCCGTCGCAGTCGAAGATCACCAGGGACGGGCGGGGCATGGCGGCATTCCTCCGGGCACAAAAAAGCCGGGCACGAGGCCCGGCTTTCTTTTCGCCTTTTGGCTGGGTGCGGGTCAATGCACCACGGTCGCTTCCGGCGGACGGCGGTTGCTCGGGGCGATCCTGTCGCCCACGATCAGACCGTCGGCCCCCACGGTCACCGGCACGGTGGAGCCATCCAGCACGTCGCCAGCCAGCAGCATCTCGGCAAGCGGATCCTGCAGGTGGCGCTGGATCACCCGCTTCAGCGGGCGGGCACCGAACACCGGATCGTAGCCTTCGTCCGCCAGCCACTTGCGGGCGGCATCGTCCAGCTCCAGCGTGATGTTGCGCCGGGCCAGCCGCTTGGCCAGCAGACCAAGCTGGATGTCCACGATGCCGTCCATGTCGTCCCGGCTGAGACGATCGAAGATGATCGTTTCGTCGAGACGGTTCAGGAACTCGGGCCGGAAGTGCGCCCGCACCGCGTCCATCACGTCGCGCTTGGCTTCGGAACTGTCGGCCCCCTCCGGCAGCTGGCTCAGAGCCTGCGCACCGAGGTTGGAGGTCAGAACGATCAGCGTCTGCTTGAAGTCCACGGTGCGGCCCTGGCCATCGGTCAGCACGCCGTCATCGAGCACCTGGAGCAGCACGTTGAACACGTCCGGGTGCGCCTTCTCGACCTCGTCGAACAGCACGACCTGGTAGGGCTTGCGCCGCACGGCTTCGGTCAGAACGCCGCCTTCGTCGTAGCCGACGTAGCCCGGCGGGGCACCGATCAGGCGGGCCACGGCGTGTTTCTCCATGAACTCGCTCATGTCGATCCGCACCATGGCGCTGTCATCGTCGAACAGGAATTCGGCGACGGCCTTGGTGAGCTCCGTCTTGCCGACGCCCGTCGGGCCGAGGAAGAGGAAGCTGCCCAGCGGGCGGGCCTCGTCGTTCAGGCCGGCACGGGCCCGGCGCACGGCGTTGGCCACGGCGCGCACGGCGGCCTTCTGGCCGATCACCCGTTTGCCGAGCTCTTCCTCCATGCGCAGCAGCTTCTCGCGCTCGCCTTCGAGCATCTTGCTCGTCGGGATGCCCGTCCAGCGCTCCACGACCTGGGCGATCTGTTCGGGGCGCACGGCTTCCTCCACGAGCACTTCGTCCTCGCTGGATTCCGCCTCGGCCACCTTGCGCTCCAGTTCCGGGATCACGCCGTAGGACAGCTCACCCGCCTTGGCGAGGTTGCCTTCGCGCTTGGCGATATCGAGTTCCGCACGGGCGCGGTCCAGCTGCTCCTTCAGCTCACGGGCCTTGGCGAGCTTGTCACGCTCGGCCTGCCATTTCGCCGTCAGGGCCGCGGATTTGTCCTGCAGCTCCGACAGTTCCTTCTCGAGCTTTTCGAGCCGGTCCTTGGATGCCGCGTCGTCTTCCTTCTTCAGCGCCTCGGCCTCGATCTGCTTCTGCAGGATCTCGCGATCCAGTGCATCGAGCTCCTCGGGCTTGGAGTCCACCTCCATCCGCAGGCGGCTGGCGGCTTCGTCCACGAGGTCGATGGCCTTGTCGGGCAGGAAGCGATCGGTGATGTAGCGGTGGCTCAGGGTGGCCGCCGCCACGAGGGCGGAGTCGCTGATCCGCACGCCGTGGTGCAGCTCGTATTTCTCCTTGATGCCCCGCAGGATCGAGATCGTGTCCGTCACCGTCGGCTCATCCACCATCACCGGCTGGAAGCGGCGGGCAAGCGCGGCGTCCTTCTCGACGTATTTGCGGTATTCGTCGAGCGTGGTCGCGCCCACGCAGTGCAGTTCGCCCCGTGCAAGAGCCGGCTTGATCAGGTTGGCCGCATCCATCGCGCCATCGGTCTTGCCGGCACCCACGAGCTGGTGCATCTCGTCGATGAACAGGATGATCTCGCCGGCGGCCGCGGTGACCTCGGACAGCACGGCCTTGAGCCGTTCCTCGAATTCACCCCGGTATTTGGCTCCGGCCACCAGCGCGCCCATGTCGAGCGACATCAGCTTCTTGTTGCGCAGCGATTCCGGCACGTCACCGTTGATGATCCGCAGGGCGAGCCCTTCCGCGATCGCGGTTTTACCCACGCCGGGCTCGCCGATCAGAACCGGGTTGTTCTTGGTGCGGCGCGACAGGACCTGCATCGTGCGGCGAATTTCCTCGTCGCGGCCGATGATCGGGTCGATCTTGCCTTCCCGGGCGGCCTCGGTGAGGTCACGCGCGTATTTCTTGAGCGCGTCATAGCCTTCTTCCGCGCTCGCGCTGTCGGCGGTGCGGCCCTTGCGGATGTCGTTGATGGCGGTGTTGAGCTTCATCGCCGTCACCGCGCCGGCATCCAGCGCGTCCTTGGCCTTGCTCTTCACCACCGCGAGAGCGGTGAGGATGCGCTCCACGGTCACGAAGCTGTCGCCAGCCTTGGTGGCGATCTTCTCGGCCTCGTCAAGGACCTTCGCGGTCTGACTGTCGAGGTAGATCTGCCCGGCGTCGCCGGACACTTTCGGCATCTTGGCAAGGGCGGCGTCCAAAGCCTCGACGACGCGTTCGGGCGAACCGCCCGCGCGTTTGATCAGGTTGCTCGCAAGCCCCTGGTCGTCATCCATCAGTGCTTTCAGAATATGTTCGGGTGCCAGCCGTTGGTGGCTTTCCCGCATGGCGATCGTCTGGGCGGCCTGGATGAACCCCCGCGACCGCTCGGTGAACTTTTCGAAGTTCATGAGCTGTCTCCTTTTCTAAGCGTCCCGTCTGGCACCCGCCCTGCATCAGGCACGGCCGCCGGTGGACCTTGCACCTGATGTGGGTTCACGCTCCCGTTACGTCAAGAATTCCGCCGCCCGAAAATCGCCAGATCTGACGATTTTTTCGGGATATTCACCTTACCTGGCGAGGCTCGCGCAGGCAAAAGCTTACGCGTGTAAAGAGTGTGCGAGCAATGATCATAACCCGAATCGACGTGTCCATCAGCGGGCGCAACGGCGCCTACCAACGAGGCCATGTCGTCTTTGAAATCCAGGAGGACGACGGCACGGAGCCGCGGCTGCTGCACCTGCATGCCAGCGCCCGGGCTCCGGCCTCAGCGCCGGCGCAGGAGATGGAAGCCCTGCTCGCGGAAGATGCCATCGCGCGCCTGCGCCGGATGCCGGACGTGAAACGCGTCACCCTGCGGCTCGCCGACGGCAGCCAGCCGCGTTTCAGCGCCTGAGCGCCCGCACGGGAGGTTGACCGCGCCCGCGCAGGCGGGGAAAAGGGGTCGAACCAGCAGGAGCCTTCCGCCATGACCAGCCCCCCTTCCGACGATCGCCTCATCGTAGCCCTCGACGTGCCGAACGCCCTGGCCGGGCTGAAACTGGCCGAGCAGTTGGGAGAGTCCGTCAACTTCTACAAGATCGGCCTCGGGATGCTCACCGGCGGCGGCCTGGCGCTGGCCAACGAGCTCAAGCAGGAGCACGGCAAGCGCATCTTCCTCGACATGAAGCTCTTCGACATCGGCGCGACGGTTGAATCCGCCGTCCGGGGGCTGGCCCAGTTCGATCTCGATTTCCTGACCGTGCACGGCGACCCCCATGTCGTGCGGGCGGCCGCCGAGGGCAAGGGCGGGAAGGATCTCAAGATCCTTGCCGTGACGGTGCTGACCTCGCTGGAACGGGGCGATCTGGACGAAGCCATGATCGAGGCCGGCGCCGTGCTCGACATCACCGTGGAGCGTGCCGCGCGGGCCCTGGCCGCCGGGGCGGACGGCGTGATCGCCTCGCCCCGTGAAGCCGCCCTGATCCGCGCGCTGCCGGAAGCGCAGGGCAAGCTGATCGTCACGCCCGGCGTGCGGCCCGCCGGCGCCGCGCTCGGCGATCAGAAACGCGTGGCCACGCCGGCGGCCGCGCTGGCGGACGGGGCCGATCACATCGTCGTCGGCCGGCCGATCTGGCAGGCGGAGGATCCGGCCGCCGCCGCGAGGGCGGTCCTCGACGAGATCGCCGCTGTCTGACGCTGCCCTGACACAGCCTGAACGCGGGCCGGCGATCCGCCGCCCGTCCCGCCGCCGCAAGGGCTGAATTCAACCATAGATGTTCTTTCCCCCGCCCGCTTTCCGGCTCTGGAAGGCGGGCGGATCATGATTCGCACCGGGTGGCACCACACCCAGCGCGGCTGGCCTCAGGTGCCTAAACCTTTACAAAACGTTACAAAATCGGTCTTAATGACACGATATTGCCCCGCCCCCATCTTCCATTAGTCATTTTTTCATTGCTGCACCCCAATAAGTAGTGCGCACCCCGCCCCTCTCTCTGCTAGGTTACCGATGGTAACCAACTAACGGACGGTCACTGGCTGGCCCTCCGCAACCTCGAAGACCACTCGTGCGAGGGAGAGAGACATGACGACGATACGCCAACACCCGAATCCACCCTGTGCCACCCGGGATATCCTGCGCCGCATCACCGATGGCTGGAGCCTGCTCGTCCTGATCGAGCTGTCCAAGGAGAAGAAGCGCTTCAACCAGCTGCGCGACTCCGTTTCCGGGATTTCGCAGCGGATGCTTGCGGTGACGCTGCGCCACCTCGAACGCGACGGCCTCGTCTCGCGCACCGTCCTGCCCTCCTCGCCGCCCCACGTCGAATACGCGCTGACGGCCCTGGGCCAATCCCTCGTGCCCTCGCTCAAGCCCCTGCAGGTCTGGGCCGAAAATCGCCAGCCGGACATCCACGCCGCACGCGACCGCTACGACCGCACCCGCCTCACCGCCTGACAAAGCGCATCCCGCTGCCACAGCCCGCGCACTCGGGCTTTCTCACATCCGGAACGAATACAATGCTCAGCACCTCGCCCCAGTGTCGCCCTGCACAGCGCCCGCAGGCTCCGTGCCAGAAGGAAGGCATCGTCGCCTCCTATCTCACCATCCGCCAAAGCCTCGGCTACATCGGCCTCGCCCTCCCCGTCGTCCTGCTCGTGGGCGGCCTTGCGGGAAACGAAGGGATCGCCCCCTCGATCAGCCACTTCTACTACACCTCGATGCAGGACGTCTTCGTCGGCGCCCTCTGCGCCATCGGCGTCTTTCTCATGGGGTCGTGGGGGCCCGACAGCCATGATGCCGGCTTCATCACCCACAAGCGCGTCTCGCGCATCGGCGGCGTCGGCGCCATCGGGCTGGCCCTCGTGCCCACCCACACCGACAAACCCTTCGAATGTTCCTTCGTGCAATGCATGACCGGGATGCAGACGGGCAGCGACATCCACCACGTATTCGCCGGGCTGTTCTTCCTGTCCATGGCCCTCTTCTGTCTCTTCCTGTTCTACGAGCGCGAAGAGGACGGCACCGGCGATCACGCCCGCATGGCCCTGCGCAACCGGATCTACAAGGGCAGCGGCGCCGTGATCCTCGTGGCCATGGCCGCGCTCTACACCTACCGGATCTCCTCGCCGGAAACGAAAGCGGTGATGGACGCCAACAGCTACCAGTTCTGGATCGAAAGCATCGGGGTCTGGGCCTTCGGCCTGTGCTGGCTGATCAAGGGCCATGCCTTCTCCGCGCTGAACGACAGGGATCTGCCGCCACAGGCCGTGAACCTGGATTGCGAGCCGTCCCGGCCCAAGATATCCTTGGCCTATGCCCGCGCTCTGCCGAAACTGCCTCACGCAATTCCCGTCCGGGCCCCGGTGCCCGCACTGCGCAAGCCCGCGCATCGCCGCGCATGAAGAGCTGAACAGCCTGGCGATCGCGCATATGGATTGCGATGCCTTCTACGCCTCGGTGGAGAAGCGCGACAATCCCGAGCTGCGCGATCGCCCGGTGATCATCGGCGGCGGCAAGCGGGGCGTCGTCTCCACCGCCTGCTACATCGCCCGCATCAAGGGCGTTCGCTCCGCGATGCCCATGTTCAAGGCGCTGCAGCTCTGCCCGGAGGCCGTCGTCGTGCGGCCCCGGATGGCCGCCTACGTGGAGGCCTCCCGCGCCATCCGCGCCATGATGGACGAGCTCACGCCCGATGTTGAGCCGCTGTCGCTGGACGAAGCCTTCATGGATCTCACCGGAACGGAAGCCCTGCACGGCGCCCCTCCGGCGGCGATGCTGGCACGGCTGGTGAAACGCATGGAAGACGAACTGGGCCTCACGGGCTCCATCGGCCTTTCCCACAACAAGTTCCTCGCCAAGGTCGCCAGCGATCTCGACAAGCCCCGCGGCTTCTCGGTGATCGGCAAGGCGGAAACCGCGGCTTTCCTGCACGACAAGCCGGTGAGCCTGATCTGGGGAGTCGGCCAGGCCTCCCAGGCCGCCCTCGAAAAGGCCGGCATCCGCACCTTCGCCGATCTGCTGCGCTGGGAGAAAGAGGATCTGACCCGCCGCTTCGGCGCCTCCGGCACGCGCCTCTGGCACCTGGCCCGCGGCGAGGATCGCCGCCGCGTCTCCGCCCGCGCCCCGGTGAAGAGCCTGTCCAACGAAACCACCTTCTTCGAAGATACCGCGGATCCCGACGTGCTGGACGGCCACATCTGGCGCCTCGCCGAGAAAGTGGCCGCCCGCGCCAAGGCCAAGGACATCGCCGGCCGGGTGGTGACGCTCAAGCTGAAACGCGCCAATTTCGCCCTGCTCAGCCGCCGGGTCTCGCTGCGCGAACCCACGCAATCCGCCGACACGCTCTACCGCACCGCGCGCCGCCTCTTCGATCAGGTCGGCGACAAGGGCCCCTACCGCCTGATCGGCGTCGGGCTGAGCCAGTTGGAAGACGATGCGCAGGCGGATCTCTCCGGCGATCTGCTCGATCCCGGCGCCGCCGCCCGCCGCAGGGCCGAAGCCGCCACCGATGCCATCCGCGCGCGCTTCGGCGCCGACGCCATCATCAAGGGCCGCGCCCTGCGCTGAGCCCTTTGCGCCCCTTCTTCCTCTCGCTCCAAATACCTCGGGGGCGCGGGGGCAGAGCCCCCGCCCTTGCATCAGCGCAGAGCTATTCCGCCGCCAGTTCCTGCGGCCGCCGGCGCCCCATGTCGGCGATCTGGGCCGTCACCGACCCCATCAGCCGCCGGAAGGCGTGGAAATTTCCGTTGGGGCGGATCATCGCTTCATTCATGTAGAGCGAGCGGTCGATCTCGACCTGGATCACGTGCTGGCCGCTGGAAGGGCGCCCGTAGTGTTGGGTCACGAAAGCGCCGGCGAAGGGAGAATTGCGTGAAACGCGCAGGCCGGCGGCGGTGAAGGCCTCCTCGATCCGGTCCACGATCTCGCCATCCGCCGCCGCGCCGAAGCGATCGCCCAACACGACGTCCGGCCGCGGCTTGCCCCGGCGCGCGATCACGTCCAGTGCTTCGTGGGGCATCGAGTGGCAGTCGATCAGGATCGCCTCGCCGAAGCGGGCCCGGCTTTCGTTGAGCAGCTGTTGCAGCGCGTCATGGTAGGGCCGCCAGTAATCCGCGATTCGCGCATGGGCTTCCTGCAGCCGCATCTTGCCGCGATAGATCTGCCGCCCCTGTGCCACCACGCGCGGGATCACCCCGAGGCCCGAAGCGATGCGCGGGTTGTGCGACACGCGGCGCACCCCTTCCACCACGGCCGGGTCAAGCTCGTCGGCACTGCGGTTCAGATCCACGAAAGCCCGCGGCATCCGCGCCGCCAGAAGTGGCGCACCGAACTCGGGAGCCTTGGAAAACAGGACATCCACGAAGGCATCCTCCGAGGAACGCAGGGTCCGTTCGTCCAGAACCGTCTTGCGCTGGAACGCCCACGGGTAGTGCCGCCCCGAGTGCGGCGAGGCAAAAATCACCGACGTATCCCTGCGCACAGGCACCGTCAGATCATAGGCCGTCTTCTCCATTCGCGCTCCATTTCCGTAAAAAAGACTGTGCCGCATTTTTTCTCGCTCCAAAACCCTTGAACCCCCTCACGACTCCGAATATAGAGCGCTTCACCGACGCGGACTGCCCGCGTCCTATTCATTTAGGGCGCATGGTCCGCACTGGTCAGACGGGCGATTAGCTCAGCGGTAGAGCACTTCGTTGACATCGAAGGGGTCACTGGTTCGATCCCAGTATCGCCCACCATCGTTTGACCTTCGGAACCGAGTTTGAAACCCAAGGCGCACGCGCGCCGCGATAAGATGGAGAAGGCAATGAAAGTTCGGAACTCTCTCCGTTCGCTCAAGAACCGCCATCGCGACTGCCGCATCGTGCGTCGCAAGGGCCGCGTTTACGTCATCAACAAGACGCAACGCAAGTTCAAAGCCCGCCAGGGCTGAGGCGAACGCCAGAACAAGAAAGGGCCGCCCCGGATCACTCCGAGGCGGCCTTTTTCTTTGCCCGGTTCCCGGCGGGAGAAAAGGAATGCGCCACGCAACAGCCGCAGACCACGCCGCCCTCGGGCAGGTGATGTTCGCCGCCATCCACGCGCAGGGCAGCCCCTACTCGGCGGCCCAGTGCGCGGCCTGGCTTCCCGCGCCCCCGCACGGGCCCGAATGGGAGACCCGGCTCGCCGCGCAGATTGTCCTGCTGGAAGACGGCCCGGAGGGGCCGCAGGGATTCGTTTCCCTCACGCGGGCAGGATACGTCGATCTGGCCTTTATCCTGCCGCAGGCGCGGGGCACCGGCCTGTTCCGGCGCCTGATGGAGGGGCTGGAGCGAGAGGCGGGACGCCAGGGAATCACCAGGCTGACGACCCACGCCAGCCTTGCCGCCGAAGGGCCCTTCCTCGCCCTCGGATTCACCGCCACTGCCCGCGAACGGATCACGCGCGCGGATCAGGCTCTGGAGCGCTGTGCGATGGAAAAGCGCCTGAGCGCAGGCTAACCCGCGAGAAGCAGCCACCCGCCCCAGAGGATCAGAACGGCCCCGCCGGCCAGCGTGAGCCACACCCCGTGGGGCGCGGCCTTCTCCACAAGCACCCAGACCGCGAGGCCGGCAACCCACCACAGGTTCATGATGCCGCCGACGAAGAGCAGCGCCATCAGCGCCCAGCAGCAGCCAAGGCAGTAGACCCCGTGGCGCAGCCCCAGGCCCAGTGCTCCGCCGGCGCCGGGCCGGTGGTGCCGGGCAAGGAACTGCGCCGGGGCACGGCAATGCCTCAGGCAGGCCTGCTTCAGCGGAGAAAACTGGTACAGTCCCGCAAGCAGGAGCACCGCCCCGGCCATCCCCTTGCCGTGCAAGCTCATCATGGGGGCATTCATCAAGGGCGAAGCCGAAAGCAGCCATTGCAGCCCCGTCGCAAGGGCGCTGAAGACTGCCCAACAGGCAAGATATCCGAACAGGAAAACCCCGCAGAGCCACGCCGCCCGCGCCGCATCCGGGCCGGTGCGCTTGAGCGCCGTGTAGAGAAGCAGCGTCGGGGCGGCGCTGGGGATCATCATCGCCACCATCATCACCCACCACATCAGGAACACGAGCAGCGCATAGCCCGCCGTCCAGCCGCGCCCCGGCCCCATCGGCATCGGCTCGCCCACCGGGCGCGCCATGCGGGTCATCTCCAGGGCCGACATCTGCATGCCGACGCCAAAGACCGTGTAGGCCGCGGCCAGCAGCGTCACCGCCCCGGCCGCCAGGGCCACGATCCACTGATCGCGCTTCAACCAGCGTTCCAACGGCGCAGCCCCGGCACCCCGCCCGCTCTCAGGCCCAAATTCAGGCCCGAATTCAGGCCCTGACAACGCCCGCGCCCGTCAGGTGAAGGTCGGCGAAATGCGCATGCGTTCCCGAGTTCTTCGCGAGCGAGATCGCGCCGCCCATCGTCCGCGTGCTGCCCTTCGCCATTTCGGCACGGGCAAATTCGAACCCGTTGGGCAGGTTGATGGAGATCCGGTGGGGATCGCCCGTCACGATGTTGGGAATGGGCACGGCATCAATCTCGAACACACCCTCGACCCGCACTCTCCCCTTGCGCGCGTCTGTGTCCATTTCGACGGACATCGGCGCGGTCAGCGTCGGGTGGCGGTTTGGCGCCATGGCCGAAAAGACGAACCACATGGTGGCCATCTCGTTGGTGTCCTGCCCCGTCATGATGGCCTCCAGCGCGGCCACCTGCTCGGGCGTGGCACGCGAATCGATGATCAGCTGCATCTCGCCCTGGCCTTCGTGGATCGCGCCGGGCCACTTGTAGGTGCCCGCGGCCATCAGGCCGTCGAGCGTCACGTCGCCGTAGTGGCCTTTCTCGATCTGATAGAACACCGCGGCCTCGCATGTGCCATCGCTCGGCAGCACGCCGAATTGGCAGGGGCAGCCGAAGTTGCAGTTGCAGTTCGCCAGTTCGCGGCCCTGAATACGCCAGTCCTTCATTGGAAATACCTCACGCTTTTCCGACCCGGCAGGACGCCGGGTTCCCGCCTGCCCGACAGGCTTGCGGAGCCTCAAAATGACTTGTGGTGCAAATTTCCTTCGTGAGCCCGAAAGTGGAAGAGCCGGCGCCAGTCTAGCACGAAACGCCCTGAATCCCGAATGCGGCCGCGCCGGGCGGGCCAAGCCGCTGGGGTTGATACCGGAATCAGGCGGCCACCCCCGGCCAGGGGCGGGGAATCACCCCGGCTCAGTCGTAGACGCGTTGATCGTCGATCACCTTGCCGTCGTTGGGCAGCGAGCCCGGCGCGACGATCTCCACCCGCCCCTTCAGCTTGAGCGTCTGCTGCACCCCCTCGGCATAGCGCTCGGGGGCGTTGGCCTCCGTCTCGATCCGGACCGTCATCACGTCCATCTCGCCTTCGCGCGTCGCGATCACGCGGGCGCGGGTGACTTCGGGATAGCGGGCCACGAGATCGGCCACCTGTTCGGGGCGCACGAACATGCCCTTGATCTTCGTCGTCTGATCGGCGCGCCCCATCCAGCCCTTGATGCGCATGTTCGTGCGCCCGCAGGGGCTTTCTCCCGGCATCACGGCCGACAGATCGCCGGTGGCGAAGCGGATCAGCGGGTAATCCGGGTTCAGCGTGGTGACGACGACCTCGCCGACCTCGCCGTCGGGCACGGGATCGCCGGTGCCGGGGCGCACGATCTCCACGATCACGCCCTCATCCACGATCATCCCCTCCTGCGCCGGGCTTTCGTAGGCGATGTTGCCCAGATCCGCGGTGGCGTAGCATTGCAGGCAGGCAATACCGCGCTCGGCATATTCAGCGCGCAGCGAGGGAAACAGCGCGCCGCCGCCCACGGCGGCCTTCGTGATTTTCAGCGGCAGGCCCATCTCGGCAGCCTTGTCGAGGATCAGTTTCAGGTAGTCGGGCGTGCCCGCGTAGGCGGTGGCGCCGATGTCATGGGCCGCGCGCACCTGCAACTCGGTCTGGCCCGTGCCGGCCGGGATCACGGTTGCGCCGACGGCCCGCGCACCGCTTTCGAAGATCATGCCCGCCGGTGTCAGGTGATAGCCGAAGCAGTTCTGCACGATGTCGCCGGCGCCGATGCCGCAGGCGTGCAGGAAGCGGCCCATGCGCCACCAGTCGCCCCCCAGCCGGCCCGGCTCGTAGATCGGCCCCGGCGACTGGAAGATGTGCTCGAAGCCGGCATCCGCCGCCGCGAAGCCGCCGAGCGGCGGATGGGCGGCCTGCGCCTTTCCGATCTCGGACTTGCGCAGCACCGGCAGGCCGGCCAGGTCCGCCCGGCTCAGGATCGACCCGGGCGCAACCCCCGCCAGGCTCTCCGCGTAGCCCGGCAGGCCCTGCGCGCGGGCGATCTGCTCGGGCAGGTTCGCCGCGATCCAATCGGCGCGGTCTTCGGCGCTGCGGGTTTCGAGATCATCGAAGAAAGACATGTCTGCTCCTAGTCGGCCTGAACATCTTGGTGCGGGTGGCGGCGGAATTTCGGATGGGACTCGGGCCCATCGGCCCGTTTGAGCCCCTGCACCGGGCGCGCCTGCGGAACGCAGAGCATGTTGATGCAGGTGACGTTCCCGAATACGTCCTCGGCATTGTTCTTCCAGTTTCCGGGGCTGAACAAAGGCGCGCGGTGCCAGTAGCCCGCATAGCCGAATTCCGACAGCAGCCCGCATAGCGCCTCGGCGCTTTCCGGCTGGTCGGCCTCCAGATACAGAACCGGCGCATGGGTCCGGATGAGGTTCCGTGCCCCGCGCAGCAAATCCGCTTCGTGGCCTTCCACATCGGCCTTGATCAACGCGAGCGACGTGCAACGGATCAGCTCGTCCAGGGGCTGGAGCGGCACGGACACGGCGCCATGCCCGGCCCCGGCCTTCTCCATGCGTTCTACGGAGAGGCTGCCGAAATTGTAGGCACTGTCCGTCCGGATGCGGGGCATCGCGATCCTGCCGGGCGCGGCGGAAACCCCTGCATTGATGACGCGCACGTTGCCGCATCCGTTGAGTACCGTGTTGAACGAAAGCAGCGCCGCCGTCTCGGGCATCATCTCGATCGCGAACACGAGGCCCTGCGGACCAACGAGGCGCGAGAAGGGCACAGTATGCGCACCGATGTTCGCCCCGGCGTCCACGACAGTATCGCCGCTGCGGACCACCTGCCCAAGCAGGGCGATTTCCGCCGGGCACCATTCCCCGTAGGCCTCCAGAGAGCGGCCGACGTAGATATCCTTCGGAAACGCCGCCATCGCCCCGTAACGGGTGGCGTGAAGCGCCGTGCCCGGCGGTGCGGGAAAAGCGGGCGTATCTGCGGTCGGGTCGTTCACCAGTGGAAAGCCCTCAGCTCAGCCAGCGCTTGCGGCGGCGGTAGGAGCGCACGTCGCGGAAGCTCTTGCGGCCCTCGTCGCTCATGCCGAGGTAGAACTCTTTCACGTCCGGGTTCTCGCGCAGTTCGGTGGCGGGGCCGTCCATCACCACGCGGCCGGATTCGAGGATGTAGCCGTAGTGGGCGAAGCGCAGCGCCACGTTGGTGTTCTGCTCCGCCAGCAGAAAGGAGACACCCTCTTTCTCGTTCAGATCCCGCACGATGGTGAAGATCTCCTCCACCAGCTGCGGCGCGAGCCCCATGCTGGGCTCATCCAGAAGGATGGTTTCGGGCCGGCTCATCAGCGCGCGCCCGATGGCGACCATCTGCTGCTCCCCGCCCGAGGTATAGCCCGCCTGCGATTTGCGGCGCTCCTTCAGGCGCGGGAAGTAATCGTAGACCATCTCCAGATCGCGGGCGATGGCGCCCTTGCCCTCGCGGCGCGTGTAGGCGCCGGTGAGCAGGTTTTCCTCCACGGTCAGGTGCTCGAAGCAGTGGCGCCCCTCCATCACCTGGATCACCCCGCGCTTCACCAGATCGGCCGGGTTCAGATCGGCGACGGAGTCGCCGCGATACGTGATCGAGCCCTTCGTCACCTCGCCGCGTTCGCTGGCCAAGAGGTTGCTGATCGCCTTGAGCGTCGTGGTCTTGCCCGCGCCGTTGCCGCCCAGCAGGGCGGTGATCCCCCCCTTGGGAACGGTCAGGCTCACGCCTTTGAGCACGAGGATCACGTGGTTGTAGATCACCTCGATGTTGTTGACCTCGAGGAGGGTTTCCTGCGTGTGTCCGGAGTCCAGCATGGCGGTGGGCTTTCAGATTTCTGTTCGGTGGAAGGCCCCGGCCGGCGCAGGCCGGGGCCGGGGCGCCATCAGTTGCAGCGCATTTCGATGTTGTTCTCCGCGGCGAAGGCCTCGGAATCTTCCTTCACCAGCGCGTCGATCACGCTCTTGTCGGACTGGATCATGTCGGTGATGATGTTCCACTTCTTCGCGGAGGCATCCCACTGCTGCACCATGCCGAGGCCGGGGCCGCCGTGGTTTTCACAGCTCACCTTGAACTCCGGACCGAAGCCGGGCAGGCCGTTGGCTTCGAGGATCTCGGCAGTGATCTCCAGCGCTTCCATGCCGTCGCGCATCATGGCCGGGGTGATGTCGGCCGTGCCGTGGATCTCCTGGGCCTTCTTGGCGGCTTCGGCGGCCAGCATCGCGGCATAGAGGCCACGTGAGTAGAGCACCGTGCCGATCTGATCGCCCGCGCCGGCGGCCTTGCCCGCATCCACGACGTATTTCTGGATGTCGGCGTAGATCGGGTAGTCCGAACCGGTGCCGTGCAGCGCGAGAGACTTGTAGCCATTGGCGCCGTCACCGGCGGGCAGCACGTCGTTCTCGGAACCGGACCACCAGACGCCGATGAAGTTCTCCATCGGGAAGCGGATGTTGGCGGCTTCCTGGATGGCGACCTGGTTCATCACGCCCCAGCCCCACATCAGCACGTAGTCCGGGCGCTCGCGGCGGATCTGCAGCCACTGGCTCTTCTGCTCCTGGCCGGGGTGGTCCACGGCGATTGTGGTCAGCTCGTAGCCGTGCTTGGCGGACAGCTCCTCAAGCGTGCGGATCGGCTCCTTGCCGTAGGCGGAGTTGTGGTAGACCAGCGCGATCTTCTTGCCGGAGAGATCGCCGCCGTTGATGTCGAGCAGGTGGTTCACCGCGATCGAGGCGCCGTCCCAGTAGTTGGCCGGGTAGTTGAACACATGCGAGAACACCTTGCCGTTGGCGGCCGAGGTGCGGCCGTAACCCATGGTGTGAAGCGGGATGCCGTCGGCGGTGACCTTCGGGATGAGCTGGTAGGTGATGCCGGTGGAGAGCGGCTGGTAGACCAGCGAGCCTTCGCCCTTGGTGGCCTCGTAGCATTCAACGCCCTTCTCGGTGTTGTAGCCGGTTTCGCACTCGATGACCTTGGTCATCACGCCGCCGATGCCACCGTCACGCTCGTTCAGCAGCGTGAAGTAGTCGGCGTAGCCGTCGGCGAAGGGGATGCCGCCGGCGGCATAGGGGCCGGTGCGGTAGGAGAGCGAGGGGAACACGAGGTCCGCCATCGCGGGCGCAGCGGCCATGAGGCCCGTCAGCGCGAGTGTCGCCAGTTTCAGTTTCATTCTGTTCTTCCTCCCATGTTGTCCCCCATGTGCACCTGAGGGCCATCTGTCGCGGTGCCGCTCCTCCTCGAACGATCCCGCTTGCGTTCCCTGCGGACGGCAGGGGTTTCTCGGGCCGCCCCTAGTGGGGGAACGGCCAAAGCCTCAGTTTTTCCTTCGTCAGGCGCCAGAGCTGCGCCAGCCCGTGGGGCTCCACGATCAGGAACATGACGATGAGCCCGCCGACGATCATGAATTCGAGATGCGCCGCCAGGTCGGTGGCCCAGCCGAGCCCGCCGACGAGCACGTTCTTCAGCAGCACCGGCAGCAGCACCATGAAGGCCGCTCCCGCGAAGCTCCCGAAGATGGAACCCAGCCCGCCGATGATGATCATGAACAGCACGAGGAAGCTCTTGTTGATGCCGAAGGCCTCGCCGACTTCCACCGCGCCGAGGTAGACGGCGAAGAACAGCGCGCCGGCGATGCCGATGAAGAAGCTCGACACCGCGAAGGCCGTGAGCTTCGCGCCCAGCGGGTTCACCCCGATGATCTCGGCGGCGATGTCCATGTCGCGGATGGCCATCCAGCGCCGGCCCGAAGCGCCGCGCGTCAGGTTGCGGGCGATCCAGGCGCAGGCCACCACGAAGACGAGGCAGATCATGTATTTCGCCCAGGCCTCGGTGTTGGGACCGGTCACGATGATGCCGAACACGCTGCGCTCCGGGGCGTTGATCTGCCCCGAGGCGGAGTAGTTGTAGAACCACGGCACCTTGTTGAAGAGCCAGACCAGGAAGAACTGCGCCGCCAGCGTCGCCACGGCGAGGTAGAAGCCCTTGATCCGCAGCGAAGGCAGGCCGAAGAGCACCCCCACGGCCGCGGTGATGCCGCCGGACAGGATCACGTGGATCACGATGGAGACATCGGGAAACCCCGTCATCAGCTTGTAGCAGGCATAGGCGCCCACGGCCATGAAACCGCCGGTGCCGAGGCTCACCTGGCCGCAGTAGCCGGTGAGGATGTTCAGCCCGATCGCGGCGATGGCGTAGATCAGGAAGGGAACGAATACGGCGTTGGCCCAGTAGTCGTTGATGATGAAGGGGATCACCCCGAAGGCCACCGCCAGCACCGCGTAGTAGCGGTAGCGGTCGAACCGGATCGGAAAGGTCTGGCCGTCCTGCTTGTAGGAGGTGTTGAAATCCCCGGCTTCACGGTAAAGCATCAGCCGATCTCCCGTTTCAGTATCAGGTAGCACCAGGTTCCGGACACCAGCCCCACGAAGGCGAAGCCCATCGCGGTGAGGATCTCGGACGTGGCTTCGGGCGCGGCCGTCAGGGCGAGGTATCCGAAGGCCCAGAACAGCCCCCAGGACACCATGTTGACGATGGCGAGCAGCTTGCGCT
Source organism: Pseudoruegeria aquimaris (assembly GCF_900172235.1). Taxonomy (GTDB): domain Bacteria; phylum Pseudomonadota; class Alphaproteobacteria; order Rhodobacterales; family Rhodobacteraceae; genus Pseudoruegeria; species Pseudoruegeria aquimaris. The sequence goes on along the minus strand of NZ_FWFQ01000014.1, from coordinate 76,274 downwards.
GGGTGGCGCGGCGGCGGGCTGCGTCAGGCTGGCGCGCGGCGCCCGCCATGGTGGCCGATGTCGTCTCAGACACGCTCAATGATCTTCTCCCCAAACAGGCCCTGCGGGCGGAACACGAGGAACAGCAGCGCCAGCACGTAGGCGAACCAGTTCTCGGTGGCGCCGCCGACCATGGGGCCGATGGCGAATTCGAACAGTTTCTCTCCCACCCCGATGATGAGGCCGCCCACGATGGCGCCGGGGATCGAGGTGAAGCCGCCCAGCATCAGCACCGGCAGCGCCTTGAGCGCGATCAGCGAGAGGCTGAACTGCACGCCCGATTTCGCGCCCCACATGATGCCGGCCACCAGCGCCACGAAGCCGGCGATGGACCACACCAGCACCCAGATGAAGCGCAGCGAGATGCCCACCGAGAGCGCGGCCTGGTGATCGTCGGCCACGGCGCGAAGGGCCCGGCCCTGCTTGGAATACTGGGAAAACAGCGTCAGCCCGATCACCAGCAGCGCGGCGATGACCGTGGCGAAAATGTCCAGCTTGTCGATGAAGAAGCCGTAGCCGAACCAGTTGAAGGTGGCGGTGTCGATGGTTTCGGAGATGCCCTGCGGCAGGCCCACGTCGAGCTTCTTGATGTCGGAACCCCACATCAGATCGCCCAGCCCTTCGAGGAAATAGGCCAGCCCGATGGTGGCCATGAAGAGGATGATCGGCTCCTGGTTCACGAGGTGGCGCAGCACGATCCGTTCCACGAGGATCGCCAGCAGCACCATGACCCCGATCGTCAGCACGATGGCGACGATGGCAGTCAGGTGCCAGCCGAAGTGGTGCAGATCGGTGCCGAGAATGGCGTTGATCAGATGCGCGAAGGGGATCTGCCCCTCCTGCAGGCCCACCAGCGTGAGCGCGGCGAAGAGCGCCATGACGCCCTGCGCGTAGTTGAAGATGCCGGAGGCCTTGAAGATCAGCACGAAGCCCAGCGCCACCAGCGCATAGAGCACCCCGGCCATGAGGCCGTTGAGCGTGACCTCCATCGCGAAGAGAAGTTGATCAGGCATGGTGGCCTCCTGCTTCGGATTGCATGCGGCGGAACTTTGATACGTCAGTCATGGGAGACCCCCAGGTAGGCATCGATCACGTCCTGGTTGTTGCGCACCTCGTCGGGCGTGCCGTCGCCGATCTTCTTGCCGTAGTCCATCACCACCACCCGGTCGCTCAGATCCATGACGACGCCCATGTCATGTTCGATCAGGGCGATGGTGGTGCCGAATTCGTCGTTCACGTCGAGGATGAAGCGGCTCATGTCCTCCTTCTCCTCCACGTTCATGCCGGCCATCGGCTCGTCGAGCAGCAGAAGGCTCGGCTCCGCCGCCAGCGCGCGGGCCAGTTCCACCCGCTTCTTGAGGCCGTAGGGCAAGCGGCCGACCGGCGTCTTGCGGATGTGCTGGATCTCGAGGAAGTCGATCACCCGCTCCACCAGTTCGCGGTTGGCGATCTCCTCGGCCTCGGCCTTGCCCCACCAGAGCGCCTGGCTGAACAGGCTGCTCTTCATGTGGGTCAGGCGGCCCGTCATCACGTTGTCCAGAACGCTCATGCCCTCGAAGAGCGCGATGTTCTGGAAGGTGCGCGCGATGCCCTGCTGCGCCACCTGGTAGGGCTTCATCGCCGGGCGCTTGCGGCCCTTGTAGATCACCGCGCCCTCCTGCGGGCGGTAGAAGCCCGAGATCACGTTGAGCATGGAGGATTTGCCGGCCCCGTTGGGGCCGATGATGGCGCGGATCTCGCCTTCGCGAATGTCGAAGCTGATGTCCTTGATCGCCACCACGCCGCCGAAGCGCAGGGTGATGTTCTGCATCTCCATCAGCACGCCGCCGATCTTGCGGCCGTCGGCGGTGGTGTAGCCTTCGCTGGCATCAAGCATGGCGCGGCCCTCGTGTGTTCGTGTCAGGTTGTTTGGTCATTCCGCCGCCATCCGTTCTCCGCCGCCCACGACCTTGGCATCTCGGATTTCCAGCGTGGCCGAGATCTCGCCCTTGCGGCCGTCCTCGTAGGTCACCTCGGTGCGGGTGAAGATCTCGGTGGAGCCGTCGTAGAGCGCCGCGATCAGATCTGCGTATTTCTCCTCGATGATGCGGCGGCGCACCTTGCGCGTGCGGGTCAGCTCGCCGTCGTCGGCGTCCAACTCCTTGTGCAGGATCAGGAAGCGGTGGATCTGGCAGCCCGAGAGCATTTCATCTTTCGCCACGCTTTCGTTCACCTCGGCCACGTGGCGTTCGATCATCGCGTAGACCTCGGGGTGGCCGGCAAGCTCCTGGTAGGAGGCGTAGGCGATGTTGTTGCGCTCCGCCCAGTTGCCCACGGCGGTGAGATCGATGTTGATGAAGGCGGTGCACATCTCGCGGCCCGCCCCGAAGACGACCGCTTCGAGGATGTTCGGGTAGAACTTGAGCTTGTTCTCCACGTATTTCGGCGCGAAGAGCCGGCCATCGGCCATCTTGCCCACATCCTTTGCGCGGTCGATGATGCGCAGGTGGCCGGTGGCCTCCTCGATGAAGCCGGCATCGCCGGTGGCGACCCAGCCATCGGGATCCTTGGTGTCGGCAGTGCTTTCCGGGTTCTTGAAGTATTCCACGAAGACGCCCGGCGAACGGTAGAAGACTTCGCCGTTCTCGGCGATGCGGATCTCCACGCCGGGGGATGCCACGCCCACGGTATCGGACCGCACCTCGCCATCGGGCTGCTGCGTGATGAAGACGCTGGCCTCCGTCTGCCCGTAGAGCTGCTTCAGGTTGATGCCCAGCGATCGGTAGAAATCGAAGATCTCCGGCCCGATGGCCTCGCCCGCCGTGTAGCCGACGCGCACCCGCGAAAAGCCGAGCGTGTTCTTCAGCGGCCCGTAGATCAGCAGCTCGCCCAGCGCGTATTTGAACCGGTCCCAGGCGCCGACAGGCTTGCCGTCCAGAATGTCGGGCCCGACCTTGCGCGCGTGATCCATGCACACCTTGAACAGCCAGCGCTTGAAGCGGCCGGCATCCTCCATGCGGATCATCACGTTGGTGAGCAGGGTTTCGAACACGCGCGGCGGCGCGAAGTAGTAGGTCGGCCCGATCTCGCGCAGGTCCGTCATCATCGTGTCAGGGCTTTCGGGGCAGTTCACGCAGAAGCCCGCGTAGAAGGCCTGCCCGATCGAGAAGATGAAATCCCCCACCCAGGCCATGGGCAGGTAGGCCAGCACCTCTTCGTTCTCGGTCAGGTGATCGAAGGCGGCCGAGTTCTCGCTGGTGATCAGGATGTTGCGGTTGGAGAGCACGACGCCCTTGGGGCGGCCCGTGGTGCCCGAGGTGTAGAGCATCACGCAGATGTCGTCATAGCCCAGCGCGGCGCGGCGGCGCACCAGTTCGGGCATGAATTCGTCATAGGCCGCGCGGCCCTGCTCCTGCACGTGGCGGAAGTCATGCAGCCGGGAATGATCGTATTTCCGCATGCCGCGCGGATCGAGGTAGATCATGTGCTCGAACTGGTGCAGGCGGTCCTGCACGTCGATCACCTTGTCCACCTGCTCCTGGTCGCCCGCGATCACGAAGCGCGCGCCGCAATGCTCCAGCACGTAGGCCATCTCTTCGGCGACGGCATCCTGGTAGAGCGGCACGGGCACCGCGCCCACGCTCTGCACCGCGACGAAGGACCAGTAGAGATAGGGGCGGTTGCGGCCGATGATGGCGACGAAATCGCCGGGTTTCACCCCGAGATTGATCAGCCCGAGCGCGAGCGCCTCGACTTCCTTCTCCGTCTCCGCCCAGGTCCAGCTTTGCCAGATCCCGAATTCCTTTTCCCGGAACGCAGGGCGCGCCCCACGTTCGGCGGCGTTGCGCAACAGAAGCGCCGGAACGGATTCCAGCGCGCCGGACGACGCTGTTTTCTCCAACAGTATTCTCCTCCCGTGCCTCAGGCTCCTCAACCGAAGGCGGCGATCGCTTGATGCGATTCTCTTCCCTGCAAAGGGTGACGTGAAATTTCTGGCCGTCAATTTTTTCCTGATTTTTTCCCAATCCTTACGAATTGTAACAGCCGCCGCGCGCCCCTTTTCTTCGCCTGCCCGGCGATGCTAGCGATAGACCGGGAGGAGCAAGCCATGGCGCTGACCGAAGCCGAACGCAGCCGGATGACCCTCGCGGGGCTGAACCTGATCCAGCAGGCGATCTCGATCTACGACGCGGAGCTGCGGCTGGCGGTGTGGAACGATCGCTTCAAGGAGATGTTCGATCTGCCCGAGCGGCTCGTCACGCGCGGCGCGAGCTTTGCCGAAACCATCCGCTACCTCGCCGAGCGCGGCGAATACGGCGAGGTGGAGGACGTGGAGGCCTGGGTCGCCGGGCGGGTGGCGCTGGCGGAGGCCTTCGAGCCGCACTACGTGGAGCGCCACCGTTCCAATGGGCGCGTCGTCTCCATCGAGGGCGCGCCGCTTCCCATGGGCGGCTGGGTCACCGTCTACACCGACATCACCGAGATCAAGCAGCAGGAAGATCTGCTGCGGGCCCGCTCCGAGAGCCTGTCCGATCAACTGCTCTCCCGCGCGGAGGAACTGGCGGCGACAAACCGCGCTCTCGCGGCCACCAACACCGCGCTTGAGCAGGCCAAGCGCGAACTGACGGAGATGGAGCAGCGCACCCGGCTCACCACCGAGATGATGCCGGCCCACATCGCCCGCGTCGGCACCGATCAGCGCTACACCTACTCCAACCGCCGGCTTTCGTCCGTCATGCCGGAACGGGCGACCGACATCATCGGCATGACGATGCAGGAGGCGCTCGGCGCACATGCCTGGGCCCAGATCGAGCCGCATTTCTCCCAGGCGCTTCTGGGCGAAGGCTCCGTCTTCGAGTTCACCGAGGAAATCGCCGGGCGGCGCATCCGCGTGGCGCTGACGCCGGACGAATCCGGCGGCCAGGTGCGCGGCGTCTACATCCTGTCGATGGACGTGACCGAAGAGGTGCAGGCCCGCACCGCGCTCGGGCAGGCGATGAAACGCGAGCTGGCCGCGCAGATGACGAGCGGCATGGCCCATGACTTCGCCAATCTCCTGACGATCATGATGGGGATGCAGAGCAAGCTGCAGCGGATGGAGCTTCCGCCCGAGGCCCATGCGCTGGTGGATGCCACCAAGGCTGCGGTGGCGCGCGGCGGCACGCTTCTGGAGAAGATCGCCAGCGTCTCCTCCCCGCGTGAGATGAACCCGGCCCCGACCGATCTGAACCGTCTTCTGGCGGATCTGCGGCTGCTGGCGGAGCCGAGTCTTCCGGAGCACGTGCGCCTGACCATCGACTGCCCGCCGCTGGAGGGCCTGTTCCACCTCGACGCGGGCGCGCTTCAGGATTCGCTGCTGAACCTCGTGATCAACGCGCGCGATTCCATCGGCACCGGCCCCGGCGAGATCCGCGTCACCCTGCGCACCCAGAAGGAAACCTGGATCGAGATCGAAGTCTCCGACACCGGCCCCGGCTTCTCCGAGATCGCGCTGCGGCGCGGGCTTGATCCCTTTTTCACAACGAAGGGCGGCGAGGGCAGCGGGCTGGGGCTTTCGATGGTCTATGATTCCACCCGGCTCGCCGGCGGGCAGGTGCGGCTCGCCAACACCCAGACCGGTGCCCGCGTGACCCTGCGCCTGCCCTTCCGGCGCCTGCGCGCCACCCGCGAGCCCACTCTGGTGGTGCTGGCCGAAGACAGCCCCGAAATCCGCGAGTCGGTGCGCGGGATGCTGACGGAACTGGGCCACAGCGTGATCGAGGCCGAAAGCGCCGAAGAGGCGCTGGCGCTGGCGCGGCTGCCCGGCGTCGGGCTCGTGCTCTCCGACATCATGCTCGCCGGCGAGCGGACGGGGCTCGCCCTGCTCGACGATCTCGCCGCCGAACTGCCCGAGGTGCCGGGCCGCCTGATGACGAGCCTTCCGGCGGGCGATCCGCTGCGCCAGCAGGCCGCCGCGCGCTACCCGCTGCTGCCCAAACCCTTCGCCACGGGCCGCCTCGCCCGTTTCCTCGACCTTCAGGAGAGCCCCGCGTGAGCCAACCCTATGTCACCGTGCTGGACGACGAGCCCGAGATCCGGCGCCTGCTGCTGGAAACGCTCGACGAGGCCGGTTTCCGCACCGCCGGTTTCGCACGGGCCACCGAGTTCGAGGCTTCGCTGGCCAAGGACGTGCCCGACGTCTGCCTCGTGGATCTCGGCCTGCCCGACAAGGACGGGCTCGCGCTCGTGCATCGGCTGGCGCTGGAAAGCGGTGCCGCGATCATCATCATCTCGGGGCGGGCGCAGGTGCAGGATCGGGTCACCGGGCTGGAACTGGGCGCCGACGACTACATCATCAAGCCCTTTGACCCGGCCGAGGTGGTGGCGCGCATCCGGGCGCGGCTGCGCAAGGAACGCGCGCCGGGCAAGCCCAGCGAACAGGCGCGTTTCGCCGGCTGGACGGCCCATTTCGATCGCTACATCCTCGAAGACGCCGAGGGCCGGGAAACCCCGTTCTCCCATGCGGAAGGCGAAGTGCTGCGCCTGTTCCTCTCAAGCCCGAAACGGCTGATCTCCCGCGCGCAGATGCAGGAAAGCCTCGGCGGTGCCGCCGGTGAAAGCTTCGACCGGGCGATGGACGTGCGCATCTCGCGGCTGCGCACCAAGCTGCGGGAAGATCCCAAGAACCCCCGCCTCATCAAGACGATCTACGGCGCGGGCTACATCTTTCTCGGCGATGTCACCTGGGCCTGAAGCGCCCGCGGCGCCCTAGCGATCGGGTCGGGAAAGAAACTCCGCTTCCGCCCCGGCGAACCGGGCCACGATCAGCGCCCGCATCGCCGCAACTTTCGCCGCCGGCCAGACATCCCGGTGCGCCACCATCCAGATGTCCTGGTAGGGCTGCGGCGGCATGACCGGCACCTGCACGAGCCCCGCCGCGCGCCCCACGAAAACCGGCATCCGGGCAACCCCCAGCCCGGCTTTCGCCGCGCCGATCACCGCCGTCATGTCATCGAACCGCAGGCGAACGCGCCCCTCCGGGTGGCGCGCGCGCGAGGCCTTCGGGGGGCCGTCCCAGAAGGTGAAGCCGATCCACTCCAACGGCATGCCCGGCTCGGCCGCCAACCGCTCGGCCAGCTCAGGCGCGGCGAAGGCCGCCGTATGCTGTTGCGCCAGCCTGCGGCCGGTCAGCGTATCTCCGGGATCGTTGCTGATCCGCACGGCCAGATCGGCCTCGCGCCGGTTCAGGTTCAGAACCTCGTTCGCCGCGAGCACCCGCAGCTCCACGTCGGGATGGGCGCGGGTGAAGGCGTCGAACACGGTGCACAGATGCGACGCGATCAGCAGCGAGGGCGCGGTGACGGTCAGCGGCCCCGACAGGCGCGCATCCTGCCCGGCAAGCCGCAGCCGAAGGCCCGTTTCGCGCTCCGCCATGGCTTCGGCGGCCTCGGCCGCCGCAAGGCCCTCGGGCGTGGGCACGTAGCCGGCCGGCAACCGCTCGAAGAAACGCACGCCGTAGGCCTCTTCCGCCTGCGCGATGCGCCGTGCCACGGTGGTGTAGTTCACGCCCAGCGCCTTGGCCGCCCGCGCCAGCGCCCCGTGCCGCACCACCATCAGAACCGCGCGCAGATCGTCCCAATCGTCCTTCATGCCATGCAATTTCGCATGTCATGAATGCAAAAGCACCCGGTTTTCGCTTGGGTTGTCCAGGCATAGGTTCGGGCTATTCCAAACACCCACGCAGGAAGGGCCACCGGCATGATCTATGCAACCGTCCACATGAACATCACCGACCCGGCCGCGCTCGCGGCCTATCGCGAACGCGCCGGCGCGGCACTCGCCCGGCACGGCGGCAAGCTCGAAGCCGCCAGCCCAACACCGACCCTGCTGGACGATGCCCTGCCGGCGCCGAGCATGGTGGGCGTGCTGAGTTTTCCGAGCCGCGAAGCGGCGATCGCCTGGCGCGACGATCCCGAGCTTGCCGAGATCCACGCCCTGCGCCGCGCCGCCGGGGAAAGCAGCATCATTCTCGTGGGGTGATTCCCGCCGCTGGGTGAAACCCGGCCGCGCGGCTGCGCGGACTGACCTCAATGGAGGCTGAGGAGCACCTCGATGTCGCGCCGGGTCAGCCGCTTCAGCAGCGCGCGCTCTTCCGCGAAGAGCTTCGCCTCGCCGTCGATGTAGGATTCCAGCTGCATCGCGATCTGGCTCGTCGGCTGGTAGTAGAGTTCCCCATGCGTCCGGCTCAGTTCTTCCACGAGCCGTTGCAGCAGCCGCCTCTGTTTCTCGGCGTCCAGATCCTGGCGTTTGTCCTGAAGCATTGCCGTGCCATCCCTTCGTCTTACCCTTGAACCTGAGAAGCAACCTAGGCTTCGCAGGGTGAATTTCCAGAAGGGAGGCACGGCACGATGGGCATGGTGAACAGGGTTGCAGCGGCGCTGGGGCTGTCCTCTCCGGCGCGGGACGAACGGGCCTTCACCCCGGATTTCGCCGCCCGGATGCAGGTGCTGAACAAGGATCCCTACCTACTGGTGGCCGACGAACAGCTCAGGATCATCTCCGTCTTCGACGACCTGAAATTCGACCGCGCCGACATGGACATGCTCTCGGGCCCGATGCGCCGCCGGGCGCTGCAGAAACTGGCGCCGCTGGGCTTCCGGCAGGTCTCGGGCACCGTTCTGGAGAACCGCGCCGACAACATCCGCGCCATCATGCCCAAGTTCCGCGCGCTCGGGGAATCCCCCTTCGACGCCACGCGCTACACCGAGCGGCGGCCGCAGGACTGGTTCATCCTGACGCCGACGCAGGCGGCCTGCATGTTCATCGACACCTACCCGCACATGGACGCGGTGGAGCGCATCAAGGCGCTGGTGGTGAAACAGCCGATCAACCTCTACCGGATCATGGACTACCTCGAACGCAAACCCGCCCACGAAGGCTTCCGCCCCGCCATCGGGCACCTGAAATACGTGCAGCGGACGGCTGTCGAGGCGGAACCCCTGCGCAGCCGCCGCGCCCTGCGGTGAAGGGCGCGCCCGAACGCGGGTCTTTCCGCGCAGCCCCCTATCCTGTGGGCCCGGCTCTGGCCTTGTCAGGCAGAGCCCAACCCTGGGCCTTCAGAAACTGGGAAACTTCCTTGTGGAGCCGCTCCACGTTCCCGTCAGGCGATGCCGCACGGTAGGCCTCGGAAAAGGTCTGCAATCGTTCCCCGAGAAGTTTGAACAGCGCCTTGCCTTCATCCGTTGGGCTCAGCCGGATGATACGACCATCCGGATCGTTGCGGCTGCGCGTGATGTGGCCCGTGGTTTCCAGCCGGCTGGCGTAGCGGCCGAGTGTTGCTTCGTTGATGCAGAGGATCCGCCCGTATTCGGATTGGGGCAACTCGGGGTAGCGGCACACCATGCCCAGGACCGCCAACTGGCCGGTCGTCAGGTCGATGTCTTCCGAGACGCGGGCCAAACCCGCCTCCATGATCCTCCCGGCGATCTGCAGCAGAACGCCGATCGAAATGTCATTCTCCAAACCAAGGCCTTTACTGGTTACGCAACTTTGTTTCGAGTAGACCACAGGGCCACCTGCGGGTCAAACGGCAATGAAATCAGCCCCTTGCAAACCACTCTCGGCGCTCAACCCGTCCGCCGTGCCAGCTGCCGGATCCGGAGTTGGCGGCGCAGGAAGGCCAGCAGGAAGAGACCGGTGAGCACGAGGATGACCGTGGGCGCCGGGGCGCTGTCAAGGTAGAAACTCGCGTAGATGCCGGCGAGCATGGAGCCCATGCAGACGAGCACCGAGACCCAGAGCATCGCGGAGAAGCGGCGCACGAGCAGGAAGGCAATCGCGCCCGGTGCGATCAGCAGCCCTACGGCAAGGATCAGCCCGGCCGCCGTGAGCGTGGCGACGATGGTGAGAGAGATCAGCGCCAACAGCCCGTAGTGCAGCCACCCCACCGCAAGGCCGGAGGCGCGCGCCTGGGCCGGATCGAACCCGTGCAACAGGAAATCGCGCCATTTCAGCGCCAGAACGCCCGCCACGAGGAGCGAAATCACCCCGGCCTGCCAGAGGTCCGCCGCGCCCACCCCCAGCATGTTGCCAAAGAGGATATGATCGAGGTGCGTGTCCGGCTTCACCGCCACGTAAAGGACGATCCCGAGCCCGAACATCCCCGAGAACACCACCCCCATCACCGTATCCTGCTTCACCCGGCTGTTGCCCGCGAGGTAGCCCGTGGCCACCGCCGTGAACATGCCCGCACCAAAGGCGCCGAGGATGAGCGGAAAGCCCAGCATGTAGGCCAGAACGATTCCGGGCAGAACCGCATGGCTGATCGCATCCCCCATCAGCGCCCAGCCCTTCAGGACGAGGAAGCAGGAGAGAAGCGCCGTCGGCACCGCCACGATTGCCGCGATCAGGAAGGCGTTCTGCATGAACGGAAACTGGAAGGGCAAGAGCGCGGTATCGAGGGAAAATTCCATCAGGCGGCCTCCGCCGGTTCATCTGCCCGCCGCAGGGCCGCCGCCGCCTTGCGACGCGCCGCCAGAATCCCGTGCTTGGGTGCGAAGGTGAAAGCCACGAGGAAGATCAGCGTCTGCAGGCAGACGATGACGCCCCCCGTCGCCCCGTCGAGGAAATAGCTCACGTAGGCTCCGAGGAAGCTGGTGCCCGCGCCGATGGCCACCGAGGTGAGGATCAGCCGGGGGAACCTGTCGCACAGCAGGTAGGCGGTGGCACCGGGCGTCACCACCAGTGCGATCACGAGGAAGGCGCCCACGGTCTGCATCGCCGCCACCACGCAGGCCGACAGCAGCGCGAAGAACAAGGCCTTCAGAAGCTGCGTGCGAAGGCCGATCGTGCGGGCGTGGCTCTCGTCGAAGAAGGTGACCATCAGATCCTTCCACTTGGCGCTGAGCACCGCGAGGGAGACGAAGCCGATGATGGCCAGCTGGAGCGTGTCTTCGGGCGTGATGGCCAGGATGTTGCCCATGGTGATCGTCATCACGTCGATCGAGGTGGGGCTGACCGAGATCATGAAAAGGCCGAGACCGAAGAACCCGGTGAAGATCAGGCCGATGATGACGTCGGGCTTCAGCCCGGACCGGTCCGACAGGAAGAGCATCGCCCCCGCCGCCAGCCCGCCCGACAGGAAGGCCCCCAGCGCGAACGGCAGGCCCAGCATGTAGGCGCCGGCGACTCCGGGCACGACGGCGTGGGACAGCGCATCGCCGATCAGCGACCAGCCTTTCAGCATGAGGTAGGCCGAAAGAAAGGCGCAAACCGCCCCCACGAGCGCCGAGACCCACATCGCGTTGACCATGTAGCCGTAGGAGAAGGGCTCCAGCAGCAGGCTGCTCATGCATCCTCCTCGCCGCGGCGCTCGGCTTCGGCCTGCTGCATCTTGCCGCCGTAGTGCACGAGGGGGCGCTCGTCGTCGGTGAGGATGGTGACGCTGCGCCCGTCCTCATCCTCGTGCAGCGTCTCGCCGCCCAGCGTGAAGTGGCGCAGCACGCCGCCGAAGGCATTTTCGAGGTTCGCGTGGGTGAACACGTCCTCGGTGGGGCCCGAGGCCAGAACCGTGCCCTTCACGAGGATCGTCCTGTCGCAGAATTCCGGCACGGAGCCGAGGTTGTGGGTGGACACGAGCATGATCCGCCCCTCCTCGCGCAGTTCCCGCAAGAGCGCGATGATCTGGGCTTCGGTCTTCACGTCCACCCCGGTGAAGGGCTCGTCCAGCAGGATGATCTGCCCCTCCTGCGCCAGGGAGCGGGCGAGGAAGACGCGCTTGCGCTGGCCGCCCGAAAGCTCGCCGATCTGGCGGTGGCGGTAGGCCGTCATGTTGACCCGCTCCAGCGCCGCATCCACCGCGGCATGATCGGCCGCTTTCGCCCGGCGCAGAAAGCCCATGTGGCCGTAGCGCCCCATCATCACCACGTCTTCCACCAGCACCGGGAAGGCCCAATCCACCTCCTCCGCCTGCGGAACATAGGCCACGAGATTGCGCCGCAGCGCCTCCTTCACGCTCAGGCCGAGCATGGAGATGCTGCCGCTGGCCGCGGGCACGAAGCCCATGATCGCCTTGAACAGTGTGGATTTGCCCGCGCCGTTCACGCCCACGAGCGCCGTGATCGTGCCGCGGGGAACGCTGAAGCTCGCGTCCCGAAGGGCGGTGTGGCCATTGCGGTAGGTGACGGTCACGCCCCGGGCCACCAGCCCCTCCGCGCCGCCCGCGGGCGATGCTTCGGGCGCGGTCGATGTGTTCTGGCCTTGTGCCGTCATGCCGTCTGCACCTTCAGTTCACCGCACCGGTCAGCCCCTCGACGACGGTCGACGTGGTGACGCGCAGGAGATCAAGGTAGGTGGGCACCGGCCCGTCGGGTTGGGACAGGCTGTCCACGTAGAGGACGCCGCCGAACGCCGCCCCGGTTTCCCGGGCCACCTGCCGCGCCGGCGCGTCGGAGACGGTGCTTTCGCAGAAGACCGCGGGGATCTCATGCGCCCGCACCCCGTCGATCACCGCCCGCACCTGCTGCGGCGTGCCGGTCTGATCGGCGTTCATCGGCCAGAGATACAGCTCCTTCAGGCCGAGGTCCCTTGCGAGGTAGCTGAAGGCCCCTTCGCAGGAGACGAGCCAGCGCTTGCTCTCCGGCACCTGCGCCACGGCTGCGCGCAGCGGCTCGAGCGTGGCGCGCAGCTTCGCCTTGTAGGCCTCGGCGTTGGCGGCATAGATCTCGGCGTTCGCCGGATCCTGCGCCGCGAAGGCGCGTGCGATGTTGTCGACGTAGATCTGCGCGTTCTCCAGCCCCATCCAGGCATGCGGGTTGGGCTTGCCCTCGTAGGATCCGCTGGCGATCGGGATCGGATCGATGCCGTCCGTCAGGGTGGCGGAGGGCACATCGCCGAGGTTGGCGAGGAACTGCTCGAACCACAGCTCGAGGTTCAACCCGTTCCAGAGGATCAGGTCGGCGTCATGGGCGCGCACGATGTCCTGCGGGGTGGGCTCGTATCCGTGGATCTCGGCGCCGGGCTTGGTGACGGAGACGACCTCCGCTGCCTCCCCGGCGACGTTGGCGGCCATGTCGGCGATCACGGTGAAGGTCGTGACCACTTTCATCTTCTCCGCCGCCGCGGCGGGCAGGGCGAGGGCGACGGCGAGAGCGGCGGAAAGAAAACGGCGGGCAACTGGCATGGTCGGGCTTTCGCTGAACGGGAAAATGAAGGTGTTGGAGAAGAGCTATGGCGAAACCGCACCCGCGTCAATGATTTTGCAAATCATTCTCAATTTCAATCCGAAGGGCACCCAGCCCGGCGCGCGCCCTACTCCACGATTTCCGTCGCCAGCCGGGTCTCCAGAAGCTCCTCCTCGACGAGCGCGTAGATCTGCTCGGGCGGGGTTTTCAGCGAAAAGACCATCAGAGACGGCGCGATGCCCATCTCCAGCAGGTATTCCAGCGTCTCGCCCTGCCCGAACTGGATGCCCTCGACGGCCAGCACCACGGGCAGGAATTTCGGTTGCTCGTAGTAGTGCTGGTGCACCCCGACGACTCCGCCCTCGCCCACCGCGCGCTCGGGCCCGGCGGCAAGGATGTAGGGGCAGCTCGACAGGCAATAGGCCCCCGAAGGCACCACCGTATCGAGGCCCCGCGCCCGGATCAGGCGGCCGATTTCCAGCGCCTCCATCACGATCCCGCCGGGGCTGTGCAACGCGATGCGCGCCGGCGGGGCGGGGCGTTCGGCCAGATGGGCGGAGAACCGTGCGGCATCGCCCTCCGCTATGGTGCCGGTCAGCAGCAGGACATCGCCGAGCCCCTCGAACTCCCGATCCTCGAATTCGAGCCTGTCGGAAAAGGTCTGCGGCAGGTCCAGCCCCGGCGGCGCGTCGGGGCGGCGCAGCGTGGGCAGGGTGCGGTCGGTGCGGTATTCGCGTGTCTGGTCGCCGGGGGAGACCGGGCCAGAGGGCTGCGGCGCGGAAGGCGAGACCAGCCCCGAGAGCGCACCCAAACCGTCTGCGGCCACGAGCACACCGGCCATTGCCAATTGCGCCACGAGGATCAGGCGCAGGCCACGGGCGACATCCAGCGCCATCAGCCCGCACCACCCTGCCCGGCGCCACCCTGCTCGGTATCCTGCTTGCCGGCCGCGCGCTCCTGCAAGGCGGCATCGGCAGCGCCCATCGTAAGCTCCACGTCCTTCATCGCGTTCATCGCGGCTTTCAGATCAGCCAGCGTGAGGGTCTCCTCGATACTCATCCCATCACGGCCCGAGCGGATCGCGGCCTGGGTGATCGCCAGCACGAAGACGAGCACCGCCGGAAGCAGATCGATGGCGATGGCCCCGGCCCAGCTTGGCGCGAAGTTTCCGGCATAGCGCACCACCGCGTCGGCGCGGGAGATCGGGTTGTAGGCCGTCTGGATCGGCGGCTCCATCTCCAGCACTTCCTCGGCGGCCGTGCGCAGGGTGCGGCTGCGCTGGTCCAGCGCGTTCAGCACCGAGGTGATGGTGGCGGATTGCGCATCGCGCACCGAGGTGGAGCGCCCGTCAAGCTCGGGCAGCACCACCGATGCGGGCAGATCCTCCGCCGCGCGCGCCACCAGCGGCGCCACGTTGTATTGGTTGAGCTGCGAGATGACCCCCGCGAGCTTCACGCTTTCCTCGGAAAACTGCACCGAGCGGCGGTCCACCGGGCCCGGCGCCACGGTGAGCTCGCGCATGCGGGCGAGAATCGCGTTGCCCCGCTCGAAGGCTTCCTCGATCAGCGGCTGCTGCGCGGCGATCTGCTCTTCGAGATTGCGCAGTTCCTCGCTTTTCTGCGTCAGCACCCGGAACACGGCGCCCCGGCCGGCTGCGCCGGACAGATCGCCCGACTGCTCAAGCTCCGCGAGTTCCTCGAAACTCTGGCGCGCCCGCTCCACCTCGCGGCCCAGCGCCTGCCCGCCGAGGGCGATGTCATGAGCCTGCTCCAGCGATTGCTGGTAGTCGCGTACGGTGTTTTCGAGATGCTGCTCCACCGCCGCCGATCCCGCCAGCGCGGCGGCGTTGAGCCAACTGGACATGGCGATGATCGCCAGCGATCCCACCACCGTCGCCACCGTGAGGCCGATGAAACCGCCGGCGCTGCGCATCGCCGGCAGAAGCCGGAGCATGTAGCTCCAGAAGACGAAGATGCCGACGGAAACGGCGATGGAATAGGCGACGGCGGCGATGAATGTGATCGCGCCGTTGTCTTCCAGCAGCGAAGACACGCCGAGGTAGGTGTAGATGCCCGAGGCCACCGCCAGCACGCCCAGCGCCGCCGAGGTGAAGGTATCGAGCCAGTTCAGGTGGCCTTCCAGCTCCTTGGCGGTGCGCAGCCCCTTGGCTTCCTCCGCCGTCAATCCGCTCTTCGCCTCGGTCATGTCCCCTCCGGTTGATCGGCGCCCTTTACAAAGGCGCGGCCCGACAATAGGTGCGACCTCTCCGGCGCAATGACAAGATCCCGGCCGGGCCAAGGCTGATTCCCGCATAGGTTCCGAAATCCGAAACGCCTGCCCGCTTTGGCCAGCGTCCCCGGCGCCCACCGCCATTTCGGCAGCCAAAGTTGCCATTTCGGGACAAGATGGCCGCGAAATCCTGCTGACGTTGGGGTTTTATCGGCAATCTGACGCCAATTCCTGCAAGTTGCATCTTGAAGTTTTCCGCATTTTTCACCTCAAGTGCCCCATCCGAACAAACAGGGAGACAGACAATGTCGCGTTCGTTCGCGCTTTCCGCGCTTTTTTGCTTTCCACCGCAATCAGCACCGCTGCCTTTGCGGCGAATGTGCCCGAAGGCACCAAGCTCGCCGAAGAGCAGGTCTTCACCTACCGAGTGCTCGACGAATTCTCGTCCTTCGACCCGCAGGTCGTCGAGGACGTGAACGGCTCCGAAGTGGTCCGTGACCTCTTCGAAGGCCTCTACAACCAGGACGCCGACGGCAACAACGTGCCCGGCGTCGCGCTGAGCCACACGGTCAGCGAAGACAACATGACCTACACCTTCACGCTGCGTGACAACGCCAAGTGGAGCGACGGCACCCCCGTCACCGCCGGCGATTTCGTCTACGCCTGGCAGCGTGCCGTGGATCCGGAGCTGGCCTCGCCCTACGCCTGGTACATGGAACTGATGTCGATCGAGAACGCCTCGGCCATCATCGCCGGCGAGAAGCCCGTCACCGAGCTCGGCGTCTCCGCACCCGACGATCACACGCTCGTCGTGAAGCTGAGCCAGCCGCTGCCCTACTTCGACAAGATGGTCACCCACGCCACCACCTTCCCGGCACCGAAATGGGCGATCGAAGCCCACGGCAAGGAATGGACGCGCCCGGGCAACATCGTGTCCAACGGCGCCTACGTCCTGACCGAGCACGTGCTCAAGGAGCGCTCCGTGCGCGAGCGCAACCCGATGTACTGGGACAACGAGAACACCGTTCTGGACAAGGTCGTGACCCTCGTCATCGGCGACGACGCCCAGGCGCTGACCCGCTGGCGCGCCGGTGAAGTCGAGAAGACCGAGATCCCCGCAGGCCAGTACCCGGCCCTGAAGGAGGAGTTCCCGGAAGAGGCCTACGCCCTGCCGCGCCTCTGCAACTATTACTTCACCTTCAACCTCGAAAGCGGCCCGGAAGCCTTCAAGGACGCCCGCGTGCGCAAGGCGCTCTCCTACGCGATCGAC
This sequence comes from Pseudoruegeria aquimaris, assembly GCF_900172235.1. Lineage (GTDB taxonomy): Bacteria > Pseudomonadota > Alphaproteobacteria > Rhodobacterales > Rhodobacteraceae > Pseudoruegeria > Pseudoruegeria aquimaris. The sequence continues at coordinate 59,597 of NZ_FWFQ01000014.1, read as the reverse complement.
CGCCAGGTGATCGTGGACCGCGTGCTGCAGGGCGGCCAGTTCCCGGCCTACACCTTCACCCCGGCGGCGACCGCCGGCTTCGAAGTGCCCGCCGTGGAATACGCCGGCATGACCCAGGCCGAGCGTGACGCCAAGGCCAAGGAACTGCTCGCCGAAGCCGGCTACGGCCCGGACGGCGAGAAGCTTTCCTTCACCTACCTCTACAACACCAGCGAAGCCCACAAGCAGGTCGCCATCGTGGCCACCCAGATGTGGAAGCAGAAACTGGGCGTGGACGTGGAACTGTCCAACCAGGAATGGAAGGTCTTCCTCGAAACCCGCGGCAACCAGAACTTCGACATGGCCCGCGGCGCATGGTGCGGCGACTACAACGAAGCCTCGACCTTCCTCGACCTGCTCACCACGCCGTCCGGCTACAACGACGGCAAATACTCCAACCCCCGCGTGGACGAGCTGATGACGGAAGCGAAATCTTCCGCCAACGCCCAGCCGCTCTACACCGAGGTGGAGCAGATCCTCGCAGAGGACATGCCGGTGGTGCCCGTCTACCACTACTCCACCAACATGATGCTGGACGACAGCATCCAGGGCTGGCCGGTGAACAACGTCGAGCAGAACTGGTACTCCAAGGACCTCTACAAGGTCGCCGAGTAAACCCTTCACCCAAACCGGGGCGCGCGGCCGAGGCCCGCGCCCCTTCCCCGCCGCCTTCGGGCGGCGGGTCTGTTGTTCGGAGATCGCATGTTCAACTACAGCGTCCGGCGCCTTCTCACAGCGGTGCCCACGATCCTGATCCTGATCGTCTTCGCCTTCTACCTGATGCGGCTTGCCCCCGGCGGCCCGTTCACCTCCGAAAAACCGCTGCCTCCGGCGGTGATGGAAAACGTGCTCAAACGCTACGGCATGGACGAGCCGCTGCACATGCAGCTGTTCACCTACATCAAGAACATCGTCTGCTGCTTTGATTTCGGCCCCTCCTTCTCCCAGAAGGACCGTTCTGTGAACGACATCATCGCGCAGGGCTTCCCGGTCACGCTGACCTACGGGTTCTGGTCGGCCGTCTTCGTGCTGGTGCTCGGCATTCCGCTCGGCATCATCGCCGCGCTGCGCCACAACAGCTTCTGGGACTACCTGATGACGGGTCTTGCGATCTTCTCCCAGATCTTCCCCAATTTCGTGCTCGCGCCCCTGATGGTGCTGCTGTTCACGCTGAGCTGGGGCCTTCTTCCCGGCGGCGGCTGGAACGGCGGCCAGTGGCAGTACATCGTGATGCCCGCGATCGCCCTCGGCACCTCCTACATGGCCGGCGTGGCCCGCCTGACGCGCGGCTCGCTGCTTGAAGTGCTGAACTCGCCCTTCATCCGCACCGCCCGCGCCAAGGGCCTGCCCGAGCGCACCATCCTGATCCGCCACGCGCTGAAACCGGCGCTGCTGCCGACGCTCACCTACATGGGGCCCGTCTTCGTCTACATGATCACCGGCTCGGTGTTCATCGACGTCTTCTTCTCCACCGGCGGCATCGGGCAGGATTTCATCGACGGCGCCTACAGCCGCGACTACTCGGTGCTGCTCGGCCTCGCGATCATCTATTGCGTGCTGACCTTCTCGATCAACCTCGTGCTCGATCTGCTCTACGCCTGGATCGACCCCAAAGTGAGGGATTCGCTGTGACCTCCGCAAAAGCTCGCCTGCAATCCCAGGCCTTCGTCGAGGATGTCGCGGAGGAGATGCTCTCCTCCCGCTCCTTCTGGGCCGACGCCCGCGCCCGCTTCTTCAAGAACCGCATGGCGCTCGTCTCGGTCTTCATGCTGTTCCTGCTCGTGCTCTTCGCCATCTTCGGCAACGTGATCGCGCAATGGAGCTACGAGGAAATCGACTGGAACCTCCTCGGCATGATCAAGGAGGAAGGCGGCCCCTCCATCGCCAACGGCCATTACTTCGGCGTCGATGAACTGGGCCGCGACATGTATGCTCGCGTCGTGCAGGGCAGCCGCACCTCGCTGCTCGTCGGTTTCGTCGCCGGCATCGCCTCGGTGCTGATCGGCTCCACCATCGGCGCGTTCGCCGGCTATTTCGGTGGCCGGTTCGACAGCATCGTGATGGGCGGCTACACGATCTGGCTCTCCGTGCCCTACATCATCTTCTTCGTCGTCTGGCAGGCTTTCTTCGGCCGCTCGCTGGGCCAGATGATCCTCGTGATCGTGCTGGTGAACTGGACGGCCGGCCTGCTGATCGTGCGCGGCCAGGTGATGATGCTCCGCAACCGCGAATTCGTGGATGCCGCGCGCATGCTCGGCCTGTCGGACGTGGCCATCATCTTCCGTCACATCGCGCCCAACATCCTCTGGGTGGTGGTGATCTACACCTCCATGGTGGTGCCGGAAGTCATCATGATGGAGAGCCTCGTCTCTTTCCTGGGCGTCGGCATCCAGGAACCCAACACGAGCTGGGGCGCGCTGATCTCCGAAGGCGCCTCCACCATGACCTTCGGCACGCTGTGGCAGCTGGCCTTCCCGGCCGCCTTCTTCGTGATCGCCCAGGTCTCCCTCTACTACATCGGCGACGGTCTCCGTGACGCCCTTGACCCGAAGGATCGCCTATGAGCCTGCTTTCCGTTCAAGATCTCGCCATCCGGTTCTCCACCGGCGATGGCACCGTTCATGCCGTGAACAACGTCAGCTTCGACATCGCCCCCGGCGAGAAGGTCGCGCTGGTAGGTGAAAGCGGCTCCGGCAAATCGCAGATCGCCCTGTCGATCATGGGGCTGCTGGCCAAGAACGCACAGGTGTCGGGCCGCATCCTGCACGAGGGGCGGGATCTGCTCACCCTGTCTCAGGATGCGCTCAACAAGGTGCGCGCCAAGAAGATCGCCATGATCTTCCAGGATCCGATGAGCGCGCTGAACCCCTACATGCGGGTCGGCCGGCAGCTCACCGAGATCGTGGAGCTGCACGAGGGGCTTGGGCGCGCGGACGCGCGCAAGCGTGCCATCGAAGCGATGGAAGCGGTTCAGATCCCGGACGCGAAGAACCGGATCGACGCCTACCCGCACGAGTTCTCCGGCGGGATGCGCCAGCGGATCGTCATCGCCATGGCGCTGATCTGCAAGCCCGGCCTGATCCTGGCCGACGAGCCGACGACCGCGCTGGACGTCACCGTGCAGGCCCAGATCATGCGCCTGCTGGACGAGATCCAGTCCGAGCTGAACACCGCCGTGCTGCTCATCACCCACGACCTCGGCGTCGTGGCGGGCTTCTGCGATCGCTCGATGGTGCTCTACGGCGGGCGGATGATGGAAACCGCCCCGACGAAGGATCTCTTCGCCGCGCCGAGCCATCCCTACACCCGCGGCCTGCTGCGCGCGGTGCCCAACATCAACGATGCCGCCGGCGAACTGCGCGCGATTCCGGGCAGCCCGCCCAACCAGCTGCGCCCGCTGACCCACTGCCCCTTCGCCGCCCGCTGCGTGGACGCGGTGGAGCAGTGCCGCAGCACCCTGCCCGAGCTGACCGGCGAAGCAACCAAACGCGCCTGCCTGCGCCCCGTGGAGGCCCTGTCATGAGCGAACCCATCCTCACCGTCGAAGATCTCAAGGTCACGTTCGACACCCGCCAGGGCCGCAAATGGCCCTGGTCCCCGATGAAGAAGGTGCACGCCGTGAACGGCGTCAGCCTGTCGCTCGAGCGCGGCCGCACGCTGGGCGTCGTGGGCGAATCGGGGTGCGGCAAGTCCACCCTGATCCGCGCGATCGCCGGCCTGGTCACGCCCACGGGCGGCACCGTCACCCTCGAAGGGCGCGCGGTGGATTACGGCAGCCGGGCCGACGTGCTGGCGCTGCGCCACAAGGTGCAGATGATCTTCCAGGACCCGGTGGCCTCGCTCAACCCGCGCATGACCGTGCGCGAGATCGTTTCGGAGCCGACGCGCCGGTTCCGCGGCGATCTGGATCCCGAGGCTCAGGACAAGCTGGTGCACGACCTGCTCGATCGCGTCGGCATCGCGCAGCGCAACTTCAACCGCTACCCGCACGAGTTCTCCGGCGGCCAGTGCCAGCGCATCGGCATCGCCCGTGCGCTCGCGGTGAACCCTAAGATCCTGCTCTGCGACGAACCGGTCTCCGCGCTCGACGTGTCGATCCAGGCACAGGTCGTGAACCTGCTGCGGGAGTTGCAGGCCGAGATGGGGCTGTCGCTGATCTTCGTGGCCCATGATCTGGGCGTGGTGCGCCACATCTCCGACGACATCCTCGTGATGTACATGGGCGGCATGATGGAGAAGGGCGAGTCCGACGCGCTGGTGCGCACGCCCCGCCACCCCTACACGCAGGCGCTGCTCTCCTCGGTGCCGGTGCCCGATCCCAACGTGATCGTGGAGCCGCAGGTGCTCGAAGGCGATCTGCCGAGCCCGCTGAACCTGCCCGAGGGCTGCCTGTTCCAATCGCGCTGCCCGAAGCGCCAGGACGCCTGCAAGGCGACCAAGCCCGCCCTGCTTGCCGCCGGCGGGCGCGAGGTGGCCTGCCACTTCGCGGAGTGATCCCGGCGAGGCCGCGCCCGCACGCGCGGCCTCACCCTCCCCGGCTCGAAGCCCCCTGTCCGATCCATGCCCGCCGGGGCGAGACATCTTGATGCAAGCCCCCTGCCCGTCTACCGTTTCGGAGCCCGCTGCAAAGGCGAGGTGAAACCGCAACCCGCGATAGGCGAGGCGCGCCCATGAGCGAACCCTGCATCATCTGCGTCGCGATCACCGGCTCCGTGGCCCGGAAATCCGACAACCCCGCCGTGCCCATCACCGTGGCCGAGCAGGTGGAGAGCATCCATGCCTCCTTCGAGGCCGGGGCCGCCATCGCCCATTGCCACGTGCGCAACGGCGACGGCAGCCCCTCTTCCGACCCGGAGAAATTTGCCGCCCTGAAGGAGGGAATCGAGACGCACTGCCCCGGCATGATCGTGCAGCTATCCACCGGGGGGCGCTCCGGTGCGGGGCGGGAGCGTGGCGGGATGCTGCCCCTGCGCCCGGACATGGCCTCGCTCTCAGTGGGCTCAAACAATTTTCCCACCCGCGTCTACGAAAACCCGCCCGACCTCGTATCTTGGCTGGCCGGCGAGATGCGCACCTACGGCGTGAAGCCCGAGATCGAGGCCTTCGACCTGAGCCACATCTTCCGGGCCAAGGAAATGGCGGAGGCCGGCGAGCTGCTCGGCACGCCCTACGTGCAGTTCGTGATGGGGGTGAAGAACGCCATGCCGGTGGACCGCGAGGTCTTCGATTTCTACGTGCACACCGTGCACCGGCTGTTCGGCGACGATGCGCCCTGGTGCGCCGCCGGGATCGGGCGCCACCAGATCACGCTGAACGAATGGGCCGCGGCCGCGGGTGGCCACCTGCGCACCGGCCTCGAAGACAACGTGCGGCTGGACAGACACAGGCTCGCGCCCTCCAACGCGGCCCTCGTGGAACGGGCCGTGGAAGTCTGCGCCCGGCACGAACGCCCGGTGGCCACCTGGCGGCAGGCCCGCGCGATCCTCGGGTTGCGCGAGTGGGGAGAAGACGCGGAAAGCTGACCGGCGCGGAAGCCGCGGCGGCCGCACCGTTGCGCCGGGCCACGGCGGCGTGGCAGGATGGCGGCATGGATCCCGTTGCCCTGATCTTCTACGCCCTCGTCTGCGGCCTTCTGAGCCTCGCCGCGCCGGGCATGAAAACGGCGCCGATGCGTCTGCTCGTCGGCGCGATCGTCGGCGTGGCAGCAGCCAGCCTGCTGCCGCTCTTGCGTGGGATGCTGTGATCAGCCTTTCAGGCGCGCCATCATCCGGCTGTTGCGGCAGTAGGACGGCGGCGTCTCCACGGCCTTGCCGCCAGCCTCCAGCAGGGCGGTGCAGCCTTCGGGATCGGTACAGGCCGTGCAGCGGTAGACGGCGGTTTCGATCTCTTCCATCGTTACCTCCCCGCGCAGAACCTTCTCCTGCAAATCGACCCCGACGGCTTCGGCCATCCTGTCCACGAGAATGGCGTGGCGTTTGATCTGGGCATTGCTGGGCATCGGGCTCTCCTCTTTTGGCGGCGCGGTCAGGACGGCAGCTTCAGCGCTTCGAACACCCGCGCGTTCGCGCAGGCGGCGGGGGCGATGGCCTCGGGGTGATCCTCCTCGAGCCAGCGTGCGCAGCCCTCGACCCAGGTGCAGCCCCGGCAGCGGGTCACCAGCCCGGCCCACTCCTGCGACGAAAGACGGCCTTCGCTGAAAGCCCCGACGACATCCGCCTGCGCGGCATCCGCCATGCGCTTGGCGAGCCAGTAATGGCGGCGTTCCTCTCCGAGCGGCTTCATCCTGGATCTCCCGTCCTGTCCCAACCAGATGGGGTCAGCAGAGCCGCAAACGGGAAAGGGGGCCTTGATCTGCATCAAGGCCCCCTCTTCGGCATTTCGCCGGTCGTGCGGTGCGCAGGCGCTCAGCCCACGATCATCTGCTTCATCTTCAGGGCTTCGTATTCCAGTTCCCGCAGGCGGTAGCTGACGACATCGCCGATCGTGATGATGCCCACGAGCCGCTCGCCGTCCAACACCGGAAGGTGCCGGAATCGGCCCTCCGTCATCCGCTTCATCATCTCGAGAAGCGGCTCGTCCGGCGTGCAGGTCACCGGCGAGGAGGTCATCACGTCGGCCACCGTCTGGCCGAGGGTCTCGCCCGGCGTGTCCGCGAGTTGGCGCACGATGTCGCGCTCCGAGAGGATGCCCACGAGCTGGCCGGCGGCATCCTTCACCACCACCGCGCCGATCTGTTTTTCCTTCAGAACGCGCGTGGCCTCGGCGATCGAATCCTGCGGGCGCACCGCGTAGACGTCGCTGCCCTTGCCGGCGAGGATCGTGGCCACGGTGGCGTTGCCCATGGCCATCATCTGATCCACGCTCTGGCTGTGGCTCTTGCTGTCATCACCCTTGACCGGGGGCTGGTAGGACGTGGGTGCCATGGAATGCTCCTCCTTCTGGAAATGACCTGCGTTTCTCTGCCTCCAGCTTATCGCAGGCCCGCGTTTTGGCGAGACATTTTATTGCGCCGCATCGAAGGGGGCCGTTCCGGGGCTCGGCAAAACGAAGAAAGGCCGCCCACCGGGCGGCCTTTCTCGATCTTGTTTTCCTGACGTTTCGGGGCGTCAGCCGCCGAAATCGTCGAGCATGATGTCTTCGCGATCCACGCCAAGCTCCAGCAGCATGTTGATCACGGACTGGTTCATGATGGGCGGACCGCACATGTAGTATTCGCAGTCTTCGGGCGCCGGGTGGTTCTTGAGATATTCTTCGTAAAGAACGTTGTGGATGAAGCCGGTGTAGCCCGTCCAGTTGTCCTCCGGCAGCGCGTCCGAAAGGGCCACGTGCCATTCGAAGTTCTCGTTCTCGGCGGCCAGCATGTCGAAATCTTCCACGTAGAACATTTCGCGCTTGGAGCGGGCGCCATACCAGAAGGAGATCTTGCGCTTGGTCTTGATCCGGCGGAGCTGGTCGAAGATGTGGCTGCGCATCGGCGCCATGCCGGCACCGCCGCCGATGAAGATCATCTCCTTGTCGGTGTCGCGGGCGAAGAACTCGCCGAACGGACCGGAGATCGTGACCTCGTCACCCGGTTTCAGGTTGAAGATGTAGGAGGACATCTTGCCGGCCGGGATGCCCTGCGAGCCCGGAGGCGGCGAGGCGATCCGGACGTTGAGCATCACGATGCCCTTCTCTTCCGGGTAGTTGGCCATCGAATAGGCACGCTCCACCGGCTCGTCCACCTTGGAGGTGACGTCCCAGATTTTGAACTTGTCCCAATCCGGGTGGTATTCCTCGGCGATGTCGAAATCGCGGTAGGACAGCTCGTAGGGCGGGCATTCGATCTGGATGTAGCCACCGGCGCGGAAGTTCACGTCCTCGCCTTCGGGCAGTTCCAGAACCAGCTCCTTGATGAAGGTGGCCACGTTGTCGTTGGAGCGGACCTTGCAGCGCCACTTCTTGACGCCGAAGACCTCTTCCGGGACTTCGATCTTCATGTCCTGCTTCACGGCCACCTGGCACGACAGGCGATCGCCGCAGGCGGCCTCGCGCTTGGTGATGTGGCTTTCCTCGGTGGGCAGGATCGAGCCGCCACCTTCCAGCACCTTCACCCGGCACTGGGCGCAGGTGCCGCCGCCGCCACAGGCGGAGGGCACGAAGAGCTTCTCGGCCGCCAGCGTCTGCAGCAGCTTGCCGCCCGCCGGGACGGAGATCGTTTTCTCACCGTTGATGGTGATGTTGACGTTCCCCGAGGACACGAGGCGCGAGCGGGCGAACATGATGATGGTCACGAGCGCCAGCACGATCAGCGTGAAGAGGAGAACGCCGAGTGAAAAGGTTTCCATTCCTCTGGTCTCCTTACAGTTTGACGCCGGAGAAGGACATGAAGCCCATCGCCATGAGGCCGGCGGTGATGAAGGTGATGCCAAGGCCCTGAAGCCCGTCCGGGATGTCGGAATACTTCAGCTTCTCGCGCACGCCGGCCATCGCGGTGATGGCGAGTGCCCAGCCGAAGCCGGAAGAGAGACCGTAGGTGACCGATTCCGGGAAGGAGTAATCCCGCTCCACCATGAAGAGCGAACCGCCGAGGATGGCGCAGTTCACCGTGATCAGCGGCAGGAAGATCCCGAGCGCGTTGTAGAGCGGCGGGAAATACTTGTCGAGGATCATCTCGAGGATCTGCACCATGGCGGCGATCACCCCGATGTAGGAGATCAGGCCGAGGAAGGTCAGGTCCACGTCCGGGAAGCCGGCCCAGGCCAGCGCGCCCGGCTTGAGCAGGTAGGTCAGGATCAGGTTGTTGGCGGGAACGGTGATCGTCTGTACGAGCATCACCGAAATGCCGAGGCCGATCGCGGTCGAGATCTTCTTGGACACGGCGATGAAGGTGCACATGCCGAGGAAGAAGGAGAGCGCGAGGTTCTCGACGAAGATGGCCTTAACGGCCAGGGAAAGGAGCCCTTCCATCAGTGAGCCTCCACCGTCTGGATCTTGTATTCACGTTCTTCGACCTGTGCGGGCTTCCAGGTGCGGAAGGCCCAGATGATCAGGCCGATCAGGAAGAAGGCCGAGGGGGGCAGCAGCAGCATGCCGTTGGGCACGTACCAGCCGCCGTTGTTGACCGTCTCCAGGATGGTGATGCCGAAGAGAGAGCCCGAGCCGAACAGTTCGCGCACGAAGCCCACCAGCATCAGGATCAGGCCGTAGCCGAGGCCGTTGCCGATGCCGTCGATGAAGCTCGCCACGGGCGGGTTCTTCATGGCGAAGGCCTCGGCGCGGCCCATCACGATGCAGTTGGTGATGATCAGGCCGACGAAGACCGAGAGCGTCTTGCTGATCTCGAAGGCGTAGGCTTTCAGCACCTGGTCCACGAGGATCACGAGCGAGGCGATGATCACCATCTGCACGATGATCCGGATCGAGTTCGGGATCTGGTTGCGCAGGATCGAGATGAAGAAACTCGAAAAGGCGGTCACGAAGGTCACTGCGAGTGCCATCACGAAGGCCACCTTCAGCGAGGAGGTCACCGCGAGGGCGGAGCAGATGCCCAGAACCTGAAGCGTGATCGGGTTGTTGTCGACCAGCGGATCGACAAGCAGAGATTTGCGTGTCTGTGCCATTACAGCTCTCCTGCCTTCAGGTTTTCAAGGAAGGGGGCAAAGCCTGTTTCCCCCATCCAGAAGCGAACGAGGTTGTCCACGCCGCGCGAGGTGAGCGTGGCCCCGGCCAGCGCGTCCACGTGGAAGCGCGGATCCCCCGTGCCCTTGGCGACGGTGATCTTCAGCTCGCCACTTTCGTCGCGCAGCTGCTTGCCGTTCCAGAGCGCCTTCCAGCGCGGGTTGTCCACCTCGGCTCCGAGGCCCGGCGTTTCGGCGTGCTCGTAGAACTGCAGGCCGAAGATGTCGTTGCCGTTCTCTTCGAGCGCGATGAAGCCGTAGAGCGTGGACCACAGGCCATAGCCGTAGATCGGCAGGATCACCTTGTCGAGGTTCCCTGCGTCATCCTTCAGCAGGTAGACGGTGGCGTATTTGCCCTGGCGGCCGATGCCGGCCGGATCGGCGTCCAGCGCGATGCTGAGCTCCGGGTCGGACGCCGCGGCGCGATCGTCGAAGGTCGCGGCGTCGAAGGCGTCGGTGAACTTGCCGGTCGCCAGATCCACCACGCGCGGCTCGAAGGCCTGAAAGGCTTCGTTCACGTCGATGCCGGGCTCGTAGAGGCCGGCGACCTGTAGGATGTTGACCTGCTTGTCACGCAGCTTGTTGGCCTCCTGCACCGGGCGCAGGTTCACGGCGGCGAGCGCCACGACCATCGAGCAGAACAGGCAGAGCACGGCCGCGATGACGATCGTCTTGACGGTGCCGTCGGGGCTGGCGGCGAGGAAGCGGCCCAGCGGCCCCTTGGCCTCTTGCGGGTTGAGCTCCTGCTCAGACATGGCGCTTGGCCCTCCGGTTGATGTTGGCCCGCACGACGAAGTAGTCGATCAGCGGGGCGAAGATGTTTGCGAACAGAATGGCCAGCATCATGCCTTCCGGGAACGCCGGGTTCAGCACACGGATCATCACGACCATGAAACCGATCAGCGCGCCGTAGATGTAGCGGCCGGCATTGGTGTGGGAGGCCGAGACGGGCTCCGTCACCATGAAGGCGAGGCCGAAGGCGTAGCCGCCGAGCACGAAATGCCAGTACCACGGCATGGAGAACATCGGGTTGGTGTCGGAGCCGATGGCGTTCAGCAGCAGCGAGAAGCCGATCATGCCCCCCATGCAGCCCACCACGAGGCGCCAGTTGGCGATGCGGGTGACAAGGAGGAAGGCCAGGCCGATCATCGCGGCCAGCGCGCTGGTTTCCCCAAGCGATCCCTGGATCGTGCCCACGAAGGCGTCCCACCAGGTGATGCCGTAGCCGGCCAGCGCCTGCACGCCTTCGGCGGCGGAGATGCCGAGCGAAGTGGCGCCGGAGAAGCCGTCGACCGGGGTCCAGATCGTATCACCGGACATGTTGGCCGGGTAGGCGAAGTAGAGGAATGCCCGGCCGGTGAGCGCGGGGTTCAGGAAGTTCTTGCCGGTGCCGCCGAAGACCTCCTTGCCCAGCACCACGCCGAAGCTGATGCCCAGCGCCACCTGCCACAGCGGCGTGGAGGCCGGCAGGATCAGCACGTAGAGCATGGAGGTCACGAGGAAGCCCTCGTTCACTTCGTGGCCGCGCACGGTGGCGAAGATCACTTCCCAGATGCCGCCCACGACCAGAGTCACCACGTAGATCGGCAGGAAGTAGAGGAAGCCGTGCACGAGGTTGGAAACGAGGCCGGGCTCAAGCGAGAAGCCGAGCGCCTTCATGATCGCCACGCGCCAGCCGGTGTGGCTGTCGGGGCCCAGCGCGGTGAGCGCGGTGTTTGTCTGCAGGCCGGTATTGTAGAGCGCCATCAGGATGCAGGGGATGGTGGCGATCACGACGTAGGTCATGATGCGCTTCATATCCACGTAGCTGCGGGCGTGCGGCGCCACCGTGGTGACGGTTTTCGGCGTGTAGATGAAGGATTCGACCATCTCGTAGAGCGGGAAGAACTTTTCGTACTTGCCGCCTTTTTCGAAATTGGGCTCGATCCTGTCGAAGAAACTGCGCAGTCCCATGGGTCAGCCTTCCTTCTCGATCTTTTGCAGGCTGTCGCGCAGGGCGAGGCCATACTCATACTTGGCCGGGCAGGCAAACGCGCAGAGCGCGACGTCTTCCTCGGCCAGTTCCAGTGCGCCCAGTACCTGGGCGGTGTCGGTGTCCATCACCAGCAGCGCGCGCAGAAGTTGGGTGGGTAGGAAATCCTGCGGCATCAGCCGCTCGAACACGCCCGTCGGCACCATCGCACGGCGGCCGCCGTTGAGGTTCGAGGTCATGTTGAACAGCTTGTTCTTGCTCAGCGCCGAGGCCAGAACCGGCAGCACGGAGAACTTGTTGGGCTGCGGGATGATCCAGCCCAGAACACTCTGCTCGTGGTCTTCCTTGATCAGCGTCACTTGGCGCGCGTAGCGGCCGAGGTAGGCGAAGGGGCCGTCGGCCTTCATGCCGGAGAGCACGGAGCCCGAAATGACCCGGCAGGGCTCGTCGCCGGCGATCTCGCCGTCGGTGAGCTCGGTCAGCGACGCACCCATCACCGTGCGCAGGAGGCGCGGGTTGGCGGCCAGCGGCCCGGCGAGGGACACCACGCGGGAGACGTCCAGATGGCCGGTCATCAGCAGCGCGCCGATGGCGATCACGTCCTGGTAGCCGATGGACCAGACCGTCTTCTCGGCCGTCGGAACCGAGAGGAAATGCATATGCGTGCCGGCGAGGCCCGCAGGGTGGGGGCCGGCGAAGGTGTGGGTTTCCACCCGCTCGATCCCGTCAACGCCGGTATCGGTGCCGGGCGCGGTGCACACGAAAACGCGGCCCTCGGTCAGCTTGGTGATGGCGGCCACGCCGGCGCGGAACTCGGCCGGTTTCTCGGCGATGATCACGGCGGCGTCGGCGGCGAGCGGCTCGGTGTCCATGGCGGTGACGAAAATGTCGGCCGGGCTCGAGTCCAGCGCGGGCACCTTGGAGTAAGGGCGCGTCAGGAAGCTCGTCCAGAGGCCGGAGGCGGCCAGCTTGGCACGCAGGTCCTCGGCGGAGATCGCCGCCGGGTCCGCCTTGCCGAAATCGATGCCGGCGTCGCTGGCGTCGTCCACGTCGATCACGACGCTCTGCAGCACCCGGCGCGCACCGCGGTTGATCGCGCGCACGCGGCCCTTGGCCGGCGCCACGTACATCACCTCGGGGTTGTCCTTGTGGCAGAAGAGCGGCGTGCCGCGAACGACGTCATCGCCTTCGCCGATCAGCATCTTCGGTTTCAAGCCGATGTAGTCGGCTCCGATCACGGCGACGGACCCAGGAACCGGGCCCTCGCTGATCTTCTGGTCGGGGGCACCGGCGATCGGCAGATCAAGACCCCGCTTGAGTACGAATTCTGACATAGGCCTCGGCAAGTTCAGGCGCCGGAAGAGGGCGCGAATTGTCTGTTTTCAAACAGGGCGGGTCATAGCATGAATCACCACGCGGCGCATCAGCCCCTGCCCTGCGGTCATCGCGCCCGCTTTTATTCAGCTAATCGGCGCAGGGCAACATGCTGCGGCGGCAAAAAACGCGGATTCGCGGGCCTTAATGTCTCACCCCACGGCAATTGACACACAGACAGGCCCGTGGAAAACACCCGCAACCCGGACTCACAGACATCGGTGACCTGTTTCATGCGTGTTCTTCCCGCTCTCATTGCCCCGCTTTTCCTCTCCGCCTGCCTGTTCTCCACGGACAAGGCGGAGCCGGTCCGCTTCGTCGGCGAAACAATGGGCACGACCTACAGCGTGACGGTGGTGGACATGCCGGAGGACCTCACCGCGGAGGCGCTCCAGGCCGAGGTGGAATCGGTGCTCGCGCGGGTGAACGCCCAGATGAGCAACTGGGATCCGAACTCCGAAGTGTCGCGGTTCAACGCCAGCACCAGCACGGCGCCGCAGCCTGTCTCCGCCGAATTCGCCTACGTGATGGAGGCGGCCAACGGCATCCACCTCGGCTCCGGCGGCGTGTTCGACGTGACGCTGGCTCCGCTGATCGATCTCTGGGGGTTCGGCCCCAAGAAGCCGGGCGAGCCGGTGCCCACCGACGCGGAAATCCTCAAGGCGCTCTCGGACGTGGGCCAGCTCAGCCTGCTGACGCTCGGCGAAGGCCCGACGCTCAAGAAGGAAAAGCCCGGCGTGTCGGTCAACCTCTCCGCCATCGCCAAGGGCTACGGCGTGGACGAAGTGGCCGAGCTGGTGGCGTCCAAGGGAATCACGCGCTATCTCATTGAAATCGGAGGGGACCTGGTGGCCTCCGGCGAGAACGCCGAGGGCAAGCCCTGGTCGATCGGTATCGAGAAGCCCGACGCCCGCAGCAAGACGCTGCAACTGGTTCTGCCGCTGGACAACACCGGCATGGCGACCTCGGGCGACTACCGCAACTACTTCGAGGAAGACGGCATCCGCTACAGCCACATCATCGATCCCAACACCGGCCGCCCGATCACCCACAAGACGGCCTCCGTCACCGTGCTGGCCGAGAACGCGATGCTGGCCGACGGCTGGGCCACGGCGATGCTGGCGATGGGGCAGGATCGCGGGCTGGAAGCGGCCGAAGCGCTGGGGCTGGCCGTCTATTTCATCACCCGCGAGGGGAACGATTTCGTGACCGCGTCATCTCGTGCCTTTGATTCCTACGTCGAAGGCAATAAGTAACGCGCAAGCAAGCAGACGGACGCAGATCATGGCCACCTTCGTATTCGCCTTCATTCTCCTGACCCTCGTCGTGACCGGCATGGCCGTGGGGGTGATGTTCAAGGGCCGCACGATCAAGGGCAGCTGCGGCGGGCTCAACGCCATCGCCGGGGCCGACAAATGCGTCGTCTGCAAGAAGGACATCGATCCCGACAGCCCCCTGCGCGACAAGCTCGCGTGCAAACGCGCGGGCCAGGTGGTGAAACAGTTCGGCAACTGAGCTGCTGGCGAAACCCCACTCAAGAGTGATGAGCGCCTGACTGGGCGGGCGCGGAACGCGCCTGCCGATGGGCAGGCGGGCGCGTGGCCGTTCCCTGCGTGACGGCTGATTTGAACTGGCGGCCCGCCCCGCGCTCTTCGCCCGGCCTTTTCTCATCAACTTTCACCAAGGTTCTCGCCCGGTGGCACGCCGGGCAGCCCCGCCCGCGGCCTGGGACGCCCCCCTCGGAGCGATTTTCGACGGGGCGCGCCCCAACTACACCCCCAGAGCCTCCCGCATCTCCTTCAAAAGCGAATCGCAATAGGCAACGAACCGCGCCCCCGGCTGGCGCGCGGCCAGCGTTTCGGCCATCGGGTCTTCAGCAATCGTGCCGCTTCCCGCCAGTTCCGCGATCACCGCATGGCCGCAGAAGGGCACGTAGACTTCGGAATAGCCACCCTCATGCACCGCCACGACGCGGCCACCGCAGACATCGCCCGCAAGGTCCATCACCTGCGCGGTCATCGCGCGGAAGGTCTCTGCCGTGGCCAGCATCCGCGAAAGCGGATCGATGGCGGCGGCGTCGAAACCGCAGGCAATGAGGATCACATCAGGTTTGAAATCCCGGATCAGGGGCAGGGCAATGCGCTCCATCGCTGCCAGGTAAGTCGCATGGCCCGCGCCCGGCGGCAGGGGAATGTTGGCGTTGAAGCCTTCCCCCCTGCCCGCGCCACGGGCCGACACCTCGCCGGTATCGAGCGGGTAGTTGCGCTCCTGGTGCAGCGACACGGTGAGCACATCGGGATCCTCGTAGAAAATCGCCTCCGTGCCGTTGCCGTGGTGCACGTCCCAATCCAGCACCGCCACCCGTTCACAAAGCCCCACCGCCCGTGCCGCCTGCACGGCGATGGCGATGTTGGCCAAGAGGCAGAAGCCGTTGGGAAAATCGGGCAGGCAGTGATGCCCCGGCGGGCGCGAGAGCGCATAGGCATTGGCGTGATCGCCCCGCAACACGCCGAAGAGCGCCTGCTTTGCCAGCCCCGCCGAAAGCGCCGCTGCTTCATAGCCGCCTTTTGCAAATGGCGTGCGCAGGCCCAGCTCGCCGCCCCCCGCGTCCGACATCGCCTTGAAGCGTGTGATGTAATCGCGCGGATGGACCCGCAGCTGATCCGCCTCCCCCGCCGGCGCCGCGCCGCGCACGTCCAGCTCCCGGATGAGCCCCGTGACCTCCAGAAGGTTCTTCAGCCGGCGCTTGGTTTCCGGGTTCTCGGGCAGCCCGCCGCTGGCCAGCGGCTGCACCAGCCCGCCCAGCGGCAGGGTGAAGGCATAGTTGCCGCCCGCGTGCCAGAAACAGCGCTCATCCCAGTAAAAGCCGGTGGTCATACCTCGTGCTCCCGATTACCTTCCGGCCACCCTAGCCAGAGCCGGAACCTGCGTCCATGACCGCCGCCCCGCTTGCACATCTCGCCCAGCCCGGCGCCACGATCGCCGTGAAAGCCACGCCGAAAGCCGCGCGCAACGCCATCCGGCTCGAAGGCGATGTCGTGCAGGTCTCCGTCACCGCCGCCCCCGACAAGGGCAAGGCCAACGAGGCGGTGCGCAAGCTCCTGGCCAAAGAGTTGGGAATCGCGAAATCGCGGCTTCAGCTCGTCCGCGGCGAGACCGCCCGCGAGAAGCTGTTCAAGATCCTAGACTGATCAGCCGCGCTTTTCGGCCACCATCTTGTAGACCCCTTCCGGCAGATCCAGCGCCGCGGCCAGATCGTTGAGCTGGGCGATCGACAGGGTGATGACCTGCAGTTCCTCCGTCCGGGGATCGACCTGCTCGATGGTGATGCATTCCTCGAAGGCGTTGATCACAACGTCTTCCTGAAGGGGGCTCTGGCCGCCGTCGCCGTCGTCCACAAGGGTGATGACCGTGGCGTCGAACTCGTGCTCGATGGTAAACATGCAGCCAGATTACGCCCGGCCCGGCGGATTGCAACCGCCCCCTCGCCTTCGCCCCCGTGGCGCGCTAAGACTCTCGCCAGACACGCAAACTCGGCGTTCCGACGCAACCATGCAGGCCTCCCACGTGACCCGTGCCCTGACAGCCCCCGCCCGTGCCTTCGCCCTTCTGGGGCTCGCTCTGCTTGTTGCCGCCTGCGCGGCCCCTCCGCCCACGCCCCGGCCCGCACCGGCCCCCGCAGCGGGCAGCGCCGCCGGCCTGCCGAGCCCCGAGCAGGCAGCGCGGAATTTCGCCGCCGTCGTCGCCCGCGTGGAACCGGTGGCCGAAGCCGAATGCCTGGCGCGCACGCGGGGCACCAACTGCAACTTCCAGGTGGTGGTGGACGATCGTCCGGGCCAGCCGCCCAACGCCTACCAGACGATCGACCGGTCCGGCCGTCCGATCCTCGCCTTCACGGTGCCGCTGATCGCCGATGTCCGCAACCAGGACGAACTGGCCTTCATCATGGGGCACGAGGCCGCGCACCACATTTCGCAGCACCTGACCCGCCAGCAGGACAACGCCCTCGCCGGCGCGCTCGTCGCCGGGATCCTCGCCTCGCAGCTTGGCGGCGACGCCTCCGCCATCGAGGCCGCGCAGGAATTCGGCGCCACCGTGGGCGCGCGCAGCTATTCGAAGGATTTCGAACTGGAAGCAGACGCGCTCGGGACGGTCATCGCCCACCGCGCCGGCTACGATCCGGTCCGGGGCGCCGAGTATTTCACCCGCATCCCCGATCCCGGCAACCGCTTCCTCGGCACCCACCCGCCCAATGCCGCGCGGATGCAGACCGTCCGCGCCACGGCGGCACGGCTGAAGTGATCCCGTGAGCGGCCTGCGGCAATTCGAAGGCGTGCTGACCGACAAGGGCAGCAAATACGCCGTCAGCGGCGGCCCCGCCGCCAGCAAGGCCGAGGCGGAGGCTTTGATCAAGGCGCTTTGCCGCCGGAAACGCTATGCCAAGGCCACCCACAACACCTGGGCCGTGCTGCTTCAGGATGCGCAGGGCAACCGGACGCCGCTGAAGAACGACGACGGTGAAAGCGGCGCGGGCATGGTCATCCTGCGAATGCTCGAGCGCGAAGGGCTGACCAACCACCTCGTGGTGGTGACGCGCTGGTATGGCGGCACGAAACTCGGCGGCGACAGGTTCCGGCACGTCCAGACCTGCGTCCGCCACTACCTCGACAACGCGGAGCCCTCTCATGGATAATCTCGCCCTCACCCCCCTGACCGGAATCCTGCTGCTGCTGGTGATGATCTTCGCCGGCCGCGCCTTCCGCGAGAACTGGAAGGCACAGGAGGAAGGCTGGCAGAAGCGCGCCTGGCTCTACGGCCTGCCCGCCGCTTTCTGCTTCTTCGCACTGGCGCTCATCCCTCTCGCCAACTGACCCTCGCCCGGCATCCACGGAGCGCCGCCCTTGACGGAGCGCCCCCGCATGCCGACATGGCAGAAGACGAAAATTCGGAGACCCCCATGCCGCACCCGCGCCCGGACGCCCTTGATTTCCTGCTGACCCGCCGCTCCCGACCGGCCAAGACGCTGCGTGCGCCCTGGCCCGGGCGCGCCGATCTCGAACCGATCCTGCGGGCCGCGGCGCGGACCCCGGATCACGGCAAGCTGGAACCCTGGCGCTTCATCGTTCTGGAGGGCAAGGCGCTTCAACGCCTCGCCGCGCTGGCCGAAACCCGCGGGGCGGCGCTCGGCCTAGATGCGGACACCATCGAGAAGGCGCGCCGTCAATATGCCGATGCCGGGCTCGTGGTGGCGGTGATCGAAAGCCCGAAGGACAGCCCCAAGATCCCCGCCATCGAACAGACCTACTCCGCCGGTGCCGTTTGCCTCGCCATGCTGAATGCCGCCCTCGCCTCGGGCTGGGGCGCGAACTGGCTGTCGGGCTGGGCCAGCCATGACAGGGTGTTCGTGGAGGAGGGCCTCGGGCTGTCGGCCAACGAGCGCGTCGCCGGAATGATCCACATCGGCACCGAAACCACGGCTCCGCCCGAACGCCCGCGCCCGGACGTGGCCGCCATCACGAGCTGGGTGGACGCCTGATGTTCCGGGATTTTTCGCTCGCGGTGAAACAGTTGGGCGATCCGCGCTTTCGCAAGGTGCTGCTGCTGGGCGTCGGCCTCACGCTGGGCCTGCTTTTCGGGCTCACGCTGGTGTTCATGTATGGCGTCGCCTGGCTGGTGCCGGAAAGCGTCACCCTGCCCCTCGTCGGGCAGATCACCTGGGTGGGCGATGTGCTCTCCTGGGCGATGATCCCGCTGATGATGGGGCTTTCCGTCTTCCTGATGGTGCCGGTGGCGGCGGCTTTCATGGGGCTGTTTCTCGAAGAGGTGGCCGAGGCGGTGGAAGAGCGGCATTACCCGCACCTGCCCGCGGTGGATCGCATCCCGCTCGCGGAAACCATCCGCGACGCGCTTGGGTTCCTCGGGGTCCTGGTGCTCGCCAACGGGGTGGCGCTGGTGCTCTACCTGCTGTTTGCCCCGCTGGCGCCGGTGATCTTCTGGCTGCTCAACGGCTTCCTGCTCGGGCGGGAGTATTTCCAGCTCGTCGCCATGCGGCGCGTGGGGCGGCAGCAGGCCGCCGTGCTGCGGCGCGAGTTCGCGCCCCAGATCTGGCTCTCCGGCGCGCTGATGGCGGTGCCGCTGTCGATCCCGGTGGTGAACCTGCTGATCCCGGTTCTGGGGGCGGCCACATTCACCCATCTGTTCCACCGGCTGACGGGCGCGCAGGCCAAGGCCTGAACGCACCCCTGTGTTCGCCTGCCACGCCAGTGGCAGGCACGCGTCCACCCGCCCCACGGCGGGCGCGTTCCGCGCCCACCCGGACGGACGCTCAGCGCTCTTTGGTGTGTATCACCCTCCGGAAACTCAATCGGCCAGCGTCTGCGAGGGCGGCCCCATGCGGCCGAACCAATCCAGATCGCGCACGGTGATCACGCCGGAGATGATGATCCCGGCGATGATCACGAAAAGCACGGTGCTCACCAGCGTCACGATCTTGGCCTTGCGCTTGAGGTCCGGGTTCTCCGGTGCGGATTTCGGCGTGCCTTCCACCACTTCGCCGCTCTCCCCCTGCGTCGTGAGGCGCATGGGCAGGACGATGAACAGCACCATGAACCAGATCACGGCATACAGAACGAGGGCGGCGGTGATGGTCATGGCTCAGACTTGCTCCAGTTCGACGAGGCAGCCGTTGAAATCCTTCGGGTGCAGAAACAGCACCGGCTTGCCGTGGGCGCCGATCTTCGGCTCCCCGTTGCCCAGAACCCGCGCGCCCTCGGCCTTGAGGTGATCGCGAGCGGCGAGGATATCTTCGACCTCGTAGCAGATGTGATGGATGCCGCCCGAAGGGTTCTTTTCGAGGAATCCCTTGATCGGGCTGTCATCCCCAAGGGGATAAAGCAATTCGATCTTGGTGTTGGGCAGTTCGATGAACACCACGGTGACCCCGTGATCGGGCTCGTCCTGCGGTGCGCCGACCTTGGCGCCCAGGGTGTTGCGGTATTGCGCCGAGGCCGCGTCCAGATCCGGAACGGCGATGGCTACGTGGTTCAGGCGACCGATCATGCCGGTGCTCTCCTCTCTCTCGCGCTCTCGGGGGCGGTTATGCCCGCCCCCCCTTGATGCCGCAAGCGCTGCGGTGACGCAGCCGGGGGCGATTAACCCGGCGTTATCCGGGGCAGTATCTAATGCGATGAATGGGAAGGAACAGCCTCCCCATGCCACCGGGAGGATCACCGCCATGCCCAGCCCCCTGCCCCTTGCGCCTCGAGGGCCGCTTTCCGGGGTGTCGCTCCTGTTGGTGGAGGACAGCCGCTTCGCCAGCGATGCCACGCGCCTGATGTGCCGCCACACCGGCATGCGGATGCGGCGGGCCGGCAGCCTTGAAACGGCCTGGCGCCACCTGTCGCGCGACTGTCCGGACGTGCTGATCGCCGATGTCGGCCTGCCGGACGGCTGCGGGCTGGCATTGATCGCACGCCTGAAGGCCCTCAGAACGCGCCCCGCCGTGCTGCTGGCCACCAGCGGCGATCCCGGCCATCGCGATGCCGCGCGGCAGGCCGGCGCGCAGGGCTTTCTCGAAAAACCCGTCGCCTCGCTCGCGCGGTTCCAGTCGGCGATCCTCGCACATCTGCCGGAAGGCGATGAAGAACGGCAGCCCTCACTCGCCGCCTGCGCCGCCCCGGCCCGGTTGGAGCCTGACCGGCTGGCCTATTACGACGATCTGGCCGCCGCACGCCGCAGCTTCGCGGCGCTCTCGCGGATCCGGCGCAGGGCGGAGGACCCGGGCGTCGCCTACCTGTCCCGCTTCGTGCGCGGCGTGGCCCGCAGCGCCGATGATCCGGATCTGGAACGGGCGGCACGGCGGCTTTCCCGCGACGCGCGGCGTGGCGCGCCGGAACTCGTGCAGCTCTTCGATCTCGTGGACGCACGCCTGCGCGAACGCCCGCCGATCTGACGCGCCCTCTTCAACCGCGCGGTCTGCGGGCCGGATCCTGCGCCACCAGAAGCGGCGCCGTGAGCGTGAAAAGCGATTCGATCTGGCGCCCGCGGGGATCGAAGTTTGCGGGTTCCAGCCATCGATCGTAGGCCGCGCGCAGCGCCGGCCAGTCGCCGTCCGTCGCCGCGAACCAGGCGGTATCGCGGTTGCGGCCCTTCACGATGGTGGCCTGCCGGAACACCCCCTCGTAGCTCAGCCCGAGCCGTTCGGCGGCCCGCCGCGACCCGGCATTGAGCGCATCGCACTTCCACTCGAACCGCCTGTAACCGGCGTCCATCGCCCAGCGGATCATCAAGGTAAGCGCTTCCGTCGCCGCGCGCGTCCCCTGGAGCTGGGGCGCGAGGTTGATGTGGCCCAGTTCGATGCTACCGACCTCGGGCGCGATCCGCAGATAGCTGGCCACGCCGCCCCATGCCCCGCTGTCGAGATCCCGGATGGCGTAGAAGAACGGGTCCTGCGAACGGGCCATCTGCTGCACCCAGGCCGCGTAGGCCTCCGGTGTCCGGAAGGGGCCGTAGGGCAGGTAATCCCAGATGCGGTCATCCGCGGCGTTGGCGGCGTGGAGCGCTTCCGCATGCGCGCCCGCATCCAGCCGTTCGAGCCGCGCGTAGCGGCCCTCCATGGCCGAAGGGCCCGGGGCCGGCGGGGCCGACCAATCGCCGATTGCTTCACCAAGGGGCCGCTGCGCATCCATGCCGTTCACCTGTTCCGCCTGTATCTCGCGCCATCTGGGCCGCTTCCGTGGCGGATGTCCAGCGAACGCGGCGCCGTCAGAGGATGACCTGCGGCCGCGCGCCCATGTCGAGCCCGGGAAACACCGTGCCTTCCAGAACCGAGCGCTCCGTGCCGAACAGGCCCTGGATCGCCATGGCGGCGTAGGTGCGCACGTCTTCGGTGGGCATGAGATCGCGTTCCTTGTAGAGATCGGCCGCCGCCAGCCCCGGCCACTTCCCGTGAACCTTGCCGCCACGCACGGCCCCGCCTGCCATCAGCATCAGGCCCCCCGTCCCGTGGTCCGTCCCGCCGGTGCCGTTGGCCCGCGCCGTGCGGCCGAACTCCGTCATCGCGAGAACGGCCGTCTTCTCCCACACCGGGCCGAGCTCCTGCTGCAAGGTCAGGAGGACCTCCTGAAGCTGGGAGAGCGAGCGGCGGATCGTGCGCGCCTGGTTCCGGTGCGTATCCCAGTTGTTGAGCGAGAAGGCGGCGATGCGCGTCTCCTGCCGAAGCTGGCTGGCGGTGAACTCGGCCAGCTTCACGTGGCCCTTGCCCTTTCGGCTTTCGGCCATGCCTTCCGTCATGTCCTGCAGCATGTCGCCGAAATCCTCCGGGGCCTCGGCTTCCGGGTCGATGGCTGCGGCCAGCTCCAGCGCCTCGGCGGCGTTGTCGGCAAAGAGCGGATCGTCGTGGGTCACCAGTTCCAGTAGGCGCTTGGCCTGCGCTGACATCACCAGCCGCGTGTCCGGCGCCCAGTTGGACACCTCCGCCGCACCGGCCAGAATCGTCAGATCCTCCCGGCCCACCGCGAAGGCCGTGCGCACGTCATGCCCCGGCGCCTGCAGCAGGAGCCGGTTGAGCCAGCCGCTGCGCTGGGTGGTGGCCCCGGGAACGGTGGCGCCCCCGGCTTCGAGCATGTCCTGCCCGTCGAAATGGCTGCGCTTGTCGCGGTAGGGGGTGGAAAC
Organism: Pseudoruegeria aquimaris; assembly: GCF_900172235.1. Classification (GTDB taxonomy): domain Bacteria; phylum Pseudomonadota; class Alphaproteobacteria; order Rhodobacterales; family Rhodobacteraceae; genus Pseudoruegeria; species Pseudoruegeria aquimaris. The sequence continues at coordinate 36,881 of NZ_FWFQ01000014.1, read as the reverse complement.
GGCGTGGGCGAAGGAAAGCTGCCCTGCCTGCCACATCGGGCGCAGGCCCGAGAGGGCGGGGTGCAGGGCGTAGAAGCCGTCCAGATCCTGCGGGCCGGTTTCCGCCACAGGCGATAGCCCCGCGCGCAGGCCGGCGAACTCCGGGTCGCCGTAGGGGCGCACCACGTCCAGCCCGTCCATCCCGCCGCGCAGGATGATGACGATGAGGCGGTTGTCCCACGGAGCCGAGGCAAAGGTGACCGGCGTCATGAGCGGGCTTGCCGCGGCGGAGCAGCCGAGCGCCCCGGCGCGAAGAAGGAAATTGCGGCGTGTGAGCAGGCTCATGCGTTCGCCTCCTATCGGCGTTGGAAGGCCGGGGAGGCCAGCACGAGGCCGACGGCTTCCCAGCGGGTTTCGGCGTTCTGGGCCGCGAAGGCGATTTCCGGCGTGAGCCGGCGGCCCAGCGCGGCTTCGGCGAAGGCAAGCGGCTCCGGCAATTCACGCATCAGCACCTGCGGCACCGTCATCGCCCATTGCAGGCGCCCGGCAAGCCCCTGCGGCGTGATCCACTCCTCGGCCTCCTCCGGCCAGCCATCCGGCCCGGCGGGCGTGCGCCACGGCTGGCGCATGGCCGCCAGCGGCGCGGCGATCAGCAGGCGCACCCGGTTGGGCTTGAGGCCGCGCAGCGCATCATGCCCGAGGCCGAGCGCCCGCAGCGAAGAAGCGACGAAATCGGCCGGCGGCTTCACCTTGGTGTCCGGATGCGCCCAGGCCGCTGGGTGCTCCAACAGCGCCGCATAGGTGGGCATCAGCTCACCGCCGCTTTCCGCGAAAGCCGCGGCGACATGGGCCACGTGATCCGGGTCCGGCCGGTCGGAGACGAAATGCACCACCAGCTTGCGCGCGATGTGGCGGGCGGTGTCCGGGTGCACCGCGACGTCATCGAGAAAGCGCAGCATCTCGGTTTCGTTCGGCGCCTCGCTCCCGTAGCTGGCGCCCAGAACCCGCTTCTCGCCCGGCTCGGCGATGTTCTCGCGGTATCGGAAGCCGCCCTGCCGCGGGCTGAACCCGGCCCCGGTGAGCAGGCGCGCCAGTTCCCGGACGTCCGACTGCGTGTAGCTGCCATCCACGCCGACCGTGTGCAACTCGAGCAACTCGCGGGCGAGGTTCTCGTTCAGGCCCCGCTTCGCCTTCTGTGCCGCACGGGAGTTCGGCCCGACGGAGACGTGCTGGTCGAGGTAGGTGAGCATGATCGGATGCAGTTCCACCGCCCGCAGCAACTGTGCGAAATTGCCGGTGACATGGGGGCGGATCGCCTCTTCCACGTAGCCCGACAGAGCCGTTTCCGCGGGCGGGTTGCGGCCGATGGCCGTGAAGTGATCCGCCCAGAACCAGACGAGCCGTTCGCGCAGGCCATCGGGTGTTTCGGCGGCGCGCGCGAGGGCGGCGTTCATGTCCTGAAGGCGTTCCACCCCAAGCGCACGGCGATACTTCCGCTGCGCATCGCGGGCGGCGCGTTCGGCGGCACTGTCCCCGGCCTTGCGGGCCACCGTGCGCGCCTTGGACAGCTCGTTGTAGGCTGGGAAACTGTCCAACCGTTCCGAGAACGGCGCGATGGGGATGCGCGCGGCCATCGCGTCCGGCCCTTTCAGGCCGTCGAGCATCGCCGTCACGCTCTGCGGCGGGGCGATCTGCGGCGAGAGGCCTGTGCCAAATCGGATTGCTGCGGTTTCGGGATCGAACATGAGGGAGCCGACTCACACTGTGAAACACGCGCCGTGCGGGCGCGGCACGATGTTAACCGAGTCTCTGGCAAACGCCGCAGGGAAAAGCGGGCGGTCTGCGGGTTTCGGCCGTCACGATGGCGTCAACTGCGCAGGTTTTGACCGACCGCCCCCGCCGGCAGCAAAAAGGCCCCTGCGAACAGGGGCCTTCTCGCTATCGGCAGCCTTTTGCGCGGAAGCGTCACTCCTGCGGGATCACCCGCAGGCTCAGCTCGCGCAGCTGTTCGTTCTGCGGCTCGCTCGGGGCGGCCATCATCAGATCCTCGGCGCGCTGGTTCATCGGGAACATCATCACTTCGCGGATGTTGGCCTCTTCGGCCAGCAGCATCACGATGCGGTCCACGCCGGCGGCGCAGCCACCGTGCGGCGGGGCGCCGTAGTGGAAGGCCTGGTAGAGCGCGCCGAAGCGGCTCTTCACCTCTTCCTCGCCATAGCCGGCCAGCTCGAAGGCCTTCAGCATGATCTCGGGCTTGTGGTTGCGGATCGCGCCGGACACCAGCTCGTAGCCGTTGCAGGCCAAATCGTACTGGTAGCCCTTCACCTGAAGCGGATCGCCGTTCAGCGCCTCCATCCCGCCCTGCGGCATGGAGAAGGGGTTGTGCTCGAAATCGATCTCGCCGGTTTCCTCGTCCTGTTCGTAGATCGGGAAATCCACGATCCAGGCGAAGGCGAAGCGATCCTGCTCGGTGAGACCGAGCTCATCGCCGATCACGGTGCGTGCCTTGCCGGCGACCTTCTCGAAGGCCTTCGGCTTGCCGCCGAGGAAGAAGGCCGCATCGCCGACGCCCAGCCCGAGCTGCTGACGGATCGCCTCGGTGCGCTCGGGGCCGATGTTCTTGGCAAGCGGGCCGGCGGCCTCCATGCCGTTCTCGCCTTCGCGCCAGAAGATGTAGCCCATGCCCGGCAGGCCTTCGCTCTGGGCGAACTTGTTCATCCGGTCGCAGAACTTGCGGCTGCCGCCCTTCGGCGCGGGGATGGCGCGGATCTCGGTGCCTTCCTGCTCCAGCAGCTTGGCGAAGATCGCGAAGCCCGAGCCGCGGAAGTGCTCGCTCACCACCTGCATCTTGATCGGGTTGCGCAGGTCCGGCTTGTCGGTGCCATACCACAGCGCCGCATCCCGGTAGGAGATCTGCGGCCACTCGGCCGGATCATCCACCTTCTTGCCGCCGCCGAATTCCTCGAAGACGCCGGCGATCACCGGGGAGATGGTGTCGAACACGTCCTGCTGGGTGACGAAGCTCATCTCCATGTCGAGCTGGTAGAAGTCCGTGGGCGAGCGATCGGCGCGCGGATCTTCGTCGCGGAAGCAGGGCGCGATCTGGAAATACTTGTCGTAGCCCGAGACCATGATCAGCTGCTTGAACTGCTGCGGCGCCTGCGGCAGCGCGTAGAACTTGCCGGGGTGCAGGCGGGAGGGCACGAGGAAATCGCGCGCGCCTTCCGGCGAGGAGGCGGTGATGATCGGCGTCTGGAACTCGCGGAAGCCCTTGTCCCACATGCGCTTGCGCATGGAGGCCACCACGTCGGAGCGTAGCTTCATGTTGGTCTGCAGCTTCTCGCGGCGCAGATCGAGGTAGCGGTATTTCAGGCGGGTCTCTTCCGGGTACTCCTGATCGCCGAAGACCATCAGCGGCAGCTCCTCGGCCTTGCCGAGCACTTCGAGGTCCCGGATGAACACCTCGATTTCACCGGTCGGGATCGCCGGGTTCACGAGGCTCGGATCGCGCGCCATGACATTGCCGTCGATGCGGATGCACCACTCGCTGCGCACCTTTTCCAGTTCGGAGAACACCGGGCTGTCCGGGTCCGCCATCACCTGGGTGATGCCGTAGTGATCGCGCAGGTCGATGAACAGCAGGCCGCCGTGATCGCGGACGCGATGCACCCAGCCCGACAGGCGGACGGTCTGGCCGACGTGTTCCTTGTTCAGCTCTGCGCAGGTGTGGCTGCGATATGCGTGCATGATGCTCCCTTCCCGGGCGTGTCTGTATGGTTGGGCGCCGATACATATGAGGCAGCGCGGGTTGTCAAGGCGGCAGTGCCCTTCCCCCACGCCGCGAGGCCCCTGCGCGGGCGCAATTGTAGGCGGTGGACCGATCACGATTTATGTCAGCCATATTGACGTAAATCGAACTCCATGAGAGCGTTTCCCCACTGCATCGCCAAGGGAGGGGCACATGGATTGGCAAGGCGTGTTTGCAAGCCGGATGGGCCGCATGAAGGCCAGCGAGATCCGCGAGCTTCTGAAACTGCTCGATCAGCCCGACGTGATCTCCTTCGCCGGGGGCATCCCGGATCCGGGCCTGTTTCCGACGGAAGCCTTCCGGGAAGCCTTCGAGACGATCTTCGCCGGCAGCGCCGCGGCGGCCCTGCAATACTCGGTGTCCGAAGGCTACGGCCCTCTCCGGGATTGGATCGCGCAGGACATGGCCCGCATCGGCGTGCCCTGCACGCGCGACAACATCCTCATCACCTCGGGCAGCCAGCAGGCGCTGGACTACCTCGGCAAGCTGCTGATCTCGCCCGGCGATACCGCGCTCGTGGGCTGGCCCACCTACCTCGGCGCGCTCGGGGCCTTCAATGCCTACGAGCCGCGCTACGATCAGCTGACGCCGGGCGGCAATCGCGGGGCAGCCGATTTCGCGGCCGCCGCCCGGGCGGCCGGCGGCGCGGTGAAATTCGCCTATGTCTCCCCGGATTTTGCCAATCCCACCGGGGAAACGCTGTCCCTGCGCGAGCGGGAAGGCCTGCTCGATCTGGCCGAAGCGCTCGACATCCCGATCATCGAAGATGCCGCCTACCTGGCGCTGCGATACCGCGGCGAAGCGATTCCTCCGATCCTGAACCTCGACATCGCCCGCTCGGGCGGCATCGAGTCCGCCCGGACGCTCTACTGCGGCACCTTCTCCAAAACCCTCTCTCCGGGCCTGCGCGTGGGCTGGGTCTGCGGGCCGAAGGCGGTGATCGCGCGGCTGGTGCTGATGAAACAGGCCGCCGATCTCCATTCCGCGACCCTGAACCAGATGGCCATCGCGGAGGTGGCGGCGGCGATCTACGCGCCCCATACCGCCATGCTGCGCGAGACCTATTCCGCCCGGTGCGCCGCGATGCTTTCCGCGCTGAAGACGCATATGCCCGAAGGGGTCCGCTGGTCGGAGCCGGAAGGCGGCATGTTCGTCTGGCTGACCTTGCCCAAGGGGCTGGACGCCGCGGTGCTGCTGAAACGGGCACTGGAAACGCAACGCATCGCCTTCGTGCCCGGCGCGGCCTTCTACGCCGACGGCTCCGGCCGCGACACGCTGCGCCTCAGTTTCTCCTGCGCGTCGCCGGCGCTCATCGAAGACGGCATGAAGCGGCTGGGCACCGTCATCCGCGAAGCCCTCGTGGCGGCCTAGAGCCTGCGCGCCACCACGAAGCGGCTGGGCGTTCGCTTCCGGGGGTAGTCGCCGCGCTCGACGATCTCGAATCCGGCCGCGGTGATCGCCCCCTCCAGTTGCTCCGGGGTGAAGAACTGAACGTAGGGCGCCTTGCCCACGGCGCGCATCGCCCCGATCACCGGCTTCAGATACCACGCCCGGCCGAGGCAGGGGCTCTTGGAGATGAACAGCCCGCCGGGCTTCAGGATCCGGTGCACATCGGCAAGCACCGCCGGCAGATCGGGCAGCAGGTGCAGCAGGTTGAACGCCAGAACGCCGTGAAAGGCGGCATCGGCGATCTGCGGGTCCGGCAGCGCGGCCTGCAGATTGGTGATGTTCCCGACGCCGGCTTGCTGCACCTTGTTCCGGCCGATCTCGACCATGCCCTGCGAGAAGTCACTGGCCACGTATTGCGCCACGCTATTCGCGAGCAGCAGGGCAGTGGACGCCGTGCCGCAGCCGATTTCCAGCACGTGATCCTGCAGCCCGAGGTGGGCGCGGGTGCGCTCGAGCGTGGCCTCGTAGGCCGGCATGTCGCGGATCGGGCTCCGGCTGTAGCGCTCCGACAGCGCGTCCCAGAATTGGCGGGCCTCGGTCATGGGGATCTCCTGTTCGCAATCGTGGACACCATAGCGCCCGTGCGCCACCGGCAAAATCCGCGATTGCCGCAGCTTGCCCATGCGGTTTTGCATGGGCGGGGTGCCCTCAGGGTGCGACGAGATCGCAGGGGATGAGCCCCCGCAGCGCATTGCCCATGTAGATGCCGCGCGCGTCCCGCAGCGCCTCGCGCGGCAGCGAAGCCACCCTCGCCCGCCCGGTTTCGATCAGGTGCCGCCGCAACACGCCGGGCAGCACCCCGGCCGAGAGCGGCGGGGTCAGCAGGGTGCCCGTGCCCGCGTCCACGAAGAGGTTGGTGATGGTGCCCTCCGCACAGGCGCCGCGCGAGTTGAGAAAGAGCCATTCGTCCACGCCTTCCGGCAGGGCCGCCCGCGCGGCATCGTAGATCTGCCGCTCGCTCGTCTTGTGGCGGCGCCACGGGTTGCGCTCATCCAGCGGCACATCGGCGAGGGCAAGCCGCCAGCGCGTGGCCGCGGGCGGCAATGGGAAAACCTCGATGCCGTGCGTGCCATCCAGCGCGAGGCTCAGGCGGATCCGCCGCGCCTCGGGAAAGGCCAGCGCATCCAGTTCCGCGGAAAGGGCCGCGCGCGGAAAGGCCACGTCCAGCGCGCGGGCCGAGTCGCACATGCGGTCGAGATGGAGATCGCGGAACCGGATGCCCTCCCCCGGGTGCCAGCCCATGGTCTCGAACAGGATCAGCCCGTCGGGGGCAAGTCGGCGAAGCGTGCTTTCCACAGGGCCTCCTCGTATTCGCTCGCGGCCTCGCTGTCATGCACGACGCCACCGCCCACATTGAGCCGCACGCGACCGTCGGGAAACAGCGAGAGCGTGCGGATCGCCACGTTGAAACAGCTGCGCCCGTCCGGGGCCCACCACCCGATGGCGCCGCAATAGACCCCCCGCGGATCGGGTTCCAAGGCCCGGATGATCTCCATCGCGCGCAGCTTCGGCGCCCCCGTGATCGAGCCGCAGGGAAAGAGCGCCCGCAGCAGATCGGGCAGGCCGATGCCCGGATTCAGCTGGGCCACCACGCGCGAGATCATCTGGTGGACCGTCGCATAGCTTTCGATGGTGAAGAGATCGGGCACCTTCACCGAACCGACCTCGGCGATCCGGCTGATGTCGTTGCGCAGCAGATCGACGATCATCAGGTTCTCGGCCCGGTTCTTCTCGCTGCCTTCGAGCCAGGCGCGGTTGGCGGCATCCTCCCGCGCGGTGGCCCCGCGCGCGATGGTGCCCTTCATGGGCCGGGTCTCGATCCGCCCGGCGGCGTCGGTGCGGAAGAACAGCTCCGGCGAGCGCGAGAGGATCTTCGGCCCGACCCCGAAATCCACGTAGGCGCCGTGGCGCACGGGCTGGCGCGCGGCGAGCCGCTGGTAGAGCGCCATCGGATCGGCCCGCGTTTCGGTGTCGATGGGGAATGTCAGGTTGGCCTGGTAGATGTCGCCGGCCGAGATCCACGCCTGCACGCGATCGAAGGCTTCGCCGTAGCGCGCGGCATCCCACCGCGGCGCAATCGGTGCGAGCCCGCCGGCCGGATCGGCGCCCAGCGCCCCCTCCGGCGCGCTGCGGAAAGCCCCGAAGGCCAGCAGCGGCGTATCGCGCTCCTGCGGGATCCGTTCGGCCAGTTTCGGCATCAGGCAATAGCCGAGCTCATAGGCGGCGTAGCCGGCCAGCCAGTATCCGGCCCGCGTGGCCGCCGCGAGAGCGTCCAACGCCGGGCCGACCTCCTCGGGCTCCCAGGCCACGATCAGGCGGGCGGGCCCGGCAAACCGCTCGGGCCCGCCGCCGGGCCCCTGGTCGAACTGGATGAAGGCGTCCTGCACGCCGGCTCCTTCCACGTGATTTCGTCGCCCGTCCATTTAGGCCGCGAAACGCCCGCGGAACAGCCCCCGATTGCCGGCCCGGCCCGGCAACGGCACCGCCGGCGTCGCGAAACTGGACAGATCGGGGTGATTTGTGAACAATATCAGCACCATCCCGGAAGGGCCGCGCAGGGGCGGCAGGGGCGGCCGCACACGCCACACCCATCCGACCGGGGGAAGGGAGGGAAGCATGTGGGTTCGCCTGCTGGACAGTTTCATCACCGGCGTCGCGCGCCACGGCACCTTCGTCGTGCATTTTCCCGACGGCGAAGTGCATACCTACGGCGACGGAACCGGCACGCCCGTCACCATCCGCCTGCTGGACGACAGCCTGCCCCGCCGCATCGTCATGAACCCGGATCTCGCCGTCGGCGAGGGCTACATGGATGGCACCCTGACGATCGACGGCGATGATCTGCACGGCTTCCTCACCTTCGTGATCCGCAATCTCGCCACCCGGCCGCGGGTCTGGTTCCAGCAACCCTCGCGCTTCCTGCGCACCGCCCTGCGCGGGATCCGGCAATACAACCCCGTCGGCCGTGCAAAGCACAACGTCGCCCACCACTACGATCTCTCCGGCGCGCTCTACGATCTCTTCCTCGACGCCGACAAGCAATACTCCTGCGCCTACTTCCGCTCTCCCGATGACACGCTGGAAGAGGCCCAGGCCAACAAGAAGGCCCATATCGCCGGCAAACTTCTGCTCGAACCGGGCATGAAGGTGCTCGACATCGGCTGCGGCTGGGGCGGGATGGGCCTGACGCTCGCCAAGGACTACGGCGCACAGGTGCTCGGCGTCACCCTGTCCGAAGAGCAGCACAAGGTCGCCTGCGAGCGGGCCCGCGCCGCCGGGTTGGAGGGCCGGGTCGAATTCCGCCTCGCCGATTACCGCAGCCTCACCGGCCAGTTCGACAGGATCGTCTCCGTCGGCATGTTCGAACACGTGGGAACCCCCCACTACCGCGAGTACTTCCGCCACCTGCGCAACAGGCTCACCGACGATGGCGTCGCCCTGATCCACACCATCGGGCGCACGGCGCCACCGGGAGCCACCAGCCCGTGGATCGACAAGTACATCTTCCCCGGCGGCTACATCCCGTCGATGTCGGAAGTGCTCAAGGCCATCGAAAAGGAAGATCTCTGCCCGACCGACGTGGAAGTCTGGCGCCTGCACTACGCCGAAACCCTCAAACACTGGCATGAGCGCTTCCGCGCCCGGGAAGACGAAGCCCGCGCACTCTACGATGCGCGCTTCTGCCGGATGTGGCGCTACTACCTGCTCGCCAGCGAAATGACCTTTCGCTACAACCGGCAGGTCGTGTTCCAGTTCCAGCTCGCACGCCACCAGGAAGCCGTGCCGCTCACCCGCGATTACCTCTACCGCGAAAGCCCCGCCCCGGCTGCCGCCGCAAGCGCCGCCGAATAGCCGCTTCCTCTCGCCTAAAATACCTCGGGGGCACGGGGGCAGCGCCCCCGCCCTAGAACGGGCGCACCACGTTGCCGGAATAGAAGAACGCCCCCATCCCGAACAGAAACAGCACGCAGCCGGCGACGGCATGCATGGCCACGGCAAGGCCGAGGCTGTGCTTTTCCTTGTAGGCCCAGGCAAAGAGAACGCCGGCGAAGAAGGTGAGCACGCAGACCGTCACGCTCCAGTACATCAGATGCGCCAGCGAAAAGATCGCCCCGTTCAGGTAGAGCGCGGCCCGCCCCTTCGGCAGGATCTCCCGGTAGCGGCGGAAGAAGAGCACGCGAAACACGATCTCCTGCGGCAGCGCCGACAGCAGCGTGTAGCCGGGGATCAGGATCAGGAAGAAATACCACGGCACCCGGTCGAACAGGCCGAACAGCTGTTCCGGCGCCAGAAGCCGCATCACGAGATAGGAGACCAGCGCCGTCAGAAGCCCCATGCCCCAGACATAACGCCAGGCCACGCCGCCCCAGCTTTCCTTCAGCCGCCGCCACTGGAAACCGGGCGTGACATGCAGCAGCAGGAGGCCCAGCACCATGATCAGGAACAGCATCGGAAACAGCAGGTCGGGCGGCATGAAAACGGCGATGGCCACCGGCCCCAGCACGAAGAACGCAAGGAATTCCGCCTTCAGGCGAAGCATGCCCGGCACGTGGCGGCGGTTGTCTGCTGTCATCGACATCGGTTCGGCCCCTGTTCCTGCGCTCTCAATCTAGGGTGCCACGAAAAACTTCACAGGGGCAAAACGCCGGCGCGGGAGCTTTTGCTCCCGCCGCGTGCGTCCTGGCCTTCCCAAGCCCGTATCCCCCCAGGGCCGGGTTCATGCCACAGCGCCCGCGCATGATTTCCCGGCGCGAGGGGTTGCACCTTTGCGCTCCCCGTCTATAACCCACGACAATTTGCGCGCACGCGAGTCACTTGCCAGTCACCGGGGCCTGCCACCATGCCGAAAAGAACCGACATCTCCTCCATCATGATCATAGGCGCCGGCCCGATCGTCATCGGGCAAGCCTGCGAGTTCGACTACTCCGGCGCACAGGCCTGCAAGGCGCTTCGCGAAGAAGGCTACCGGGTGATCCTCGTGAACTCCAACCCGGCCACGATCATGACCGATCCGGACATGGCCGACGCCACCTACATCGAGCCGATCACGCCCGAAGTGGTGGCCAAGATCATCGAGAAGGAGCGCCCCGACGCGCTGCTGCCCACCATGGGCGGGCAGACCGGGCTGAACACCTCGCTGGCGCTGGAAGAGATGGGCGTGCTCGAGAAGTTCGGCGTCGAGATGATCGGTGCCAAGCGCGAGGCCATCGAGATGGCCGAGGATCGCAAGCTATTCCGCGAAGCCATGGATCGGCTGGGGCTGGAAAACCCGCGCGCGACCATCGTGACCGCGCCGAAGAAGGCCAACGGCCAGGCCGATCTGGACGCCGGCGTGCAGATGGCCCTGGAGGCGCTGGAAGAGATCGGCCTGCCCGCCATCATCCGCCCCGCCTTCACGCTGGGCGGCACCGGCGGCGGCGTGGCCTACAACCGGGATGACTACATCCACTACTGCCGCTCCGGCATGGATGCCTCCCCGGTGAACCAGATCCTCGTGGACGAAAGCCTGCTGGGCTGGAAGGAATACGAGATGGAGGTCGTGCGCGACAAGGCCGACAACGCCATCATCGTCTGCTCCATCGAGAACGTGGACCCGATGGGCGTCCACACCGGCGACAGCATCACCGTAGCCCCGGCCCTGACGCTGACCGACAAGGAATACCAGATCATGCGCAACGGCTCGATCGCCGTGCTGCGCGAGATCGGCGTGGAAACCGGCGGCTCCAACGTGCAATGGGCGATCAACCCCAAGGACGGGCGCATGGTGGTGATCGAGATGAACCCGCGCGTGTCCCGCTCCTCGGCGCTGGCCTCCAAGGCCACCGGCTTCCCGATCGCCAAGATCGCCGCCAAGCTCGCCGTGGGCTACACGCTGGACGAGCTGGACAACGACATCACCAAGGTCACCCCCGCCTCCTTCGAGCCGACGATCGACTACGTCGTCACCAAGATCCCGCGCTTCGCCTTCGAGAAATTCCCCGGCTCCGAGCCCTACCTGACCACGGCGATGAAATCCGTGGGCGAGGCCATGGCCATCGGGCGCACGATCCACGAGAGCATGCAGAAGGCGCTGGCCTCCATGGAGACCGGACTGACCGGCTTCGACGAGGTTGCCGTCGAGGGCCTGCCGGCCCGCGCCGACATGGTGCTGCGCGATCACGACGATCCGCTCGTCACCCAGATCCTCGTGGGCAAGGACGAGGCCGCCCAGGCCGCGATCGACAAGGCGATGACCAAGGCGCTCTCCCAGCAGACGCCTGATCGGCTGCGGGTGATCGCGGACGCGATGCGCTTCGGCTTCTCCGACGCCGAAATCCAGGAGATCACCTCCTTCGACCCGTGGTTCCTCGCCCGCATCCGCGAGATCATCGGCGCCGAATGCGCGATCCGCCGCGACGGCCTGCCGATGACGGAAGAGGGGCTGCGCAAGCTCAAGATGCTGGGCTTCACCGATGCCCGGCTCGCCAAGCTCACCGGCCGCACCGAGGACAACGTGCGCCGCGCCCGCCTGAACCTGGGCGTGAAGGCCGTGTTCAAGCGCATCGACACCTGCGCCGCCGAGTTCGAGGCCCAGACGCCCTACATGTATTCCACCTACGAAAGCCCGGTGATGGGCGAGGTGGAATGCGAAGCGCGCCCCTCGGACCGCAAGAAGGTCGTCATCCTCGGGGGCGGCCCGAACCGGATCGGCCAGGGCATCGAGTTCGACTACTGCTGCTGCCACGCCTGTTTCTCGCTCACCGCGCAGGGCTATGAAACGGTGATGATCAACTGCAACCCCGAGACCGTTTCCACCGACTACGACACCTCCGACCGCCTCTACTTCGAGCCCCTCACCTTCGAGCACGTGATGGAAATCCTGCGCGTCGAGCAGGAGAAGGGCACGCTGCACGGGGTGATCGTGCAGTTCGGCGGCCAGACTCCGCTCAAGCTCGCCAACGCGCTGGAGGCCGAGGGCATCCCGATCCTCGGCACCTCGCCGGATGCGATCGATCTCGCGGAGGACCGCGAGCGCTTCCAGGCGCTGGTGAACCGCCTGGGCCTGAAACAGCCCAAGAACGGCATCGCCTCCACCGACGCCGAGGCCCTGCGCATTGCCGGCGAGATCGGTTTCCCGCTGGTGATCCGCCCCTCCTACGTGCTGGGCGGCCGCGCCATGGAAATCGTGCGCGACATGGCCCAGCTCGAACGCTACATCAAGGAGGCCGTCGTGGTGTCCGGCGACAGCCCTGTGCTGCTGGACAGCTACCTCTCCGGCGCGACCGAACTGGACGTGGACGCACTCTGCGACGGCGAAGACGTGCACGTCGCCGGGATCATGCAGCACATCGAGGAGGCCGGCGTACACTCCGGCGACAGCGCCTGCTCGCTGCCGCCCTACTCGCTCTCCGCCGAGCTGATCGAGGAAGTGAAGCGGCAGACGGTGGCGCTGGCCAAGGAGCTCAACGTCGTCGGCCTGATGAACGTGCAGTTCGCGATCAAGGATGACGAGATCTTCCTGATCGAGGTCAACCCGCGCGCCTCGCGCACGGTGCCCTTCGTGGCGAAGGCCGTGAACTCCCCGATCGCCTCCATCGCCGCGCGGCTGATGGCCGGCGAGAAGCTTTCCAACTTCGAACTCGTGGATCCGCAGATCGACACCTTCGCCGTGAAGGAGGCCGTTCTGCCCTTCGCCCGCTTCCCGGGCGTGGACACGATCCTCGGGCCGGAAATGCGCTCCACCGGCGAGGTCATGGGCTCCGACAGGAACTTCGCCCGCGCCTTCCTCAAGGCCCAGCTCGGCGCCGGGGTGACCCTGCCCACCAGCGGTCGCGTGTTCATCTCGATCAAGAACGAAGACAAGACCCCGGCCATGAAAGAGGCCGCGCAGGTGCTGGCCGATCTCGGTTTCACTATCGTCGCCACCCGCGGCACCGCCGGCTGGCTACGCGAGAACGGCGTGGAGTGCGAGATCGTCAACAAGGTCTACGAAGGGCGCCCCAACATCGTGGACATGCTCAAGGACGGCGGGATCGATCTGGTGATGAACACCACCGAGGGCCAGCAGGCCATCGAGGACAGCCGCGATATCCGCGCCGTCGCCCTCTACGACAAGATCCCCTACTTCACCACCGCCGCCGCCAGCCACGCCGCTGCGCTGGCGATCAAGGCCGAGAAGGAAGGCGAGATCGAGGTGAAGGCGCTGCAAAGCGCCTGATCCGGGCCTCTCAGGAACGAGTAAACACCCCCGCTCCGGCGGGGGTGTTTTCGTTTCGGCCTACTCCTGGAGCACCGCGTCTTCCCATTCGGCAAGGAAGCGTCCGCGCTTGAGGCTGTCGAGGTAGACGAGCAGACCCGGCCCCATGCGGATGGGCCGGCGGGCGGTCTGCTCCGAAAGATCGATGGGCGGGAAAGGGTAGCCTGCGCGCGTCGCGGCCTCGGGGCCGCCCCAGGCCGCGAGCAGCAGGTGATCGACGAAGGCCCCCGCGGCTTCCGGTGCCGCGGCCGTGCTCGGGATCAGGACCGAGCGCAGCATGACCGTCGTGAAATCCTCGGGTTCGATGATCTCGATCCTGTCGGCGAGATCCTTCCGCGCCTGCGCGTAGCTGCCCAGCACGTTGTAGGCGATGGCAATGCGGCCGCTGGCGACATCCTCGATCATGTCGGACGAGCAGCAGTAGAGCCGCGCCCTGAGCCCGCCCATAACTTCGGCGAGGCGCCAGAAACCTTCGGACGCGCGGGAATCTTGCGTCGCGAAGAGGTAGCCGAGGCCGGACTGCCGCACGTCGTAGGTGCCGATGCGGCCGCGGAACCGCTCCTGGTTCTCGCGCAGCAGGGTGATCAGCTCCTGCCGCGTGCGCGGGATGCTGAGCCCTTCGAAATGGGCCGGGTTCACGACGATCGTGGCGGGCTCCTGCGTGAAGGCGAAGAGCGTGTCGCGCCAGTTGGCCCAAGCCGGGAGCCGCTCCGTCTGCGCCGAGCGATGGCTGCGGGCGTGGCCGTCGTTGGCCAGCTTCGTCTGCAGATCCATCGCGGACGAGATCGCGACATCGAAGCCGGCGCCGGCGAGGATGGCCTTGTTGATCTCACCGCTGCTCGCTTCGCTGTAATCGACGCTGATCCCCGGATTGCGTTCCTGGAAGGAGTGGATGAGCGGCGCGAAGAGATCGGTGTCGGCCGTGGAGATGACCTTGAGCACCGCAACTTCCACGCCGATCGCATCGAAACGCTTCTGCTCTTCGATCTCGAAGGCAGAAGCCAGCGCGGGCCACGCCAGCAGAGACAGCGCCAGCAGGCGCAGGCCGCCCCTCAGGGCGCGGGGAATTCGAGCGTGACACATGCGCCGCGGCCCTCCCGGTTTTCCATCTTCAGTTTCCCGCCGTGGGCTTCGGCCACCTCCTTGGCGATCGTCAGCCCCAGGCCCGAACCTACCGTCCCGGAGACGTTGCTGCCCCGCGCGAAGCGGGCGGTGAGCTTGTCCGCGCCGGACGGAAATCCCGGCCCCTCGTCTTCCACCCGCAGGCGGACGACGCCCTCGCCCGCCTCGATCACGAGGTCCACGCAGCTGTCCTCCGGGGAATATTTGATCGCGTTGTCGAGGATGTTGCGCACCGCGTTCTGCAACAGGATCGGATCGCCCTCGATCCGCCCCGGATCGAGCGCTTCCAGCCGCAGGGTGATTTCCTTGAGATCCGCCACCGGGCCCAGCCTGTCTGCCAGATCCGCGGTAAGATCGGCCAGCGACACATCCTGACGCTCAAGGCTGTCGGTCCGGAAGGTGACCATCGCGTGATCGAGCAGCTGCCCGGCGGCGCGGGAGCTTTCGTCGATGGCGCGGATCATCTCCTTCAGTGCCTTGCGGTTTTCGGGGCGCTCCACCCGGCGCAGCGCCACCTCCGCCTGCGTCCGCACCGTCGCAAGAGGCGTGCGCACCCGGTGTGCGGCCTCGGCGATGAAATCCTCCGAACGCGCCAGCGAGACCTTGAGCCGCGCGATGAACCCGTTGAGAGAAACCACGAGCGGCGCCATCTCGGAAGGAACCGGGGCCACCACGGGGCGCAGATCCTTCGGCCCGCGCCGCGAAACGGAGCCGGCCAGATCGTTGAGCGGCTTCACCGCGGCCTGGGCGGCGAGAATGGCCAGCGCCGCCGAAACGAGGAAGAATCCCAGTCCCAGCACGGCGGCGATCGCCGAGATCCGCTCCAGGGTGGCGGCCTGCCCGTTGCGGGTTTGCGCCACCGAAGCGATCACGCGCAGCGGCTGCCCCTCCAGCGAAACCGTGCGCGCGGCACTGGCCAGGCGCAGGCTGTCGCCCTTGTAGTCGGCGGTGAGAAAGAGCGTTTCACCGGCGCGGGGATCCCGGTCCGGGCGAGGCAGATCGCCGTAGCCCGTCAGGTCCTCCGTGGCGGTGCGGATCGCGTAGAAGACGCGATCGTTGCTCACGTTTCCCAGCATAGAAAGCGCCGCGTAGGGGATGTCGGCGGTCAGAGCCCCGTCCTGCACGGCGACCGATTCGAGGATCGAGGTCACCGAGGCCGTCAGGATGTTGTCCTGCGATTCCTCGGCGACACGGCGCGCGAAGCCGAGCACGAGCAGGAACAGAAGCACCGCCAGCACGGCGGCGCTGCCCACCAGTTGCAGGGTCAGGCGGCGGCGGATCGAACCGCTGACTCGCGCTTGTGCCTTCATGCCACGTCGAGCCGGTATCCGAGGCCCCGCACGGTGGCGATGGACACCGCGGAGCCGGCCAGATGCTTGCGCAGGCGGCCCACGTAGACCTCGATCGCGTTCTCCGAAACATCCTCGTCATAGGAAAACAGGCGATCCACCAGCTTGGCCTTGGAGAAGATCACGCCGGGCGCCCCGGCAAGGATTTCAAGCAGCCGCAGCTCGCGGTTCCGCAGCGCGATCGCGCGCCCCTGCACGGTGAGCGAACCGGCCAGAGGATCGAAGGTGACATCCCCCAAGCGCTTGATATTGCGTGCATCTCCACCACGCCGCCGGATCACGGCCCGGCAGCGCGCTTCGAGCTCGGCGAAATCGAAGGGCTTGGTCACGTAGTCGTCCGCGCCCAGATCCAGCACGCCGACGCGATCGCTCACCTCCGAGCGCGCCGTCAGCACGATCACGGGCGTGTCGTCCTGCCGGGCGCGATGCTGGGCGAGGAAGCTGCGGCCGTCGCCGTCCGGCAGCATGATGTCGAGCAGGATGAGATCGTAGTCGGTGGTGGCGAAGAAGGCCTCCGCCTCGGCGACGTCGCCGGCATGATCCACCACGTGACCATCCATCCGCAGGCGGTCGAGCACAGCGGCGGCGAGATCCAGATTGTCCTCCACCAGAAGGAATCTCATGACGTCCCCGATATTTCGCGCGCGTGACAGGTCCGTGTCAGCTTCGCGTGGTTGGTTCCTACTCATGCGCGGCCCGTCCGCGTTTTGTCAAATGGGAGGATCACATGATCAAATTCAAAATGACCCGCCGGGCGATGGCCGCCGCGGCGGCGGCAACCATGGCCTTCGGCGTTCCCGCAACCGCTGCCGATCAGGTGGTGGACAGCATCCACTTCCTGATCCCCGGCGGCGCCGGCGGCGGCTGGGACGGCACCGCGCGCGGCACCGGCGAGGCGTTGACGAAATCCGGCCTCGTGGGCAATGCCTCCTACGAGAACATGTCGGGCGGCGGCGGCGGCAAGGCCATCGGCTACCTGATCGAGAACGCCGACAGCCAGCACGGCACGCTGATGGTGAACTCCACCCCCATCGTGATCCGCTCGCTCACCGGCGTCTTCCCGCACAACTTCCGTGACCTGACGCTCGTGGCCGGCACCATCGGCGACTACGCCGCCATCGTCGTGGGCAAGGACAGCCCGATCAACTCCATGGCCGACCTGCTGGCCGCCTATGACGCCGATCCGAACGCCACCGCCATCGGCGGCGGCTCCGTGCCCGGCGGCATGGACCACCTCGTGGCCGCGATGGTGATGGAAGCCGCGGGCAAGGATGCCCTCGGGGTGAAATACATCCCCTACGATGCGGGCGGCAAAGCCATGGCCGCACTGCTCTCCGGCGAGATCGCGGCGCTCTCCACCGGCTTCTCCGAGGCGGTCGATCTCGCCAACGCCGGCGAAGTGAAGATCATCGGCGTCACCGCGCCCGAGCGGGTGGACGCCTACGCCGACGCACCGACCATGAAGGAACAGGGCATCGACACCACCTTCGTGAACTGGCGCGGCTTCTTCGCGGCTCCCGGCCTGCCGGAAGACAAGCTCGCCATGTACCAGGAGGCGCTGGCCAAGATGTACGAAACCCCGGAGTGGGAAGAAGTGCGCGCCCGCAACGGCTGGGTGAACATCCACAACAGCGGCGATGACTTCAAAGCCTTCCTCGAAGAGCAGGAAAAGGTCATCGGCGACCTGATGAAGAAGCTCGGCTTCCTCTGACAACCGCGCAAGCGGGGGCGGGCCTTTGTGGCCCGCCCGTTGCGAGGGCGCTGCCCTCGCGCTCCCGAGGTATTTGAGGCGAGAGGAAGGAGGCGGGATCGCCGCCCCCTTCCGGACGGAAGGCCCGCGAACGCCGGGCTTTCCCCTCGCGCGGTCATCGGCTCCTCAGCCTGTACCGCGAAGGTGACGCTAGCCCGGCTTGGTTAACAACGCCTTTCCTCTCGCTTCAAATACCTCGGGGGAGCCGCGCAGGCGCGGCGGGGGCAGCGCCCCCATGCACCCGAAACCGCACCCGAAACCGGAGGGGACAATGGCACTGGACCGCTGGATCGCCCTGATCCTACTCGGCATCTGCCTGATCTATGGCTACACGGCCTTCTTCACGATGGACGCGGGGCTACCGCCGTTCATGCAACGCAATCCTGTTTGGCCATCCACATTCCCGAAAGTGCTTTCGGTGCTGGCGATCCTGGCCTGCCTCGTGATCGTTCTGGGGCTGGAAAAGGGTGACGGCACCGAGAAGGCACCCGACATCAACTACCGCAGGCTCACCGACTACAACCTCGGGCAGGCACTCATGCTCCTGGCCCTGATGGTGGCCTATGCGCTGCTGCTGCGCCCGGCGGGCTTCCTGCTTTCCACGGTGGGCTTCCTGTTCTTCGGCGCGATGATTCTCGGGGAGCGGAAGTATCACGTCATGCTGCTCGTGGCGGCGATCGCGGCCGGCAGCGTCTGGTATCTCGTGCAGGAGGTGCTCGGCATCTTCCTGCGCCCCTGGCCCTTTTTCCTGATGGGAGGCTGACATGCTCGAAGGTTTGATGATCGGCCTTTCAACGGCCTTTTCCGTCACCAACATTCTCATGGTCATCGGCGGCTGCCTGATCGGCACCTTCATCGGGATGCTCCCGGGGCTCGGGCCGATGTCCATCATCGCGATCATGATCCCGGTGGCGATCTCCATCGGGGATCCGTCGGCGGCGCTGATCCTGCTCGCCGGAGTGTACTACGGCGCGATTTTCGGCGGTTCGACCTCTTCGATCCTGATCAACGCGCCCGGGGTGGCATCGACCGTGGCGACCAGCTTCGACGGCTATCCCCTCGCCCGGCAGGGCAAGGCGGGCAAGGCGCTGACGGTGGCGGCCATCGCCTCCTTCTCGGGGGGCACAATCGGGGCAATTCTTCTGATGATCTTCGCCCCAGCGCTGGCCACGGTGGCGCTGCTGTTCCACTCCGCGGAATATTTCGCGCTGATGGTCGTCGGCCTCTCCGCCATCGCGGCCTTCGCGGGCACCGGGCAGGTGGCCAAGGCGCTTCTGATGACGATCCTCGGCCTGATCATGGCCACCGTCGGCGAGGGCGCACTCTTCAACCTGCCGCGGTTCACCATGGGGATCATGGATCTGCAATCGGGCTTCGGCTTCATCACCCTCGCGATGGCGATGTTCGCCCTGCCCGAGGCCATCTACCTCGTGCTGGATCCGAAGCGCTCCAACACCGAGGCCGGCGGCGAGATCAAGGATCTGCGCATCACGCGGGACGAGGCGAAGGCCATCGCCCCGGTGATCGGGCGGCAGTCGATCCAGGGCTTCCTGATCGGCGTTCTGCCCGGTGCGGGCGCGACGATCGCCTCCTTCCTCGGCTACGCCGTGGAGCGCAACATCGCGCCGAAGGAGGAGCAGGAGCAGTTCGGCAAGGGCTCCGTAAAGGGGCTGGCGGCGCCGGAAAGCGCCAACAACGCCGCCTGCACGGGCTCCTTCGTGCCGCTGCTGACGCTTGGCATCCCCGGCTCGGGCACCACGGCCATCCTGCTGGGGGCGCTGATCGCGCTCAACGTCACGCCAGGGCCGCGCCTGATGGTAGATGATCCGCAGATCTTCTGGGCGGTGATCGTTTCGATGTACATCGGCAACGTGATCCTGCTGATCCTGAACCTGCCGCTGATCCCCTACATCGCCAAGGTGCTCGCCGTTCCGCGCAACTACCTGATCCCCTTCATCCTGTTCTTCACGTTGATGGGGGCCTACATCGGGCAGAACAACGCCACGGAGCTGCTTCTGCTCGTGGGCTTCGGGGTGGCCGCCACGGTGCTGCGTTTCGCGGACTACCCGCTGGCGCCGCTGCTGATCGGCTTCATCCTCGGCCGCATGCTGGAAGACAACTTCGCCCGCTCCATGCAGCTCTACGACGGCATCGGCTTCATCCTTGAACGTCCGATGACCCTGGGCCTGCTGGCGGTGGCGGTGCTTCTGGTGGTGCTGCCGAGCTACCGAGCCCGCCGTGCGCGCCTGCGCGCGGAAGGCACCGCCGATGGCGACTGAGGCCGCCAAACCTCTCGCCGGCGTGCGCGTTCTCGATCTGACGAACGTGCTCGCCGGTCCCTTCGCCTGCCACCAGCTGGCCCATCTCGGGGCCGAGGTGATCAAGGTGGAGGCCGCGGGCCGGGGCGATCTGGCCCGCAACCTCGGCGCGGATCCGGATCTGAACGCACGCGGAATGGGGATCAGCTTCCTGGCCCAGAACGCCGGCAAGAAGAGCCTCACGGTCAATCTCAAGACGCAGGAAGGCAAGGCGCTGCTGAAGCGGCTCGTCAGAACGGCGGATGTGCTGGTGGAGAACTTCCGCCCCGGCGTGATGAAGCGCCTCGGGGTGGACTACGAGGTTATGAAGGGCGAGAACCCGCGTCTGATCTACTGCGCCATTTCGGGGTTCGGGCAGGAGGGCCCCTGGGTCCATCGCCCTGCCTATGACCAGATCATCCAGGGCGCTTCGGGCGTGATGTCGATCACGGGCGACGCGGAAAGCGCGCCGCTGCGCGTGGGCTACCCGATCGCCGACACCATCGGCGGGCTGACGGCGGCCATGGCGATCGCCGCGGCACTGAACGCGCCGGAGCGTGGCGCGTTCCTCGACATCTCGATGCTGGAGAGCGTGCTGGCGACGATGGGCTGGGCTGTGTCGAACTACCTGATCGGCGGCGTGCTGCCCACGGCCAATGGCAACGAGAACCTCACCTCGGCCCCTTCCGGCGCGTTTCAGGCGGCCGATGGGCTATTGAACATCGCCGCCAACAAGGATGAGCAATGGGAACTCCTCGCCCGCCACCTCGGGCGCGAGGATCTGCTGGGCGCACCGGAATACGCCACCCGCGAGGCGCGCAAGACCAATCGCTTTCGCCTGAAGGCGGAGTTGGAAACCGTGCTCACCACCCGACCAGCGCGGGACTGGGCGCGCGAGTTGAACCGGCTGGGCGTTCCGGCCGGCGCGGTGCTGAGCGTGCCCGAGGTGCTGGCCCATCCGCAGATCGCGGAGCGGGGCCTGATCGCGGAGTTCCCCGACCCCCCCGGCCTCGACGGGCCGATCAAGGTGCTGCGGACGGCGGTGAAGATCAACGGCGCCGCCCCGGCGGTCGAAAGCCCGCCCCCCGCGCTGGGGCAGGATACCGACGCGCTTCTGACCGAACTGGGCTACGGCGCCGACGAGATCGCCGACATGCACGAGAAAGGCATCCTATGAGCGACGTTTCCGACTGGTGGCGCACTTCGATCATCGACATGGAGCCGGGGCGGATCGACATCCGCGGCACCCCGATCCAGGAACTGATCGGGGCGATTTCCTTTCCCGGCATGATCTGGCTGATGCTGCGCGGCGATGCCCCGACGGAGGCACAGGCAAGGCTGTTCGAGGCCGCGCTGGTGGCCTCGGTGGATCATGGCCCACAGGCGCCTTCGATCGCGGCGGCGCGCATGGCGATCACCTGCGGTGTCGGGCTCAACAACGCCATGGCGAGTGCCGTGAACATGCTGGGCGACGTCCACGGCGGCGCAGGCGAACAGGCGGTCGAGATGTATCATTTCGTGGAAGCCTTCGACGGCCCCCTGCCCGCGGCGCTGGATGCCTGGACCGAGAGCCACGGAAAGATCCTGCCCGGCTTCGGCCACCGGTTCCACACGCCGTCCGATCCGCGCAGCCCCCGGCTCATGGCGCTGGTGGAAGAGGCACGGCAGGCCGGAGCCGTGGACGGGCGCTACGCCGATCTGGCCCAGGCCATCGAGGCCGAGATTTCCGCCCGCAAGAAGCGCCCCCTGCCGATGAATATCGACGGGGCCACGGCGGTGATCTTCGCCGAACTGGGGTTCGCGCCGCCGCTCGCGCGCGGGATCTTCTGCCTGTCGCGCTCGGTGGGCATCCTTGCCCACGCCTGGGAGCAGCAGCAGCAGGGCGGGCGCAACAAAGGGCCCACCCCGCCCGCCTATCGCTGGACCTACGACGGCTGAGCCGCGCCCGTGCAGGGCCGCGCCTTGCCCGCAAGCGCCTCCCAGGCATCGTTCTGCGAAAGGAACACGCGCCCGTTCAGCGCTTCGATCAGGTGCGAACGCTTGAGGCGGTCCATCACCGGGCCCTTCACCTCGGAGAAATGCAGCCCGACACCCATGTCCCGCAGCCGCGCGTTGATCGCCTCCAGGCTTTCCAGCGCGGAGAAATCGACCTCGTTCACCGCCGAGAACATCAGCACCACGTCGGTGATGGCGCAGCCCTCGGTGACGCGGGATTGCACCAGATCCTCCAGGAAGCGGGCGTTGACGAAATAGAGGCTTTCGTCCACGCGCAGGGTCAGCAGGTGGGGCGCCGTCTCCACCTCGTGGCGCAGGATGTTGCGGAAGTGCTGGGTGCCCGGCACCCGCCCCACCTCCGCCACGTGGGGGCGCGACGTCTTGTAGAGGTGCAGCGCGATGGAGAGCAGCACCCCGGCGGCCACGCCGATCTCCACCCCGAGCCCGAGCGTCAGCAGGATCGTGGCGGCGACGGCGGCGAAATCGGCGCGGGAATAGGCCCATGTCTTTCGCAGGATCGAGAAATCCACGAGGCTCAGCACGGCGACGATGATCGTGGCCGCCAGCGTCGCCTTCGGCAGGTAGTAGATCAGCGGCGTGAGCAGCAGGGCCGCCACCGCCAGCCCCAGCGCCGTGAAGGCCCCGGCGGCGGGTGTTTCGGCGCCGGCGTCGAAATTGACAACCGAGCGGGAGAAACCGCCCGTGACGGGAAATCCGCCGGTGAAGGCCGCGCCAAGGTTCGCGGCGCCCAGCGCGATCAATTCCTGGTCCGGGTCGATGCGCTGGCGCTTCTTCGCGGCCAACGTCTGGGCCACCGAAACGCTTTCCACGAACCCGATGATGGAGATCAGGATCGCCGGAACGAGAAGCGCTTTCAGCAGATCCGGGGCGAAGCCGGGCAGCGTGAAGGGCGGCAGGCTCTGCGGCACCGCTCCGACGATGCGCACGCCGTTCTCCGAAAGGCCCAGCGCCCAGACGGCGAGCGTGGTGGCCACCACCGCGAGCACGGGGCCGGCCTTGGTGGCGACATCCGCCAGACGAGAGCCCAGGCCGAGCGCGCGCAGCAGGGGCTTCATCCCCTTGCGCACCCAGAACAGGAACCCGGTTGCCAGGATCCCGATCACGAGGGTCGGGATGCTCGCTTCGCCGAGATGCGCCGCGAGGGAGGTGATGAGTTCGGGCAGCGTGTGACCGTGGGCGTCGATTCCGAAAATGTGCTTGAGCTGGCTGGCGGCGATCAGGATGCCGGAGGCGGTGATGAAGCCGGCGATGACGGGGTGGCTCAGGAAATTGGCGAGGAAACCGAGACGCAGGAGCCCCATCAGCAGCAGGAATGCGCCCGACAGGAAGGCCAGCGTGAGCGCGGCCACCGCGTAGCCTGCCGTGCCGGCCTCCGCCACCTGCCCCACGGCCGAAGCGGTGAGCAGCGAGACGACGGCCACCGGCCCGACGGCCAGCGCACTGCTGGTGCCGAGGATCGCGTAGAGCAGGATCGGCACGATCGAGGCATAGAGCCCGGCCTCGGGCGGCAGGCCCGCGAGCAGCGCATAGGCCAGCGATTGCGGGATCAGCATGATCGTGACGATCACCGCCGCCACGGCGTCATTGGCGAAGGCCGCCCTGTCGTAGGTGCGGCCCCACTGGAGGATCGGAACATACTGGCGAAGCGCGTGCATCATGGGCTCTCACGAAAGGCGCGCCGCGCCGGGCCAGAAACCCGGCACGGGCAGGGGCAGCCGGGGCGCGAAGCCCCGGATTTGCGGATGAAGGGAGAAAGAGCGGCGGGAGCAGCTCAGAGCATGTTGACGGGCACTTTGAGCATCGGCTTGCCGTCCTTGTCCGTCGGGATTTCGCCGGCGCGCATGTTCACCTGCAGCGAGGGGATGATCAGCCTGGGCATCGCCAGCTGCGCATCGCGCTCGGTGCGGAACTTGATGAACTCCTCGCGGGTCTTGCCTGCGCCCACGTGGATGTTGTGCGCCTTCTCTTCGGCGACGGTGGTTTCCCACTGGATGTCGCGGCCGTTGGGGCCGTAGTCGTGGCACATGAAGAGCCGCATGTCGTCGGGCAACGAAAGCACCTTCTGGATCGAATCGTAGAGCGTGCCCGCGTCACCGCCGGGGAAATCGGCGCGGGCGGAGCCGCCGTCGGGCATGAACAGCGTATCGCCCACGAAGGCCGCGTTTCCGATGACATGGGTCATGCAGGCCGGCGTGTGGCCCGGCGTGTAGATGGCAAAGGCATCCATGTTGCCGATCTTGTAGGTATCACCATCCTCGAAGAGCTTGTCGAACTGGCTGCCGTCACGCTGGAACTCGGTGCCTTCGTTGAAGATCTTGCCGAAAGTATCCTGCACCACCATAATCTTGGCCCCGACCCCGATCTTGCCTCCCAGTTTTTCCTGGATGTAGGGCGCCGCCGACAGGTGATCGGCGTGGACGTGGGTCTCGATGATCCATTGCAGCTCGCAGCCGCATTCCTCGATGCGGGCGATCAACTCGTCGGCATGTTCATAGGTGATGCGGCCGGCGGCGTAGTCGATGTCCATCACGCTGTCGATGATGGCGCAGGCGTTGGAGGTGGGATCCTTCACGATGTAGCTGATCGTGTTGGTCGCCTCGTCGAAGAAGGCTTCGACGTCGGGTTTGATGGTCATGTTCACCGGATAGGTCATCGCGGGTATCTCCAGATGCGTTGGCCGGGCGGCCCGGCGGCAGGTGTCGGATCAGCAGTCGCTGCAGGTCTTGAGCCCGAGCAGGGAATAGAGCGGGCAGAGGCGGAGGCTGGCGGTCAGCAGCATCACGGCCCCGACGAGCGCGGCGATCACCGCAAGCCCGGTGGCGAGGCCGCCGAACATCGCGGCCCCAAGCAGCACGATCCCGAGAAGCGTGCGCAGGAGCCGATCCGTCGTTCCCATGTTCTTCGTCATTGCAGGACCCTTTCTGTTCGATCACTTCCTACCTAGGGTGCCCCCCGCAGCGCTTCTGTGACTTTGTCACGCCCCGCCGGAATCTTCTGCGAGGGGGCCGCGGGGCGGCTCGGAAATCCATTCACATTCAATATGTTGAATTTCAAGCGGCGGCGCAATTATTTTTGCCGGGCCAAGGCTTTCAGCGCAGGGACGTCCCGCAGCAGGATACGGCCGCGCGCCGCTTCGATCCAGCCGCGCCGCTGGAACTCCGTCAACTGCCGCGAAATCACCTCGCGGGCGGTGCCCAGTTCCGTGGCAAGCTGCTGGTGGGTGGCGTTCAGCGCGCCCTCGGCATCGGCAAGCGCCACGAGGCGGGCCGCAAGGCGCACGTCAATCTTGCCGAAGGCCACGTCGTCCACCACGCGCAGCAGATCCAGCAGGCGCCGCGAATAGGCCGCGAAGACGAACTGGCGGAAGGCCTCGGAGTCGGCCGCCAGCCGATCGAAGGCGCTTCTCGGCAGCGCGACGGCCACCACATCGGTTTCGGCAACGCCTTCCGCCGAATAGGCCTCCTCCGCCAGGATGCAGGCCGTCGTCAGCACGCAGCTCTGGCCCGCTTCCACCCGGTAGAGCACGATTTCGCGGCCGCTGTCGGACGTCTGGAACACCCGGATCGTGCCCTCCAGCAGCAGAAGCAGGCTGTTGGGCACCCGCCCCGGCGCAAAGACGGTTTCCCCCGCCTTGAAGCGGCGCAGGCTGGCGAGCCTGAGGAGACGGTCACGCAGATCACGGGGAAGCTGCCGGGTGCCGTCAAACCGCTCCGTCCAATCCCCGATCGCCTGCTGCATGGCCACCCGCTCCTTCGCCTTCCGGCGCCTCTTCGCCTTGGCCCAGCATCCCGCACTCCCGCGCCCGAGCCAAGAAGGATCTTGCGGCAGGCGCGGGGCCCTGCGCGGCTAGATCAGCGCCGCCATCTGCTGCGCGGCATCCTTCAGGGGCGCGATGTCGGCCACGAGGCTCTCCACGGAATGCCGCTGCGTGGGCGCGTGGATGGAGAGGGTCGTCAGCAGCCGGCCCTCGGTGTCCCTGATCGGCACCGCGACGGCCACCATGCCCGCCATGAACTCCTCGTTGTCCGTCGCGAAGCCGCGCTTGCGCGTGGCTTCAAGATCCGCGAGCAGGGCCCTCTCGTCCTGGATGCTGTGTTCCGTGTGGGCGTCCAGCTCGAGCCATCCGAGGAGCCGCTCGAGCTTGTCCGAGCGCAGCGACGACAGATACATCTTGCCGCTGGCGGTGCAGTGGAATGGAACCTGCGTGCCGATCGGCAGCTGGATTCGCAGCGGCCAGTGGGTCTCCACCCGATCGAGGTAGATCATGCCCGAACGCCCCGGCGCGGCGAGGTTGCATGTCTCGCCCACGGTGGCGGCGAGGTGGCGCATGATGAAGAGCCGTTCGGTGCGGATCCGCTGCGAAGACAGCGTGTTGGCCGCGAGCTTGCGCATCCGGTGGCCGGGCCCGAAGGAGCGCCCGTCGGCGTCGCGCTGCAGAAAGCCCTGCTCCTCCGCCGTCGCCAGCAGCCGGTGCATCGTCGCCTTGGGCAGATCCAGCGCCTCGGCCAGCGCCGTGGACGATACCGGCACCCCTCGCCGCGCGACTTCCTCGAGCAGAAGCAGGAGCCGCACGTTCGGCGGAACCTGCCCTTTCGAGTCTGGGGCGGGGGCAACTTCGGGCATGGATCATTCCTATCTGTTGGGCAGCAGGCTCAGCGCGAGTTCCGGTGTCAGGGCCACCAGCACCCAGACGCTGATCAGCGCGATGAGATAGGGCACCGTATAGCGCAGCAATCTGAAATATGGGACACCCGTCACACCCGATGCGACATAGAGGTTGAGCCCATAGGGCGGGGTGATGAAGCCGATGGACGCGCCGACGAGGAAGATCACCGAGAAGTGGATCGGATCGACCCCGACATCGGCCGCGATGGGGGCGAGGATCGGCGCGAGGATGATCGTCACCGGCAGGGACTCCAGAACCATGCCGGAGAAGAAGACGATGATCATCGCGGTGAACAGAACGGCATAGTAGCCGCCCATGGAGGTCACGAACTCACCGATCACCTGCTGCGCGCCGAGCAGCGAAAGGATCTGCTGCATCACCACAGAAACCGCGATCAGCGGCGCGAGGATGCCGGTGATCTCGGCCGAGCGCATCGTGATGCCCGGGATCTGGAACAGGGTGAACCCTTCGACCACCAGTTGCTCGGCGTAGCTCTTTTCTTCCCATGTCTTGTCCTGCCGCAGGCGCAGAACGCGAGTGATCGCGTAGGAGACAAGCCCGGCGATGATGCAGAAGCCCACGGTCACGCCGGCGGCTTCGGTGGGGGAGAACTTGCCGGTGTAGATGCCCCAGAGCACGAGGCCGATGGCGAAGAAACCCAGCCACGCCCCGAAGGCGGTTTTCAGCACGCGGTTGAGTTGCAGCGGAATCAGGTGGCCCCAGCCGTTGATCCGGCAGACGATCCAGCAGGCCACCTGCATGCCGATCACCATCAGCGCGCCTGGCACGATGCCCGCCACGAAGAGATCGGAAATCGGCAGGTTCATCAGGAAGCCGTAGACGATGAAGATGATCGACGGTGGAATGATGATGCCCACGGTGCCACCCGCCGCAGCCGTCGCGGCCGAGAAGCGCTCGTCGTAGCCGCCCTTGACCATCTCCGGGTGCAGCATCGAGCCGATGGTCGCCGTGGTGGCGGAGTTGGAGCCGGAAATGGCGGCAAACAGCCCACAGGCCCCGAGGCTCGCCATCGCCAGCCCGCCCCGCAGCCAGCCGAGGCAGGCATAGGCGAAATCCGAAAGCCTGCGCGCGATCCCCGACTTGTTGATCAGATCCCCGGTGAGGATGAACAGCGGCATCGCCAGCAGCGCGAAGCCCTTGTTGAAGACGTTCAGAAGCTCTGCGCCCATGTTGTCGAGCGTCAGCCCGAGCACGAAGGAGCAGCCCACGACCCAATAGGCGATCACGAGAAAGACCGGCACGCCCAGCATGAACAGGAACGTGACCCCGACCGAGATCAGCGTAACGAGGGTGCCATCGGCCATCACACGTCCCCCCCGATCACGGCCTGCTTGATGAGCGGAGCGCCGGAGCGCCAGTTGGCGATGTCCTCGCGGATGTTCTCGATCGCCCGCGCCGCCATCAGGAGGGCGGCGATGGGCGCGGTGACGAGGAACCACCAGAGCATCGTGTTGTCGGTCCCAAGCACGATGGCGAAGTTCGAGGCCGACAGCGCGGCCTGGCGGGCGGTGGTGACGAAGAGGATCACGGCAAAGCCGAACCAGAGCGCCGCGTCCATCCAGAGGCAGGCGAACTGCGCGCCGCGTGGCATGGCGGTGCGGATCTCGGAGAAGCTGAGGTGCGTGCGCTTGCGGATGTTGAAGGCGGCACCGAACCACGCCATGATCATGAACAGAAGGGGCGGAATGGTGGTGGACCACGGCTGCTGGTTGGAGAAGATGAAACGATCCACCACCCCCCAGAAGATGATCAGCGCAATGGCGAGATAGCAGGTCACCATGACGGTGCGCTCCAACAGCGTCTCCACGAGCGGAACGCGCTCGTAGATCAGCGCCACGATGAAACCGCCGGCCAAAAGCGTGACGGCCCCGAGCCACCACGCGGCATCGCTGCGCAGCGCGGAGCGGATCTCGAAACTGTCTCCCGACATCAAAGCCGAGAAAATCATGCCTATGTCAGACCCCATTGGCCACTCCTCCCATCAGAATGCTGCCTCTGCCGGACTTTTCTTGTCAAATGGGCAAATGGCCGGCCTCTGAGGAAGGCCGGCCAATCGCTGCTACGCGGGTGGGATCAGCCTTTCCACCAGCGGCGCGGCTCGACGTTCTCGGCCAGCGTGATGTCGTGCTGGCGCACCGTGTCGTAGATCTCCTGGTAGGTGTCGATGCCACCGGCCCAGCCGTTGAGGCGCTCGCGCCACTCTTCCCAGAGCTGGGGCTGGAACTCGGGCGAGCACATTTCCTCGGCCTTGCGGATTTCCGCATCCGACAGCGAAGCCACGCGCACGTTGTTCTGTGCGAAGATCGTGTTGGGCATCTGCGGGTTGGAGAAGCCCACGGTGTTGACCAGCGCGGCCTCGTTTGCGGCCTGCACATGCACCTGCGTCAGGTAGGCGGATTCCATCACCGCGTCCTGCAGCTGGCCGTCGAGCTTGTCGAAGCTGGCGGCGTTCATCGCCGTGTGCTCGGTACCGCAGAAGAAGCGCAGATCGACGCACTGGCTCACCACCGGCGACATGTTCGCATAGGCCACGGCGGAGGCCCATGTCTCGGCCCCGTCGATCAGGCCCTGCTTGAGCCCGTCGAGCGTCTCTTCCCAAGCCACCGGCACCGGGTTCAGGTTGAGCGCGTTCATCGCGATGCGGCCGAGCTGGGTGCCCGTCACGCGGTTCTTGGTGCCGGCAAGCTGCTCCACCGAGGTCACCGTGGGCTTGTCTTCCCATGCGAGGCCCAGCTGGATACCGCGCAGCTCGGCATGGGTGAAGAGGAACTTCAGCCCGTGGCGCTTCTCGAAGGGATCGCGCAGGATGCGCTGCGACTCCGGCGAATACATGAAGTAGTACTGATCCGCCCGCGATCGGAACATGTAGGCATAGTCCAGCACGTTGAGGTAGGGCGCGCCACCGGCGGAGTTCTGCGTGGAAGCGGCGTAGAAATCGACGATCCCCTGCTGCGCCTTCTCCACACAGGAGAGCTGGCCGCAGATCTGGTTGTTGCCGATGAACTCGATGCGGATCTCGCCGTCGGTGCGCTCTTCGAGATCGCGCGCGAACTCAAGGCAGCCGGCGCGCTCGATCAGCAGGTTCTGCGGGTTGAACCCGGCCGCGCCGAACTTCATTTCGAACTTCGCGGGCTTGGCGTAGCGCCGGTTGTAGGTCGATTCCGCGGCCCGTGCGAGATTCGCCGCCGACATCACCCCCCCGGCAGCCCCCGCCGCCAGCAGCGTCGAGCTCATCCCGTAAGTTCCTGCAATCTTGAAGAAGTCGCGCCGCGACACCCCCTTGATCCGATCATAAACACCCATTGCATATCCTCCCGTTTTTGCAATTTTTGAAACTTTATTTTTCAAAAAACGCTAGACCAGTATTTCCCTTTTGCCTAGTCTTTTTGCACATTGGTAAGGATCTGGGCCTTGGAAGCAGACTATGTGATCGTTGGAGCGGGTTCCGCGGGCTGCGTGCTGGCCAACCGCTTGAGCGCTGATCCGAAAACGAAAGTCGTGCTTCTGGAGGCCGGGGGACGGGATACGAACCCGTGGATCCACATCCCCGTCGGCTACTTCAAGACGATGCACAACCCGGCGCTGGACTGGTGCTACAAAACGGAACCCGATCCCGGCCTGAACGGTCGCTCGATCGACTGGCCGCGCGGCAAGGTGCTGGGCGGCTCCTCCTCGCTCAACGGCCTGCTCTACGTGCGCGGCCAGCCGGAGGACTACGACCGCTGGGCGCAGATGGGCAACCCCGGCTGGAGCTGGCAGGACGTGCTGCCGCTGTTCAAGCGCGCCGAGTGCAACGAGCGCGGGGCCGATGCC
This sequence comes from Pseudoruegeria aquimaris, assembly GCF_900172235.1. Taxonomy (GTDB): domain Bacteria; phylum Pseudomonadota; class Alphaproteobacteria; order Rhodobacterales; family Rhodobacteraceae; genus Pseudoruegeria; species Pseudoruegeria aquimaris. Next base: position 6,375 of record NZ_FWFQ01000014.1, on the reverse strand, counting down.
TTCCACGGGGCCGAGGGGCCGCTGTCCGTCTCCGACATGCGGATCCAGCGCCCGATCTGCGACGCATGGGTGGAGGCCGCGCAGGCCGCCGGCTACCCGTTCAACCCGGATTACAACGGCGCCACGCAGGAGGGTGTCGGCTACTTCCAGCTCACCACCCGCAACGGCCGCCGTTGCAGTGCCGCCGTGGCCTATCTGAACCCGGTCAAGAAACGCCCCAACCTGAAGATCATCACCCGTGCGATGGTATCGAGGGTCCTGCTGGACGGCCGGCGCGCCACCGGCGTGCGCTACACCGATGCCGCCGGCACGGAGGTTTCGCTGTCCGCCCGCCGCGAGGTGATCCTCTCGGGCGGGGCGATCAACTCGCCGCAGATCCTGATGCTCTCGGGCATCGGCGATCCGGAACACCTGCGCGGCAACGGCGTCACGCCGGTTCATGCGCTGCCCGGCGTGGGCCGGAACCTTCAGGATCACCTCCAGGCACGGCTCGTCTTCAAGTGCAACGAGCCGACCCTCAACGACGAGGTGCGCTCCATTCTGAACCAGGTCCGCATCGCCCTGCGCTACGCCATTTCGCGCTCCGGCCCGATGACGATGGCCGCCAGTCTCGCCACGGGCTTCCTGAAAACACGCCCCGATGTCGCGACGCCGGACATCCAGTTCCACGTGCAGCCGTGGTCCGCCGACAGCCCCGGCGAAGGCGTGCACCCGTTCTCGGCCTTCACCATGTCGGTCTGCCAACTGCGCCCGGAGAGCCGGGGCTTCCTCGAACTGCAAGGCCCCGATCCTCGGCAGCCGGTTCGGATCGTCCCGCGCTACCTCTCCACGCCCACCGATTGCCGCACGATCGTGGACGGTGTGCGGATCGCGCGCACAATCGCCCGCCATGCCCCTCTTTCGGGCAAGATCTCCGAGGAGTTCCGGCCCAGCTCCGATCTGGCGCTGGACGACGACGCCGGCACCCTCGACTGGGCCCGCAACAACTCCGTTTCGATCTACCACCCGACCGGCACCTGCAAGATGGGCAGCGATGACATGGCGGTGGTGGACAGCCACCTGCGCGTGCATGGGATCACGGGGCTGCGGGTGGCCGATTGCGCCATCATGCCCGAGATCGTCTCGGGCAACACGAACGCCCCCGCGATCATGATCGGCGAGAAGGCCAGCGACCTGATCCTCGGCCTCTAGCCCCGTGCGCGCAGGCCCGCCGAGGGGCGTGCGCGCGCCGCTTCAGGCGCCGGGCCGTTGTGGGCGAAAGCGGGAAATCCGGCCTCATTTAACGGGTTGACTTACCCGACTGTTTCACTCAGTTTTGCGCCGGAGCCAGCCGCCCTCCCCCGGCGGCAAGCCAGCATTCGCCGTATCGAGAAGAGCCGTTCAAAGGGCCTGCAAAGGCATTCATGCCCCATGCGCCGTGCCCACCGCCGGCCCCGGTCCGCTCCGGCCTGCTCCGGGCGGCCGCGCGCGCCGTGGACAAAAAAGCCATGAACATGCCGGCTCTTCTGCACCTGAGGACAGTCGTTATGAAACTCATCCTGCGCGCCACGAGCGCCTTTGCCCTGATGGGCAGCACCGCCGCCATGGCCGGTGACGCCGTTTCCAAGGCGGAGGTTCTGGAAACCTACGCCAACATCGCACAAGCCAATTACGCCGACAGCCTGATCACGGCCCAACGCCTGCAGGACGCCGTGGACACGCTGCTTGCCGCGCCTTCGGCCGAGGCGCTGGAAGCGGCCAGATCCGCCTGGCTCGCCGCCCGCGTGCCCTACCAGCAGAGCGAAGTCTTCCGCTTCGGCAACGCGATCGTCGATGATTGGGAAGGCAAGGTGAACGCCTGGCCGCTGGATGAAGGGCTGATCGACTACGTGGACGCCTCCTACGGAGGCGCAACCGATGAGAACGCCGCCGCCGCGCTGAACGTGATCGCCAATCCCAAGTTCACGCTCTCCGGCGTTGAGGTGGACGCCACCGAGATCACGCCGGACCTGCTGGAAAACACGCTTCAGGAAGCGGACGGCGTGGAGGCCAATGTCGCCACCGGCTATCATGCCATCGAGTTCCTGCTCTGGGGCCAGGATCTGAACGGCCACGGTCCGGGCGCGGGCAACCGCCCCTGGACGGACTACGCCCAGGTCGAGGCCTGCACCAACGGCAACTGCGATCGCCGCAGCGCCTACCTGAAGGCCGCCACCGATCTGCTGGTCTCCGATCTGGACTGGATCACCGCGCAATGGGCCGAAGGCGGCGAAGCGCGCACCACGCTGCTTGAAGACGAAGACGCCGGCATCGCGGCGATCCTCACCGGCATGGGCTCCCTCTCCTACGGCGAAACCGCCGGCGAGCGCATGCGCCTCGGGGTGATGCTGAACGATCCCGAGGAAGAACATTCCTGCTTCTCCGACAACACCCACAACGATCACTTCTACAACGGCGTGGGCATCCGCTCCGTCTACAACGGCCGCTACATCCGGATCGACGGCACTGTCGTCGAGGGCGCCTCGCTGTCCGATCTGGTGAAGGCCGTAGATCCGGCGCTGGACGCAGAGATGCATGGCAAACTCTCCGCCGCTGTCCTGGCGCTCGGCGCAATCAAGACGGCCGCCGAAGCCGGCTTCGCCTACGACATGATGCTTGAGCGCGGCAACGCCGGCGGCGAGGCCCTGATCATGGGCGGCGTGAACGGGCTGATCGATCAGACCCGCAGCATCGAGCGCGTCGTCGCAGCACTCGGCACCAGCATCTCGGTGGAAGGCTCCGACAGCCTCGACAACCCCGAAGCCGTGTTCCAGTAACCCGCGTGCGCGGCGCGGAGCCTCTTGGTCCGCGCCGCGCCTTCAGCCTTCAGCCAAAGCCCATGTTCAAGCCAAGCGCCCTTTCCGTGCTCTCGCTGCTCGCCGCCGCCCCGGCCCTGGCCGGCGTGCTGGACGAGCCGCATCTCCCAATCGTTCCGCGCACCGAGGCGGAGGCCGCCCGCGTGGCCAAGGTCACCGCGCTGCCCAAGGATTTCACCAAGGCGCAACCCTTCGAGGCCAAGCCCGCCGGGGCCGCCACCGTGCGCGTGATGGACAATGCAAACGCCTTCTCGCAGCCCTCCGCCAACATCAGCTTCGCCGACGAATTGACCTTCAAGGTCGGCAACGGGCTGTTCCGAAAGCTCTGGGTCTCGTCGCCCTCCTCCACGCTGGCCTCCGACGGGCTCGGCCCGCTCTACAACGCGCGCTCCTGCCAGCGCTGCCACCTGAAGGATGGCCGCGGCCATCCGCCCGAAGGCCCCGAAGACAACGCGATCTCCATGTTCCTGCGCATCTCGATCCCCGCAGAGGTGGATGCGCTCTCCGCCCAGATCCAGGACTATATCGCAACCGCGCCGGACCCGACCTACGGCACCCAGCTGCAAGATTTCGGCCTGCCGGGCCATCCGGCGGAATACCGGTTGCAGATCGACTACGAGGAAATCGAAGTGCCGCTGGCAGGTGGCGAGACCGCCTTCCTGCGCAAGCCCACCTACACCGCCGCCGACCTGGGCTACGGCCCGCTGCACCCCGAGGCCATGCTCAGCCCGCGAGTCGCCCCGCAGATGATCGGCCTCGGCCTGCTCGAAGCCATCCCCGCCGCCGACATTCTGGCGCTGGCGGATGAAGACGATACCGATGGCGACGGGATTTCCGGCCGCCCCAACATCGTCTGGTCGGTGGAGTTCGATCAACCCATGCTGGGCCGCTTCGGCCTGAAGGCAGGGGCGCCGACGCTTCGGCACCAGTCCGCCGCCGCCTTCGCCGGCGACATCGGCATCTCCAACCCGCTGTTCCCGGCCCCCTGGGGCGAGTGCACCCAAGCGCAAGCCGCCTGCCGCGACGCATCCCACGGCGATCAGGACGAACGCGGCTTCGAGATCGACGCCGAAGGGCTGGATCTCGTGACCTTCTACAGCCGCAATCTCGCCGTGCCCGCCCGCCGCAACGTGGACGACCCGCAAGTGCTGCGCGGCAAGCAGCTGTTCCACGAAACCGGCTGCGCGGCCTGTCACCGGCCCGCTTTCGTCACCCACCGGCTGGATGGGCAACCGGAGCAGAGCTTCCAGCTGATCTGGCCCTACACCGACATGCTGCTGCATGACATGGGCGAAGGGCTCGCCGATCATCGCCCGGAAGCCCGCGCCACCGGGTGGGAATGGCGCACTCCGCCGCTCTGGGGCGTCGGGCTGACGGAGCAGGTCTCCGGTCACAGCTATTTCCTGCACGACGGGCGCGCGCGTTCGCTGCTTGAAGCGGTGCTCTGGCATGGTGGCGAAGCAGAAGCCCCGCGTCAGAAGGTGATCTCCATGCCGCCTGCCGACCGCGCCGCCCTCATCGCCTTCCTGGAGAGCCTCTGATGCGCCCATTTGCCCTCGCCTTCGGCCTTTTCCTCGCCAACGTCGCACAAGCGGCGCCCGACATTGCGGCGGTCGTGAACAGCCACGTGCTGCCCGGCTACCGCGCCTTGGCGGAGGGGTCCGCCCGCCTTGCCGAAACCGCGGCACGGGACTGCGCCCCCGAAAGCCCGCCCTGCGGGCCGCCTACCACGATGCCTTCGATGCGTGGGTCTCGGTCAGCCACCTGCGCTTCGGCCCGTCCGAACGGGACGACCGCGCCTTCGCGCTGGCCTTCTGGCCGGACCCGCGCAGCGCCACCCCGAAATCTCTCTCCGCGCTGCTCGACTCCGAGGATCCCGTGGTCAATACGCCCGAGGCCTTCGCCACCGTCTCGATCGCCGCGCGCGGGTTCTATGCGCTCGAATATCTCCTGTTCGATCCGCAGTTCTCGGGCGCGGCCAACCCGGCCTATCACTGCACACTGGTCCGGGCCGTCACCGTGGATATCGCCGCCAATGCCGCCGCGATCCTCGATGATTGGCAAGAAGGCTATGCCGCCCTGATGATCGCGCCCGGCAATGATGTCTACCGGAGCGAAACCGAAGCCGCGCAGCAGCTCTTCACCGCCGTGACGACGGGTCTCGAGTTCACCGCGAACGCGCGTCTCGGCCGGCCGCTGGGCAGCTTCGACGCCCCGCGCCCCAATCGCGCCGAAGCCCGCCGCTCGGGCCGCTCCCTGCGCCACGTTCAGCTATCGCTTGCGGCGACCCGCGAACTGGCCGCGCTGGTTTCGGGAGGCAATGCGGAGGTGGACGCCGCCTTCGCACAGGCCGAGGAGCGCGCAGAGGCGCTGGCGGATCCGGTGTTCGCAGGCGTTACGGATCCGCTGGCCCGCTTCCGCATCGAAGCCCTGCAACAGGACATCGAAGCACTCCGCCGCCTGCTGACGGAGCGGATCGGACCGTCGCTCGGCATCGCCGCCGGCTTCAACGCATTGGACGGCGACTGATGACGAACCGGCGTAGTTTTCTCGCAGGCCTGCTGGCTGCGGGCGCCCTTCCCCGGCGGACATGGGCGCAGGCCGGCGGCGCGGCCTTCCTGTCGGCGGCCCGCGCGCCGGACGGCCACCACCTGCTCTGCGGCCTCACCCCAAGGGGTGAAATCGCCTTCTCCCTGCCCCTTCCCGACCGCGGCCACGCCGCGGCTGCTCATCCGCACCTGGCCCAGGCCATCGCCTTCGCCCGCAGGCCCGGCACCTACGCCATCGTTCTGGATTGCATCAGCGGCAAACAACTCGCACGGCTGGAGGCCCCGGGAGGGCGGCATTTCTACGGCCACGGCACGTTCTCGATGGATGGCACCACGCTTTTCACCACCGAGAACGACTATGACGGCGGACGCGGCGTGATCGGCGTCTGGAATGCCGAAAACGGCTACAGGCGGCTCGGCGAATTCGACTCCGGCGGCACCGGCCCGCATGACATCCAGCGCCTGCCGGACGGAAAAACACTGGTGGTCGCCAATGGCGGCATCGAGACCCACCCCGATACCGGCCGGCTCAAGCTCAACATTCCCACCATGCGCCCGAACCTCACCTACCTGTCGCCCGAAGGCAGGCTGCTGGAAAAGATCGAACTTGGACCGGCGCACCAGAAGAATTCGATCCGGCACCTTGCGGTCGATGCCACCGGCACCGTCGCCTTCGCCATGCAGTGGCAGGGTGCTGACAGCCCGGAGCTGCCGCTTCTCGGGCTCCATGACCGCTCCGGCAACCAGCTGCGCTTCGCGGCTGCAGCGTCCATTCCCCGCATGAAGGGTTACCTCGGCAGCGTCGCGACCACTCCGGACGGCGGCACCCTCGCCACGACTTCCCCGCGCGGAAGCCGACTGCAGGTGACCTGCCCCCCGCTGGTCCCTCATTCATAACGAGAGTCTGCGGGTTTGGGTTTGATAGTCTTCGGTTTCGGTTTGGGCAAGCGCGCCGGGCGCGGAGCCGTCGATTTGCTCAAGCGCTCGGCGCG
>NZ_FWFQ01000019.1 GCF_900172235.1 Pseudoruegeria aquimaris | reverse complement strand
ACAGCGGCGAGATCACCGCCCATTCCGCATCGCTCACATCGTGTCTGCCCGTCATGCTCACCTCCGTTTCCGAAAGTGAATCATCACACCGCCAAAAACGGAATCCCGTTTATGAGTTCACGACCTAGGCCGCGCTGGCTGCGCGCAGAAGGCTCGCGTTGAACACCACGAAGCTGATCAGGTCCACCGGATCGATGCCCGAAAGCGCGAGGCGCTCCCCGGATGTTTCCAGCATCTCGGCAAGGGATAGCCGGGTGTCGTCCACGAAGCCCATCTGCCAATCGGGCAACTGGCGCACTTCGATCCTGCCATCGGACAGGATCGTCACCGCCTCGTGGCGCGGATCCTGCGATATGCGGGCGATGAGCCGCCGCAGCGCCGGCTCCTCGCCTTCGAGGTATTGCAGGAAATGCTCCCCCCCCGATGCAGGAACCCGGTGATGCCCGCTTGCGCGTTGTTCCTGCGGCACGTTGCAAGGATCTCGTCGTGCAGGGTGTCCTCATGGGGGACGAGAGCGCGGCTCGTGTAAAGAATGTGATGCATGGGCACCTCCCACTGGGCCGCCGGGGCCGCCGGGGCCGGGTTCAGCATGGCGCCAAATGGTTGATGCGTGGTGAAACCGTGCTCAGGCGGCGCCCTTGCGGCGGGCGGCGATCAGCGGTTCGATCCATCCCCGCAAAGCCTCGGCCCTCGGGGGCAGCGGATGGGCAAGGCCTTCGGTGAAGGCCGCGAAGGCCTCCGCGTTCATCCGGTTCAGCCCGACGATCACCGGCACACCCAGGGCCAGCGCCTCCGCGATCACGGGGCGAAACCCCCGGCCGTCGGCCTCGTGCTTGCCGAACTTGTTGACGATCAGGCAATCCGGGCCATCGGCAAGCCGCGCGCTCACCAGCCCCACGGCCTGCTCCAGCGCCGCCGGGTCGAGCCGGCAGCCGCGGGCATCGGGGCCGAGGCTCTGGGAGATGCGGATGTCGGGGCCATCGGGCAGGACGCGTACATCCATGTCGCAGGGGCCGTCGCAGGGCACTTCGGTGTTGATCTGCGCCACGCCGGCGGGGCGATAGCCCGCGGCGATCAGGCTTTGCGCAAGGCCATGGAGCAGAAGATCGGTATCCCCGCGTCCGGGGGCCATCGTGTAGGCGATGTCCATGATCCGCTCTTCCTCCGCTCTGCGTTCGACGGCGGCTTTGCCGACGGGTCCAGAAAAGCCGATCCCGCCGCCCTGTGCAACGGCTCAGGTGCGCGCGGCCTCGAACGCCGCCCAGGCCTTCTCGAACGCCTCGAAATCGAAACCGGGCTCGCGTGCCGGGCCGAGTATCAGCGCCTCGGTGTCCAGAAGCTTGTGGATCGCCTTGCCCAACTCGCCGAGGTAGGCATCCGGGATCACCAGCGCACCGTGGCGGTCGGCGTGGACGATCTCGTCGTTGGCGATGGTGAGGCCGAAGAGCGTGACCGGTGTGCCGATCTCGCGCACGTGGACGAAGCCGTGGCTCGGGCCGACGGAGCCTGCGATCACCGGGAAGCCCTCGGGCAGATCGCCGAGATCGCGCATCACCCCGTTGGTCAGCGCGCCCGAAAGCCCGAGCCCCTTGTGCACCGTGGTGTTGATCTCGCCCCAGAAGGCGCCGATGGCCTGCGCGCCGTCCAGATCCTCGACCACCGCGAGCGCAGGGCGGGGGCCTTCGGCCATGTGCTTGTAGTAGGCCATGCGGCGGGCCTTGATCACCTCGGGCGCCTCGGTGGGAGGCGCGAGCGCCGCGATCCTGGCGGTGCGGGCATGGCCGACGATCGCGCCTTCCGAGGGCGCGCTGCACAGCACGGTGCCGCGGGTGAAGCGATCGAAGCCGCGTTTGCCCTCCACCACCTCGATGGCGTTGCAGACGGTGGGGGTGTCGACCCTGCGCAGCAGGGCCAGAAGTTCATCGGTCAGCATGGGGTGCTCCATCCACTTCCATCAGCCAGCGGCGCAGGGCCGCGTTCGTTTCTTCGGGTTTCTCCAGCACCGGCAGATGGCCCGCGCCTTCGATCACCACGAGGCGCGCGCCGGGGATTAGCGCGGCCATCAGTTCGTGCCGCGCCACCGGGCAGAGCGCATCCTGCGCGCCGCAGAGCACGAGGGTGGGGCCTCCGAAGCGGCGCAGGGTGTCCGTCTGATCGGGGCGGTCGCGCAGGGCGCGGGATTGCCGCAGGAAGGCCTCAGGCCCCAGATCCAGCGCCATCTCCATGCAGAGATCGAGCACCGCCGCCCGCCCTTCGCCGGGGGCGAGGTAGTTGGGCTTCATCTCGTCGCGCATCACGGAGGCCAGTCGGCCGTTGGCGGCCTTCTCCATCTGCGGTGCGCGCCGGGCTTTGACCTCATCGGTTTCCGCCAGCGGGTTGGTGTCCAGCAGCGCCAGCCCCGCGACCCGCTCCGGCGCCTGCCGCAGCACTTCCATGGCGACGATGCCGCCCATCGAAAGCCCGGCCAGCGCGAAGCGCTCCGGGGCCTGTGCCAACACGCCTTGCGCCAAGGATGCCACGGTCTCCGCGCCCGCAAGGCCGGGCGTGAGGATCTCACGCTCCGCGCCGAAGGCGGCAATCTGCGGGGAAAAGAGCCGCCCGTCGCACATCATGCCGGGCAGCAGGATCAGCGGCAGTGTCACGACACCAGCGCCGCGCCTTCCGAGAGGGCGGCCAGCTTGGCGTAGGCGATGTCCGGGTCGATGGTGCCGAAGCCCGCGAAGGTGCCGAAGCCGCAATCGCTGCCCGCGATCACGCGCTCATGGCCGACGATATCGGTGAAGCGCGCGATGCGCTGGGCGACAAGCTCGGGATGCTCCACGAAGTTCGTCGTGGTGTCCACCACGCCGGGCACCAGCACCTTGCCGTCCGGGATGTCGGACTTGCGGTCCCGGAACACCGTCCACTCGTGGCCGTGGCGCGGGTTGGAGGTTTCGAACAGCACGTAGCGCGCTTTGGCGCTCATCAGCGTGTCGAACATCTTGGCCATCGGGATGTCGCAGACATGCGGGCCTTCGTAGTTGCCCCAGCAGATGTGGATACGGATCTTCTCTTCCGGCACGTTCTGGAGCGCGTGGTTCAGCGCCTCCACGTGGGAGGCGGCCACTTTCAGGAATTCCTCGTCCGACAGGTCGGTGAAGAGCATATGGCGCGAGAGCGCGAGGTCGGGGCAATCCAGTTGCAGATCGAGGCCCGAGGCGACGATGGTTTCGTATTCCTCCTTCATCGCGTCCGCCAGCGCGGCGAGATAGGCCTCGCGCGTGGGGTAGTGGGCGTTCTGGAGGAAGAGCGAGATCACGCCGGGCGAGGCGGCGTTCATGAACCCGCGCTCCACGCCGTGCTTGGCCATGGCCGCCTTCAGGTTGGCGATGTCGGCCTGAAGCTCGCCCTGGCCCTTGCTCTTCACCTCGCCTACGCACATGGGGCGGGCATACTTCGGCGTGCCGCCGTCATCGGCCAGCCGCTTCAGGAAGCCGGGGAATTGCTTCAGATCGGCGGGCGCGTTGCGCGGGCTGTCGCCGTCGAAGCCGGTGTAGCGGTCCTTCACGTAGGTGGCGTAGCTGATCTTCGAGGTTTCGCCGTCGGATACGATGTCCACGCCGGCCTCCACCTGGCGGCGGACGGTCTCGTCCACCGCCTCGGCCATTGCGGCGTCGAAAGCGGCCTTGTCGTAGGCTTCGCCGTTTTCGCGGGCGAAGATGAAATCCACCACTTTCTGGGTGCGGGGCAGGGAGCCCACGTGGGTTGTTGCGATCTTGCTCATGCGGGCTCTCCCCCTTTCGCTGTGGTTATTCCGGCTTCCAGGTGGGGCCGGCGGCATCATCGGTGCCGACGATGTGGTAGAGGGCGGCTTCGCCCGTCATCGAGGGCTGGGCCCGGTGGGCGAGCCCCTCGGGCACGCTCATCGTATCCCCCGGCGCCAGCACCGTGGTGCCGCCTTCCCAATCCACGCGCCAATGGCCTTTCACCGGCATCAGCACGGACGGGCGGTCGTGGCTGTGCATCGCCTCGCTGGCGGAGGCGCGGGTGATGAAATCCACCTCGAAGCCGGGCCTGTCGCGCAGTAGGCCGTGTTCGCCGATCACCTTGCAGGGCGTCTTGTCGGCCAGCGCCACCATGTCCCAGTAGCGGGCGACGTGGTTGGGCAGCACCTCGGCGGTGGTCGGCTCCGGGCGCTTGGCCAGTTCCTCGGCGCTCATCAGCGGCATCGGCTTGATGCCCTCGGGCAGGCTCTGGCCCTTCTTGGTGTCGTAGAGCTTGCCGTTCTCGCCCAGCACGAGGCCGTGGTCGGCGGCATCCTCGATCACCTGCGGCGCCCACATCACGCCGCCTCCGGCGTCGTCGCCGCCGAGGATGGCCATGATCATCCCGTAGTCGGTGCCGATGTTCTCGAAACCGCGGAAGATGCCGGTGGGGATGTTGAAGATGTCGCCCTCCTCGAGCACCACTTCGCCGGCGGTGCCCCAGCGGCCCCAGAAGAAGCGCCAGCGGCCCGAGAGCACGAAGAAGGCCTCGGCCGTGTGGTGATCGTGCAGCGAGTTGCGGCACTTGGGCGGCTGCCCGGCGGCGCCGATGTTGAAGCCGTGCGGGATGGAGATATGCACGTGCTGATCGGGGCTTTCGGAGACGCCGCCGCCGATGATGGTGAAGTTTTCCTTCTGGTCGGAGCCCGGCGTGTGGGCATCGATGAAGGCGGTCTTGCAGGGTTGCAGTTCGCCGTAGCGAACGATCCGGTCGTCAAGGTTCGTCATGGGTCAGCTCCGTTGGCTGAAAAGGATGCGCAAAAGGGTGAAGCAGGGGCGATGCCCCGCCTCCGGGAGGCCGCAGGTTCAGGCGGCGCGCGCGGCGGGAGGCCAGATGGCCGTGCCGGCGGCGCAGAGCCTCGGAGGGGCGGCGCAGCGCTGCCATTCAGGCGTCCCCTTCGTGCAGCAGGATCTGCTTCCAGACGGCGGTTTCGTCGAACAGCGTCCATTCACGGCGCAGGCGGACCGGCGCCGCCCCGAGGGTGCCGAACTCGGCGTGGGTGATGCCCATCACGTGCACCGGCGCGCCGGTGGGCTTGCCGAAACTGCCCCAGCCATCGTGTTTGCCGGTCAGGCTCCAGCGGACGGCCGCGCGGGGCGGCATGGTGGGATCTTCGCGGCCGATCACGTGGTGGATCTCGAAATCGGCGGAGGGGAGGGCGGCGCGCAGCCCCATCCAGAAGCGCTCCGCGGCGTCCCAGCCGTGGCCGGAGATGCCGCCGGGGTATTCCACCTGCGCGGCGCGGTCGTATTCGGCGCCGATGGCGGCGATGTCGGCACCCATGATGCGGGTGAGCAGATCCGCGAGCCGTGCGCCCCATTCGTTTTCGTTGCCGCGGCCCTTGTAGGGGCCGGGCACGTCGATGGCGGGGGTGAAGGGCTTCACGCAGGCCGCGGGGCCGCCCTCGCGGGCGATCAGATCGCGGGCGTAGTCCTTCGGCTCCCAGCCCAGCTGGCGCACGATCGCGCCCTGGTCGCGGATCAGCCACTCATCGTTGATCGCGTTGTCGATCGCGTGGCAGTCGGCAAGGATGCGATAGCGCAGCTTGGTGCCGGTGGCCTTGCCGTAGACGCCGTCGCCCATGTGGGTGGCGGTGGAGTAGATCCGGTGGCTCGAGAGCATCCCCTCTTCCGGCGTGCCGGACCAGATCACGTCCTCACCCAGCAACTGGCGGTCGGGGAACTCGGCCAGCGTGGCCATCGTCGCGCCGATGACGCCCTGATTGCCTACCACCACCGAGCCGGGTGAGCGCACCACGATGTCGGGCGCGTAGTAGCGGTGCAGGGTCGCGATGCCGCGATCCTCCCAGATCTCCTTGGTGATGCCGATGATGTAATCGGGGAAATCGGCGAATTTGGGATCAAAACCCTTCATTTGGTCCAACCTTCAGGGATGCGGGCGGAGCTGCGCAGGATCAGCTCGCCTTCGATTTCGATATGGTCTTGCGCGGCATCGCGCTCTTCGATCTGGCGCAGAACGAGATCGACCGCGGCCTCCACCATGCGGTTCACCGGCTGGCGCAACGTGGTGAGCCGGTAGGCGCCCCAGCTGGCCAGGGGCACGTCGTCGTAGCCGACGACGGAGATGTCCTGCCCGGGCACGAGGCCCTGGTCGCGGATCACGTCCATCACGGCAAAGGCCATGTGGTCGTTGCCCACGAAGATCGCATCGGGGCGGGTGCCGCCCTGCAGTAGCTGCCGGGCGCAGGCGGCGGCCACCTCGCGGCTGTACATGCCGTCCACCGTAGCGAAGGGCCGTTTGCCCGCGGCGCGCATGGCGGCAAGGAAACCCGCCTGCCGGTCCCGGCCGGTGGAACTGCCCTGCCAGCCGGCGATATGGGCGATGCGCTCGTGGCCGCCGGCGATGAGAAACTCCGCCACCTTGCGCCCGCCTTCCACGTTGGCCGAGGTCACGTGCGAAAGCCCCGGCCCGTCCTGCCCGCGGTTGAACAGCACCACCGGAATGCCGGCCCGCTGCGCCCGCGCCGCAAGATCGGAGCTCATCGAGACCGAGGCGGCGATGATGCCGTCCACCTGGTAGTCCATCAGCTCTTCCAGGAGCCCGTCCACGCCGTCGGTGGAGTTGGGCGCGGTGAAGATCAGGATGTGGTAGCCGCGTTTCTGCAGCGCGTTGGAGAGCATCTCCAGCGCCACCGGGTAGAACTGGTTTTCGAGATAGGCGACGACGAGGCCGATGATCCGGCTGCGCCCCGACACCATGGCGCGGGCCAGCACGTTGGGCCTGTAGCCCAGCTGCTCGGCGGCCTTGCGCACCTTTTCCACCGTCTTGGCGGAGGCGGAGGCCCCCGGCGTGAACACGCGGCTGACCGCCGACTGGCTGACCCCGGCCAGCGCCGCGACTTCCGCCGATGTGACCTTTTCCTTCGCCATCAGTCCGCCGTCCAGCCTCCGTCGATCATCATCGCCGTGCCGGTGACGAGGGCGGAGGCATCGGAGGCGAGGTAGACGGCCGCGCCCATGATGTCTTCCACCTCGCCGGGGCGGCCGAGCTTGATCTTCTCCTCGATCCACGCCCGCTTGGCCGGATCGTCGAAGGTGCCGCGGGTGAGATCGGTGAGGATGAAGGTGGGGCAGATCGTGTTGACGCGGATCTTCGCCGGCCCCCATTCGATCGCCATGGCCTTTGTCATGCCCTCGACGGCGTGTTTGGAGGCGCAGTAGACGGCGCGCTCCTGCCCGCCCACGTGGCCCATCTGGCTTGAGATCGTCATGATCGAGCCGGGCTTGCCGGCGGCGATCAGCTTCCTGGCCACAGCCTGAGCGAGGAAGTAGCAGCCGCGCAGGTTGATGCCCATCACCGCGTCGAAATCCTCGGGCGTGGTGTCCAGCGCCCTGGTGTGGCGGGCAAGCCCGGCGGCGTTGAGCAGGATGTCGAAGGGCTCCGCCGCTTCGATCGCGGCGCGTGTGGCGTTCACGTCGGAGACATCCAGCGCCAGCACATCGGCCTGCCAGCCTCTGGCGGTGAAGGCCTCGGCGGCTTCTTTGAGCGTGTCGGCACGGCGGGCGCAGAGGGTGACGGCGGCCCCGGCCTCGGCCAGTGCCGCGGCGCAGGCCAGCCCGATGCCGGAGGAGGCCCCGGCCACGAGCGCGCGTTTGCCGTCAAGGCGGAAGGAGGGGGTGCGGGGCAGATCCATCAGACAGGCTCCATCATGGCGGGCGCGCTGCCCGGATGCCGCCCGTGGGTGAGTTCCCGAAGCCGGGCGAATACGTCTACCCCGATCTGATCGTAGAGATCCAGCAAGTCCACCAGCACCCAGTTCTCGCGGATCCTGCGCGCCTCGATGCGCCAGAAATCCAGCGAGCGCAGGGTGACGCGCTGTCCGGTCGGCGCGATGCCGAGCCAGCCGCCGCCGGTGATCGTCTGCGCCATGTTGGGCCAGCCGGTGACGGCGACGTAGTGGTTGTCCGCGAAGAAGTGGTGCTTGGTGCCTTCCGGGTTCTGGGCGCGGTCGGGCATGGCGGCGAGGAAGGGGATCTGGTGGACGGTGCGGAAGCCCTCGATCCCGCGCGCGGTGCCGATGCCGGCGGGGCCGTACCAGTTCATCCGTTCATGCCAGAAGCGCGGCATCTCCATCACTTCGGGGCCACCTTGGGCGGGGTGCCGCGTCATGTGGGTGAGCATGTCGATGACCAGCGCGCAGGAGGCGGCACTGGTGGCCTCATCGCGGGGGGCGCGGTGCAGCCCGTCGCCGCTGGCGGGGCCGGGGACGCAGAACTCGCGCCCCAGCGACGGCGCGAGCGGCCATGACCCGGCCTGCATCATCAGCTCCGGGATGTCCCAGATCGCCTGCACTTCCACGACGCGGCCCGCCTCGATGCGGTAGAACTCGTGAAAGCGCATGTGCGCGAGCCGCCCGGTGGGAGGGATGCCGAGGAAGGGCGCGGCGAAGGTACCCATATAGGAGCCGCCGCAGCCGACCCAGGCCGCGCCGTCCTCATCCGTGCCCTCCATCACGATCCAGTCGCGCCGCTCCAGATCGGGCAGGGCGGCGGCGAGCGGGGCGAGCGCGCTGCGGTAGAAGCTTTCAGGCCCGGCGAGCGTGCCGAAGGGGTGGCAGAGCCGGATCACCGCATCGGGGTGAAAACAGGCCGCAAGCGCGGCCTGAACGCCAGCCGCGCTCCAGTCGTATTGCGCCGCGCGCAAGGGGGCGACGGCCCCCGCGAGAGATGCGGCAGCCTCGCTCATTCGGCGGGTTCCCCGTAGGGCACGTTCTGGCCGCCGTAGCGCCGGACGCGCAGGTTGCATTGCTCGGCATGGCCCACGAAGCCTTCGAGCAGGCAGAGCCGCGAGCCGTAGGCGCCGATGCTGGCGGCGGCTTCGTCGGTGGTGATGCGCTGGTAGCTGTGGGTCTTCAGGTATTTGCCGACCCAGAGCCCGCCGGTGTAGCGCCCGGCCTTCTTGGTGGGCAGCGTGTGGTTGGTGCCGATCACCTTGTCGCCGTTGGCCACGTTGGTACGGGGGCCGAGGAAGAGCGCGCCGTAGCAGGTCATGTGTTCGAGGAACCAGTCGTCTCGGTCCGTCATCACCTGCACGTGCTCGTAGGCCATGTCGTTGGCGACCTGCAGCATCTCCTCGTAGGTGTCGCAGAGGATCACGTCACCGTAGTCGCGCCAGCTCACCGAGGCGGTGTCGGCGGTGGGCAGGATCTTCAGGATGCGCTCGACCTCGGCCATGGTCTCCTCGGCGAGCCGGCGTGAGGTGGTGATGAGGCAGGCGGGGCTGTTGTAGCCGTGTTCGGCCTGCCCCAGCAGATCGGTGGCGCACATCTCGGCGTCCACGGTCTCGTCTGCGATCACCATGGTTTCGGTGGGGCCAGCGAAGAGATCGATGCCGACGCGGCCGAAGAGCTGGCGCTTGGCTTCGGCCACGAAGGCGTTGCCGGGGCCGACGAGCAGGTGCACGGGCTCCATGCTTTCGGTGCCGATGGCCATGGCGCCCACGGCCTGGATGCCGCCGAGCACGTAGATCTCATCCGCGCCGCCGAGATGCATGGCGGCGATCACCGCCGGGTTAGGCTCGCCGTTGAAGGGCGGGGTGCAGGCGACGATGCGTGGCACGCCGGCCACTTTCGCGGTGGCCACCGACATATGCGCGGAGGCGACCATCGGGAATTTGCCGCCGGGCACGTAGCAGCCCACGGACTGCACCGGGATGTTCTTGTGGCCGAGGATCACGCCGGGCAGCGTCTCGACCTCGATGTCGAGCATGCTGGCGCGCTGGGCCTTGGCGAAATTCACCACCTGCTCCTGCGCGAAGCGGATGTCGGCCATGTCGCGGGGGGAGACCTTGGCCATGATCGCCTCGATCTCCTCAGGCGCAAGGCGGTAGCTTTCACGCTCGTAGCCGTCGAACTTCACCGCCAGTTCGCGCACGGCGGCATCGCCGCGGGCCTCGATGTCGGCCAGCGTGGCGTCCACGGTCTCGCGCACGCGGGCGTCGTCCTCGGCCTTCTCGGTTTCGGGCTTGCTGCGCTTGAGATACTCGATTGCCATCTGTCTTTCCTTACGCGTTCGGCGCGGCCTTGGCCGCCGGGCGGGGCGGGGTGCGCTCGCCGCGGTCGTAGGCTTCCCAGCCCTCGCCGTTGAAAACATCTTGGCCCAGCTGGGCCAGCACATGGGGGAAATCGACCATCACCCAGTTGTCGGTGATGCGCCCCTCTTCGACCTTCCAGAAATCCATGTAACGGATCTCCACCCGCTTGCCGGTGGGGGCGATCCCCATGAATTCACCGGAGTGCACCGCCTCCTGCCGGCCGAAGGCCGCGGCCCATTCGCCCATGTAGAGTCGGGCTTCGTCGATGCAGACCTTGTCGGAGAAGGCTGCCTGGAAGGGGCGCTGCCAGTTGTCCTGGAACGCCTTCAGCCCGGTCTTGGTGCCGCAGCCGTAGTTGCCCATCCAGCGGAAATTCTCGGCGAAGAACTGGCCGATGTCGTCGATCCGGTGATCGTTGAGCCCATCGACCATGCCTTCGATCACGGCGCGGGTTTCGTCCGTCTTCGAAAGATCCGTGTCGCGGCTCAGGACCGCCTGCTCGGGGCGCGCGCCGCTCATCCTTTCACCGCCCCGGCGGTCAGGCCGCTCACGATCTGGCGTTGGAAGAACATGACGAGCACGAAGAGCGGCGCGGTGGCCGAGACGACGGCGGCGACGGCGAACATCACGTTGCCCTCGGTGTAGGTCGTGCCGAGGAAGGCGGCGATTTCAGGAACCATGGTGCGGTTGCTTTCAGACAGGAGCATGGAGGTAACGGCGAAGTCGTTGTAGGCCAGCAGAAAGCTGAACAGGCCGGTGGTGATCACGCCGGGCCACATCACCGGCACGATCACATGGCGGAAGGCCTGGAACTGGGTGCAGCCATCCACCTTGGCGCTTTCGTCGAGCTCCTTGGGGATGTTCTGGAAGAAGCTGTGCAGCATCCAGAGCGTGAAGGGCTGGTTGATCGCCACGAGCACGATGATCGTGGTGGGCAGGATGCCCCAGAGGTTCCACTCGAAGAAGGGCAGCAGGTAGCCCGCCACCAGCGTGATCGGGGGCATGGCCCGGAAGATCAGCGCGATGATGAGCAGCCAGAAGGTGTAGCGGAAGCCCGAGCGCGAGAGCGCGTAGCCGCCCAGCGTGCCGATGGTGAGCGAGGTGAGCACGACGAAGAAGCAGACGATGAAGGTGTTGATCACCGCGCGCCAGAATTCCTCCTGCACCCAGGCGCCGTGATAGCCCGCGCCGGTGAAGGGGCGGCCGTAGGTGGCCTCGGTGTTCTTGCCGGTGAGCGCGTTCGTCCAGTCGGCGATGGAGAAGAAATCCAGCTCCACCTTGAAGCTGCCCCAGAAGGTCCAGAGGAAGGGGAAGGCGGCGAGGATCAGCCAGACCACGACGAAGAGGTTCGCGGCGATCTTCAGCCCGGTGGGGGTGCGTTGTGCTTTCGAGGCCATCAGTGCTTGCTCCGGAAGTCGCGCCAGGTCCTGACGAGGACCGGGGAAAGAAGGATCGCCACGCCGAGGATCGTCATCACCGAGGTCGCCGAGGCGGCGGAGAGTTGGCGGGTCTCGCCGGAGAGATCGTTGAAGATGATCCACGACAGCGAGGTGGCATGGGCGGAGGCGTTGAAGCCGACGATCGGCTCGAAGACGCGGAAGTTGTCCATGAGCTGGATCAGCGCCACGAAGGTCACGAGCGGCATCAGGTGGGGGATGATCACGAAGCGGACCTGCTGCCAGCGGGTGGCGCCGTCGATCTGGGCGGCTTCGAGCTGATCCTGGGGCAGGGTCTGCAGGCCCGCGTAGAACACCACGAAGGCAAAGGGCGCGGAGTGCCAGACGCCGTAGACGATCAGCATCACCCAGGTGAGCCCGGTGGAGGCCTTGAGCGAGAGGTTCGGATCATTGGCGGCCCATTGGATGAGCGAGCCGAGCACGCCGCGGCTGTCGATCATCCAGAACAGGATGAGCGAGCCGACGAGCGGGGTCACGATCATGGGCAGCAGCGAGAAGAAGATGACGAAACCCTTCAGCCCGGCCTGCAGCCGGTTCACCGCCAGCGCGATCATCAGCCCGAGCGCGATCAGCAGCGGCGTCACGGTGAAGGTATAGGTCAGGGTGAAGGCCATTGCCCGGTAGAAGGGCAGGTTGCCCAGCCGCTTGAAGAAGTCGGACAGGCTGGTGCGGTTCTGCCAGGCCTCGGCGACTTCGCCGAAGGCGAGGTGGCCGCGGTCGAGATAGATGTCGAGCCCCACGAAGCGGCCCAGCGGGCGCTCTTCGCGCAGCTCGCGGGTGGCGTCCTGGTCGATCGAGGTCTCCTCGCGGCAGCCGAAGGGGCCGCAGGATTCGACCGTCACCAGCACGGCCTCGTGCGGGGCGAACAACGATTGGGTCACGACCGAGACGATCGGCGCGGCGATGAACAGAAGCATCGCGAGGCCGGTCGGCAGGAAGAACCAGAAGAAAGTGCGGTGTTTCATGAAACTCGCCGTTGCGGTGCGGGCGCCAGGGGGCCGGGACCGGATCAGATGCGCGGGGGTGGATTGGGACGTGAGGGGAAAAAGGAGGGAGCACGGTGGCCCCCCCACCAGGAGGAGAGCTTACTGAAGGAAGCCCGCTTCCTTCGCGGCCGCGGTGTAGGCGGCTTCGACGTCGGCCAGAGCCTGTTCGGCGCTTTCCTTGCCCTGCATGAAGTCCGCCAGCTCATTGCCGAGCGCGGTATGCAGCAGCCCCATGTAGGGCAGCATCGGGTAGGGGATCGTGCCGGCGTTGGCGGCCTCGAACACGCCCACGGCGGCCGGGGTCGGTTCGTAGCCGGGGATCAGCCAGACGGCCTGGGTGCGGATCTCTTCATCCTGCATCAGCTCCGGGCGGATGCCGTTCATCATGGCGATGAAGGTGCTTTCGGCCTCTTCGTCGGAGATGTTCTTGGCCACGGTCCAGCCATCCCACCACAGGGTCGAGGCCGGGGTGGTGCCGCCGTTCACCGTCATCGGGCCGGCGATGGCGAAGCCGTCGACCACTTCCTGCGGCACGCCGTCGGCGGTGACGAGCGTCGCCGCGCGGCTGCCCCACATGTTCATCAGCGCCACGTTGCCGGCGCGGAACTCGGCGTTGGTGGCGTTGGAGTCATGGGTCAGGAAATCGGGGTTCATGTATTCCGACAGCGCCTTCATCATGTTCAGCGCGTTGACGCCGGCTTCGGAGTTCACGTTCGGTTCGGCGGTGCCGGCCTTGAAGAACTCGCCGCCCATGCCCAGGAACATGTTGTTGAATTCCTGCGCCAGGTTCCAGCCCGCTGCATAGGCGCCGCCCACCGGGTTCTCCATGATGCCCTTCTCGCGGATCATCTTGGCGGCTTCCAGCAGTTCTTCGTAGGTCTTCGGCGGCTCGACGCCGATCTGCTCCAGAACGTCGGCGCGATAGACGAGATGCTGGGCGTTGGCCATGAAGGCCACGGCCATGATCTTGCCGTCGATGGTGATCAGCTGGGTCTTGTTCAGGCCCTGGCCATGCTTGGCGACGAGATCGTCCAGCGGGCGGATCACGTCTTCGTTCATCAGCGCCACGATCGAGGAGTTGGCGATGATGGCCGAGGTGTATTCGGCCGGGTTGCCCTGCATGCCGGGCAGGTTGATCTTCTGGTGATCGGCGGTGAGGTTCGTCTTGACCTCGGCGCCGGTGCATTTCGCGGCTTCCGCGCCCACCGTCTGGATGGCCGGGAACTCGTTGCCGACGATGCTGACGCGGGCGGTGATCTCGCAGGCCTGTGCGCCTGTCGCGGCGAGGACGGCAAAGGCACTGGCCGTCGTGAACTTCTTCAGAAACATTCTCTTCTCCCTGTCGTGTTTCGGTGCCGGGTGCGCCTTGCAATCACGCACCTGGCGGTTCTCCTGCCGCGCCGGGGCGCGGCGAGGGTCTTCGTGGTCGGGGCTAGTCCCCGATGCGCGCCCCTGTTTCTGCATCGAACAGGTGGCAGATCTGCGCCGGGATGCGGATCGACACCATGTCGCCGATCTCGGCACGGAATGATTTGTCGGCCTTCGCGCTGACCAACGCGCCGCCGATGCGCACGCTCACCATGGTGGCGTCGCCCAGAAGCTCCAGCGTGTAGATCGGCGCGGTGATCTGGCCGCCTTCGCCCGCCACTTCCGCATCCTCCGCGCGGAAGCCCAGCGTGACCGGGCCGTCGCCGATCGAAAGCCCTGCGATCTCGGTGTGGGGCGCCCGGAAGGTGCCGCCCGCCACCTCGCCCTTCATCAGGTTCATCGCCGGGTTGCCGATGAAGCTGGCCACGAAGGTGTTGGCGGGGCGGTCGTAGATCTCGGTGGGGCTGCCCACCTGCTGCACGACGCCTTTTTCCATCACCACCACGCGGTCCGCGAGCGTCATCGCCTCGATCTGGTCGTGGGTCACGTAGATCGTGGTGACGGCGAGCTCGTGGCTGAGGTTCTTGATCTGCGCGCGGGTGGAGACCCGCAGCTTGGCGTCGAGGTTGGAAAGCGGCTCGTCCATCAGGAAGACGTTGGGCTCGCGCACGATGGCGCGGGCCAGAGCCACGCGCTGGCGCTGGCCGCCCGAAAGCTCCGCCGGCTTGCGGTGCAGGAAGTCGTCCAGTTCCACCATCGCGCTCGCGCGCATCACCTTCTCCTTGTGGGTGGCCGGATCGGAGCCGCGCACCCGCAGCGGAAAGCGGATGTTCTCGTAGACGTTCATGTTGGGGTAGAGCGCGTAGCTCTGGAACACCATCGCCACGTCGCGATCCTTGGGCTCCAGGTCGTTCACCACCTTGCCGTCGATCAGGATCTCGCCTTCGGTCGGATCTTCGAGCCCGGCGATCATGCGCATCGTCGTGGTCTTGCCGCAGCCCGAAGGGCCGAGCAGCACGAGGAACTCGCGGTCGGGAATGGTAAGATCGAACTTGTCGACGCCGATGAAGGAACCCCAGCGCTTGGATACGCCGGACAATCTGATTTCGGCCAAGGCGGCCTCCCCTGAAGTGGACACGTTTTGCATACGCTTGCAATTACGGTAGACTTCCCCGGTCGATTCCGGCAAGCTAATTTTGCATGCGTTTGCAAGAAAGCGTCCAGAAGGTTGAAAACGTGAAAGATTTTCAGGAAGAAAAGGCGCTGGTGCAGCGCTTCCACGCGGCGCTGGATGCGGCGTCGCCTGACTTTGGGGCAGGTGGGGTATCGGAATCGCTTGCCGCCCATTGTGCGCCCGAGCTCACGTGGCGCGGATTCCACCCCTTCGGAGAGATCACCGGGCCAAAGGCCGTGGCCGAGCGGTTCTGGGTGCCGCTCAAGCGCGCGCTCACGTCGATGCAGCGGCGGGAGGACATCTTCTTCGCCGGGCTGAACCAGATGGACGGCTTTCAGGGGATCTGGGTCGTCTCGATGGGGCACCTGATGGGGCTGTTCGACGCGCCGTGGCTCGGCATCAGGCCCACCGGCAAGCTCGCCATGCTGCGCTATTGCAGCTTCCACAAGGTGGAAGGCGAACAGATCACCGAAACCGCGATGTATTTCGACATCCCGCACCTGATGGCGCAGGCGGGGCAGGGGATCTTCCCCAGCCAGACGGCCCAGCACCTCGTGCAGCCGGGGCCGCGCACCCATGACGGGCTGCTTTATGAGGCGCAGCCGCAGGCGACGGGCGAGGAGACGCTGGCGCTGATCAATCGGATGATTTCAGACCTCGGGCAATGGCAATCGGGCCTGCCGCTGGAGGAGGAACTGGCGCTCACCTGGGCGCCCGACATGCTGTGGTGGGGGCCGGAGGGCATCGGCGCCACCTACACGATCGAGCGCTACGCCAAGCAGCATTCCGGCCCGTTCCGCGCCGCCTTCTCGGACCGCTCCAAGACAACCCACATTGCCCGGTTGGCGGAAGGCCACTACGGCGGCTTCTTCGGCTGGCCCAATTTCACCGCCCGGCCCACGGGCGGCTTCATGGGGCAGCCGCCGAGCGACAGGCCCGGCGAGTTCCGGGTGATCGACATCTACCGCCGCGAAGGCGACAAGCTGGCGGAGAACTGGATCTTCATCGACCTGCTGCACTTCTGGAAGATGCAGGGCCGCGATTTCCTTGCCGAGGCCACGGGAGAAGCGCATGCGGATTGACGCCCACCACCACCTCTGGGATCTCGCGGCGGTGCATTACCCCTGGCTCATGGCGAAGGGTGTGCCGCGCTTCTTCGGAGATCCCGCCCCGATCCAGCGCGATTATCTGATCGACGCCTTCCGTGCGGATGCGGCCGGGTTCGAGGCCTCCGTGCACATCCAGGTCGGGGCCGAGGATCCGATGGCCGAGGCGCGCTGGGTGCAGGCGGTGGCCGATGCGACGCCGGACTGGCCGCTGCTGCAGGTGGCCTTCTGCGATCTGACGGCGCCCGATCTCGCCGCGCGGCTGGATGCGCTGCAAGCGCTGCCCTCCTTGCGCGGCGTGCGCCAGATCGTGGGGCGTGCGCCGGGAGAAGATGCTCAGACGGGCACTAATGCGTTGCTCACCGATCCCCGCTTCGCCGCGGGCCTGCGGGAGGTCGGCGCGCGGGGGCTGTCCTTCGATCTGCAACTGATTCCGGAGCTCTACGAGGGCATGGCACGCGTGCTCGACGCCGCGCCGGACGTGCCCGTGGCGCTCTGCCACGCGGGCTCCCCCCATGATCGCAGCGCCGGCGGGCTGGCGGGGTGGTCACGGGCCCTGCGGCTCCTGTCGGAGCGGCCGCAGGTCGTGTGCAAACTGTCCGGGCTCGGCATGTTCGATCACCACTGGAGCCGCGAGAGCATCCGGCCGATCATCGAGACCTGCCTCGATCAGTTCGGCCCGCAGCGCTGCATGTTCGGCTCCAACTTTCCGGTGGACAGCCTCTATTCAGACTACGCCACGCTTCGCGCGGCCCATGAGGCGCTCGTGCCCGAGGAGATGCACGGGGATGTCTTCGGCGGGGTTGCGGCGCGCTTCTACGGCTTCGCGGCCTGAGCTCGCTTCTGTTGGGCGCGCCGATAGGCGCGTGGGGTTTCGCCGGTGTTGGATTTGAAGAAGCGGGTGAAATTCGCCGGTGCGGAGAAGCCAAGCGTCTCCGCGATCTCGGCGATGGGCGTGGGGCTTTCGGCCAGCGCCCTGCGGGCATGGGCCAGCCGGTAGCGGCGCAGCTCCCGCGCAAGGCTCGTGCCCAGCATCGACAGCCCGTCGTCCAGCTCCTCCGGGGTGAGGTCCAGCGTATCGGCCATGGCGCGGGCCATGTTGTCGGGGCGCTCGGCCAGAAGCTGGGGCGCGGCGCCCTGGATCGCCAGCAGCAGCGACGGCCGCTGGTGGCCTGAATCGGTGGTGACGCGGGGCGCCGGGCACTCCTGCACGATCTTCTGCAACAGGCCGGTGGGGAAGTGCAGCGCCTGCTCCAGCCCGCCCGTCTCGGTGACGGCCACGCCGCGATAACGCTTCGGCAGCGCCCGCGCCGATGGGGTCTCCAGTGTCACCGTTTCCGCCGCCCAGCCCCCTTCCGCCATGTCCAGCAGCCGCAGCGTGAGCGCAAAGCCGAAGCCGATGGTCTGCAACGGGACGGCGCGGGGCCGGAACTGCCGCCGGACCCGGTAGACGGTTTCATCCGGCCCGATCTCAAGCGCGTGGTGCACGGAGCTGCCGTAGCGCGGTGCGGCCATCACCATGCCCGTCAGCATCTCTCCCAGCGTCGCCCCGTTGCTGAGCGCCTGTTGCGTCACGGGCCATTTCGCCAGGTCCATCCCTTCGCCCACGTGTACGCCGAGCCACGGGTCGCCGGCGGCGGTGGCGAAATCCTCCAGCAGTTCGTAGACGACATCCGCCTGCACCAGCCGCTCCGGGTCGCGAGCATCTTCCGGCGAAAGCCCTTTCGCGCCGAGCAGGCCGGCGACGTCCAGCCTGCGCGCGCCGAGGTGGGAGACGAAGGGCGCGATGGTGGCCAACTGGATGAAGGCGGCCGCGCGCGCGGCGGAATCCTGCGGCGAGCGGAGGGAATCGAGGTTCAACATTGCAGAACCCTAGCACGAAACGACCGCGAAATTATCCGGTTTCTGCATCGGGCCGGCGAGATTGCCGCATCGGGATAATTTCTGCCGAAAGCCCTTTGATAGGCTGCGTTTGCACGCTGCCCGCCAAAACGCGCAGCAAGCCGCCCATGAGGAGGTGTGCACGTTTGGCGCGAAATCGCCGTGTCGGCGGGCCTGCCCCGAGAAGCCTTCCGCGCCAAGCCAGATCTTAGGGAGGACGAGAATGACGTTATTGAAGAAAACCCTCGCGCTCATCGCCTTTGCCGGGGCGCCGGCTCTGGCGCAGGAGGCCGAGCCGCAGGTGCTGATCACCAACGTGCACATCTTTGACGGCGTGAATGAGCAACGGATCGAGAACGCATCCGTTCTGATCGAAGGCAATCTCATCAAGGCGATCTCGACCGAGGCCATCGAGGCCCCCGATGCTGAAATGATCGACGGCGGCGGTGGCACCCTGACGCCCGGTTTCGTTGAAACCCATGCCCACCTGCTGCTCATGGGGCCGAGCCTGAGCGCGATGGAAGCCAACACGACATGGGAGGATTTCGCCATCCACGGCACCCGCATGGCCGAGATGTATCTCATGCAGGGCTTCACCACCGTGCGCGATGCCGGGGGCGCCAACGGGGGGCTGCGCCGTGCCATCGAAAGCGGGCAGATCGTCGGCCCGCGCTACTACCCCTCGGGCGCCTTCATCGGCACCCGTGGCGGCCATGCCGATTTCGCCAATTTCACCGCGCCTCCGGGCAGCGAAACCAACTTCGGCCGCCTGAACATGGCACAGGAAGTCAGCGGCGTGGATGATGTCTACCGCTATGGCCGCAACAACCTGCGCATGGGGGCGACGCAGCTGAAATTCATGCAGTCCGGCGGGGTGGTCTCGGCCTTTGATCCGTGGCAGCTTCTGGCCGGCTCGAGGGAAGAAATCGAGGCCGCCGTGCAGGTGGCAAACGAGTATGGCACCTACGTCATGGCGCACTCCTACCGCAAGGAGGCGATCATGAACGCCCTGGACGCGGGCGTGATGTCCATCGAGCACGGCTTCTCATTCGATTGCGAGATTGCCGAGAAGATGAACGAGGTGGGCGCTTTCATCTCGACGAACCTCACCGCATTTGACCCCGGATTGCTGGATATTCCGGCGGTGAAGAACCAGGCCTCAAGCCTCGCCAAGGCCAAGTCGGCTTCCGCGACCTTCGCCGAGTACGTTCCCAACATGCAGCAATGCCCGGTCAAGCGCGCCTTCCAGACGGATTGCGTGGGAACCGTGGAAGCCTGCAACATCCAGATCGCCTACGAGAAGAAGCTGAACAACGATTTCTTCGGCGCCTATCAATCGCTGGTGACGATGACATCCATCGGCGGCGAACTGGTGGCGCTGTCGGGGGATTTCACCAACCCCTTCACCGAAGGCAAGCTGGGGGTGATCGAAGAGGGCGCCTATGCCGACATCCTGATCATCGACGGCAACCCGCTGGAGGATTTCAGCCTGGTCGGCACCGGCGAACAGTGGTTCGGCGCGGAGCCGCGCCCCGAAAGCCCCGAAACCATCCGCCTCATCATGAAGGATGGCGTCGTCTACAAGAACACGCTGCAATAGCGGTGTGAAGGCCCGGAGCGCTTGGGTGCTCCGGGCAAATCCAGGGGCATGGGGAAAGAGGGCAGGGACATGGGCGTTTCGGGCAAGGCATCCTTCGTAGCCGCAGGGCTTCTGGCGCTGGTTTTCCAGCCTGCCGGGGCAGAGGGGCTTTCAGGGCCATCCTCCGTAGGGGCGGATCTGTCCCCCGGCGACGGGCTCACCGATCCGCAGTTCCGATCCGATTTCCCCCGCAGCGCGCTTCCCGGGTTCTACGCATGGAAGGACGGGCTGGCGGAAGGCGGCTTCAGCTTCGGGGCGGATTACCTGGCGCTGGGCCAGTGGGGCAACAGCGACATCGGCCCCGGAGAGGCCAGCGGCGGCATCGCGCGGCTCTTCGGCACGTTCGATGCCGGCAACGGCCACGCGTTCACCTTCAAGATCGAGAACCGCCACGCCTTCGGTGCTGTGGCGCCCCAGTTCTTCGGGCTCGAGTCCGGCGCGTTGGCGATCACCGGCACCGCCTTCAACGATACCGGCACTCTGCTCACCAACCTGTTCTACACCTACCGCGATCCCGAAGGCCGCTTCACCTTTCAGGCCGGCCAAATCGACGTGACCGATTTCCTGGACGTCTACAGCCTCGTCAGCCCCTACACGTCATTCCAGAACCTCGCCTTCAATACCAATCCCACCATCAATGCGCCCAACCCGGGGCTCGGCATGGCCGCCGGTCTGCGCCTGGGCGATACGCTCTACGCCGTGGCCAGCATCGCCGACGCCAACGGCGATCCATCGTCGCCGGATGCGGATGTCTTTTCCTCTGGGGAAACCTTCAAGAGCCTCGAGATCGGCTACACCTCGGGGTTCGACAGGCTCTATTTCGACAACATCCACCTCACGCTCTGGCAATCGGACGGCTCCGCCGCGCGCGGGCGGGCCGAAGACAAGGGCGCCAGTTTCTCGGCCTCCTGGCTGATCGGAAACGAGTGGGCCCCCTTCCTGCGCTTCGGCGTGTCCGACGGTACCGCCGCGCTGTATTCGAGGTCCCTGTCCACCGGGCTCGGCTGGTATCGGCGCAACACCGATCTGGCCGGGATCGGGCTGAACTGGGCGGAGGTCAACGGTATCGACGGGCGGCAGTTCACCGCTGAGGCCTTCTACCGCTTCTCGATCTCGCCCAACCTCCAGATCACCCCTTCGATCCAGTTCATCGACAACCCGCTTCTGGACCCGACGCAAGGCTCGATCTCTCTCGTCGGCCTGCGGGCCCGCATCCTGTTCTGAGGGAACGGCGCGGGCGCGGCCATGGCCCCGCGATCGCGGCCCGCACCGTGCCGCCGCGGTGGCAAAAAGCCTATCGGCCGGTCATCTCCGAGCGAACGCGACGCCCTTGCTCCGAGCCTTCGCCTTCTGCCGAAGCGGCCGCCCTGCAACCCTCCGCACGAACAGGCGAAAAGCCGGTTTTTTCGCCTTGTCATCCCCGAACCACGCCGTTACACGGGTCGACGGAGACGTGGCCGAGTGGTCGAAGGCGCTCCCCTGCTAAGGGAGTAGGCGGGAAACCGTCTCGAGGGTTCGAATCCCTTCGTCTCCGCCACCATCACCATTGCGAAAATTGAACCGCCCCCGGCCAGCGCCGGAATTTTCCTTGTTTTCAAAGGGGTTTGCGGATTGGGTGCGAACCTCTGAGACGGGCGTCACCCCCGGTTTCGGTCTCTGAACCGCCCCCGGTCTCTGGTCGAGCGAACCTCGCGCAATTCGGTTCGGTGTGATTTTTTCAAGCGTTTTCAATGACCTGAGTTTCAACCCCGCCAAAACTTCGCCCCCTGTTTCCAATGCCTACAAGCGGAACATGGCCCGAACAAACAGGAGGCGTAGTGGCTGGGACTGGTGGCAGATTGGTTCGCAAGAATGACGGCGCATGGCGGTGTGTCACTGGCCAGCGCCCTGATCCTCGCACATCGCCGCGCGGCCATGAAAATGCCGCCGGTTTCGCGCGGTATTGGTAAGGTGGGAACAGATAGACGGAGACTTCATGGCAACCATCGACATTTTCCCAGACATTCACGGGCAGATCGGCAAGCTGCGGGCAGCGCTTGATGATCTGGGTTGGCACCGCCGCGCCGCCGGCTGGGTCCACCCGGAACCCGAGCGCGCTATCGTCTTCCTGGGCGACTTCATCGACCGAGGGCCCGAGAACAGGGCCGTCATCGATCTCGTCCGCAGCCTGATCGACAGCGGCAAGGCGCGCGCGATCATGGGCAACCACGAGCTCAATGCCCTTCATTTCCACACCGCGCATCCCCAAACGGGCCAGCCTTTGCGCGACCACTCGGACAAAAACCTGCGCCAGCACAAGAGTTTTCTCGACGAGTTCCCGCTCGGCGCGCACGAAACCCGCGAGGTGCTGGAGTGGATGCGCACCCTGCCGCTATTCATCGAAGAGGCCGGATTTCGGGCGGTTCACGCCTGCTGGCGGCAAGGCGCGATCGACAGAGTGTGGGTTCTCACCGGCAACGGTGTGCTGTCGGAGGAGCAGCTTATCGGTGCGGCCGATCGGGAAAACGAGCTTTTCCACCTCACCGAGGAAATCGCCAAAGGCCCCGAGCACAAGCTGCCCCACGGCGCCTGCTTTCACGACAAGGACGGCACCAGACGCGACGCCGTCCGCTTGCAATGGTGGAATTCGGACGCGAGAACATGGCGCGAGATCGCGATCTCGGTGCCCGATCCGGACGATCTGCCAGATGATCCTCTGCCTGACACCCTTCAGGCGCAGACATATCCAAAGGCGGGGTGTCCGGTTTTCTTTGGCCACTACTGGCTGACCGGCGCACCGCGATTACAGGCTCCCAATGCGTTGTGCCTTGATTATTCGGCTGGCAAGGGCGGCCCTTTGGTCACATACGAATTGGAATCTGGCGACAGGACGCTCACGCCCGAGCGCATCCGCGTTCACGCCGCGAAGAGTTAACAGGGACGGTCACGCAAACACCCTCTCCACCTGCTCCTCCCAAGGTAGCGAGGCGATGAGGCACAACTCGTAGATGGTGATCGCGCAGGGTTCGCGGCGGATGACGAGGCGTTCCAGAACCTCAGGCGCCAGCCAGGCGAGGCGTGTGAGGCGGCTGAGGTAGCGGTCGGAGAGGCCTTCGTCGGCGGCGAGATCGGCGAGGGTGGCGACCTCGCCGTTCTCCAGCATCTTTCGCCAGCGCCATGCCCGGCCGATGGCGCGCAGGAGGCGGGGATCCTGACCGGTGGGCGTTGCGGCCTCCACGTCCTTGGGGGGCAGGATGCGCGGGCGACCGCCGCGTTTGCGTAAGGAGAGCGGAACGTGGACGCGGATAGTGTTCTGCGCGGGCATCAGGCGGCGTCCTCTGCTTCGGGCGTCAGCAGGCTCGCCAAGGCGCCGAGCCCGTCATGGCGCAGGTCGATGTCCATCCCATCCTCGCCCACCGTGACCCGCGCCACCAGAAGCTGCACGACGCGCGCCTGTTCGGCCGGGATCAGCGCGGCCCACATGTCATCGAACTGGCCAAGCGTGGCGACGACCGTGTTCTCGTCGAGATCCGGGCGCTCTTTCCTCAGCGCCCTCGCGGTGCGCGCCACGATCTCGGGCGTGCGCAGCATCCGCCGCACCTCGGCGATCACCGCTTCCTCGACCGTCGCGGCCGGCAGCCGTTGCGGCCCGCGCAGCTCGGCCTTGGGGCGGCCACGGATCACGTCCATCGAGGTGTAATAGCAATAGCGCTTGCCCTTGCGTTTGGTGTGGTGCGGCGTCATCGCGGCGCCGGTCTGGGTGAAGATCAGCCCCCGCAGGAGGGCCGGCGCGGCTGCACGGGTTCGCCCGGCGCGGGCATGGGTATTCCCCTTGAGAACGGCATGGGCGGCATCCCACAGCTCCGGGCTGATGATCGCCTCATGCGCGCCGGGATAGACTGCGCCCTTGTGGGTGATCTCGCCGCGATAGATGCGGTTGTGCAGCAGCTTGTAGAGCGCGCCGCGGTCGATGGGGCGGCCGCGCTTGGAGCGGATGCCGCGCGCGTCCAGTTCCCGCACGACCGAGGCGGTGGTCTCGGACCGCGCGAAAAGCTCGAAGATGGTGCGCACGTTCTCGGCCTCGGCCGGGTTGATGACCAGCTTGCGGTCGATGGCATCATAGCCGAGCGGGACGAAGCCGCCCATCCACATGCCCTTCTTCTTCGAGGCCGCCACCTTGTCGCGGATCCGCTCGCCAATCACCTCGCGCTCGAACTGGGCGAAGCTGAGCAGGATATTCAGCGTCAGCCGGCCCATGGAGGTGGTGGTGTTGAAGGATTGGGTGACGGAGACGAAGGTCACGCCATGGCGGTCGAAGATCTCCACGAGTTTCGAGAAATCCATCAGCGCGCGGCTGAGCCGGTCGATCTTGTAGACCACCACCACGTCCACCAGCCCGTCCTCGATATCGGCGATCAGCTGCTGCAGCGCCGGCCGGTCGAGCGTGCCGCCGGAGAATCCGCCGTCATCGTAACGCTCGCGCAGGCAGGCCCAGCCTTCGGCGCGCTGGCTGGCGATATAGGCCTCGCAGGCTTCGCGTTGCGCCTCGAGGCTGTTGAACTCCATGTCGAGCCCTTCCTCGGTGGACTTGCGGGTGTAGATGGCGCAGCGCAGGCGGCGCGTGGGCGTTTGTCGCGCGGTCATTTCACCCCTCCCGTCCGATCAAGGCCGAAGAAGCGCCAGCCGTTCCAGTTCACGCCGGTGATGGCGCGCACGGCGGCCGAGAGCGATTTGAAGCGCCGTCCCTGCCATTCGAACCCGTCCGCCAGCACGGTGACGACATGCTCCTCGCCCTCCCATTCGCGCATCAGCTTGGTGCCGGGGGCGGGTTTGCGCGGGTCCGAGACCAGGCCGCCCAGCTTGCCGGCGGCGACCTCCTCGGCCAGCACGTCGAGCGTGCGCCGGGTCTCGCGCCCCAGACCGCCAAGGGCCAGTTCCTGGATGCGGTAGCCCAGCCGAAGCTCGAGGTTGCCGCGGCTGCCATTCGGCGCGGGCGCGTCGAACAGCGCCTCCCATTTCTCGCGCAGCTGCGCCACGCTCATTTCCTGCAGGGCCATCAACTCGGCCAGGACGTCGGGCCGTCCTGCCGTGCTTCCATTCGATCGAGAGTTCCTCATTCCTCGCCTCCAACTCGGTTTCGCAACTGCCTCCGAAGACGGCGTCTGAGGGCGAGAATGTCCAGCGAACTGTCTGGATTGGTGGGAGAATTCTCGTTAGGTTTCGGCGGGTTGGCGCGCGAAACGGCGCCGGCGAGGATATCGGCCAGCTCAGCGAGCCGCTGGCTTGCGGTGAGCGTCTCGGCGGGCGGCGCGAAGGACAAATCGTCGGGCATGGGGAGCGAACCTCCTGAGGCAGTTTGCTCCGTGTTCGCCGCGCGCGTGGGAGGATTTCAAGGGAAATCAAAGGGTTGTCGTAGGGATGCGAAAGCGAAGGAAATCAATCGGACGAGATGGCTTTGCGCCACGCTCAGGAGGAAAAAGTAGAGCGGTGGCCCGAGTGGTATTCCCGCGCAAGTGCTACGTATGATAGCGATATCTAGCGGAGGTCGAAGTACGGAGCACAAGATGCATTACCAGCTGTTCATCAGTCATTCTTGGTCCTATAGCGAGAGATACTCAGCTATGGTCAACCTTCTCAACAACAGGCCATACTTCAATTGGAAGAACTATTCAGTTCCGGAGTCCAAAGCATTTGGACTAATGGCCGACTATAGGATGAAGGAAGAACTCCGCCAACAAATCCGGCCGGCGCACTGTGTGATTATCATCGGCGGAATGTGGACAAACCACAGCGACTGGATCCAGTTCGAGATGGATTTTGCGAAGAGCATTGGCAAGCCTATTCTTGGGGTTCGCCCTCGCTCTGCACGCGTCATGCCGACCGCAGTAGTTGCGGCCGCGGATAAGGTGGTCAACTGGAACGCTGACTCGATAGTGTCGGGCATTCGGGAGATCGTCAGATGAACGTAGGGCTTGAATTTCCTGCCCTCTACATCAGTGCGGATGAAGCCTCAGCATCGGCGCAAAGGGCTTTTCTTTGGACTATTCGGGTCGAATATTTCCTGCTGTTTTCTGTATCAGCATTGAGTTCTACCCGGGACATGTCTGGCCTAAATCCTCTGGCCCTGACCCTGTTACTCGTGTTTTTGGCAGGTCTCTTTGTGCTCAAGGTATACCGCAAGCTTGATCAGGATTGGTACAGATCGAGGGCCTTAGCTGAGTCGGTGAAAACGTCAACTTGGCGCTTTGTGATGAGAGCGCACCCATTTCAAGATGCTGCCAGCGTCGAGCAACCTCGGGCGGAGTTTCGCGACCTTCTGCGTGACATACTGAGGGCGAACCAGCATCTTTCGCGGAACCTCTATCATTCTGATGCGGATCAGGTAACTGCTTCAATGATGGATATTCGCGGCCTCACCTTGAGTGAAAGGAAGGATTATTATGTCAGGAATCGTATTGACGAGCAGCGCCACTGGTACTCGAGAAAATCAAAGGAGAATCGGCGCGCTTTTCGAGCTTGGGTAGTGGTGACGATAGCCGTCTACATTGTGGCTGCCATTTCAATCAATGCTGAGCAATTAGGCCTTGGCTATGCTATGCTTGCTTTTGATCCTTTAATTGTCGTTGTTACATCCATCATCGGTTGGATTCAGATTAAGCGCCATAGTGAGCTAACAGCCAGCTACAACCTCACTGCCCACGAAATCGGAATCATTAGGTCCAATGCAGATTATGTCAAAAGCGAGGATGATTTTTCTGATTTTGTGAACGAGGCGGAATTGGCATTTTCGCGAGAACATACTCAGTGGGTTGCTCGCAGAGACGCAAGCTGATTACGAGTGCATGCCTCCTTTTGAAGACAATGCAAGGGTAGACGGATAGTGACCGTAGGATGAGAGGTCGCTCAATGCCACGTCGTCCCTCGCACCATCCCATCCGTTTCCAGCCGCAGTGCCGCCCGCCACAGCGGCGTCTTCATGAACACCGCCTCCTCGGAACGGTAACCGGCAGCGCCGCGCTCTTGCTGCAGCAATCCCGCCCAGCACAGCGGACGCAGAACCTGGATGTAGAACTGGCCCATTACCTCGTCGTAGCGCGGCTGCGACCCCGCATCAGGCTCGCCGAAGAGGACGCGGCGGAGGTGGCCGCCGGTGGCGCCGCCCTCGGTCTCGACGTTCAGCACGTTCAGAAACACATCCCAGTTGCCGAGGATCGGCGCGTCTTCGAAGCGCGACAGGCTGGCGTGGTTGATGCGGAACAGGAAGAACGGGACGACGGTGCCGAAGATGCGCCCGGGATGTCCGACCAGCACCTGACCGGCTTTGGTCAGCCGGAACGCGCCCTTGTAGTGCCGCCCGAGCTTCATCGTGATCATCAGGTCGTGCAGAATTTCAAGCGGCGGAAAATCCCCTTCGTTCAGCACCTTGTTGACCGCGAAGAGATCCGCCTCGGTATGGCCGGGCCAGTCGAACTCGGCCGCCGCCCAATGCACGAAGACCCGCTTGAATGCCTTGGACGGCGTCAAGGGGATGCCGCCATGCTCGCCGATCCAGACAAAGGTCTTCTCGATCCCGCGCACCAGCGGCGAGTGCGCCAGCGCCGGGTCGGCATCGTCGATCTCCCGAAACGCCACCACCTCAAATCTCCCGCGCGAACCAACGAATGCGGCCGACGATGTGGATTTCGTCGGCCGTTCGTTCATAGGGGCTGTAGACGGGATTGTCGGAGATGACGCGCACTGCGGGCGGGTCGCTGTTGGGGATGTGCTCGAGCCGCTTGGCGACCAGCCCCATGCCGTCGTCCAGCACGAAGATGCCGGGCGGATTGGGCGCGCGGCGGGCCATGTCGACCAGCACCGTGTCGCCGCTCAGAAGCGTCGGCGCCATGCTGTCGCCTTCTACATGCATGATGCGCAGCTGCGAGGGGCTGGCGCCGAGGCTGCCCTTTATCCAGGAGCGGCGGAAGTGATAGGCGCGGCCGGCGCTGTCCTCGTGATCCTGCACCACCGCGCCGCCGCCCATGGACGGGCGCGGGCTTGCGTGGGCGATGGAGACGAAGGCCTCGTCGGGGTTCTCGATGAAGGGGGGCGTGCCCTCGACATCGCCGATGCCGTGGATCAGCCAGTCACGCTCCACCTTCAACACCTGCGCGACGGCGCCGAGGCGTTCGACGTTCGGACGGGTCGAACGGCCCCGCAGGATGTCGTAGACGAAGGAGCGGTTGACCCCGGCCATCTCGGCCACATGCGCGGGGCTGAGCCCGAGCTGATGCGCGCGGGCCCTGAGCCGATCGGCCAGTGTGTGATGCAAGGTCATGTTGTCCCCAGCGAGTTGTGGATCAAATAGGATAAAACAGGATTGATCGTGCGGCGTCAAGCGAATAGGAACAAAGGGTAAACAATCTGGGCGGGATTCGGAGGGTGCGCGTGCATATCGAGAAGCTGTATTTCACGCTGCCCGAGATCCTGGAGCGCTGGTCGATCAGCGAGGATGACCTCATCTATCTCGCCGAGAACGACAGGCTGCGGCTTTCGGTGCGGGTGTTCGGCGTGCCGATCGAGTTCGGCGATTTCGAAGAGACGCCGGAAGGGGAACGCTTCCCGGTGCCGTGGGAGCAAACCCGCTACAATGGCCTGCTGGATTTGCACGCGCAGGACGTCTTTCAGCTGTTTCGCAGTGGCCAGATCCATGTGACCGCGTTCCGCACCGACCGAGCCGGCTACGCGGTCGTGCAGGACGGCGCGGAACCGGTTCTGGTGATGATCGGGGATCTTCTGTTGCGGCGGGATGAGCGAGATCGCTTTGAAATACAATCCGGATTCTCCGGTCGTTCGGGAGCAGGCGAAGAGAACACTTTCATCGCTTCCGCCGACTACCAGGACGTGCGCTGTAACGGCTACCGCTTCAAGCTCGGCCCGATCCAGGCCGAGGTGGTGCGCGCCCTGCACGCGGCTGCGCAGGCCGGCGAGCCCTGGCAGAACGGCAAGGCGATCCTCAGCATGGCGGGCTCGAAGAGCCTGCGCATGGCCGACGTGTTCAAATCGAAGAAGAACTGGCGACAGCTGATCCGCTCAGACCGCAAGGGCGGCTATCGCCTGAACGTCGACTGAGTCGCCTCTTTCCCTCACGATCCGACTCGCGGATCGCGCCAAAGGGGGATCGGCTGGGGGATGGTGGGGGATCACCCATCCCCCACCTGGCCGGAAACCCCGCTCCCGCAAGGCGCTAGTGATCCCCCTCCGCATCCCCCGCTGATCCTGACGACATCCCCTTGCGGGATTTGGCATCACTTCCCCGAAGCCATCAACGAGGGGAAGCACGATGCGGAAACCACATTGTCTCAACCAGAAGGAACTCGCCCGGCGCTGGACCATTTCCCACCGAACGCTGGAACGCTGGCGGTGGGCGGGTGAAGGCCCGGCCTACATGAAGATCGGCGGCCGGGTGGTCTACCGGCTCGAGGACATCATCGCCTTCGAGCAGGGCCAGCTGCAACAAACCGCCGACACCGCGCCGGGAACGGCGTGATGGGACGCCTGCCGCCCATCACCGAGGCCGAGGTGGTGCCGATCCACGGGCTGAATGGCCCCGGGCTCGACGAGGTCGGGCTCTGCGCCTGGATCGCGCAGGCCGAGCCCGGCGAGACGCTGGTCTATCACCGGGGCTTTCTCGCGGTGGACGCGACCTCGGTCGTCTCGCGGCTCTCAACCGAGCAGCAGCGCAGCCTGCAACAGGTGGCGGCCGCGGCCATGCGCGCCGCGGACCAGGGGCTCGTGCATCTCGTGCAGACCCGGCTCGGCCCCGACGAATTCGCCTACATCGCCATCGCCCGCCCTAGGCCGGGCCCGCCCGGCGCGCCGCTCTCCATGCGGCTGCTCGAAGCCGCCTGACACCCAATCCCCCAACAGGAGATCAACATGCCATACCCCGAGAACACCCCGAGCATCGACGGATTGCTCAACCTGCCCACCGGCGAGATTGCCCAGCTGCCGGTCGAATTGCTCGCCGTCCTGCAGCGCGAGATCGCCGAGGCCGCCCGCCAGATGCGCGCCGTCAGCGCCCGGTTCAACGCCGCGCTGGATGTCCGCTACGGCTCTCGCGCCGCCGAGGCCCGCCGTGCCTGCGGCAAGGACACCGGGACGGTCCGCATCGCTGATGGCGATTTCACCGTGGTCGCCGACCTGCCCAAGCGGGTGGATTGGGACCAGGAGCGGCTTGCCGCCATGGTCGAACGGATCCGCGCCGCGGGCGACGATCCTGCCCAATATGTCGACGTCACCTACAAGGTGCCCGAGCGCAAATACGCCGCCTGGCCCGAGGCGATCCGCGCCGGCTTCGAGCCCGCCCGCACCCTGCGGCCCGGCGCGCTGAAGGTCGAGATCAAGCCGGAAGGGGCGGATCAATGAGCCTCCCCATCATCACCGCCGATCAGCGGCTCGCGGAGATGCGTGGCGTGAAGGCCGCAATCTTCGGAGCCAGCGGCGCGGGCAAGACCACGCTTTTGCGCACGCTCAAGGCAAGCACCACGCTGTTTTTCGATCTCGAGGCGGGCGATCTCGCTGTCGAGGGGCTGGCCATCGACACGATCCGCCCGCGCACCTGGACCGAATGCCGCGACTTCGCGGTGTTCATCGGCGGCGCCAACCCGGCGCTGCGCGACGACCAGCCCTACAGCCGGGCGCATTACGACGCGGTCTGCAAGAAGTTCGGCGATCCCGCCGCGCTCGACAAGTACGACACGATCTTCGTCGACTCGATCACCGTCGCCGGCCGGCTGTGTTTCCAGTGGTGCAAGGGCCAGCCGGAGGCACATTCGGACAAGACCGGCAAGCCCGACGTGCGCGGCGCCTACGGGCTGCACGGGCGCGAGATGATCGGCTGGCTCACGCACCTCCAGCACACGCGGGCGAAGAACGTGATCTTCGTCGGCATCCTCGACGAGAAGCTCGATGACTTCAACCGCAAGCACTTCGTGCCGCAGATCGAGGGCTCCAAGACCGGGCTGGAACTGCCCGGCATCGTCGACGAGGTGCTGACCCTGACCTCGCTACCCGATGAGCAGGGCGAGCTTCGGCGGGTCTTCGTCTGCCAGACCCAGAACCCCTGGGGCTATCCGGCCAAGGACCGCTCCGGTCGGCTGGAGATGCTCGAGCCCCCCGATCTCGGCCGCCTGATCGACAAGATCCACCAGCCGCTGCCGCTCGATGCCCGCCCGCTGGTGATCGATCCGCCGGCGATCCCGGCGCCCGCCGCCAACTCTCAAACCGATCCCTCCAACTGAAAGGACCAATGCCATGTCTGGCCTCTGGAACGACTTCAACGACGCGCAATCCAACGCCAACCTCATCCCCAAGGGCACGCTCGCCAAGGTGCGGCTGACGATCCGCCCTGGCGGGTTCGACGACCCGTCGCAGGGCTGGACCGGGGGCTATGCCACCCGCGGCACCACCGGCGCGGTGTATCTGAACGGCGAGTTCACCGTGCTCGAAGGCCCCTATGCCCGGCGCAAGATCTTCACGCTGATCGGGCTTTACAGCCCCAAGGGTCCGGACTGGGCCAACATGGGCCGCAGCCTCATTCGCGGCATGCTGAACTCGGCGCGGGGAATCTCCGACAAGGACCAGTCGCCCCAGGCGCAGGCGGCGCGGCGGATCGGCGGCTTTGCCGATCTCGACGGGCTTGAGTTCGTGGCCCGGATCGATATCGGCACCGACGCCATGGGCGAGGAGAAGAACGAGATCCGCTCGGCCGTGACGCCGGACCATCGCGATTACGCCCGGATCATAGGAACGACGCCTGCGCCGATGACGCCCACGGCTCCGGCGGCCCCGGTCATCGCCACGCAGACTGCCGCCGCCCAGACCCCCACCGCGCCGTCCATGCCGGGCCGCCCGTCCTGGGCCGAGTGAGGGCACGCCCATGCGCCTTCGTCCCCGCCAGAAACTCTTCGTGGAGCGCAGCCTCGCTGCGCTCTCGACCCACGGCAATACGCTCGGGATTGCTCCGACCGGATCGGGCAAGACCATCATGTTGTCCGCCGTCGCGGGCAAGATGGCCGGCGACGGCGCCAAGGCCTGCGTGCTGGCCCATCGCGATGAACTGACGGCCCAGAACCGGGAGAAGTTCGGCCGGGTCAACCCGGACGTGACCACCTCGGTGGTCGATGCCGCCACCAAGTCCTGGGATGGCCAGGTCACCTTCGCCATGGCGCCGACCTTGAGCCGCGACCGCAATCTCCGCACCATGCCGAAGCTCGACCTGCTGGTGATCGACGAGGCGCATCACGCCATTGCCGACAGTTACCGGCGGATCGTCGACCGGGTGCGGGACGCCAATCCCGAGGCGCGCATCTTCGGCGTCACCGCCACGCCCAACCGGGGCGACCGGAAGGGGTTGCGCCAGGTCTTCGACAATGTGGCCGACCAGGTCCGGCTCGGTGAGTTGATCGCCTCGGGCCACCTGGTGCCGCCGCGCACCTTCGTGATCGACGTGGGCGTGCGCGAGCAACTGCAAAAGGTGCGCAAGACGGCTCTCGACTTCGACATGACCGAGGTTGCCGGCATCATGGACCGCACGCCCGTCACCGACGAGGTGATCCGCCACTGGCGCGACAAGGCCGCCGGTCGCCCCACCATCCACCATCGTCTTCTGCTCGACCATTGCCCATGCCGCCCACGTGGCCGAGGCTTTCAACGCGGCCGGCATCCCGGCGGGGCTGATCCACGGCGAGCTTTCCGCCGACGAGCGCCGCAACATCCTTGGGGCTTATGCCTCGGGCGAGATCGCCGTGCTGGTCAACGTCGCGGTGCTCACCGAGGGGTTCGATCATCCGCCCACGTCCTGCGTGATCCTGCTGCGGCCCTCATCCTGCAAATCCACCATGATCCAGATGGTCGGGCGCGGCCTGCGCACGGTCGACCCCGAGGAGCATCCCGGCGTCGTCAAGACCGACTGCGTGGTGCTGGATTTCGGGACGTCGAGCCTGATGCACGGCACGCTGGAACAGGACGTGGACCTCGACGACCGCTCCGCCAGCGGCAGCGCGCCCACGAAGACCTGTCCTGACTGCGATGCCGAGATCCCGCTTGGTGCGCGGGAATGCCCGCTCTGCGGCGCGCTGCTGGTCGAGCAGAAGGACGAGGGCGGTGCCGAGGCGCTCGAGGGCTTCGTGATGACCGAGATCGACCTGCTGAAGCGGTCGAGCTTCCAGTGGGTCGATCTCTTCGGCGACGAGGCGGCACTGATGGCGACGGGCTTCACCGCCTGGGGCGGCATCTTCTGGATGGACGGGCTCTGGTATGCGGTCGGTGGCCGGCGCGGGGCGCAACTCCGGCTTCTCGGCATCGGCGAACGCGCCGTCTGCCTCGCGCAGGCCGATGACTGGCTGAACACCCATGAGAGCGACGAGAGCGCCTTCAAGACCCGGGGCTGGCTGGGCCAGGCCCCAACTGAGAAGCAGCTGCAATACCTGCCCCCGAGCGCGCGGCAGGATTACGGGCTCACCCGCTATCACGCCTCGGCGCTGATCTCCTTCCGGTTCAACAAGCGCGCGATCCGGCAACTCATTCAGGCCGCCGCCACGCCGGAACGGAGGGCCGCGTGAACCATGTCGCGCAAGTCTCATCCCCGCCCGCAGAGGCTCCGGATCGACCGGGTCGTGATCGCCTCTGGCATCCGCGTTTCCACCTTTGTGCCGTCTGCCTGCGCCCGGCGCAGGGCTTTGGCTTCTCCGACCCCGACAAACCGCGACCGCGCAAACACCGCTGGTTCTGCTCGATGCCCTGCCAGCGGTGGTTCGCAGCCCGTCACAGGAAAGGACTGACCATGATCGGAACGACCGATGAAGAACGCCTCGCCATCGCACTGGTGATGAAGCGGCTGGGCCGCTTGATGGGCGATATCGGCTGGCAGAAGCGCCTCTGTGACCTTTCCGAGACCGAGGTCGCGGCCCTGATCGAGGAGGTGCTGGAAGGCTACGGCGCCGAGATGTCCCACATCGCCAGGAAGGCGGAGGTGCCGTTTTGACGCTGGATTTCAACCATAGGCCCGGCATCGCCGAACGGATCAACTCGGCCGTCGACGCCTCCCTCGAGGCGGAGCGCGCCGTGACCCCGCCGCGTAACTATCTCGGCGCCTCGCGACTGGGGCAGTCCTGCGAGCGGGCTCTGCAGTTTGAGTTTGCCCATGCTCCCAAGGACGAGGGCCAGGAGTTCTCCGGCCGCTCGCTCCGGATCTTCGCCATAGGCCACGCGCTCGAGGATCTCGCCATCCGCTGGCTGCGCGCCGCCGGGCTCGATCTCGCCACCCGGAAGCGCGACGGCGGCCAGTTCGGCTTTTCGGTCGCCGGCGGGCGTATTCGCGGCCATGTGGACGGGATCGTCATGGACGCCCCCACAGCCATGGGTCTGCGCACACCCGTCCTCTGGGAATGCAAGACGATGAACGCGAAGAACTGGCGCGAGACGGTGTCCAAGGGCGTAACCGTCGCCAAGCCCGTCTACGCCGCGCAGATCGCGCTCTACCAGGCCTACATGGAGGCGAGCGTGCCGGGCATTTCCGAAAACCCGGCGCTCTTCACCGCGATCAACAAGGACACGGCCGAGCTGCACCACGAGCTCGTGCCCTTCGACGCCGAACTCGCGCAACGTATGTCGGATCGCGGCGTGCGGATCCTGCGGGCCACCGACGCGGGCGAGTTGCTGCCGCGCGTGGCCCAGAACCGCGACTTCTTCGAATGCCGCTTCTGCCCCTGGGCCGAACGTTGCTGGGTGAGCGGCGTCTCCGGAAACGCTCCAGTGGAGCGTTTCAGCCGCGAACGGGCGGAGCCCTCCGGATGAGCGACGCCCCCAAGGACCCGCCCGAACCACCCGAGGACACCGACATGCGCGACGACAGCACGACCGACCAATCCGAGGCCAACCTCGTCCATTTCAACCCCTGGCGCGATTTCAACGACGCGGCGCCGCAGCTCGACCCGTTCGGCGACGAGCCGGATCCCGAGCAGATCGCCTCATTCATGGAGGTGGTGTTCGGCTATTGCGACGGGCTGATCCCGGTGCGCAGCTTCATCGACAAGGGCCAGGGGATCGACGGACGGCCGCACAACATCTGGATCGCGGCCGACGAGACGGCGCCCGAAAAGATGGGGACCTTCGCGGGCTGGGCCGCGCGCGAGGGAGCCGCGGTCTACGTCATTCCCGGCACGGTCGCGGAAACCGGCCAGGCCAAGGCCGCCGACGTGGCTCAGATGCAGGCCGTGGTCGTGGATATCGACAGCGGCGACATTGCATCCAAGCGCGCCCATCTCGAACGCCATCTCGGCCCGCCCACCATGGTGGTGGAAAGCGGCGGCATCACGCCTGAGGGCCAGCACAAGGCGCATGTGTGGTGGAAGCTCACCGAGTCGGCCGAGGGCGACGATATCCGGCGTCTCTGCCGTCTGCGCGGCGACATCGCCGCCAAGGTCGGCGGCGACATGCATTTCCGCTCGGCGCATCAGCCGATCCGGGTGGCGGGCTCGGTCTACTACAAGAACGGCCTGAAGACGCTCGTGCGCATCGTCGAACTGAACGCTGGCGTAGAGCGCGATCTCGACGAGTTCGCCGAGGCCGTGGCCGACATGCCGCCCTCGCCGGGCGTGAGCCTGACGCCGGATTTCGCCACGCCCGACAAACCTGCCGTAAACGACGTTCTGGTCACCCCGGTGCGCGAGGGCGGCAATGACGACTGGTCGCGCTTCGAGGGCGCCTCCGCCGCCATCGGCTATTTCATCCGGCTGGTCCACGAGGGGCGCCTCTCGAAGACCGAGGGCTGGGAGGCGATCTGCGGCTACAACGCGGCCATGCTGCGGCCCCAGTGGCCGGTGGAGCGGCTCAAGCGCGAATCCGAACGCCTCTGGGCGCACCATGTCGAGCGCCACGGGCCGCCGCTGGTCCGGCTCGACAGCGCCGCACCGGCGCCTGACGAGATGCCGACCTTCACGCTGGGGCAGCTGCTCGACGACACGAGCCCTATGCCCGCCGACCTGATCGGCCCGCGTGTGCTGACCCCGGGCGGGCTCCTGGTGCTGGGCGGCGCGCCCAAGGTCGGCAAGAGCGATCTGCTCATTGCCTGGCTCGTGCACATGGCAGCCGGCGTGCCCTTCCTGGGCTTCACCCCGCCACGGCCCTTGCGGATCTTCTACCTGCAGGCCGAGATCCAGTATCACTACCTGCGCGAGCGGATGCAGCAGATCGGCCTGCCAGCGGACCTGATCGCCGCCGCGCGCGACAACCTCGTCGTCACCCCGAAGCTGAAGATGCTGCTCGATGCCGAGGGCAGCGCCCGCGTGGCCGCGGCGATCAGGGCGTCGTTCCCCGACGATCCGCTCGACATTGTCTGCATCGACCCGATCCGCAACCTCTTCGACGGTGGCCCGGATGGCGGCGGCGAGAACGACAACGCCGCGATGATGTTCTTCCTCAATGACCGCGTCGAGGTGCTACGCGATCACGTCAACCCCGACTGCGGCGTGATCCTCGTCCACCACACCAAGAAGCTCTCCAAGCACCAGGTGAAGGAGGATCCGTTCCTCGCGCTCTCCGGCGCCAGTGCGCTGCGCGGCTTCTACACGACGGGCCTGATCCTGCACCGGCCGGATGAAGACGCCAGCGAACGCCGGCTGGAGATCGAGCTCAGGAACGGCCCCGCGCTGCCGGCCAAGCTCGTCGACAAGGTCAAGGGCCAGTGGGTGGAGGTCAACCCGATGAACGAACGGCTCGTGCGCGCCGAACAGGGCGCCAAGTTCGACGCGGAGCGAGATCGCAAGCGGGACGTGATCCTCGACATTCTCTTCGAGGAAGCGGCCGAGGGGCGGCTCTACACGACCATGCAATTCGCCGAAGCCTTCGAGAACAAGAGCGGCCTTGGCAGCAAATTCACGATCAGGGAACGCCTCAGTGTCCTCGCCACGAAAGGTCACATCAAGTTCCTGCGCGACGGTGCACAATTCGGATACCCAAAGGTCCGGTCGCGCTTCGGCTATCTCTGCGTCAAGGGCATGCGTTTCCGGCCCGAGGAACAGGTGGACCCCGAGACCGGGGAAGTCCGCGAGACCGCCGCTCCGGTGCTGCCCAGCCACTACAAATGCCCGCTTTCCGGCGTCTGCATGGACGTCGAAAATCCGGCCGTCTGGGTCTATCCCGAGACGACGACGGACGCGGAAGAAGCCTCACCAACTCCTAGGAGTGAGGCCTAACTCCTATGTCCTTCCCAACTCCTGTTTCAATGAAATCAATGACTTGCGGCGGCCGAGGAGTTAGTGGCCCAACTCCTCCCCAACTCCTCCAAAATCATGTTTTACGACGTGTTTTCAATGCGTTGGGCGATGTGGAGGAGTTAGTGGGGAAAGCCCCCATACTTCGTATGGGGGCCAACCGGAGGAGTTGGCCCCCATCCCATATGTAGCGGGGTGTCCGCGCGCGTGGGCTTTGACCTTCCCTGCACATCCATCCGACGACGGCGGCCGGTACCGCCAAGCATCAACCGCCGTCGTCTTCCACCCGAGCAGCCAACCAGAAAAGGAGACCACCCATGGCTGATACGACTCTGTCCGGTGTCGAGCCCGGCGCAACCCTGAATCCGCCGTCACGCACCATCCTCGCCCTCGACCTCGGCACCACGACAGGCTGGGCGCTGCGCGGCCATGACGGGCTGATCACCACCGGCACGGTCAGCTTTCGCCCGGGCCGCTTCGACGGTGGCGGCATGCGCTATCTGCGCTTCACCAACTGGCTGACCGAGATCGATCGGCTCTCGGGGCCGGTGGAAGCGATCTGGTTCGAGGAAGTCCGCCGCCATGCGGGCACCGACGCGGCCCACGTTTACGGCGGGCTCATGGCCACGCTGACCGCATGGGCCGAGCTGCGCGGCGTGCCTTACGAGGGCGTCCCGGTGGGCACCA
This sequence comes from Pseudoruegeria aquimaris, assembly GCF_900172235.1. Taxonomy (GTDB): domain Bacteria; phylum Pseudomonadota; class Alphaproteobacteria; order Rhodobacterales; family Rhodobacteraceae; genus Pseudoruegeria; species Pseudoruegeria aquimaris. Next base: position 41,454 of record NZ_FWFQ01000019.1, on the reverse strand, counting down.
TCAAGCGCCACGCCACCGGCAAGGGCAATGCAACCAAGCACGCCATGATCGACGCGGCCCGCGCCCGGGGCTTCAACCCGGCGGACGACAACGAGGCCGATGCCATCGCGATCCTGCTTTGGGCGATCGAAACCAAGGGAGGGCTGGCATGAAGGCGATGCGCTTCACCCCGCCGGGCTATGGCGGGCGGCGACGTGACCCCGATGAGGTCAAGCGCGACGGCTGGAGAGAGCAAGGCCTGCTGGCAGTTTCCCTTGACGACCAACGGCTTACTTGGCCTGAGCGTGAACTGGTGCGGCAACTCGGCGAGCGTCTTTATGGCGCGCGCTTCGACAAGACGGAGGACAAACGATGACCCATTGGACACCCGCCCTCGTGGAGGAACGGCTCGCGGAAGCGGCCCTGATCCTGCGACGGCTCCCGGACCCGCGTCGGCGCGGATACTTCTCGACCTGGCCCGAGATTGTCCACAGCTTTGCCGACAAGGTGGGCCAGGAGCCGAAGCAGATGCGCGTGCTGCCCTCGCCGCAGGCGATCAGCCGGATGGAGGAGACGCTGACCTGGACCGGCTGCCTCGAACCCATCGACGGCAAGATCGTCTGGATGAAGGCGCATGGCGAGCGCTGGAAGGAAATCTGCTACGCCGTGGGCCTGCAACGGGCGGCGGCCCATCAGCACTGGGCCTACGGGCTCTCGGTCATCGCGCTGACCTTGAACCGCCAGCCGGTCAACCGCCAGCTTTCCAAGCGTAAGCTGATCCGCCTCGCACGCGGCGCGTAGCGGATGGAAAATTGTCTGGCAGACAGTTTTCGATGAGACAATAACGGCTCTTCCGGGGTAGAAATCAGGTATCCTCGGGAGAGGCGCGCGCGGGACGGCCCGGGTTGCTGACTTCCGAGAGTCCACCGAAGGGTCCAGTCGGGCTTCAATCCGCTAACCCTTTGAAAACTTGGTTCCTTCTGGGCCGGATACATATGCTGGCGGGCTTGGCGCGCAATATCGCCAGCGACAGGGCCGAATTTTTGGGAAGCCACCAGGAATCCGGTTCCACCCCCGGCGCCGGAAAATCGTTGTAACATCAAATACATGACCGGACACGCGGGGTGGATACCCCGTGGATGCCGGAGTCCAGCGCGCAAGCCGATGGACTCCGCCGCGCCGGTATCCACCACCACTCACGGAACATCGCCCATGACGCTGAGCTTCGCCCCCGAGCGGATCGAGATGTGGCCGCTGTCAAAGCTCCAGCCCTACGCGAAGAACGCCAAGGTGCATGGGCCCGACCAAGTGGCGAAGATCGCCGCCAGCATGGCCGAGTTCGGCTGGACCGTGCCGTGCCTCGTGGGCGATGACGGCGAACTGATTGCCGGCCACGGCCGTGTGCTGGCCGCGACGCAGCTTGGGCTGACCGAGGCGCCGGTGATCGTGCTCGGGCACCTGACCGAGGCGCAGCGGCGGGCCTATCGCATCGCGGATAACCGGCTGACTGAATCCCCGTGGGACGAGGCGCTGCTGTCGGCCGAGCTGCAGGACCTGCTGGCCGAAGACTACGACCTGTCGCTCGTGGGGTTTTCCGACGGAGAACTCGACAAGCTTCTGGCCTTCGACCCGGACGGGGGCGGTGAAGAAGAAGGTGGCGCCGGGGGCTCCGTGCCTCCGGTGACCATCCCCGAACCGCCGCGCAATCCGGCCTCGCGCCCGGGCGATCTCTGGATCCTCGGCGACCACCGGCTGCTCTGCGGGGACTCGACCAACCAGGACGATGTCCGCCGCCTGATGAACGGCGAGCGGGCGATCCTGTTCGCGACCGACCCGCCATACCTAGTCGACTACGACGGCTCGAACCATCCGACGCGTAACAAGGATTGGTCCGCGTCCTACGGCACGACCTGGGACGACAGTTCGCAGGGCGCCGAGCTTTACGACGGCTTCATCGCCGCCGCGGTCGCCGAGGCGATCACAGAGGACGCGGCCTGGTATTGCTGGCACGCCTCCCGCCGCCAGGCGATGCTGGAGGCTTGCTGGGAGAAGGCGGGCGCCTTCGTGCATCAGCAGATCATCTGGGTGAAGGACCGCGGGGTTCTGACCCGCTCGCATTACCTGTGGAAGCACGAGCCCTGCTTCATGGGCTGGCGCCGCCCGAACCGCCCGCCGAAGGTGGCCGAGCAGACGCTGCCCTCGACTTGGGAGATGCCCTCCTTCGCGAAGGACGAGCGCCCCGACCACCCGACGCCGAAACCGCTCGACGCCTTCGGGATCCCGATGCGCCAGCACGTCGCCCGCGGCGGCCTCTGCTACGAGCCGTTCTCCGGCTCCGGCTCGCAGATCATGGCGGGCGAGGTCAACGGCCGCCGCGTCTACGCCATGGAGATCAGCCCGGCCTATGTCGATGTCGCCGTGGAGCGCTGGCAGGCCGAGACTGGCCGTGACGCGGTCCTCGATGGCGACGGACGGGCTTTTACGGAGGTAAGGGCCGAGCGACTGGGCGAGACGCCCGCCGTGGCCGAGGGAGCCGACGCGGCCTGACGACGTGGATGGCGTGGCGATTGGATCGCGCGGATCTTCTTACCGCGGCCTGCCTGCCGGAGACGACTACGCGTGCCTCTCCGGCCTATTGCTCACAGATATCTATCGAAAACTTATGCGCTTGACGGCGATGTTTCGCATCTGGATGGTGAATCCTCCTTCGGGCGGCACTCTGCCCGCTGGGCTCAGGCCTTCGCGTCGGCCACGCTCCCCGAAGCCTCGAAAAAGAATGCCCAATTGGAACTGGATGGGTTCGTTGGGCCGTTGCAACTCCGGTACGCATTGGAAAACGCCTGGTTGACCGCAGTCCGGTGGGATCGCGGTGCGCCCAGTACGCGACACGACGACGCGTTCGTTGCACGTGACCCGCATTATGCCATCGGCATTCATCGACCACCGGACCTGAACGCTCACCTTGTGCCACTTTCCAAATTCAGTCGGGCGTATGCACACCGTGTCATCAAAGGTTAGACCGCGGCGCGAGTCGAGATGCATCTGATGTATGTGGTTTTTGATCGTGTTAATCCGCTGCCATCCAGCGATTTCTAGAAGACTTCGCCTGTTGGGGCCGCCCGAATAACGAAGATCGCTAGGGATGAAGATCTCGAACTCGTACTGCACTGAGTCCCCGAGTTTCGCAAAGCGTGAATAAGCGATGCGGGATCTCAAGTTACCATTGAAGCAATCGGATTCACCGCGCCCATCACCGTACTTCACAGAACTGCAGTCGCCAGTTTTGACGTGGAACGTGGAAACACCGCTCGCGTGGGAGGGGGCGCGCCCATTGAACGGGTGATCCTTGAAACCGGATGGCGCCGCGGAAGTTGCCGAGGAAAACGCCAGAAGAAAAACCGGAACAAACAAAAGTATGGATTTCATGAAATTGAAGCCTCACACCTCGGATGTCTTTCGAGGCTACGAGGCAGGGCTTGCGCGGTCAACTTTGCAATGCGCCCGAGGTTAGCCGCGGCGCTGATGGGCTGGCCCACCGGGTGGACCGCCTTCGGCTCTGTGGCAACGGCGTGGTCCCGCTGGTTGCCGCGCATGCGATTCGAACTCTCGCAGCTCAATTGCTGGCCGATGGATGAGGGTGAGGCATGAAGCAGTCGCGGCTCATGTCGCTTGTCGAGGCCATCGCCAACGTGGCGGTCGGCTACGGCGTCGCCGTCGTGACGCAGATCCTGATCTTCCCGGTCTTCGGGCTGCACACAACGCTGGCGCAGAACCTGAAGATGGGCGCGGTGTTCACGGTGGTGAGCATCGCGCGGTCCTTCGCACTTCGGCGGCTCTTCGAGGCGATCCGGGTGAGAACATGCGGATAGACTGGCCAAGGTGCGACGGTACCGGCGGGACCAAGGCTGAGCAAGAGCGGCGCGCCAACTAAGAAAACGACGCTTGATCAAGACGATGTCTCAAGCAACGATAGCGATGACCATAGGGCGCTCATCGAAACAGCTGGGCCGCCTTGTTCTGCCGTACTTATTTTGGAGAAGCGCCCTTGCTGGAATTGCCGGACATCGCGATAGGAGCCATATCTGCGGCGATAATCGCAAGCTTTTTCTCATTTCTCGGCCTTATTATCTCAAAGGAGCAAAAAACGTCGGAGTTCCGACAAGCGTGGATAGATGCTCTTCGCAGTGAAATAGCTCAGCTGATTTCATCTGCGAATGCGATTCATGGGGCGATGATGTCTCAAGGATTTGGGAGTAGCGCTTCGGCTTGGAGCGTTGTCCGGGAAGACTTCGTCACGATAAATGAAGCCACTGCAAGAATTCGCCTCCGTTTGAATCCAAATGAAGATCTTTCGAAGGCGGTCTTGGGAAAGATTGAAGAGATTGAGGGGATGCTGGCCCCTGGCACATCTCCGGACTATGCTGAGCTAAACAAAAGGGAGAAGGAGCTCGTGTCTCAAGCTTCTGCTCTTCTCAAGGATGAATGGCGAAGGGTAAAGAAAGGAGAGGCAACTTACCGCGCAGCGAAATGGGGTGTTTGCGTGGCAATGGTGGTTCTAGTGGTAGTCGTCGTACTATCGCTTTGGGGTAAACAAGATGGCAGCACTGGTAGTGAAGAGACCGCAAGCATAGTAGAAAACTCTGCTATTGAGTAATGCGCTTTGGAAGGCGCATTGCCTGTTGGTTCGAAATCATTGACATACCGCCGCCCGTTTCAGGACGGCGGGGTTGAGGCCTTTGTGGTGTGCGGCGTCAGTCGTCGACGATCATGTACGCCCGTCCACGCCCCTCGACCTTCTCGGAGGTGATCGGCAGGCCCAGGGTTTTCTTGAGCGCGCCGGATATAGCGCCTCTCACTGTATGAGCTTGCCATCCGGTGGCTTCGACGATCTCGTCGATGGTCGCGCCACCGTCGTCGCGAAGCATTTCAATCATCCGCGCCTGCTTCGTGCCGGTGCGCGGTTTGCGAGTCTTGGGCGCGGGGTCGGGAACCGTTTGCTCCGGTTCGATGCCGATGGCCGCGAGACCTGCTTCAGTGATGTGCAGCAGGATCGCGCAGCCGTCCTCGCCGTTGCGCCAGATCCTGTTGAGCGCGGGATCGGCCTTCGCGAGTTGGTCCGTCATGGTTTCGGCGATCAGCCCGCGTTTCATGAGCGCGCCGATCACTTTCTGCGCTGCGCCTCCGCGCAAGCTGCCGGGAAGCGGCAGGACGTTCCGGTCGTCGCGTTGCGCAGCGGCGCTGAGGATCACGAGTTGGGTGTCGGATAGCTTGGTCATCTGGGGTCTCCGAGTTCTGGCCCGCGTCATGCGGTGCCTTCTATGACCCCGAGCCGCGCCTCGGCGCGGCGGGAGTGCCGGCAGCGCCGGGGATCACTCGGCGTATTCGCCTTCGCCGAACAGGAAATCGGTGATTTCCTTGAGGTCGCTGGCGACGTGGTCGAGCGAACCGACGCTGCCCCAGTTGACCGCCTAGGGATCGAACCCGAAATGGTCGTCGCTGAGCGTCTGCAGCCGGGCGAGCATCTCGTCGATCTCGGCCTTCTTGCCAGTAAAGGCGGCGAGTGCGGCCTCTCGGTTGCGCCGGGCCTTCTTGGCGCGGAGTTCGTGGCGCGGGGTGGTCTGGGGGTTCAGTCGGGTCGTCATCGTGGTGGCTCCGTAGCTGCGTTGCATCGTTCTTGTGATGACAGGTTCGCTCTGGTCGGGAGGCATATCAACTACATAAGCACATGATTTTACACGATAATCGGAGCGCGTCATGGAGGGCTTGAGCGAGCGCCAGTATGCCGCCCGTGTCGGCCTGTCACGCGGTGCGATCCAGAAGGCCAAGGCGACGGGACGGCTCGTTCTGCACGAAGATGGCAGCATCGACGCCGAGGCCAGCGATGCCCTGCGCGCGCAGGCGACCGACCCGTCGAAGACGCGGAAACCTCCACAGCCGAAGCTGAAGCCCGTTCCGGAAGCGGCGGTGACCGCCGTTGGCGACACGCTCAAGGAACAGGGGATGGCCGCGCCGCCGATCGGCAGCGGCACCACCTTCCTGCAGGCCAAGACGGCGAACGAAGTGCTGAAGGCGCAGGAGCGGCGCATCCGGCTGCAAAAGCTGAAAGGCGAATTGATCGACCGCGCCCGCGCGCTGGCGCTGGTATTTCGACTGGCACGGCAGGAGCGCGATGTCTGGATCAACTGGCCCGCGCGCGCGGCGGCTCTGATGGCCGCCGATTTGGGCGTTGAGCCTGCAGCCATGCAAAAGGTTCTTGAGAAACATGTCCGTGCCCAGCTCGACGAGCTTGCCGAGGTCAAACCCGATCTCCGGTGAGGATGCGTTTGAGGGCGCAGCCGAAATCCTGCGTGCCTGGGGTGAAGGCCTCAAGCCGGATCCGGACTTGACCGTGTCGGAGTGGGCGGACCGGCACCGGATGCTCTCGGGCCGCGCTTCGGCCGAACCGGGGCGATATCGCACGGCCCGCACGCCCTACATGGGCGAGATCATGGACCGGCTGTCGCCCGGCGATCCGACGCAGCGGATCGTTTTCATGAAAGCCGCGCAGGTCGGCGCGACCGAGGCCGGCAACAACTGGATCGGATTCGCGATCCACCAGGCGCCGGGGCCGATGCTGGCGGTCCAGCCGACGGTGGAACTCGCAAAGCGGAACTCAAGGCAGCGGATCGATCCGCTGATCGACGAAAGCCCGGAACTGCGCGAACGGGTCAAACCGGCACGATCGCGGGACGCTGGCAACACCATGCTGTCGAAGGAATTCGCGGGCGGCATCCTGATCATGACCGGGGCCAACTCGGCGGTTGGGCTGCGCTCAACGCCCGCGCGCTACATCTTTCTGGATGAGGTCGACGCCTATCCGGCCTCGGCCGACGAGGAAGGCGATCCGGTTACGCTGGCCGAAGCGCGGTCGCTGACCTTCGCCCATCGACGCAAGGTGTTCCTGGTCTCGACCCCGACGATCCGGGGGCTCAGCCGGATCGAGCGTGAATTCGAGGCATCGGACCAGCGCCGGTTCTTCGTGCCATGTCCGCATTGCTGCCAGATGCAGTGGCTGAAATTCGAGCGGCTGCGCTGGGAGAAGGGCAAGCCGGAAACGGCGGAATATCACTGCGAGGGCTGCGAGACGCCCATCGCGGAACATCACAAGACAGCGATGTTGCAAGCCGGCGAATGGCGCCCGACGGCCGAGGCGGCCGATCCCAACACCGTCGGCTATCACCTCTCGGCGCTCTATTCGCCCATCGGCTGGCTGAGTTGGGAGCGGATCGTGCGGGCCTGGGAGGCAGCCCAAGGGTCGGACGAGGCAATCAAGGCGTTCCGCAACACGATCCTTGGCGAGACATGGGTCGAGACCGGCGAGGCGCCGGACTGGCAGCGGCTTTACGACCGGCGCGAACGCTGGAAATCGGGCATCGTTCCTGCGGGCGGGTTGTTCCTGACCGCCGGGGCGGACGTGCAGAAGGACCGGATCGAGGTCGATGTCTGGGCCTGGGGCCGTGGGCTGGAAAGCTGGCTCGTCGATCACATCGTGATCGAGGGTGGACCCGACCGGCAGGATGCCTGGGGCGACCTGACGGAATTGCTTGGCCGCACCTGGTCGCACGAACGCGGTGCGCATCTGAAGATCGCGCGACTTGCCATCGATACCGGCTACGAGGCCCCGGCAGTCTATGGGTGGGCGCGGGCGCAAGGCTTTGCGCAGGTCTCGCCGGTAAAGGGCGTCGAAGGGTTCAACCGCGCCAGCCCGGTCACCGGGCCGACTTACGTGGACGCGACCGAAGGCGGCAAGCGGCTGCGGCGGGGCGCGCGGCTCTGGACCGTGGCGGTGTCAACCTTCAAGGCCGAGACCTATCGCTTCCTGCGCCTCTCGCGGCCCACCGACGAGGATCTGGCCAAGGGGGCGGCGTTCCCGGCCGGCACGATCCACCTTCCGCACTGGGTCGAAAACGAGTGGCTGAAGCAGTTCGTGGCCGAACAGCTGGTGACGGTGCGCACGAAACGCGGCTTCGCCCGGCTGGAATGGCAGAAGCTGCGGGAACGCAACGAGGCGCTCGATTGCCGGGTTTACGCGCGCGCCGCCGCCTGGATTGCCGGGGCGGATCGCTGGACGGACGAGCAATGGCGCGACCTCGAGGATCAACTCGGGGTCGCTGATCCTTCCGCGGATCCCGCGGGGCAGATCAACAGGCCAGCGCGGGCATCGCAGGGGAAACGGCAGTCCGACTGGCTCGGGCGGCGTGAAGGGTGGTTCTAATGGCGGACTGGACGGAAACCGAGCTCGCGGCGCTGCGCCGTGCCTATGCCAGCGGCACGACGCGGGTCAGCTATGACGGCAAATCCGTTGATTACGGCTCGGCCGAGGATCTGCTGGCGCGTATCCGTACAATCGAGCGCGCGATTGCGGGGACGATGCAGCCTCTGCCGGTTGCCGGTCTCGCGGGCTTCAGCCGCGGAGACAGATGAGGAAAGGTATGACCTTGTCCAAAAGACGGTTCCCACTTTTTGGGGTCATGCCGTGATGTCGGCAAACTGGTTCGACCGTGCGATTGCCACGGTGGCACCCCGCGCTGCGGCCCGCCGTGTCCTCGCCAAACAAGCCTTCGAGACCCTGGCACGGGGCTATGACGGCGCCGCCAAGGGGCGACGGACCGAAGGCTGGCGCGCGCCGGGCAGTTCAGCCGACACCGAGATCGGCGTCGCCGGGGCGCTCTTGCGAGACCGGATGCGGGACCTGGTGCGCAACAACCCGCATGCGGCCAAGGCCGTGTCGGTGCTGGTGAACAACATCGTCGGCGCGGGCATCATGCCGCGCGCGGCCAGCGGTGATGACAAGCTGGACCGCACGGTGGACGCGATCTTTGCCCGCTGGTCGGAGGCCGCCGACGCCGATGGCCAGCTCGATTTCTACGGGCTGCAGACGCTGATCTGCCGCGAGATGGTCGAAGCGGGCGAGGTGCTGGTGCGCCGACGCCTGCGCCGATCCTCGGATGGCCTGCCCGTGCCGCTGCAATTGCAGGTGCTCGAGGCCGACTTCCTCGACGCTACCAAGTCCGGGGCGATCGGCAATGGCCGCCTCGTTCAAGGGATCGAGTTCGACCCGGTCGGAAAGCGCCAGGCCTATTGGCTGCATGCCGAGCATCCGGGCGATGCCTATGGGGCCTTGCAAAACGGGTTGCAGAGCCGCCCGGTTCCAGCCACGGACATTGCCCATGTCTACGAGAAACAGCGCACGCAGGCGCGCGGCGTTCCCTGGGGCGCGCCGGTGATCCGCAGTTTGCGTGATCTCGACGACTACGAGGTGGCCGAGATCGTGCGCAAGAAGACCGAGGCCTGCGTCACCGCCATCGTCTTCGGCGATGACGAGGCCCAACAGGGCATCGCGCCCAGCGTGGTCGATGCCGATGGCAACCGGGTCGAGCAGTTCGAGCCCGGCCTCATCGCCTATGCCCGTGGCGGCAAGGATATCCGCTTCAACCAGCCCGCAGCCACGGGCGGCTACGGCGAATACAAGCGCGCGAGCCTGCACACGATCTCGGCTGGCTTCCGGGTGCCCTACGAGCTGCTGACCGGCGATCTCAGCCAGGTCAACTATTCCTCGATCCGCGCGGGGCTCGTCGAGTTCCGCCGCATGATTGATGCGGTGCAGTGGCAGCTCTTCATCCCGATGCTCTGCGCGCCGGTCTGGCGCTGGTTCACGGAAGCCGCATGGGCGGCGGGGCGCATCCCGACGCCGGACGTGCCGGTCGAATGGTCGCCGCCAAAGTTCGAGGCGGTCGATCCGCAGAAGGACGCGATGGCGAACCTCTTGTCGATCCGCTCGGGGACCATGACGCTGGCCGAGGTGATCGCCCAGCAGGGCCGCAACCCCGACGCGGTGCTGGCGGAAATTGCCGCGACCAATGCCAAGCTCGACGCGCTCGGCCTGGTTCTCGACAGCGATCCGCGTCGCGTCACCAAGACCGGCAGCGCGCAGACAAGCGACCCGGTGGATGAACCTTCCGCCGACACACCGACCGACCCGGCTCCGACCGACCAACAGGACTGACTCAAATGGACACGATGATCGAACTGCCGGCCCTGCGCCGGACGGCGGAGCTTGCGCCGAACTCAGCCGATAAGGACGCCCGCACCGTCGAGGTGATCTGGTCGGCGGGTGCGCGGGTGCGCCGCTCGACTCTCTTTGGCGAGCCCTATGACGAGGAACTGAGCCTCGATCCGGCCCATGTGCGGCTCGAGCGGCTGAACGGAGGCGCGCCGTTCCTGAAGGTGCACGAGATCGACACGCTGGATGCGGTGATCGGCTCGGTCGTTCCGGGCTCGGCCCGCATCGAGAACGGGCGCGGCATTGCCCTCGTGCGCATCAGCGAACGCAGCGATGTCGAACCGATCTGGCGCGATATCCAGGCCGGCCACATCCGCGCGGTCTCCATCGGCTACCAGGTCCACCGCTTCGAGGTCACGAAGCCCGAGGCGGGCCGCGAGCTCTGGCGCGCGGTCGACTGGACGCCCTTCGAGGTGTCCGCCGTGCCCGTGGGCGCCGACCCCGCCGCAGGGTTCCGCGCCCGATCCCCCCTTCACGACTGCGTCCTCCATCGCCGGGACGTGCAACCCACCACCACAGGAGCCATCCCGATGAGCGACAAGACCGAGACCCCGGCTACCGACGCCGCAACCCGCACCATCCCCCAGCCGACCGATCCGGTCGCGACCGAGGACACCGCCATGCCCGAACCGAAGACCCCCGCGACCGACCCGCAAACGGCTGCGGTCGAGACCCGTTCCCAGCCGAAAGCGCAGAAGCCTGAGGTCACTCCGGCGCCTGACGCCGAAGCGGCCGCCACCCGTGCGCGCGAAGCGGAACGCGACCGCGTTTCCGCCATCTACGATCTGGCCGGTCGCCTGAACCTCGAACGCAGCTTTGCCGAGGATCTGGTGAAACGCGGCACGGATATCGACGAGGCCCGGCGCCTGATCCTCGACCAGGTCGCCGCCAAGTCCGAGGAAACCCGCACCTTCAGCCAGGTGTCGATCCCGCTCGGTGGCCGCGATGAGCAGGTCACGCGCCGCGAGGCCGTGGCCAATGCGCTCCTGCACCGCTACAGCCCGACGCTCTTCGAACTGGAAGATGCCGCGCGGCAATATCGCGGCATGACGCTCCTGGAACTGGCGCGCGAGAGCCTCGGCAATGCGGGCGTGAACACGCGGGGCCTGTCGCGCGACGAGGTGGCGACGCGGGCGCTGCACTCGACGTCCGATTTCCCCGAGATCCTCGCCGCCGTCACCAACAAGACCTTGCGACAGGCCTACGAGGCCTATCCCCGCACCTTCATGCTGTTCTGTCGCCAGGTGCTCGCCACCGACTTCAAGGCGATGCACCGGGTCCAGCTGGGCGAGGCGCCGCAGCTTCTGGAGGTCGGCGAGAGCGGCGAGTTCAAGCGCGGGACGCTCGGCGAGAGCAAGGAGAGCTACAAGGTCAAGACCTATGGCCGGGTGGTCGCCATCACCCGCCAGACGCTGATCAACGACGATCTCGACGCCTTCACTCGCATCCCGGCGATGTATGGCAATTCCATCGCCCAGCTCGAATCGGACGTGGTCTGGGGCATCATCACCGCCAACCCGGTGATGGCCGACGGCAACGCGCTGTTCCACGCCACCCACAAGAACCTCGCCGGCACCGGCGCGGCGCTGGACGTGACCAGCGTGGGCGCAGCCCGCGCGGCGATGGCCAAGCAGACTGGTCTCGACAAGAAGACGGTGCTGAACGTGCGCCCTGCCTACCTGATCGTGCCGGCCGCGCTGGAGTTGAAGGCCGAACAGCTGGTGGCCCAGAACCTCGTGCCCGCCGCGACCGCCAGCGTGGTGCCGCAATCGATCCGCACGCTCACCCCGATCAGCGAGCCCCGCCTCGATGCGGCCAGCGCCACCGCCTGGTACCTGGCCGCGAGCCCGAACCAGATCGACACCATCGAATACGCCTATCTCGAAGGTCAGCAGGGCGCCTATATCGAAACCCGCAACGGCTTCGACGTCGACGGTGTCGAGATCAAGTGCCGCCTCGACTTCGGCGCCAAGGCGATCGACTGGCGCGGTCTTTACAAGAACCCGGGTGCATAGGCCCGGCCTTCCCTGACATCTGAACCCTGACACGCGGGCGGTCCAACCGGGCCGCCCGTTCCCGTTTGCAAAGGATCTCGCACATGAAGAACTACGTCCAGCCCGGCAACACCATCACGCTCACTGCGCCCTATGCGGTCACCTCCGGCGACGGCCTGCTCGTCGGCTCGATCTTCGGCGTGGCCGCCGGCGATGCCGCCAATGCCGAGACCATCGAGGTCGCGCTCACCGGTGTCTTTGACCTCAAGAAGGTCGCCAGCCAGGCCTGGTCTGCCGGTGACAAGGTCTATTGGGACAACACCAACAAGGAAGCGACCAAGACCGCCACGGCGAATACCCTGATCGGCGTCGCCACCGAAGCCGTCGCGGGCGGCGCGGGCGACGTGTTGGGCCGAGTGCGCCTGAACGGCAGCTTCTGATGACGGCGATCTCCGCCATCGTGGATGCCCTGTTCAATGACCCCAACATCGGGCGCGAAGCGATCTACACCTCCGCTGGCGGCACGCCCGTTCTGGTGCGCATTGTCTCCCGGCAGGCGGATGCCATCACCGACTTCGGCGACGCGCGCCTCTGGTCTGAAACCACGAAGGTGGACCTGCGCGTGGCGGAAGTGCCGAGCCCGCGTCCTGGCGACCGGATCGAGATCGACGGCGAGGCGTTCCTCATCCAGGGCGAGCCCGTCCGCGACCGCGAGCGGCTCGTCTGGACCGTGGATCTGCGTCCGGCATGAAGCTGAAGCTCGACATCACCCCCGATCTCGTCGCTGCCATGGCGGCCGAGGTGAAGGCGGGCGAAAAGGCCGTCACCGCCGCCATGCGCGAGGCCGGGACCGGGCTCAAGACCGCCTGGCGCGGCCAGATCACCGGCGCAGGGCTCGGCCGGCGATTGGCAAACTCGATCCGGAGCCAGACCTACCCGAAGGCCGGCGAGAGCCTGAACGCGGCGGCATTGGTCTGGTCGAAGGCGCCCGTCATCGTGGGCGCGCATGACACGGGGCCGCTGATCCGGTCGAAGAACGGGTTCTGGCTGGCGATCCCGCTGCCTGCGGCCGGCAAGTCCCTGCGGGGTGGCCGGATCACGCCCGGTGAATGGGAACGGCGTCGCGGGCTGCGCCTGCGGTTCGTCTATCGACGGACGGGTCCGAGCCTGCTGGTGGCGGAGGGACGGCTGAACACGAAGGGTCAGGCGGTGGTGTCGCGCTCGAAGACCGGGCGCGGCAAGGTCACCGCGCCGATTTTCCTGTTGGTGCCGCAGGTCAAATTGCCGAAGCGGTTGGATCTGGCGCGGGATGCAGACCGGGCGTTGGACAGCGTGCCGGGGTTGATTGTGGCGAACTGGTTAGAGCGGCGAACGACTTGAGAACACTACGCCGACTTTCGAATTGAGAGGCTGGTTTTTCCTACTTTCAACATGACCCCGCACAGCACGAGAGCCGGGAACAACCGGAACAAGAGCCATGCGAGTTCATCTGCACTGAAAAAGTCGGACGAAGTTACAGAGGGGGTCGGTCCTCTTTCTACAATCTCGTTGAGGTCACGGACGCGATTGGTGGCCACCATAGCTTCGCCAGTCGTACGCGCCGCAAGGTCAGCAACTGATAGAGGTATTTCACATCCGGGAGGATAATCAGGTAACATCAACCCGGGCCTTTCTGGCTGCGGATCAATGTCGACCGACTGTTGAATCTGGGCTGTAAGTTGGCGCGCGAAACACTCGCCAAGGACATCATGAGGGATACTTTCGAGGCTCGATGTAGCTTCACCGCGAGCTTCAGACGCCACTCGGGCCGCTTCTTGGGCGTCAGGCAACGCCGCTTCTGCTTGCGCAAAAGTCAATTCTGCGTCCTCCTGAATGACCCGATCAAGTTCGGGAAGATAGCGCGTGCCCAAACCGATTACTGCACCAATGATCAGGTAATAGGCCATATCAGTGAAGCCGAAAAACCTTTCGGCGGTTCTAAGATCAGCACCCAGCGCAACCATCTGACAGACGAGAAGTACCGGTAACGGAAGAGCAAAGACCCACCAAAATGTTGAGGCGAGGAAGGCGGCGGTAATCAGAAGTACGGCAATCGCAAACGAAATGATCTTGGCGGCTTTCATCAAAATCCTCCAATCCACGGCATCAACAAGAAGATAGTCGGGCAAACCTCTCACGTTTGTCACGAAAAAAGATGGCCACAGAGAATGCCCACCCCACGCGAAACCATCATCGCCGCGCTGCACGCGCGGCTTTCGGGGTTGCCCGCCACCGTCCTGCGCGGCGAGGTTTTGCCAGAGCGCGTGCCGGCCGGGGGCCTCGTGATCCTGCGCGACGGCGAGCCTGGGGAGCCGGAGGTGACGCTCTCGCCGCTCGCGTATCATTACCAGCACCACGCCGAGATCGAGGCGATCGTGCAGGGTGAGGCCCGCTCTGCGCAGCAGGTGCAAGGGTCCAGTGGACCCTTGCAAGGGCCGAACGACCGTGACGGAGCCTTCGATGCGCTTTGCGCAAGCGTCGGTGCCGTCATCGCTACCGACCGCACGCTGGGCGGGCTCTGCGACTGGGTCGAGGCGGAAGCGCCGCGGCCGGTCGATCTGCCGGTCGAGGGCGCGGCCAGCCTGAAGGCCGCCGTGATCTCGGTGGTGCTGCACTATTCCACCGCCGATCCCTTGGCCTGATCCCACAACCCTAGGAGATTACCATGGCACGCGCCCAGGGGGCGCGGTCGCAGCTCGCGGCCGCGTTCGAGACGACCTATGGCACCGCGCCGGCCACGGGCTTCATGCAGATGCCCTTTGCCAGCGCCTCGCTGGGGGCCGAGCAGCCGCTGCTGGCTTCCGAGCTTCTCGGCTACGGCCGCGACCCGCTGGCCCCGATCAAGGACGCGGTGACGGCCGATGGCAACATCACCGTGCCGCTCGACGCCGAGGTCTTCGGCTTCTGGCTGAAGGCAGCGTTCGGGGCGCCGACCACCACAGGGACCACGAACAAGACCCATACCTTCAAGTCGGGCTCGTGGTCGCTGCCCAGCATGGCCATCGAGGTGGCGATGCCGGAGATCCCGCGCTTTGCCATGTACACGGGCTGCGTGCTCGACCAGTTCAGCATCGCCATGCAACGCTCCGGCTTGCTCACGGCGGATGTGAAGCTGGTCGCGCAGGGTGAAAGCGTCGCAACCGCCACGGCAGCGGGCACGCCGACGGCCTACGCCCTGCAACGCTTCGGCCACTTCAACGGCGCGATCAAGAGGAACGGCACCGCGCTGGGCCACATCGTCTCGGCGGACCTGACCTATGCCAACAATGTCGAACGCATCGAGACCATCCGCAACGATGGCCGCATCGACGGGGCCGACCCGTCCATCGCCGCGCTCACCGGCAAGATCGACGTGCGCTTTGCCGATACCACGCTGATGGACCAGGCGCTGAACGGGACGGCGGCGAGCCTCGAGTTCTCCTGGGTGATCTCGGCCAATGTCAGCCTGACGATCACCGCGCATGCCGTCTATCTCCCGCGCCCCCGGGTGGAAATCCAGGGGCCGCAGGGCATCCAGGCCAGTTTCGACTGGCAGGCGGCCCATGATTCCGTGGCCGGGCAGATGTGCACGGTCGTCCTCAAGAACGCAGTTGCGAGTTACTGACATGCTGACCCTCGATCTTTCCAACGAACCCCGCTGGCATGACCTCGCCCCCGGTGTCCGGGTGCAGCTGCGCCCGCTGACCACCGCGCTGATGGTGGCGACGCGCAGCGATCCTGCCGTCGAGGCGGTGCCGGAGGAAGCGTCCGACGAGGAGCGCGCATTGGCTTTCGCCAAGGCGCTGGCGCGGTGGGCTGTGATGGCTTGGGAGGGGGTGGGCGATGCCGACGGCAATCCCATCGACCCGAGCCCCGAGGCGATCGACGCGCTGCTCGACATCTGGCCGATCTTCGAGGCCTTCCAGCTGGCTTACGTCTCGAAGGGCCTCCTGCTGGAGCAGGAAAAAAACGCCTCCGCGCCCTCGCCGAATGGTCCTTCGGCGGGGGCGAGCGATACTGCGATGCCTGCCAGCCCTACGAGGGCCGCGAGCAAGCCTGCCCCGACTGCCCGGCGCGGCTGAACCGGCCGCTGACCCTTGAGGGCTGGCAGGTCTGGGACTTGGTGGGCCGCCTTGGCGGGCAGTTGCGGGTTCTGCCGGGCGCGGTGATCGGCTGGGACATGGCCGCGGCGCTGGCGCTTGGACATGCCCTCGGCGTGCCGCCGCTCGCCATGGCCGAACTGCTGCCGGTCATCGAAGCGGTGATGGTGGTGAAGCTCAACGAACAGATGGAACACGCGCATGGCCGAGAAGAGGGTTAGCGTCCGCCTAGCCGCGGTCGGTGGTCGGCAGGTGCGCGCCGAGCTGGAAGGCGTCGGTGAAGCCGGCGCCCGCGGCTTCGGGCGCCTCAGCCGCGAGATGGAGGCGGCCAACGCAAGGCTTGCAGGCTTCGCACGCCGGGTGCGGGTGGCCGCTGCCGCTGCCGTCGCCGCTGCCACGGCTGCCGGTGTCGCCATGGTGCGGTCCGGTCTGCAAACGGTCGATGCGCAGGCCAAGCTCGCGCAGTCGCTCGGCACCACCGTCGCCTCGATCCAGACGCTCGAGCGCGCGGGCGAGCTCGCCGGCGTCTCCATGTCCGGCATCGAACAGGCGACGAAAGACCTGACGCGGCGGCTGAGCCAGGCGGCGGCCGGTACAGGCCCCGCGGCCCAAGCGCTCGAACGGCTGGGGCTTTCGGCCTCCGACCTGCTGGCGCTGCCGCTCGACGAGCGGGTGGGGGCGATCAATGCCGCCATCGAGGACTTCGTGCCAGCCGCCGAGCGTGCCGCCGTCGCGGGCCAGCTGTTCGGCGAGGAAGGCTCCATCGCCATGAGCCGGATTGACACCGCGACGCTGCGGCAGGCGACCGACGATGTGCGCGCCTTCGGGGTCGTGGTTTCGGAAGCCGACGCTGACCGGATCGAACGGACGAACGACGCGATCTCCCGGCTCGGGCTGATCTGGCGCGGGCTCTCCAACCAGCTCGCCGTTGCCGCAGCCCCCGCGCTGGAAGCCGTAGCCGACGCCATGGCCGCAGTTGCCAGCCGCACCGGCCCGCTCGGTCAGGCCATTGCCGGACTCTTTGACAATATCGGCCGGCTCACGACTTACGCCGCCACCTTCGCGGCCTTCCTCGCCAGCCGCTGGGTGGCCGGTCTTGCCGCCGCGGCCTTGTCCGTGCGCGGCTTGGCCACCGCGCTCGTTGTCCTGCGCGGTGCGCTCATCCGCACCGGAATCGGCGCCCTGATCGTCGGTGCCGGCGAGTTGATCTACCAGTTCACGAAGCTCGTGCGCGGCGCCGGCGGCTTTGGCGAGGCGCTGGAGCTCATGGGCAATGTCGCGCAGGCGGTCTGGGATGGGATCAAGGTGACCGTCTCCTCCTTCGTCGATGACTTCCGCGCCATGAGAGCGGACATCGAGGCGATCTGGCTGCGCCTGATGGCGTTCCTGTCCTCGAAATGGGCCGATTTCCTCGCCCAGATCGGCCCGACCTTCAACGCGGTTTCCGAACGGCTCGGAGCGGACGCCCGGATCGATGTCTTTGGCGCGCAAAGCTACGCGTCGTACCTCGACCACGCGGCCAGCAATGCCGGTCACCAGGCCGATGCGCTGCGTGCCCGCGCCGCTGATACCCGAGCTCATGCCTTCGACGGCGTGCGCGAGGCGGTGGATGCGCTCCGGGCCGCGATGCGCGCAAGCGGCGAGGATGGGACGGATGCGCTCGACCAGGCAACGGAAGCCGCCGACCGGGTAACGGAGGCGCTGGATGCCGCCGGTCAGGCAGGACGCGCGGCCGGGGCAGCCAATGCCGATGGCGCGGAGCAGCTCGCAACGGGCTGGGCGGCGGTTACCGCGACGCTGGCCGAGTATGCCGCCAGGGCCCGCGACATCGGCGCCGATATCGGCCAGTCCCTGGTGGGCGCCTTCCGAAGCGCCGAGGACGCGGTGGCGGAGTTCGTGAAGTCCGGCAAGCTCGACTTCCGCGATCTCGTCACCTCGCTCATCGCCGATCTGGCGCGGCTCGCGGCAAGGCGGTTCATTCTCGGGCCGATGGCCAGCGCCCTCGGTGGGATCCTCGGCGGCGCGGGCGGGCTCTTTGCGAACATCCTGCATGACGGCGGAATGGTCGGATCCAGTGGACCCACGCGCATGGTACCGGCCATGGCCTTCGCCGGCGCGCCGCGCATGCATGGCGGCGGGTGGGCCGGCCTGCGCCCTGACGAGGTGCCCGCGATCCTGCAACGGGGTGAGCGGGTGCTCTCGCGGCGGGAAGCGCAGGCTTATGGCACCGGCGGCGGCGTCACCATCAACATCAACACCCGCGACGCCGAGAGTTTCCGGCAGTCCCGCACGCAGGTCGCGGCCGACATTGCCCGCGCGGTGTCGCTGGGCCGCAGGGGGCTCTGATGGCGTTTCACGAGGTCCGGTTCCCCGACGATATCAGCCGCGGCGCCCGCGGCGGGCCGGAGCGACGCACGCAGATCGTCGAGCTCGCCTCCGGCGACGAGGAGCGCAACGCCAGCTGGGCCAGCTCGCGCCGCCGCTACGACGTCGCCTATGGCATCCGCCGCGCCGACGATCTGGCGGCCGTGGTCGCCTTCTTCGAGGCGCGGAACGGCCGGCTTTACGGCTTCCGGTTCAAGGACTGGGCCGACTTCAAGTCCTGTCTGCCGTCACAGACGCCTTCGGCAACTAACCAGGTCATCGGCACCGGGGACGGCACGACGACGGCATTCCAGCTTGTGAAGGCCTACGCCTCAGGCGCGCAGACCTGGACCCGGGCCATCACCAAGCCGGTGGCCGGAAGTGTGACGGTTGCGATCGACGGGGTTGAGCAGGCCACCGGCTGGTCCATCGACACCACCACCGGGCTGGTCACCTTTGACACAGCCCCGGCTTCTGGCGCCGCCATTACCGTTGGCTTCGAATTCGACGTCCCCGTCCGCTTCGACACGGACACGCTCGACGTCACCCTAGACATAGAGCGCCTCGGCTCCATCACTTCCATCCCGCTCCTGGAGATCCGGCGATGAACGACAATTCCGGTTTCGTGGCGACGGTGCTGCGCGATCTTGCGGCCTCGACGGCCGTGATCCTCGCTGCCTGGGGCGCGCTCGGCGGGGCCACGAATGCGCTGACCACCAAGATGCGCCTGCGCGACGCGCTGCGCCACATCCTGCTCGGCGGCCTGATCGCCGCCGGCATGGGCAGCCTGTCCATGGCCGTCATCACAAGCTGGCTGGGCCTGCCGCCACAGGCGGTCCCGGCCGGGGGCGCCGCCGGTTCCGCCGCCTATCTCGTCGGCGTCTTCGGCCCGGCGGTGATCGAACTGGTGCTGGCCCGCCTTCGCCAGGCGCGGGAGGGCGGCGATGACTGATCTCGTCCGTGTCCTGCGCGGCCTGCGGCGCCTGACCGACGACCCGCGTGATGCCTTTGCTCACCGCCTGCGCGTCGGCATCGCGATTGCCGCGCTCATCCTGATCCTCTCGCTACTCGTATAGTCCCATGCACATGACAGACCGAGGGCTTCTGGCCCTTTCCCGGCACGAGGGCGTCGCGCCCGGGCCTTACCTCGATTCCACCGGCACCTGGACCTTCGGCATCGGCCACACGGCCGCCGCCGGGCCACCCGATCCGGCAGAGATGCCCCGCGGGATGCCCGCCGACACGCAAGCCGGGCTCCGCGAGGCGTTCCGGGTGTTTCGCGCCGATCTTGCTGCTTACGAGGCCGACGTCCTGCGCGTCGTGACCGTGCCGCTCGAGCCCCACGAGTTCGATGCGCTGGTCTCGTTCCACTACAACACCGGCGGCATCGCAAAGGCCGCGCTGACCCGGCACCTCAATGCCGGCAATCGCGTCGCCGCCGCCGACGCGTTTCTGAACTGGCGCAAGCCCGCGTCCATCATCCCGCGCCGGGAGGCCGAGCGCGACCTGTTTCGCCATGGCCGCTATCCCCGCGGCCCGATCCCGATCTGGGGCGTGGATCGTGCTGGCCGGGTGGATTTCTCACGGCCGATCCGCCGCCTGACCGAGGATGAGGCGCTGGAACTGTTGCGTCCCGCCAATCCCGCCATTCCCGCCACCCCCAATCTGCCGACCGGCTGGCTCGCCCGGCTGATCGCCTTGTTTTCCATCCTGATCCGGAAGGCCTGATCCATGCGCTACATCCGACCGAGTTCCCTGACCTGGTGGGCGGGGCTGCTCGCCATGCTCACCGGTATCGCCTCCGTCGCGTTGCCGGCAATCGGGCCGCTTGCTGAACTGTCCCGCCTCGTCGCGCTGCTCGCCGGCTCGGGCGACGCTTCGCCCGCCGGGCTCATCTTCCTCGGTCTCGGCCTGATCGGCCTGCGCGACCGGATCGAGCGGGGGTTCCGGGGCGATGACTGAGTTTCTGGCGGGGCTCATACTGGGCGGCTGTATCGGCGTCTTCATCGTCGCCCTCTGTGTGGCCGCCGGGCGCGGGGAGCGGGACGATGGCTGAGTTCCTGATCTGGCTGGTGGCCGCTCTGGGCGCGGTCGGGGGCATCGTCCTCGGCCGGGCCTGGGGTCGTGTGGAAGGTAAGCGTCAGGGCAAAAGGGAGGCCGAACGTGATGCATTGGAACAGACAATCGGGAAGGTCGAACGTGGCCGCGATGCGGTTCGTGATGGTCGCGATGCTGGCGATCCTGCTCAGCGGCTGCGCCGCAACGACGGCCGGTGGTAATGCAGGCTGCATTTCCTATGCCGAGGCCCGGCTGGCACGGCCACCTGCGGCGAGTGTCGCCGACGTACCGCCCGCGTGGGCGGACTGGATCGCCGATCTCGATGATCGCATGACGGGGACCTGCCGATGAAATCCCTCTCGCCCGGTTTGCAGGCCCATCTCGACGAGGGAACGACAACGCTCGCCTGGTGCTGGCGCATCACGCGCACCGATGGTGTCACCTTCGGCTTCACCGATCACGACCGGACACTGAGCTTCGATGGCACGGATTTCGAGCCAGAGAGCGGGCTGACAGCGTCCGAGGTCCGCTCTGGCTCCGACCTTTCCGTCGATGCGCAGGACGCCGAGGGCGTGCTGACCTCGGACCGGATCACCGAGACCGACATCCTTGACGGTCGCTGGGACAACGCCGAGGTCGAGGTCTGGCGCGTGAACTGGGCCGACGCGGGTCAGCGCGTGCTGATGCGGCGCGGCGCCATCGGCCAGATCCGGCGTGGGCGGCTGGCCTTCGTCGCCGAGGTCCGCTCCCTCGCGCACGTACTCGGCCAGGCGGTCGGACGGACCTTCCAGGCGACCTGCGATGCTGCGCTCGGCGAAGCGCGCTGCGGCGTCGATCTCGAGGATCCCGTCTACAAAGGCGCGGGCGCCGTGATCGATCTCCTGCGCGACCGCAACTTTACCGCCTCCGGTCTCGGCGGGTTTGAGGCCGGCTGGTTCACCTTCGGCACCGTCGAATGGACGAGCGGGGCGAATGCGGGGCGGCGCACCGAGGTGCTGGGCCATGACGTCACGGACGGCATCGCGATACTGACCCTGCTCGAGGCGCCGGTGCGGTCCATAGCCGAGGGCGACGCTTTCGCCATCCGCGCCGGCTGCGACAAGCGGATCGAGACCTGCGGGGCAAAGTTCGCCAACACCGCCAACTTCCGTGGCTTCCCGCATATCCCCGGCCAGGACACGATCCTGCGGTATGCGACGAAGGACGGCGGCCACGATGGGGGCGTGCTGTGACCAACGTCGTTTCCAGCGGAAACGACGGGCGGCAGTGCATCGCTTCGCGATGCACGAGAGCCACCGCCGATCCCGAGAGGGTCATCGCCGCGGCGCGCGCATGGCTCGGTACGCCGTACCACGACCAGGCGAGCCTGCGCGGCGTGGGCTGCGACTGCCTCGGGCTCGCACGGGGCATCTGGCGTGAGGTCGTCGGCCCCGAGCCGTTCCCGATCCCGCCCTATAGCCGGGATTGGGGCGAGACCGGTCCGCGCGAGGTGCTGGCCGAGGGCGCGCGCGCCATGATGATCGAGGTGTCGCCAGCCGAGGCCCGGCCCGGCGCGCTGGTGCTGTTCCGGATGATGCCCCGCGCCATCGCCAAGCATGTCGGCATCCTGACCGGTCCAGACAGCTTCCTCCACGCCTACGAGCGGCTCGGCGTCATCGAGGAACCGCTCACCCGATCCTGGCGGCGGCGCATCGCCTTCGCCTTCCTGTTCCCGCAACGCTGAGATTCGACCATGGCAACGCTTGTTCTCGGCGCAGCCGGTGCCGCTATTGGCGGCTCGATCGGCGGCGCGATCCTCGGCGTTAGCGCCGCCACCATCGGCGGGTTCGTCGGCTCGACCATCGGGTCGGTGGTCGACAGCTGGATCGTCTCGTCGCTCGCGCCCACCCAGCGCATCGAGGGGCCGCGGCTCGATTCCTTGCGGATCACGTCCTCAACCGAGGGCGCCGTCATCCCGCGCGTCTACGGTCGGATGCGCATGGGCGGCAACGTGATCTGGGCGACCGACTTCCGCGAGGAGACCAAGACCACGACACAGGGTGGCGGCAAGGGTGGCGGAGGCGGCGGCAAGGTCAAGACCACCGAGTATCTCTACTACGCGAGCTTCGCCGTGGCGCTCTGCGAGGGCCCGATCACCGGCATCGGGCGCATCTGGGCAGACGGGAATCTTCTCGACACGGCCGGGATCACCTGGCGTTGGTATCCGGGCGACGAAGCGCAGACCGCCGACCCGTTCATCGCGGCGAAGATGGGCGCGGCCAACACCCCGGCCTATCGCGGGACGGCCTATGTGGTCTTCGAGGAGCTGCCGCTCGGGAATTACGGCAACCGGCTGCCGCAGCTCTCCTTCGAGGTGTTCCGCCCGTTCGCCGATCCCGATACCGCCGAAGGGCTGACGCAGGCGGTCACGGTGATCCCGGCCTCGGGCGAGTTCACCTATGCGACGCAGGGCATCCGGAAGGGTGGCGGCGGGTCCCAAACTCCCGAAAACCTCAACGCACTGTCTGACACCGCCGACATGGTGGTGGCGCTGGACCGGCTGGAGGCGATGGCGCCGAAGGTGGAAAGCGTCAGCCTCGTCGTCGCCTGGTTCGGAAACGACTTGCGTGCGGGCGACTGCGCCATTCGCCCCGGCGTCGAGGTCTCGGCCAAGACCACGAGCCCGCAGACCTGGTCGGTGAACGGCGTGAGCCGGTCTGCGGCGCACCTCGTCAGTCGCGACGACCAGGAACGGCCCGTCTATGGTGGCACGCCGGCCGATTTCGCGGTGGTGCAGGCGATCAAGGAGATGAAGGCCCGCGGGCTGCGGGTGACCTTCTATCCGTTCATCCTGATGGACGTCCCTCCGGGCAACACGCTCCCGAACCCCTACAGCGATAACGCCGCCGAGACCGGCCAGCCTGAGTTTCCATGGCGCGGCCGGATCACCTGTTCGCCCGCGGCCGGTTTCGCCGGCAGCGTCGACAAGACCGCCACGGCAGCGAGCCAGGTCGAAGCCTTCTTCGGCGGTGCCAGCCCATCCGATTTCACCGTCTCGGGCGAGACCGTCTCCTGGATCGGCGTGGCCGGCGATTGGGGGCTGCGGCGCATGGTGCTGCATTACGCGCATCTCTGCGCGGCGGCGGGTGGGGTCGATGCCTTCCTGATCGGCTCCGAGATGCGCGAGCTGACGACGATCCGCGCGGGTGCCAGCGCCTATCCGGCGGTGCAGGCCTTCCGCGATCTGGCGGCCGACGTGCGCTCGATCCTTGGGGCGGGGACCGCCATAAGCTATGCGGCCGACTGGTCGGAATATTTCGGCCACCAGCCCGCCGATGGCTCAGGCGACGTGTTCTTCCACCTCGACCCGCTCTGGGCGGATACCAACATCGATTTCATCGGCATCGACAACTACATGCCGCTGTCGGACTGGCGCGATGGCTTCGAGCACGCCGATGCGCAACAGGGTTGGCCCGCGATCTACGACCGGGCTTATCTGCAATCTAATATCGCCGGCGGCGAGGGCTTCGACTGGTTCTATGCCAGCGATGCCGACCGCGCCGCGCAGGTCCGCACGCCGATCACCGATGGCGTTTACGGCGAACCATGGGTGTTTCGCTACAAGGATTTGTGGAACTGGTGGTCGCGACCACATCACGACCGCCCCGGCGGTCTGCGCACCAATCCCATCCCCGACGGCGACACCCCCGAGACCTGGTCCCCGACGACAGCCACCGTGTCGCCGAGCCCGGAAGGTTTCGGCCCGTTCACCTCGGCCGCCAGGATCGCGGCCATCGACGGGTCCAACGATTTCGCGCAATCGGCCTCGGCGCAGGATCTGGTGGTGGCGGGTGAGACCTATGAGACCGGCGTCCTCCTCAAGCCGGGGACGTCGGGCAGGGCCCGGATCTATGTCAACCTGACTGGGGCGCCGAACAAGGAGGTCCGGATCGACGATTTCTCCGGCGCGGCGCCTTACACCTCGGATTTGGACATCTTCGATCTTGCCCTTACCGACATCGGCGGCGGGATCTGGCGGCTGACATTCAGCTGGATCGCGCCGATCACCGACACGACCGTGCAACTGCGCGTCGGACCCTATTCGTCCGTGCCGGGCGAGGACGTGCATGTGCTTGCTGGCTGGATTACCTCCCGCGACCGTGGCACCACCCCGTGGCTTCCGCAGTCCAAACCGATGCGCTTCACCGAGCTCGGCTGCCCGGCCATCGACCGCGGCACGAACCAGCCCAACGTCTTCTTCGACCCGAAATCGTCGGAGAGCCTCACCCCGTATTTCTCCCGCGGCTGGCGGGATGACGCGATCCAGCGCGCCTATCTCGAGGCGACCTGGCTCTTCTGGACCGATCCGACGAACAATCCGCTGTCCCCTGTCTATGGCGGCCGGATGGTCGATACACCCGAATGCGCGGCCTGGACCTGGGACGCCCGTCCGTATCCGTTCTTTCCCGAACTGACCGATGTCTGGACCGATGGCCCCAATTGGCGGCTCGGCCACTGGCTGACGGGGCGGCTCGGCGCAGTGTCGCTCGCCGCGCTGGTCCGGCACCTCTGCCTGCGCGCGGGGCTGCCCGAGACCCGGATCGACGTCAGCGGCCTCTGGGGCGCGGTCGAGGGATATGCCATCGGTGCGCTGGAAAGCCCGCGCGCCTCGATCACCACGCTGGCGCGCCACTTCGGCTTCGACGCCGTCGAAACCGAAGGCGTGATCCGTTTCGTCATGCGTGGGCGGGCGGCGATGGCCAACGTCACACCCGACGATCTGGTCGCCGCCCGCGAGGGCGATGTCATCGAACTCACCCGTGGCCAGGAAACCGAACTGCCCCAGGCCCTGAAATGGCAGGTCGCCCGCGCCGACGAGGATTACGAGGCCGCACAGGTCGAGGCGCGGCGCATCACGGTCGACACGACCCGGATCGCCTCCGAGTCCTTCCCGATGGCGGTGCCGCCCGAGGAAGCCGAACGCCGCTGCCGCCGCGCTCTGATGGAGGCATGGACCGGCCGGGAAAGCGCGGTGTTCCGTCTGCCGCCGTCGCGGCTGGCACTCGATCCCGGCGATGTGGTGACGCTCGCGCATGACGGCCGGGCCATCCCGCTGCGCCTCATCTCCATCGCCGATGCCGACGCGCGCGGCATCGAGGCCGTGCGTCAGGATCGGGATGCCTACGATCTGCCGCCTGGCGCCCCGCGACCCTCTGCGCTGTCAAAGGCGGTCGTCTTCGGCGCGCCCGATGCAGTGCTACTCGACCTGCCGCAGCTGACCGAGGACCAGCCAGCGCACCGCCCTTTCGCCGCGGCGCATGCGATACCGTGGCCGGGCGAGATCGCGGTGTTCCGCAGCCCGTCGACGGACGGGTTCGAGCTGCTGACTACGGCTCAGTCTCGCGCCCGGATCGGCACGCTGGTCTCGGACTTCTACGCCGGGCCCACCTCGCGCTTCGACCTCGGCAACGTGCTGGTGGTCGATCTGCTCACGGGAACGCTGGAGAGCGTCACGGAATTGGTCTTGTTCGGCGGCGCAAACGCACTCGCCATCGAGAGCGCGCCGGGCGTCTGGGAGATCGTCCAGGCAGGCGCGGCCGAACTGATAGCCCCCGGCCAGTATCGTTTGACCCGGCTCCTGCGCGGCCAGCGCGGCACTGAGGGTGCGATGGGTAACCCGACGCCTGCCGGTGCCCGCGTCGTAGTGCTCGACGACAGCCTCGCCTCGCTGCCGATCGCCGAGGCCGACCTCGGGATCCCATGGAACTGGCGCATCGGACCCGCGAGCCGTCCGGTCAGCGACGAGACCTATGTCGCGCAGGCATTCACGCCCACAGGCGTCGGGCTGCGGCCGTTCTCGGTCGCCCATGTCGAGCAGCCATGGCGCAGACCGCGCGCGCCCGGCGATCTGACCATCCGCTGGAAGCGCCGGTCCCGGTCTCTCGCGGCCGACAGTTGGGGCGGGATTGAGGTGCCGCTGGCCGAGGAGCTGGAGGCCTACGAGGTCGAGGTCCTCGACGGCGCGACCGTGAAGCGGGTGCTGAGCACGACAACCACCAGCGCGGTCTACACGGCCGCAGACCAGACCGCCGATTGCGGCGCGCCGCTCGGCCCCGGCGACAGCCTCACCGTTCGCATCTTCCAGCTCTCCGCCCTCGTCGGGCGGGGCGCGCCGAAAACCGTCACGCTCACATTCTGAGGACCCCATGTCCGACGCCACGACCCATCTCCTGCTGCCCTACATCCTGGCGGCGCAGGCCCAGAAGCATGTCACCCACAACGAGGCGCTGCGGCTGCTCGACGGGCTCGTCCAGCTCTCCGTTCTCGACCGGGACCTGACCGCGCCGCCCGGCTCGCCCGCCGATGGCGACCGCTACATCGTCGCGTCGGGCGCGACCGGCGACTGGGCCGGCTGGGACCTGAACGTCGCGCTCTGGACCGACGGCGCCTGGCTGCGTCTGCCACCCCGGAGCGGCTGGCGCGCATGGGTCGAGGACGAGGGCCTGCTGCTCGTCTACGATGGCGCCGGCTGGGTCGGCACCACACCGGCGGCGCTGCAGAACATGGCGCTGCTGGGGCTGGGCACGACGGCGGATGCGTCGAACCCGTTCTCGGCCAAGCTCAACGCCGCGCTCTGGACCGCGAAAACCGTGGCCGAGGGCGGCACGGGCAACCTGTTCTACACCATGAACAAGGAGGCGACCGGAGGCGATCTCGGGCTGACGCTGCAGACTGGCTTCGTGACCAAGGCGCTGGTGGGCCTCTTCGGCTCGGACCGTTTCCGCCTCGCGGTCTCGGCCGACGGCAGCACCTTCTTCGACGGGCTGAGCGTGGACAACGCCACCGGCATCGTCGATCAGCCCCGGCTGCCGCGGTTCAAGGCGTACACCAACTACGACAATTATGTCGACGTCGGGTCCTGGACGAAGATCGCAATCAACAACACCGACTACAACGACCAGGGTGCCTTCGACGCCGCGAACAACCGCTTCGTGGCCCCGGTTGACGGCACCTACCTCTTCGGTGCGACGCTGCTCTACAAGGTCAACGCCAGCACCTCCGCGCGCATGAGCGGGCGGCTTGTGCAGAACGGGACGACCGAGATCCGCGGGTCGTGGGGCGAAATCAGCGGCGCTCATGTCTCGGAAGCCACGGCGCTCTGGCTGCAGACGATAGTTTCGCTGACGGCGGGTGAAACGGTTGAGCTGCAAGGGTATTTCCGTGTTGCGGATGGGTATTTCGCCGCGGATCACACGTCTTTCTGGGGGGCGAAGGTGGGGTGAGCGAAGCAAACCAGACTGAAATGACCAGAGCGTGTTCGATGGCTCCATCAACCGCTTCGCCGCGCCCGTGGATGACACGGGCCTCTTCGTCCCGACGCTAAGGTAAAGTGTCAACGCCCTTACAGCAGCCCGCAAGAGCGAGCGGATGGTGCTGAACCGAATAACCTTAGTCAGGCGATGGGCTTCTGCGGCCAGTCCTTCAGGCGACTTAAGCGTTCGAGTAGGGATTGCCTGAGATTGTCCCGTTCTGACCCGTGATGCAGATGGCGATGGCAGTTCGGGCAGCAGGCAACCGCATTGTCGACGGTGTCTGGTCCGCCTTCTGACAGCGGGCGCACATGGTGCACTTCTAGATACGGTTCGCCGTCGTCGCGCTGGAACGGGGCTTTGTCACCGCAGACCTCACAGGACCCGGCTGCCTGTTCAAGCACCCAGGCGATCACGTTTGGATCCCGGACAAAGCGTTCCGATGAAATACTGGCCCGCGTGACGTCTTTCTGTCCTTCAGGAGGCGTCTTGCCCTTCTCGGACAATCGTCTTGTTTTGCGGCGCGCGTTGGCCACACGCTTGTAGAGCTCTTCCTCATCCGACGTTGGGGCTTCCGTCCAGACCGACCCGCCGTTGCGTCCCGTGAAGATTCCCTCCAGCTGATCCATTGGCAGGGCAGCCGCCTCTGGCGAGCGCACAATCAGCTTCATTCTCTTGCTGTTATTGCCGGTGGAGTTCGACGTGTTCTGAAACGCGGCGGATTGGCGTCCGATTGCGAGGCGTAGTTCATTGAACTCGCTAACTTCCGCCAATCTGAG
This sequence comes from Pseudoruegeria aquimaris, assembly GCF_900172235.1. Taxonomy (GTDB): domain Bacteria; phylum Pseudomonadota; class Alphaproteobacteria; order Rhodobacterales; family Rhodobacteraceae; genus Pseudoruegeria; species Pseudoruegeria aquimaris. The sequence goes on along the minus strand of NZ_FWFQ01000019.1, from coordinate 12,771 downwards.
TGGCCGCGGATAGCCTTCAGGCCAGACAACGCGTTCAGATTCAGGCAGCCGTAGCGCCTGCGCACTGGCCACTTGGATTTCATCGAGGCGCATGTCATGCGCCGCCATGCGCTTCAGGTGCAGAAGCATCCCGTCGATGTAGTTCTTGTTCCGGCTGGGGTTCGGGCCTTGGTCTGACCCGCCCCGGGATTCCACTGTCAGAGCAAATCCGTCCGGCAACTTCTCTAGCGTGAATTTCGCATCGAGCTCCCGGCCCATATCGTCGATCGGGTTCAGCAAATCATTGCTCCGCAACTACTCATGCCATTGATACGCCAAATAGGCCCGGCGCCAAAACGTTCAGAGGAGTCTAGCCGGGACAAAGTGTCAGGAGCTGAGCGCACTGAACGGGACAGCCGAGATCCGGGGCTCGCGCGGAGAAATCAGCGGCGCGCATGTCTCCGAGGCGACGGCACTCTGGCTGCAGACCATGGTGCAGCTGACGGCGGGCGATACCGTCGAGCTGCAGGTGTATTTCCGCGCGGCGGATCAGACGTCGTTCTGGGGGGTGAAGGTCGGATAAGCCCACGACTGGGGTGCGGGCGAGAAACCAGCGTCCTGCGGATCTGGGTGAACTCGCTTCAGTTCGACCAGCACAGGCTAGCGTTCGGTGATCCTGGCCAAAGCTTGTCCGGGCAAGGCCAAAGCACAGCAGACTGGCTATCCACGAGGGCGAGCGCTTCGTCTTCGCTCTCGGCCCGCACATAGCCCTGGCGCATATCTGGCGCGCCAGGTCTTGGTCGAACGAAAACTTTCCAAACCATGGACGAAATCATGGTAGATAAAGGTTAACCGCGCGTTACCGGGCATGCCCACGGCCATTATCCATACCATTCCAAGTTCTCTTCGCCTTCTGATGCGAAGCCGCAGCTTGTGCAAGTGAAAAGCAATTTATAGACAGGGGCTTAGAAAGACGATTAAGCACGGAAAAGATTTGGATGGATTGTCTTCACCCCTTCTGCCCCATGGGCGCAGGAGCCGGAAGTTGGGATGAGGTCGCCGAGATCGTGGTGCCACCTCGAGCTCCGCGGAGGGCATTGGCAGTCACCGGCCTTGCGAACGCGCTGAAACGGGACTTCAGCCAACCTCCGGCCGCGGGCGCAACCCGCCTTCCGGCGCCTACAACCGTGAAATCGCACCTCGAAACGCTGCTGGATCTATGCCCCTGCCTCGTGAACCAGATGGACGCGCCGGTCAGCGCAGGGGCCGTTGTCCATTTGTGCGAGCTAACGCTCGGAGCTCGCATCTCATCGACCAATATCGGTCAGGCTTTCGCCATTCAGCACCCGAGTGGCCGAACGTGGCGGTATCCGCCCTTCCGCGTTCCCAAGGCCGGCGTCGGCGATATCTCCGAGCTGCTCTGTAGCGATCTCTTGACGAACGAGGGCGTTCCACGAATGGGATTGAAGCACGACAAGTGGCCAGATTGGCAAGTCCCCGGCCACGCCCTAATGAACAAGGGTGCGCTCCGGGACCTGCGCGCCCTTGGAGATATCCTTATCCCATGCGCACCGACCAACCTCCTGATCTCAGTAAAGACCGAGAGCGCCCGGGAGCGCTTGCTCTACTCGGCAAACTCGATCGAGGGAATCGGTTTCGGATTCTTCAACCAGGCCGACGAGTTCGTGACCAGAAGGAGAATTCAATTGTTCAAGAGAATGGGATTCTCCGCGATTTACATGCCTGATGACACGTTGCGCCAGATTGAAGCGGAGCTAGCGCGACGAGGAGAGGATATCGCCGATGTACAGAACATCTACGGCACGCGGCTCTACCGTCCCCACTCGGTTTTCACCTCGGACATGAGGCGCGTTGTCGGACGGTCAGCTTTCGATCTCTAGCAGGCGCACGGGAGAAACACGCATTGGCAGAGACTTACGCGAGCTATCCATTGACGAAAGAGATGCTTCGCGCGGCCTACGAACGGGCGAACGCGTTCCCCGAGTACGAATATTCTCACCGGAAACTACAGGCGAATTTCGTGGGTTGCATTGGCGAACTCGTGATGGGGGATTTTCTTCGGCGGAATGGCATCCAGTTCACGGACGATCGCCACCATACCACGCACGACTTTCTCGTCTCCAACTGCATCACGCTTGACGTGAAGACGAAGGATAGGACTGTTAGACCGCGGCGGAACTATGACAACTCGGTGCCGCTGTACAATCACGAGCATCAGCGGCCGGACTACTACTACTTCGTTTCCCTTCTCCGGGACAGGAAGCGACCAGTTTCTGACATCTATCGCTTCTCCCACGCGTTCATAGTGGGGGGCATCGACATCGCGACGTTGGAGGCGAAGGGAAGGGTATGGGAGGCAAACGAGACAGACCCTGACAACGGTACTACTTTCTGGACATCGTGCATCAACGTCTCGATGGCGGACCTTCTTTCGAACAAGGAGATGCTTTCCATATTCAAGGCTGCAGCAAAACCCGACGGCGCAGCCAATCGCACCGTGAGCTAACGGGACAGCAATGGCAGCGGGGCGTGCGCGCTGTGCAGACCTTTGCCGCGAAGTCTAGCGTCGCCCAATTTGTTTTGATCGGGCGCTCCCTAACGAGCCAGTGCGCCGCTGCTTGCAGCCAAGGATCGTGGCGGATGTCCGCGAGCACGCGAGGGCGCACGAAGCGCTCGATCACGCGGGCCATGTTGACATCGACCAGGGGTCGCGGTTGGCCATGTTGAAAGAGCAGGATCGCGTTGGCAACGTATTGGCCCACTCCAGGAACCTTTGCCAGCTCAGCGGGGTCATCTGGGAAACACCCGGCGCGGGCCGCTGCGTACTCCGCAAGTGATTTCATCGACTTTGCACGTCGCCGCCACAGCCCGATCGGCTTGAAGGCTTCTTCCAATTCTGGGATGCCTGCGTCGGCCAACGACGACCAGCTCGGGAACCGCGCGAAGAAAACAGCGTAGATCGCGGCCACGGTTTCTGCTCGGGTGCGTTGCAACAGCACCTCCACGCAAATGCGTTCGAAGGTCGAAGCGGCAGGCGACCGCCAGGGCAGGGTGCGGCCCTCGGCTTCGTACCAAGCGAGAAGGTGGTTGCGGAGCTTGGTGAGCCGGAGCTTGTTGCTGCGTGTCAGTTCGTCACGCGAGGACATGCGTCTCGGACGGCGGGAATGGCGCTGGGAAATCAGCTGAATGCATCTTGAACAGGTATCCGTGGTCGCGCACCCGCTGATGCCCTTTCTGTGACATCAGGTAATCGACTGAAATTACGCCACCCTCGAGTAGAGCGTCGAAGTTCCGCACCTTTGGTTGGCGCGTATGCTCGACTTGGACATAGTGGAACTCCTCGCTTGCTCCTTTCCCGCGACAGCGAGCGCTCACCCAAAAGGTTTGCGGATGCTTTTCCTTCAGGCGATTACGCAGCTTTTCCATTTCCCATGTGGTGACGTGGCGCGTGGCCGCCGTATCCGGGTCTTGATAATTTTGCTTGAGCCAGTCGTGGGCGGCGTCCACCTCCAAGAAGAACCCGATCGAGTTGGGCGCCGTGGCATTCATCTCGTGGTTCAGGCGTAGCTTGCCGTCGCGCTCGTAGCCATAGGTAGACAACAGGTTCCACGCGGAACCGATCGGACTCAATTTCCAATCCGGCGCTTGGGAGAACAGAGTTACCCGGTTTGCCTTGCCTTTTCGCAGGCGCTTAGCCTTTAGCTCGATGCCCTTGTAGTCCGGGGCCTTGCGAGTGTTCGCGTTAATCCCCAGCAACGTCTCCAGCGTCATGCCGACGCCGGTATCCCCGGGTCTCAGTGTTCGCACGAACCCACGCGAAGACACGTCGCGGATCATGTCGAGCAATTCCTCGACCACGGGGTCTCTAGTCGGCCGCTGCGAGGCAGCGATGGCCCCCAAGGGGGTCGACGGATCATGGATGGAAGCCAGAATGCGCGGGTCGCTGCAGTTGACGATGTACGCCTTGTCGTCACGCACTAGCACCGCGAGGAGGTTGTAGGGCTCGGCGTACCCCTTGAGGCGACCGAACCACACCCGGGGATCGCCGGATTTCGTCACTGGGCGGTAAAGAGAGGCCGTGGTGGGCTGCAGCCCGTCCGGTCGAACGAAGAAGGCCTCGCGGATCACCTTGGCGTCGGGACCCTGCGCCTGCATATCGTAGTCGTGAAAACCGGTGTATTGGAAGTACTCCCGCAAGCCGGCCGTGGCATCCATGATGGACTTCCGCATGCCGGTCTCGGTGGGAACCAAGAGCCCCACGTCGAGATCGTAACGTGTGAAGACCGCGAGGGTCTCGGCAATGCTCGTGTCGCTTTTCTCAAGCATCGACTGCCGCGTCGAGGATCATCTTGAAGTGTTTGCCGACACGCTCGGCGAGGCCTACGGGAACGGCGTTCCCGATCTGCGTGTACTTTGGCACTTCGCGGTCAAAAATGCCCTCGGTGGGCTTCCCGGCCCGACGCAGGCCTCCCGTCGTGCGCTTGCCGGCAAACTGGTACCAATCGGGAAAAAGCTGCAGCCGCGCCCATTCCCGCACCGTCAGGATGCGCGGCTGGCGGTAGTGGACGTAATCGTCCGGCAGGGAAGTCGCGGTGATGTTGGGTTCGGCGTTGCCCCACTTTTCCTTCAAGACGCGCTGCGAGAATTTGCGCGTCTTGTACTTCTCCGGAATCTCGCCGTTGTGGCCGAGCATGTATCGAAACTTATCGACCACGGCCCACTTGTGCTTGCTATATTCCTGCTCGGTCAGTCGGACTCCTCGGTGCGGGTACCAATCCGGCGCCTTTCTCAGCTTCTCTTGGATCGTACCCTTTTTCGCTGCCCGGGGGTAACTCTTGGTCTCGAACGGCCCCGGCGGGTAGGACTGGTTCAATAGAATACCTTCCACGTCATCGTCGAGGAGGTCGCCGAGAAGTTCTCCAAGATCGGGGTATTCGCCAGGACAACCTGCCGGCAGAAAGCCACATTTTACAGCGTCCTCGGTGTCAGCAGTATCATCTAGTTTCTCAACGCCCTTCTTCTTGGCATCGGCCAGGATGTCCTTGCGTATACCTACGATCAGCACGCGTGGCCGGTTCTGCGGCACCCCGTAGTCCTTGGCATGGACGAGTGACCAGCGCACCTCGTAGCCAGGGATATGCTCCTTGAATTCGCGAAGAACCTCCGGCCAAATCGGCTCGCCCCCTTCGCGGGTCCACTTGGCATTGAGTAGGCCGCGGACGTTCTCGAAGAGGAAAATGCGCGGGCGAAGCCGGCGAATGATCTCCGCCATCCGGCCGTAGAGGTGGTTGGACGGGATGACCTTACGATCCACGGCGTAGGAGCGGCGGATGCCGATCCCGGAATAGCCTTGGCATGGCGGTCCACCGGTGAGCACGTCGAGCGTGCTTCCACCGCCGCTCTCCTCATTCGCTGTCCGGTCGAAGCGGAAGTCGATCTCGCGGATACTGCTGAAGTCCGCCACCATCTGCTCTAAGCGCTCATCTTTCAGGTCGTGGGCATCATTGCACCGGAGCGCCGGATTGTCCGAAAAACGCATCCCGCCTAGCTCGTGGTGACGATTTAGAAGGTAGGTCTTGAGGGCATCGTCGTGGAGTTCGTTGACGAATACAGGCGTGAAGGCAGCATTCTCGAAGCCAAGTGACAGACCGCCACACCCGGCAAACAAATCGACCATGCTGTAGACGCGAGGCCTCGAAACCATGCTCGTCGCAGCCAGTTCGCCTGCTTTCAATATCTCTTCTTGCGTGGTCGTAATCTCCAGCATTCTTCACCTCTCGCGCTCCGGACACCATTCAATTCCAACTAGCACATGTAGCTAGGGAAGTCCAGGCGAAAACCAGATGTTGTAACGTCTGGTGAAAAGGCCTGCTTGGGAACCTCGGAGCGAGTGAGTCAGCGGATGATTTCCGCGAAATCTTCCATCGTGGCGGCAATATCAAGCACTTGCTTGCCGTACCCGCTGTGCTCATCCTGAAGCTGGATGACAAGCGTGTCGATAGGGCGCGTGAGGGCAATCATGCCCCAACGCCACGCCTCCCTGTTTCGGGCTATCTCTGGGTCCACGAATCCTTCCATCGCAGTCTCCTCCGAATGGTCTTTCCACGAGGCTATGTGCGCGAGAAAACTATCGAAGCGATCAAGTACCACCGTCCACCCTTCGAGCCCACGACAGGACGCATATTGGACGATCCTCGCTTGATTGCTTGACCGTGGGAAGTCTAGGCGTGCGTGCGGGTCGACCCCGTCCCATGTCTCGGTGCCCCATTCAGAGAGGACAGTCGACATCGAGCTTCGGACGACGTTTCCGTCGCGTTCCACGCCGTCTGGTGGCACGCAGAACAACATGTCAATCGGAGCGTTCCCGTCATCGCGCAACTCTCGTACCAGCTGCTCGTGTAGCTCCTGCGCAGTCTCGTAAGGTTTGCATAGAACTATCAAGCGTCCGCCGCCGGCGACCGGGTTGGCTTCGGCTTCCCAGCCCATACCAGTAGATCTTGCGACCTCCCCGACAAAAAGAGAAAGATTGCGCTTAAGTCGAAGGCACGTTGTCAAGCTGTGCGTCTTCCGTTCTTCGCGCGGTATTCCTTTCCGCCAGTCTGCCCGCTGGCCACGGGTGAACTGGTCGATGCCATCTGCTATGCAAAGCTGGCGAGGGCTATAGAGAACCTTCAGTAGAGCCGTTTCTCCCGAGGGCCAATCTTGCCCCTCGTCGACGAATACTTGGTCGAAATCGAACCTATCGGGTTCCGCAGATACGATGCCTTCGATGTCTGTGCCCCCAACAGCGCCACTTTCAACCATTTCGAGTGCAGCAGCGCAAAGCTCGGGATAGCGAGAAAAGTCGAGGGCCTCTTCCTCGAGTAGATGGAATCTCGCGAACCATCGGTAAAGAAACGACATCACCGTCGAGATTTCGATTCCACCATCTTCTGGGGAAGAAGGAATACCGGCTAGTGCCATTAGGCGGCGCATGTCGGCGGCGAGCGCCAAATTGTATGTCAAGATCAGCGTACGCTTCCCTTCGACCTTGTACTGCTTCCACGCCGTTTGGAGTAGAAGGACTGTTTTTCCAGTACCGCCGTAACCTCTCAGGAACACCGTTCCGGAGCCAAGTGTTTGCAGGACTTCATCGACTGCCGGGTTCTTTACGGCGAGCCGTTCCATCCGCTCCCGGTCGAGGCGGGTCGGGATCATCGGGCGAAAGAGCGGAGAGGCCAATACCTTCTCGACGGACTGTGAGCTTCCGGCGGAAAGATATCCCTGACCCTTCCGCTCCAGCACAGGTGAAGAACTCGCGATAGCGCTCATAAGTTGGTGGCCATTGAACCCGGACGCGACGGCGCTAGGAGCGGAGATGTTTTGAAGGCTCGGGAAAATCAGGCATCGTCGGACGAAGATGTCGGCATGTTGTTCCGAAAAATAGGCCTTGAGCGAATGCATTTGGTTTACATTTTGGTCTGTCGCGCTCTTCTTCTCTATTCTGCCGGAGCGCGAATATCGAACCTCTACTTGGTCACCGTTCACTCTCACGTTTCGTTCGTCGTGGTCTTTTACTTCGATTGCCGCGACAAAGCTTTCAACTAACAGGGGACGATTGTTCAGTCTACTTCCAGAGTGTCCCCGGATCACGCGCGTGGGGCGGATTTGGCGGGGACGGACAAGCTGTCCCGCCAAAACGATATCGATATCCTGCACCCTATAGCCGGAGATCTTCACGCTGACGGCGATCTTGATGTCTTCCTGTTCAATTGGAGACGTGGCGACGCCAGGCCAGATAGCCTCCAGTGCGTCCCGCACCATGATTGCGGCCCTATACTCGCTCGTGCCTTCTGTGCCGACGATTTCGATCATCACGCCTCCAGTAGCTTGACGACGTAGGTCTGCGGGGATGCCGCGAGATCCCGGATATCAACGAAGTCGACTTGATGGGCTGGCCCATAGTTCGCCTGCAACGTTAGCTTGGCGTCGTGCTGGCGGTCCTGCGCGGGTCCATCCTTCGTTGTGTACCAAAGCGGGTGCGAAAGAACGAGGGATCGACCTGGGTTCAAACGTGTGACTGCGAAGAGGCTGTCCGCTTGTTCCAAGAAGACGTCGCCGTCCTCCGAATTGCAGAGTTCAACTACGCGACTCCCGATTTTCTGAGAGGATGCAAGCCAGCGATCCGTGTCGAGGGGATGGCCAAGTACGAGCTCCGCGACGTCCAGGGCGAGTCGCCAGTCTAGCGCAGCGTGCAAGAAACGATTGTTGTAATTTCTCAGGCAGTCTGGACAGGATCGATCGCAAAGGGCATGATCTGCGGCTTCCCACTCCACTCTTCGCACGTCGTAGTGTCGCTGCAGCAAGGCATGGAGACGCTCCGGGTCGCAGATATGCCGCGTGTAGCCGGCACCGTTTTCCAGGGCATCGGCGACGTAGATTTGCATCGTCACGCAATGCGGCGTTCGCCATCGCTGGGTACCGACGCGAAGCTCGGAAGGGTCCACGTCGAGCTCGACAGCAGCGGCAAGCTTTACGAATTCGCCGAACGAGACCAAGGCTGCCCTGGCCGCAGGTTGGTTATCGATGTCGAGTACACCATTGTATCCGACGTTGGGCAAGCTTCCGAGCAAAAGCGTCATCACGTCCGTGTTGAATACAGCCCCGATTGCGCCAGTGGTTTCGGGCTCGCCTTGAAGATCCCGGTAGGGTGGATCATCCCTGTAGAAGTGCTCTTCGTTGACGATGATCGAATTTACCTTGCGCCGGAAGTTGAACATCTCGCCGCGCGCGTCGTTCACGAGCGCGATCGGTTCGTCCGATGTCAGTGCTACTTTCATCGGTCCAACGTCGAAGCCGGCCGAGTAGTCCGGCTTGAATGCAAAAACAGGTGGATTGAGCGCGGGTCCCCTTTGACGTTGCCCGTCGTAATCCCTTGGCCTGCCGGTCGTCGTGAATCCCTTTGGCTGGTAGAGATTGAAGGGCCATGCCGTTGACTGACAGACATCACAAGTTTCGGTCTCGCCTTGCATGATGTTTCCGCAGGTTTCCTCCTTGCACTTGGAAAAGACTAGAGGGGCTCCCAGCGGATCAGGGTCTGAAATGATCCTGCCGCCGACCTGCCGCTTGTACTCGAAACCACACGCGACGTGGATCTGCTTGTCCTTGGGGATCTCGGAGCCAGGTGAGAAGGCCCATACCGCGTGGTCAAGGGGACGGTCCGAAATGACCATCTCGTCGACAGATGCGCCATGTTTGAATCCGAACAAGCTCCGCGTTTGGGTAGGAAAACCAAACATCGGCAGGATTCCCGCCGTCGCGAGCCGTTCGCTCAGTTCTTCTTGGATATAACGATCACTCTTCACGATCTCGGATACATGGTCAGCGAGCTTTTCGCGGCAGTAGGCCTCTATTGAATTGCGTTTACCCGTCGAAAGAGGGGCGTTTAGGCATAGCGCATCGACGACCTCGGTAACCTCAGGTGATGTTGCCAGCCACTCGGAAACCGGCGCCTTGTATTTTGACTCCCAGCTACTGGTAGCACCAAATGATCCATGGGTACTTGCGCTGCGGCTTGGCGGTTCGGCAAGAGCATTGAATGCCCTTCGGAGTGTCTCGGCAGCTACCACGCGCCTGACGATCTCCGGGCGCGACAAGTCAAGGTAGGGTTGTGGTGGGGTGTCACCGGTGATCCGTTCGGGATTCGAGTAGTAAAAGTCGTCGTGGGAGCCGCCGCGACAAATAGTGAGGGCATACGAGAAGCTCTGTCCTGCGCGACCCGCGCGCCCGACCCTTTGCTGGTAGTTAAAGCGTTGCGGGGGCATGTTGGCCATCATGACGAGTTCTAGGGAGCCGATGTCGACCCCCACTTCCATGGTGGTGGTTACGCTCAGCACGTCGATGCCGTGAACTCGTGGCTCTTCGCCTTCGAGGAAGGCTTCCTTGAACAGTCTTTGGCGCCTGCGTTGTTCCGATAGCGGCTTGGTCTGTCCGGTAAGTTCCTCAACGTGCAGACGGTGGGCTTTTTCACTGGACAACCAGCGGTAGTAGTCGTCTTCGGGTTGATCGATCGGGGAAAAGCTCTCCGACTCGCAGTTTAGCGAGGTGCACGCTTTCACGGTGGTATTGGCCGAGATTCTCGAGCAGCGATCGCAGCGCGCCAGCCCAGATTCTATTGGGACAAGCTCTAGTTTCAGGCTCCCGTAGCGTGTTACCTGGAGAACCCAGTTCTCGTTCGCGATGCCCTCGGTTTTCAAGAGGTCACCAATCGCGTCTGCTAGTACGACTGGGTCGCGGTTGAGGCGGGGTGCCGCTTTTTCCAGGTATTTTCGTACCCCTGTCGGGGTATTCGTGCTCGACTGGCTACTGCCACTACCACTGTAGAGGCGAGCTTGTCCGAGGAGGCGAACAACGTTCGAAAGGATGCACTCAGCTTCGCTACGCTCCAAGCCCAGCTTTGCGGAGAATTCTCCAATCGGCCGGACGTACGCAATGCCTAAGGTTTCGAGGTCGCGACCGCCCCCGTCAAACAACGCGGCGGCCACGAGGGAAGAGAGGTTTTCGCGGATAGTGCGGCGGCCAGCTTCTTCGACCGAGGCGTCCAAGCGCGCGACACCGCTGGGCCGCGTTTCGTCGAAAAAGCGCCACCAAGGCTCGTTGTCGACAGTTTGCCGCGACGCATCGGTTCCTTGCGGGTTTTCACCAAGCTCCAGTAGGCGGGCAAGAACGCCTGAAACGAGTTGACTCCAGGCAACAGCAGGGTTTCCCAGCGCGTTCTCGGAAAACTCCCTGATGCGGGCGCGCTGGCTCTCGTTTGCCATGCGCAGGCTGTCTAGCAGCAAGGATTGCATCAGGTCGGGGTGAAACGCGTTGATGGCCGCAGCTATTTCCTTCTCGCGAGCATCTAGATCGTTTTCTGCCTGTACTTTCTTGGCTACTTCTTTCGCGTCGTCTATCGAGAACACCTGCTTCGGCTCCAGCTCGGCAAAGACGAGCTGTCTGACGAGCGATCGAAAATGGTTCAACTCCAAGCCGGCCGCCACGTCTGCCGCGTCGTCTCGGCTATCGGTAAAGGCGATCATTGGAGCGGCAGCATCCTCTGAGCCCAAGATCGACGTAGCGCGATCCGCAATAACCTGCGTTGTCACGTTTAAACCTGTCCGGAGCCCCCGGATCGGGCTATTAACACGGCTGCCGGAGAAAAAGGCTTTCAGGATGCGGCTCTGGCTCTTCGATGACTGGCACGCTGGGCAGCGCCCTGGCAACCCGGGCACATCGACGCCTTTTGGAACTTGGAAAAGCGTACCAGTGGGAGTTTCGCCGGGTTGCGCCTTGGCTAGGTGGCCGTAGAGCGGGCGGTATACGGCGGGCGCGAAGCCGAAGGTAACCGACTTGCCTGTCGCCGGGTTCTTGTGTTGCCAACTTGTCGTGACGCCGGAAGGAACCAACTTTCCAGGCCAATACCAACGGAAGCGGCTATGTGGCCTTTCGTTGACCAGGCCCGGTACGGTAGACGAAAGGTCCGTTGGACCGGACTCCAAGAAGACTTCGCCTTCCTCGTCCTCGTCAACCTTGGGGGTAACGTAGCCCCCAAGGTATGCCTCTCCGCAATCATAGCAATAGAGAAGCTCCAGTACCTGGCCACCGCATGGACACTTGACAGCGGGCTGCTTGAAAATTTTTCCAATCTGCCGTCCTTCGTAGCGAAATCGCTCCTCCACTTCGCTGCATGCGGGGTTCGAGCATGCCCACATGCCCTGTATCTGTCGGAGGAACATGTGCGCTCGGAAAGAAGGTTTCGGTTCTGTGAAAGAAACCGACTGTTCTGTTGCAGCCGCATGAAGAAGAGCAGCGAACGAGGTATCCGCTGCGCCCTGACCGAAAAGCTTCTCCTTGACCTTGGAGACCCTTGCCGGCGCAACACCGCCGTCGTCTTTCCGTCCGGCGGCAATGCAAGCCGAACCGAGGGCATCGCGTGCCGAAAACCGCGACAACACTTGGTCGATAGCTGAGCGATCACCCCTCATGATGTCGTCGGCCTTGTCCGCGACAAGGGATTCGTCGATGGGAAGCTCGACGCTGGGTTTGCGTGGCTCTCCGGGGAAGACGGCGAACGTCGACTTATCCACCCCGAAGAACTGCTGGAGGTATTCGCGACCTTCTTCTCCATCCAGCGAGGCGCTGGTCCCCAGGCACCTGAGCTGCGGTGACCCCGGTTCCATCCCTAGCCTCAGGAGTAAGTTGCGTATTACGAGTGCAACTTCCGTGCCCGCGGTGCCGCGGTAGCCGTGAAGCTCGTCGACTACCAAGGAAAAATGGTTGTTCGGAGAGGAACGCAGCCAGTTCTTTGTCGCCTCGAAGATCGGCGCCTCGTGGTCCCGCATCAACATGACGTTGAGCATCGAGACGTTGGTGATCATGATGTCCGGCGGCGCGTCTATCATGTCCCACCGCGTAAGCATTTCGCCGCAGGTCGGATCTTGGAATTGCCCGCGGATCTCCTCGTCCCGGTCGCGGAGCCGCTCTGCTTCATCAGCAATCTTTCGAAGGTCCTTCGCAACCTCGCGGATCCTTTGCCGGTCGCCTGCTTTGAGTTGCCCGCTAGGTCGTGGACTCATAATGTCTGATCCAGAGCCTTGAGCAAGCGAGGTGAAGTGCGGCGAGGAAGTTTGCTGCGGTTTTGAAGTATCGCGTTGCGATGCCGCGGAAGTGTTTGAGACGATTGAAGAACCGTTCGACCTTGTTGCGTTCGCGGTAGAGGTCTCGGTCGACGGTCCTGACCACGCGGACGTT
>NZ_FWFQ01000003.1 GCF_900172235.1 Pseudoruegeria aquimaris | reverse complement strand
AACGTCCGCGTGGTCAGGACCGTCGACCGAGACCTCTACCGCGAACGCAACAAGGTCGAACGGTTCTTCAATCGTCTCAAACACTTCCGCGGCATCGCAACGCGATACTTCAAAACCGCAGCAAACTTCCTCGCCGCACTTCACCTCGCTTGCTCAAGGCTCTGGATCAGACATTATGAGTCCACGACCTAGAGCTTGCGGGCAAGACGAAAGGAAGACCCATGTTCGGAATCGAGATCATCGACGCCGCCCTCCTGCCGGCCATGTTCGTGGCGCTGCTGGCGGGGCTTCTGTCTTTCCTGTCGCCCTGCGTCCTGCCCATCGTGCCGCCCTATCTCGCCTACATGAGCGGGATGACGCTGGGCGAAATGACGAGCAGCGAGCAGGGGCGCAACAGGGCGATCCTGCCGGCGCTCTTCTTCGTGCTGGGGCTGTCCACCGTCTTCCTGATTCTCGGCTTCACCGCCTCGGCCTTCGGGGCGTTTTTCCTTCGAAATCAGGTGCTTTTCGCGCAGATCTCAGGTGTCGTCGTCATCCTGTTCGGGCTGCATTTCCTCTCGATCCTGCGCATTCCCTTCCTCGATCGCGAAGCACGGCTGGATGCGGGCGATCGCGGCGGCTCCGCTTTCGGGGCCTACGTGCTGGGGCTGGCCTTCGCCTTCGGCTGGACGCCCTGCATCGGCCCGCAGCTGGGGGCGATCCTGTCGCTGGCCGCCTCCGAGGCTTCCGTGGCGCGCGGCACCGTGCTGCTGGCCGTCTATGCCGCCGGGCTGGGCATCCCTTTCCTGCTGGTGGCGCTCTTCATCCAGCAGGCCACCGGGGTGATGAACCGGATCAAGCCCTACATGGGGGTGATCGAGAAGAGCATGGGCGTGCTTCTGATCCTCGTGGGGCTGGCGCTGGTGACGGGGGCGTTCAGCCGCTTCTCGTGGTGGCTTCTGGAGACTTTCCCCGGCCTTGCGCTGCTCGGCTGACGGGCGCGAAATTGGCTTAATTTCGCCCGCTTCGCCGCCTATGCTTGCGGCCATGAAGCAGACAGGCACAGCAGACCCCGAGGAAACCATGCAACGGCGCGTGCGCCGCCGGCGCGTGTTCTACATTCCCGGCTACGATCCCTTCCACCCGCGCCGCTACCGCGAGCTCTACCGCAGCGAAAGCCGCGCGCAGGCGGCGATTTCCGGCTACGAGATCGCCCAGACTCCCAAGAAGGGCGAAGGCCCCTACGGCTGGCACGTGGAGGCCACCATCGACGGCGCCGAGGTGCAGTCGGACGTGGAGGTGCTCTACTGGTCCGACATCGTGCGCGAGTCGATGAACATCTCCGTGGCGCAGGCCTACTGGCTGCTGATCCGCACGGCCTGGGTCTACATTTCCTCCGGTTCGCTGTGGCGGCTGATGCGGCTGCGCAAGGGCCCCCTGATCGCGGCCTTCTACCCGGTGGGGATGCTGCTTCTGCAACTGGCGATCGCGCTCTTTGCCGGCAGCCTCGCCTACGCGATCGTCGCGGTCTTCGCGCATCCGATCGTAGGCGTGATCGCGAGCTGGCCGGTGATCGCGGGCATCCTGCGCTGGTTCAAGCGCAACGACAACAGGTTCTACGCCTACTACCTGATGCATGACTACGCCTATTCCTCGGCCACGAAGGGCGCCAACCCGCCAGAGCTGGAGGCCCGCATCCGCAGTTTCGGCGACGAGGTGGCCAAGGCCCTGACCGACGACGTAGACGAGGTGCTCGTGGTGGGCCACAGCTACGGCGCCCATATCGGCGTGTCGATCCTCGCGGATCTGCTGCGCGAGGGGCGGGTGCCGGCCAACGGGCCCACGCTCTCCCTGCTGACGCTCGGCCACGTGATCCCCATGGTCTCCTTCCTGCCCGAAGCCAAGCGCCTGCGCGCCGATCTGCGGTTCCTGTCGGAACGCGACGACATCACATGGGTGGATGTCACCGCGCCCGGCGACGGCTGCGCCTTCGCGCTCTGCGATCCGGTGGCGGTGAGCGGCGTGGCCACGGAGAAACAGCGCTGGCCGCTGGTGTTCTCGGCGGCCTTCACCCAATCTCTGAAACCGGAAACCTGGAAGGCCAAGCGCTGGCATTTCTTCCAGCTGCATTTCCAGTATCTCTGCGCTTTCGATGCGCCGAAGGATTACGACTACTTCCAGATCACCGCCGGCCCGCTCACGCTGGGAGACCGATACGCGGGGCGCGCCTCGTCGAAATCGCTGAAAAGGGCGCCGCAATCGCCCCATACCTCCATGGCGGCCTGAGCCGTGGCGCCCCAGCCGCCCATGCCCCCGAAGCCGCCGGTGCGGGCCGAGAAGGTCTCGCTCCTGCGCTACATGCGGCTGTTTCGGCGCGACATCCTCTCGGCCCAGCCGGAAAAGCTCTACCGGGCGTGGATGGCGGAGTTCAAAACCCCCTTCTTCCGCTCCTATCTGGCCAACGATCCGGCGCTGGTGGAACTGGTCCTGAAGGAGCGGCCAGACGATTTCCCGAAATCCGGGCGCATCAGCGAGGGGCTGCGCCCGCTGCTGGGCGAATCCGTCTTTCTCACCAACGGCGAGGCGTGGAAGCGCCAGCGCCGCATCATCGATCCCGCCTTCGAGGGCGGGCGGCTGCGCGATACCTTCCCGGCCATGAAGGCCGCCGGCGAGGCGGCTGTGGCGCGGCTCGCGGGGCAGGGCGGTTTCGTCGAGTTCGAGGAGGAGGCCAGCCACGCGGCGGCCGACGTGATCTTCCGCACGCTGTTCTCGATCCCGATCACGCACGACGTGGCGGCGCGCGTGTTCTCGGAGTTCCGGGCCTACCAGCGCACGCAGCCGATCCTAAATTTGGGCGCCTTCCTGCCGCTGCCGCGCTGGATGCCCCGGCTGCACCGGCGGCGCACGAAAGAGACCGCCCGCAGCATCCGCGCCCTCATCACCGGGCTCACGCAGGCCCGCATGGCCGAGATCGAGGCCGGCACAGCGCCCGACGATCTGGCCACCAAGATCATGACGACGGAGGATCCGCTGCACGGCGGCCGTTTCACGACGGAAGAGATGGTGGACCAGGTGGCCATCTTCTTCCTCGCGGGCCATGAAACCAGCGCCTCGGCGCTTGGCTGGGCGCTCTACCTGCTGGCCACCCACCCCGAGGCTCAGGCGCGCGCGGCGGCGGAAGCAGGGGCGGCCTTCGCGGCGGGAGAGGATTTCTCGGTGGTGAGCCGGCTGAAATTCACCCGCGACGTGTTCCGGGAGGCGCTCCGGCTCTATCCGCCGGTGCCGATGATGGTGCGCGAGACGACCTGCCCGGAGACCTTCCGCAAGCGGCCGGTGAAACCCGGTGCGCAGGTGGTGATCTCCCCCTGGCACCTGCACCGCCACCAGCGGCTGTGGGAGGCGCCGGATGCGTTCGATCCGGATCGCTACGCCGGCGAGAACGGCCGCACCTGCCTGCGCTCGGCCTTCATCCCGTTTTCCGCCGGGCCGCGCGTCTGCACGGGGGCGGGCTTTGCCATGGTGGAGGGGCCGCTCCTGCTGGCGCAGCTGCTCAGGGCCTACCGTTTCGAGGCGGATCCGGCCCGCGTGCCGCGCCCCGTGGCGCATCTGACGGTGCGCGCGGAGGACGGGATCTGGCTGAAGGCAGTGCCCCGCTAGGAGGCCTGGCGCATTTCGAGTTGCTGCTGGAGGTGGCGCAGCACGTAGAGCCGGATCGAGGAGGCCAGCCCGCTGTCCACGTCGCGGCTTTCGTCGATCTCGACCGCCAGCGCGTTGATGGGCATGTTCCGTTCGGCGGCGATCATCCGGAAGGCCTCCCAGAATTCATCTTCCAGCGAGACGCTGGTTCGGTGGCCTTTCAGGGTCAGCGAATGTTTCTGGGGGCGCGTATTCATGCCGTCTCAACTCCTGCAACTTCCATTCGGCGCGACGGGGAGGGCGGCCCTGGATGCCCCGCGCGGCGCCTTTGCCTGAACCCACAGGCTTCCGCGGTGACGAGGAACACGCCGCGAAAGCCTGCACCGTTTACTCAACACGAGGCCCGTGCTGCGCCCGGCATGCCGGGCCGTCGCCAGACCTCCACGCGCATCGACTTAGAACGCAGGAGGTTCAAGAACAGTGAAAAAGTGCCGCCGGCCGCGATCATGCGCCCTCGGGCGTGTCTTTTGCGTCGGTGCGGTGCTGGTCGAGGGCGGTTTCGGCGCGCTGCTTCTCCGCTTTCAGTGCGGCTTTCTGCGCCTTGGTGAGGCCGTGGCGCAAGGCGTTGGCATCCGCCGCCTTGCGCTTTTCGTCCCGCGCGCGGGCCTTGCGCGCGCGGTTCAGGTTGATGATGTCGGCGGGTTTTCCGCCCATCAGTCCTTGGGGCCGATCATCTGCTCGGGCCGGACGACGGCGTCAAACGTGGCCTCGTCCACGAAGCCGAGGCGCACGGCCTCTTCCTTCAGGGTGGTGCCGTTCTTGTGCGCCGTCTTGGCCACGGTGGTGGCGTTGTCGTAGCCGATGGTGGGGGCCAGCGCGGTGACGAGCATCAGGCTTTCCTTCATCAGCTTCTCGATGCGCGCCTCGTTGGCCTTGATGCCCTTCAGCATGCGCTCGGTGAAGCTGTCGGCCACGTCGCCCAGAAGCTGCATGGATTGCAGCAGGTTGTAGCTCATCATCGGGTTGTAGACGTTCAGCTCGAAATGGCCCTGCGAGCCGGCGAACTTGATCGCGGCGTCGTTGCCCATCACATGGGCGGCGACCTGCGTCATGGCTTCGGCCTGCGTCGGGTTCACCTTGCCGGGCATGATCGAGGAGCCGGGCTCGTTTTCCGGCAGGATCAGCTCGCCGAGGCCCGAACGGGGGCCGGAGCCGAGGAAGCGGATGTCGTTGGCGATCTTGTACATCGCACCGGCGACCGTGGCGAGCGCGCCGGACATGAAGACCATCGCGTCATGGGCGGCGAGCGCTTCGAACTTGTTGGGCGCGGTGACGAAGGGCAGGCCGGTGATCTCGGCCATGTTGGCGGCCACGGCCTCGCCCCAGCCCTTGCGGGTGTTCAGGCCGGTGCCCACGGCGGTGCCGCCCTGCGCCAGCTCGTAGATGCCCGGCAGCGCCAGCTCGATGCGCTTGATGCCGTTGCGGATCTGCATGGCGTAGCCCGAGAACTCCTGCCCCAGCGTGAGCGGGGTGGCGTCCTGCGTGTGGGTGCGGCCGATCTTGATGATGTCCTTGAACTCCTCGGCCTTCGCCTCCAGCCCTTCGGCCAGCTTGGTGAGGCCCGGCAGCAGCACGTCGCGCGTCATCATGGCGGCGGCGATGTGCATGGCGGTGGGGAAGGTGTCGTTGGAGGACTGCCCCATGTTGCAGTGATCGTTGGGGTGCACCGGATCCTTGGAGCCGATCACGCCGCCGAGGATCTCGATCGCGCGGTTGGCGATGACCTCGTTGGCGTTCATGTTGGACTGCGTGCCCGAACCCGTCTGCCAGACGACAAGGGGGAAGTTGTCGTCGAACTTGCCGGCCACCACTTCGCTGGCGGCCTGGATGATGGCGTCGGCCAGCCTGGGATCGAGCGCGCCGCTCTCCTTGTTGGCCATGGCGCAGGCCTGCTTGATCACGCCGAGCGCGCGCACGATGGCGACGGGCTGCTTCTCCCAGCCGATGGGGAAATTCATGATCGAGCGCTGCGTCTGCGCGCCCCAGTATTTGTCAGAAGGAACTTCCAGCGGGCCAAAGCTGTCGGTTTCGGTGCGGGTTTGAGCCATCGTGACCTCCTGTAATCCGAGTCAGCCGTTTCATAGCGAAACCGGGGCGAAGTGCAATGCTGTATACCATGGGATACCGCTAACAGGCGGCGAAAACGCGCAGGCCGGCGGCCGCCGGCGGCGATTGACCGGAGCGGGTGCTTCGGAGGAACATGTGCCTGCGCCACTGGCGGCGGGGCAACAAAAGGGGGGCAGGGAAATGAGCCGACCGGCGGAGGCGATGCGCGATGCGCTGCGGTTCACGATCTGCGTGTTCGGCACCTATGCGATCGCGGAACTCCTGGATCTGCCGCTGGCCTACATGACGCCTGTGTTCCTTGCCGCGCTTCTGCAACTGCCGCAGCCGCTGCCGCTGCGGTTCAGCCTGCTGCTTCTGGGCTTCTCCTTCGTTGCCTTCTTCGGGGGCGCCTACCTGTTCATCGCGTTGCAGGGCGATCCGGCGCTCTCGCTGGCGGTGCAGGCCGGCTGCCTCGGGGTTGCCTTCTGGTACGGGGCGCGGGGCGGCAACGGGTTGTTCGTGCTCGTGGCGCTGATCGCGCTGCTCCTGATGCCGCTCCTCGTGCAGGCCAGCGGTGCGGGCGGGGCCCGGCTGGCGCTGGTGGTGATCGCGCATCTGGCCGCCGCGCTGCTCATCGGCGCGGTGGCATGGCGCCTTCTGCCCACGGCCCGCAAGCCGAAGCCCATGCCCGCGCCCCGGCTTCCGGCGCATCGGCTGGGCCGGGTCGTGGCGCTGGTCGTGGCGGTTCTGCCCCTGCTTCTGTGGCTGCAGCAGGGCCGGGCCGACTACCCGCTGCTGGCCGTCTTCGTGGCGGTTCTGCTCCAGAAGCTCACCGCGATTTCCACCGAGGACGCGGGGCGCCGGGTGTTCTACCGCCACATCCTGCGCAAGGGCGCAGAACTGGCGGCGGCCAATGCGCTCGGCGGGCTTGCCGCGCTGCTGACCTACCGCATCCTGACGCTCGCCCCGAGCTGGACGCTGCTGCTGGCGCTGGCGGCGGCCGTCATCGCCACCTGCGCGGCGCTGATCTGGTCGGGGCGCAGCTGGGGCGCCTTTGCCGGTTCGGCCTGCACTGCCTACGTCATCCTGATCGGCGGGGCGCTGGCAGGGCTGGAAAGCAACGTGGACGCGCAATTGGCCAACCGCTTCCAGCAGCTCGGCTACGCCGTGGTCTACGTCTTCGTGGCGGTGGCCATCGTTGTGAGGATCGCCCTGGCGCTGCAGGCGTGGCGCGACTCGCGCAGCGGATCGAATGGCTGAAGGGCCGGGGGCTTGCCGGAATTCGCCACGGCTGGCCGGAGTCTGCCGATCCTGGCCTGGTTCGGCGGGCGCGTGCGGGGCTACTTGCGGAAGCTGTCGAGGCTGACGACCTCGGCGTCGCGCTGGGGGTTGCTCTCTTCTTCGAGCAGCTCCGACATCGGCGCTTCGTCAAGCTCTTCGGCGAAGGCTTCGCCGTCCTCGTCGTCACCCTCGTGGCTCTGCGTCTCGAAGCGCAGGCCGAATTCCACCGACGGATCCACGAAGGTGACGATGGCGTCATAGGGGATGTAGAGCGGTTCCGGGTGATCGCCGAAGTTCAGCGTCACCGAGAAGCCGTCTTCCCCGACTTCGAGGTTGTCGTACCAGTGCTGCATGACGACGGTCATCTCGCCGGGGTAGCGGTCCGACAGCCAGTCGGCCAGCTCCACGTCAGGGTGCAACGTGTCGAAGGTGATGAAGAAATGGTGCTGGCCGGGCAGGCCGTTCGCGGCGACGTCGCTCAGGACGGTGCGGATCAGACCGCGCATCGCCGTGTGCATCAGGTTTCCATAATCAATGGTCCGAGACATGCGGGCACCTTCAATTTCAACGGGCCCACTGTAGAAGCAGCGCGGGCGGATGAAAAGGGAGCAAGGGGGTAAAAATTTTCACCCCGCCACGGCCAGCGCCCCGGCGCCGGCCAGCGCCATGAGCGGAAGCGCCGCCAGCAGGCTCATCCGCAGGCCCGCAAGAAGCAGCGCCGCAAGGGCGGTGAGCGCCAGGGCGAGGCCGTCGAAGCTTCCGGCGGCGGGCCAGAGCAGCCGGGCGGGGCCGAATTGCAGCAGGGCCAGATCGGTGAAGTAGAGATGCAGCGCGAACCAGATCGACAGGTTCAGGATTACCCCGACGACGGCCGCGGTGATCGCCTTGAGCGCACCGGCAAGGGCGGGGCGTGCGGCGATCCACTCGATGTAGGGGGCGCCGGCGAAGATCCAGAGGAAGCAGGGCGTGAAGGTGACCCAGAGCACCATAAGCGCCGCCGCCAGTCCGAGCGCGACCCCGCCGGCGGCCGCGCCGGCCTGGTAGCCCACGAACTGGGTGACGAGGATGAGCGGGCCCGGCGTGGTTTCGGCCAGCCCCAGCCCGTCCATCATCTGCGCGGTGGTCAGCCATCCGTGGTCCACCACGACGGCCTGCGTCATGTAGGCGAGCACGGCGTAGGCGCCGCCGAAGGTGACGATGGCGAGCTTGGAGAAGAACAGGCCGATCTCGGTGAGCAGGGGCCAGCCGGCCAGCGCTGCGCAAGCGATCGGTGCGGCCCAGAGCGCTCCCCAGGTGGCGACCGTGCGCAGGGTCCGCGCGGGCGGCACGCCGGCGGGGGCCGCGTCGGCGTGCGAGGCGGCGCCTCGCGCGGAGAGGAAGCCGAAGCCCGCCGCAATCGCGATGATCGCGGGGAAAGGGGCGTTGAACAGGAAGATGGCGGCGAAGCTCAGCCCGGCCACCAGCCAATGCCCGGGGCCCTGAAGCGCCTTGCGCGCCACGTTCAGCAGAGCCTGCAGCACGATGACGACGACGGTGCACTTGATGCCGAGGAACAGCACCTCGGTGAGCGGCAACGTGCCGTAGAACCCGTAGAGCACGGAGAGCGCCAGCACGACGCAGGCGCCGGGCAGCACGAACAGCAGGCCGGCGATCAGCCCGCCGCGCAGGCCGCGCAGGCGCCAGCCGGCGTAGGTGGCCAGCTGCATCGCCTCGGGTCCTGGCAGCAGCATGCAGAAGGAGAGGGCGTTCAGGAACTGCGCCTCGTCGAGCCAGGGGCGTTCATCCACCAGTTCGCGATGCATCAGCGCGATCTGCGCCGCCGGCCCCCCGAAGGAGAGAAGGCCGATGCGGCCGAACACGCGGACCATCTCCGAAAGGCTGGGGGGTGTCATCGGGTCTCCTGCCTGCACGGTGCGGGGTGGCCAGCTTTGCCCGAGCCGTAGCGCCCGGCGCGGCGCCGATCAAGCGTCCCGATTTCCGGCGCCACGGAAAGGGCGCGGGCGGAGGGCCTTCGGGCACTTGCAGGGTGTCGGCCACATGGCGTGCATTGTGATCAGGGGGGGGAAGTGCAGGCTTCTGTTGCCAGGTGCCTGCGGACCCCGCCTGACGCGGCTAGGCGACAGGGCTTAAGATTTCGGTGTTTCGCACTGCATTAAGCAGCGAGAGCGACCGGAGCACGATTGTCGTTGGCAATTATGCTTAGCGAACCGATAACGGTAGTATCTCACCGGGACAAAGCTAACCCCTTTAGACGTTCGTCGATCCTGTTTCGACCCCATCTGCCCCCAACGAAGGATGTTTGGTGGAGTCGCCGGGTACCGCCCCCGGGTCCGATCCGCTTATTACGAGCGCGTTTATGTCCATAGTCGGCGAACCGACAGCTCATAATTAGGCGCTGTGCGGGGCGGATGCAAGCGGTCGGCGCGCGCAGGATGGGGTATTTTTTCACGGGGATCTCGCCTGCGAATCATCACGGAATCGGCGATCATGGTGAAATGGCGGAAATGTGGCGGCCGATTTCCTGACGGAGAACGATGACGGCGCGGAGCCTCCATTGTTCTCGCCCAACCGCCAATAAAACAGGCCCGCCACGAAAGCGGTGTCCAAATTTCGCCTTAATTCATATGAAATTAGCTGAGTTTGCTGTATAGATCGTTAAGGAAAAGTTGACGCTGCCGCGCCCCGTCGTCCCTACTCAGACGCAAGGTAAGGCAGATGGTGCGGCGGCTTTCGGTGTGCTCCGAGGGTCCGCGATTGGAGGTAAAGGTGGTTACGAACCCGTCCAACCCGAACAACGTGACTGACTCGGCAAATGGGATCATCGATGGGGGTGCCGTCGGCGACATCGACGTGACCCTGAACTCGACGCTGGCCTACCCGGCCACGGACGAGCAGGCCGAACTCAGCACGAGCGTGACGTTTACGGAAGTGACCGAAACGATCAACATCGCCCTGGTGATCGACACCTCCGGCTCCACCAGCAACAGTTCCGGCACGGATTTCACCGGCGACGGGAATAACGAGAACATCCTGCAGGCGGAACTCTTTGCCGCGCAGGAGTTGTTCGATGCCTACATCGCCGCAGGCTACACCGCCGACGAGGTGAACATCACGTTGATCGACTATTCGACCGATGCCTTCGAGCGGGGCACCTTCAACCTGTCGCAAGGCAGCGAATTCGCGGCGGCGTTGCAGGCCATCAACGACGACGGCCCGTCCGGCTGGACGAACTACCAGGCAGCCCTCGAAGAAGTGGACACGGCCTGGGCGGACAACGGTGTGAGCGACCAGGACACCAACATCGTGATCTTCGCCTCCGACGGCTTCCCGGTGCTGCCCGGCGGCGGTTCGCAGGATTTCGACACGCCGGCGCGGGCGCTGGAGAACGATTACGGCGCCGTCATCAAGGCGATCGGCCTCGGCGCGAACTCCTCGCTGGATGATCTCGAAACCGTCGCCACCGAGGTGAACGGGGTGCCGCTCGCGGAGCAGGTGACATCCGGCGCCGAGCTTCTCGATTTCATCGTCGAGCCGCTGGTGAACGTCGATTTCGCCGGCTTCGAGATCATCGTGGAGGGCGAGCTGTTCGAATTCGTGCCCGTTGATGACCCGAGGGTTCAAGCCACGCCTACTGGCTGGACGATCAACTGCATCATCCTCGACGGTTACAACCTGATGCCCGGCGACACGCTGGACGTGCAGGTGAACGCCCAGTTCGGCGTGGACCCCGACTTCCAGACCGTCACGAACAACCTCTCCATCGGCGTGGTGGTGTGCTTCGTGGAAGGCACCCATATCCTCACGCCCGACGGCCCGGTGCCGGTGGAAACGCTTTCGGTGGGTGATCGCGTGGTGACGCGCGATCACGGGGTGCAGAAGGTGCGTTGGATCGGCTCTTCTCCGGTTGAGCCCGAGATCATGGCGATCAAACCCGCGCTGAAGCCGATCTTCTTCGCCGCCGGAAGCCTCGGAAAGGGGCTGCCCGAGCGCGATCTGCGCGTTTCCCGCCAGCACCGTTTCCTCGTGCGCGACTGGCGTGCGGAGATGATGTTCGGCGAGCCGGACGGCGTGCTGACTCCGGCCTTCACGCTCTGCAACGACAGCACGATCCGGATGGATCACGGCAAGGAGCGCGTCGTCTACTACCATGTGGCCTTCGAGAACCACGAGGTGATCTATGCCGAAGGGGTGGAGACCGAAAGCTTCTTCCCCAACCGCAAGACGATCGAGGCGCTGCCCGAGGACATGCGCGAGGAGCTGCTGACGCTCTTCCCGCAGCTGCTGGAACAGGACGAGCCCGACAGCGTCTATACCTCGGCCCGCGATCAGCTGAAGCCGCGCGTGGGCGTGCTGCTGTCCTGAAACGGTTGAAACGATGTGCGAAGCGCCGCCTTCCGGGGCGGCGTTTTTCTTTTGCGGGCGCTTGATTTCCGCGCGCCGCTCGTGGAGCGTGGCGCAATGAAAACACTGGATCTGGATTTCGTGCGGGCGCAGTTTCCCGCCTTTGCGCAGCCCGAAATGGCCGGGCAGGCCTTCTTTGAAAACGCGGGCGGCTCCTACACCTGCCGGCAGGTGATCGACCGCCTGTTCCGCTTCTACACCAAGCGGAAGGTGCAGCCCTATGCGCCTTTCGAGGCCTCCCGCCTCGGCGGCGAGGAGATGGACGAAGCCCGCAGCCGGCTGGCCGCGCTTCTGGGGGTGGAGCCCGATGAGCTTTCCTTCGGCCCCTCGACGACGCAGAACACCTACGTTCTGGCGCAGGCCTTCGCCGAGCACCTCGCGCCGGGGGAGGCGATAATCGTCACCAACCAGGATCACGAGGCCAACAGCGGGCCGTGGCGCCGGCTGGCGGCGCGCGGCATCGAGATCCGGGAATGGCGGATGGATCCCGAGACGGGCCATCTCGATCCGGCGGATCTGGATGCGCTCTTCGACGAGAAGGCCCGGCTTCTGTGCTTTCCCCATTGCTCCAACGTGGTCGGGGAGATCAACCCGGTGGCGCGGATCTGCGCCAGGGCCCGCGATGCCGGCGTGCTGACCTGCGTGGACGGGGTGAGCTACGCGCCGCACGGTTTCCCCGATATTTCGGCCCTCGGTGCCGATATCTACCTGTTCTCCGCCTACAAGACATACGGCCCGCACCAGGGGCTGATGGTGATCCGCCGGGCTCTGGCCGAGGCGCTGCCCAACCAGGGGCATTACTTCAACGGCGGCTCCCTGTACAAACGCTTCACCCCTGCCGGCCCCGATCACGCGCAGGTGGCCGCCTGCGCCGGCATGGCCGATTACATCGACGCGCTGCACGCCCATCATTTCGGCGGCGGCGAAGGAACAGGGGCCGAGCCGGACCCTGCGCGTCGGTGCGCACAGGTCCATGACCTGATGCGCGCCAGCGAAACGGCGCTGATGCAGCCGCTGCTGGATTTCCTGTCGAGCCGGAATTCCCTGCGTTTGCTGGGGCCGAAGCGGGCCGAGGGGCGCGCGCCCACGATCGCTGTGCAGTTCGAAGGCGACGCGGTGGCGGCCTCGGAAGCCCTGGCGGCGCGGGGCGTGATGTGCGCGGCGAGCGACTTCTACGCCGTGCGCGCGCTTGAGGGGATGAATGTTGATCCAAGCCGGGGCGTGCTGCGTATGAGTTATACACATTATACCTCACGCGATGAGGTCAATAAGCTGATCGGAGCGCTCGACGAGATCCTCTGATCGGCACATAGCCGGGTAGGGGAACTCAATGAGCGAAACAGCACCTGTCATCATGTGGTTCAGGCGGGATTTCCGGCTGGCCGACAACCCCGCGCTGGCCGCTGCGCTGAAGGGCGGCGGGCCCGTGATCTGCCTCGTGATCCGCGATGCGCGCATCGATGCCCTCGGCGCGGCGCCGGCTTTCCGCTACGAGGCCGCCGTGGCGAAATTCGCCGAAACCCTCGAAGCGCTCGGCCAGAAGCTGATCCTGCGCAGTGGCCCGTCGCGGGAGGTGCTGCTCGATCTCGCGCGCGAGACGGGCGCAGGCGCGGTGCATTGGAACCGCCTTTACGACGGGCTTTCCCGCGAGATCGACGAGGACGTGAAGAGCAGCCTGAAAGCTTCTGGTATCACTGCGGAAAGCCACGGTGGGCATCTTCTGTTCGAGCCGTGGTCGGTGCAGACGGGCTCCGGCGGGTTCTACCGGGTCTACTCGCCGTTCTGGCGGGCGGTGAAGGATCTGGAGGTTGCCCCGGCGATTGCGGCACCCGCTGCGATCGCGGCGCCGGAAGCATTTCCGGCGAGCGAGGCGCTGGCGGATTGGGCGCTCGGCGCGGCGATGAACCGGGGCGCGGAAGTTCTGGCGCCGCACATGTGCGTGGGCGAAGAGGCCGCGGCGGCGCGGTTGGACGCATTCATCGCCGCGAAGGCCGACGGCTACAAGGCCCGGCGGGACTACCCGGCGGAACCCGCCACGTCCGGGCTCAGCGAAAACCTTGCCTACGGCGAGATCGCGCCGCATCGCATCTGGCGGGCCGGGCAGCGGGCGCAGGCGTCCGGAGCCAAGGGGGCGGAGCACTTTCTGAAGGAGCTCGTCTGGCGCGAGTTCGCCTATCACCTGATCTACCACACCCCGCATATCGAAACCGAAAGCTGGCGCCCGGAATGGGCGAGCTTCCCCTGGCGGGATGACAGCCCCCAGGTGCTGGCGTGGAAACAGGGGCGCACCGGCGTGCCCTTCGTCGATGCCGCCATGCGCCAGCTCTACGTGAGCGGCACCATGCACAACCGCGCGCGCATGATCGTGGCCTCATACCTCACGAAGCACATGGGCGTGCACTGGCGCGTGGGCCAGAAGTGGTTCGAAGAGTGCTTGATCGACTGGGATCCCGCCAGCAACGCGATGGGCTGGCAATGGGTCGCGGGCTCCGGGCCCGACGCCGCGCCCTATTTCCGGGTGTTCAACCCCCAGACGCAGCAGGAAAAATTCGACGCCGACGGCGCCTACGTGCGGCGCTGGCTGGCGGAGGCGTCGCGCAATCCGGGGCAGGAAGCGCTGGCCTTTTTCGAGGCCGTGCCGCGCAGCTGGGGGCTTTCGCCCGGCCAGCCCTATCCGGCGAAGCCTGTCGTCGATCTGGCGCGGGGCCGTGCGCGCGCGCTGGAAGCCTACGAACAACACAAGCAACAACAGGAAGAAAACGTTGAATAACAGCGGTGTATCTGCTCAAGTGGCAGTAGGAGCAAACGAGGGATTGATGCAGGCAGCGAAGACGGGCGAGGCGCGTGCGCCATTGCCACGCTACTTTCCGCAGATATTGGACAGGCTCAAGGCCGTTCCTGCCGGGCGGTTGGACGTGCGTCTGCCCGATGGGCGCATGTTCCGCGTCGAAGGGGAGGCGCCCGGCCCGGTGGCCGAAATCTCGCTCCACGATCCCGAGATCTTCACGCGGCTGATCCGCGAAGGCGATCTGGGCTTCTTCGAATCCTACATGGAGGGCGGCTGGAGCACGCCTGACCTGATGGCCTTCATGGACTACGTGCACCTCGCCAAGGACAGCCTCGTGCACGGGTTTTCCGGCAACGCCCTGCTGCGCGGCTACGAGCGCCTGCGCTTCTGGCTGAAATCCAACAGCAAGGCCCAGGCGCGGCGCAACATCTCCTACCACTACGACCTCGGAAACGAGTTCTACGGCCTCTGGCTGGACGACACCATGACCTACTCAAGCGCGCTCTACGAGACCGGGCAGGAGGATCTGGAGAAGGCCCAGAAGCAGAAATACGCGGCGATGGTGGATTCCATCGGTGCGCAGCCGGGCGATCACCTTCTGGAGATCGGCTGCGGCTGGGGCGGTTTCGCCGAATACGCGGCGGCGGAGCGCGGGATGCGCGTGACGGGGCTCACGATCTCGCGCGAGCAGTACGATTTCGCCGTCGCCCGGATGGAGCGGCTGGGGCTTTCGGACCGGGTGACGATCAAGCTGCAGGACTACCGCGACGAAACCGGCACCTATGACGGCATCGCCTCCATCGAGATGTTCGAGGCCGTGGGCGAGCGCTACTGGCCGGTCTATTTCGAGTGTGTCCGCGAGCGGCTCAAGCCGGGGGCGCAGGCCACTCTGCAGGTCATCACCGTGCCCGACGAGAACTTCAAGAAGTATCGCAAGAAGGTTGATTTCATACAGAAATACATCTTCCCTGGTGGGATGCTTCCGAGCCCGTCCGTGCTGCGCCGAGAGGTGGAGCGGGCGGGGATGAAGGTGCGCGGCTCCATCGAGTTCGGCGAAAGCTACTCGCTCACGATGCGCCGCTGGCACGAAAGCTTCAATGCCCAATGGGACAAGATCCGCGCGCTTGGCTTCGACACACGTTTCAGGCGTATGTGGAACCTCTACCTCACCTCTTGCGCTGCAACCTTTCATAGCGGAAACTGCGACGTGACCCAGATCACGATCACGAGGCCGAGCTAGACACCCATGCCCACCGCCGCCAAACTCGTCGCGAGCATCGCCTTCGCCCTGCTTGCCTATTTCACGAGCGAGTTGGTCAAGCCCCTGCTGGACGAGGGCACCCCCACCAAGTGGTTCAGCGAGGGCAACACGCTGATCGGGCTGATCTGCGGCTGGAAGATCATGGGGCCGCGCGGCGGTGAAGGCACGCGCGCGGCGATCGGCGTGGGGCTGACGACATCGGCGGCGATGACGGCCGTGGCGATCTTCCTGCACGCCAGCATCGAGATGGTGAAGCTTTCGATGCGCAAGTCCTACGACGGGCCGGTCGAGGCCGTGGCGGCGGTTTTTGAAATTTCATTTGAACACGCGCTGTTGATCGCCAATCCGACGATCCTCGGCACCTTGGCGATAGGCGGTATTTTCTGTGGTTTCATCAGTAACTGGGCCGGGCGAAACTGGCGGTAGCGCTTCCACCGGGAGCCTGTTTTTCTACGGCACGCTGAGGTTCATCCCTCTTCTGGAGCTGGTCCTGGGCCGCAAGTTGCCCGAGGGCCAGCTCGTCGAGACCCGGCTGCCGGACCACCGCGCCTACGCGGTCTCGGGCGAGATCTTCCCGATGATCGTCCAATCGCCCGGCGGGGCGGCCGAGGGGCTGCTGTGCCGGGGGGTGGACGCCGCCGACATTGAGCGGCTGCGCTTCTACGAGGGCGGGTTCGATTTCGACCTGCGCCCCTGCCGGTTGGAGAACGGCGAGGAGGCCTTGGTGTTCTTCCCGGACTCCGCGCAATGGGTTCCGGGCGCGCCCTGGGATCTGGAGGCCTGGGCGCAGGCCCACGGCGAGGTGACGCTGCTGGCGGCGCGCGAGGTGATGGGATACTACGGCCGCTTCACCCCGCAGGAGGTGGCGCGGCGCTTCCCGATGATCCGAAACCGCGCCTGGAGCCGCATCCTTGCGCGTGGCAAGGCGCCGGTGAAGATCGGCAGCGGCAAGGGTTTGGATGACGTTGAAATCCTTTCCAGTGAAAGGGTTTACAGCTCGTTCTTCGCGTTGGATGAGATCGCCCTCCGGTTTCGCAAGTTTTCCGGCGCGCAGAGCAGGCCGATCACGCGCGAGGTCTTCGTGGGCACGGATGCCATCATCGTGCTGCCATACGATCCGAAGCGGGACCGGGTGCTGGTGGTGGAGCAGATCCGCATGGGTCCCTTCGTGCGCGGGGCCGAAGTGCTGTGGATGCTGGAGCCGGTGGCCGGGCTGATCGACCTCGGCGAAAGCCCGGAAGCGGCGGCGCGGCGCGAGACGCTGGAGGAAACCGGGATCGCCCTGGGCCAACTGCATCTCGTCTCGCGCGCCTATCCCTCGCCCGGGGCGACGACGGAATTCTACCATACCTACGTCGGCCTCGCCGATCTTCCCGATGATGCCGGCGGCGTGGCCGGGCTGGCCAGCGAAGAAGAGGATATCCGGTCGCATATCCTCGGCTTTGACGCGCTGATGGAGGTGGTGGAAAGCGGCGAGGCGCAGACCGGCCCGCTCGTGATGGCCGCGCTCTGGCTCGCACGGAACCGTGACGCCCTGCGCGCGGGCGCTTGAAGTCCTTCTGGTGGGGGCCTACACAGGGTGAAACCGGAATTTCGACCTGGGCCAGAAAACATGCGTGTGTGCAAAGACCTGCCGGATCTCATCGGCAATACCCCCCTCATTCGGCTCAAAGCGGCCAGCGAAGCCACCGGCTGCGAGATCCTCGGCAAGGCCGAGTTCCTCAACCCGGGCCAGTCGGTGAAGGATCGTCCGGCGCTCAAGATCATCCAGGACGCGGTTGCGCGCGGGGCGCTGCGCCCCGGCGGTACCATCGTGGAAGGCACCGCGGGCAACACCGGCATCGGCCTTGCGCTGGTGGGGGCGGCCATGGGCTTCAAGACGGTGATCGTGATCCCCGAGACCCAGTCCGAGGAAAAGAAGGACATGCTGCGGCTGGCCGGCGCGGAGCTGGTGCAGGTGCCGGCGGTGCCCTACCGCAACCCCAACAACTACGTGCGCTACTCCGAGCGGCTGGCGGCGGAACTGGCCAAGACGGAGCCCAACGGCGCGGTCTGGGCCAACCAGTTCGACAACGTGGCCAACCGTCAGGCGCATTACGAAACCACCGCGCCCGAGATCTGGGAGCAGACCCAGGGCAAGGTGGACGGCTTCATCTGCGCCGTCGGCTCCGGTGGCACGCTGGCCGGCGTGGCTGCGGGGCTGCGGGAGCGTTCGAAGGACGTGAAGATCGGCCTTGCCGATCCCGACGGCGCGGCGCTCTACAGTTTCTACACCACCGGCGAACTGAAGAGCGAAGGCGGCTCCATCACGGAAGGAATCGGGCAGGGGCGGATCACGGCCAACCTCGAAGGGCTCACCGTGGACCACGCCTACAACATCCCCGATTCCGAGGCGCTGCCGATCGTCTTCGATCTGCTCCAGCACGAGGGCCTCTGCCTCGGCGGCTCCTCCGGCATCAACGTGGCCGGCGCGATCCGGCTCGCCAGGGAGCTGGGGCCGGGCCACACCATCGTGACGATCCTCTGCGACTACGGCACCCGGTATCAATCCAAGCTGTTCAACCCCGATTTCCTGCGCTCCAAGGGCCTGCCCGTGCCGGGCTGGCTTGATGCAGGGCCGCGCTCGATTCCGGGCGTCTTCGTGGATTGATGCGCATCCGCCTCCAGGCGCTCTGCCTTGCCCTGCTGGTGGCGCTCGCCGCGCCGCTCGGGGCGCAGCAGGAAGCGCGCGACCCCACGCTTGAGCCGGCGGGCGATGGCGCGGTGGCCGAAGCGGGGGCCGCGGTGGCCGATACGATCGGCCTCGAAGCGATCACCGCCGAGGCCGATGCGGCCGCCGCGACGGCGGAGCGCCGCGACAGGCTCACCACCGAGGAGGGGCTGCCGGACTACGCGGCCTGGCAGGCGACCGTCGAGCGGGCGCAGGAGGCGATCGAGAACGACCGCGCCTCCGATTCCGCGATGGAAGAGCTGCGCCGCCAGATCGTGCAGTGGCGCGAGGTCTTCGAGGATGCCACGGGCGTCAATGCCGCGCGCATCCGCACGCTCCAGGCCCAGATCGATGCGCTGGGGCCGCTGCCCGAAAGCGGCGAAGAACCCGCCAACATCGCCGCCCGCCGCGCCGAGCTGAACGAACGCATGGCCGCGCTGCGCGAGCCGGTGATCGAGGCCGAAGAGGCCTTCCTGCTGGCCGACGGCATCATCCGCGAGATCGACAGCCTTCTGCGCGACAGGCAGTCCGAACGGTTCTTCGAGCGCGGGCCGAGCCCGCTGAACCCGACCAGCTGGAAGGCCGGTGTCGATGCGGTCCACCGCATGTTCGGGCCGGTCTGGACGGAGATCCAGGCGGCATGGGCGGTGGAGACGCAGGCCAACCAGATCCGCCGTCACCTGCCGGAAACGCTGTTCTTCCTGGCGATGGGCCTGTTGCTGATGGTGCGCGGCCGCAGGCTGATGGTGCGGGTGGCGCTCCGGGTGCAGGGCGAAGATCCGACGCCGGCGCGCTGGATCCTCGCCTTCCTCGTATCGCTCGGCCAGGTGCTGGTGCCGACCTTCGGCATCGGCCTCCTGGTGCAGGCGGCCTATACCACGCAGCTCGTGGGGCTGCACACCGATGCCGCGCTGTCCTCCGTGGCCAGCATGGGCTTCGCCTTCTACGTGGCCACCTGGCTCGGCGCCAACATCTTCCCCAAGCGCGGGGCGGGCGCGCGGTTCCTGATCCTGACGCCGGCGCAATGCGCGCAGGGGCGCTGGTTCGCCTCCGCGCTCGGGCTGACCTTCGGGTTCTACTCGCTGATCGTCGGCATGATCCAGTTCCAGGACATCCCGGCGGCCTCCAAGTCGGGCATCGCTTTCCCGCTGATCGTCTTCGCCGCGGTGCTTCTGCTGCGGGTGGCGCAGCTCATGGTCGTCCATGCGCGCAACGTCGGGGCCGAAGGCGAGAACATGACCGTCTTCAACAACCCGAGCTACCTCTTCGGGCGGGCCACCATGGGGCTGGCCGCGGCGGGGCCGGTGCTGGCGGCCCTGGGCTACTACAACGCGGCCGTCTCGATCATCTTCCCCACGATCGCGTCCCTGGCGCTGATCGGCTTCATCGCCCTGATCCAGCGCCTGTTCCGCGAGGCCTTCGCGCTGGCCACCGGCGACAAGGACCGCGTGCAGAACGCGCTCGGCCCGGTCATCGTCAACATCTTCATCATCCTTCTCAGCCTGCCCGTCTTCGCGCTGACCTGGGGCGCGCGCTGGTCCGACATCACGGAGCTGTGGAAGAAGTTCCAGGACGGCTACGCCTTCGGCGGGGTGAAGATCTCGCCCACCGAGCTGATCCTCTTCTTCGTCGTCTTCGCCATCGGCTACACCGTCACCCGGCTGGTGCAAAGCGCGCTGCGCACCACGGTGCTGCCGCGCACGAAGATGGACGTGGGCGGGCAGCACGCCGTGGTGTCGGCCGTGGGCTACGTCGGGCTTGCGCTGTCGGCGGTGGTGGCGGTGACGAGCGCGGGCATCGATCTCTCCGCCTTCGCTCTCGTGGCCGGTGCGCTCTCGGTGGGGATCGGCTTCGGCCTGCAGACCATCGTGTCCAACTTCGTCTCGGGCCTGATCCTGCTGGCGGAGCGGCCGATCTCGGAGGGCGACTGGATCGAGGTGAACGGCCAGATGGGCTACGTGCGCGACATCTCGGTGCGCGCCACACGGATCGAGACCTTCGACAAGACCGACGTGATCGTGCCCAACGCCGATCTCGTGTCGGGGGTCGTCACCAACTGGACTCGGGGCAATCTCACCGGCCGCCTGATCCTGCCGGTGGGCGTGGCCTACGGCAGCGATACCAAGCGGGTGGAGAAAGTCCTGCTGGAGATCGCGAACGCGCATCCGATGGTGATCGCCAACCCCGCGCCCTCGGTGCTGTTCCGCAACTTCGGGGCCGACGCACTGGAGTTCGAGATCCGCTGTTTCCTGCGCGACGTGAACTGGAAGCTCTCGGTCCAGTCCGACATGAACCACGAGATCGCGCGCCGCTTCGCGGAGGAGGGATTCGAGATTCCCTTCGCGCAGCGCGACGTCTGGCTGCGCAATCCCGAAACCCTGCCGGGCGCCGCCCGGCCCGCGGCGCCGGCCGGCGGGCAGGGCGGCGGGCAGGGCGTTTCAGCGCAGCCCTATCCGCCGACGATGCAGCCTTCCGACGTCCTGCGGGAGACGCCCGATCTGTCCAAATCCGTTGATGAGAGCGAGCCGGATGCCGGCTCAGGGGAGGAGAGCAGCTGACATGCCAGCCACGCGCGCGCTGTTTCGAGAAGACGCCTACATGAACAACGTCACCGGCCGGGTGATCGGCCATACGCCCGAGGGCGGGGTGGTGCTGGACGCCAGCGTCTTCTACCCCACCGGGGGCGGGCAGCCGGGCGACAGCGGCCGCTTGCAATGGGACGGGCGCTCTCTGGACATCGCCACCACCGTGAAGGGCGAAGAGGGGGCCATCGTGCTGGTGCCCGGCGAGCCGAGCCCGCTGCCCCCGCTCGGGGCGGAGGTGCTGCAACGGCTCGACTGGGAGCGCCGCCACCGCCACATGCGGATCCACACCGCGCTGCACCTGCTCTCCGTGGTGATTCCGCTGCCCGTGTCCGGCGGTGCCATCACTGCCGAGAAGGGGCGGCTGGATTTCGACATGCCGGAGGCACCCGAAGACAAGGAGGCCATCGCCGCAGCGCTCAACGCGCTGATCGCGCGGGATCTTCCCGTGAGCGAGACCTGGATCACCGATTCCGAACTCGCCGCGAATCCGGGCCTGGTCAAAACCATGTCGGTGATGCCGCCGATGGGGGCAGGGCAGGTGCGCCTCGTGCGGATCGGCGCCGGGGACGGGCAGGTGGACCTGCAACCCTGCGGTGGAACCCACGTTGCCTCGACGGCCGAAATCGGCCCGGTGCGGCTGGGAAAGATCGAGAAAAAAGGCCGTCAGAACCGCCGCGTGAACCTGTTTCTCGACAGCTGACCCAGACGTTGCCTTCCGGCACGGAACCCACGCAAAAAAATGGTGTTTCCCCTCTTGCATCCCGGTTCGGATTGAGGGTAAACCCCGCCCCAACGGAGAGGTGGCCGAGTGGTCGAAGGCGCACGCCTGGAAAGTGTGTAGGCGGGAAACCGTCTCCAGGGTTCGAATCCCTGTCTCTCCGCCACTTGCCTTTCTGAAATCGCTCTCCCCATACGGACGCAGCCGGATTTTTCCGTTGTATTCGAGGGTTATGCGGGAGGGGCTGTTCACCTTGCCCGGCGCGAGACAGCCGAAATTGGTCTCTCAGAGCCGATATTCTCTGCA
Source organism: Pseudoruegeria aquimaris (assembly GCF_900172235.1). Classification (GTDB taxonomy): domain Bacteria; phylum Pseudomonadota; class Alphaproteobacteria; order Rhodobacterales; family Rhodobacteraceae; genus Pseudoruegeria; species Pseudoruegeria aquimaris. The sequence continues at coordinate 195,203 of NZ_FWFQ01000003.1, read as the reverse complement.
CCTGTTGACTGCGCCGATCTGGTGAATTTCTCGCAAGCCACTGATTGAGCGTGAAAAATCTGTAACGCAACCTGAACACTTCGATGCCGGTCGCGCCACGGAGAAACGACCGGGGTCGGACGTTCGCCAGCCATGCCAAAGCCAGGCATCGTTCCCTGCCCGGTTCGCCCGGTGCGCGAAGCCCTGCCGTTTCAGCCTGGTTGTGTCCCGGCGCTGCAACACACCTTGGCGAGCGGGCGTTCAGCGGGCATATATGGCTCATGTCATTGATCAAGTCGAAAAAACGGGTCGCGGACCACGGCGAGGTATTCACGCCCGAATGGCTGGTGGACGCCATGCTCGATCTCGTCAAGGATGAAGCCGAGCGTATCGACTCGCGCGTCCTGGAGCCCGCCTGCGGGAGCGGAAACTTCCTTGTCCGGGTGCTGCAGCGCAAGCTTGCGACCGTCGAGCTGAAGTTCGGCAAGTCAGAATTTGAGCGCCGGCACTATGCCCTGCTGGGGCTGATGTGCTGCTACGGGATCGAGCTTCTGGCCGACAACATCGCCGAGTGCCAGACGAACATGCTGGGCGTCTTCGCCGACTATCTGGGCCTTGACGAGGCAGCTGACCTTCATCGCGCCGCCGCTTACGTCCTGTCTCAGAATCTCGTTCATGGGGATGCCCTGACGATGAAAACCCAGGCCGGCCAGCCCATCAACTTCGCCGAGTGGGGCTATCTGGGCCGGGGCAAGTTTCAGCGGCGCGATTTCCGGCTGGATGTTCTGACCGGCGCGTCCTCGTTCAGCGCCGAGGACTCGCTCTTCGCGCATCTGGGCAAGCACGAGCTTTTCACCCCGCTCAAGACCTGGCCGCCGATGACCGTGCGCGACCTCGCCGCCCAGCTTGGCACCGAACCAAAGGAGGTGGCATGAGCCTTCAGGCCTCGTTCGCCCTGCGGGGGCGAAACCCGGATGTGCTGACCTGCATCGCCAACCTCTCCAACGACGAGGTGTTCACGCCGCCCGAGTTCGCGAACCGCATGCTCGACACGCTGGCCGAGGCCTGGGCGGCGGATAATGGCGGCGCCAACCTCTGGGCCGACAGCAGCGTCAGGTTTCTTGACCCCTGCACCAAGTCCGGCGTGTTCCTGCGCGAGATCACCCGCCGGCTGGTGAAGGGGTTGGAGGACGAGATCCCCGACCTGCAGCAAAGGGTGGATCACATCCTCACGAAACAGGTTTTCGGCATCGGCATCACCCGGCTGACGGCGATGCTGGCGCGGCGCAGCGTCTATTGCTCGAAACACGCGACGGGGCCGCATTCGATCGCGCGCGGCTTCGAAAGCGACGACGGCAACATCTGGTTCGAGCGCACCGAACACACATGGGTGGGCGGCAGGTGCAATTTTTGCGGGGCGAGCGAGACGACGTTAGAGCGTGGAGAAGGGCTTGAAACCCATGCCTACGCATTCATCCACACGGATGACACCAAGGCCCGAATGGCCGAGCTGTTTGGAGGCGACATGCATTTTGACGTGATCATTGGAAACCCGCCATATCAGCTTGACGATGGCGGTCATGGGACAAGCGCGGCCCCCATCTACCAAAAGTTCGTCGAGCAGGCGAAAAGGCTGGCCCCCCGCTATTTGACGATGGTCATTCCGTCACGCTGGTTTGCGGGCGGCAAGGGGCTTGATGATTTCCGCGAGGCCATGCTCTCTGACAAGAGCCTGCGCTCCATCGACGATTTCCTCAGCGCGGCGGATGTGTTTCCCGGCGTCGGGCTCAAGGGAGGGGTCTGCTACTTCTTGTGGGATCGCGACCATCCGGGCCTGTGCCGTGTCTCGACCCATTTCAAGGACTGGCCCGTGTCCACCGCGGTCCGCCCGTTGCGCGAGGAAGGCACAGACATCTTCATCCGTTTCAACGAAGGGGTGTCCATCCTGCGCAAGGTCATCGCGCGCGAAACCGGACAGGATAGGGTGCTGGCCCTGCCCGAAGAGCGGCGGTTCGTTCGCTTGGTGAGTTCACGCAAACCCTTCGGGCTGGAAACAAAATTCAAGGGCCGGGCGGCAAGAAGAACCGACCGTGACCTCTTGGTGTATCAGAACGGCGGGACAGGTTTCGTTACGCGCGAGGAAATAGGCGCGGGGCTTGAACTGATTGACAAGTGGAAACTTTTTGTTGGTTGAGCCGCGCCCGGAACCGGAAACCGCGACACCTATCCGCATCGGATCATCAGCACGCCCTTTGTTGCAGGTCCGGGGACGATCTCATCCGAGACCTATTTGTGCATCGGCCCGTTCGATACCCGCGAAGAAGCCGAAAGCGCGCTGTCCTACCTCAATTGTCGGCTGACGCGCTTCCTGATCCTGCTACACAAGCCTTCGCAGGACGCTACCCGCAAGGTTTACACCTTCGTTCCTGCGCAAACATGGGACAGGCTCTGGACCGACGCCGATCTGTATGAGCGCTACGGCTTGACGAAGGACGAAATCGCCTTCGTCGAAAAGATCGTTCGACCCATGGGCGGGGACGATGAATAAACGCACCATCGACGAAATCCTCACGCCAAAACCCCAAGCCCGCCCGCGCATCTATGCCTACAGCATCGATGACGCGGCCCATGCGGGCTTGTTGAAGATCGGGCAGACGACGCGCGATGTGCGCGCCCGGGTGGCCGAGCAGTTGCGCACCGCCGCCATCAACAACTACCGCATCGAATTGGATGAGCCGGCCGAGCGCGAGGATGGCACCACCTTCACCGACCACGAGGTGCGCGCGGCGCTGGAGCGCAAGGGGTTCGAGCGGGTGCAGGGCGAATGGGTGCGCTGCACGCTGGCCGATCTGCGCACCGTCCTGACAGAGCTGCGCACCGGCCAGCGGCTTTCGGGCACGCATCACCAGACCTTCCCGATGCGCCGCGAGCAGGCCGAGGCAGTGCGGCTGACGCACGAATACTACCTCTCCCGCTGGGCCGAGGACATGCACGCCGTTCCGCGCTTTCTGTGGAACGCCAAGATGCGCTTCGGCAAGACCTTTGCCACCTATCAGCTGGCGAAGCGGATGGGCGCCAAGCGCGTGCTCGTCGTCACCTTCAAGCCCGCCGTGGCCGACGCCTGGCAGAGCGATCTGGAAAACCATGCCGATTTCCACGGCTGGCAGTTCCTGTCGCGCGCCACCGGCGGCGATCCGACCCAGATCGACCCGAAGAAGCCGGTGGTCTATTTCGGATCGTTTCAGGATCTGCTGGGCAAGGACAGGCTTGGGAACATCAAGCCCAGGAACGAATGGATTCACCTCGTCAACTGGGATCTCGTCGTCTTCGACGAGTATCATTTCGGCGCGTGGCGCGACACCGCGAAGGAACTGTTCGAAGGCGAGGACGAAGCCGTCATCAAGAAGGAAGAGAAGCTCGAATATGCCAGCGAGCTGGATGTCGTGAACGAGGATCTGAACGTCCTGTCGCAGCCGGAAACCGAATTCCTGCCGATCACGACCAAGGCCTACCTGTATCTGTCGGGCACGCCCTTTCGGGCATTGGCCACCGGCGAGTTCATCGAAGAGCAGATCTTCAACTGGACCTATACCGACGAACAGCGGGCCAAGGCCGAGTTCGCGCGCGACCATCCCGGCGAGTGGAACCCCTACGCGGCTTTGCCCGAGATGCGGCTTCTGACCTACCAGATGCCCGACGAACTGCTCGCGGTTGCCAGCGCCGGAGAGTTCGACGAGTTCGATCTCAACGAGTTCTTCGCGGCAACCGGCCGGGGAGCGCGCGCCCAGTTCAAGCACAAGGACGAGGTGCAGAAGTGGCTGGATATCATCCGCGGCCAGTATCTGCCCAAGGCAACCGAAGCGCTGAAAACCGGAACCAAGCCGCCGTTCCCCTATTCTGACGTTCGGTTGCTCCCCTATCTGCAGCACTCGTTCTGGTTTCTGCCGAACGTGGCGTCGTGCCACGCGATGGCAAACCTGTTGGCCGAGCGGCAAAACACCTTCTGGCACGCTTACAAGGTGATTGTCGCGGCGGGCGCGGAAGCCGGGATCGGACTCGAGGCGTTGCAACCGGTGCGCAAGGCAATCGGCAGCGGGTTCGATACCAAGACGATCACGCTGTCATGCGGAAAGCTTACGACCGGCGTGACAGTGCCGCAGTGGTCGTCCATCCTGATGCTGCGCAACCTGAAGTCGCCCGAGACCTACTTCCAGGCGGCGTTCCGTGTTCAGTCGCCGTGGTCGATCAAGAACCCGAACGGCGACGACCCCAACCAGGAGGAGATCCTGAAGCCGGTCTGCTTCGTGTTCGATTTTGCCCCGACCCGAGCGCTGCGGCAGGTTTCTGAATACGGCATTGGTCTTTCGCCAAACGAAGGCAATCCGGAACATGCCGTGAGGGATCTGGTGGCTTTCCTTCCGGTGCTCGCCTACGACGGCGCCAACATGACCCAAGTGGATGCCGGCGGCATTCTCGATATCGCCATGGCCGGCACATCAGCAACGTTGCTCGCCCGCAAGTGGGAAAGCGCGCTGCTCGTCAATGTCGACAACGACACGCTTCGGCGGATCATGGACAACCCCGAAGCGATGGCCGCAGTCCAGCGGATCGAAGGCTGGCGTGCGCTCGGCGACAACGTCATCGAGACGATCATCAACAAGAGCGAGAAGGTCAAAGAGCTGAAGAAAAAGGCGAGAGATGGCGATCTGACGGAGCACGAGAAGAAGGAGCTTTCCGACGAGGAGAAGGAGTACAAGTCCAAGCGGAAGCAAATTCAGGAAAAGCTGATCAAGTTCGCCACGCGCATTCCCGCGTTCATGTATCTGACGGATTTTCGAGAGAACACGCTTCAGGACGTCATCACGAGGCTGGAGCCTGATCTTTTCCTCGCCGTAACCGGACTCACGGTCCAGGACTTTCACCTGCTTGTGCGGCTGAGGGTCTTCAACACTGAGCAGATGAACCAGGCAGTATTCGCCTTCCGCCGCTACGAGGACGCCTCGCTGCGGTATACGGGTATCGAAAGCCATGAGGGCTTGCGGCACTATGGGCTTTACGACACCGTCGTAGCGAAGGAGTGATCAATTACATGGTCCTTGGCCGGCTCGGGAATTGATGTCGTGGATTGTTCCTTGTCCCTCCCACTCCACCGGAAACCCCTCCAGCAACCGTCCCAGCGTCACCTCCGGCCCCTGCTTCCCATCCAGGATCGCCTCGACGATGTCGGGCGCAAGCAGCGTGAGGCGCAGCACGCGGGTCATGTAGGACGGCGCGATGCCCTCGCGCTCGGCCAGTTCGGAAATAGACGCGAACTCGCCCGATTCCAGCATGCGCTTCCAGCGGAAGGCGCGGGCGAGCGCCTTGATGAGGGTGTTGTCGGTTCGGCGCTGAACCGGCGCGCCGTCGGGAAGCTGCACCTCCTTGCGACCGCCGCGCTTCACAACGCAGAACGGGACGTGGATCGTGACGAAGTCGGGGGTGGCGGTCGGTTTCATGCGACTTGTTCCCTATTGCCCGCCATCATCTCACGCGCGAGCCCGTGGAGCCCGTCCACCCGCAACCGGATGTCGAGCCCCTCGGTGCCGATATCGATATGTTCCACCAGTAGGGCCACGATGCGGGCCTGCTCGGCGGGGAAGAGTTCGTCCCACAGCGGGTCAAGCTGCTGCAGCGCGGTGCGGGCGTCGACTTCGGTGATGTCGTCGGCGTGAGCGCGTGCCGCCTTCCATGTCCCTACAACGACCTCGGGCTGGCGGAACACGGCGCGGAGTTGGTCAATGACGGCGGCTTCGATCTGACCCGCCGGAATGCGGCCGATGGGGCAAGACCCGGCGCCATGCTTCAATACCGTCTGGCTGACGTAGTAGCGGTAGAGCTTGCCGCCCTTGCGGGTGTGGCTCGGCGAGAACGCCGCGCCATCCGGCCCGAAGATTAGCCCCTTCAGCAGCGCCGGCGTCTCGGCGCGGGTGCGCGCGGCGCGCTTGCGGGCGCTTTCCTGCAAAATGGCGTGGACGCGGTCCCACGTTTCGCGGTCGATGATGGCGTCGTGCTCGCCGGGATAGCTCTGCCCCTTGTGCACCGCCTCGCCTATGTAGGCGCGGTTGTTCAGCATCCGGTACAGGTATTTCTTGTCGATCCGGTTGCCGCGCGGGGTTCGGATGCCGCGCTTCGCGACCTCGCGCGCCAGTTCCGTGCCCGAGCCGATCTCGAGGAAGCGCGCGAAGATCCAGCGGACATGCTCGCCACGCTCATCGTCGACGACCAGCTTCCGATTCTCGACGCGGTATCCGTAGGGCGGCACGCCGCCCATCCACATCCCCTTCTTCCGACTGGCGGCGACCTTGTCGCGGATGCGCTCGGCGGTGACCTCGCGCTCGAACTGGGCGAAGCTGAGCAGGATGTTCAGCGTCAGCCGGCCCATTGAGGTGGTGGTGTTGAAGGACTGCGTCACAGAGACGAAGGTCACGCCGTTGCGGTCGAACACCTCGACCAGCTTGGCGAAGTCCGCGAGCGACCGGCTGAGCCGGTCGATCTTATAGACCACGACGACGTCGACCAGCCCGTCCTCGATATCGGCGATGAGCCGATGCAGGCCGGGCCGGTCCAGCGTCCCGCCGGAGATGCCGCCGTCATCGTAGCGGTCGCGCACGAGCACCCAGCCTTCGGAGCGCTGGCTGGCGATATAGGCCTCGCAGGCCTCCCTCTGCGCATCAAGCGAGTTGAACTCCTGCTCCAGCCCTTCTTCCGAGGATTTCCGGGTGTAGACGGCGCAGCGGCGTTTGATCTTCATGTCCGTCATGCACGTCTCCGCGATTTCAACCCGAAGAACACCCAGCCATTCCAGCGCGTGCCGGTGATGGCGCGCGCGATCGCCGAGAGCGACTTGTAGGGCCGCCCCTGCCATTCGAAGCCATCGGCGGTGACGGTGACGACATGCTCGACGCCCTGCCATTCGCGGATCAGGCGCGTGCCGGCGATGGGCATGGTGTCCGCCCGAACGCGGCTCTTCTTTCGGTCGCCGCCGTCGAGTTCCTCGCCGAGCCGCTCCAGCCGCTTGACCGTCTCGGGCTTCAACCCGCCATAGGCGAGTTCCTGGATGCGATAGGCGAGCCGGCTTTCCAGGTAGCGCCGGTTGAAGGGCGGCGGCTCGCTGTCGAACAACTCGCGCCACTGGGCCTTCAGTTCCGGGGTCTTCATGGTCTTCAGCGCGGCCAGGCGCGCGGGAATGGGATCGTGTGTGTTCATGCGGTCCTCCGGTTGGTTGGACCCGCACTACCGCTCCGGTCGCGTGAGTTGTGTAGCGGAAATTCTCCTTCTCTCTCGATATGTTGCCCGTTCTCCCGCATCCGCAGCCTGACCAGCCCGGCGGCCAGCAGGCGACAGAGTTCCGCCCGGCGTTCGACCGGGGTCATTAATGGGGGCGACAGGGGATTGGGGCGTTTCATGGGATCACGGTGTGCCTTCCTGGGAGATTCCCATGAGAAAAGCCATCCGCGGCGCCGGAATGGGACGGGTGCCACGCCAAACAGAACGTAATGCGAACATTTTTGCTTGTGCTTCCGACAGCGCGCCACAATTATCTGAGGTTGAGTCGCTGTCGAGCAGCTATTGGTTGAGGTGAGTTCATGCCCCGCGCCGATTACCCGGAACGATCAGATTGTCAGGCTATCGTCACGCTTGCCCCCCACGTCTCGTCTGGGCGCGGCTCCGTGCACAATTTGAACGATCGCGACAATGATCCCAGGACAATGCGAGCGACCCCCGCGTTTTGCGGGCGAGTTCTTGCGCGTTCGCATGGTCGCTATTTCCACTTCCCGGAGACTTGAATGGTACGAACCCCGACCAAGTCCTGCCCGAATCTCTCCCGCCTGTTTGCGGAGGCAGAACCCGCGCTCCTGGCCTCGTTTCTTGAGAGCAGGGCCTTCGACAGGCTCAACTGGCTCGCGAAATACAGATTTGGTTCGGAGGACACGGACGGTCCCTCGACCGCCAGCGAAATGCTGAACCGCGAGAATATGGAGCGGTTACGGCCGCTGGACGATGAGGCTGCGCGCGTCGTGACGATCGCCAGCGACCGGGGAGATTTCGTGCTCGAAGGACTTGCCGAGTCGAAGCTTGAACCGGAACGCGCCAGGAGACTCCTGAACCAGCGGGACGCCCTGGCGCGAAGTCTCTGGGCCTATACGAATGAACTGGCGCTGTTCGAAGCGGCCGAAAACAGTCTGCATTTGCGGCTCTACCGGCGCTACGACAAGCATTACCAGACCTTCATGGCTGAGCCTTCGCTCGACGGGGCTCCGGAACCGGATGACGCGCGGCTTCAAGGTCTGCTGGACGAGATCAAGGAAGCCCTCGATCGGGGCGACGGCTACAATATCGAAAAGTATGAGCTTCCCGAAGAGGGCGACGAGCCCGCGGCCGAGATGTTTCTGCTCTATCATCCCGATCGCCCGGCCAGCGTTAGGGAAATCGACGAGGAAGGCAACCGTTCGAAGCTCTATTTCCGGCCGCCCGGCGAGGCGATGATCGTCTACACGCCGTCGACTGGGCGCGTCCATGTGCGCGCGGGAAACAGGAAGCTGCGCCACCTTATTGCCGAACGCTTCATCGAAACGGCGCTGTCCCAGAACTACTCCAACCAGCCCGTCGATTTTCAGGCCTACGACATCTCCCGGTTCCGCAACGGCTTCGAACTCGATCTGCCGGAAATGGACGATGCGGTCGTTCTCCGCGCTCGGGTCATTCGCGCCGATATCAGCATCGGCAATCTCGCAAATCGCTTGTCGCTTTCCACGACGATTGACCAGGACATTTCCGAGATCATCGAAACGCAGCCGGGGTTGTCGCGGATATTCGGTCGGGCGGTGGCGATACGCTTCATCGAGATCGCGGTCCGGTATCGCCGCCCGGGGAGAACAGAGTCTCAGACGCTCGATTTCACGCTTACGGACCGGAACACGACCAGTCTGCTCAGCGTCGACGATCCTTTTGAAAGGGTTCTTGGGCACCGTCTGCTGCGCCATTGGGGCATCCTGCGCGAAGGTCGCGCGCCGACACCTGCCGAGACAATGGCCGCAATTCCGGCCTTGCTGGCTCTGTGGGACATGGGCTTCGACAGGGTCAGCGGCGCGTGGCTCCTCGACCGCAATGTCGATGCGACGCTTCTGACCGAACTCGGCTTTCTCGTTCCGGCTGGATGGGAAGGCGATGACCTGATCGACGACGAGGACGAAGTCGGTCCGGCCACCGCCGAGGTCGTCGCGACCCCTGGAAAGGTGGACCTCAAGGTGAGCGAAGGACAGGCGGCTCCGGGCGGCAACCCCGAACGTTACAGAATCTACCGGGTGCGTGACGGTTGGGTCGCAGAACACCTCCGCGCGCGGCTCGTGGAGGTGCTCGATACCCCGGCCGCCGAGGAACTGTCGCGCCACCTTTGGTATCTCGGAACTTTGGCGACCGACGGCGGTGAAGCGCCGGTATATCTCGCGCGCTCGCTGGACCAGGAAAAGGTTCGCTCGGCGGTCGATACCCAGCTTCGTAGCCGGAGCCATCTCGGCATCGGGTTGGTTCTGCAGGCCGGCAACGCGCCCGGTCCGTGCATTGGGGCTAATGTACTCACACCACTGGCCGAACACATCGATGGCCACGCCACCGAGATCAATCTGATCGCCGACAAGCTGCGGGCAGTCTTGCGCCGTGATCGCGTTCTGGCCCAAGGCGGGCAATCCGTTCGGCTGGAAACGACTGGCGAGAACTCGGGAACGCTATTTGTTCCTGGCAAGGGTTCGATCGACATCATTGGAAATCATCGACTGCTGGTCATCCAACGTCTTGTTGATGCGCACAACAACGGACCGGCGCCAATCAAGACAGAAGATCTGGTCAAAGGCATCGAAGGCCAATCCCTCTCGAATATCTTTGGCGCGCCTTTGTGGAACAAGCTCAAGGCCGGCTTTGTTCGGAGCGTTGGCAAGGGGAAGTGGGAGATCGCTCTCTGACGGCCAACTCCGATCCGGCTCCTGTTCGGGGTTCTGACAAACTCCGATTCTGACGTTCATGAGGAGTGCTCACTCAGCAAGAGGAGCATTTCCATGCCGACTCCCCACTTTCAGCGCGGACACGCGCACCCGACCGGCCAGGCGCGCCGCGCGGCCGGCAATCCCGATCACTCCCACACTGAATGGCGCTGCACGCGCTGCGACAAGCTGCTCGGCATCCGCCGGGGCGGCCAGCTGCACCTGCGCTTTGCCCGGGGCCACGAATATTTCGTGAGCCTGCCCGCCGTCGCCACCTGCCGTGGCTGTGGCACGCTGAACAAGGCGCCGTCGCCCGCGCTCTGACGCGGGCGCCCCCTCTCATCCCCGCAATCGAAGAGACGCGCGACGTCCTGACCTGGCCACGAGAAGGCGCCCGACGCCTGGCCGAAAGGCAGACGTCCGATGTCCTTCGAATGGCACGAGATCCACGACAGCCTCGTGATGACGACCAATACCCTGAGTTTCCAGAAATCTTTCGAGACCCTGCGGCACCGCGATCCCGCGCTCGGGCGCTTTACCGACCCGGCGGCGCTTCTCGACATGCTGCACGCGCGCGCGGGCTGCGCCGAGCGGAAAAACCGCATCCTCTGGGCCCTGGTGGCCGCGGCGCAAGGCGATGACCTCACTTCCGACGGCGCGGTGACGCTCGCGCTGCTTGCGCTCTGGCCGGGGCTCGACGCGGTGCGTCGGCGGCTCTCGTGGCGCAAGTCCGGTCGCCCCGACGAGGTATCCTCCGAAGTCCTCGCGCGCGCCACCGAGACCCTGCGTGGACTCGATCTCGATCGGGTCAGCCGGATCGCGGCGACGGTCTTGCGCAATGTCGAGCGCGACGCCCTGCGCGCGCATTGCCGCGAGGCCGCCCGGGCGCTGGTCGCCGCCAACGTCGAGGCGGAGGAATTGGCCGCGTCGACTCCAGGTGCCGCAGCCATCTTCCTGCGCCGAGATCTCGGACGGCTCGTCGGTCGCGACGCCGATCTCGTCCTGCGGGTAGCGGTCGAGGGTTTCACCCAGCGCGAGGTGGCCGGAACGCTTGGTCTGTCCGAGGCCGCCGCGCGCAAGCGCTATCAGCGGGCCACGCGGCGGCTGCGGGAGGCATTCGATGAATTTGTCTGAGCGCATGTCCCGTTTGGCGGGTCCGGATGGCTTTTCCCTCTCGAACGGTCCGCGACGGTCGCGGGCCCAATCGAGGAACGACCCGATGAAGGATCGCCATCGCCCACCTGCCGGAGAACTCATCCGCATCCCGGGGCTCTACCGCCGCTGGGAACTGCCCGAGGTGCTCCGCGGGCACCGCACCTATCGCATCGAGAAGGCAGGCGCACACGAGGACGGAACGCCGCTTGTCGCGCTCTACACCGATGCCCCGGGCCCCGCCGGGACGTCTGCCGGAAGCGATGCGTAGAGGCAGGACATGGGAGTGACCGTCATGCCCCACACCGCCTTCATCACTGTTCGCGCCGCGCGCCCGCTCACGGATATCGAGTTCTGCGCCTGGGTGGGCCAGGCCGCACCCGGCGACCGGCTGGAATACCACCAGGGTTTTCTCGGGATCGACACGATGGCGGGCATGTCGACCCTGCCCGACAGGGATCGCCAGCGCCTCGCGGCGCTCGCCTCGGCCGCCTTCCGCGCCTGCGAGGCGGGGCTCGTGCATCTCGTGCAGGAGCGCCTCGGCCCCGACCGCTTCGCCTATCTCGCCATCGCCCGGCCGAAGCCGCGCGCAACGTCCGTGCCGCTCGAGCGCCTGCTCGCCGAGCCGGAGGCCGCCTGATGCACGACTTTCTCGATCACTTCGCCAATCATGGAGACCCGTTCATGCCTTTCCCTGACAATGCGCCCAAGCCCGACGATCTGCCCGGGCTCGACCCCAACGAGATCGCTCAGATGCCCGTCGATCTTCTCGCCATCCTGCAGCACGAGGTGGACGAGCGCCTGAAGCAGTCAAAGGCCGCCAAGGCCCGTCTCGATGGGGCGCTGACCATCCGCTACGCCACCCGCGCCGAGGAAGCCCGCCGCACGGCCGGCAAGGACACCGGCACCGTCAGGCTGGACGACGGCGACTTCACCGTGGTCGCCGACCTGCCCAAGCGCGTCGACTGGGACCAGGAACAGCTCGCCGCCATGGTCGAGCGCATTCGCGCCGCGGGCGACGATCCCAGCCAGTACATCGACGTCACCTACAAGGTGCCCGAGCGCAAATACGCGGCATGGCCCGAGGCGATCCGCCAGGGCTTCGAGCCGGCGCGGACCGTGAAGACCGGCGCGCTGAAGGTCGCGATCCTGCCGCGGGAGGGTGCGCAATGACCGCGATCGCCCCGATTTCCTCCGAGGCCCAGGACCTTCCCAGCCTGATCGATCGCGCCGCCAGCACGCTGGCGGGGGCCAAGACCGCCGCCGAGGTTCTCGAGGCGCGCGACATGGCGGGCCTTGCCTACGACGTGGCCAAACGCGCCGCCCGGTTGCAGCGGGCCAAGAGCGCCCATGACGATCTCGTCGCGGCCGCCCATCGCGCGCAGGCTCACGCGCTCGAGATCGAGGCACGTGCCAAGCGTCGGCTTGCCGACGAATACGATGCCGCGCAGGCCCGCGGTGACGTGGCCTCCGGTCGACCCAAAAGTGTTGAGAACGGTAACACTTTTCAGGCAACGGCATCCGATCTCGGCCTGCGCCGCGACCAGATCCACGAGGCCCGCCAGATCCGTGACGCCGAGGCAGCCGAGCCCGGCATCGTCCGACGCGTTCTGAACGAGCGCCTCGAGCAGGGCGAGGAGCCGACGCGCGCCGCTCTGCGCAAGATGGTGCTTGACGCAGCCAGGCGGGGGATGCGCCCGCAGCGCCCCGCCGGCCGCCGCAATCCCCTCCATGTTCCACCGACGCCCGAGCGCGCCGCCTGGCAGCATGTGACCGGCACGTTTCGGGCATTTGCCGAATGGGCTTCGGACGAGAACCTCGCTCTCGCCCGGCAGGGCATGCGCGAGGCGCGGGACGACCCGTTCCACCATCTCGACGCCCGGGCCATCCACCGCGGCGCTGCCGTTTTCACGAAAATCAAGGAGTGGCTCGATGCTGAATAGTCAATCGGCGGCCTTTGCCGCCGCCGTCTGGGAGGTTGCTACCCGCGTTGGCAACAACGCGCCCAGGATCGCCGACGAGATCATGGAGGCGGCCTTTCCGCTGACCTGTTCGCAGGCGCGCGAGGAAGGCGCGTTGCGCATGCTGCGCACCGGCATCGTCTCGGAGGTCAAGCGCATCCTGCGCAATCGCGACGACGGGTCGGGTCAGGCGGATTTCTCGGAGATCTGCGCGGCCTTCGCGCCCCTGGTGAAGGACCTGCGCTCGAAATCCTATTTCGTCGAAAGCGCCGCGGAATACGTCGCCATCCCGGACCTCATCGCGGACCCCGAACTGCTCGACGACGCGCGGCGCTTCATGCGGCGCAAGGGCATCGAGTGTCTGGCCGAAGCGGATCGACTGGACGCGCTCTACGCCGCCGTGACCAGCAGTGATCCCGTTGCAACGTGCAAGCCGCAGGAGGTGCCGGCATGACCCTTCCCATCATCACCGCAGATGAGCGGCTGGCCGAGATGCGTGGCGTGAAGGCCGCGATCTTCGGAGCCAGCGGCGCGGGAAAGACCACGCTGTTGCGAACCCTCAAGGCAAGCACGACGCTGTTCTTCGATCTCGAGGCCGGCGATCTCGCCATCGAGGGGCTGGCAATCGACACGATCCGCCCGCGGACATGGCGGGAATGCCGCGACTTCGCGGTGTTCATCGGCGGCCCCAACCCGGCGCTGCGGAAGGACCAGCCCTACAGCCGGGCGCACTATGACGCGGTCTGCGTGAAGTTCGGCGATCCGGCCGCGCTCGACAGGTACGACACGATCTTCGTCGACTCGATCACCGTCGCCGGTCGGGTCTGCTTCCAGTGGTGCAAGGGCCAGCCGGAGGCACATTCGGACAAGACCGGCAAGCCCGACGTGCGCGGCGCCTACGGGCTGCACGGGCGCGAGATGATCGGCTGGCTCACGCATCTCCAACATACCCGGGCGAAGAACGTGATCTTCGTCGGCATCCTCGACGAGAAGCTCGACGACTTCAATCGCAAGGTCTTCGTGCCGCAGATCGAGGGCTCCAAGACCGGGCTGGAACTGCCGGGCATCGTCGACGAGGTGCTGACGCTGACTTCGTTGCCCGACCAACAGGGCGAGCCGCGGCGGGTCTTCGTCTGCCAGACCCAGAACCCCTGGGGTTATCCGGCCAAGGACCGCTCCGGTCGTCTCGACCTGCTCGAGCCGCCGCATCTCGGCCGGCTCATCGAGAAGATCCGCCAGCCGCTGCCGATCGATGCGCGCCCGCTCGTCACCGATGCGCCGCGCATCCCGGCGCCCGCCGCGACCCCTCAATCCGATCCCACCAACTGAAAGGACCCCACGCCATGACCGGTCTCTGGAACGATTTCAATGACGCGCAATCCAACGCCAACCTCATCCCCAAGGGCACCCTCGCCAAGGTGCGGCTCACCATCCGCCCCGGCGGCTTCGACGATCCCTCGCAGGGCTGGACCGGGGGCTATGCGACCCGCGGCTCCACCGGTGCGGTGTATCTCAACGGCGAGTTCACCGTGCTCGAGGGCCCCTATGCCCGGCGCAAGATCTTCACGCTGATCGGGCTGTACAGCCCCAAGGGGCCGGACTGGGCCAACATGGGCCGCAGCCTCGTCCGCGGCATGCTGAACTCGGCGCGTGGGATTTCCGACAAGGACACCTCGCCCGAGGCGCAGGCGGCGCGCCGGATCAACGGCTTCGCCGATCTCGACGGGCTGGAGTTCGTCGCGCGCATCGACATCGGCACCGACGCGATGGGCGAGGAGAAGAACGAGATCCGCGCGGCGGTCACGCCCGACCATCGCGACTATGCGCAGGTCATGGGCACGGCGGGCCACGGCTACCAGCCGCCATCGCCGCCCGCGCCGCAGCCGGCGGCGGCACCGCAGCAGCAGACTGCTCCGGCAGTGCCGGGCCGTCCGGCCTGGGCTGAGTAGAGGGGCGTCCGATGCGGCTTCGTCCCCGCCAGAAAGTCTTCGTGGAGCGCAGCCTCGCTGCGCTCTCGAAGCACGGCAACACGCTCGGCGTCGCGCCCACGGGATGCCATGCCCCGGGCACGTTGATCCTCATGCATGACGGTTCCGTCAGGCCAGTGGAAGACATCGCGGTCGGCGATGTCCTCATGGGACCGGGCAGCACGCCTCGGCATGTTCTCGAACTGCATCGTGGCCGGGACCAGATGTTCGAGGTTCGGCCGCTGAAGGGCGATCCCTTCGTGGTCAATCTCGGTCACATCCTGACGCTCGTGCGCACGAATGAAGGGCACAACAAACGCGGGACCAACCGCGAAGGTCAGCTTGTCGATATCAGCATCGCCGATTGGCTCGCAGCGTCTGACCATTTCCGGCATCTGCACAAGCTCTTGCGCATGCCCGTGGATTTCCCCGAGAGGGAAACACCCGACCTGGACCCGTACATGCTTGGCGTGATCCTCGGCGACGGCAGCATCATCCGCAATGTGTCGATCACCACGCCGGACGTGGAAATCGTCGATGCACTCTACAAGTTCGCCGCCGGACAGAGCCTGAGGCTCAGATGCGAGCAACTGCCCGACAACGCGGCCAATACCTATTTTTTCGTCGATGACCGCGATCATCACAACGCGCTGATCGACCAACTGCGCAAGCTCGGACTTTACGGAAGGACCACCGGCGAGAAGTTTCTGCCCGACGCCTATCGCCTGGGATCGCGGGACGTTCGCCATGCGATCCTTGCGGGCCTGCTCGACACGGATGGGCACCTGGTGAACGGACGCTGTTTCGAGTTCGTCAGCAAATCTTCCCGACTGGCCCGGGACGTGGTCTTTGTCGCACGCAGCCTCGGGTTTCTCGCAACCTCTGCCGAGAAGGAGGTTCGTGGCAACATTTACACCCGTGTTCACATTTCGGGCGACCTCGACCTGATCCCGACGCGGGTGCTGCGCAAGCAGGCGCCGCCACGCAAGCAGAAGAAGAACGTCCTGCGCTGCGGGTTCACCGTGCATCCGGTCGGCGAAGGCGAATACCACGGATTCACGGTCGATGGCGATCATCGCTACCTGATGGGGGATTTCACCCTCACGCACAATTCCGGCAAGACCATCATGTTGTCCGCCGTTGCGGGTGAAATGGTCGCGGGCGGCGCAAAGGCCTGCGTTCTGGCCCATCGCGACGAGCTGACAGCCCAGAACCGGGAGAAGTTCGGCCGGGTCAATCCCAGCATCACCACCTCGGTGGTCGATGCCGCCACGAAGGACTGGTCGGGCCAGGTCACCTTCGCCATGGCGCCGACGCTGTCGCGGGCTTCCAATCTCGCCACGATGCCGAAGCTCGACCTGCTGGTGATCGACGAGGCGCATCACGCGGTGGCCGACAGCTATCGCCGTATCGTCGACCGCGTCCGCGACACCAACCCGGAGGCCCGCATCTTCGGCGTCACGGCGACGCCCAATCGCGGCGACCGGAAAGGGCTGCGCGAGGTCTTCGACAACGTGGCCGACCAGGTCCGGCTGGGTGAGCTGATCGCCTCGGGCCACCTGGTGCCGCCGCGCAGCTTCGTGATCGACGTGGGCGTGCAGGAGCAGCTGCAAAAGGTCCGCAAGACCGCCCTCGATTTTGACATGAACGAGGTCGCCGACATCATGGACCGCGCGCCGGTCACCGACGAGGTGATCCGCCACTGGCGAGAGAAAGCCGCCGGTCGCCCCACCATCGTCTTCTGCTCGACCGTTGCCCATGCGGCCCATGTTGCCGAGGCCTTTAACGCGGCGGGCATCCCGGCGGGGTTGATCCATGGCGAGCTTTCCGCCGACGAGCGCCGCAACATCCTCGCTGCCTATGCCTCGGGCGAGATCGCCGTGCTGGTCAACGTCTCGGTGCTCACTGAGGGCTTCGACCACCCGCCGACCTCCTGCGTGGTGCTGCTGCGCCCCTCATCCTGCAAATCCACCATGATCCAGATGGTCGGGCGAGGCCTGCGCACGGTCGACCCCGAGGAACATCCCGGCATCGTCAAGACCGACTGCGTGGTGCTGGATTTCGGAACGTCGAGCCTGACCCACGGCACGCTGGAGCAGGACGTCGATCTCGACGGCCGCGATCCGACACCGTGCGTCGCGCCGACGAAGACCTGCCCGGAATGCGAGGCGACGGTCCCGCTCGCAGCCCGCCAATGCCCGATCTGTGGATACGAGTTCCTGAG
Source organism: Pseudoruegeria aquimaris (assembly GCF_900172235.1). Taxonomy (GTDB): domain Bacteria; phylum Pseudomonadota; class Alphaproteobacteria; order Rhodobacterales; family Rhodobacteraceae; genus Pseudoruegeria; species Pseudoruegeria aquimaris. The sequence continues at coordinate 177,904 of NZ_FWFQ01000003.1, read as the reverse complement.
CGACGGGGCGCCGCCGCTCGAAAGCGTGGTCATGACCGAAATCGACCTGTTGAAGCGGTCGAGCTTCCAATGGGTCGATCTCTTCGGAGACGAGGCGGCGCTGATGGCCACGGGCTTCACGGCCTGGGGCGGCATCTTCTGGCTGGACGGGCTCTGGTATGCGGTCGGCGGCCGGCGGGGCGCGCAGCCCCGGCTTCTCGGGATAGGCGAGCGGGCGGTCTGCCTTGCGCAGGCCGATGACTGGCTGAACGCGCACGAGAGCGACGAGAGCGCCTTCAAGACCCGCGCCTGGCTGCGGCAGGCGCCCACCGAGAAGCAGCTGCAATACCTCTCGCCCGAGCAGCGGCAGGATTACGGGCTCACCCGCTACCACGCCTCGGCGCTGATCTCCTTCCGGTTCAACAAGCGCGCGATCCGACAGCTTGTCAAGGCCGCCGCCACGCCGGAACGGAGGGCGGCGTGAGCCATGTCGCGCAAGTCTCATCCCCGCCCGCAGAGGCTGCGGATCGACCGGGCTTTGATCGCCTCTGGCATCCGCGCCCGGTCCTCTGCGCCGTCTGCACATCCCGCACGCGTGGCTTCGGCTGGTTCGATCCCCACCGGCCGCGCCCAACCCGCACCCAAACCCGCCGCTGGTTCTGCTCCATGGGCTGCCAGGCGGCCTTCACCCGCAAAGCGAAGAAAGGACTGAGCATGGTCGATTTCACCGAGGAGGAAACCCAGGCGCTGCCCGCCGTGATGCGCGTACTCGCGCCCGAGATGGAGCGGATCGGCTGGGATCGGCCGCTGGGCCAGCTGACCCAGAACGACATGCATCGGCTGATCGTCACCACCGTCGAGGCGTTCCGCGCCGAGATGGCCGAGATCGCGAGCCAGTCGGAGATCCCGTTCTGATGCTGGACTTCAACAAGCGGCCCTCGATGGGCGAGCGAATCAACGCCGCCGTGGATGCCGCGCTCAAGGCCGAGAGCGCAGCGACGCCGCCGCGCGACTATCTCGGCGCGTCACGGCTCGGCCATGCCTGCGAGCGCGCGCTGCAGTTCGAGTTCGCGGGCGCGCCGAAGGATGAGGGCCAGGACTTCTCCGGCCGGTCGCTCCGGATCTTCGCGATCGGGCATGAGCTCGAGGATCTCGCCATCCGCTGGCTGCGGGCGGCGGGGCTCGATCTAGTCACCCAGAAGCGGGACGGCGGCCAGTTCGGCTTCTCCGTCGCGGGCGGGCGCATCCGCGGCCATGTCGACGGGATCATCTCCGAGGCGCCGGCGGCGCTGGGGCTGCGCACACCCTCGCTCTGGGAATGCAAGACCATGAACGCGAAGAACTGGCGCGAGACGGTGGCCAAGGGCGTGACCGTCGCCAAGCCCGTCTATGCCGCCCAGATCGCGCTCTACCAGGCCTACATGGAAGCGAGCGTGCCGGGCATCTCGGCCAATCCGGCGCTCTTCACCGCGATCAACAAGGACACCGCCGAGCTGCACCACGAGCTGGTGCCCTTCGACGCCGAGCTCGCGCAGCGCATGTCGGATCGCGCGGTGCGGATCCTGCGGGCCACCGACACGGGCGAGTTGCTGCCGCGCGTGGCCCGGAACCGCGACTTCTTCGAATGCCGCTTCTGCCCCTGGGCCGAACGTTGCTGGGGACTGCCCGGATGAGCAAGGACACCACCGACCCGCCCGAACCACCCGAGGACACCGACATGCGTGACGACAGCACGACCGACCACCCCGAGGCCAACCTCGTTCATTTCAACCCCTGGCGCGACTTCAACGACGCGGCACCGCAAATCGACCCGTTCGGAGACGAGCCGGATCCTGCGCAGATCGCTTCCTTCATGGAGGTGGTGTTTGGCTACTGCGACGGGCTGATCCCGGTGCGCAGCTTCATCGACAAGGGCCAGGGGATCGACGGGCGGCCGCACAACATCTGGATCGCGGCCGACGAGACGGCGCCCCAGAAGATGGCGACCTTCGCGAACTGGGCCGCGCGCGAAGGCGCGGCCGTCTACGTCATTCCCGGCACGGTGACCGAGACCGGCCGGGCCAAGGCTACGGACGTGGCGCAGATGCAGGCCGTGGTCGTGGATATCGACAGCGGCGACATCGCCGCCAAGCGCGCGCATCTCGAGCGCCATCTCGGCCCGCCCACCATGGTGGTGGAAAGCGGCGGCGTCACCCCGGAGGGCCGGCACAAGGCCCACGTCTGGTGGAAGCTCACCGAACCCATCGAGGGCGAAGACATTGCCCGCCTCTGCCGGTTGCGCGGCGACATCGCCGCCAAGGTCGGCGGCGACATGCATTTCCGCTCGGCGCACCAGCCGATCCGGGTAGCGGGCTCGGTCTATTACAAGAACGGCCTGAAGACGCTGGTGCGGATCGTGGAGTTGAACGCGGGTCTCGAGCGCGATCTCGACGAGTTCGCCGAGGCCGTGGCCGACATGCCACCCGCGCCGGGCGTCAACCTGACGCCGGACTTCGCGACGCCTGACAAGCCTGCCGTGGATGACGTTCTGGTCACCCCGGTGCGCGAGGGCGGCATCGACGACTGGTCGCGCTTCGAGGGCGCCTCCGCCGCCATCGGCTATTTCATCCGGCTGGTCCACGAGGGCCGCTTGTCCAAGAGCGAGGGCTGGGAGGCAATCTGCGGCTACAACGCCGCCATGCTGCGCCCCCAATGGCCGGTGGAACGGCTCAAGCGCGAATCCGAACGCCTCTGGGCGCGCCATGTCGAACGCCACGGGCCGCCGCTCATCCGGCTCGACAGCGCCGCCCCCGTGCCCGACGAGCTGCCCAGCTTCACGCTGGGGCAGCTGCTCGACGACAAGAGCCCCATGCCCGCCGACCTGATCGGCCCGCGCGTGCTGACGCCGGGCGGGCTCCTGGTGCTCGGCGGCGCGCCCAAGGTGGGCAAGAGCGATCTCCTGATCGCCTGGCTCGTGCACATGGCCGCCGGGGTGCCGTTTCTCGGCTTCACCCCGCCGCGACCGCTGCGGATCTTCTATCTGCAGGCCGAAATCCAGTACCACTACCTGCGCGAGCGCATGCAGCAGGTCGGCCTGCCGCCCGAGCTGATCGCCGCGGCGCGCGACAACCTGATCGTCACGCCAAAGCTGAAGATGCTGCTCGACGCCGAGGGCAGCGCCCGCGTGGCCGCGGCGATCCGGGCGGCGTTCCCCGACGAACCGCTCGACATCCTCTGCATCGACCCGATCCGGAACCTCTTCGACGGTGGGCCGGATGGCGGCGGCGAGAACGACAACGCCGCGATGATGTTCTTCCTCAAGGACCGGGTCGAGGTGCTGCGCGACCACGTCAATCCCGACTGCGGCGTCATCCTCGTCCACCACACCAAGAAGCTCTCGAAGCACCAGGTGAAGGAGGATCCCTTCCTCGCCCTTTCCGGCGCCAGCGCGCTCCGCGGCTTCTACACGGGCTCATCCTGCACCGGCCCGACGAGGACGCATCGGAACGGAAGCTGGAGATCGAGCTCAGGAACGGACCCGCGCTGAAGCCCAAGCTCGTCGACAAGGTCAATGGCGAGTGGGTCGAGATCAACCCGATGAACGAACGCCTGGTGCGCGCCGAGCAGGGCGCGAAGTTCGATGCCGAACGGGATCGCAAGGGCGAGGTCATCGTCGACATTCTCCACCGAGAGGCGCGCTCGGGGCGCATGTACACCATGACCCTCTTTGCCGAGGCCTTCGAGAACAAGAGCGGCCTCAGCGGCCAGACCAGCATTCGCGAGAGGCTGAACGTCCTGACCACCAAGGGGATCGTCAAGTTCGTCAAGGGGGACGCCGCAAGCGATCTCGGCCTCGCCTCGGATCGCAGCAAGTATGGCTATCTCTGCGTCGAGCACATGGAGCTGGCGACCGGCGAGGAGGCTGTGGATCCGGAGACCGGCGAGGTCACGCGGGTGCATGCCCGCGTGTTTCCGAGCCACTACAAATGCCCCCAAACCGGGGCCGTTCTGCCGGTCGAAAACCCCGCGGTCTGGGTCTATCCGGAAGGGGGTGAGGCATGAAATTCACCGCCCCGGACGCAGCCGAAATCTGGACCCCGAAATCCGAAATCTGGCCAGATTTCGCGAAATCTGAAATCTGCGCGCAATCTGGAATCTGGGTTTTCTGTTGGTTTTTCAATGGGTTGATGCGCCCATTCCAGATTTCGGGCGGGCTGATCCGAAATCTGACCCGCAATCTGGATTTCCTCAATGAAATCATAGGGTTTTGCCAGATTCCAGATTTCGGAAAAGGCACCCCTAAAGGGGTGGGTGGACTCCCCCCGTCAGGTGGGGAGGTCCACCACCCACCCCTGGGCGATTTTGTCCACCGCGATCCTGTCCATCCCTTCATCGTGCAGCCGGAAAAAAGGAGCCTCAAAATGGCCGCACCATCAACCTTTCCATCATCCACCATCCTCGCGCTCGATCTCGGCACCACGACCGGCTGGGCCTTGCGCGGCCATGACGGGCTCATCACCACCGGCACGGTCTGCTTTCGGCCCGGGCGCTTCGACGGTGGCGGCATGCGTTACCTGCGTTTCACGAACTGGCTGACCGAGATCGACCGGCTGTCCGGGCCGGTGGAGGCGATCTGGTTCGAAGAAGTCCGCCGCCACGCGGGCACCGACGCCGCGCATGTCTACGGCGGGCTCATGGCCACGTTGACCGCCTGGGCCGAACTGCGCGGCGTGCCCTACGAGGGCGTCCCTGTCGGCACGATCAAGCGTTTCGCGACCGGCAAGGGAAACGCCAACAAGGACGCCATGATCGCGGCCGCCCGGGCGCGCGGCTTTAGCCCCGCGGACGACAACGAGGCCGACGCCATCGCGATCCTCATGTGGGCGATCGAGACAAAGGGAGGGCTGGCATGAAGGCGATGAAGTTCACCCCGCCGGGCTATGGCGGTCGGCGACGCGATCCCGATGAGGTCAAGCGTGACGGCTGGCGGGAGCAAGGCCTGCTGGCGGTGTCGGTTGACGATGACCGCCTGACCTGGCCCGAGCGGGAACTGGTGCGGCAACTGGGTGAGAAGCTTTATGGCAAAAGGCAGAAGCGACATGGCTGACTGGACGATGTCACGGGTGCAGGACCGGCTGGAACTGGCGGCCGACGTCTTCGCGCAGATGCCAACCGTGAAGCCGCAGGGCTATTTCAACGCCTGGCCGGAGTATTTCCACAGCTTCGCCGATCAGGTCGGCCAGGAGCCGCGCATGCGCCGGCCGCGCCCGAGCCCGCGCCAGATCACCCAAGCCGAGGAAGCAATGCTCTGGCTGCGCTGGCTTGAGAAGGACGACGCGCGCATCGTCTGGCTGAGGGCCAACCGCAAACCGTGGAAGCCGATCTGCTGGGAGGTGGGGCTGAGCCGCCCCGCCGCCAACCGCCACTGGCAATACGGGATCGCGCTCATCACCTGGCGGCTCAACGGGCGCGTGCCGCCCGCGAAGCGATCGAAGCGCTTCGTGATCGAGAACGCCGACCGGCTGTCAAGAAAAATCGTCCTGTGAGGGAATTTTCGGAGAGACATCGGGAAGGGTTCACCGAACCCGGGCCAAGGGATACAAACCGGATATGCTCGGGAGAGGCGCGCGCGGGATGACCGCAAGCCGCTGGCCCCCGAGAGTCCACCAAGGGGACCAGCGGGGGCCAATCCGCTAACCCTTTGAATTCAATGGTTCCTTCTGGGCCGAGATCGTATGCTGGCGGGCTTGGCGCGCAATATCGCCAGCGTCAGGGCCGGTTTTTTGGGAAGCCACCCGGAATCCGGATCCATCCGAACCCCGCGCAAAATCCAATAAACACTGGCCTTCTGGCTGGATACCCCGAACGCCGCTGGACCCCGCGAGGAGTCCAGCGCGGCATCCGGAATCCACCCGGCCGGAGCCCACCACCATCACGGAACACCGCCCATGACGCTGAGCTTCGCCCCCGAGCGGATCGAGACGGGGCCGCTGGCCAGGCTCCAGCCCTACGTGAAGAACGCGAAGGTGCATGGGGACGACCAGATCGCGAAGATCGCCGCCAGCATGGCCGAGTTCGGCTGGACCGTGCCCTGCCTTGTGGGCGAGGACGGCGAACTGATCGCAGGCCACGGCCGGGTGCTGGCCGCGACGCAGCTCGGGCTGACCGAAGCGCCGGTGATCGTGCTCGGGCATCTGACCGAGGCGCAGCGCCGGGCCTATCGGATTGCGGACAACAAGCTGACAGAGCTTGCCGACTGGAACGAAGCCGTTCTTTCGGCGGAACTGCAGGATCTGCTGGCCGAGGACTTCGACCTGTCGTTGGTCGGCTTCTCGGACGGTGAGCTCGACAAGCTGCTGGCCTTCGTGCCGGCGGGGGTGGTGAAGAAGAAGAAGGCCCGGGGGCTCCGTGCCTCCGATGAACGTCCCCGAGCCGCCGCGCAACCCGGTGTCGCGCACGGGCGACCTGTGGCTCCTCGGCGATCACCGGCTGCTCTGCGGGGACAGCACGAACCATGAGGACGTCCGCCGCCTGATGAACGGCGAGCGCGCCGTGCTGTTCGCGACCGATCCGCCATACCTCGTCGATTACGCCGGTCGGCAGCGGTACCACTTTCCTGCAGGCGAAGACGGCGAACGAAGTGCTGAAGGCGCAGGAGCGGCGCATCCGGCTGCAAAAGCTGAAGGGCGAATTGATCGACCGGGCCCGAGCAGAGACGCTCGTGTTCCGGCTGGCGCGCGAGGAGCGCGACGTCTGGGTCAACTGGCCCGCGCGCGCGGTGGCGCTGATGGCGGCCGATTTGGGGGTGGAGCCTGCAGCCATGCAGAAAGTCCTGGAGAAACATGTCCGTGCCCAGCTCAAGGAACTTGCCGAGGTCAAACCCGATCTCCGGTGATGCGCACGCCTCAAGTAGCGAAGCGGTAGGCGAACGGATTGGAGATTTCGATGGCGCGGTGGAAGTGCTGCGCGCCTGGGGCGAAGGCCTCAAACCGGATCCGGACTTGACCGTGTCGGTATGGGTGGATCGGCACCGGATGCTCTCGGGCCGCGCCTCGGCCGAACCGGGGCGATATCGCACCGCCCGCAAGCCCTGCATGGGCGAGATCATGGACCGGCTGTCGCCCGGCGATCCGACGCAGCGGATCGTGTTCATGAAGGCCGCGCAGCTACGGCCTGCGCCTTGCTTGCCTGCCTCTGGATCGCTGTGATCTCAGCCCACGCGGTGACCATGCGACCAGACCGCGCGCACAACAGGCAGGTCGCCGAGCCGGTGAACGCGAACGAGATCGGCCCTCAGGCCGGGGGCCATGCGACCGCGATCATCAAGACCAGCGGCCCGCGCCGGCGTGTCGGTGACCGTGGCAATGGCCCGTGGCAGGTCCCCCCAGAGATCGGCCAGCTGGAAGGCGGCCGTCATGAGGGAAGAGGGCACGTAGTCCGATGAAAGGATGTCGAGCAGGCCTTCGCGGGCAAGCGCGTGGGCAGCCACATTGCCCGAATGCGACCCGCCGCGGATCAGGTTGGGCGCGCCCATGATCACCTTGATCCCGTGTTCATGGCAGGCGCGCGCGGCCTCGAGCGTGGTTGGAAATTCGGCCAGCCGGATCCCGCGCTCGGCCGATTGCGCGACATGTTCGGCGGTGGTGTCATCGTGGCTGGCCAGTACCGCCCCAAGTGTTGCGGCCGCCTCGACCGCCGCGCGCTCATGACGCTCGCCATGTCTTGCGCGCAGTTCCTTGAGGTATGTCACATGGGCTTCGAATTCGGCATCGGTGAAGCTGCGTTTCTTTTGCAGATAGGTGCGCAGATAGCTCAGATCGCGAAACTGCCTCTGCCCGGGCGTATGATCCATGAGCGAAATGAGCCCGACGCGGTCTTCGGGCGTGAAGGTCGCGAGTTCTTCGGCCAGTGTCTCGGATGAAACTTCGGCGCGCAGATGCACGAAATGGCTGATCCGCAAGGCACCCTGGGCGCGCAGCTCGGCGATTTCGCTGGCAAGGGCGCGGGCATAGGGCCTGTAAGAGGCCTTGCCCGAAGTCAGGGATCCGACGCGCAGGGCGTCGAAGAGCGTGGTCACGCCGACAGAGGCAAACTCGCCATCATGGGCGAGGATGGCCGCGCGATGGGGCCATTCGACGGATGGGCGCGGCTCGATATGGCGCTCGAGGTTGTCCGTATGCAGCTCGACAAGGCCGGGGATGATCAGATCGCCTTCGCAGTCGATGGCATCGGCTACGCGGCTTGGGCCATGATCGATGGCAGCAATCCGGCCATCCCTGATGACAAGGCTGCCGTGAATGATCTCCCGTTCGAGCACGAGACGGGCGTTGGTCAGCGTGATGGGTTTCATCGGTTGCTCCGGTCTGGCGCTTGCTTGTTTGTCGCGGTTGCGTCACAGAACCGTGACACAGACCTCCTAATGGTGAGGGCATGAAAGATTTTCTTCGCTATGCCATCTATTTCGCGCCGCAAGATGGCGCTCTGGCCGAGTTCGCAGCCCGTTGGCTGGGGTGGGATTCTGCAACCGGGAGGCGGATCAAACACCCCACCATCGCGGGGCTTCCCCGGCCAGTGGAGGAGCTGACCGCGACGCCCCGCAAATACGGGTTTCATGCCACGATCAAGCCGCCCTTTCGTCTGGCGCCGGGTTCCAGCCGCGCCCGGCTCGAAGCGGATCTGGCCGGGCTTGCCAACCGTCTTGCGCCGGCGCGCTGCAAGGCGTTGCGTCTGGCCCGGCTCGGCCGGTTCCTTGCGCTGGTGCCCGAGGGCGATGCGCGCGCGATCTCCGCCCTCGCGGCCGAGACGGTCGCAGCGCTCGATCATCACCGCGCGCCCCCGAGCGAGGCCGAGCTGGCGCGCCGCCGGGCCGCCGGGCTGAGCCCCGCGCAGGAGGCGATGCTCCAGCGCTGGGGTTATCCGTATGTGATGGACGAATTTCGCTTTCACATGACCCTCACCGGCCGGCTGCAGCCGGGCGAGGCCGAGGCGGTGGAGGCGGCCCTCGCACCGCTGCTGGCGCCGCTCTTGCCTGCGCCCTTCGTCATCGGCGATCTCTGCCTGTTCGGCGAAGATGATACGGGGTTCTTTCATCAGCTCGAACGCTTCTCGCTTTCGGGCTGAAGCGCGGCGACGAGCGCCTCGACAGCCGCTTCAAGCGCGCCGGAGTTGTCGATCTCGATGGCCTCGATTCCCGCCGGCAGGCCGATCTCGGCCCGTGCCAGCCGGGCGGCGATGTCCTCGGTGCTTTCGCGTCCGCGCGCAGCAAGCCTCGCGGCCAGCACCTCCGGGCGCGCGGTCACATGGATCACGCGCAGCGCCGGGAACTGCGCCCTTGCCTCTGCCAGCATCGCGCGCGAGCCGTTGAAGATCGCCTGGCGGCCTTCGCCAAGCACCTCGCGCACCTGGGCGGGGATGCCATAGCGGAGCCCGTGCGCCTGCCAGTGCAATACGAATTCCCCCGCCGCCAGCCTGCGCGCGAACTCGGCCTCACTCACGCCCTCGAAGTCTTCACCGCCCGCCGCGCTCGGCCGGGTGATGACCCGCCGCACCAGATGCAGCGCGGGCAGGCGCTGCGCGGCCGCGCGCATGAGAGTGTCCTTGCCCGCGCCCGAGGGGCCGACAATGGCGAAGAGCGCGCCGGGCATCTCACGCGGCCGCCGGGGCAAAGGCCGAGACATCGATTTCGCGGTCGGCCACACGGGCACGCGCCTCGGCGTCGTGGAAGATGCCGATGATCGCCGCGCCGCGCGCCTTGGCCTCTTCGATCAGCTTCAGCACCACCTCGCGGTTGGTCGGATCGAGGCTGGCCGTGGGCTCGTCGAGCAGGAGCGCGGGCCAGTCCCGGACGAAACCGCGCGCGATGTTGACCCGCTGCTGTTCGCCGCCCGAGAAGGTGGTGGGCGAAAGCTCCCACAGGCGCTCGGGAATATTGAGCCGGGCGAGTAATGCTTCGGCGCGCGCCAGCGCCTCGCCCCTCTCGCGGCCCAGGGCAAGGAGCGGCTCGGCCACGACCTCGCGGGTCGGCACCCGGGGCACCACGCGCAGGAACTGGCTGACATAGCCCAGCACCTCGCGCCTGAGTTTCAGGATCTCGCGCGGCTCGGCGCCGACCACATCGACCCCGCCGATGCGGATATGCCCGACCTCGGCGAGATAATTGCCATAGATCATGCGCATGAGCGTGGACTTGCCGGCGCCGGAATTGCCGATCAGCGCCACGCATTCGCCGGGCGCCACGGTGAGGCCTGCACCCTGCATCACCTCGAGCACCGCGCCGCCCTGATTGTGGAGCGTGAAGGATTTGGAAAGGTTTTCTATCTCGATCATTGGTTCAGACCTGAAGCACCGAGCTGACCAGCAGCTGGGTATATGCATGTTGCGGATCATCGAGCACCTGGTCGGTCAGCCCCGCCTCGACCACCCGGCCCGATTTCATCACCATCAGCCGGTCGGCCAGCAGCCGCACCACGGCAAGGTCGTGGGTCACGACGATCGCCGAGAGCCCCATGTCGCGCACCAGCCCGCGCAAGAGATCGAGCAGCCGCGCCTGCACGCTCACATCGAGCCCGCCGGTGGGTTCGTCCATGAACACCAGCCGCGGGCCGGTGACGAGGTTGCGGGCGATCTGGAGGCGCTGCTGCATGCCGCCCGAGAAGGCCTGCGGGCGATCATCGATGCGGGCGGGGTCGATCTCGACCCGGCCCAGCCAGTCGGTGGCGGTGGCGCGGATATTGCCATAATGGCGCGCCCCCACCGCCATCAGCCGCTCGCCGACATTGCCGCCGGCCGAGACGTTCATGCGCAGCCCGTCGCGCGGGTTCTGGTGCACGAAGGCCCAGTCGGTGCGCGCCAGCATGCGCCGTTCGGGCTCCGACATGGTGACCGTGTCGCGCGGGCCCTCGGCGCGGGTATCGAAGATCACCTCGCCCCGATCCGGCGCCAGATGGCCGGCAAGCGCCCCCAGCAGGGTTGACTTGCCCGAGCCGGATTCGCCGACCACACCGAGCACCTCGCCGGGCCACAGATCGAAGGAGATGTCGGCGCAACCGATACGCCCGCCATAGGTCTTGGTCAGGCCGCGCACGCGCAAGAGCGGGGTTTGGGCGTCATCCTTCATCATGCCACCTCCGGGCTCAGCCGGCCGCGGTGGCCCTGGGCCTGGCGGCTGGCGCAATAGTCGCTGTCGGAACAGACGAACATGCGGTTGCCCGCATCGTCGATGATGACCTCGTCGAGATAGCTGTCCTCGGCCCCGCACAGATCGCAGGGATGATCGGCCTTGCTGGCCTCGAAGGGGTGATCCTCGAAATCGAGGCTGACCACCCTGGTATATGGCGGGATCGCGTAGATGCGCTGTTCGCGCCCGGCGCCGAAGAGCTGGATCGCCGGCGAGCGGTCCAGCTTGGGGTTGTCGAATTTCGGGATCGGCGACGGGTCCATCACGTAGCGCCCCTCGACACGCACCGGGTAGGCGTAGGAGGTGGCGATATGGCCGTGGCGGCTGATGTCCTCGTAGAGCTTGACATGCATCAGCCCGTATTCCTCGAGGCTGTGCATCTTGCGGGTCTCGCTCTCGCGGGGCTCCAGAAAGCGCAAGGGCTCCGGGATCGGCACCTGAAAGACCAGGATCTGATCCTCGGTGAGCGGTGTTTCGGGGATGCGGTGGCGGGTCTGGATGACCGTGGCCTCACCCGTGTGCTCGGTGGTGGCGACGCCTGCCGTCCGCTCGAAGAACTTTCTGATCGAGACCGCGTTGGTGGTGTCATCGGCGCCCTGGTCGATCACCTTGAAGGTGTCGCCGGGGGTGAGGATCGCCGCCGAAACCTGCACGCCGCCGGTGCCCCAGCCATAGGGCATGGGCATCTCGCGGCTGGCAAAGGGCACCTGGTAGCCGGGGATCGCCAGACCCTTGAGGATCGCGCGGCGGATCATCCGCTTGGTCTGTTCGTCGAGATAGGCGAAATTGTAGTCGTTCATTCCGCGGCCTCCCTTGCAGGGTTCGCGTCCGTCACCTCGGACCGCATCTTGCGCACCAGCTCCAGCTCGGCCTGGAAATCCACGTAATGGGGCAGCTTGATGTGCTCGAGAAAGCCGGTCGCCTGAATGTTGTCGGCGTGGTAGAGGACGAATTCGGCGTCCTGCGCGGGGGCGCCGATGAAGTCCTCGCCCAGCTCCTCCCAGCGCAGCGCCCGGTCCACCAGCGCCATCGAGATCGCCTTGCGCTCGGACTGGCCGAAGACAAGGCCGTAGCCGCGGGTGAACTGGGGCGGTTCGGTCTTCGATCCCTTGAACTGGTTCACGGTTTCGCATTCGGTCAGCGTCAGCTCGCCGATCTCGATGGCAAAGCCCAGCTCGGGGATATCCATCTCCACCGCCACGGTGCCGATGCGCAGCTCGCCCACAAAAGCGTGGTTGCGCGCGTAGCCGCGCTGGGTGGAATAGGCCAGGCCCAGCGTGAAGCCCTCGTCGGCGCGTGCCAGCGCCTGCAGACGCAGCGCGCGGCCTGCCGGAATCTCGAGCGGCTCGCGGGTCAGGTCAGGCGGGGTCGTGTCCTCGGCCGGCGCTTCCTCGATCAGCCCCTCGCGGTTCAGGAAACCGGTCACATGCGGCATTTCGGCAGGCTGCGCCTTGGCCGCGCGGGGCGCTTCCGGCACTTCACCGTCGGCGGCGAGCTTGAAATCGAGGAGCCGGTGCGTGTAATCGAAGGTCGGCCCCAGAACCTGCCCGCCCGGCAGATCCTTGAAGGTGGCCGAGATGCGGCGATCACAGGCCATGGCGCCCGTGCTCACCGGCCGTGAGGCACCGAAGCGGGGCAGGGTGGTGCGATAGGCCCGGATCAGGAAGATCGCCTCGATCAGATCGCCGCGGGCCTGCTTGATCGCGAGCGCGGCCAGGTCGGGATCATAAAGCGAGCCTTCGGCCATCACGCGATCAACGGCCAGTTTCAGCTGTTCGCGGATTTGCGCGATGCTCAGCTCCGCGATATCCCTGTCGCCCCGGCGTTCTTCGGCGAGCCAGGCGTGGGCATTCTCGATGGCGCGTTCGCCGCCTTTCACCGCCACATACATCAGCAAGCCTCCGGAGCGTGAATTCGGGTCGTGCGCGGCAGCGCCGCCAGCCGGCTGCCGCAGGTGAAGATGAAATCGAGCCCAAGCGGAAACAGGGCGTTGTTGGCCCTGAAGGCCGCCACCTCGGGAAGCGAGAGGGCGGCGCGCGCCTCGATTCCGGGTCCGCTCAGCTCGACGCCTTCCGCCGCCAGCTCGTCGCATTCCACGATCAGCGTGGCCGATCGGTCCGGGTATTCCGGCGTGCCCAACGGATAGGCCGAGAGCGGCTTGAGCGCTTCCCACCGGCCGAGGGCGAACATGCATTCCGAGGCCGCCGCCAGCGGCGCGCCGGTGTGAAAGGCAAGCCAGTCGCGGATGGCTTCGGTATCGTGCCCGCCGGCAAGATGGATTGGCGTGTCGCCATCGCACAGCGTCAGGAGAACGCTCCCCGCCGCTTGCGACAGGGGTACCGGCGGCTCGGCGCCGGAGATCTCGTGGATCGTGCCCGGCCGTGCCATCGCCTCCATCACCTTGCGGAAGGCTTGGGCCGACTGGATGGGCGGGTCGGCAAAACCGCCCGAGAGAGCCTCGCTGTGCATCAATCCTCTCCCCTCGCCATGGTGAAGAATTCCACCTTCGTGGCCGCCGCCTTTGCCGCGCGGGCGGCCTGGGCCGCTCTCGCTTCTGCCTCCAGCGGTTCCAGCACATGCCGGCGCACCGCGTCGGCCGCAGGCGACTGCATCAATGCATCGACCAGTGCGGCGGCCTCGGCGTCGGCCTTGCGGCGGCCCTGGACATAGGCATGGCCCACCTCGCCGCCGCAAAGCCGGAGCGCGCAGCGGGTCACCGTCATTTCGCCCAGATTGAACGGCTGCCCGGTTGCGCCGGCACGCCCGCGCACCATCACGCTGCCAATCTCGGGCGCCCGCAGCCATGTGAATTCCGGGCGCGCCATGGCCGCGTCCAGCAAGGCGGCAACACGGCCCGCGGGCGCCTTGGCCAGAAGGCTCATCCACGCCCGGCGCGGTTCATTTTCGTTGCTGCTGTCATCCATCTCGACAACTTCATGTTGATACTATACAACTAGACACATCATAGCAGATTCACCCCTGAATGACAGAGGAGATTTGTGAAATTTGCATGACAATTCGGGCAAGACACCCATATGGCGGGCCATCGCGGATGCGCTGCGCAGCGATCTGGCCGAGGGCAAATACGCGCCCGGGGACAAACTGCCTACAGAGGCGGCACTGGCCGAGCGTTTCGGCGTCAACCGGCATACGGTCCGCCGGGGCATCGCGGCCCTGGTCGAAGAGGGGCTGATCCGCACCCGTCGCGGCTCTGGCGCCTTTGTCGCGGCAACGCCGACGGACTATCCCATCGGGACGCGGGTGCGCTTCCACGAAAACCTGATCGCGGCAGGAAGGCGCCCCGAAAAGCGCGTGCTCCAGATCGAAGAGCGATCGGCAACCACGGGCGAGGCCCGGGCATTGCGGATTGCCCCGGGCGATCCGCTATGCGCCTATCACGGCCTTTCGCTCGCCGATGGTCAGCCGATTGCCGTTTTCGAAAGCCTGTTTCCCGCCGGGCGCCTGTCCGGCATCGCCCGGGCCTTCAGCCAGACCGGCAGCGTGACCGAGGCGCTGCGCATGGTCGGCGTCTGCGACTATACCCGCGCCTCGACCCGCCTGACCGCGGTGCGGGCCACGGCGACCCAAGCGCTCCACCTCCAGTTGCCCGAAGGCGCCCCGCTTCTGAAATCGTCAGCGGTCAATGTGGATGAAACCGGCGTGCCGGTCGAGTTCGGCCGCACCTGGTTTGCCGGCGACCGGGTGACGCTGACGCTGGAAAGCGGCTAGCCTTCGTATTTCTCGAGAAACGCCTCGGCCTTGAGCGACCGGAAATCCTCGAGCGCGGCGCGCAGGCGGGCGTGGTCCCAGTCCCACCAGGCGAGCGCCATCAGGCGCTCGGCGATCTGCGGGGGCTGGCGGTCGCGCAGCTTCTTCGCCGGCGTGCCCGCGACGATCGTGTAGGGGGCCACGTCGCGCGTCACCACCGCGCCGGCGGCGACCACCGCGCCATGGCCGAGCGTCACCTCGGGCTTGACCATCGCGCCTGCGCCGATCCAGGTGTCATGGCCGATACGGGCTATGCGCGCGCGGCGACGGGCAAAGAACGCCTCGTCGCGTTCGGCGTCGTCCCAGTAGTCGTGCGAGCGGTAGAGGAAATGGTGCAGCGAGGCGGTCTCGAGCGGGTGGTCCGTCGCCCCGATCCGCGAAAAGGCGGCGATGTTGGCGAACTTTCCGATCTCGGCATTGGCGATATCGGCGTAGCGGTCGCAATAGCTGTAATCGCCGATGCGGGAATGGGCGATGCGGCTGCCCCGGCCGATCTCGACAAAGGCACCGAAGCGGCTGTCGGTGATCTCGCAATCGGGGTGGATGAAGGGCGCCTCGGCCCGGAGGCGGGCCATCACGCCCGCCCTCCGATCAACTTTCCGCGCAGCCAGCCCGAGAGCCAGTCCATCAGCATGACCATCAGCACGATGAGGACAACGTAATAGGCGACCTCTTCCCAGTCCTTCTGGGTCTGGATCGCCTGTGTCAGCATCAGCCCGATGCCGCCCCCGGTGATCGCGCCGATGATGGTGGCCGAACGGGTGTTGGATTCCAGCCAGTAGAGCACCTGCGCCAGAAGGATCGGCATCACCTGCGGGATCACGCCGAAGCGGTAGGTCTGGACCGGCTTTGCGCCGGTCGAGGCGACGCCCTCGATCTGCTTGCCGTCCAGGTTCTCGAGCGCCTCCGAGAAGAGCTTGCCAAAGGTGCCGGTATCGGTGAGCAGGATCGCCAGCGATCCGGTCAGCGGCCCGGGCCCGAAGGCGCGCGACAGGACGACCGTCCAGATCAGCGCATCGACCCCGCGCAGGAAATCGAAGACCCGGCGCGTTGCCGCCCGCACGAGCATGAGCGGCGAAAAGCGGCGGGCGGCGAGGAAGGCCAGCGGCAGCGCCAGGATGGCGGCGCCGAAGGTGCCGAGGAAGGCCATGAGCACCGTTTCGCCAATCGCCCAGGCCACATCCTTGTGCCGCCACATGGGGTTGTTCCACCAATCCGACAGGGCGCCCGCGATGTTGCCGCGTTCGGGGTCGATCCGGTCGCCGAACAGGATCTCGCCGAGTGAATGCCCGTGATAGGGGCTGTCGAGCGTGAACCAGAACAGCTCCCAGCCGGTGAAGTAGCGGAACACCTCTGTCCGCGCCCCGGTGAGGGTGACGCGCGCGCCGGGCAGGGTGACGGCGATCCGCCGGTTCGAGGCCGAGATCCACTTGGGCAGTTCCTCGGGCAGGTTGCTGTCGAGGCTGCGGCCCTGTGCCGCCACCTCGATGGTCTGGAAGCCGGGGAGGACGATCTCGGTGCGCTTGCCGGGCAAGAGGCGCACCTTGCGCCCCTCGCCCAGATCGACCGTCAGCCCCTTGTCCTCGGAGCCCGATACCCACTCGGGCCGGCGGCCTTCGGGATAGGCGCCCTTGCGCTCTCCCTCGATGGCGAAAGCGATCTCGCCCGATCGGTTGTTGCGGGTCACATGGACCTTGTGCGACCAGATGTCCGAGGCCAGCGTCACCGCATTGCCCCAGTTCGCCCGCTGCACCAGGCCCGGCAGGTCGAAGGCGAAGAAGATATAGGTGAGGTAGGCCAGGATCACGGCCGGGATCCCGAAGGAGACGAGGCGCTTGCGCCGGAACAGCCGGTCTGCTTCCGCCTTGGCCGGATCGACGGTCATGTCGGTCATTGCCCCTCTCCCTCGGTCAATCGGTTGCGCATCCGGCTCGAGAGCTGGTCGAAGAATACGATCGTGCCGAACAGCAGAACGAAGATCGCGGCCGCCTCGGCAAACCGCCCCGGCCCCCAGGACATGGCGTTGCGCAGCTCGTAGCCGATGCCGCCGGCGCCGACGAAGCCGAGGATGGCCGAGGCGCGCACATTGATCTCGAAACGCAGGAGCCCATAGCTGATGTAGTTCGGCGCGACCTGCGACAGCACGCCCAGGATCATCTGCTGCGACCAGTTTGCCCCGGTCGAGGCCAGCCCTTCGACCGGCTTCAGATCGGCATTCTCGGCCACCTCGGAAAACAGCTTGCCGAGCGCCCCGGCGGTGTGGATCGCGATGGCGATCACCGCCGGCACCGGCCCGCCCCCCATCACGAAGATCAGCATCAGCGCGATCACGATCTCGGGAAGCGCCCGCATGATGTCCGACAGGCGCCGGAACAGGGGGATCAGCCGCGGCCAGCGCGCCAGCCGTCGCGTGCTCAGAAGTGAAAGCACCAGACCGCCCAGAACGCCAAGGAGCGTGGACACCGCCGCGATGTTGACGGTCTCGACCAGCGCCGGAAAATATTTCGCGATCAGGCCGGGGAGCTCGGCGCGCCGCTGCCAGGCTTCCGCCACGACCTCGCTCATGTAGTCGTCCAGCCGGTGCAGGCCGTCCCAGAACCCCCCGGCGCTGCGCTCGTCGACGATGACGAAACCGGCAACCATCAGCACGGTGAACAACAGCAGGGTCAGACCGCCATAGAGCCGTTTGCGTCTGACCTCCGCCATGTATGACGCCTGGATGCGTCCGATCTCGCCGTGCGCGTGCATGGTCGCGATGTCCATTAAGATCACCCCCGACATGGAAGGAGCGCCGCGGCCCGGGGACCGGGCCGCGGCGGCAGGTTTCCTGCGGCTCAGCCGCCCATCTTCGCCTTGCGGGCTTCGATGATGGATTCGTATGTCTTGTGGGTCACCGGCTGGAAGCCCAGCGTGTCGCCCGCCGCCACGCCATAGGCGCAGTCCGGGTCACGCTCGTGCAGCTTGTCCATGAGTTCGGTCATCGTGGCCTTCACGTCGTCGGGCAGCGCGCGGCGCAGCACGATCGGGCCTTCCGGGATCACATTCGATTTCCAGATCTGGACCAGCTCGTTCATGTCGACGAGCCCCGCATCCACGGCCTTGCGCAGCGCGCCGGAGTTGTAGCCGTCTTCCCAGTTGCCCTGGCCGTCGGCCCAGGTCACGCCGGCGTCGATGTCGCCGTTGTAGACGGCCACGATCGTCTGCTCATGGCCGCCGGTGAAAACGACGTCGGCGAAGTACTCGCCCGGCACCATGGTGATCTCGTCATTGATCTGCGGGATCTCGATCGACGGGATGAGGTAGCCCGAGGTGGAGTTCGGATCGCCAAAGCCGAACACCTTGCCCTTCATGTCGGGGTAGATGTTCGCGATGCCGCGGTCCTTGCGGGCGAAGCCGATGGAATGATAGCCGATGGAGCCGTCCACGTTGACCTTGATCAGGACGGGTTCGACCGCCTCCGGATCCTGCAGATAGGTCGCGGCATAGGACGAAGCGCCCAGCCAGGCCATATCGATCGTGCCGCCCAGGAGCCCCTGGATAACGCCGTTGTAATCGGCCGGGGCAAAGAGCTTGACCGGCACGCCAAGCGCCTCTTCGGTATAGTCCGCAAGGCACTGGTAGGAGTTGAGCCGGTCCTGGGCGTTCTCGCCGCCGAGAATGCCGATGCGGAACTCGGTGATTTCCTCGGCAAATGCGCCCGAGGCCAGGGCTGTGGTGGCGGCAAGCGCCAGGGCAAGGGTCTTTTTCATGTTTTCCTCCGTTGGATTTGTGAAAGGGGCCTGCGCGGGCCTCGCGCAGGATGCCGGTTCAGACACAGGCTTCGGCGAGGCGAATCTCCTCGGCACCGTCCAGTGTCTCGATCTCGGTCGAGGTGGCCGCTTCGGAGAAATCCTCTCCGGCGCCGTAGATCTCGCGCGCCGTGGCCGTGGTCAGCATTTCGGGCGCGCCGTCAAAGACCACGCGGCCGTCGCGCATCCCGATCACCCGATCGCAGTAGCGCCGGGCGGTGTCGAGCGTGTGCAGGTTGCAGATCACAAGCAGGCCGTCCTCCTCGTGAATCCGCCGCAGCGAGTCCATCACGATCTGCGCATTCATCGGGTCCAGCGAGGCGATGGGTTCGTCGGCGAGGATGAGCCGGGGGTTCTGCATCAGCGCCCGCGCGATCGCCACGCGCTGCTGCTGCCCGCCCGAGAGCGCCTCGGTGCGCTTCGCCGCCTGTTCGGCGATGCCGAGCCGGTCGAGGATCTCGATGGCGCGATGGATGTCCTCTTGCGGGTAGAGGTTGAACATCGTGGCCAGCGTCGAGCGGCGGTTCAGCGTGCCGTGCAGGACGTTCGAGACGACATCCATCCGCGGCACCAGGTTGAACTGCTGGAAAATCATCGCACAGCGCGATTGCCAGGCCCGCCTGGCCGCGCCCCGCAGGGCGGTGATGTCCTCGCCTTCGAAGATGATTGCCCCCTCGGTGGCGTCGGTGAGACGGTTGATCATGCGCAGCAGCGTCGATTTTCCGGCGCCCGATCGCCCGATGATCCCGATCATTGCCGGCTTGTCGACCGCAACGGTGACCCGATCGACCGCGATCTTGTCGCCGAACCTCTTGCTCAATCCATCTATCTTCAGCATGTCGCCCCCCCGGATTTCCCGCGCTGCATATGCCCGTTGGATGACATCTGAGTGACAGTTCGGATTCCGTACTGTAAAAGATCGGAGCCAAAGGAAGGTGTGTTCCAGTGTCTGACGTCAGCACCAATGGAACAGATTAGGCTGAATTGATACGAGAGGGTTTCTGGCTCATCGTAACCACCAGGGAGTGGAGATGAGACAGAAACCCGGAACCCGCAAGAGCCGTGGCGAGCAGGTCGTCAAGGGCATCCGCCGCGCGACCCGCAAACAGTATTCGGCGGAAGAGAAGATCAGGATCGTGCTGGACGGCCTGAGGGGCGAAGACAGCATTGCCGAGCCGTGTCGGGCGCGAGGGCTTTGCCCGGAGCCTGTATTACAGTTGGTCGAAGGAGTTCCTCGAAGCGGGGAAGAAGCGCCTGGCGGGCGACACGGCGCGTGCGGCGGCATCGACTGAAGTGCGCCTTCGTTTAACTGGCAGTTACCGCCCCGGGGGTAGGGGCGTCACATTGTTGCAGCAATTCTTTACATCGCGCTGTAACCTGGCTGCAAAGAAACGGTGACCTTGGCGGCTCAACTTCTGTTGGTGATTTCAACGCAATGGGAGCAATGAGATGCGCCTCAACTTCAAGACCTTCATCCTTGGCCTCGCCATGGCCACCGCCGCGCTCGGCACGGCCGCGGCCGAGACCTGGAAGCTTGCCGTGACCGATGTGCAGGGGCTTGAAACCCTGCAAACCGAATGGGGCCCGTTCAGGGATGCCCTCGAGGCGGCCACCGGTGAAGAGTTTGAGTTTCTGCCGGTGAACTCGCGCACCGCCGCCGCCGAGGCCCTGCGCAACAAGACGGTCGATTTCGTCGTGTCTGGCCTGGCTGAATACGTCGTCATCAACAAGCTGACCGACGCCACCCCGCTGATCGGCCTTGGCCGCCCGGATTACCATTGCGCCATCGTCGTGCGTGCCGATAGCGGCATCAACGCACCGGCGGACCTCAAGGGGCAGAAAGTCGCCTTCGGCGATATCGGCTCGACCTCGAGCATGCTCTGCCCGATGCAGCTTCTGGCCGATTACGGCGTCGATCCGGTCAATGATATCGAACCGATATTCACCTCGCGCAACATTGCCCATGAATCGCTGAAACGGGGTGACGTGGCGGCCATCGGCACCAATGCCAACAGCTGGATCCACAAGGCTCGCAACAAGGACAACTCTGTGCCTTACGGTTTCTTCAAGATCATTGCGCGCTCGGGCGATCTGCCCAATGACATGATCATGGTCGGCGCTCATGTGCCCGCGGACGTGGCCGCAAAGGTGCAAGAGGGCATTCTCGCACACAAGCAGGAGGTCATCGACGCGATCCTGACCAACGAGGAAAATGAAAAGTACCGCGGGATGGATCTGGTTGCGGTTGACGATGCCGATTACGACATCGTGCGCGCGATGTATCGCAATGCCGGTTATCCGCAGTTCGACAAGTTTCTTGGCGATTGATCCCATGGCGCTTGACAGCAAGGCCGGGGCCCGCGCGGCTCCGGTCATCACCATGCCGGACCTGAAGGTCGAGGGGCTTGCCAAGGCGTTTGGCGCGGCGCCAGCGATCTTCTCGGATGTCTCCTTCACGGTTTCTCGCGGCGAAGCGGTGGCGCTCGTCGGCTCCAACGGGGCAGGCAAGTCCACGCTTCTGCGCTGCGCCCTGGGGCTGATCGCCCCCAGTGCCGGGCGGATCGAACTGCTGGGCGCAGAGCTCACCGGTCTGGGTGGGCGCGACATGCGCGCGCTGCGGGCCCAGACCGGGCTGGTGGCGCAGAAACACAACCTCGTGCCGCGCCTTTCGGTCCTGTCCAACGTCATCCATGGGCTGCTCGGTCAACAATCCGGACCGCGCTACTGGCATCAGGCGCTGGCCCCACGCGCGGCGCGCGAAAAGGCGATGGCCGCGCTTGAAAAGGTCTCGATGGCCGATTTCGCGCAGCGCCGCGCCGACCGGCTCTCGGGCGGGCAATCGCAGCGGGTGGCCATTGCCCGCGCGCTGGTCGCCAGCCCGCGCCTGTTGATCGCCGATGAGCCCACGGCGAGCCTCGATCCGGCTGCCGGGGAAGAGGTGATGGCGCTCTTTTTCTCGCTGGTTCGGCGCGAAAACGTGACCGTCATCTTCACTTCGCACAACATGACCCACGCGCTCGAATATGGCGACCGGATTCTCGGCCTCGGGCGGGGGCGATTGCAACTCGATGCGCCGGTGGCCGATCTGTGCGCTGCCGAGCTGAGGAAAATCTATGACTGATCCAGGCAACACCGCCGCCAGGGCCACGCCCGCGCGCATCGAACGCCCCTCGGCGCTCGCTTTTCTTGGCTATGGCGCCGCGCTCCTTGTCATCCTGTGGTCGTTTCGGGGGGCGGGCTGGTCGGGCGAACGGCTGATGCACGCCCCACCGGCTCTGGCAGATTTCATGACCCGAAGTTGGCCACCCGCGACCGATGCGCTGGGACGGCTCGGGCTGAAAATGATCGAAACGCTTCAGATTGCCGTTGCCGGCGCGGCGCTCGGGGTGGTACTTTCGCTGCCGATTGCGCTGCTTGCGGCGCGCGGGTTGATCGCCGGGCGGGCAGTCAACACGGCTGTGCGGGTGATGCTGGGGGTGATGCGCGCGGTGCCCGATATCGCCTGGGCGCTGGTCTTCGTGGTCGCCGTCGGGCTCGGTCCCTTTGCGGGAATGCTGGCGATCGTGGTCGACACGATCGGCTTTTGCGGGCGCTTCTTTGCCGACGATATGGAGGCCGCCGACAAGGGCCCGGCCGAGGCGCTCACCGCAACTGGCGCGCGCCGCCTCGACATCGCCGCCTCGGCCACGATCCCCGCCTCGATTCCCGCATTCATCTCGACCTCGCTCTACGCGCTCGAAAAGGCGGTGCGCTCTTCGACGATCCTCGGGCTTGTCGGGGCTGGCGGGATCGGGATCGAGCTGAAGGTGGCGTTCGACCTGTTCGATTACCCGACCGCAATGACGGTGATCGGGATGATCGCGGTGGTGGTGATCGTGGTTGAACAACTGGGCATCTACGCGCGCAAGAAAATCATCGGAGTGGAAAGATGAAGGCAGACACGGCACATGAGCATTGGGATGCCGCCTGGGCCGGGATCGGGGCGGACAGCAAATGGCTGAAACCCGAACCAGACGTCTTGCGGTGGGCGGACGGGCTTGAACCCGGCGCGCGGGTGCTTGACCTTGGCGCCGGTGTGGGCCGTCACGCGCTGGCGCTGGCGCGGGCGGGTCTTGATGTCACCGCATATGACGCCGCGGCGCAGGGGATCGAGGCGCTGCGCCGCGCGGCGGCCGATAGCGGGCTCGATCTGCACACCGGGCTGGGCAAGATGGATGCGCTGCCGTATGAGGATGGGAGCTTCGATCACGTGCTTGCATGGAACGTGATCTATCATGGCGACGAGACAGTGCTGCTCGACACCATCGCCGGGATCCGCCGGGTGCTGCGGCCGGGCGGCACGTTCCTTTTGACCATGCTGTCCAAACGCCGGCTCTGGATCGACCGCCAGAAGCTGAAGGATCCGCGCGAGATCTCGCGCAACGCCTGGGTGTTTGACGAGGACGATTCCGACAAGCGCCATCCGCACTATTATTGCGATGCGCGCGAATTGCTGGCGCTGTTTCAGGGCTTCGAAGTGCTGTGGCTCGAAGACCGTGAGCATGACAAGCCCGGTTCATGGCACTGGCATTTGATCCTGGAGCGCCAGGCATGATCACCTTTGAGGGCGCAGAGGTTTACCTGCCCGGTGAGATAGCCGAGACCAACGTGACCATCGCCGAAGGCCGGATTGCCGAAATCGGCGGGCCGGCCCAGCGCGAGGTGATCGACGCGCGCGGGATGATCCTTGCCCCGGCGCTCGTTGATGTGCATGGCGATGCCTTCGAGCGCCAGCTGATGCCGCGCCCCGGCGTGTTCTTTCCGGTCGAGGCGGCGGTGCTGGAAACCGACCGCCAGCTGGCCGCCAACGGCATCGCCACCGCCTATCATTCGGTCACGCTGGGGTTCGAGCCGGGGCTGCGCGCGGCCTCGCACGGGCGTGAGGTGATCGAGGCGCTGATCGCCCTTGCCCCGCGCCTGACTGTCGAGAACCGGGTGCAGCTGAGGTGGGAGACCTTTGCCACCGAGGCGCTGGAGGTGTTGGAGTGGGCGATGAATGGGCCGATCGGCACATCGCTGGCCTTCAACGACCATCTGTCGATGGCGATGCGCGGGTTCGATATCGGGATTCAGGATCGGCTGTTCGAGCACAACCCCGATTTTGCCGTGGCCGATCTGGATGACCCGAGGATGGCGCAGCGCTGGTCGAAACAGGTGGCGCGTTCCGGTCTCGATGCGGAGGAATACATGGCGCTGGTGCGCAAGGTCTGGGCGCGCCGCCCCCAGGTGGTGGAGACGATCCGCGAGGTGGCGGGCAGGGCGCGCGCGCTCGGCGTGCCGATGCTCAGCCATGACGACACCCGGGCCGAGACCCGCGCCTTCTACCGCGCGCTCGGGGCCACGGCGAGCGAATTTCCGATGACGCTGGAGCCCGCCAAGGATGCCCGCGCACATGGCGATACGATCATCTTCGGCGCGCCCAACGCGGTGCGCGGCGGCAGCCATATCGACTCGCTCGGGGCTGGCGACATGGTCGAGGCGGGGCTGTGCGATGTGCTGGCGTCCGATTACTACTACCCCGCCATGCTGGCCGCGGTCGAGCGGCTGGACCGTGAAAAGCGCGCTGACCGGCTGACGCTGTGGGCGCTGGTCTCGGCCGGGCCTGCGCGGGCGATGAAGCTTGATGACCGGGGCGAGATCGCGCCGGGCAAGCGCGCCGATCTGGTGCTGGTCGATTGGCCCGAAGGCCACATGCCGGCGGTGCGCGGCACCTGGGTTGCGGGGCGCGCCGCCTATCGCGCGCAGCCGCTGGAAGCCGAGACCAGAGAGAAGAGCCATATATCCAGGAGTAACAGATGCCCCCCCTCAAGATCGGTGCATGCCTGACAGCTGGCGAAATCGAGACCCATCGTGAATGGCTGTTCGATGCCGAGCGCGACATCGAGTTGCAGGATTTTGGCAGCTACAAGGCGCTGACGGCGGAGTTCGAAGACCGTATCAGCGCCGCCCGCGCCGCGCTTGAAGGCCATACCGGGCGGCGCGGCATCCATGGCCCCTACGAGGGGCTCGACATGGACAACAAGGACCCGGAGCTTCGCCCGCTCATCACCGCGCGCTATCTCAAGGCGCTGGAGGCGGCCGACCGCATCGGCGCGCGCCAGATGGTTCTGCATTCGCCCTACAGGCGCTGGTATGCGATGAACCGTCTGGCCAAGCCGGGCTATGCGGAGAACCTGCTTGAGAGGGTGCACGCGATCATGGACCCGGTGGTGCAGGCGGCCGAGGACAAGGGGATCACGCTGGTGATCGAAAATATCCTCGACGTTGACCCAAGCCACCGGCGCGCAATGGTTGACAGCTTTGGCTCGAAAGCGATTGCGCTTTCCATCGACACGGGCCATGCGCATCTGGCGCGGCGGATGTCGGGCGCGCCGCCGGTGGATTATTTCGTGCGTGACGCGGGCAACCAGCTTGAGCATGTGCATTTGCAGGATCTCGACGGCCATGCCGACCGGCACTGGGCTCCGGGCGAGGGCGAGATCCATTGGCCGGAGGTATTCCGCGCACTTGGCGAATGCGAAAGCGAGCCGCATCTGGTGCTGGAGCTGCGCAACAAGGCGGATATTCCGAAAGGCTTTGCCTATCTCTCGGAGCTTGGGCTGGCCTGCTGATCCCGTAGCTGCCGGGCGATCCAGCCCAGAAGGCTGCCCGCCGTTGCAAGCAGTGTGATCACCCGCACCAGATGGTGGGTGGCGATATAGGCCACATCGGCCCCCATCGACAGCGCCACCAGGCTCATCTCGGTCAACCCGCCCGGCGCATAGGCAAGTAGCACCTGCTCGGCGCTCTGGCCCAGAACGCGGTGCAGCCCCAGTGCAAAGCCGAGCGCCACGGCCAGCATGATCAGCGTCGCCCCGAGGCTGAGCGCAAAGGCCCTGAGCACCTCGCGCGGTGCCACGCCGAGAAAACGGCAACCGATGATCGCACCCAGGATCACCTGCGCGCAGATCACCAGCCAGGAGGGCGGGCTGCCCTCCGTCAGCCCGGTCACATGCGCGGCGGCGCTCAGGATCATCGGGCCCAGAAAGGTCGGCGCGGGCAGGCCCAGGCGCAGGCCGAGAAACCCGCCCGCCACGCCGCATGCGAGCAGAATGGCGATGTCCAGCGCCCCGGTCTCGCCCCCGTTCAGCGGCGCCACGCCGCGCACTTCCAGCCCCAGCGCCACCCGGAACCAAAGCGCCACCAGCGCGATCACCAGCACGATGCGCGCCGCATGCGCCAGAACGATCTCGCGTTCGTCGGCACCATGCTGGCGGCCGATCTCCGTCATCTCGACAATGCCCCCCGGCATGGCGGAAAACAGCGCGGTTACAGGGTCCATCCGCCCAAACCGGATGAGGAAAAGCCAGACCGCGCCGGCCGAAATCGCGACACAGGCCAGCAGGCCGAGCAGGGAAAGCGTCCAATGCCCGAAATGGGCCAGGGTGTCACCGGAAAATCCCGCGCCAAGCATCACCCCGATCACGGCAACGGTGGCGCCACGCAGCCTGTCGGGCGCGGCCAGGGGCGCGCGGCGCATCGCCGCCAGCAATGTTGCCGTCATCGCGCCCAGCATCCAGGGCAGGGGCAGGCCCGCCCAGGCGAAGAAACCGCCCCCCGCGGCGGCCAGCGCCAGCGTCAATGCCGCGCGCAGCCAGGGCGGCAGATCGCGCGGGCCGGAGGCCGCCCGTGGGCTCATGCCGGGCCCCCGGGGCCGCGCCACCCTCACCGGTATTTCTCGATGAATTCATCAATGCTCAGGGCGCGGATGTCGGGCAGCGCGGCGGCGAGCGCTTCATGGCTCCAATCCCACCACGCGATGCGCTGGAGCGCCTCGCCCTGGGCCTCGGTGAAACGGCGCTTGATCTCTTTCGCCGCGACCCCGCCAACGATGGTATAGGGGGCGACGTCTTTCGAGACCACCGCGCCAGCCCCGACCACGGCGCCGTCGCCAATGGTCACGCCCGCAAGCACCGTCACGCCATGACCGATCCAGACATCGTTGCCAATCGTCACCCAGTGATCCTTGCGCCACTGGAAGAATTCGTGGTCATCCTCACCAAGACCGAACATCTCGGCGCGGTAGGTGAAATGATGCTGCGCGGCGCGCCAGGTGGCGTGGTTGCCCGGGTTGATCCGCGCGCCCTGGGCGATCGAGCAGAACTTTCCGATGGTGGACCACACCGCCGAGCCGTCGCGCACGATGTAGGAGTAATCGCCAAAATCCACTTCGCGCAGGCTCACGTTGTCATGCACCTCCGTGTAGCGGCCCAGCGTGCAGTCGATCACGGTGGCACCGGGATGCACGTTCGGGGCTTCGGTCAGACGTTTCTCGCTCATGTCAGTTTCCTCGCCCGGGGCTATTTCGCCCCGCTCCATTCCCCGATGATCTTCTTGCGGACCTTGGCCGACAGCCAGTCGATCACATAGACCATGGCGATGATCAGGAAGATGATCGTCCAGGCCTCGTTCCACTTGTAGGCAGCGATCCGGTCCGACAGCAGAAAGCCGATGCCGCCCGCGCCGACGATGCCAAGGATCGTGCCCGAACGCACGTTGCTTTCGAAGTTGTAAAGCAGGATCGACAGGATCACCGGGTTGACCTGCGGGCCGATGGCATAGCGGATCTGCTCAAGCCGCGATCCGCCCGAGGCCTTCACCCCTTCGACGGGTTTTTCCGACGTGTTTTCCAGCGCTTCCGAGAAAAGCTTGGAGAAGGTGCCGATCTCGCTCACCGCGATGGCAAGGATGCCCGGCAGCGGCCCGAGGCCGAAAGCGCGGATGAAGATCAGCGCGAGGATCAGCGTTTCAAACGCGCGGATCAGATCATAAAATCGGCGCGCCGGATAGCGAACCCACGGCCAGGGCATGATGTTTTTCGCACCGAGCAACGACAGGGGGAAGGCCACGAGCGCCCCTAGAAGCGTGCCGAGAAAGGCCATGGAAAGGGTCTCGCCCAGCCCCTTGAGAATCTCGGCCCATTCGGCCCATGTCTGCCAGATATGGGGGGGGAACATGAAGCCCGCGATCTGACCCAACCGGCCAAGCCCGGTCCAGATCCGTGCGGGTGAGAAATCGAAGGCCCACAGGCAATAGGCAAAGAGACCGATGATCAACGTCCTCAAAGCGATGCGGCGCAGGCGCACCGGCAGGGGCGCCTCGAAGGCAAGGGGCACGCGAGCGCGGGCGGCGGCGATCTCGGCCTCGGTGATGCGGGTGGTCATGCTCTTTCTCCCATGCCGATCATCTTGTGGCGCAGCTTTTCCGAGCCGTAGTCGATCACCGCCACGGTCAGGAAGATGATGATGAACAGCGCCGACAGGTCGGTGTATTCCTGAAACGACATCGCGGTGCGAAATTCCTGCCCCAGACCGCCGGCGCCGACATAGCCGATGATCGAGGACGAGCGCACGTTGATCTCGAAACGCAAGAGCGTGTAACTGATGATGTTGGGCAAGACCTGCGGCACCGCGCCATAGCGGATCTGGTCAAACCAGGTGCCACCGGAGGCTTTCACGCCTTCAAGCGGTGCCATGTTGATGTTTTCATTGACCTCGGAATAGAGCTTGCCCAGCGCCCCGGTGGCATGAACGGCAATCGCCAGCACCCCGGCCATCGGCCCCACGGAAAAGGCGAAGACGAAGATCAGCGCCCAGACCAGTTCGGGCACGGTGCGCGCCAGTTCCAGAAGGCGGCGGGTGATGAACAGCACCCACTTGTTGGGGGTGAGGTTGCGCGAGGCGGGAAAGCTGAGGAGAAAGCCGCCAATGACCCCGATCCCGGTAGCCATGAAGGCGATGAGGACGGTCTCGACGAGCAGTTTCAGCCAGATTTTCCAGCGCCAGAACCATTCGGCGAAATCCGCGCCCAGACTCTCCCAGCGCAGCACCGGCAGGGTTTTTTCAACGTATTCGCCAAGCCGCGGCAGGCCGGCACCGATGATCCAGCGCCAAGCGCGGGTGCCGTCCGGCAAGCTCACTTGGGTGATCTTGAAAAAGTCGCCGATCCAGGCCGAGGCGAAGAACAGCATGAAGAACAGCGCGCTGCCCAACGCCCAGTTGATCCGGGCCGACCGCCGGCGCGCGGCAAAATCACGCTCGAATTGGGTAAAGGCGCTCGGGCCCACATCGGGCACGGTCTCGGTCATTTCGGCAATGGCGCTCATGATATCCCCCGAAAGCAAGCAAGGGGCGGGCAATAGCCCGCCCCGCACAATTGGTAGCGTGTCAGCCGCCGCGGCGCTGCTTTTTCAGCCAGTCGCGCATGTCGATGATCCACTGGTAACGCTCGAGATTGACGCGCGAGAAGCCAACCTGCGGGTTGGGGTTGTCGGCGGTCCAACCGCTGTAGACCTTGAAGCCTTCCGGGTCTTCGGTCGGGAAGGCTTCGATGGCGTCGGTGATCTCGGCGATCATGTCTTCGGGCAGGTTGGCGCGGAAGGTCCAGGGGCCGGAGGTGATTTCCGGGCTCTCCCAGATCTTGCAAACCACGCCGGGCTCGATCATGCCCTTGCGCTCCATACGCTGGTAAACGCCGTCTTCGTCATTGCTCTGCCAGGTCGAGGCGGTGTCGAAGGTGCCGTTAAAGACGCCCTGCACGCCCGCCTCATGCGAGCCCGAGAAGGTAACCGTGCCGAAATGCTCTTCGGGCTTGAAGCCTTCGCGGGTGACCATGTTGAAATAGGGCACGGCGTAACCGGAGGTCGAATCCGGGTCGGCAAAGGCGTGCACCTTGCCCTTGGCATCTTCGAGGCTCTTGATGCCGCTGTCGCAGCGGGTCACCACGATCGAATGGTAGCCGGTGTTACCGTCGGCCTTGATCGTGGTCAGCGTCGGCACCACGCCGCCATCGGTGGCGGTGTAGGCGGCGGCGAAGGACGACGAGCCAAAGCGGGCAATCTCGATCTGGTCGGCGGCAATCGCCTGAATCACGCCGTCGTAATTGCCAGCGGTGAAGATCTCGACATCAACGCCGAGCTTTTTGGCCAGATAGGCGCGCAGCGGCTCGTTGCGCTGAAGGCGATCTTTTTCGTTTTCGCCGGAGAGAATGCCGAACTTGACGACCTGATAATCGTCGCGCCAGCCATCGGCGAGGGCGGGCACGGCGACAAGCATCGCCAGGGCGGTGGTAGCAAACAAACGCATGTTGGGGCTCCCTTTGTTGCGCTTCTTCGGGGATCAGGCCATCACCGCGACCTTCTGGGTCGAGGTGGCGGCTTCGTTGAACTCTTGCAGGCCTTCGGTGCCGTAAATGTCGCGCACCACGTCATTGGTGAGCTGGCAGGGGCTGCCGTCAAACATCACCCGCCCGTCGCGCATGGCGACGATCCGGTCGCAATAGGCGCGCGCGGTGTCGAGCGTGTGCAGGTTCACCAGAACGGTGATGCCGTCTTCGCGGTTGATCGCGCGCAAGCCATCCATCACCAGCGTGGCGTTGGCCGGATCGAGCGAGGCGATGGGCTCGTCGGCGAGCATGATCCTTGGCTGCTGCACCAGCGCCTTGGCAATCGCCACGCGCTGCTGCTGGCCACCCGAAAGCGTGCCGGCGCGCTGCAGCGTCTGCGGCACCAGATCAAGCCGGTCGAGGGCCTGAATGGCCATCGTGCGCTCTTCGTCGGTGAAACGCATCAGCATCGAGGAGACAAAGCCGCGCTCGGCCAGCCGCCCGATGAGCACATTGGTGAGCACGTCGAGCCGGTCAACAAGGTTGAACTGCTGGAAGATCATTGCGCAGTCGCGCCGCCAGTCACGCAGCGCCTTGCCCTTGAGCTGGGTCACCACCCGGTCACCGTAGCGAATCTCGCCCTCGGTCGGGTCGATCAGCCGGTTGATCAGGCGTAGCATGGTCGATTTGCCCGCGCCGGATCGGCCGATCACGCCGACAAACTGGCCCGGGGGGATATCAAGGGAGACATTGTCAACAGCTTTGGTATTGCCAAAGTGGCGCGAGACGTTGATCAGGTTCAGGCTGTCAGGCATGGCGACTCATCCGAATGAATATGCCGCCAATGTCCCCCACTATTCGTAACAGCGCTGTGCAGCGATTATGAAAGTTTGTTGACGGATCGGACTGGCCTCAGGCGACGGCAGGTACCGGCAGGTTTTCGAGGTGACCATTGGAATAGATCCTGCTTCCCTCACACAGCGTCGTGACCACCCGGTCGCGCCCGTCGACGATCACCAGATCGGCGCGCTTGCCGGGGGCGATCTCGCCTCGGTCGTCCAGCCCAAGCGCCCGGGCGGGGTTGGCCGTTGCAAGCCGCACCGCGCCGACAAGCCCGTCGGGGTCGGTCGCGGCAAGCGCGCGGATGGCGGGCAGGATGGCCGCCGGGTGATAGTCGGCGGCCAGAATGTGCAAAAGGCCGGCCGCATGGGCCTCGCGGGCCGAGAGATTTCCCGAATAGCTCTGCCCGCGCATGGCATTGGGCGCGCCCATGGCAATCATGAGGCCCCGCGCGGCGGCCGTTCGGGCGGCTTCGATCGTGACTGGAAATTCGCTGATGACGGCCCCGATATCTGCCATCAATTCCGTCTTTTCGACCGTGTCATCGTCATGGCTGGCCATCGCCACGCCGTAGGCTTTGCACAGGCGCGAAACCTCTTGCAGGTTGCGCAGCATCTGCTCGGTCGAAATGGCATTGTCCAACCGGTTTTGAATTTCGGACCGCGCCTGCTCTTCGCACTTGCCGCCTTTCATGCGGTAGGCGATCAGTTTTTCGATGTCGCGGTATTGGCCCTGGCCCGGCGTGTGATCCATGACCGACACCAGATCCACCGCGCCGGCGTCAAGCAACCCTTCGAGCGCTCCGATCGCATCGGTATAGGTCATGTCAAACCGCGCGTGGATACGATGATCGACGCGCAGCCCCGCCATGTTGTCCTTGAGCGCCCGAATGATGGCGCTGGTATGCTCGAAGGAGCGCCGTTCACCCTCAGCAGCGGTGCGCGAAAAGGATACCCCGGCATAGGCCGTTGTGACCCCGCTTGCGGCAAGGCGTGCGTCGAGATGGCTCACCGCCACCTCCATCGGAAAATCCACCCGTGGCCGCGGCTCGAGTTCAAGCTCGATCATGTCGCCGTGCATGTCGATGAAGCCGGGCATGATGGTCATCCCCGCGCCATGCAGCCCGCCCGGCACGGGGGCTTCGGCGATCTCGGCGATCCGGCCCGCTTCCAGCCGCAACGATCCGTGTTCGATCACGCGATCGGGCAGAACGAGAGTGAAATCAGACAGCCACATCTTCGCGGTCCTCTTCTGGCGCGGCATCGGGGGTGAGGTCGATCACCCGGTCGATCAGATCCGCCACATCGCCGGGGTGGTGGAACACGCCCAGCATGGCGGCTCCGTTTTCCTTCAGCTCGGCCAACCGCGCCACAAGCGCGGCGCGTGCGCCCGCGTCAAGCGAGGCGGTCGGCTCATCCAAGAGGATCAGCTTGCGCGGCAGGATCAGCGCGCGGGCGAGGTTGACCTTCTGTTGCTCGCCGCCCGAGAAGGTCGAGGGATAGGCCTGCCACAGTTCCTCCTTCACCCCGAATGTGGACAACCAGCCGCGCGCCGTGTGCAAGGCGGCGTCGGCACTTTCACCGGCAAGGCGCAGGGGTTCGGCCACCAGCGCCTCGGCACTGACGCGCGGGCGGGCGTTCAGGAACTGGGTGACGAAGCCGATCTCGGTGCGGCGCAGATGGGCGATATCGACATCCGCCGCGCGCGCCAGATCAATCGGCCCATGGGCGGAATGGAACACCACGGCCCCGCCGCGCGGCAGGTAACTGCGGTAGATCGTGCGCAGGAGGGTCGATTTGCCGGCCCCGTTTATGCCCTTGATCAGCACGAATTCGCCGGCATCGAGCGAGAAGCTGATCGCATCGAAGGCGGCAATGTCCTGCCCAAGATGGTGCAGCGAGAATCCCTTTGAAAGGGCCTGAATATCGAGAACGCGGGTCATAGCTTGGCGTGCACCAGTTGTTGCGTATAGGGATGTTGGGGGTCTTGGAATACCTGATCGGCCAGCCCGACCTCGACCACCTCGCCCCGTCGCATCACCATCACCCGGTCGGCAAGGGTGCGGATGACGCCAAGATCGTGGGAGACGATCACCATGGTGATCTTGCGCTCCTGCTGCAGGCGTTTGAGGGTGTCGAGCAACAGCGCCTGAACTGAGACGTCTAGCCCGGTGGTGGGTTCATCGAGCAGCAAGAGCGCGGGCTCCAGCGCGATTGCCTTGGCCAGTTGCACCCGTTGCTGCATACCGCCCGAAAGTTCGATCGGCGGCGCATCCAGCCGCTCGAGCGGAAATTCCGAAGCCGAAAGCGCCTCGCGCGCCTTTTCGCGCAGCACACCAAAGCGCCGCTCCCCGGCGATCAGCAGCCGCTCGGCCACGTTGCCGGAGCTTGAGTGCTTCATGAGCAGCCCCAGATGCGGGTTCTGGTAGACGATGCCGATCCTGGTGGCGCAGAGCATGCGCCGCGCAAACCGGTCAAGCTCGAACAGATCGCCCGGCGTGTCGGGCAGATCGAGGTGGTAACTGCCGCTGTCGGGCAGTTCCTCAAGGTTCATCATCCGCAGAAGCGTGGACTTGCCCGATCCGCTCTCGCCGACGATCCCCAGCACCTCGCCGGGATAGGCGGTGGCAGAGACCTTGTGCAGGGCGCGCACCTCGCCGTAAGAGCGCGAAACATCGCGGATTTCGAGCAAGGGCTTGGTGCGCACCAGCCGGGGCGGCTCCAGTGTCATCGTGGTCATGAGAATTTTCCGTTCTTGTACCATGTTTCGCCAAAGCGCACCGGATCGCCTTCGCGGTCGCGGATGGTTTTCACGCCATATTCGCTGTCGGAAAGCTCGTATTGCGACGTGCCGTCGTCTTGCGGGATCTCGTTCATGAAAAAGCCACGCGCGCCGGAGCGGTAGCAGCTCAGATCGGCGTGGTCCTCGACCTGAAAGGGCACATCGTCAAACACCAGAGGCTCGACCCTTGTAAAGGGCGGCACCGCGAACAGCCGCTTTTCGCGCCCGGCCGACAGGATCGTCAGGTGCTCGGCCATGTGCAGCTTGGGCACGTCCCAGCGCGGGATCGGCGAAGGTGTCATCACGTGGCGGCCATTGACCAGCGAAGGGTAGGAGGCGCCCTGCATCACCCTTCCCGAGCACACGATCTGCTCGTAAAGCTGGAGCCACATCCGGCTGTAATCGGCATCGGCATGCATCTGCCGCGCGATCGACATATTGGGCTGCACCGGGCGCAGCGGCTCGGGGTTGGGCACCTGCAGCACCAGCACTTGGTTGTCGGAAAGCTTTTCCTCCGGGATGCGGTGGCGCGATTGGATCAGGCTGGCGGTGAGGGTGTCGGTGGTGGTCATCGCCCCCGAGACGCGGGCCAGAAAGCGGCGGATCGAGGCGGCGTTCACGCTGTCATCCGCCCCCTGATCGATCACCTTGACCACGCTTTTGGGGTTGATGAGCGTGAGCGACACCTGCAAGCCCCCCGTGCCCCAGCCGCGCGCCATCGGCACCTCGCGGCTGGCATAAGGCATCTGGCAGCCGGGCACGGCGACGGCCTTGACCATCTTGCGGCGCAGCTCGCGCTTGGCTGAAGCGTCAAGGAAACCATAGCTCATGGCGGCCCAGGGTTTGGCAAGATCGGAAAGACTCATTGCGCCGGCTCCCCGGATTTGGCCGCCCGTTTCGCTTTTGCATCGCGCATGGCGTCGAGCGACGACTGGAAGGTCACGTAGTGGGGCAGCTTGAAATGGATGCAGAAGCCCGAGCTTTCGACGCCCTCGGTGTGATAGAGAAAGAACTCTTCTTCGGTGGGCGCGCCCTTCTCGGCGCCGGGGCTGTTGAGATCAAGCGTCGCGGCGGCGATGCATTTGATCTCGTTCCAGCCGAAGGTGGCGGCAAAGCCGAGCGAGAGTTTTTCGCCTTTCTTGTCAACGACCTCCGCTTCGCTGACCTTCACGCGCCCGGCCGAAAAGCGGCGCCCGTCGGGGTGGGTCACCACGATCTCGGCCTCCGCCAGACGCAGCTCGTTCACCGTCGGGTGGGCCTGGCCATAGCCGCGCATCGCGGCGTACCCCAGCGCCAGCACGCCGCCCGTTTCGGCCCGCGCGAGGCTTTGCAGGGTATGGGCGCGCCTGGACGGAAACAGCAGCGGCTCGCGCGTGAGGTCGGGGATGTCGCCGCCTTTGGCCGGGTCCGGTTCGGGCAGATCCACAAGCTCGTTTTCCGCCTGCCAGGTGCTCACCGAGGGCTGGTGCGCGGGCGCCGGCGCCTGGGCGGGCGTCACCGGGTCGGGCGTAAAAGCGTCGCCCTGCAACACCTCGGTGGCCAGCACCCGGTGCGAGTAATCCAGCGTCGGCCCAAGGATCTGCCCGCCCGGAATATCCTTGAACGCCGCCGAAATCCGCCGGTGGGTGAACAGCCCGTCCTGCTCGATCACCTCGGCGGTGGCCAGCCGCGGCTGGGTGGTGCGCCAGGCGCGCAGCAGCAAGACCGCCTCCGACAGCTCACCCCCCGTCTGCGCCAATGCCAGCGCGGCGAGGTCTTCATCGTAGAGCGAGGCTTCGCCCATCACCCGGTCGATCAGATAGGGCAGGGCGGCGCGCAGCTCGGCCACCCGGGCCTTTTCGATCCGCCCCATTTCGGCGCGAAACAATCGTTCGGCCTGTTCAATCGCGCGTTCGCCGCCGCGGGTTGCCACATAGGCCATCAGAGCACCTCCACCAATGTTGAGCGGGGCAGGGCGGCGAGGCGGTCGCCGTCGAGCAGGATCAGCTCAAACCCCATCGGGTAACGGATCAGATCGGCGCGCTTGTGCCACAGCCCATCGGGCAGGCCGCTCACCCTGAGGCTCATGGAACCATCGATGCCCGGCCCCTTGAGGCGCAGCGCCTGCCCCTCGCCAAGACGCGCACGCGCGATTACCGTCGCCCCCTCGTCGGGGTAGAGATCGCTGCCAAGGCGCAGTTGGTCGAGAACCGAGAGATCCCGCATTTCTCCCAGAAACAGGTGGTCGGCCCGGTCTGCCTCGGCGATCTCGGCGCCTGTGCGCAGCACCGCGGGCATCAACAGCGGATCGGCGCAGAACACCTTGCACTCGCGGTCGATCAACGCGGCGATCAGCCCGCTCTCGCCCGGCGCGGGCAGGGTGCGGATCTGGCCCGGGCGGCTCAGCGCCCAAAGGAGCGCCTCGAAGGCGGCATTGGCCTGCGCCTCGTCTTCGGTAAAGGCGGGAATGGCGGCAATCATCAAAATGTCTCCATCTTCACGCGGGTGGCCTCGACCTTGCGCAGCGTTTCGTCATCGGCCGCAGCCTGTAACTTTGCCTCGGCGGCAATGAACGCGCGGCAAGCCTCGGGTTCGACCTCCAGCGACAAGGCCAGATCGACCAGCGCCATCGCCATCGCTGCCTCAAGATCGCGCCCGCGCCGCATCCCGTAGCCATCGATGCCACGGGCGCGGATATGGGCCTCGCTCACAAGAACCTCACCAAGGTGAAATGCCGTGCCATGCGCCGTGTCGCGCATCGGCAGCATCACCAGCCCGGTGCGGCTCTGGATCACCTCGATGTCTCCCAGCGCTCCGATGAGGCGTTCTCCGAGCGCCTTGAGCGGCGCGGGGCGGGCCCGGGCGAGGGTATCGAGAGATGAGTCGGTTTCAGTCATCCTGCGTTCCTGTCATTGTGAATTTCACCCGTCCGGCGGCCCAGATCACCCGACTGGCCGACAAGGGCAGACCCTCAGGGTCGACATCGACCGCGTGCAGCTCAATCACCGGCAGGCTCGGATGCTGCTTGAGCATTTTCGTTTCATCCGGCCTGGCGGGGCGGGCATGGATCTCGGTTTCGTGGCGGAAATAGTCTTCTACCCCGTAGGAGCGGTAGGTTTCGGTTGTTGAGCCAAGCGCCTCGCGTCGCGTGGCGAAATCGCGAAAGCGCTCGGCCGGGTGCCAGGTCCAGCCAAAGGCCACGGGCACCGCGTCGGCCAGTGTCAGGCGATGGCTTTCCACCACCATGGCGCCTTGAGGCAGATCAAGCGCGCGGCGCACGGGGGCGGGGGCCTCGACGATTTCGCTGCTCAGAAGCTGGCCCGAGACCTCGCAGCCCTGCGGCAGCAGGTTGCGGCGCAGCCGGGTGCGTTTGCCGATCGCATATGTCAGCCGAGGCGCCTCTTCGACGAAGGTGCCGCGCCCCTGCTCAATGCTGACCTTGCCCAGCATCGCCAAGGCCTCGAGGGCGCGGCGCACGGAATGGCGCCCGGCCCCGAAACGCGCGGCAAGCTGCGGCTCGGTGGGCAGCTTGTCGCCGGGGCGCAGAACGCCTTCGGCAATCTCGTGAAGAAGCGCGTCGCGAATCATGGTCCAGTCTGTCCGGGGCACACGTGTATTCATTCGGATGAATTCATCTTGCTTGGTTTTCGTTACACCCTCTTGACACAGGCAGGCAAACAAGCAAGAATTTACGTCGTAGGGCGCTCGAACAGATCACAAGACAAGGGTTGGTGCCGTGCTCCGCCCGGAGCCCGCCCAGAGCCCGCATTTGTTCAGGCCGCCTGAATTGAGCCGCGCCAGCCGAAATTTTCCCGCAGCAGGGCCAGATGCCGGTAGGAAAATTTCGGTTTGAGCGGCGGTTTCGGTTTCGTCGGACAGAGCCACTGTCGCCGCCGTCGCCCCGAGAGCAGCGTGTGATCGCCAGAGCCGGCCGGGGCGGCAAGAAGGTCGGCGCCACCTGGACCGGCGCCTATGGGCGCCGGCTGCGGGTGCCAGCCCTGGCCAGTCTGAGCATCTCCCCCTCTGTCGGCTGTTTGCAGGAGCGGGGCAGGAGGCTGATCGCGGCGGTTCCTGGGGTGGTGCTGACCATCGTGGGGGATTTCAGCGGACCATGGTTGCCCTGTCCCAATCGGCGTAGTGGGGCGAGCCTTCTTCGCGGATCTCGCCCTGGTAGCCGAATTCGATCATGTGGACCATCGTGCCCTCCGGCGCGACAAGGATCACGCCATAGGATTGCGGCAGGTCGGAGGCAGCCAGCAAGCGCTCGGCCCCGAAATTGGGCCAGCCGGCATGGTTGGTGCCGCGCGGGGCGGAAAAGGGGATGCCGCGGAAATGGCCCGAGAGCGGAATGTGGCAATGGCCGTGGAAGATGTGCGCGATCTTGCCCTTGTGGCGGGCGATGGCATCGGCGAGCCTGTCGGCATCGAGCAGCATGATCTCGTCCATCGGTCCGATGCCGGTGGGCACCGGGTTGTGGTGCAGGAACAACCAGACCGGGCCGGGCAGTTCGGCCAGCCGATCGGCCAGCCAGCGGGCGCGGTCACGGCAAAAATGCCCGGCATGGCTTTCGGGGCCCCATGTATCGAGCAGCACGGCGTGACCGAGGCTGAGGGGAACGACCTTTTGCACATGGCCGTTTTCGTCGGCGGCCTCGGGGAAGGTGCCAAGGAACGTCTCGCGGTCGTCGTGATTGCCGATGCACAGATGCACGGGCAGGGGCAGGGCTTCGATGCGCTCGGCAAGGCGGCGGTAGTCGTCCGTTTCGCCCCAGTCGGAAAGATCGCCGGTGATGAATATGGCCTCGGCGTCAGGATGGTTTGCAAGGGCATGGTCGAGCGCGGCGTTGAAGTTTTGCCACGGATCGCGCCCGCCGATGGTCTGATCGGGGGCGGTAAGATGGATGTCGGTCATTTGCAGGAGTTTCATGGAGCAGAGCCCTTTGGGGAAATCCGCGCCCACCGAGGCGGGCGCGGCAGGATTGCATGGCGGCAGCCTTACTTCGGCAGGAGCGCCTGCACTTCGTCGTTCATTTCTTCCTGAACAGCGGCCATGTCATCGTATTCGCCGGTGACGATGCCTTCGAGGTAGTCATAGATGACCTGCGTCACGGCGAGGCCGTTCTTGCCCGGGTAGGCCTGCCACTCGCGCAAGAGCGGCAGTTGGCGTACGGCGGTCGCCTTGGTCGGGTTCTGAGCGTAGAAATCCTTGAGGATGATCTCGTTGGCGGCCTTGTTCGGCGGCATGTAGCCGGTGGTGCGGGCCACTTCGGCGGCACCTTCGCCGGAGGTGATGAATTTCAGCCATTTCCAGGCCGCATCGCGCACCGCCGGATCGTCGGAGGTGGACACGAACATCGCCGCGTTGCCGCCAGCAGGAAGGCCCTTCGGCCCCGAGGCTTCGAAGCCGGGGAATTCATGGGTGGCGAAGGCGAAATCGGCCTTGGTGCGCTCAACCGTGCCCACGGCCGAGGTCGACCAGTAGAACATCGCCACATCGCCGGCGGCAAAGCTGTTGATCGCGGTCTTCACGTCGTAGTTCGGCATGTCGCAGGCGCGAAACAGCTTGTGCATGGTCTCCAGCGATTTCAGGCCTTCGGGCGTGTCGATCTGGAAATCGTTGCCGATCACGGTGGGCTTGTCCTGGCTCCACATCAGGGCTTGCAGGAACCAGTTGCCGGTGATGTTCCAGCCCCAGAACATCGGCGTTTTCACCCCGGCATCGGAAAGTTTGCCGCACATTGCCGTGACCTCGTCCCAGGTCCTGGGCAGCTGGTCTTCGGAGGTGATCCCGGCCTTGGCCAACAGGTCCATGTTGTAATAGCCCACCGGCAGCGACACCGAGAAGGGCAGGCCATAGACGGTATCATCGAAGGTGCCCAGATCGAGCATCGCCTTGTGGTAGCCGTCCTTGGCAAAATCGGCTTCGGCGGCGATGAAGCCATCAAGCGGCTTGGCAATCCCCTTTTCCACCAGGATTGCTTGCCGGTTGAGGCCCTGCATGGTCACGTCGGGCAGGGTGCCGGCGGTGGCTTCGCGCAGGATCGTGTTGGTGCCGTCTTCATAGCTCTCATATGTGGCCCGCATCTTGATCTCGATGTCGGGGTATTGAGCGTAGAACTTCGGCAGAATCTTCTCGTAGGTGACATCGAAGAGGTGGCTGTAGGGATAGCCAAACTCGACGATCACCTTGTCGCCTGCCATGGCGGCGCCCGCGACAAGCGCGAAGGCGGTTGCGGCAAATGCGGTTTTCATGTTTTGTCCTCCAGGTTGCTGATGGGCCCGGTGTCGGCAAACGGCGGGCCCGGTTGATCCCGTGGCGGGATTGCGGTGACCGGGGCGCGGCCAGTGTGGGCGCGCCCCGCTTCATTTCATGCCCGAGAGCGTGATCCCCTCGATGAAGCGGCGTTGGGCGACAAGGAACGCGGCGATCAGCGGCGTGACGATCACCAGCGCCGAGGCCATCATCGGTCCGTAGTTGTTGCCATCGATATCGCCCTTGAATTCGCGCAGGCCCAAGGGCGGGGTGAACAGATCGCGCGCGCCTGTGATGACGATGCGCGGCCAGAAGTAATCGTTCCAATGCGCCACCACCGAAAAGATCGCAAAGGCCAGAAGCGCCGGAATCGCGGTGGGCAGCATTACCTTCCAGATGATCGAAAACTCGCTCATCCCGTCCATCCGGGCCGCATCGATCAGATCGTCGGGCACGGTCATGAAGAACTGGCGCATCAGGAAGATGCCGAACACCGATATCGTCCAGGGGATGATGAGCGCGGCGTAGGTATTGGTCAGCCCCAGCTTGGCCAGCATCACGTAGAGCGGCAGCGCAATGGCATGCACGGGGATCAGAAGGCCGAACAAGACGAGGCCAAACACCGCCTCGCGCCCCCAAAAGCGCAGCTTGGCCAGCGCATAGGCCGCGGGCATCGCGACGATGACCTGGATGAAAAAGATCGAAGCGGTCACGATCACGCCATTGAGCAGGTAGCGCAGGAGCGGGGCCTTGGTGAAGGCCTGGGTGAAATTGTAGGCGATCGGGTTCACCATGCAGGCGCTCTCGGGGTTGCCGAGCTTGACGCAGTAGTGATCGACGAAAGCAGCCTGCGTGCCAAAAAATCCGCCCGTCTGCTGCATGATCTCGGCCGGGCTTTTCATCGCGAAGCTGATCATCACGTAAAAGGGCAAGAGCACGATGATGGCCCCGAGCACGAGCACGACATGCTTGAGCGTTTCGGTTGCAGAGAACCGGAAGGCGGGGGCCGCCGCGGCGGCAAGAGACGTGTCAGCCATCAGTAGTGCACCCTGCGTTCGACCAGCCAGCGTTGCGCCAGGGTCAGGATCATCACGAAACCGAGAAAGACCATGGTCAGCGCCGCTCCGAGGCCCAGCAGGTTTTGCTGGATGCCTTTCTCGTAAATGGCGAACATCATCACATAGGCCGATTTCGACGGGCCGCCGCCGGTGGGGTAGAAAGCTTCGACCGTGTCAAAGACCTGAAACGAGCGGATCAGCGTGATCGTCACGACAAACACGGTTGTCGGCCCCAGCGCGGGCCATGTCACCAGCCGGAATCGCTCCCAGCTGCTCATCGCCCCATCCATCTCGGCGGCATGGTAGAGATCGCGCGGCACCGAGGTAAGTCCCGCCAGATAGAGCACCATGTTGAAGCCGAAAGCCTGCCAGACACCGATGAAAGCGACGGTCCAGATCGCATAGCGCTTGTCATTCAGCCAGAAGGGAAAACCATCGGTGCAGCCCTGCGCATACCATGGCCAAAGCTCGAGCGGCGAGCCGCAGCCGGTGGCGAGTAGCCGGTTGACCACGCCAAGCTCGGGATGCAGCGCCAGTTCCCAGACGATCGCCATGGCAATGAGCGCGGCCATCACGGGCAGGAAATAGATCGTCTTGTAAATCTCGCCGATCCGTCCGAGCGAATTGACCATCAGGGCCGCGCCAAGGCCGAGCGCCACACTCACCGGCGCCACCACCAGCACATAGCGGAAAGTAGCCCCGAACATCTTGGCGAAACTGCGCTTGTGGAAAATGGCGGTGTAATTGTCGAGCCCGACAAAATCGGTCTGGCCGTTGCCCAGCCCATAATCGGTAAACGACAGCCCGAAGGCGACCAGGATCGGCAGGACAAGGATGGCCAGCATCAACACCAGAGCCGGGCCGATGAACCAAAGGTGCGCGTAACGGCCGGGCATCAGGCGGTTTCCCGGACGGA
This sequence comes from Pseudoruegeria aquimaris, assembly GCF_900172235.1. Classification (GTDB taxonomy): domain Bacteria; phylum Pseudomonadota; class Alphaproteobacteria; order Rhodobacterales; family Rhodobacteraceae; genus Pseudoruegeria; species Pseudoruegeria aquimaris. The sequence goes on along the minus strand of NZ_FWFQ01000003.1, from coordinate 136,207 downwards.
TGCGGGGGCCGGCGCAGGGGCCGGCGCGAGGGCGCGGCGTCGGCTGCCGTCGGGGTTAAAGACCAGCACGCGGGCCGGATCGATGCCGAACGTTGCCGATGCACCAAGGACCAGATCGTGAGCTTCATCGGGCGAGACCCGGGCGATCAGTGGTTCTTCCTGCTCGCTGACGCCCAGATGCACATGCACCTCCGAGCCGAGGTTTTCGAGATGCAGCACCTGCCCCTCGACCGGCCCTCCGGGTTCGGGATGCAGATGTTCGGGGCGCAGGCCGATCTGCACCGGCCCGGTTGGCCCCGGCAGGGCAAGCCCGAGCCGATGGCCCATAACCGTGACCGCACCGCCCGCGACGATTTCGCCGGCCATGAGGTTGATCCGCGGCGAGCCGATGAAACGCGCCACATCGAGAGTGTCGGGATCGCGGTAGATGTCGTCGGGCGTGCCCAGTTGCAGGATGCGCCCCTCCTTCATCACCGCCATCCGGTCCGACATGGTCAGCGCCTCGGTCTGGTCATGGGTGACATAGATGAAGGTGGTGCCGAGGCGGCGGTGCAACTGGCTGAGTTCGGCGCGCATATGCACCCTGAGCGCCGCGTCCAGGTTCGACAAGGGCTCGTCCATCAAGAAGGCCTTGGGCGCGCGCACCATTGCCCGCCCCAGCGCCACGCGCTGACGCTGCCCGCCTGAGAGCTGTCCGGGTTTGCGCCCGAGCAGATGTTCGATCTGCAGGGTTTCTGCGGCCTCATGCACGCGCGTGGCGATCTCGCGCCGTTTGCCGCGCGACAGGAGCGGTCCAATCACGGGCAAGCGTTCGCGGGCAGAAAGGTCGCGCAGGATCAGCGGCGTCATCATGTTCTGTGCCACAGTGAGGTGCGGATAAAGCGCGTAGGACTGGAAAACCATCGCAAGGTTGCGCCGTGCCGGGGGCACTGCGGTCATGTCCTGCCCGTCGATATGCACCGAGCCTTCATCGGGCTGTTCAAGCCCGGCAAGAATGCGCAAAAGGGTGGACTTTCCGCAACCCGACGGCCCGACCAGGGTCAGAAACTCGCCCGGTCTTATGTCGATCCCGATCCGGGGCAACACCAGGGTGTCGCCAAAGCTCTTGCTGATCTGCCGAAGTTCGATGCCGGCCATGTCGCGTACCCCCCAAGGTGACATGCCCCGCAATAGCGATTCGTTGTGTCGCCGCCGTGACGCAATATTAGTGTTACTTATGGCGCCTACAGAGGGGCAGGTCGCCATGCGCCACTAACGAACCGGGCTTTGATGGATCGCTATCACCGCTCTTTTCTGGCATTTGCACAGATCGTGCGAGAGGGCAGCTTTTCCGGCGCGGCCCGGGCGATGGGTATCAGCCAGTCCGCGGTAACCCAGCATGTGCACAAACTCGAGCGGGAGATCGGCGAAAAACTCCTGCGGCGGGGGCGCGGCGGGCCGGAGCTGACGGCGGCAGGGCGTGCTTTGCATGCGCTTGCGGATCAGTTGCTGGTCCTCGACCAGCGGATCGCCGAGAAGATCGAACGCCAACGCGATCTGGCCGCCGGGCGGCTGGAAATCGTCGCCAACGCGCCTTTGCCGGCCCTGCGCCTGATCGGGGCCTTCTCGACTGCCTTCCCGGAGGTTCAGTTCGATTTCACACTCAGGGACTGGACCAGTGCCATGCGGCTCGTGCGCGAACGCCGGGTGGATATCGGGGTGATCACCAACCCCGAAGGCGCGGGTGACTGGAACACCCATGTGCTCGAACGGCCCCGCTATGTTGCCTATTTGCAGCGCGGCGATCCGCTCGCCGATGAACCCGGTCTGGCCCTTGCCCGGATCCTCGAGCGGCGGTTGCTCTTGCCCGAACCCGGTTCACTCACCCGGCGCGTGGTATGTGCCAAGCTGGCCGAGCTTGGGCTGGATGTTGCCCGAAGCATGACCGTGAGCAGCTTTCCGCTGATGAAAGAGGCCGTCCTGCATGGGGTTGGCGTCGGCATCTTTCTCGAAGACAGCACGGTTTCGAGTGAAGGTCTGATCATGCGTCCGATCACCGACCTGACCGCGCGGTTTGAAACCGCTCTGGTGGTCCCGCGTGATCGCGCGGACCTGCGGCTGATCGAAACCTTCGTGCACATGGCGCTGGACAATTGCGATCGGCAAACCTGATGGGATTGGTCCGCGCACCGGCGCCGTCAGGTGGGAAATTCGACGGAGGTTCTTGCGGGACGGACAACCGCTACCCGGCTCCCGGCAGGAAATGGAGGAGGTTCGACCCTGGGCCCGTTCTCTCCGCCACAAACCATTCGCGAACCCGAGACGAGGCCCCAGCGTGGGCCTTTTTTCCTTTTGTTTCAAAGGGGTTTAGCGGGGCCATCCGACTTTTGGAGACTGGCCTCTGGCCCGAAATCGGTCTCTGTACGCCCGGCGTCTCTTTTCACCCGCCTTCACCCAGATCGAGGCGGATCAATAATTCTTCACCTTTTCAGGGGCTTGGCGAAAACGGATTGCGCCGCAGTTGAGGTGGGTTCAGCCGCCACCGAGGCGAACAGAGACACCCGAAGGCGGTGTGGTTGTGCGGGGTGGCGCGCATGTCAGCGGCAGATCTCATCGAGAACTTCCGGAAGTCGAAGTGGGCGGAAAGTGTGAATTCGCGGCCGTGCAGCGTGTAACAGATGAGATCGCAAAAGGGGACCTTCACTCCCGCGACCTGTGGTCCGTCCTGCCCAGAGATAATGCGTACAAGGCACACCCAGAAAGGCCTTCTCGGCTTTCAATCCCAAAGAGCCGATAAAGTCGTTCCCTGTGATTCCCCGACCTCGTCCTTCTGGGATGCAAGCGGTTGAACGGGCGTGTTCCAAGATGTGACGAACAAAAGTACTCCGACCACGGTCACGCAGGTCGCACCGGCGACTTGGGCAACGCTTTCAAAGCGTTGGTGGGTGGCTGCATTCGCACCGATCCGCTGCGCAACCTTCGCGCGCCCCCAGATGGCCGCGACGCCGATCAGAGACATGGAAATCGCCATGCCCAGCGAAATCGCGGCCACCATGGCGATCGCAGGCAATACAAGGTCATTTGCAAACCCGAACAGCATTACGATCAGCGCGCCGGTACAAGGCACAATGCCCACTGCAGTAGCAAGCCATCCGTCAGATCGGCTGGACGATTTTTCGGCAATTGCGCAGGCAGCGCAGCCGCTGAGGGTATTGTCGTCATGCGGGTGCCTGTGATGCGACCCGTGTTCATGGGTCGCCGAGGCCGTTCTTCGGAGGTCATGAATTGTCCGAAGGCTTTTCCAAAGCATCCAAAGGCCAATGGCAATGATCAGCGCATAGCTGCTCAGCCGGATGAGCCTGTAATCGGATGGTGCACCGCCGGTGGTTTGCCGGATCGCAAGGTCGAGCAGGAATACAGCCGCAACGGCCGAGAACACGTGTACGATGGCGATGCGAACCCCCATCCCGACACCGCGGCGCAGGCTACCCCCTTCACCGACGAAATAGGAAATCACGACGGCCTTGCCGTGCCCCGGCCCAAGCGTGTGCAGGACCCCATAAAGAAACGCGACAAGAAGAGCGAACGCTACCGTCGCCAGCGACTTGCCCTGATCCATCGACGTCATTGATGTCGTGAAGAGATTGCTGATCCAGGCCTGGGTTCGGGCCACGATATTGCCCTGAACAGGCGCAGCGGCAGACGCTTTGATTTCCCCAGGCACCCCCCAAACCTGTGCCTCTTTCAATGAGTAGGATGCCTCGACCATCCTCTGCCCGTCGACGAGGAACAGATTGCTGACAGACGGTTCATGTTCCAGAACGCCACGCAGCCGAATTGCGTGAAACGCTTCGTCTATTTCAATGCCTTCGGGTACATCGACACGAACCATCTGGTTGGGCGGCGGTGGCGGCGTGTGAATGCAGGCCCCCACCCACGGCACCAGCAGAAAACTGAATACGCGCCCGTTATCCCCGCGCAGCGGCAGGACGTATCCATCAAGCGAAACTTCGCGCCCGAGATACTGCCCGGTTACGCCGGTCGCCTCTTCGCGCCGTTTCTCCATCACCACAAGGCGCTGGGTCAAAAGCTCATCTGCGTCATAGCCTTGGTCGCGCAGCCGCACTCGTGCCTCCTGTGCCCGCTGGCCGAGTTCGGCATCATCCACGCGGCGCGCGGCATCCAGGATCGTTCGCAGGTCATCCTTCTGCTGGTAGGACATCTCGAGGAACGGATCGTCGTAAGGCGCCGTTGACGGCGCCAGATCATCCCAGACCACATGCGGGGGCTCATCGGCCAGCGCGGTCGAAGGGTGCAGCCCCAGCGCAAGCAACAGCAAAAGCACCATATACCCGAAAAAGGTGATGACTTGTTGCGCGTCCATAGCAGGCCTTTCCATGTCACACCGCGTTCTTGAAGTTGACGCTGTTCATCATGATCAGATCAATGTTTTCCCACGGGTTGGCGGCCAGTCTCAAATCCTCGAGAGGGTTGACGACAACCATGATCAGGTCTCCGTCGGTGACGAAACTGGTGACGTCGATCATCTCCGCGGACAACCCGTCAAGGACATTTGCGTGTATTATGATGATTGGACCGGGGGGCGTCCCGCGCCCCCGCGACCGAAGCCGCGAGGACGAAAGCAAAGGTAGTCAGCTTTCGGCCACGCATGACCGGTCACTCCATGTCGAACTTGTAGATGGTGCCGTCCTTCATGATCATGCCGAAGTTCGCCTTGGCATCGCTGATCAACTGCAGATCCTCCAGAGGATTACCGTTGACGAGGATCATGTCCGCATAGGCGCCTTCCTCGATCACGCCGAGCGGCCCGAGCGGATAGGGCGTGACCTTTTCCGACATCTTCAAGAGTTCGGCATTGTCGCAGGTCGCCATTTTCAGCGTTTCATACGGCGTGAACCAACGTTCCATCTTGGCCAAGACAGCACCTTGGCGCTTCGCAAGGTCCGCGCTGAACAGCGTATCGGTGCCGAAGGCGATCTTCAGGCCCAGTTCCTTGGCGGTCTTGTAGACGAAGTCGGTGCCGTCGGTGACAAACTTGTACTTGGCTTTCTGGAACTCGTTCAGAGCCGGCGCATCTTGGTCGTCAAGGAAGGGCTGCATGCTGAGCCAGACGCCCTTGTCTTTCATCATTTGCAGGGTCTCACGAGTGGCCATGTGGCCGTGCTCGACGCTGCGCGCGCCATTCTCGATCGAATGCCGGACCGCTTCATCATTGATCGCATGGGTCGTCACATAGGTGCCCCAGGCTTCGGTGGCTTCGACAGCGGCCTGGAATTCCTCGTCGGTGAACTGGATGACGTGGATCGGGTCATAAGACGAAGTCACGCCGCCACCCGCCATCAATTTGATATGGGTGGCCCCCTGCATCAGGTTTTCCCTGACGCGTTTCAGAACTGCCGGAACGCCATCCGCGAGATAGAACATGTTGCCCTCTTCAAAAGAGTGCAACTCACCCAGGGGAGTTGGCACGTCCCGCGTAATCCGGAAATCCTGGTGGCCGGCGGTGATTGACAAGGCTGGCCCAGAAGGGAACACCCGCGGCCCGTCGATCAGCCCCTCGTTCGTTGCGCGCGCGATGTCGAACATCGGTCCGGCCACGTCGCGCACTGTTGTGAACCCGCGCGACAGCGCGTTGTTCTGGGCCTTGGCGGCCAGAAGGTTCCAGTAGCCCTCGCCCGTCAGGGCCAGTTGCGCGATCGTCGCTTCGGCAAAGACCCCATGCCAATGCGCGTCGATCAGGCCGGGGATGAGAGTGTAGCCCTCGGCATCGATCTCGAAAGCGCCTTCGGGTGCCTCAAGATCGGAACCAATGGCGGAGATCAACTGACCGGAAACCAGAACGTCAACATCCGCGAGTTCTTCGTCGCATCCGTTGAAGACCTGTGCGCCCCTGATCAGGACATTGTCGAATTTCATCTTTACGTTGGTGGTTTCAATTTCACCGACGACACCGGCCGGGACGACCTCATGATTGGCCTCATGCGCCAGAACGCTGACCGGAGTCGCGGCGAGTGTCGTGCAGAGCAGATAGGTGAGCGTTCTGTTGGTCATGATATACATCCTCATTTTCAAGCGATGAATGAATTTGGTTTTGGTCGCGCAAAACTGTTTTTGGGTGCGCAGCCTGGGTTTTCAAAATCTGCGGATCGCGGTAAGTGGACCCGCTGGGCTTTCTTGTGCTCCCGCGGCACTGAAATCTTCAGTCACATGAGGGCGTGAGCAGACCCAAGAAGTCAACAGCGAATCGCCCCGCATCAGAAGTTCAGCACCTTGTATCCGACCTGGACAGACCACTCTGCCGGTCTGTCGCCACCGAACAGAATGCCAGGCTTGATGAACACTTGACCATCGCCGCCAAATGCCTTGCCCGTCAGCATGCCCGCGGTCACCTGCAGGCTGCCGAAGGTCTCGTCCGTTTCCCAATCGTGGATGATGGCCGGGTCGAAGGTCAGGTAAAAACGCGGATTTTTTAGCTTGGGAACATAGTAGAAGTCGATCGTGGTCGTGTTCACATTCTGACCTTGATCATTTCCGCCCTCCAGTCCGAATGTCTGAACCCAGGCCGGGGCGAAAATTGCTCCGTTGCTGAGAAACCACGCGTAGAAGGCCGAGGTTTCACCGGCAAATTGCCCATAGCCGGCGGCTTCGGTTTCTGCTGTGTCCAGGAACAGTTCAAAAGTGAAAGCGGCCCCGTTTTTCTCAGTAAGGTAAAAAACGTCAATGTAGGTAACGCTGATGTCGCCCAGCGTGAATTCAACCCCTGGCTTTCCGCCGAAGATGGGGTTTGCGTTGAACGGGCTGTCCGATCCGGGGACGGTGATCCGGAACGCCCGTTTCCCACCCTCACCAAAAGGCTGCGTATAGAAGGCCTCGAACAGACCGGTGTTCAGGTCGGAATTGATCTGGTTGAACTGATACTGAAGCCCAAACTGCGTCGTGAGCAGCGTTGGATTTGTTCCGTTGTTGATCTCGCTAAGGTCTTCCTGAGCTTTGGCAGGTGGTGCAATGGTGGCTGCAAAGAGAGCTGCCATTGCAGACAATCTGCGCAGCTTCGGCGCAAGCGATGTGCCCGAGGCTCGATACAAGGATTTGATTTCGACGGTGTCCACTCGGCTGTTCCCCATCTTGCGTTGGTTCCGATCTCGTCAGCCTTTCGACACGCGCTGACACTCCGGCATGAGGCAAGCCCAAAGCTCAAATTTCAACCTGCAATAATTTCCGTACTCTGATGAGGGATCATGAGGGATGATGTGCTACCCAACGCGTCCTCGACCGTTGACAGATTTTCTGCCGATCTGGCCGGAGGTTTCTGTTCCATTGGTCTATGCTGCCAGTTCGGCCACCATACTCAAATCCGTTTCGACGACCTTGGCTGTGATAATGGTCCTATTGATGGGTTTTAATTGGACACGGCTATCCAAAGCCGGCCTTCACCCATAGCCGGGCACCGGCGGAGTTATAGCTGAAAGTTGGTGATGGCCCTGAGGGGCGGCATATCATGGCGTTGTTCACGCGCCGCAATTCTCTGCTGAGAAAAGGATATGCCACATGTCAGAGACTACCATCACCCAGCTTCCTGATCCATCCGGGTTTTCGCCTGATCCGCTGACCGAGGTGCTTCGATCCGGAGCACGGCGGTTGATCGAGGAGGCTATTGAAGCCGAACTGAATACATTGCTTGCCGCCTATGCTGACGAGAAAGCCGAGGATGGACGGGCGCGCCTGGTGCGCCATGGCCATCTGCCGGAGCGCGAGGTGATGACCGGCATCGGCCCGGTGCCTGTGAAAGTGCCGCGGGAGCGGGACCGGGGTGAAACCGGCGAGAAGATCCGGTTCGCTTCCTCGATCCTGCCACCCTATCTGCGCAAGGCGAGATCGGTCGAGGAACTGCTGCCCTGGCTCTATCTTAAGGGCATTTCCACGGGCGACTTCCAGGAGGCCCTTGCGGCGCTGCTGGGCCCGAATGCGGCAGGGCTGTCATCGACCACCATCTCGCGGTTGAAAGCGGACTGGTCGACGGATTGCGAACGCTGGCAACGTCGCGATCTCAGCGCCCGGCGGTTTGTCTATGTCTGGGCCGATGGCGTCTACTTCCAGCCGCGCGTGGCTGAGGAAAAACAATGCGTTCTGGTGCTGATCGGGGCTGATGAATGGGGCCGCAAGGAGGTTCTGGGCCTCACCGACGGCTATCGGGAGAGCACCCAAAGCTGGCGCGAGTTGCTGCTCGACCTCAAACGGCGCGGCATGGCCCATGCGCCCGATCTTGCCATCGGCGATGGCGCCCTGGGGTTCTGGGCCGCCTTACGGGAGGTGTTCGGCAGCGCGCGTGAACAACGCTGCTGGGTCCACAAAACCGGCAATGTGCTGAACGCCATGCCCAAATCCGTGCAGGCCAAGGCCAAGGGCCACCTGCATGACATCTGGCAGGCCGAGACCAAGACCGAGGCAGAAGCAGCTTTCGACTTCTTCGTCGAAACCTACGGCGTGAAATACGACAAGGCGGTTGCCAAGCTGGTCAAGGACCGCGACGTCCTGCTCGCCTTCTACGACTTCCCGGCCGAGCATTGGAAGCATATCAGAACGAGCAACCCCATCGAGAGCACCTTTGCTAACGTCCGCCACCGCACCGGCAAGACCAAGGGCTGCCTGAGCCGGAAAACCGGACTCGCCATGGCGTTCAAGTTGATGATGTCAGCGCAGGCCAGATGGCGAAAGCTCGACGGTGCCAACCGCATGCCCGAAATCGTCCAAGGGGTTGAGTTCAAGGACGGGATCAAGCAACTTCACCAAGCCGCCTGATCAGACCGTCACCAACTTTCGGGCATAGCTCGGAATCCGATCATTCAGTGCATTCATTCCCTTGCGGATTTCAGATGGCGACTACCCACAAGAGCTATTCCAACGGGATTCACGTCGAAGAGCATGCACATGGACTTCTGGTCCGGCAGTATGGCGAAGCCTATGTCGCCCGGAACTGGCGGTTGACTCCGGCCGTCGATGAATTGATCAGCACGGCGCTCGCCTGTGGTCTTGACTGGATGATCCGCTCGGATCACCCGCTTCGCAAAGCCCGTTGGCCCAACCCACGCGGCGTCGTCTATCTCGGGTTTTCCCCCTCGCCGGATCTGCAGTGGTCCGTCGCGATCGATTCCTTCCGCCCCGCGCGCGGGGACTACGGGCAAGCCGTCTTCAACGGCAAATACCTTGCGCAGTTCGAAGCGAAAGGAATTCCGTTCGTCTTCGAACGGCGCAACCGGACGTCGGGCCACCTCGTGGTTGCAAGGGAGCGCGTGCTCCCCACGTTGACCGAAGTGGCGGGGTTCGACCACGGGGTGCTTGCCTTGAACCGCGCGCCGCGGCACGCCAAGGGTTTCACGACGGAATATGTCATCCAGCACACCCTGCTTTCGGGCTGGGCGCAGACGCCATGGGCTGACCGCTACCGTGATGTTCGGGACGAGTTTCCCGTAGACGGTGGGCATACGTCACGGCGGATCGACATTCTGGCGCGGGACCGGCATTCCGGTGATACGCTCGTCATTGAATTGAAGCGCGCAGAGGCCACGCCGGATGCCGTGAGACAGGTGGCTGGGTACCTGCGCGCCCTCGGCAGGCGGGATGACTTTGCCAATGGCGCCCTGTCGGGTGTCCTTGTTGCCGAAAGGATCTCCGAATCCGCGCGCGCTCTGGCGCGAGCCGAAGGGATCGAAGCCTATGAAATTGCGTGGCCGATGCAACTGACGCGCGTCGTCTGATCCCGATGGCGACAAAGGGGACGGTGCACCGAGGCGCCTTGCCCGAGTAAGGGTGGCGCCTCTGGCCGCGCGTCACCCCTTGATGGCGAGATCCTGCATCCAGCCGAGGGTGGCGTCGGTGTCGCCGCCGGGTTTGTATTCGGCCCCCAGCGGGGCGGTGTAGCCCATGGCGGCGATCTGCGCGAAGACGTGGCGGTAGTTCACTTCGCCTTCGTCGGGGCGGCCGCGCGCGGGCACGCCGGCGAACTGGATGTGGCCGATGATCGGTTTCAGCGCCGCCAGCCGGTGGGTCAGATCGCCCTCGGTGAGCTGGACGTGGTAGCAGTCGAACATCAGCTTCAGGTTGGCGAGGCCGAGATCGTCGATCAGCGCGGCGGCCTGCGTGGCGCTGTTCAGGAAGTATCCGGGCGCGTCATAGCCGTTGAGCGGCTCGATCAGGATGGTGACGCCGTGAGGCGCGGCCTGCGCGCAGGCGTAGGCGAGGGAGTCGCGAAAGGCGGCCTCGGCGGCCGGCCCGGCGGCGAATCCGGCCATGACGTGGATGTTGGGCACGCCGAGCCCCACGGCCCAGTCCAGCGCCTCGTCGATGGCGGCGCGGGCGTCGGGCGCGCGGCCGGGCAGGGCGGAAAGCCCGTTCTCGCCGCCGGCCACGTCGCCGCGCCGCGTGTTCAGCCCCAGCATCGGCAGGCCGGTATCCGCCAGCGCCGCGGCGATGGCGCCGCGGTCCTCGTCATAGGGCCAGTGGCACTCCACCGCCGCGAAGCCGGCGGCATGGGCGGCACGGATGGCTTCGGGCAGGGGGCGATCGGCCCAGAGGAAGCCGAGGTTGGCGGAGAAACGCGTCATGGCTTGCCTCCGTCGCCCTTGCCGGCGCCCGCCTTGCCCGCGTCCTCGCCGGGCAGGGTCAATCCGGCGTTGCGGGCATAGACCTTGGCCACGGCGGCGTCATCTTCGCCGCCGAGCCCCATGCCGGCGGCGGCCAGGAACTGCTGGAGCGCGGCCGCCGTGACGGGGGCGCTGAACCGAGCGCCGCGGGCGATGTCGAGCACGATGCCAAGATCCTTGGGCCAGATGTTCACCGCCGAATGGGGAGTGTAGTCGCCCGCCACGATATGGGGAGCGCGGTTTTCCAGCATCCAGCTGGTGCCGGCACATTGCGGGATCACCTCCATGAATGTCTCCGGGCTGACCCCTTGCGTCATGCCGAAGGTCAGCGCCTCGGCCATGGTGGCGATATGCACCCCGGCCAGAAGCTGGTTCACCGCCTTCATGGCGCTGCCCGCCCCCGCCGCATCGCCCAGCTCGAAGACGGTCTGCGCCATCGCGTCCAGCGCCGGGCGGGCGGCCGCGAAGGCCTCGGGCCGCCCCGAGGCCATGACCGAAAGCTGGCCCTGCGCCGCCTTCACCGCGCCACCGGAGATCGGGGCATCGAGGTAGAGCACGCCGGTCTCGGCGCAGCGCGCCTCGATCTCGCGGGCGAAGTCAGGGGGCACGGTCGCACAGGCGATGACCACGGCGCCGGGTTTCAGCGCGGGTACGATCCCGGCCTCGCCGAAGAGCACGCTCTCGGTCTGCGCCGCGTTGAGCACCACCACCACTACGGCGTCGAGCGTTCCGGCTGCCTCGGCCAGCGCTCCGGGCTGGCCGCCCTCGGCGCGAAACCTCTCGGCCTGCGCGGGGTTGATGTCGGCGCCCCACGTGCTGTGCCCCGCCGAAAGGATCGACTGCGCGATCCCGTAGCCCATCGAGCCCAGCCCGATCACCGCGATATTCCGTGCCATGTGGCCCTCCCTCCGCTTCCGCGCCGCCGCAGAGGGGGCGCTTTCACCGATACCCTAGCGGCTTGGGAGGGAAGGGCAATCGCAACCTGCCGGCCCGGCGCGCTTTGCCATTGCCCGGGGAGCCGCGCGCTGGTAGCGGTAACGGAGCCAACCCTTGCCGCTGCGGCAGGGTGCCTTCCCCAAGCCCAATGCCAGACCCCGAGGTGACCCATGCCAGACCTGCAGAGCCCCCATGTTGCCCCCGGCCCGGAGGCCTCCGACACGCCCTGGCGCGCGACGGAGTCGCACCGCGCCTTCCTTGCCGCCGACGCGCTGCGCCAGTTCGATTTCTTCCGGGCGAGCCTCGGAGAGGGGCCCGGTTTCCACGTGCTGGCGGCCGACGGCACGCCGCTGCCCACGGGCAAGCAGGAGCTGCACACCACCACGCGTCTGACCCATGTCTATGCGCTCGGCCACCTCGCGGGCGTCGCGCATGCGGAAGAGATCGTGGACCGCGGCATGGCCTACCTGTGGTCCCACCACCGGGACGCCGATCACGGCGGCTACCTCTGGGCGTTGGAGGGCGATGCGCCCGTCGATGCGCGCAAGCTGGCCTATGGCCATGTCTTCGTGCTGTTGGCCGCCGCGAGCGCGAAGGCCGCCGGCCACCCGGAGGCCGACAGGCTGCTGGCCGACGTGGACGGCATCCTCGACGCCCATTTCTGGGAAGAGGACAACGGCCTCTTCTGCGATGAATACAACCGGGATTTCACGCCCTTCTCCAGCTACCGCGGGATGAACGCGAACATGCACGGCGTCGAGGCGCTGCTCGCGGCCTTCGAGGCGACGGGGCGCGAGAAGTTCCTTGAGCGCGCCGGGCGCATCCTCGATTTCTTCATGCGCCGGATCGCACCCGAACACGACTGGCGCCTTCCCGAGCACTACGACGCCGACTGGCGGATCGACGCAGGCTACGCGGGGGATCCGATGTTCCGCCCCGCGGGCACGACGCCGGGGCATTCCTTCGAACTCGCGCGGCTGCTGCTGCAATACTGGGATCTGGCCGGGCGGCCCGAGGATGGCAGCCCCGAGATCGCCCGCAACGTGGCCTACCGCGCGGCGCAGGATGCCTGGGATGCCGAGAGCGGCGGGCTCTACTACACGCTGAAGCCCGGTGGCGCGCCCGACATCCGCGCCCGCTACTGGTGGCCGGTGACGGAGGCGATCGGCGCCATGGCCGCGCTTCAGAAGGCCACGCCCGGGGTGACGGAGGATGAAGAGTGGTATCGCCGCCTCTGGCGTTTCGCGAGCCTCGCGTTCATCGATCATGAACGCGGCGGCTGGTTCCCGGAAGTCGCGGAAGGCGGGATTGCGCCGCAGACGCAGTTCGCTGGAAAACCCGACATCTACCATGCCGTTCAGGCCGATATGCTGCCGTTGTTGCCGGGGCTGTCTGGCGCTTACGGCGAGGTCCGCGGCCTGCTGGCGTGATCCTCGGTGCAGGCGGCTCCGGGCCTTGCGATCCGGTCGCTCAGGACGTTCTTTACTTGCGACAGGCTCGAAGCTGAAAGTCCGCCGGCCAGAGGGCAGGGCGGGTGATCGGCTCTTGTGAAGGCTGGCAATATCTCCCAAGGCCTGGCCGTGGTCATCAAACGCAAAACGGGCGCACCCCTTGGGATGCGCCCGCTTGTGACTAAAGCTGATGCTCCCGCGGGAGCAGCCGCTTATGCGAGAACGATGTTGGAGGCGCTTTCGCGGCCGTCACGTCCGGTCTCGATGTCAAAGGTGATTTTCTGGTTGTCTTCCAGAGAAGTAAGGCCGGCGCGTTCCAGTGCGGAGATGTGCACGAACACGTCCTTGCTGCCGCCCTCGGGGGCGATAAAACCAAAACCTTTAGTCGAGTTGAACCACTTTACGGTGCCATTGGCCATCGTATTTCTCCTAATTGTGCTGCCCGCGGGATGCGGCAGTGCGGCTAGTCAGTGCAAGATCGTTTCACTGAGCCAAAAGGAGCAGGAATGTCGAAAAAGATAACTTAACACGCTCTACCTAGGCACTGGACGGCGCCGTTGCAAGCCCGTTGTTCAAAAAGGATGCAAAGAAGTCGGTTTCCATGCCGCCTTCTGTGAGGGCTGCTGTTCGGGGCGGTTTTTGATCATTGCAGCGACGAAAGGCCAGATGTGTCCATCCCTGCGACAGTATCGGAGGCGATCTTGTCAAAATCCTGCGATTTGTTCGCCTCTTCGTTGATCTCTGCGGCGAGCACCGCGCTGGAGGCCGCCGTCGAAACAGCGCGCACGTCTTCTTCGCTGGCGCCGCAGCCGGCAACAGCAAGAAGGAGGGCGAAGCCGGTTGCCGTGAGCCCAAAGCGGCGATCTTGTAAGATGCGGGAAATCATGCGCGAAACCTTTCCTGATAATACTTGGAAAAATGTATTGAGGACTCCGCGCGACTCAATAACCTTTCTTCGCCGCTACGTGAACTTCCGGCGTGTCCGGTTTGCGAAGGCCACCAGCGAAAGCATCACCGGCACTTCCACCAGAACGCCCACCACCGTTGCCAGCGCGGCACCGGAGTTGAGCCCGAAAAGGCTGATCGCCACGGCCACGGCCAGTTCGAAGAAGTTCGATGTGCCGATCAGGGCACAAGGTGCAGCGATGCGATGGGGCACCTTCAGGGCGTAGGCGGCGCCGTATGCCAGCGCGAAGATCCCGTAGGACTGGATCAGGATCGGCACCGCGATCAGCACGATCACCTGCGGACGATCCAGGATCACCTGCCCCTGAAGGCCGAAGAGGATCATCACGGTGGCGATCAGTCCGAGCACGGAATAGGGCTTCACCTGCCCCTGGAAAGCGGCGATGCGTTCAGGGCTGCCCAGCCGCTTGCGCGTCCAGACGCCGGCCGCAAGCGGCAGCGCTACAAAGAGGATCACCGAGAGCACGAGCGTCTCCCAGGGTACGGTGATGTCGGTCACGCCCAGCAGGAAGGCCACGATCGGGGCGAAGGCAAAGACCATCACCACGTCGTTCACCGACACCTGCAAGAGCGTGTAGCTTTCATCGCCGCGCGTGAGCTGGGACCAGACGAAGACCATCGCCGTGCAGGGGGCCGCGCCCAGCAGGATCAGCCCGGCGATATACTGCTGCGCATCCTGCGGGGCGATCAGATCGGCGAAGATGCCTTCGAAGAAGAGCACGGCGAGCGCGGCCATGGTGAAGGGCTTGATCAGCCAGTTCACCGCCAGAGTGATGGCAAGCCCGCGCGGCTGTTTCAGGGCGTCCCGAAGGCTCGACGGATCCACCCCGACCATCATCGGGTAGACCATGGCCCAGATCAGCACCCCCACCACGAGGTTGACGCTGGCCACCTCGGCGGCGGCGATGGCGGCGACCAGCCCCGGTGCGATGGCGCCCAGCGCGATGCCCGACAGCATGGCGGCGGCGACCCAGAGCGTGAGGTAGCGTTCGAAAATACCCATTTGTGTTCTTCTTTTTAAGTGTGATTCTGGTGTCGTTCAGTCTGCGGGGCGGGCTCGGGTGCAAGCCTCGCAACACAGAGCGTGGAGGCCATGACCATGACGCTCGCCGTGGCCAGCATCAACGCAAGCCCGCCGCCCTGGTAGGTGAGGCCCGAGAGCAGCGTGCCCGCGAGCCGCCCGCCGGCGTTGGCCATGTAGTAAAATCCCACGTCCATCGTCACGCGCTCATCCCGCGTGAAGGCGAGGATCAGGTAGGAGTGCAGCGAGGAGTTGACGGCGAAGATGGCGCCGAAGGCCAGCAGGCCCGCGATCAGCGCGGCCGTCAGCCAAGGGGCGGGTCCGTCGGCGGCAAGCGCGGCGGCGGTCAGCACGGCCGGCACGGCGGCAAGCCCCCAGGCCCAGCGCCGCGCGGCGTCGATCAGCTCGGCATCCCCGCGCGCGGCGGCCTTCAGCAGCCGGGGCGCGCCGGCCTGCACCGCGCCATAGAGGATCACCCAGAGCGCCATGAAGGTGCCGATGGTGAAGAAGGCCGCGCGGTTGCCCGCCTCGCTGCCGTCCGAGAGCACCGCGTAGAAGTAGATCGGGATGCCGACGACGAACCACACGTCGCGCGCGCCGAAGAGGAAGACCCGCGCCGCCGAGAGCCAGTTCACGTTGGCCGATTTCGAGAAGACCTCCGAGAACTTCGCCCCCTTGCGCCCCTTCGGCAGGCCCGGCGGCATCGCGAAGAGCACCGCCACGAGGATCGCCGCGAGGACGGCGGCCATCGCCAGCACGGCGGCCGTGAAGCCGAGCGTGGCGAGCAGGGCGGCGCCGAGCAGGAAGCCCAGCCCCTTCACCGCGTTCTTGGAGCCCGTCAGCAGCGCGACCCAGCGAAACAGCCCGCCGCCGTCGCGCGGCGCGAGCAGTTTGACGGCGGATTTGCTCGACATCTTGGCCAGATCCTTGGCCACGCCGCTCGCGCCCTGCAAGACCGTCACGTAGGCCACCGAGGCGCCCACCGCCCAGCCCGGATCGAGCCGCGACAGCGCCAGCAGCGCCAGCACCTGGAGCCCGAGCCCGGCGTAGAGCGTGCTGGTCAGCCCGAAGCGCGCCGCGATCCAGCCCGCCGACAGGTTGGTGACCATCCCCGCCACCTCGTAGAGCACGAAGAGATAGGCCAACTGCACCGGCGAGAAGCCCAGCGTGTGGAAATGCAGCAGCACCAGCATCCGCAGGGCGCCGTCGGTGAACATGAAGGCCCAGTAGGCGGCCGTCACCGCCACGTAGGCGGCAAAGCCTTCGGGCCTCTGGGGGGCGCTGGTCACAGGCTGGCCCCCACCATCAGAGCCACGTCCACCAGCCGGTGGGCATAGCCCATCTCGTTGTCATACCAGGCGTAGATCTTCACCTGCGTGCCGTTGACGACCATGGTGGAGGGGGCGTCCACGATGCTGGAGCGGGTGTCGTTGGTGTAGTCGGCCGAAACCAGCGGGCGTTCCTCGTAGCCGAGAATCCCCTTGAGCGGGCCCTCCGCGGCGGCCTTGAACAGGGCGTTGACCTCTTCGGCACTGGTGGCGCGCTCCACCTCGAACACGCAGTCGGTGAGCGAGGCGTTGAGCAGCGGCACCCGCACGGCGTGGCCGTTCAGCCGGCCCTTCAGCTCGGGGTAGATCAGGGTGATCGCGGTGGCCGAGCCCGTGGTGGTGGGGATCAGCGAGTTGAGCGCGGAGCGGGCGCGACGCAGATCCTTGGCGGGGCGGTCCACGATGGTCTGGGTATTGGTCACGTCGTGGATCGTGGTGATGGAGCCGTGGCGGATGCCGAGGTTCTCGTGGATCACCTTCACCACCGGCGCGAGGCAGTTGGTGGTGCAACTGGCCGCCGTCACGATGCGGTGGCGCTCCGGCGCATAGGTGGCCTCGTTGACGCCGTAGACGATGTTGGCCGTGTCGCCGTCCTTCACCGGGGCGGACACCACCACCTTCTTCACGCCGGCCGCGAAATAGGGGGCGAGCCTGGCTTCCGTCTTGAAGGCGCCGGTGCAGTCGATCACCACGTCCACGCCTTCGAGCGGCAGCGCGGCGGGATCCTTCGTGCCGATGAAAGGCAGGCGGGTGCCGTCGATGGTCACGCTGTCGGCGTCATGGGCGAACGCCGCCTGCCAGCGCCCGTGCACGGTGTCGAACTCCAGCAGGTGGGCGTGCATGGCGGCATCGCCGGTGGCATCGTTGATCCAGGCGATCTTCGCGCCGCGTTCCAGCAGCGGTTTCAGCGCCAGCTTGCCGATGCGCCCGAGGCCGTTGAGTGCGTAGGTCGTCATGTCGTCATCTCCCGGTGGCTTTGACCGATGTCATCGACCGCGCGTTGCAGCGCGATCCTGTCGAGGGTGGAAAGGGGCAGGGCGGCGAAGGCCTCGATGCGGGCGCGCAGGTGCCGGTAGGCCTCCTGGAAGGCGAGGCTCTTCTCGGCATCGCTGCCTTCGGCCTTCACCGGGTCCGGCAGGCCCCAGTGGGCGCTCACCGGCTGGCCGAGCCAGGCGGGGCAGTCCTCGTTGGCGGCCTGGTTGCAGACGGTGAAGACGAAATCGAATCTCGGGGCATCGGGCCGTTGGTATTCCGCGACGGATTTGGCGCGCAGGGTGGAGACGTCGTGCCCGTTGCGGCGCAGCACGGCGAGCGCGTGGGGGTTGAGCTCCGAGCGGGGCCGCGTGCCGGCGGAATGGGCCTCGAAACGCTCCCCGGCCAGATCGCGCAGCAGCGCCTCGGCGAAGACCGAGCGGGCGGTGTTTCCGGTGCAGAGGAAGAGGACCCTGAACCTGGGCTCGCCGTCGATGGGGGCGGCGAGGGGCGCGGCGAGGGAGGCGGTGCCGGGGCCTCCTGCCGTTACCGGGGCGCAGGCCTCCGGGCGGCCGCGGCAGCAATCCAGCAGCAGGTAGTCGAAGGTCTGGCGCACGGCGTCCATGTCGAGGCTGTAGCGCAGCGAGGTGCCGATGCGCTCCTGGGTGACGAGCCCTTCCTTCATCAGGCTGGAGAGATAGGCGGAAAGCGTGGGCCCCTTCAGCCCGAGCGCCTCCGCCAGCTCACCCGCCGGCACCCTGTCGGGGTAGCGGCGCATGAGCAGCCGGAACAGCGCAAGGCGCTGCGGGTGGCCGAGGGCGGAAAGCCGGGAGGGAATCGCTGTATTCATATTTCATGAATAAATGAAATAGGCGGGTCGCCCAACCGTAAAACGGCCCTGTCATCGAAGTTTCACAAGGCAGGGGGCAACTGGCCGGGTGTTGTTGCGGCAGACGCAGCGCACGGCCCCGTTCGCGGGCGGACCAAGTGATGGGAAGGGGGAAGTGGCGGAGAGACAGGGATTCGAACCCTGGGTGGACTTGCGCCCACAACGGTTTTCGAGACCGCCCCGTTCGACCACTCCGGCACCTCTCCGCGAAGTGGTGCGCGCGGTTTAGTCCGAGCGGGCAGCCGCTGCAACCGGTTTTTTCACTTCCGGCTGCGAGGAGGCGCTGCCGGCGCGCGGCCTGTGGCCAATTGGCCCGCACTGCGCCGCGAGCGCTTTCCTATCCGGCGGGCAGGGGCTAACATCTTCCGCAGGATCATTGCAGGAGGCACCATGTCCCGTCGCCTTTCCGTCGCCCTTGCCCTGGGCCTGTCCGCCACGGCCGCGCTGGCCTTTCCCGCCACGGCCGAGCCGGTGGACGATCTGCTGGAGGCGCTTCGGCTCGAGTCGGTTCTGGAGATCATGCGCGAGGAGGGGCTCGTCTATGCCGACGAACTGGAGGCGGAGCTGTTTCCCGCCGCCGGGGGCGAGAACTGGCGTGACAGCGTTGAGCGGCTCTATGCGCTGCCGGCGATGATGGAGAGCTTCCGGGCGAGCTTCGCGGCGGAGATGCCCGAATCCTCGATCGCACCGGCGCTCGCCTATTTCGAAAGCGAAGAAGGCCAGCGCATCATCGGGCTGGAAATCTCGGCCCGCATCGCCCAGATGGACGAAAGCATCGAGGCCGCCAGCCGCGAAACGCTGGAAACCATGCAGGAGCAGGGCGACCCCCGGCTGGATCTGCTGGAGGCCTTCTCCGAGGCCAACGACCTGGTGGAAGCCAACGTCGTCGGCTCGCTCAACGCCAACTACGCTTTCTACACGGGGCTGGTGGACGGCGGCGCCTTCGCCTTCGATCTCACCGAGGATCAGATCCTCGCCGATGTCTGGCAGCAGGAGCCCGAGATCCGCTCCGACACGCGCGACTGGCTGTTTTCCTACCTTGCGCTGGCCTACCAGCCGCTGAGCGACGAGGAGGTGCAGTCCTACATCGATTTCTCCGAAACCGAGGCGGGGCAGGATCTTAACCGCGCGCTCTTCGCCGGGTTCGACACCATGCTCGTCGGGATCTCGCGGGGGCTCGGGCTGGCGGCGGCCCGGTTCATGGGCGGGCAGGACATCTGATTGCCGGTTTCACCGCCTGCGCGGCCGGTGTATGAGGGCCACCAGACAGGTGGAAGGAAGCAAGCCATTGAAATCGGTCATTCTCATCCCGGCGCGGTATGCCTCGACCCGCTACCCCGGCAAGCCGCTGGCCGAACTGCGCGGCGCGACGGGCGAAAGCAAATCCCTGATCCGGCGCAGCTGGGAATGCGCCTGCGGCGTGGCCGGGGCCGATGCCGTCTACGTCGTCACCGACGATGAGCGCATCGCGCAGGCCGCCGAAGGCTTCGGCGCGCAGGTGCTGATGACGTCCTCGGCCTGCCGCAACGGCACCGAGCGCTGTGCCGAAGCGGTGGCGCTGCTGCCCGAGACGCCGGAGATCGTCGTGAACCTGCAGGGCGATGCCCCTCTGACGCCGCCGTGGTTCGTGGAGGCGCTGATCGCCTCGATGACGGCGGACCCGGGCGCCGATTGCGCCACGCCGGTTCTGCGCTCCACCGGCGCGCATCTGCGCCGCCTGAAAGAAGATCGCAAGGCCGATCGCGTGGGCGGCACCACCGCCGTCTTCGGGCGCGACAACGCCGCGCTCTATTTCTCCAAGGAAGTGCTGCCCTTCACGCCGGGCGACTACCCGGACGAGGCGCAGACGCCGGTGTTCCACCACGTCGGGGTCTATGCCTACACGCCGGCCGCTCTGGCGGCCTACGCGGCGCTGGCGCCGGGCAAGGCCGAGGAACTCGAAGGGCTGGAGCAGCTGCGCTTCCTCGAAAACGGCATGCGGGTGCGCTGCGTCGAAGTGGACGCCCGCGGCCGCGATTTCTGGGAACTCAACAACCCCTCCGACATCGACACCATCGAGGCCATCATGGCCCGGGAAGGCATTGCATGAGCGAGACCGCCCAAACCGTCACCCTCGGCGACGTGGCCATTTCCAACACATTGCCCTTCAGTCTGATCTCCGGGCCCTGCCAGCTGGAATCGCTGGAGCACGCGCGCATGCTCGCCGGCACGCTTTCCGAGCTCTGCGCCGCGCGCGGCATCCCCTACGTGTTCAAGGCCAGCTACGACAAGGCCAACCGCTCCAGCCTCTCGGGCAAGCGCGGCCTGGGCATGGAGGCCGGGCTCGACATCCTGGCCGCCATCCGCGAGGAATTCGGCTGCCCGGTCCTGACCGACGTGCACGAGCCGGGGCAATGCGCCCGCGCCGCCCAGGCGGTGGACATCCTTCAGATCCCCGCCTTTCTCTGCCGCCAGACCGATCTTCTGCTGGCGGCCGGTGAAACAGGTGCGGTCATCAACGTGAAGAAGGGCCAGTTCCTCGCCCCGTGGGACGTGCCCAACATCGTGGACAAGATCAAGAGCACCGGCAACGGGAAGATCCTGCTCACCGAGCGCGGCGCGAGCTTCGGCTACAACATGCTGGTGAGCGACATGCGCGCCCTGCCGATCATGGCGCAGACGGGCTGCCCGGTGATCTTCGACGCCACCCATTCGGTGCAGCTGCCCGGCGGGCTGGGCTCCTCCACGGGCGGGCAGCGCGAATTCGTGCCGCCACTGGCGCGCGCGGCGGTGGCCGTCGGCGTGGGCGGCGTGTTCATCGAAACCCACGAGGAGCCAGCCCGCAGCCCGAGCGACGGCCCCAACATGGTGCCGCTGGCCGAGATGGGCGCGCTGCTGGATCAGCTCAAGGCGCTGGACGACGTGGTGAAGGCATGAGCCGGGAACGCATCGTCATCTGCATGAAGTGGGGCGCGCTCTATCCGGGCGCCTACGTGAACGTGCTGTTCAACGCGGTGCGCAAACACCTGGCGCCGCCCTTCCGTTTCGTCTGCCTGACGAACGAGCCCGAAGGGCTGGACCCGGAGATCGAGCATTTCCCGCTGCCGGACCTCGATCTTCCGCCCGAGCGCTACGGCGCCGGGGCCTGGCCCAAGCTGGGCATGTTCAAGGAAGATCTCTACGGGCTGACGGGGCGGGCGCTGTTCATCGATCTGGATTCGGTCATCGTCGGCCGGCTCGAACCCTTCTTCGAGATGGAAGGGGAATTCATCTCCATCGCGGGCGGGCCGGACTGGCGGCGGGGCAAGGTCAACGCCGCACCACGGCTGGCCTCCGGCGTCTTCGCCTTCGATCTGGGCAGCCAGCCGCAGGTGCTTGAGAACTTCCTGAAGGACAAGGAAGCCGCCTACGCGCAGTTCCAGAACGAGCAGCAGGTGATCGAGCATTACGTGCGCGGCTGGAAGACATGGCCCGAGGAATGGGTCATCAGCTTCAAGCGTCACCTGCGCCAGCCGCCGATCCTCGATCGCTTCCTTCCGCCGCGTGCGCCGGATCCGGGCACGCTCATCGTGGCCTTCCACGGCGATCCGCGCCCGATCGACGTGATCGGACGCACCTCCAAGCCCTGGGGCAGGTTTCCGCATTACGGCCGCAAGCCGATCCCGTGGGTGCGCGACTACTGGCTGGAGAACGGTTTCCGCATGTGAGGCGGGGCCCGGCGCAGGGCGTGCCCTCGCGGCATGCCCGCGCGCCTGATCGGTGCGGCGTGTCTGGAGCGCCGTGGACGCCGCCGGCTCAGAGGCTGTCGTCGTAGCCGAGGAGCGCGAAGTCGGGCTTGTAGATCTCCCGCACGATCGCCTCGGTTTGCGGGGTGTAATAGTCCTGGTAGGGCTTCTTCTCGGATTTGCTCTTGGTCTTGTTGATGTGGCGCAGGCGGAACTCGGGAAGCGCCAGCTCCTCCGCGATGGCGGAGAGATCGGCCTCAAGCCGTTCGAACCGCGCCAGCCGCTTGACGAGGAGGGTGCCGGCGCCGTCGGTCAGGTAATGGCTCTGGTTGGGCAGGCGCGCGAAGATCGTGTCCTTGCCGCGCGGCGGCTGCCGGCGGTAGTCGAGGTACTCCTCGAAGCTCAGCTGGCCCACCTTCTCGGCGATGTCCTTGATGCGGAACTGCTTCATGTATTCGTAGTGCGAAACCGCGTGATCGAAGGGGTTGCGCACGACGGAGAAGCTCAGGAAGCGCTCGAACACCTCCGGCCCCAGCTTGCGCACGAAGGTGCTGGCCGGATCGTGGTAGCGGAAATGCGCCTTGGCGGGGCTTTCGCGGAAGGGCAGGCGGCGGCTGAAGGAGCGCAGCAGCGAGCGGCCCTGCGGACGCCCGTATTTCTGGAAGGCGTCGGTCACGCTCATCCCCGCCGTCTTGGGAATGTGGACGAAGATGAAGTTGTATTGCGTCGAAATGATCATCGCCGGGGCCTTCCGTTGCGGTTCGCGCCCCTTTACCCCGAGCCGGCGGCGCGGGGCAAGCGGCTGGGCCGGGCATTGATGCGCGGCGGGCTTTGGCGTAAGCGGAAGGCAAAACGGGCGCAAGCGTGCAGGAAGGCCGGGCGATGACAACCGACAGCGATCACGTCAAACAGGCGATCACCACAAACCGCGAGGGGATCGACGCGCTCATCGCCGCGCTCGCCACGCCGGCGCTGGAGCAGGTCACCCAATCCGCCATCGACCTGATCTTCGCCATGAAGGGCCGGCTGATCGTCACGGGCCTGGGCAAATCCGGCCATATCGGCAGCAAGCTCGCCGCCACCTTCGCCTCCACCGGCACGCCGTCGTTCTTCGTGCATCCTTCCGAGGCCAGCCACGGCGATCTGGGCATGATCCAGGGCGATGACGTGATCCTGATGCTCACCTGGTCCGGCGAGACGCGGGAGCTGTCCGACATCGCCGCCTACAGCCGCCGCTTCGGCGTGCCGCTGATCCTGCTCACCGGCAACGGCGAGAGCAGCCTCGCGAAGGCCGCCGACGTGGTGCTGGCGCTGCCCCGCGCGCGGGAGGCCTGCCCCCACAACCTCGCGCCGACGACCTCGACCATGATGCAGCTGGCGATGGGCGATGCGCTGGCCATCGCGCTTCTGCAGAAGAAGGGGTTCACCGAAACCAGCTTCCACCGCTTCCACCCGGGCGGCAAGCTGGGGGCCTCGCTCACCCGCATCGCCGACATCATGGTGCCGCCGGAGGATCTGCCGCTGGTGCGGCCGGACCAGCCTGTGATCGACGTGATAGCCGCGCTGTCGGACAAGAGCTTCGGCATCGTCGGCATCGTTGACGGCGCCGGCATGCTGCAGGGGGTGGTGACGGACGGCGACATCCGCCGCTACCTCGAACGCCAGTCCGATGCGCCGATGCAGAAGGCCATGCGCGAAACCTTCGCCGATGCGATCATGACGCGCGATCCGATCACGCTGGAGCCGGGGCGGCTGTCGGCGCGCGCCCTTCACACGATGCAGGAGCGCAAGATTTCGGCCGCCTTCGTGGTGGAGGCCGGAAAGCCCGTGGGCCTCGTGACCGTGCTGCAACTGCTCAACGTCGGGGCGGCCTGAGCCTTGGGCTGGATGCTCTCGGCCTACCTCGGCTTTGCCCGCGTTTCGGGCCCGCTGTGGCGGCGGGCGATGGCCGGGCGGGTGAAGAAGGGCAAGTTGGCGGCCGATCGGGTGGACGAACGCTTCGCGCGCAACCTGCCGGCGCGCCCGCAAGGCCCGCTCCTGTGGTTCCACGCCCTGAGCGTGGGCGAAAGCCTGGCGCTGCTGCCGCTGATCGAGCGGGCGGGGCAGGCGCTGCCCGAGGCCCACTTCCTGCTCACCACCACCACCCAGACCTCCGCCGACGCGCTGGCGCGCGTGGGCCTGCCGCCGCGCTGCCGCCACCAGTTCCTGCCCGTCGATACCCGCGCCGCGGTGACGCGGTTTCTGGATCACTGGCAGCCCGTGGTGGCGGTGTTCTCCGAGATGGATTTCTGGCCCGCCGTGATCGTCGAGGCCGACCGGCGCGGCATTCCGCTGGCGCTCATCAACAGCCGCTTCTACGCGCGCAGCGTGGAGAGCCGGGGAAAGCTGCGCGGGCTCTACGCGGACGTGCTGTCACGCTTCTCCACCTGTCTCGTGCAGGATGCGGAGTCCGCCCGCCATTTCGCCGATTTCGGCGTCGCGCCGGAGAGGATCTCCGTCACCGGCGCGCTGAAGGGCGCGGCGCGGCCGCTGGCGGCGGATCCAGACACATTGGCAGAGCTTCGGACGCGCATCGGTGCGCGGCCCGTCTGGCTGGCGGCGGCCACGGAAGCTGCCGAGGACGCGGCCATGCTCGCCGCCCACGCAGCGCTGCGCGAAAGCTTCCCGGATGCGCTGTTGATCATTGCACCGCGCAACATCGGCGTTGGGCCGGAGGTGGCCGCGCAGGCCCGCGCGCGTTTCGGTGCGGCGGGGCTGCGTTCGGCGGGGGAGCCGCCGGACGGCGCGATGGCCGTCTACGTGGCTGATACGCTGGGCGAGATGGGGCTCTGGTATCGACTTGCGCAGGTGGCCTTCATCGGGCATTCCTTGCCGGTGCGCGAGGTGCCCTACCTGGGCAAGAACCCTTTCGAGGCGGCGGCGCTCGGCTGCGTCATCCTGCATGGCCCGCAGGTGGAGGATTTCGCCGAGAGCTACGCACAGCTCGATGCCGCCGGCGCGGCCATCGCGGTGGCCGACGCGCAGGCGCTGCCGAAGGCGGTGATGGCCGGGCTCGACCCCGAGCGCCGCGCCGCGCTCACCACGGCCGCGCGGGGCGTCATCGAGGCCCGCGGCCGGGTGCTGGAAGAGACGTGGCAGGCCATCGCGGCGCTTGTGCCCGCCCGCTCGGAAAGCGGTGCACGCGGGGGTTGACAATCTTTCCATTCCCTCCGATAAGCGCGCTTCCTGCGGGCATGTGGCGCGCGGGCTATGGTGAATCACGCCCCGAGATGGGCGCGCCGTTCGCAGGCACCAAACGCCGAAACACCTGATTTCGGGGCCGAAGGACGCGGGATACGAAGGAAAAGCACATGTTTGCGGTTCTGAAGACCGGCGGCAAACAGTACAAGGTTCAGAGCGGTGACGTTCTGCGCGTTGAGAAACTGGCTGCAGATGCTGGCGAGAAAGTTCAATTCAACGAGATTCTGATGGTCGGCGCCAAGGTTGGCACGCCCACCGTCGAAGGTGCTGCCGTGCAGGCCGAAGTGATCGACCAGATCAAGGGTGAGAAAGTCATCCACTTCGTCAAGCGTCGCCGGAAGCACTCCTCCAAGCGCACCAAGGGCCACCGTCAGCAACTGACGCTGGTCCGCGTGACCGACATCCTGGAATCCGGCGCCGAGAAATCCGGCGTGAAAGCCGCCATCGGCGCGGGTTCCGTCTCCGCCGCTGCTGTCGAGGCTGCCGCTCCGGCACCCAAGAAAGCCGCGAAGAAAGCGGAAAAGAAGGCTGAAGCCCCCGCCGCCGCGGCCGGTGCCGATGACCTGAAGAAGCTCTCCGGCGTCGGACCGGCCCTGGAGAAAAAGCTGCACGCTGCCGGCGTGACGTCCTTCGCGCAGATCGCCGCCTGGACCGAAGCCGACGTTGCCGAGTTCGACGAGAAGCTCTCGTTCAAGGGCCGCATCGAGCGTGAAGGCTGGATCGAACAGGCCAAAGAACTGGCCAAAGGCTAAGGAGAGAACGCATGGCACACAAAAAAGCAGGCGGTTCATCCCGTAACGGTCGCGACTCCGCTGGTCGCCGCCTTGGTGTGAAGAAGTTCGGTGGCGAAGTCGTCATTCCGGGCAACATCATCGCGCGTCAGCGCGGCACCAAGTTCTGGCCGGGCCAGAACGTGGGCATGGGCAAGGATCACACCATCTTCGCGAAAGAAGAGGGCACGGTCACCTTCCACAAGGGCCTCAAGGGCCGCACCTTCATTTCGGTCCTCCCGGTGGCGGAGGCCGCTGAGTAAGCCGAAACCTTTTGAAGGTAGATATTCAGGGGATCGGCGGAAACGCCGGTCCCTTTTTTGATGTATTGCTGCCTTGCAGCCGATTGGAGTTCAGATGGGCGTCGCGACGGGATCCTTCCTGCTGTTTGCCGCGAGCCAGGTGGCGACGCCGGGCCCGGCCAACATGGCGCTGCTGACCACCGGTGCGCGCTACGGGCTGAGGGCGGCGATGCCCTTCGTGCTGGGCGTGGTCGCGGGCAAGCAGCTCATCATCTGGCCGATCGGCCTCGGCCTCATGGGGCTGGCCGAAACTGTGCCCTGGGTGTTCGAAGGCCTGAAATGGGTCTCCGCCGCCTACATCTGCTGGCTGGCTTGGCGCGTGGCGAACCTGCGCCTCGCGCCGGGCGAGGCCAGCGGCAAGGCCCCTGGCTTCTGGGCGGGGCTGCTCGTGCACCCGCTGAACCCCAAGGCCTGGGCCATGATCACCGCCGGGTTCACGGCCTTCGTGAGCCCCGGCACCCCCGCCTTGCAGGCGACGGCGACGATCGCCATCTGTCTGTGTATCTGCCAGCTCGTGTTTCACCCGATCTGGACCTGGGGCGGGGACCGCATCGCCGCACGTGTCGCTGGCACGCCGGCGGAAAGATATCTCATGGGGACATTGGCCGCCCTCACCGTGGCCAGCGTTCTCTTCGTGCTCTTCGGAGGAGGAACGGCATGAAAATCGAAGCGATCATCAATCAGCCCGTGATCGAAACGGAGCGCTTCACGCTGCGCCCGTTGCGGCGTTCGGATGCGGGGCTTCTGGCCATGTATGCCGGCGACCGCCGCGTGGCGGAAGGCACGCGTTCGATCCCGCATCCGCTGCCGCCCGGCGCCATCGAGGCCTTCATCACCCGCTCCACGGCGGATGACAGGATCGAGGACGTCTGGGTGATGGACGGCACCGCCCACGGCGGGCCCGAGGTGCAGGGCGTCATCAGCCTCAAGCCGGAAGGCGAGGGGCGTTCGGTGATCGGCTACTGGGTGGCGCCGCTGTTCTGGAACACCGGCCTTGCTTCCGAGGCCGTCGCCGCGCTGCTCGCGGCGAATCCGCAGAACTGCAAGACGATCTTCGCGGAAGTCTTCCAGGACAACCCGGCCAGCGCCCGCGTGCTGACCAATGCCGGCTTCGCCTACATCGGCGATGCCGAAACCTACTCCGTGGCCCGTGGCGCGAACGTGCCCACGTGGACATATCTGAAGAAACTCGCCTGAGGCGGCCGGTGATTTCGGCCTTTGCGGCGCCGTTGCGCCGCAAAGGCTTGAGCCTGCTGCCTTTCTGAATTATCGCACCCCATGAAAGGGTTGGCTCGCAATGAAATTCCTCGATCTCGCTAAGGTCTACATCCGCTCCGGCGCGGGCGGCGGGGGGTGCGTCAGCTTCCGGCGCGAGAAGTTCATCGAATACGGTGGCCCCAACGGCGGCGACGGCGGGCGCGGCGGCGATGTCTGGGCCGAGGCCGTGGACGGGCTGAACACGCTCATCGACTTCCGCTACCAGCAGCATTTCTTCGCCAAGAACGGCCAGCCCGGCATGGGCAACCAGCGCACCGGTGCCGACGGCAAGGACATCGTGCTGCGCGTGCCCGTGGGCACCGAGATCCTCGACGAGGACGGGGAGACCCTGATCGCCGACATCACCGAGGTGGGCCAGCGCGTGCTGCTGGCCAAGGGCGGCAACGGCGGCTTCGGCAACCTCCACTTCAAGAGCGCCACCAACCAGGCGCCGCGCCGGGCCAATCCGGGCCAGCCGGGCGTGGAGCGCACCCTCTGGCTGCGGCTCAAGCTGATCGCGGACGTGGGCCTGTTGGGCCTGCCCAACGCGGGCAAATCCACCTTCCTCGCGGCCACCTCCAACGCCCGGCCCAAGGTGGCCGACTACCCGTTCACCACGCTGCACCCCAATCTCGGGGTCGTCGGCGTGGACGGCGTGGAATTCGTCGTCGCCGACATTCCCGGCCTGATCGAAGGTGCTTCGGAGGGGCGCGGGCTGGGCGATCTCTTCCTCGGCCACGTGGAGCGCTGCGCGGTGCTGCTGCATCTCGTGGACGGCACCTCGGGCGATCCGGTGAAGGATTACGAAACGATCATCGGCGAGTTGGAAGCCTACGGCGGCGCTCTGGCCGAGAAGCCACGGGTGACGGTACTCAACAAGATCGACACGCTCGACGCGGAGGAGCGCAGCTTCATCAGGGAAGAGCTGGAGGCCGCCGTTGGTGGCCCCGTCCTGCTGATGTCGGGCGTGACCGGCGAAGGGGTTGAGGCCGTCCTGCGCACGCTGCGCAGCCAGATCGACGAGAACCGCCTGCGCGTCAGGCGCGAGGAAACCGGGGGGGAGGAACCCGAGGCATGGCAGCCCTGAAGGATGCGCGCCGCCTCGTCGTGAAGATCGGGTCGGCCCTGCTGGTCGATCGCGCGACCGGGGATCTCAAGACGGACTGGCTGAAGGCGCTGGCCGCGGACGTGGCCGCCGCCAAGGCGCGCGGCAGCGACGTGGTGCTGGTGTCCTCCGGCTCCATCGCGCTGGGGCGCGGGGTGCTGGGGCTGCCCGCCGGGGCGCTCTCGCTCGAACAGAGCCAGGCCGCGGCCGCCGTCGGCCAGATCCGGCTCGCCCGTGCCTACGAGGAGGCGCTCGCGCCCCACGGGATCACCACCGCGCAGGTGCTCGTGACGCTGGAAGACAGCGCCAACCGCCGGCGCTACCTCAACTCCCGCGCCACGCTTTCCCAGCTCCTGGGGCTCGGCGCCGTGCCCATCGTGAACGAGAACGACACCGTCGCCACCGACGAGATCCGCTTCGGCGACAACGATCGCCTCGCGGCCCAGATCGCGGTGACGGTGGGCGCCGATCAGCTCGTGCTTCTGAGCGACGTGGACGGGCTCTATACCGCCAACCCGGCGCAGGATCCCGATGCCCGGCGCTTCGACGTGGTGGAGGAGATCACGCCCGAGATCGAGGCCATGGCCGGGGACGGCATCTCGGGCCTCTCCAAGGGCGGAATGAAAACCAAGCTCATGGCGGCGAAGACCGCGATGGGCGCGGGCTGCGCCATGGTCATCACCGAGGGCAGCCGGCTCAACCCGCTGTCGGCGCTGGACGCGGGCGCGCCCTGCACCTGGTTCCTGCCGAAGGAGGATCCGGCCGCCGCGCGCAAGCGCTGGATCCTGTCGATGAAGCCGCAGGGCGAACTGCGGGTGGACGCGGGCGCGGCGAAGGCGCTGGCGCAAGGGACATCGCTGCTGCCGGCGGGCGTGACGGAGATTCACGGGGATTTCGGACGGGGTGATCCGGTCTCCATCCTGGGCCCATCGGGGGAAACGCTGGGCAAGGGGCTCGCGCGCTACACGGCGGAGGAGGCCCGCCGGATCCGGGGCCTGCGCTCCGGTGACATCGAGGGCGTTCTCGGCTACACAGGCCGCGCCGCCCTCATCCACAGGGATGACATGGTGCTCTAGGCGGGGCCGCGCGTGGAAAGACGCCGCCGCCGGGCCCGGAGCGCCGCGAGGATACGAGGAACACGCACCATGAAAGACATGGAAAACATCGCCGAAATGATGGCCGACATCGGCGCCCGCGCGAAGGCCGCCGCGGCGGAACTGGGCTTTGCCTCCGCCGAGCGCAAGCACGCCGCGCTGATCGCCGCGGCCGAGGCCGTCTGGGCGCGGCGGGGCGAGATCATCGCCGCCAACGCCAAGGACATGGAGTTCGGCCGCGAGAAGGGGCTCAGCCCGGCGATGATGGATCGCCTGATGCTGGACGAGGCCCGGATCCGCGGCATCGTCGACGGGCTGCGCGCCGTGGCCGAGCAGAAGGATCCGGTCGGCGAAATCATCACCGAGTGGGACATGGCATCGGGCCTGCACATCCAGCGCGTGCGCACGCCGCTCGGCGTGATCGGGGTGATCTACGAAAGCCGCCCCAACGTGACGGCCGATGCCGGCGCGCTCTGCCTGAAGGCCGGCAACGCGGTGATCCTGCGCGGCGGCTCGGAGAGCTTCCACTCTTCCGGCGCCATCCACGCGTGTCTGCAGGAGGGGCTGCGCGCCGCCGGCCTGCCCGAGGACGCCATCCTGCGCGTGCCCACCCGCGACCGGGCCGCCGTGGCGGAGATGCTGAAGATGGTGGACACGATCGACGTGATCGTGCCGCGCGGCGGCAAGGGGCTCGTGGGCCTCGTGCAGCGCGAGGCGCGCGTGCCCGTCTTCGCCCATCTCGAAGGCATCTGCCACATCTACGTGGACGCCAAGGCCGATCCGGAGAAGGCCAGGGCCGTGGTGCTGAACGCCAAGACCCGCCGCACCGGGATCTGCGGCGCTGCCGAATGCCTGCTGATCCACAAGGACGTGGCCGCGGGCCTCGGCCAGGCGCTCGTGGACATGCTGAAGGAGGCCGGCGTCGAAGTGCGCGCCGGCGAAGGGCTTGTTGGCTCCGTCCCCGCCGGCGAGGAGGATTTCGGAAAGGAATTCCTCGACATGATCATCGCGGCGAAAGTGGTCGAGGACATCGACGGGGCCATCGCCCATATCCGCAGATACGGCTCCAACCACACCGATTGCATTCTCACCGAGGATGACGCCGCCGCGGCTCGTTTCTTCGCGCGGCTGGACAGCGCCATCCTGATGCGAAACGCCTCCACCCAGTTCGCCGACGGCGGCGAGTTCGGCATGGGGGCGGAGATCGGCATCGCAACCGGCAAGATGCACGCCCGCGGCCCGGTGGGGGCCGAGCAGCTGACGAGCTTCAAGTACCTGGTGACGGGCGACGGCACCATCCGCGGCTGATCCGCGATTGCACTGCGTGGCCGGGGGCGGGCAGGGGGCTCTGCCCCCGCCGCGCCTTGCGGCGCGCCTCCCCCGAGGTATTTTTCGCGAGAGGAAAGGCGCCGCGCTCAGAGGCGGAACAGCAGCCTTTCCTCGGCCTCCTCGACTTCCGGTGAGAGGCCTTCGGTGGCGATGTCATCTGCCAGCAGGGCAAATTGCACCGTGGCCGCGGAGGGCGCCTCGGGGCGGCGGCCGGCCAGCATCGGCTCCCACAGGTCGGGTTCGCGCAGGACGCGGGGGCCCGTGGCGGTGAGGGCGAGGCTGCGGCCATCGCTGTCGGCGACGAGTCGGCCGCCGCGCGGCAGCGCCGGCAGCAGGCACAGCAGCATCAGGAAGGCGCGGCGCAGGTGTTTCCTGGCGAGATCCTCGTCGATCCGCCAGGCGATCTCGTGCCGGGAGCCGGTGGTGAATCCTTCGATGATGGCGCGGATCTCGGGCGCTGCGACCGGTGCGGAATCGCGCGCCGGACCGAAGGCGATACGCAGGAATTTCACGCGGGACTGGGCGTTCCGGACCGAGGCCTCCAGAAGCTCGACTTCCGGGGCGGGGGCGTCGAGCGTGAGCAGCAGCAGCTCAAGGCCGTTTCCGATTGCGCCGAGAGGGTTTATCACGTCATGGCAGATGCGCGCGCCGACGAGGCCGGCGAGATCGTCTGTGAGGCGTTCAGGCAAGAGGATCATCCTTGTGACAGGCAAAACGGGAACCACGAACGATTTTCTCGAACCCGGCATGTTGGTGCGCCATCCGCAGCAGCCCGACTGGGGGCTGGGGCAGGTGCAATCCAACATCGACGGGCGGATTACCGTGAATTTCCAGGAAATGGGAAAGGTCGTGATCGACGGGCATCGGGTGCAACTTCTGATCCAGTACGAGTAACGGAACGGCCACGCAGGGTGACGGGGCCGGTGACGGGCAAGCGGATCGGATCACGCCTCGAGAACAACCTTAGGATGAGCCCTCGCCGGGCGCAATGTTGCAATTTCGCCGGCGTGCCCCTAGAACCCGCCCACTGCTGCAAAATAGCCGGGGCCCATGTATTCGCAGGCACAGAAATTCGTCGTTCGGCTGGCCGAAAACGACGCCGACATCGAAGCCGCCCAGCGGCTGCGCTACGAGGTCTTCGTGGAAGAGCTCGGCGGCGACGGCGCGCTCGTGGATCACGAGGCCCGGCTGGAGCGGGATGCCTTCGATCCCCATTACGATCACCTGCTGCTGATCGATCCGGCGGCGCCGCAGGGGGTGCCGGGCGGTGTTGTCGGCGTCTATCGCCTGCTGCGCAGCGACAAGCTCGACGCCGTGGGGCGGTTCTACAGCGAGGATGAATACGATCTCGAGGTCCTGAAGTCCTCGGGGCGGCGCCTGCTGGAGCTCGGTCGCTCCTGCCTGCATCCGGCCTACCGGGGCGGCACCGGCATGTATCACCTCTGGAACGGGCTGGCCGGCTACGTGCGCAGGCACGGGATCGAAGTGCTCTTCGGTGTGGCGAGCTTCCACGGCACGGACGTGCAGGCCCTGGCCGCGCCGCTGTCGCTGCTGCACCACCGCCACCTCGCGCCCGAGGATCTGCGGGTGCGGGCGCGGCCCGGGCATTTCCAGCGGATGGATCTGCTGCCGGAGGCGGGGATCGACCGCAAGGCCGCGATGCTGGCGACGCCGGCGCTGATCAAGGCCTACCTGCGGCTCGGCGGCTTCGTGGGCGAGGGCGCCTACGTGGATCACGCCTTCAACACCACCGATGTCTGCCTCGTGCTGGACACGGCCCGGATGAACGACCGGCAGCGCGCCATCTACGCGCGGGAGCACGGGGCATGAACGTGACGTGGAATTCCGAGGATCGGCCGCAGGCCGGCGCGCCGCTCGCGTGGCAGGATTGGCTTCGCGTGGCCTGGCGTGGCCTGGCGTTGGCCGCCCTGACCTTCGGCGGTCTGCTGATCCTGCTCCTGCTGCGCCTCATCGAGCGCCCGCTCTACGGCGTGGAGCGCCCGATCACGCCCTATGTGACGCAGTTCGTCTGCCGCAATGCCTTCCGCATTCTCGGCATGGGCTATGCCACCGTCGGCGCGCAGATGCGCCAGAAGGGGGCGGTGGTGGCCAACCACGCCTCCTGGCTGGACATCTTCACCCTCAACGCCCGCAACCGCGTCTATTTCGTGAGCAAGTCCGAAGTGGCCGGCTGGCCCGGCATCGGCTGGCTCGCGCGGGCGACGGGCACCGTGTTCATCACCCGCGACCCAAGGCAGGCGCGCGCCCAGAAGGAGATCTTCGAAGCGCGGCTCAAGGCGGGCCACAAGCTGCTGTTCTTTCCCGAGGGCACTTCGACGGACGGCCGCCAGGTGCTGCCCTTCAAGCCGACGCTCTTCGAAGCCTTCTTCGCCGACGGTCTGCGGGAGATCCTCTGGGTGCAGCCGGTCAGCGTCGTCTACCATGCGCCGGAGGGCGAGGATGCGCGCTTCTACGGCTGGTGGGGCGACATGGACTTCGCCACCCACCTATTGAAGACGCTGGCGGCCCGGCGGCAGGGCAGCGTGGAGGTGATCTATCACGCCCCGGTGAAGGTTTCCCATTTCCCGGGGCGCAAGGCATTGGCGCGCCATTGCGAGGCCGCCGTGCGGCAGGGCTTCAACGACTATCTCGCGTGAGGACTGCCTCGCGTGAAGCCCGCGCCCGGCGCGCGGGCTCAGCCCATTTCGGCGACGAGGGCGCGCAGGGCGGCGGCCGGTGAGTCGCTGCGCCAGATCTCCTCGCCGATGCCGAAGAAATCGGTGATCGGGGCCAGCTTGCGCACGAGGTCTTCGGTCAGCGCGCCCTCGGCGACCACGGGCACCTCGATCATCTCGCTCCACCACTGGAACAGCTCGGCCTCCGCGATGGTGCCGTCGCCCAGCGGCGTGGTGCCGACGGGACCGAAGGCCACGTAGTCGGCCCCGGCCTCGCCGGCCACGAGCCCGTCGTGCCGCGAAGCGCCGCAGTAGGCGCCCACGATGGCATCGCCGCCGAGGGCCTTGCGCACCTTGCGCAGGGAGCGCCCGCCATCGACGAGGTGCACCCCGTCAAGGCCCAGCCGCTCCACCAGCATCACGTGGCTTTCGATCACCAGCGCGATGTCGCGGGCGTGGCAGACTTCGCGCACCGCGTCGGCGGCGCGGGCGAGGCGGTCTTCGTCCTTGGTGGCAAGCGCCAGGCGCACGCAGGCGATCTCCTCGGCGTCCAGCACGCCGGCAAGGGCGTCGGGAAAGGTGGAAAGTTCGATTTCAGGCGGTGTGATCAGGTAGATCTGCGGGCGCTCGATTTCGGCCATCTGGCGGAGTCCTTCTTTGTCTTGCCGCCCCTATAGCGCGCTTTCGGGGGCTTGGCTACTTCGGCGGCAGGGCCGATGCATGGGCCAGCGCCAATGCCATCCAGAGGCCCCGGCGGCCATCGTCGCCGAGCGCGGCCGCGTCGGTTTCGATCATGCCCCCCAACGGCCGCCCCGTAAAAGACAGCGGGGCCGCGCCCGGGATCGCCAGCGCCTCGGCCTCGCGCGCCTTGCCCACCCGGAACATCGCGCCGCCGGCATGCACGCCGCAGACCATGTTGCCGTTCAGCAGGAAGCACAGCCCGCCGAACATCTTCTTCTCCGTTATGCCGGACTGCCCGGCCAGCTCGTCGCGCATCAGCTGGGCCAGTCCCTCGTCATAGGCCATGTCCGGCTCCTTGATCTCCGGATAGCCGCAGCGTATCACGCGCCAGCCCCGCAACGCCAAGGAAACAGAACAGATGACGCCCGCACCCCAGCCCGCCATGATCCTCGTGCGCCCGCAGATGGGGGAGAACATCGGCGGCGCCGCCCGTGCCATGTGGAACTTCGGGCTGGACCGCATGCGCATCGTCGCCCCGCGCGACGGCTGGCCCAACCAGAAGGCCGTGGCCATGGCCTCGGGCGCCGGCCGCCTGCTCGACGAAGCGCAGCTTCATGACGATCTCGACGGCGCCATCGCCGACTGCAACTACATCTTCGCCACCACCGCCCGAGCCCGCGGCCTCACCAAACCGGTGATGACGCCCGAGCGCGCCATGGCGCACGCCCGCGCCCTGATCGCGGAGGGCAAGAAGGTCGGCGTGCTCTTCGGCCCCGAGCGCGCCGGGCTGGAAAACGAGGACGTCGCCCGCGCCAACGCCATCATCTCGGTGCCCGTCAACCCGCAGTTCGCCTCGCTCAACCTCGCCCAATGCGTGCTGCTCACCGCCTACGAGTGGCGCCGCCAGACCGAGGACGCCATCCCCGAGGTGATGGAGATGGCGAAGACGGAATTCGCCGAGGCCCACGAGGTCACCAAGCTGGCGGAGCACTACGAGCAGCGCCTCGATGAGGCGGGCTTCTTCTTCCCGGAGGCCAAGGCCGAAAACATGAAGACGAACCTGCGCAACCTCTGGTCCCGGATGCCGCTCACCCGCGCCGACGTGCAGGTGTTCCACGGGATGATGCGCCAGATGGTGCGCTGGAAGGAGCGCGGCTGAGCCGCCCCACTTTGTTCCGAAAATATCCCCGCCGGAGGCCCGCCGCGCACAGCGCGGCAAATCGTGCCCGGCGCGGGGCCTTGCCCCGCTCCGGTGCTGCGCCTAGGTTGCGCCGCAGGAAAAATCAGCCGAAGAGACACGCCAGATGAGCCAGAAACGAGCGATCTTCGAAGAGGTCGGCACCGACGAAAAAACGAAGGTGGCCGCGCCGAGCCCCGGTCTGATCGACAAGGACACCGGCGGCGCACGCCGCGCGATCCGAATCTGGCTCATGGTTCTCTTTGCCATGGTGGCGGCGATGATCCTCGTGGGCGGGCTGACCCGGCTCACCGATTCCGGCCTTTCCATCACCGAGTGGAACCTCGTGACCGGCGCCGTGCCCCCGCTGAACGAGGCCGACTGGCAGGCCGAGTTCGACAAGTATCGTCAGACGCCGCAATACGAGCTGATGAACCGCGGCATGACGCTCGCCGAGTTCCAGTTCATCTACTGGTGGGAGTGGGGGCACCGGCAGCTCGGCCGCTTCGTCGGCCTCGTCTGGGCGCTTGGTTTCCTCTTCTTCCTTGCCACCAAACGCATCCCCACCGGCTGGACCCCGCGGCTCCTTGGCCTTGGCGCGCTTGGTGGCCTTCAGGGCGCCATCGGCTGGTGGATGGTCTCCTCGGGCCTGACGGGCCGCATGGTCAGCGTGGCCTCCTACCGGCTCGCGGTGCACCTCGGGCTGGCCTTCGTCATCCTCGGGCTGATCACCTGGTTCATCCTCAAGCTCGGCCGCAGCGAGGCCGCGCTGATGCAGGCCCGCCGCGGCCGCAACCCCAAGCTCTTCTCCATGGGCACGGGGCTGATGCATTTCGCCTTCCTGCAGATCCTGTTCGGCGCGCTGGTCGCCGGGCTCGACGCGGGCCGGGGCTACATCGACTGGCCGCGCATGGCCGGCCAGTGGATTCCCGACGACATGTTCAACTACACGCCGCTCTGGACGAATTTCTTCGAGAACCCCTCGCTCGTACAGTTCATCCACCGGATGCTGGCCTACGGGCTCTTCATCTTCGGTATCGTCGTCTGGCGCCGCGCCCGCGGCAGCGGCAACGAGGCCACCAAACGCGCCTTCGACTGGATGGCGGTGATGCTCTTCGGGCAGGTGGTGCTGGGCATCGTCACGCTGATGCACGCCGCGCCGTGGAACATCGCCATCCTGCACCAGCTTGGCGGCATCGTGCTGTGGGTGCTGATCATCCGCGCCCGCTTCCTCGCCCAATACCCGATCACCCAAACCATCCGGAGCACCAAGGCATGAGCGCTTTCGACGAGCTGATGAGCCACCAACGCGAAACCGAGGCGCTGGGGGCCATCGCCGGCCGTCTGGGCTGGGATCAGGAAACGGTGATGCCGCGCGGCGCCGCGGCCCAGCGGGGCGAGGAGATGGCCGCCATCGAAAGCGTGCTCCACGCCCGCCGCACCGATCCGAGGCTGGGGGAGTGGCTCGCCGCCATCGACGCCACCGCGCTTTCCCAGGCCGATCAGGCCAAGCTGCGCCTGATCCGCAAATCCTACGAGCGCAACACCAAGGTGCCGGCAAAGCTCGCCGCCGCGCTGGCAAAGGAAACCTCGATTGCCCAGGGCATCTGGGCCGAAGCCCGCGCCAACGAGGATTTCGACGCCTTCGCGCCGACGCTTCAGAAGGTGGTCGCCCTGCGCCGGGAGGAAGCCGCCGCGTTGGCCGCCGGCGGCGATCTCTACGATGCCCTGCTGGACGACTACGAACCCGAGGCCACCGGCGCCGAGCTCGAGGCCATGTTCTCCGCCCTGCGCCCGCGCCTCGTCGCGCTGCGGGAGAAGATCCTCGCCTCGGGCAAGGTGCCGGAGCCTCTTGCCGGCGAGTTTCCCGAGGACAAGCAACTTGCGCTGTCGGAAAAGCTCGCCCGCGCCTTCGGCTACGATTTCAATCGGGGCCGGATCGACAAGGCGGTGCACCCCTTCTCCTCGGGGTCCGGGCAGGACGTGCGCATCACCACGCGCACCGCGTTGCATGATCCCTTCAACTGCTTCTACTCCACCATCCACGAGGTCGGCCATGCCGCCTACGAGCAGGGGGTGAGCGAGGATTTCCTGCTCACGCCGCTGGGGCGGGGCGTCTCGATGGGGGTGCATGAAAGCCAGAGCCGCATCTACGAGAACCAGCTCGGCCGGGGCGAAGCCTTCACCGCCTGGCTCTACGGACAGATGCGCGAGGCCTTCGGCGATTTCGGCGTGGCGGACGCGCGCAGCTTCTACCGGGTGGTGAACCGCGTCACCTCGGGCTACATCCGCACCGAGGCCGACGAGATCCACTACAACCTCCACGTCCTGCTGCGCTTCGATCTGGAGCGCAAGATCATCAGGGGCGAACTGGAGGTGGCCGACCTGCCCACCGCCTGGAACGAACGTTTCGAGGCCGATTTCGGCGTGGCCGTGGACAAGCCCTCCAACGGCGTCCTGCAGGATGTGCACTGGTCGGTCGGGCTCTTCGGCTACTTCCCGACCTACACGCTTGGCAACGTCTACGCGGGCTGCCTCAACAAGGCGATGCGCGCGGCCCTTCCCGATCTGGATGCGCAGCTAGCGCAGGGCGATACCTCCGCCGCCACCGGCTGGCTGCGCGAGAGCCTTCAGCAATACGGCGCGCTGCGCAGCCCGAAGGAGACCATCGCCCATGCCTGCGGTTTCGCGCCGTCCGAAGGTCCGCTGCTGGACTACCTCGAGGCGAAATTCGCCGATCTCTACGATCTCTGACGCCACGTCACGCCGCGGCACGCGGGGCAGGCCCTTGCCCGGCGTGCCCGGCTGCGGACAGGATCGGCGTCAAGGAGGATCGCCCATGCCCATCGTGATGGACGCCGAGGCGCTGAACGGCTTTCTGCACGGCGTGTTCGAACAGGTGGCCGATGATTTCATCGTGGAGAGCGTCACCGAGGAGGCGCTGACGGTGCGGCTCCGGGTGAGCGACAAGCACCTGCGCCCCGGCGGCACCATATCGGGGCCGTCGATGTTCGGCCTGGCCGATGTCGCCGTCTATCTCGCGGTGCTCTCGAAGATCGGCCCGCAGGCGCTGGCCGTCACCACCA
Organism: Pseudoruegeria aquimaris; assembly: GCF_900172235.1. Lineage (GTDB taxonomy): Bacteria > Pseudomonadota > Alphaproteobacteria > Rhodobacterales > Rhodobacteraceae > Pseudoruegeria > Pseudoruegeria aquimaris. The sequence goes on along the minus strand of NZ_FWFQ01000003.1, from coordinate 97,584 downwards.
ACGCCGGGCTGGATTTCCTGCGCAAACCGGCGGCCGGGGTGGACCTGATCGCCACCTGCCGCCTGCTGAAGCTGGGCAAGGTGCTGGCCGTGGGCGACGTGCTGATCCATTCCGAGGGCCAGCCCGAGCCGGTGGCGCGCGCCAACATGACCTATTCGATCCCGCCGCGCAAAGGCTGACGCCGCGCCGGCGATTGCACTTCCGGCGGAAAGCGTCCATGAAGGTGCGTCGCGCTGGGGCTGGCCATTCCAACACATGCGGCGGTGCAGGCGCACCCGATGACAGGCCGCGAGCCCTCGCGCAACAGGCGGGGCCAAGAGGGGGCAGCCCAAGATGTCCGATACTCCCGTCCTGCCGCAGGCCGGCCTAGCGCCGCGGGGCGGCGCTTTTTCGCGGCGCGCGCGGCGCGTCCTGCTGGTGCTCGCCGGGCCGTTCTACTTCCTCGCCATCGCCTTCGCGCCCGTGCTCTGCCGCCATCGCGCGGGCTTTCGCGGCTGGTACTGGCGCAGCGTCAAGCGCGCCTGCTCGCGGCTCTTGTGGCTGCTGGGGATCCGCGCCGAGATGAGCGAGGCCGACAAGGCGCGTCTTGCCGGCGATACCGACAGCCTCATCGTCATCAACCACCGCAGCCACCTCGACGGTTTCTGCCTCATGCACGTGGTGCCCGACGAGAAGTGGTTCACCTTCGCCGCCAAGAAGGAGTTCTTCTCCTCCCGGCTGCTGCGGACAGGCTTCACCGCCGCGGGCCTCGTGCCGATCGACCGCAGCAACGGCAAGCTCGCGCTCAAGACGCTGGTCGATGCGGTGAAATCCATGCCCGCGCGCCGGTCCGTGGTGCTGTTTCCCGAGGGCACGCGCAGCGAGGCCGACGTGCTCGGCCCGTTTCGGGCGGGCGCGGTGCTGGCGGCGCGGGAGACCGGGCGGCGCATCCTGCCGATCGTGATCCATGATTCGGACGCGCTGCTGCCGCGCGGACGCTTCTCGCCGAAGCCGGGCACCATCCATCTCGAAGTTCTGCCGGCGATCGATTGCGATCCGGGGGCAAGCGTCGATGACGACGTGGCCCGCCTGCACGGCGCGATGCGGGCGGCGCTTCTGGCCGGCCGGGGCGGGGCATGAGCCGGGCCTGACCGCCTAGGGCTTGCGGGCGATCGCGGTGCCGATGGCCTGGTAGCCGTAGAGCGCGCCTTCCTCGGCGCGCCTGTCGTGTTCCGCGATCAAGGCATCGGCCAGCGTGGTGCCGATCTGGCCGCGCGATTCCATCAGCCGTGCCGTCTGCTCGACCCAGGGCAGCATCTGCTGCGCCGTCACGACCACGCGGCTGTCCACGCCGAAATGGGTGAGCGCGAAGCCCGCATCGCGCATCAGCCCGCGCAGCTTGCCCACGACATGGGGGTCGGTGACGAATTCGGCCACGAAGGCGCGGGCGCAGGCGTCCAGCGGGTCGTTGGCGAAACTCGCCAGCGCCGCCTTCGAGAAATCCACGTCGCAGGCCACGAGCCAGCCGCCGGGGCGGAGCACGCGGAAGGCCTCGGCCAGCAGGGCCTCGGGGGCGGTGACATGGGTCAGCACCGTGTGCATCACCGCGATGTCCACGCTTTCTGCGGAGAGCGGCAGATCCGCGCCGTCTGCCGCGGTGAAGGAAAGGTTGCCGATGCCTTCGGCGCGCGCGCGTGCCTCCGCCACGAAGCCTTCGGAGGGCTCGAAGCCGGTGATCCCGGCCTCCGGGAAGCGCGCCGCGATGCGCCGGGTCACCGCGCCGGCCCCGGCGCCGATCTCGATGATCCGCGCCCCCGGGGGCACCGGGCCGAGGCGGTCAAGGTAGGCCGCTACCACCGCCTCCATCACCGGATCGGCCTGCCGCACCTCCATCGAGTCCGAGAAGACGCGAATGAACTCCGGCCCGGCCGCGTCCACGTCCTGAAATGGATCCGCCATGAAAACCCCTTCCCGCTGAAATGCCGCCCAAGCCTAGCACGGCGGGGGCTTCGGTTGGAAATCCGCGCAAAAAAAGGCCGGGTGCGAGACCCGGCCCAGGAAGAGTCTGTCGTGCGGACGGGGAGTTACGCACGCCAGAATTCGCGCCTGGCTTCCGTCCAGGCCTGTTCACGGGTCAGCCCGATGTCCTTGAGTTCATGGGCTGTCAGCCGGGAGAGCGCCCGGCGGCTTCGGGCGCGGTCCTGCCATTTCGCCAGCACGACGGCCACGGTCAGCGCGATCTGGCTGAGCGGCGGCAGGGGGTGACGGCTTTCCAGGAAGTGGATGTTCCGTGCATGCTGGGAAAGGGGGCGAACCATGATACTCTCCTTCGTGATTTGTATTGATACAATGTAGAATGTTCGCTACAAGTGTATGCATACATACCGTGAATATATCGGTCCAATGAAAGATTGTAATGAATACAATTTGGTTTCCTGATCTCTCCGAAGGCGACGCCCCGAAATACCAGGCGCTGAGCGATGCCATCCGTGCCGCGATCGCGTCCGGGCAGCTGGCGGAGGGCGAGAAACTGCCGCCCGTGCGCGAACTGGCCTGGCAGCTGAAGGTGACGCCGGGCACGGTGGCGCGCGCCTACAAGGTGCTCGTGGATGCGGGCGTGCTGCGGGCCGAAGTGGGGCGGGGCACCTTCGTGGCCGGCCCCGCGCCGGAGCCTTCCGCCGCCGCGCCGGTGCCTGCTCCGGCCCCGCAGGGCGGCCCGGCGCCGCTGGCCGCGGCCACCGCGCTGGACTGGCCCGAAACGGTGGATCTGCGCAGCCCGAAACTGCCCGACTGCGGCCAGTCGGCCCTGATGGCGGAGGCCATGCGCGCGCTCTGTGCCGCACCGCTGCCGGAGCGCTACGGGCGCTACCCGAAACACGCGGGCGAGGCGCCGGCGCGCGAGGCGGTGCGCAACTGGCTCTCCACCGCCGACATCGGCGCCTTCGGGGCCGAAGACATCGTGCTCACCCACGGCGGCCAGAACGCGATCACGCTGATCTTCCAGACGGTCCTGCGGGGGGAGGCGCCCGTGGTCTTCGCCGAAGAGCTTTCCTACGCCGGGTTCCGCCATGCCGCGCGGCTGGCGCGGGCGCGGATCGTGAGCGTCGAAAGCGATGCGGAAGGGATCATCCCCGAGGCGCTGCACGAGGCGATCCACACCCACGGCGGGCAGCTTCTGTGCACCTCGCCCGAGGTCCACAACCCGACGCTCGTGCAGACGACGCTTGCGCGGCGCCAGGAGCTGGCCCGCGTCATCAGTCACCACAAGCTGCACGTGATCGAGGATGACTGCTACCGCATGGGGCAGGGGCGGCTGCCGGGCTATCGGGCGCTGATCCCGGAATGGGCGTGGTATGTCTCGTCCCTCTCCAAGGAGCTCACCCCGGCGCTGCGCTTCGGCTACGCGGTGGCGCCGAAGGGCTGGGCGGAGCGCCTGCGCCGCGCGCTCCAGCATTCCTCCTTCGGCATGGCCGTGCCCGTGGCCGACATCGCGGCCGCCATGCTTGCCGATCCCCGCGCGCGCGGCGTGGCGCAGGCGGTGGAGGCGAGGGTGGACGATTACGTGCGCCGCGCGGTCAACATCCTCGGCGGCTTCGATCTGAGATGGCGGCAGGACGTGCCGCTGATCTGGCTGCGCCTGCCGCGGGGCTGGCGCGCCTCGGCCTTCTGCGTGGCCGCCGAGCGGTCCGGGGTGCTCGTGCGCTCGGCCGATGACTTCGCCCTCATCGACGGCAAGGCGCCTCATGCGATCCGCATCGCGATCAACGGGCAGATTGCACCGGAGCGCTTCGAGCAGGGGCTGGAGGCGCTTGCGGCCCTGCTGGCGGACCCGCAGGACGCGATCGCGGTGTGATGACGCGCAAAATGAGGGGGTAAAATAATACCATATTTACAACCCGCTGTTTTGAAACGTTTTATTGCGGGCTGAGGCTCTTGACTGTGCGTGGGAAACCTTTAGAACCCCGCCATCAGTTCTTCCGCCGGCGCCCGCGCCGTGCGGCTCACTCCCAAACCAGGGTCGAAACCATGAAAACCTTTACCGCTACCCCGGCGGATATCGAAAAGAAATGGATCCTGATCGATGCCGAAGGCATCGTTCTGGGCCGTCTCGCCTCGATCGTCGCCATGCGCCTGCGCGGCAAGCACAAGGCCACCTTCACCCCGCACATGGACATGGGTGACAATGTCATCGTGATCAACGCGGACAAGGTCCAGCTGACGGGCAACAAACGCTCCGACAAGATCTACTACCGCCACACCGGCCACCCGGGCGGCCTGAAGTCCCGCACCGCCGGCCAGATCCTCGAGGGCGAACACCCCGAGCGCGTGGTGACGAAAGCCGTTCAGCGCATGCTGCCGAGCAACCGCCTGTCGCGCCAGCTGATGACCAACCTGCGCGTCTACGCCGGTGCCGAGCACCCGCACGAAGCGCAAAACCCCGAAGTTCTGGACGTGAAGTCCATGAACAAGAAAAACACCCGGAGCTGATCATGGCTGAAGATATCAACACTCTGGAAGAGCTGTCCGCCGTCGTCTCCGGCGACGAAGCCGTGACCGAAACCGCCATCGTGCGCGAGCCCGTCCGCGATGAGCTGGGCCGCTCCTACGCCACCGGCAAACGCAAGGACGCCGTTGCCCGCGTCTGGATCAAGCCGGGCTCCGGCAAGATCACCGTGAACGGCAAGGACCAATCGGTCTACTTCGCCCGCCCGGTGCTGCAGATGATCCTGCGCCAGCCGTTCTCGGTTGCCGGCGTGGAAGATCAGTTCGACGTGGTTGCCACCGTCAAGGGCGGCGGTCTCTCCGGCCAGGCCGGTGCCGTCAAGCACGGGATCTCCAAGGCCCTGCAGCTCTACGATCCCTCCCTGCGCGCGCCGCTGAAAGCCGCCGGCTTCCTGACCCGCGACAGCCGCGTGGTGGAACGGAAGAAATACGGTAAGGCCAAGGCCCGCCGCTCCTTCCAGTTCTCCAAGCGTTAAGCTGCGAGACAGACTTGCTTCGGGCCACCCTTCATCGGGTGGCCCTGCTTGTTTTACGTGCCCCATGGAGCAAGGCATGAGCGAAGCGGACGCGCGCGGCCATCCTCCGAGAGTCATCGCCCACGTCGGCCTGGGGAAAACTGGTTCGACACATCTTCAGCGCGTCGTCTTCAAGCGGTTCGCGGCGGAGACGGGCTGGAGCTATCTCCGTGCCCGCGACATTCAGGAACGCTTGCGGCCAGCCCCCGGTTCCTAAGCCCCCCGCGCGGCTTTCCGTGCCCCGCGATACGCTCATCAGCGCCGAACAACTGGCGGGAATCCACCCTGAAAACTGGGCAATGGCGGCCGAGGCCAACCGGGACTGGCTCGGATCCTCCGCGGAAATCCTCATCACGCTTCGGGAGCCCGACGCGTGGCTTCGCTCCCGCTACCAGCAGGATTGCCACCACGCAGGATGCATGATCCCGCCGCAGGTCTATTTCGGCCGGCACTGCGGGCATCGGGCACAGGATGGAACGCCGCGCCTCGACATGGCCGCGTTTTCCCATCGTCGCCTGATCGATATCTACACCGGTCTCTTTGACCGGGTGTTCATCGTCAAATACGAGGCCCTGGCCGGGATGGCATTCCTTGAGCCCCTGTTCGGCCTTTCGCCCGAAGCGCGGGAGCGGATCGGGGTGACCGCCCGGGCCGGGCGCAGCAACCGCAGCTATTCGGACGGCGCCGTCCGCCTGACGTCCGGCGTCCGGCGGCTCCTGGGGCGCGGCGCGTATACGCCGGAGCGGCCGTTCCGGCCGGGCCTGCGCCACCGCTACTGGCGAAAGCTGATGCAGGGCGGCTTCGATCACGTGGTGCGCTACCGGCGCTTCCGCATCGACTGGGCCGAGATCGAGGCCGCGGACATGCAGATGCTGAAGGCGGAATACGCCGCCATTCCCGAGGTCGCGGAGTTTCGCGCCGGTCAGCTGTCGGCGGTGATCAGCCCCAGCCCGCGCAGGTAGATGCCGATCCCGCTTTCGAGCAGATCCTCGGGCGGGTAGGGCGATTTGGTGCCGGGGGCGCCACGGGCGAAGAGTTCCACCACGCCATGGCTCATTGCCCAGATGTGGGCCGCCACCATGGAGGCCGGCGGGCGTTTCTCGGCCGGGATGTGGGCGGTGAGCTTCTCGGCGGCACGCTCCAGCACCCCGAGCGCGCGTTTCGAGGCGCGGGCCAGTTCGGGGGTGCTGTTGATCGAGATGCCGCTTTCGAACATCGCCACGTAGTGCCCCGGATGACGGCGCGCGAAGGCAAGATAGGCGCGCCCGGTGGCCTCGAAACTGGCCAGGTCGGAGGGCTGGCCGGTCTCGTAGGCGTATTCCAGCAGATCGGCGAACATCTCGAAGCCCTGAAGCGCGGCCTCGGCGATCAGATCCTCCCGGCCCTGGTAGTGGCGGTAGACGGCCGCCGGGGTGACGCCGGCGTTCTTGGCCGCTTCCGAGAGGGTAAAGCCGTTCGGCCCCTTCTCCTCGATCAGGGTGAGCGCTGCATCCATGAGCGCGGCACGCAGGTTGCCGTGGTGATAGCCGCGTTTCTTAGGCATCCCAGAGTTCGGGCCCTCCGCAGATCAGGGGGTCGGCCGTGCCGAGCGCCGCGGTATCCTTTCCGGCGTAGTCGATCGCGCCGAGCACGCTCTGGATCGCCGCGATGCGGGCGCGCCGCTTGTCGTCGGAGCGCACGATCGTCCAGGGGGTGCTCTCCGTGTGGCTGCGCTCGAAGGTTTCGCGGATGGCCTCGGAGTAGGCGTCCCAGAGGGGCAGGCCCTCTACGTCGATCCGGCTGAGCTTCCACTGCTTCAGGGGATCGCGTTCGCGGTCGAGGAAGCGGCGCAGCTGTTCGGCGCGGCCCACGTTGAGCCAGATCTTGAAGAAGTGGAAGCCTTCGTCCACCAGACCCTGTTCGAAGCCCGGAAGCTGGGCGAAGAAATGGGCGCGTTGCTGCGGCGTGCAGAAGTTGAACACATGTTCCACGACGCCGCGGTTGTACCAGCTGCGATCGAAGAAGACGATCTCACCCCCGGCGGGCAAGTGGTTGATGTAGCGCTGGAAATACCATTGCTGCGCCTCCCGGTCGCTGGGCTTGGGCAGCGCCACGGTGCGGGCCGTGCGCGGGTTCAGGTTCTCGCGGAAACGGGCGATGGTGCCGCCCTTGCCGGCCGCGTCCCTACCTTCGAAGATCACAACGACCCGCTTGCCGGTTTCGCGCACGTCGCTCTGTAGCTTCACCAGTTCGCGTTGCAGCGTCTCCATCTGCCGCGCGTAGGCCTTCTTGCCCATGCGTTCTTCATAGGGGTAGCTCTCGGTCACGATGGCCTTGCCGTCCGCCCCCTCAAGGCTGCGCCGGACATCCTCCGGGGCGCCGGAGGCATAATAGCGGCTGATCGCGCCGTCGAATGGCAGGTCCATGGGCCATCTCCCTGTTTTTGCTTATGTAACCATGCAGGCGTGGGGTTTCCAGCGCAAGCGCGCTACTGAAGCGCGGCCACGCCTGCCCGCGCCGCGGCGCGGTCCACGGCGGCGATCACGGCCTCGGGCGCCACGTGGTGGGGCATGTGGCCGATGCCTTCGAGGGTCGTCATGTGCAGGCTGGGCAGGCGCGCCTCCAGCCCCTCGGCGTGCAGCGCGTAGGGCACGATTTCATCCGCCGTTCCATGCACAGCCTCGATCGGCGCGGTGATGGCGGCGTAATGCGGCTGGATCGCCCGGACGTGGCCCAGCAGATCGTTCACCTGCTCGGCGTTGGCCACCAGTGAGTCGCGCCGCAGGGTGAGCCCGACGCCGACGTAGGACTCGTAGCCTTCCGGTGGATCCTGCGGGGCGAAGATGCTGCCCAGCACGCGGTCGGCGTTCTCTTCCCGGCCGTAGGCCGCCAGCAGCGGCGCCACGACGGCTTTGCCGAAGCGGCTGTCCATCAGCGCATACCATCCGCCGAGCCCGGTTTCCCAGGGCGTGGTGACGGCGGAGACGAGAACGACGCCCTGCACCGTCCGGGGCCGCTCGACGGCCCATGCCAGCGCCACCGCGCCGCCGTAGCTCTGGCCCAGCACGATCGCGCGTTCGATCCCCAGCCGCTTTGCGGCCTTGTCCAGCAGGATGGCCTGCTCGGAGGGGCTTTCGGCGGCATCGGCGTTGAAGCCCTCGGCATAGGCGGGCAGGCGATTGGTGTAGCCGAGGCCGGGCCGGTCGAAAACGGTGACCCGGTAGCGCCCTTTCAGCCTGTCCACGAGATCGAAGGTGAAATCGCGCAGGTTGCCGCTGGCGCCGTGCACGAAGATCAGGTCCGGCCCCTGACCGGCGGTGAAGGCATGGACCTGCGTGCCCTCCACGTCGATCAGCCTGCCGATCGGCGGGTAGGCGGCCTCGGCGGCGGCCTCGCGGGTGGCGGCCCGCTGATCCACATAGGCCCCGCAGCCCACGAGGGCGGCGAGGAGCAGCGGAAGGAGGATCTTAAGAGCCGATTTCATTCAGGTCGAAGGGCGTGGTCTGGTAAATCTCGTTGATCCAGTTTCCATATAGAAGATGCGCGTGGCTGCGCCAGCGGTTCAGCGGTTTCTTCGTCGGATCGTCGTCCGGGTAGTAGTTCAGCGGCACGTTGATCGGGGTGCCGTTGGCCACGTCGCGATCGTATTCCTGCTTCAGCGTGTCGCTGTCGTATTCGAAATGGTTGAAGATGTAGATGGCGCGATGCGCGGGATCCTCCACCAGGCAGGGGCCGGTCTCGGGGCTGCCCAGCAGGATGCGCAGGCCTTCCCGGGCCTCGATCTCTTCCTGCTTCATCTCCGTCCAGCGCGAGACGGGGATCACGCAATCGTCGGAGAAGCCGCGCAGGAAGGGCGAGGCGGGGGCGAGGTTCTGCTGGCGGAAGCAGCCGAAGGCCTTCGCCGGCAGCATGTGTTTCTGCACGCCGTGGAAATGGTTGATCATCGCCATGCCGCCCCAGCAGACGCCGAAGGTGGAATGCACGTTGGTCTGGGTCCAGTCCATCACTTCGCAGAGTTCGTCCCAGTAGGTGACCTCTTCGAAGGGCAGATGCTCGATCGGGGCGCCGGTGATGATGAACCCGTCGAACTTGCGCTCCTTCACCGCCTGGAAGGGCTGGTAGAAGGCTTCCATGTGGGCGGGCGCGGTGTGCCGGCTCTGGTGTTCCGTCATGCGGATCAGCGAAAGCTCGATCTGCAGCGGCGTGGCGCCGATCAGGCGGGCGAACTGCGTCTCCGTCTGGATCTTCTTGGGCATCAGGTTCAGCAGCCCGATCTTGAGCGGGCGGATGTCCTGGCGGGCGGCGCGGCTTTCGTCCATCACCATCACGCCTTCCTGCGAGAGGACCTCGTAGGCGGGAAGGGCGGTGGGGATGGTGATGGGCATGGATCGGCCTCCGGGTTGCGTTGGAACGGCTCAGATAATCAGAAATTCAGCGGGCCTCAAGGGTTTCGGCGATCAGCGCATCGAAGGCCTCGGGGCTGTCGGCCGCCTCGATCTGCTCGGCGGAGACCTTGATGCCCCAGTTCCTCGCCATGGCGGCGTAGCGCGGCTGGCGGTGGGCCAGCGCTCGCGCATAGGCGCTGCGCACGAAGTGATCCGGATCAACTTCGGCTTCTCCCACGTTGTTTTCGCGCAGGTATTCCTGCCAGACCTCATGCAGGAACTCGGGCTGGTAATACATCGGCTTGGGGGCGCGGTCGAAGCGGCGGATCAACTCTTCGGTATGGGCCTCGCTGCCTTCGATCCAGATCATCAGCGTGTTCTGCGCAAGGGCGGTGAGCACCTCGTCTTCCGGGTCTTCCGGGTCCACAACCTCGCAGATCGAGCCGCCGGAGTCGCAGACGAAATTGTCGTAGCCGTAAAGCGTCTTGGCGCGGTCGATGAAATGGGCCGTATCCAGCAGGGCGTTGATCTCGGCGTGGCGGTGCAGGCTCTGGCGGCGCATGTATTCGAGGAAGGGCAGGCCGCCCTTCTCGGGGTTGCCGGGCTTGCCGAGATAGGTGGAGAGCGGCGCGAGGTTGTTGAAGGTGATGTTGGAGGCGATGTAGATCGAATCCGAGCGCAGAAGATCGGCGAGGAACGGGTTGCGCATCGCCTCGGCCTTGAAGTTGTCCACGATGTGCTCGCCCATGTAGCGGGTGCCGATCCGGTAATCCACCGAGTAGTGGAACCAGCCACCGGAGGCGCGCAGCATGTTGGAAACATGGGTTTTTCCAAGGCCGGACATGCCGAAGAGCAGAATGCGCTTCTGCTTGGCGTTCAGCCAGTCGCTCGCGGTTTCGTAGATCATCTCTTGCCTCTTGCCTGCACTGGTTTCGTGCCTAGCGGGCCGCGCGGCTTTGGTCAAATGGGCAATCGGGCCGGGGCCGCGGCGGCCACGAAAAAGCCCCGCCGGAGCGGGGCTTTTCCGATGTCTTGACGTGATCCGCGGCAGATCAGAAGCGGTAGCCGATGCGGATACCGGCGGCGATTGCGGAGTTGTCGTTGAACTCCAGCTTCTGCACGGGATCGGTGCCGGCCGGGCCGGCGAAGGTTACGTATTGATCGCCCGGAACCACGTATTCCAGACCGCCGGACACGACCCAGTTCTTGGGCGAGGTGTAGGTGGCGGCGATGCCGATGCTCTTGGAGCCGGTCGTCGGCGCCAGGGCGGTGGTGGAGGGGCGCGTGCCGGCGCTCTCGTAGCCGGCCACCAGGGCGACCGACCACTCTTCGTTCAGGCGGCGGCCGATGCCGAGGCGGTAGGTGATGGTGTCGTCGTCGAAGTTCACCCACTCGATATCACCGGCGAGGCCGGGCGTCGTCAGGTTGAAGCCGCCCCAGCCGACCCAGCGCACGGAGCCGAACAGCAGCGTGTCGGGCGCGACGCCGGTCTGGAAGTCGAGGTTCACGCTTTCCGGGAATTCCACGGTGAAATCCGTGGGCATCGACGGGGCGAGGGTACCCGGCGCGACGAGCTGGCTCATGGTGCCGTCGAAATCGACGTTCGTTGCGGTGGCGTAGGTCAGGGCCACGCGCAGGGCGATGTCCGGGCGCTCGTAGGCCACGCCCACGACGCCGCCCCAGTTGTAGTCGCTGTCGGCGTCGAGGATGCCGTCACCGGACTGGATGATGCCGTTCACGGAGAGGCCGCGCAGACCGCCGTGGATGCTGAAGCCGTTGCCGACGTTGTATTGCGCCAGCATGGTGATGGCGCGGCTGTCGATGTCGGCCTCGGCGTCATAGGGCAGGGCGCCGCCGCTGCCGATGTTGCTGAAGGGGCCGTCGGCATAGAGCACGTGGGCGCCGAAGGGCTGATCCACGATCACCGCCAGATCCCAGTTCTCGTTCAGCTCGTGCTTGTAGCCGAAGGACAGCTGGTTGTACGTCTGCGCCACGTCGCTGGCGGAAGTGGACCCCACGATCACCGAGCCGCCGCCGGCGGTGATGTCGGCCTTGCCGTCAACGCTGGGGTTGATGTTGGCGAAGGTGAACTGGACGTAGTTGCCCTCTTCAAAGAGGATGTTCACGCCCTGACCTGAGCGGTCGATGCCGCCGGCATGCGCCAGCGAAGTGGTTGCCAGCAGTGCGGCAACCGTGATGGAAACACGTCTCATCTTTAATCTCATCCCTACCGTGTTTTTATTGGTGTGCGGCAACACTACGCACCGCGCCGATTTTCCGTCAATTTGTGACGCCACGTCATGGCTTTGATTGGCGAAAGGCGTGGCAAAACGCACGCAGGTTCGCCGCAAAACCTTAAGAATTAACGAGTTTCTCGCAGGATATTGAGGTAATTCGCCCCGAAGATCAGGGCCGCGCCGGCAATTACCCAAACGTCAACTTGCTCGCCGTAGAGCGCCATCCCCACCAGGGCGACGAGGGGGAGGCGGGCGAAATCCACCGGCATCACGACCGCCGCCGGCGCGAGGCTGAGCGCGGTGGTGAGGCAGAAATGGGCGAACAGCCCGGTGGCCCCGACCAGCATCACCCAGGGCAGAAGCGCCCAGGTGAGGGGGGCGATGTCGCCGTCGTAGCCGGCGCAGATGAGGCCGAAGAGCGTCTGGGTGACGGTGAGGTAGAAGAGGATGCAGGTGATGCTTTCGCTTCGGGTGAGGATCTTGGTGAAGAGCGCGGAGCCGGCGAAGCCCACTGCCGAGCCGGCGGCACAGAGCACGCCGATGCTCACCTCGTTCACACCGGGGCGCGCCACGAGGAGGATGCCCATGAAGCCCACCAGCGCCGCCGTGGCGCGGCCGCGGGTGAGCGCCTCGCCCAGCACCAGCGGCGCCAGCAGGATCACCCAGAGCGGCGTGGTGAACTCCAGCGCCACCACCTGCGCCAGCGGCGCCACGCCGATGGCGTAGAACCAGAGGTTCTGGCCGGTGAAATGGCTGACGTTGCGGGCGATCTGGAGGTGCAGGTTCCTCGTGGTGATCTGGCCCAGCGTTCCGGCCGCGCCGCCGACGGTGAGCACGACGATCACTCCGAAGATGCTGCGGTAGAGCATCAGTTCGAAGGTGTCGAGATGGCCCGTCACCGCCCGCCCGCCGATGGCCATGGTGGTGAAGGAGAAGATCGCGCCGATCATCCACAGCGCGCCCTGGATGGGCCTTGGCTCGCGCATGGGGGCGTCTACTCCGCCACGGTGCAGCAGCCCGGCGAAAGCGTGCCGGTGGACGGGTCGAACAGCTCGACGGTGAGCGGGAAGCTGGCGCCCCCGGCCGCGCAGGCGGCCTCGTTCACCCGCACCACGCGGGTTTCGGCTTCCGAGGCCAGAGCCTGCCAGGCGGGCCAGCCCTCGGGGCCGCGCGCGATGGCGGAGGCGACGAATTCCACGAGTTCGGGGCTGCGCAGCTGCGCGACCGGGCCGTAGAGCCCGAGCGTCCAGCTGCCGTCCTGCGCTTCGCAGGCCAGGGGCGGCAGCCCCTGCGCCCCGGCGGGAAGCCCCGCGCAGGCGGCGGCAAGGCCGATGGCGGCTCTGGCCATGAGGTTGCGCATGGAGGCTCCCTGTCCGGCGCGCCCGGTGGCGCGGCTCATTCCCACTCGATGGTGCCCGGCGGCTTGGAGGTGATGTCGTAGGTGCAGCGGTTGATGCCCTTCACCTCGTTGATGATGCGCGTCGCGGTCTCGCCGAGGAACTCGTGGCTGAAGGGGTAGTAGTCCGCCGTCATGCCGTCCACCGAGGTCACCGCGCGCAGGGCGCAGGCGTAATCGTAGGTGCGGCCGTCGCCCATCACGCCCACGGTGCGCACCGGCAGGATCGCCACGAAGGCCTGCCAGATCTCGTCATAGAGCCCGTGCTTGCGGATCTGGTCGATGTAGATCGCGTCGGCCTCGCGCAGGATTTCGAGCTTCTCGCGGGTGATCTCGCCGGGGCAGCGGATCGCGAGGCCCGGCCCGGGGAAGGGGTGGCGGCCGATGAAGCTCTGCGGCAGGCCCAGTTCGTGGCCCAGCGCGCGCACCTCGTCCTTGAACAGCTCGCGCAGCGGCTCCACCAGCTTCAGCCCCATCTTCTCGGGCAGACCGCCCACGTTGTGGTGCGACTTGATGGTGACGGACGGCCCCCCGGAGAAGGAGACGGATTCGATCACGTCCGGGTAGAGCGTGCCCTGCGCCAGGAACTCCGCGCCCTCGATGGTGTCGGCGTGCTTCTGGAACACGTCGATGAACAGCTTGCCGATGATCTTGCGCTTGGTTTCCGGATCGGACACGCCTTCCAGCTCGCCAAGGAACAGCTCGCTTTCGTCGGCGTGGATCAGCTGGATGTTGTAGTTGTCGCGGAACATCGCCACGACCTCTTCGGCCTCGTTCTTGCGCAGCAGGCCGTGATCCACGAAGACGCAGGTCAGCTGATCGCCGATGGCCTCGTGGATGAGCACCGCCGCCACCGAGGAATCGACCCCGCCGGACAGGCCGCAGATCACCTTCTTGTCGCCCACCTGGGCGCGGATGGCCTCGATCATCTGCTCGCGGTAGGCGCCCATCGTCCAGTCGCCGCTGAAGCCGGCGATGCGGATGAAGTTCTCGTAGAGCGTGCGGCCGTTGGGGGTGTGATGTACCTCGGGGTGGAACTGCACCGCGTAGAAGTTGCGCGACAGATCGGCGGTGATTGCGTAGGGCGCGTTGGGCGAGGTGCCGTAGACCTCGAAGCCCGGCGCCAGCTGGCTGACGTGATCGCCGTGGCTCATCCAGACCTGTTCCTTGCCGTCAAGAAACCATCCGTTGAGAAACGGAATGCGCTCGCCGGCCGGGCTCACGTAGGCGCGGCCGAATTCGGCGGTGCCGTGGCCGCTTTCCACCTTGCCGCCCAGCTGGTGCATCATCACCTGCTGGCCGTAGCAGATGCCGAGGATCGGCACGCCCAGCTCGAAGATCCCTTCCGGGGCGCGCGGGCTGCCGTCGCGGGTCACGCTGTCGGGGCCGCCGGAAAAGATCACCGCCTTGGGCGCCAGCTTGGCGACGAGATCCATCGTCACGTTCTGGTAGGGGTGGATTTCGCAATAGACATTCAACTCACGCAGACGGCGCGCGATCAGCTGCGTCACCTGGGAGCCGAAATCGATGATCAGGAGGGTCTCGTGGGATGTGCTCGTCATGCCTGCCGCAATAGGGCCGGGGGGCGTTTCATGCAAGCCCGTTTCGCCCCTGCGTGCCCGCCATTCCCGTGGGGCAATGTCGTTTCTTTTCCCCAGAGGACGCAAAACCGAGGGGCAGGCGGGGCGGCAGGCAGTAAGTAGGCTGGCAGAAAGAGCCAGAGAGCGAGCCCAAGGAGGTATGGAGATGGCCGAAGCAGCAACCCGGCGGCGTGGACGTGGCGGTGGCGGTGCGGCACGGCGTGCCGAGCGCACGGCGGTGCGGATCGAGACCGCGCGCTTCATCGAGCGCAATATCCCCAACCTCGAGCTTCTGAACGAAGAGGCGCTGCAGATCATCGAGGCCAACGCCGAAACGGTGCTGGAAGAAATCGGCGTGAACTTCCCGGAAAACCCGGAGGCGCTGGAGCGCTGGCGCCAGGCCGGCGCCATGGTGGAGGGCGAGCGCGTGCGCCTGCCCAAGGGGCTGGCCCGCAAGCTCTGCGCCACCGCGCCCGGACGCTTCACCCAGCACGCCCGCAACCCCGAGCGCAACGTGGAGATCGGCGGCAGGAGCCTCGTGCTCGCGCCCGTCTACGGCCCGCCCTTCGTGCGCGACGAGCACGGCCGCCGCTATGCCACGATGGAGGATTTCCGCAAGTTCGTGAAGCTGGGCTACATGTCCAAATGGCTGCACCACTCCGGCGGCACCGTCTGCGAGCCCACCGACGTTCCGGTGAACAAGCGCCACCTCGACATGCTCCACGCCCACATGACGCTCTCGGACAAGCCCTTCATGGGCTCCGTGACCGAGCCGAGCCGGGCACAGGACAGCGTGGAGATGTGCGAGATCCTCTTCGGCAAGGAATTCGTCGCCGAGAACACGGTGATGACCTCGCTCATCAACATCAACTCGCCGCTCACCTTCGACAACGTGATGATGGGCGCGCTCGAAGTCTACGCCCGCTCCAACCAGGCCTGCATCATCTCGCCCTTCATCGTGGGCGGCGCGATGGCGCCGGTCTCGGTGGCCGGCACGCTCACGCAGGTGCTGGCCGAGGTGCTGGCCGGCGTGGCCTACAGCCAGCTGATCCGCCCCGGCGCGCCTGTGATCTTCGGCGCCTTCGTCACCTCGATCGACATGAACTCCGGCGCGCCCACCTTCGGCACGCCCGAGGCCAGCCAGATCCTCTACGGTGCGGGCCAATTGGCGCGCCGCCTCGGGCTGCCCTTCCGCTCGGGCGGCGGGCTCTGCGGCTCCAAGCTGCCGGACGCCCAGGCCGCCTACGAAAGCGCCAACACCCTGAACGCGGCCCTGCTGGGGGGCGTGAACTTCATGCTCCACGCCTGCGGCTGGCTGGAAGGGGGGCTCGTGGCCTCCTTCGAGAAGTTCGTCCTCGACGCCGATCAGCTCGGCGCGCTGCACAAGATGGCCGCCGGCGTGGCGATGGACGAGAACGGGCAGGGCATGGACGCGCTGCGCGAGGTGGGGCCGGGCGGCCACTACCTTGGCTGCGCCCACACCCAGGCCAACTTCAAGGATGCCTTCTGGCGCACTGAGGTGCTCGACTACAAACCGTTCGAGACCTGGGACGAGGAAGGCGCGCGCGACAGCCGCGCATTGGCGAGCCTGCGGGTCCAGAAACTGCTGGACACCTACCAGCAGCCCGCGCTGGATCCGGCGATCGCCGAGGCGCTGGAGGCCTATGTTCGCCAGAAGAAGGAAAGCATGTCGGACGCCTTCATCTAGCCGCCTCAGCCGTCGTCATGGGCGGCGGCGCTGGTGAGCCGCGCTTCGCTGATGAGCGCGGCAAGCAACTGGATATGACGGGTGATGCTGTAGGTGGCATCGCCCGTTTTTCTTTTCGTTTCCATGGTTTGCTCCGCACCGACAAGGGCTTGCAGGCAGCCGGCCATGTCCCGCGGGGAGAGCAGGCCCAGCAGCCGCGGAAGATCGCGGCTGCGGTTGTAGTTCAGGCAGACATGCTGGGCCGCCGAGAGCAGCAGGCGGGGGCGGCGGATGGCGGCGAGCAGAGGGGCCGGGTCGTCCATCGGATCTCCTTTCCGGATGAAGAAAGCGCGTTTCCGAATGAGTGAAGCACAACTCAAGCGGGTGTTGCGCGCGGGGGGCTCCCTGCGTTCGGGCCACTTCTCGCTTGTTTAGACTTTCGCAACAAAATCGGAAAAAGAGGCAGATTTTAATAAAAGAGTAACCAAACGGAAAAAAGACTGAGCGCCGAATTTCGCGCCAAAATAATGGCTTATGAAGCGAAGGGAATGTGGATAACATGAAGGAGGGGGTCAGCGCACATGCGGGCGAAGGGTTTCCGGACTGGGTGCCGATGGAGGCCCAGCTCTACCTGTTCCACACCGAAAGCGGGCGTTCGATCCGGTCCTTGGCCAGGGGGGCGGGCTGCCATGCCTCCACCGTCCTGCGCCAGATCCGCAAATACGAGGCCCGGCGCGAAGATCCCCTCGTGGACCGGGCGCTTCTCCGATTGGGCCGCAGGCATCTGACATCGCAGCAGTCTCATCCCCCAAAGGAGACTTACACGATGACACACGTCGACAAGGAGAACATCGAGCGGCAGGATGACGCCCACTTCCGGGCGGAGGCACAGCGGGTCCTGGCCCGCCTGCTTCCGGAGGGCAGCTTCCTGGCCGTGGCCGCGCAGATGGAGAACGCGGTCGTGATGCGCCCCGACGAAGCCGGAGAGCCTTGCCGGGTGGCCGTCGTCCACCGGGACGTTGCCGAGGGGCTGGCGCTGAAGGAATGGATCGCCGCCAGCGGCGAAGGCCGCGTGCGCCGCTACCGCATCACCGCGCAGGGGCGCAGCTGGCTCAAGGCGCGCCGGGGCGAAACCGCGCGGGCCGGGCTCGAGGAGGGGCCTGCGGGTTTCGACTTCCCTGCCTCCGGCGGGCCCGGCCGTCCGGTGGTGGCGGAATCGCCGCTGGCCATTCTCGCCCGGCGCAAGGATCGCAACGGGCGGCCCTTCCTGACGCCGGAGCTCGTGGCCGCGGGCGAGCAGCTGCGCGAGGATTTCGAACTGGCGCAGGTCGGGGAGCGCACCTGCCAGAACTGGGATCATTTCCTCACCGGCGCGGCGCAGCCCACGGGCGGGGTCAGCGATCTGGCGGCGGCCGGCCCGGCGGCGGCGCGGGCGCGGGTGATGAGCGCCCTGCGCGAGCTTGGCCCAGGCCTCGGTGACGTGGTGCTGCGCTCTCGAAGGCATGGAGCGCGCCGAGCGCCGCATGGGATGGTCTGCGCGCTCGGGCAAGATCGTGCTGCGCATCGCGCTGCAACGCCTGCGCCGCCACTACGACGAGATGGTCGGCCCCCATGGTCCGCTGATCGGCTGAGCCACCCGCACCCGCTTCTTCTTCACGATGCGCCCACGAAAAAGCCCCGCCGGATCGGCGGGGCTTGATCTTTGTTCAGGAAACCGGGCCTCAGGCGGCGGCGGTCTTGGCGTCCTTCAGCCAGGCCAGCACGTTTTCCGGTGCGGATTCGCCGTAGGGGTCTTCGGGGTGGTTGTCGGCGCGGCCCGGCTCTTCGAACCAGGCTTCGATCACGCCGTCGTTCACCACGGCGGCATAGCGCCAGGAGCGGGCGCCGAAGCCGAGATTGTCCTTGGCCACGAGCATGCCCATCTTGCGGGTGAACTCGCCGGAGCCGTCCGGGATCACGCCGACGTTCTTCAGGCCCTGGGATTCGGCCCATTTGTTCATCACGAAGCTGTCGTTCACCGACAGGCAGTAGATCGCGTCGATGCCCTGGGCGGCGAAATCGTCGAAGCCTTTTTCATAGCCGGGCAGCTGGTAGGTGGAGCAGGTGGGGGTGAAGGCGCCGGGCAGGGCAAAGAGCACCACGCGCTTGCCGGCGAAGTAGTCGGCGGTGGTCTTGTCTTCCCACTTGAAGGGGTTCGGGCCCTCGATGGACTCGTCGCGCACACGGGTGTGGAAGGTGACGTCGGGGAGGCGCACGCCTGCTTTCATCGCTCTGTCCTCTTTCCTTCTTGAAGGATCTGAAATTGCGAGCGAGCAGCTAGCGCGAATCCCCGGCGGGGGCAATCGGCGATTGCGCATGTCCGGCCCATGCCCGGCGCATGGCGGGCGCGGATGGCAGGGGGATGGCCCGGTGCGCGGGTGTCGGCGCACCGGGCCGAAGGCTCAGGCGTTCTCGTCGGCGGCCGTGAGCCCCGCGGCATGGACGATCCCGGCCAGCGCGCCGCCGGCGAGCGGGGCCACGATGAACACCCAGAGCTGCCCCAGCGCCGCGCCGCCCACGAAGAGCGCCGGGCCGATGGAGCGGGCCGGGTTCACCGATACGCCGGTCACGTTGATGCCCACGAGATGGATGCCCGTCAGCGTGAGGCCGATGGCAAGCCCTGCCATGGCTGCCGGGGCCGAGGCCTGCGTCGCGCCGAGGATCACGGTGACGAAGACAAAGGTGGCGATGAATTCGAACAGCAGCGCGGCCATGAGCCCGTATTCGCCGTTGTTGCCGGGCCCGAAGCCGTTCTGGCCCAGACCGTTGGCGGCGACGGTGAAATCATCGGAGCCTGATGCGATCACATAGATCGCCAGCGCGCCCAGCGTGGCGCCGATGATCTGGCTCACGGCATAGGCGATGAACTCACCGGCGCTCATCCTGCCGGCCAGCATCACGCCCAGCGAAACCGCCGGGTTCAGATGCGCGCCCGAAATCGCGCCGATGCCGTAGGCCGCCGCCACGATCGACAGGCCGAAGGCCACGGCAATGCCGTGGAAACCGATGAAATCCCCCATCAATACGGCCGATCCGCAGCCGAAGAAGACGAGGATGAAGGTGCCCAGCACCTCGGCGAAGTTCTTTTTCATAAGTCCCTCCCTGAATTGGCGGGCATGTGGTGCCCGCACTGGAAGGTTACACAATATCTTGCGTTTGCGGGAGAAAATTGCATAGCGGCTATGCAGCGGCACGCGGCGGCTGGTTTCCTTTGCGAAACCCCCTATGATGCAGCGGCAAGGAGAGGACTATTTCCATGCGTGATCTCAAGATTCCCGATCAGCGCCACCCCGAGAAGGCGCACCGCCCCGACAACGCCCAGCCGCGCAAGCCGGACTGGATCCGCGTGAAGGCCCCCAGTTCCGAAGGTTACAAGCAGACGCGCGACATCATGCGCGAGCACAAGCTCGTCACCGTCTGCGAAGAGGCGGGCTGCCCCAACGTGGGCGAGTGCTGGAGCCAGGGCCACGCCACCATGATGATCATGGGCGAGATCTGCACCCGCGGCTGCACCTTCTGCAACGTCGCCACCGGGCGGCCCGACGCGCTGGACGTGTTCGAGCCGGGGCGCGTGGCGGATGCGGTGAAGAAGCTGGGGCTGAACCACGTGGTGATCACCTCGGTGGACCGCGACGACGTGGAAGACGGCGGGGCGGAGCATTTCGCCCAGACGATCCGCGCCGTGCGCCGGCAATCCCCCAACACCACGATCGAGATCCTCACGCCGGATTTCCTCAAGTGCAAGCCCGAGGTGCTTGAGGTCGTCGTGGCTGCCAAACCCGACGTCTTCAACCACAACCTCGAAACGGTCCCCGGCCTCTACCCGGAAGTGCGCCCCGGCGCGCGCTACTTCCATTCGCTGCGCCTGCTGCAACGGGTGAAGGAACTGGATCCGACGATGTTCACCAAGTCGGGCATCATGGTCGGGCTCGGTGAGGATCGCCAGGCCGTGCTGCAGGTCATGGACGACATGCGCGCCGCCGACATCGATTTCCTCACCATCGGCCAGTATCTCCAGCCGACGCCCAAGCACCACCGCGTGGACCGTTTCGTGACGCCCGAGGAATTCGCCGCCTACGAGAAGGCCGCCTACGGCAAGGGCTTCCTGATGGTTTCGGCCACGCCGCTGACGCGCTCCAGCTACCACGCGGGCGATGATTTCGCGCGTCTGCGCGAGGCGCGTCTCAAGAAGCTCGGGCGGGCGTAAGAAGAATATTTCTTCTATCGCCCAACAGGCACTGTTGGGCCGCGCCGACCCGCCCCCACGGGGCGGCGCTCGCGCTGTTTAAGAAGCTGGGGCCGGTATAACTTCCTTTCGCCCGGCGGCACGCCGGGCAGCGCCCGACCCGCCCCATGGGCGGGCGCTTTCAGCACCCACCCCGGGTCGGGAGCTGCCCTCAGTGTTCAGCTATTCCTTCGCCACCTCCGGCACCGCCTTCACATAGGCCGCGATCGCATCGCGATCCTCCTGCGAAAGCTGCGCGGTGTTCTCCACCACCGCCGCCATGTGCCCGCCCACGCTGTCGAAATCCGGCGTGAAACCCGAGGAGAGGTATTCGGCCACGTCGCCCGCGCTCCAGTCCAGCGTGGCGGGGGTGATGCCCGGCGTGCGGCCCTTGCCGTCCGGGTTGACGGCGCCGGCCAGCCATTCGCCCGTCTTCAGCCCGCCCAGCGCGTTGCGCGGGGTGTGGCATTCGCCGCAATGGCCCAGCGCCTCAACGAGGTAGCGCCCGCGTTCCAGCTGCGGACCTTCCACATCCTCGATCACCCAGCCGTCCTTCAGGAACAGCAGCTTCCAGCCACCGAGGCTGCGGCGGATGTTGAAGGGAAAGCCCACGTCGTGGGGTTTGCTGGGCGTGGCGTCGGCGGGCAGCGTCTGCAGGAAGGCGTGGAGGTCCACGATGTCCTGCAAGTCGGCGCGCGCGTAGGAGGTGTAGGGGAAGGCCGGATAGTAGTGCTGCCCTTCCGGCGAGGTGCCGTGCTTCATTGCGTTCACGAGGTCCAGCGCGCTCCATGTGCCGATCCCGGCCTCCGGATCGCTGGAGATGTTGGGCGCGTAGAAGGTGCCGAAGGCGGACGGAAAGCCCATGCCGCCGGCGAGCACCAGTTTCTCTTCGCCGCTGGCGCCTTCGCGCGCGTGGCAGGAGGCGCAGCCCCCCGCGTAGAAAATCACCTCTCCGCGTGCCGCGTCGCCTTCGAGGCCGGCGAGGTTGCTTTCGGGTTCGGTGGTGGGGCGGGTGAGCAGCCAGAAGCCGAGGCCGCCGACCAGGGCCAGAAGAACGATGATGCGCAGGAAACGATACATGAAGGGCCTCGTGGAAAATCGCGTTCGGCACGCCGAACACGCGCGCTTGTGGCCATTCTGACCGCCGCCGGCGTTTCCCGCAACCCGGCCTAGCGCAGCGGGCGGCCCTGCATCCGGTTCACCGTGGCCCAGTCGGGCCAGCCCACGAGCCGCTCCACCGCGAAGAGCGCGAGGCAGACCGCGATGATGCCGAAGACGAAGAGCACCTTCTTCAGGGGCGGCGGGTTGCGCGCCCACATGCTCATCTTCATCAGCCAGCGCGGGCCCAGCATGTCAGGCCTCGTCCGGGAAGCGCACCTTGCCGATGTAGGGCAGGTTGCGGTTGCGTTGGGCGTAGTCGATGCCGTAGCCGACGACGAATTCGTCGGGGATCTCGAAGCCCGTCCAATCGGCCTTCACGTCCACCTCGCGGCGGCTGGGCTTGTCCAGCAGCGCGATGGTGCGCATGGTGCGCGGCTCGCGAGACTGCAGCAGCCGGATCACGTGGGAAAGCGTGAAGCCCGTGTCCACGATGTCTTCCACCACCAGCACGTCGCGGCCGGCGATCTCGCCGCGCAGATCCTTCAGGATGCGCACTTCGCGGCTGCTTTCCATGCCGTCGCCGTAAGAAGAGGCTTCGAGGAAATCCACCTCCACCGGCAGGTCCAACTCGCGCACCAGATCGGCGATGAACACGAAGGAGCCGCGCAGCAGGCCCACCACCACGAGCTTGTCGGTGCCCTCGAAGGTGGCGCGGATTTCACGGGCCAGATCCTCGATCCGGGCGGCAATGGCCTTGGCCGAGATCATTTCATCGATGACATATGGCCGCGTCGGCATGACAGACCCCTTGATTTTTTGGGCGCATTCACCGAAATGACGCGCCACTGTCCACAGGAAGCACCACGATATGCCGAGCCACGCCGAAAAACGCAAGCTGCCCTACAGCGCGCGCCAGATGTATGACCTGGTGGCCGACGTGGCAAAATATCCGCAATTCCTGCCGTGGTGCGCCGCGGCGCGCATCCGCTCCCGCGCGGGCGGCCCGGAAGGGGAGGTGATGCTGGCGGACCTGGTGATCTCCTTCAAGGTGTTCCGCGAGCGCTTCGGCTCCCGCGTGACGCTCTATCCCGGCGCGCACCGCATCCAGACCGAATACCTCGACGGCCCCTTCCGCTACCTGAAATCCAACTGGCACTTCACCGATCTGCCCGAGGGTGGATGCGAGGTGTATTTCGACGTGGATTTCGAGTTCAGGAACGCGATCCTCCAGAAGGTGATCGGCGTGGTGTTCAACGAGGCGATGCAGCGGATCGTGCGCGCCTTCGAAGATCGCGCGCACAGCCTTTACGGCACGGCCTGAGCCTAAGGGGCGGCGTAGATCACGGCACCGTCCTTGATCGTGGCCTCGACGCGGATCCCGTCCAGCGTTTCCGGATCGACCGCGGTCGGATCCTGCGAAAGCACCACGAAATCGGCCCGCTTGCCGGGGGCGATGCTGCCCTTGCTGTCTTCCTCGAAGTGCTGGTAGGCGGGCCAGATCGTCATGGCCTTGAGCGCGGTGAGCACGTCCACGCGCTGGGTGGGGCCGATGATGTCGCCGGAGCGGGAGCGGCGGGTGACGGTGGCATCCAGGATGCGCATGGAATCGGGCAGGGCGACGGGGGCGTCGTGGTGGCTGCCGAAGATCATGTCGCGCTCCCGCAGCCAGCCGGTGGGCGAGATGTCGTCGGCGCGCGCCGGCCCCACGGTGAAATCGCGGTGCCAGTCGCCCCAGTAGAAGGTGTGCATCGGGAAGAGCGAGGGAAAGACGTTCAGCGCCTTGATCCTGTCCACCTGGTCTTCACGCAGGAACTGGCCGTGGATCAGCACCGTGCGCCGGTCGGCGGGGCCGTGCTCGGCCTCGGCGTTGGCGATGGCCGAAAGCAGCATGTCGGAGGCGCGCTCGCCGTTGGCGTGGGTCAGGATCTGGACGCCGTTGGCGAAGGCCCAGTCGATGCTGTCGATCACCTGTTCCATCGTCACCGCCGAATAGCCCGCCCAGCCCGGCGGGTAATCCCCGATGGGATCATAGTAGGGCCTGTCGCGGAAGGCGGTGAAGCCCTGCGGCGAGCCGTCGATGGTGAGCTTGGCGCCGCCGACGCGCAGGTTGTTCTCGTAGTCGCGGGAGGCGCTTTGCAGGATGGCGTCCCTGTCCAGCAGCACGTCCGGGTAGAGCACCACGTCGTTGAGCAGTAGCCCCCGGCGCGCGGCCTCCTGCGCGATCTGGATGAAGGCCGGCGCGGCGCGGCCCTCCTGCGCGGTGGTGTAGCCGTAGCGCGCCCACATGCGGCTGCCGGCCTCGGCGAAGCCGATGAAGCCCTCGGCGTCCACCTTGGCCAGCAAGGCGCCGAGGGCCGCGAAATGGGCGTTCTCCTCCAGCACGCCGGTCGGGGCGCCTGTATCGCTGCGCTTGCGGATGATGCCGCCGGGCGGGTTCTCGCTTTCGGCGGTGATCCCGGCGCGCTCCAGCCCGAGGCTGTTGGCCACGCCGAAATGGCCGGACTGGTGGATGATGTAGACGGGCACCTCGGTGGACACAGCGTCGAGTTCCTCGCGCGTGGGTGGGCGCAGTTCGGCAAGGCGGGACTGATCGTAGCCAAAGCCGATGATGGCGTCATAGGCCGCGATGAACGCGCCGTTTTCGGCCGCCCAGCGGCGCAGCTCCTCTTGCAGGGCCGGGATGTCGTTCACGGTGCCGTCGGGCTCCGACAGGAGGTTGGCCGAGAGCGCCTGGAGCCCGCCCATGACCACGTGGCCGTGGCTGTCCACGAAGCCGGGCAGCAGCGTGCGCCCCGCGAGGTCGAAGCGTTCGGTGGCATCCGAGGCCAGCGCCTCGATCTCCGCGGCGCTGCCCACGGCGAGGATGCGCCCGTCGGCCACCGCCACGGCCTCGGCGCGCATGGCGCCCTCTTCCATCGTCAGGATCGGGCCGCCGGAATAGATGGTTTCGGCGAGGGTTTGCGCGTGCGATGCGAGGGGCAGGGCCAGCGCGGCAGCGGTGAGGGCGATCAGGCGGGGGCGGGGAAATGCAAAAGGCAACATGGGGTTCCGGTAATGAAATGACGCGTCCAAACGATAGGCCGCCGGGCCGGGCTTTCAAAAAGGAAAAGGCGGGCCCTCGCGAAAAGGCCCGCCCGAAATGCTCCCTGGCACCCTGCGTCAGGTCAGGTGATAGGCTTTCTCGCCGTGCACCTCGAGATCGAGACCGGAGCGCTCGGTCTCCTCGCTGACGCGCATCGGGGTCACGAGGCCCACGAGCTTGATCAGCACGAAGGTGACCACCAGCGTGTAGACGCCGACGATCAGCAGGGCGCCCAGCTGCGCCGCCCAGGCGCCGGCGCCGAAGACGGCGATCATGATGGTGCCGAAGATGCCGCCCACGCCGTGCACGGCGAAAACGTCCAGCGTGTCGTCGATGCCCAGCTTGTTGCGCACGAGGTTCACGGCCTCCTGGCAGAGCACGCCTGCCACGGCACCGATGACGAGCGCTTCAACGGGGCCGACGAAGCCCGAGGCCGGGGTGATCGAGGCCAGCCCCGCGATGGTGCCGGTGACGATGCCCACCAGCGAGGCCTTGCCGAACTTGATCTTCTCCCAGAGCGCCCAGGTGAGCGAGGCGGTGGCCGCGGAGATATGGGTGACGGTGAGCGCCATGGCCGCGCCGCCGTCGGCCGCCAGCTGGGAGCCGCCGTTGAAGCCGAACCAGCCGACCCAAAGCATGGCCGCGCCGATCATCACGAAGCCGGGCGAATGCGGCGGCTTGCTGCGATCCTTGCGCGCGCCCAGCATCACCGCGATCAGCAGCGCCGCGAGGCCGGCGGTTTCATGCACCACGATGCCACCGGCGAAATCGCGCACGCCGGTCTCGCCGAAGAGGCCGCCGTCGGCCATGAAGCCGCCGCCCCAGATCCAGTGCACCACCGGTGCGTAGCACAGCAGCATCCAGAGGCCGGAGAACAGCAGCACGAAGCCGAAGCCCACGCGCTCCACGTAGGCCCCAACGATCAGCGCGGGAGTGATGATGGCGAAGGTCATCTGGAAGGCGAAGAACAGGACTTCGGGCAGGGTGCCCGACAGGCTGTCCGCCGTCACGCCGGCCAGGAACATCTTGCCCAGCCCGCCCCAGTAGGGGTTGGCCTCGCCGAAGGCGATGGAATAGCCGAAAGCGAGCCACAGCACGCTCATCAGGCAGGCGATGGCATAGCAATGCATGAAGACGCTCAGCACGTTGCGCGCGCGCACCAGCCCGCCGTAGAAAAGTGCCAGCCCCGGCAGTGTCATGAACAGCACCAGTGCTGTTGCCACGATGATCCAGGCCGTATCTGCCCCGTTCATTGTCCCCTCCAAAATTTGGTCGTTTGCGTGTTTTTCATGCGGTGAAGCGAACCGCGTGCGCGAAGGAAACAGGCAAACGCCTTTGGAGGTGGTCAAAAAGGCATCAAATGGCGCAAAGATTAATAATTAGGCGCCAGCCTGGGGGCCGCGCTGCTTATCTGGGCGCTTTGGAAAGGGCCGCCAGCAGCAGCTCCAGCGCATGTTCCACCGTCGCCGCGCGCACCTCCGCGCGCCCCCGCGCGCCGAACTCCACCGTCTCCGTGGCCGTTTCCCGGCCGGCGGCGGCGAGGCCGAAACACACCCGCCCCTCGGGCTTGTGCTCGGAGCCGCCGGGCCCGGCGATTCCGGTGACGGAGACCGCCAGCGTTGCCGCGGAGCGCGCCAGCGCCCCTTCCGCCATCTCGCGGGCGACCTGTTCTGAGACGGCGCCGAATGCTTCGAGGGTGGCTTTCTTGACGCCAAGCATTTCCCGTTTCGCAGCGTTGGAATAGGTGATGAAGGCGCGATCGAAGATTGCCGAGGAGCCGGCCACGTCGGTGATGGCCACCGAGATCCCGCCGCCGGTGCAGCTTTCCGCCGTCGCGATCACCGCTCCGGCGGCGGAGGCTTCGACGAGCAGGGCCTCGGCGCGCGCCCTCATGCGCCCAGCATCCCGTGGGAGACGAAGGCCGCCAGCGCCACGCAGATCGCGGC
Organism: Pseudoruegeria aquimaris; assembly: GCF_900172235.1. Classification (GTDB taxonomy): domain Bacteria; phylum Pseudomonadota; class Alphaproteobacteria; order Rhodobacterales; family Rhodobacteraceae; genus Pseudoruegeria; species Pseudoruegeria aquimaris. The sequence continues at coordinate 70,930 of NZ_FWFQ01000003.1, read as the reverse complement.
GAGGATGCCGGCCACGGCATCGTCGAACATCACCGTGAAGGCGGTGTTGCCGCGGTCGAAATAGCCGACGGGGCCGGGCTTCCAGATGTCGAACAGGCGGAAGGCGAGGAAGGCGCCGACCCAGCCGGGATAGGGGAAGATCCACGGATCCACCCCGGCGTGCCAGAGGCCGGCGGAGAGCGGCCAGAGGGCGATCCACTGCCCGATCACCTCGTCCACCACCACTTCGCTCGGGTCATGGGTTTCCATGCCTTGCGTCAGTTGCGCCGTGGCCCACCAGCCGATCAGAAAAACGACGATCGTGGCCACGACCAGCAGCGGGAAGCCCCCAAGCCCATGCAGCACCCACGCCATGGGGATCGCCGCGAAGGAGCCCCACGTGCCGGGGGCGGGCTTGAGGTAGCCGACGTAAAAAACGGTTGCGATCAAACGGCTTGCGGTCTGGCTCATGGTTTCACCAGCGTTGCGGTTGCGATGGCGGCGATGCCTTCTTCGCGGCCCGTGAAGCCGAGCCGTTCGGAGGTGGTGGCCTTGATGCTGACGCGCCCGGGCTCAAGCCCCATGATGGCGGCCATCGCCGCCTGCATGGCGCCGGCATGGGGGCCGATCTTGGGGCGCTCGCAGATCAGGGTGCAATCGACGTTGGAGATGGTGAACCCTTTCTCGCCGGCAAGTTTCACGGCGTGGCGCAGGAAGATCTCGCTCGCCGCGCCCTTCCACTGCGGCTCGGAAGGCGGGAAGTGGCGCCCGATGTCGCCCTCCGCCAGCGCGCCGTAGATCGCATCCGTCACCGCGTGCATCCCGACGTCGGCGTCGGAATGGCCCAGAAGGGCGCGGGCGTGAGGGATTTCGACCCCGCAGAGGATCACGTGATCCCCGTCGGTGAAGCGGTGCACGTCAAAGCCGTTGCCGAGGCGGATGTCCATGGCGGGGGCGGTCTCCTGTTCTGCGAGAAAGCGTTCGGCGCGGGAAAAATCCGGCGGCGTGGTGAGTTTCAGGTTGCTCTCTTCCCCCTCCACGATGGCCACGTCAAGCCCGTGGGCGCGGGCGACCTCCACGTCATCAGCGGCGCCGCCGGGGTGGGCGGCATGGGCGGCGCGGATGGCGTCGAGCCGGAAGCCCTGCGGCGTCTGTGCCCGGAACAGGCCCTCGCGGGAAGCGGCGGTCAGCACCCGGCCATCCGTGCCGCGCCAGAGCGCATCCGTCACCGCCAGCGCCGGGGCGGCGCCCGGCGTGGCCTCCAGTGCCGCGAGCACGCGGGAGATCAGGGCCGCGCTCACAAGCGGGCGGGCCGCATCGTGGATCAGCACGCGGCGGGTGCCCGCCGGCACCGCCGCAAGGCCGGCGCGCACCGAGGCATCGCGGCTGTCGCCGCCGGCGACCCAGGGCACGGGCGGCCCCTGCATGGATTGTGTGCAGCCCTCGAAGAGCGCGGTGTCCTCCGGGTTCAGCACCACCAGGACGTGATCCACCTCGGGGTGGTCGATGAAGCGGCGCAGCGTGCGCGCGATCACCGGCTGGCCCGCCAGATCCATGAATTGCTTGGGAATCCCGCCGCCCATTCGGCGCCCGCGCCCCGCTGCAACGATGATGGCTGTTGTCGTCATGTGCTCCCCGAACGCTTTTGACCTGTTTAGATTTCCGCCCGCGCCGTGACAATGGCGCGGCGCTCCCATGGGGTATGGCGATTAAAAATTGTGCAAAGCCTGTTTTTGCGGAGTTTCCACTTGCCGGGCATTTGCCTTTTCTACAAGCACTGGATACCTAGAGATTGTTGCACAAGGATTAGGCAATTGACCATCCGTCTGGCAGAAAAGACGCTTACACCGCCGGTTTTCCTCGCGCCGCTGGCCGGAATCACGGATCTGCCGTTCCATGACCTCGTCTCGCGGTTCGGGGCGGGGCTCGTCGTGAGCGAGATGGTGGCCAGCCAGGAGATGGTGCAGGCCAAGCCCGGTGTGCGCGAACGCGCCGAACTGGGGTTCGAGGCCGCCAACACCTCGGTGCAGATCGCCGGGCGCGACGCCTACTGGATGGCGGAGGCTGCGCACATGGTTGAGGCCAACGGCGCCGCGCTGATCGACATCAACATGGGCTGCCCGGCCAAGAAGGTGACGAACGGCTACTCCGGCTCCGCGCTGATGAAGGATCTCGACCACGCGCTCACCCTGATCGAGGCGGTGGTGGGGGCGGTGTCGATCCCCGTCACCCTGAAGACGCGCCTGGGCTGGGACGACAGCCTGCTGAACGCCCCCGAGCTGGCCCGCCGCGCCGAGGCTGCGGGCATCTCCATGATCACCATCCACGGCCGCACACGCTGCCAGTTCTACAAGGGCCGCGCCGACTGGGCCGCCATCCGCGCCGTCAAGGAGGCGGTGGAGATCCCGGTCATCGCCAACGGCGACATCACTAGCCCGCAGGCCGCGCGGGAGGCGCTGCGCCTCTCCGGAGCCGACGGGGTGATGATTGGGCGCGGCGCGCAGGGCCGCCCCTGGTTGCTGGCGGAGGTGGCCGCGGCACTCTACGGCACACCCGCGCCCGAGGTGCCGGTGGGCAAGGCTTTGATTTCATTGGTTCAGGAACACTACGACAGCATGATCGCATTCTACGGGCCCGAACTGGGCAACCGCGTCGCACGCAAGCATCTCGGCTGGTACATGGATGCCGCCGCCACCCCGCCGGCGCTGCGCAAGGCGGTGCTGACGGAGCGCCGGCCGGCGCAGGTGCTGGCGCTTCTTCCGGAGGCCTTGAGCGGGCAGGGGGCCGTTGCAGCATGAAATTCGCAGGCGTCGAACTTTGGGCTTCCCTGCCGGTTCCCGGCCTCATCCTCGACGGCGAGGACAGGATCACCGCCGTGAACCCGGCGGCGGAAGGGTTCCTGAACCTTTCCGGGCGCAGCCTGATCGGCACGCCGGTCTGGGACAAGGTGATGATCGATGCGCCGCTGGAAGAGGCCTTCGCCCGGGTGCGGCGCGATCAGTCCGGCCTGCTGATCAACGACGTGGACGTGGGCAGCGGCGAGCGCAAGCCCATGCAGTGCAACATCCAGATCGCCCCTCTCGGGGAGAGCGACGATGACGTTCTGATGCTGATCTCTCCACGCGAGCTTGCCGGGCGGCTGGGCCGTTCGCACTCCGTGCATACCTCGGCGAAGAGCGCCATCGGCATGGCCGAGATGCTGGCCCACGAGATCAAGAACCCGCTCGCCGGCATCACCGGTGCGGCGCAGCTTCTGAGCATGAACCTTTCGCCGGAAGATCAGGAGATGACCGATCTGATCGTGGCCGAGACCCGCCGCATCCTGAAGCTGCTGGAGCAGGTCGAGCAGTTCGGCAACGTGCGCCCGCCGGATCGCAAGCCCGTCAACATCCACGACGTGCTCGACCGCGCGCGCAAATCCGCGATGGTCGGTTTCGCCGCGCACATGCGCTTCGTGGAGGACTACGATCCGTCGCTGCCGCCCACCTGGGCCGATCCCGACCAGTTGACGCAGATCTTCCTGAACCTGTTCAAGAACGCCGCGCAAGCCGCTGAACGGGAGGGGAAATCCGGCACGATCACCATTCGCACCTTCTACGATACCAGCCTGCGTCTGCGCCGCCCGGGCGGGGCCGCGCGGGTGCCGATCCAGATCGAGGTGATCGACGACGGCCCCGGCCTGCCGCCGGAGATCGCCGCCGACATCTTCGAACCCTTCGTCTCTGGCCGCGAGAACGGCACCGGGCTGGGCCTCGCGCTGGTGAGCAAGATCATTTCCGAACACGACGGCTGGATCGCGGTGGATTCGGTGCCCGGGCGCACCGTCTTCCGCGTCTCCCTTCCCGTCGCCCCCAAAGAAAGTATGGAGCAGCCCTGATGGATGGCACCGTTCTCGTCGCCGATGACGACCGCACAATTCGCACCGTTCTCACCCAGGCCCTGACCCGCGCGGGCTGCAAGGTCCATGCCACCTCCTCGCTCACCACGCTGATGCGCTGGGTGGAGGAGGGCAAGGGCGACCTCGTGATCTCGGACGTGATGATGCCGGACGGGAACGGGCTGGAGATGCTGCCCAAGATCGCCGAGGAACGCCCCGGCCTGCCGGTGATCGTGATCTCGGCGCAGAACACGATCATGACGGCGATCCAGGCGGCCGAGGCGGAGGCCTACGATTACCTGCCCAAGCCCTTCGACCTGCCCGACCTGATGAAACGGGCCGGCCGGGCGCTGGAGGTGAAGCGCCGGGCGCCCACCCCGCGCCAGGCCGATGACGGCCCCTCAGACGATCTGCCGCTGGTGGGGCGCACCACCCAGATGCAGGCGCTCTACAGGCTGGTGGCGCGGGTGATGAACACCGATCTTCCGGTGATGATCACCGGGGAAAGCGGCACCGGCAAATCCCTGATCGCAAAGGCAATTCACGATTTTTCCGATCGCCGCACGCTGCCTTTCGTGGTGGCCGGGGCGGCGGAGCTTTCGGGCATGGACGGCCCAGCGACGGTGCTGTCGCGGGCCCGCGGCGGCTCGATCCTGTTCGACGAAGTGGGGGATCTGGACGAAGAGGCGCAGGCGCGCATCGTGCGCATGCTCGACAGTTTCACCGACAACGCGCCTCGGATCATGGCCACGAGCCAGGCCGATCTGACGGCGAAGATGGAAAGCGGCGCGTTCCGGCAGGATCTCTTCTACCGGCTCTCAGGCGTCACCATCAACGTGCCGTCGCTGCGCGAACGGGTGGACGACATCCCGCTGCTGGCGGAGCATTTCCTGGCCAAGATGGAGCGTGACGGCGCCCCGGTGCGCAAGTTCGCGGCCGATGCGATGGAGCTGATCCGCGCCTACAGCTGGCCCGGCAACGTGCGCCAGCTCGAAAACGCCGTGCGCCGCCTCGTGGTGACGAGCCCCGAGGAGGAGATCACCAAGCCCGAGGTGCAGATGATCCTCGGCAACCAGCCGGCGATGGAGCCGCTTTCGGGCAACGCGGAGGGCGACAAGCTCTCGGCCTCGGTCGCCAAGCACCTGCGGCGGTATTTCGACCTGCATGGCGGCGTGCTGCCGCCGCCGGGGCTCTACCAGCGCGTGCTGCGCGAAGTGGAACTGCCGCTGATCGAGATCGCGCTGGATGCCACCGGCGGAAACCAGGCCAAATGCGCGGATTTGCTGGGCATCAACCGCAATACGCTCAGAAAGAAGATCACCGACCTTGATATTCACGTGACACGCCGCCGCAAGTTGATGTAAAACCGCAACAGAAGCGTGGCCCAAAGGCGTCAATCGCCGGGAAGAGCCACGACATATGGCGGTTTGCCGCATTCGCGGCGCAACAGATATGAGGGCGCGTGGCTCGCCTCGGGCAAAAATCGGCTATCGAAAGGCTGAACCGTTTGCGGCTGCAACGCCGCGTTCAGACGGTTTCGACCTTCGCCCTGGTGGCGCTCGGCCCCGTGCTCGCGCTGGCCACGATCCTGATCCTCGGCCCCATGGGGCAGGGCGGATCTTCCAATGCCCTGCGCCTGATCCTGCTGACGGATCTCGTCTACATCCTGCTCGTGGCCGCGCTGGTGATCCAGCGCGTGGCGCAGATGATCGCGGCCCGGCGGGCGAAATCCGCCGGCTCCCGGCTGCACCTGCGGCTCACCGGCGTCTTCGGGCTTCTGGCGCTCATTCCCACGGTTCTGGTGGCGGTGTTCGCCGTTCTCACGGTGAACGTGGGGCTGGAGGGCTGGTTCTCCGACCGGGTGCGCAACGTGGTGGGCAATTCACTCGCCGCCGCCCAGGCCTACGAGAACGAACACCGCGAGGACCTGATCGCGGATGCGCGCTCGCTGGCGGCCTACATCACCGCGGCGCGGTTGGCGGATCCGGGCGTCACCGACGGCGAACTGCGCGAGCTGCTGTCGCAGGGGCAGGCTCTGGTGCAGCGCGGGCTGCGCGAGGCCTATCTGATCGACGGCACCGCCGAGTTGCGCGCGCGTGGTGAGCGCTCCTATCTCTTCAATTACGATCCCCCGACCCCGGAAGAGATCGCTCGCGCCGCGCAGGGTGAGATTGTCGTCATAAGGGATTGGGACAACAACGAATTTCGCGTTCTGATGCGGCTTGGCGGCTTCCTCGACCGCTATCTCTACGTCTCCCGCGACGTGGACGGCGACATCCTGAGCCTGCTGGATGAAACCAAGGAAACGGTGCTGCTCTACCAGCAGCAGGAGGCCGAGCGCGGGCGCATCCTGTTCGATTTCGGCCTGCTCTACCTGGGCTTCGCGATGATTCTGATCCTGGCCGCCGTCTGGCTCGGGCTCTGGTTCGCCGAGCGCCTGTCGCGCCCGGTGGGGCGGCTTGCGGGCGCGGCGCAACGGGTCGGGGCCGGGGATCTGGACCTGCGCGTGGTGGAGGAAAAGGGCGATGACGAGATCGCCATGCTGGGGCGCTACTTCAACCAGATGACGCGGCAGCTCAAGCTTCAGCGCGAGAACCTGCTGGAGACCAACCGCCAGATCGAGCGCCGGCGGCGGCTGTTCGACTCGGTGCTGTCATCGGTGACGGCCGGCGTGGTGGGGCTGGATGCCGAGGGCAAGGTCACGCTGGTGAACCGCTCGGCCATGCGGCTGCTGGGGCTCACCGAGGAAGGCGACACGCCGCAGGACATCACGCTCCTGGTGCCCGAGTTCGGCGCACTCTTCGCAACCTTGCGCGAGGAGGGGCGGGAAGTGGCGCAGGAGGAGATCAAGATCCTGCGCGACGGCAAGCAGGAGAACCTCCTGGTGCGTTTCGCCACCCGGCGCAACGAGGAGGGGCGGCTGGAGGGCTACGTGGTGACCTTCGACGACGTGACCGATCTGGTGACGGCGCAGCGGATGGCGGCCTGGGGCGACGTGGCCCGGCGCATCGCCCACGAGATCAAGAACCCGCTCACCCCGATCCAGCTTTCGGCCGAGCGGATCCGGCGCAAGTTCGCCCCCAAGGTGGGCGACGAGGCCGAGGCGCTGGAGCAGATGACGGAGGTCATCGTGCGCCAGACCAACGATCTGCGCCGCATCGTGGACGAGTTCAGCAAGTTCGCGCGGATGCCCGAGCCCGAGCGCAAGCTCACCGACGTGGGAGCGCTGGTGAAAGGGGCGGTGCTGCTGCAGAACGAGGCGGTGGACGGGGTGCGGGTGACGCTGGAGGCGCCGGACCATCCGATCTGGATGCAGGTGGATGGCACGATGATCTCCCAGGCGCTGACGAACCTCATCAAGAACGCGGCGGAAGCCACGGAAACCTATAAGGAAAAACACGATGATCCCGCCTATCGCGGCGCGGTGCGCGTCTGCGCCCGCATCGCGCAGGACGGTCTGATCATCGAGATCGCGGACAACGGCATCGGCCTGCCGGCGGACCGCGCCAAGCTCTTCGAGCCCTATGTCACCACGCGCGACAAGGGCACGGGCCTCGGGCTGCCCATCGTCAAGAAGATCATCGAGGAACACGGCGGCAGCCTGAAACTGCAGGACGCCGAGCCCTTCGAGGGCTGCACGCACCGGGGCGCCTGCGCGGTGATCTTCCTGCCGGGGCCGTTTGAGACGACGCACAAGGAAAAAGATGTGAGCATGTATGAGGTGAGCAATGGGTGACATTCTGATTGTCGATGACGAACGGGATATTCGGGAGCTGATCTCCGATATCCTCAAGGACGACGGCTACACGACGCGGCTTGCGGCCAACGCCGAGGAATGCATGGCCCAGCTGGAGGCGGAATTGCCGTCGATGATGATCCTCGACATCTGGCTGAAGGACAGCCACATGGACGGGATCGACATCCTGAAGAAGGTCAAGCGGGAGAACCCCGAGATCCCGATCGTGATCATCTCCGGCCACGGCAACATCGAGATCGCCGTCGCCGCGATCAAGCAGGGGGCCTATGACTTCATCGAGAAGCCCTTCAACATCGATCAGCTGATGGTCGTGATCGGGCGGGCGATGGAAACGGCGCGGCTGCGCCAGGAGAACCAGGCGCTCAAACGGCAGGACGGCACGGTTTCCGAGATGATCGGCGTGTCGGCGGCCTTCCGCGCCCTGAAGAGCAGCCTCGACAAGGTGACGAAATCCAACGGCCGGGTGATGCTCACCGGCCCCGCCGGCAGCGGCAAGGAAGTGGCCGCGCGCTACATCCACGCCAATTCCAACCGCGCCGATGCGCCCTTCGTGACGGTCAGCAGCGCCACGATCGAGCCGGAGCGGATGGAAGAGGTGCTCTTCGGCCGCGAAAGCGCGGAACGGGGCATCGAGCCGGGCCTTCTGGAGCAGGCCAACGGCGGCATCATCTTCTTCGACGAAGTGGCCGACATGCCGCTGGGCACCCAGTCCAAGATCCTGCGGGTTCTGGTGGAGCAGCGCTTCCAGCGCGTCGGGGGCAGCACGCCGATCGACGTGGACGTGCGGGTGATCTCCTCCACCACGCGCGATCTGGAGGAAGAGATCGAGCTGGGCCGTTTCCGCCGCGAGCTGTATCACCGCCTGAACGTGGTGCCGATCGCGGTGCCGTCGCTGGAGGATCGCCGCGAGGACGTGCCGCTGCTGGTTGAACATTTCATCGCCACCTTCCACAAGACGCAGGGCCTGCCGCTGCGGCGGCTTTCGGAAGAGGCCGAGGCGCTTCTGCAGACGATGACGTGGCCGGGCAACGTGCGCCAGCTGCGCAACGTCATCGAGCGGGTGCTGATCCTGGGCTCCGACGCCGAGGAGATCGACGTGCGCGAACTGCCTACCCAGGAAGCGGTGCCGCAGGAAGAGGGGCGCGTGGTGCTTTCGGGCGGGCTGGCGACGCTGCCGCTGCGCGAGGCGCGCGAACTCTTCGAGCGCGAATACCTTATGACGCAGATCAACCGTTTCGGGGGCAACATCTCCCGAACGGCGACCTTCGTGGGTATGGAGCGCTCCGCGCTGCACCGCAAGCTGAAGTCGCTGGGGGTGGTGACCTCCAACAAGTCCGGCGCGCGGGTCGCCGAACACGTGGACGAGCCCGCCGAAGAGGCATGATTGACCCCGCCGCCCGCTTCTGCGAAGGATTGGGCGGCATGGCCGGGCCCCGCTGCCCGGCAAGACCAAGAGCCAGGGCCATGAAGGTTTTCCCATGAAAGTGATCATTTGCGGGGCCGGGCAAGTCGGCTGGCAGATCGCGCGCCACCTGTCGGGCGAGCGCAACGACGTGACGGTGGTGGACAACAACCCCGATCTGGTGAACCGGGCCACCGACACGCTGGACGTGCAGGGGATCGCGGGCTTCGCCTCCTACCCGGACGTGCTGGAGAAGGCCGGCGCGCGGGATGCCGACATGATCATCGCGGCGACCCATTCCGACGAGGTCAACATGGTGACCTGCCAGATGGCCCATTCGGTCTTCGCGATTCCGCAGAAGATCGCGCGGCTGCGCTCCAAGAGCTACCTTGAAGCGATCTACTCCGATCTCTACCGCCGCGATCACGTGCCGATCGACGTGGTGATCAGCCCCGAGAAGGAGGTGGCCGAGGCCGCGCTCCAGCGCCTCGCCGCGCCGGCGGCCTTCGACACCGAGAGTTTTCTCAACGGCAAGACGCAGCTTCTGGGCCTGAGCCTCGATGACGACTGCCCGGTGGTGAACACGCCGCTGCGCCAGCTCACCGATCTCTTCTCCACGCTGTCGGCCATCGTGGTGGGCGTGCGCCGCGAGGGCGTGCTCTTCGCCCCGGAATCCAACGATCAGCTCTTCATCGGCGATCAGGTCTACGTCTTCACCAACACCGAGGACGTTCCGCGCACGCTGGAAGTCTTCGGCAAGGCCAGCAAGAAACAGGACAGGGTGGTCATCATCGGCGGCGGCAACGTGGGGCTCACCGTGGCCCAGGCGCTGGAGGAACGCACCCAGCGCGTGCGCGCCAAGGTGATCGAGCGCGACCGCAAGCGCGCCGAGGTGGCCGCGGACAACCTGGAGCGCACCATCGTGCTCAACGGCGACGGGCTGAACGCCGATCTGCTGATCGAGGCCAACATCGCCCGTGCCGACGCCGTTCTGGCGCTGACCGACGACGACAAGACCAACATCCTGGCCGCCGTGCGCGCCAAGAGCATGGGGTGCCCGATGGCGATCTGCCTCGTGAACGATCCCACGATGGTGCCGCTCATGGATCCGCTGGACATCGACGCCTACATCAACCCGCGCTCCACCACGGTCTCCTCCATCCTGCGCCATATCCGCCACGGGCGGGTGCGCGACGTCTATTCCATCGGCGATGCCGAGGCCGAGATCATCGAGGCGCAGGTGCTCTCCACCTCGCCCATCGCCGGCCAGCAGCTGCGCGACATCGACTTCCCCGAGGGCGTGCTCGTGGGCGCGGTGCAGAAGGGCGGCAAGGTGGCGCGCCCGGCCGGCAGCCTGCGGATCGAGGAGGGCGACGTGATCGTGATCTTCGCGCTCACCGCCGACGTGCCTGCGGTGGAGCAGCTGCTCCAGGTCTCGATCGATTTCTTCTAGGCCATGGTGGCACGGCTCCTCTCTCTTCCGCTTTTCGTGATCCTGATGGGGGCGGGCGCGCTGGCGATGCTTCTGCCGGCCCTCCACGCCTACATCGAATCCGACATGGAGACGGCCCGTGTCTTCCTGCTGAGCGGGGTGATCTTCCTGCTGCTGACGCTCTTCGTCGCGGTGGCGACGGCGGATTACTCGCCCGCCTCCACCGCGCTGAGCCACATGATCGCGCTGGTGGCGGCCTTCACCATCCTGCCGGCCATGCTGGCGGTGCCATTCATGGAGGCCGTGCCGGGGGCGGATTTCGGCGATGGCTATTTCGAGATGGTCTCGGCCCTCACCACCACGGGCGCGACGCTCTACGACGATCCCGGGAGCCTGCCGCGCGCGGTGCACTACTGGCGCGCGCTGGTGGGCTGGCTCGGGGGCTTTCTGATGTGGGTGGCGGCCTTCGCCATCCTTGCGCCGCTGAGTCTCGGTGGTTTCGAGGTGACGAGCACCTCGGAGGCCGGGCAGCGGGCGCGGGGAGAGTTCAGCTTCATCCAGGTGGCGGGGCCGGGTGACCGGCTGATCAAATATGCCGGCCGGCTGTTTCCCGTCTATACCGGGCTGACGGTCCTGCTGTGGCTCGGGCTGACCATTTCCGGCGAGAACGCCTTCGTGGCCCTGTGCCATGCCATGAGCACCTTGGCCACAAGCGGCATTTCCCCGGTGGGTGGGCTGTCCGGCGGCACGGCGGGGATCGGCGGCGAGGTGCTGGTGTTCTTCTTCATGTTCTTCGCCATCTCGCATCTGACCTTCGCGCCGGATCAGAGCCGGCGCCGGCTCAACGCCTTCCTGAACGATCCCGAGTTCCGCTTCGCGCTCGTCATCATCACGGTGGTGCCGCTGCTGCTGTTTCTGCGGCACTGGACGGGGGCGCTGGAGCAGAGCCCGGTGAGCGCGCCGCTGACGGCGCTGCGGGCGGCCTGGGGCAGCCTGTTCACGGTGTTGTCCTTCCTGACGACGACCGGGTTCGAATCCGTCAGCTGGGCGGATTCGGCCGCCTGGTCGGGGCTTCAGACGCCGGGGCTCATCCTGATCGGGCTCTGCCTCGTGGGCGGCGGCGTGGCCACCACGGCGGGCGGAGTGAAGCTGATGCGCGTCTACGCGCTCTACATCCACAGCCGCCGCGAACTCGATCGCCTCGTGCACCCGTCCTCGGTGGGCAACCTCGGGGTGCAGGCCCGCAGGATCCGCCGGCAGGGGGCCTATGTCTCCTGGGTATTCTTCATGCTGTTCACCCTGTCGGTGGCGGCGATCATGTCGGCGCTGGCGCTCACCGGGCTTTCCTTCGAAAGCTCGCTGGTGCTGACGGTCTCCACGCTTTCGACCACCGGGCCGCTGGCCGACATCGGCGGTGAATTCGCGGTGAAATTCGCCTTTCTGGACGATTGGACGCGGGGCATTCTCATCATCTCGATGGTGTTGGGGCGTCTTGAAACGCTCGCCTTCATCGCGCTTCTGAACCCGGCGCTCTGGCGCCGCTGACCCATGGGCAGGGCTGCGGTGATTTTTGCACTGGAAACTCCCCTTTACGCGGACCATAATCAGGGCCACGGTCAAAGAACTGCCAGCGAGGGGCTGGAGGCAAGAAAAAAGGCTCGTATTTAAATGGCTGCAGATAAACAGAATTTGCAGGATGCTTTTCTGAATCACGTCCGCAAGACGAAAGTTCCGGTAACCATCTTTCTCATCAACGGTGTCAAGCTGCAGGGCGTGATCACCTGGTTCGACAATTTCTGCGTGCTGCTGCGCCGTGACGGCCAGTCGCAACTCGTCTACAAACACGCGATCTCCACGATCATGCCGGCCCAGCCGATCAACCTGTACGACGGCGAAGACTGATCCATGGAAGCGCACGATCGGGGCGCGACCCGCGCCTGGGTCCTGCATCCCGACATCAAGACCGAGAAATCGCGCCGTGCCCCGGGCCCGGCGCTGGAAGAGGCCGTTTCGCTGGCCCGCGCGCTGCCCGATCTCGAGGTGGTCGGCAGCGAGGTCGTGCCACTGCCCAAGGCCCACCCCGGGCAATTGTTCGGCTCCGGCAAGGTCGAGGAACTGGCGGCCCGGCTGAAGGCCGAAGAGATCGAGCTGGTTCTGATCGACGGGCCGGTGACGCCGGTGCAGCAGCGCAATCTCGAAAAGGTCTGGAAGGTCAAGATTCTCGACCGCACCGGGCTGATCCTCGAAATCTTCTCGGATCGCGCCCGCACCCGCGAAGGGGTGCTGCAGGTCGAGATGGCGGCGCTGTCCTACCAGCGCACCCGGCTGGTGCGCGCCTGGACCCACCTGGAGCGGCAACGCGGCGGGCTGGGCTTCGTGGGCGGCCCCGGCGAGACCCAGATCGAGGCCGACCGCCGCGCCATCGACGAGGCGCTCACGCGGCTTCGCCGCCAGCTTGCGAAAGTGGTGAAGACCCGCGATCTGCACCGCGCCGCGCGCAAGAAGGTGCCGTTCCCCATCGTGGCGCTGGTGGGCTATACCAACGCCGGGAAATCCACGCTTTTCAACCGCCTGACGGGGGCCGAGGTGATGGCGAAGGACATGCTCTTCGCCACGCTGGACCCGACGATGCGCGCGGTGACGCTTCCCTCGGGCCGCGAGGTGATCCTTTCCGACACGGTGGGCTTCATCTCCGATCTTCCGACGCAACTGGTGGCCGCCTTCCGCGCCACGCTGGAGGAGGTGCTCGACGCCGATCTGATCCTCCACGTGCGCGACATCTCCCACGAGGAAACGCAGGAGCAGGCGCAGGACGTGGAAGAGATCCTCGCCGCCCTCGGCGTGGACGACTCCACGCCCCAGCTCGAGGCCTGGAACAAGATCGACAGGCTGGAGCCGGAGGCGCGCGCGCAGGTCGAAACGCTGGCCGCGCGGCGCGCGAACGTCTTCGCCGTCTCCGCGCTCACCGGCGACGGGCTCGATGCGCTGCTGGACGAGGTCTCCGAGAAGCTCACCGATCCGCGCACGGCGGAAACGCTCTTCGTGCCCTTCGCGCAGGGGCGCCGGCGGGCGTGGCTGTTCGAGCAGGGGGTCGTGACGGAGGAAGAGCAGCAGGACGAGGGTTTCCGGCTGCAGGTCTTCTGGACGGCGCGCCAGCGCGCCCGCTACATGGCGCTTTGATCCTCTAAACAATTAAGCGGAAAGCGCTCGCCCGGGAGGGCGCGGATACGCGCCAGCCGTGGGGCGGGCGGGCGCGGGCCTGCCGCTTGCGCGACAGGCCAAGATCACTCCGCCGGCCGCAGCACCGTCACCCCTTCGGCCGCCGCGCGGGCCAGGGCCGGATCCAGCGACATCGGGATGTATTCCCCCCGCCGCCACAGTTCTCCCAGATCGTCGTAGTGGCGCGAAAGCGGGTGGCCGGACTGACCGGTGGAGATGATGAAGACCGAGGAATCCGGATCGGCGAAATCATAGACGCCGCGATACCCGGCGCCATGCACGTTGAGGAACGGGTCCGGCCCGCTGCCCTTGGTGAGGCCGCGTTGCAGCGTGTTGTCGCCCCCGGAGGTGGACTGGCGGATGTTCACGAAGGCCGAGAGCACCGGCACCGTGCCAAGCACCTGGTGATCGTGGGTCGCCTCATGGGCATCGCCCCAGCGCAGGCTGCCGATGGCGGGGCCGTAGGTCTCCTGCGTCCAGATCAGCGCATCGTCCAGCGCCATGCGGGCGATGTCGGTGCAGCTTTCCACGCGGGTGGACTGCACCACGTTGCACCAGGCGGAGGCGCCGTCGGTGTCGCGGAACACGCGCTCGATGAACACCGGGTCGATGTGGCGGAATTCGGCGGCCAGCGGGCCCAGCTCATCGCGGATCAGCCGGTTCTGGAGCGCGCGCATCCATGCGGCGTAGATCAGCGGCTCGGGCAGGTGTTCGTTCATCTCGCCGTTCCACTCCGCCAGCAGGTCCAGCGCCTGCTTGCGGCGCTGCTCCACCGTGCCTTCGGGCGCGGCTTCGCCGGTGAACCACAGATCCTTGGCCACCAGCGGCAGCAGGGCGCGGGCGGTGAAGCTCACGGTGTCGAGCTGGGCCTCGATGAAGCTTTCGCGGGTGTGCACCTCGCGGTTCTGCATCAGGCGCTGCCAGCGGTAGATGCGCTGGGTGTCGCCCCATGTGAAGGAGATGTGATCGGGGAAGGGGCGGTTGACCGTCTTGTTGTTGGTGTTGCCGAGGATGCCACCCTCCGGGTCGAGGAATTCCGGGTTGGAGGCATAGGGCATGCGGCCCTGCCAGCGGTTCGTGGCGATCCAGCCGGGCGAGGGGAAGCGCCCCTGGCTCTGGTGGCGGACGTCACGGCGGGGCACGGCGCCGATAGTCTTCATGGCGATGCGGCCCGGCTCCACCAGCGTCAGGTTCTGGGCCGGGGCGATGTGGCGCTCGCCCGCCTCGATCGCGGCCTCGATGCTCTGGGCGCGCATCAGGTCGAGCGCGGCGCCGATGGAGGTGTCGCGCGGGGAGAGCGCCGTCCAGGACAGCGCGGCGACGTGGCCGGGCGGGGTGACGGTGGCGAGGTTGAAGTGCTCGCCGGTGAGCACGGGGCCGTTCTCCGTCCAGCGCAGTGCGATCGTCTTCGGCGCGGCGTCCTTGATCTGGATGATGGAGCTGCGCGTGCGGAAGGGTTTGAAGCCCGTGGGCGTTTCGTATTCGCCGGGGTTCTCGGGGTTGAGCCGTTCGATGAAGATGTCCTGGTCGTCCACGTAGGCCGTCGTGATGCCCCAGCCGAGCGCGGCGCTGCGGCCCGACAGGATCACCGGGATCCCCGGGATCGTGCCGCCGATCACGCCGCCGGTGGAAAGCTCCATCCGGGCGAGATACCAGATCGAAGGCGCGGAGAAGCCCAAGTGGGGATCGTTGGCCAGCAGGGCGCCGCCCGAGGCCGAGCGGCTCGGCGCGGCGGCCCATGCGTTGGAGGCCCCGGCAAAGCCGCGCGGTTGCACCGGGTTGAGCGGAGAATAATCCATCGTCGAGGCGGCGAAGCGCGGCGCGGTGGGGAAGAGCGCGGCATATTCCGGCAGGCTGGCGATGCCCTCGCCGGGCACGTCGGGCAGGATGTCGCGCACGCGCTCCGGCGGCAGCACGAGGGAGATGCGCGCGCGCAGCACCTCGCTTTCGAGCTGGCCCGAAAGCTGGAGCGCCATCAGCTTGACGAGGGCGATGGAATCCGCCGGCTGCCAGGGCGCGATCTCGTTGGAGAAGAGGAAGAGTTCCGGTGCGCCGCGGCCCAGCGCCTCGGTGTTGACGGTTTCGAGCCAGGCGTTCACCCCGGCGGAATAGGCTTCCAGCGCGGCCAGGGTGCGCGCGTCCTGCGCCGCGACCGACTGCACCGCCAGCGGGTAGAGATCCAGCCGGCGCATCATCTCGTCGATCTTCAGGGTGCGGCTGCCGAAGAGCTCCGACAGACGGCCCTGCGCGGTGCGGCGCAGCATCGTCATCTGCCAGAGCCTGTCCTGCGCGTGGGCGAAACCGAGCCCGAAGAAGACGTCGGCGTCGCTCTGGCCAAAGACATGGGGTACCGAATGGGTGTCGCGCACGATTTCCACTTCCCCGTCAATGCCCTGCACGGTGTGGGCGGCGTCGTAGTCCAGCAGCGAGCGGCTGGCGAGGTAGTAGACTCCGATCACGCCCAGCACGGAAAGCAGGATCATCCCCGAGACGATACGCAGGAGCCAGCGAAAGACGGTTGCCATGTGTATCCCTTGGTTGACGGCGCGGCGATTGCCTTTAGGGTTCCCGTGATAATGCGGATTTGTGGGCGACACAATCAAAGGAACATGGGGAAGAGATCATGGCGAAAACAGCGTTTCTGGGCCTTGGCGTAATGGGCTATCCGATGGCCGGGCATCTCAAGGCCGCCGGCCATGAGGTGACGGTCTACAACCGCACCGCCGCCAAGGCGCAGGCCTGGGTGGAGCAGCACGGCGGCCAGATGGCCACCACGCCGCGGGCGGCCGCGGAAGGGGCGGAGTTCGTCTTTTCCTGCGTTGGCAATGACGACGATCTGCGCAGCGTCTGCCTCGGCGAAAACGGCGCCTTCGCGGGCATGGCGCCCGGATCCGTCTTCGTGGATCACACCACCGTCTCCGCCGCCGTCACCCGCGAGCTCTACGCGGAGGCCAACGAACACCAGATCAGCTTCGTGGACGCGCCGATCTCCGGCGGGCAGGCGGGAGCCGAGAACGGGGTGCTCTCGGTGATGTGCGGCGGCGACGAAGGGGCCTACCTGCGGGCCGAGCCGGTCATCGGGGCCTACGCCAAGATCTGCCGCCGCCTCGGCGACTGCGGCGCGGGGCAGCTGACGAAGATGTGCAACCAGATCGCCATCGCCGGGCTGGTGCAGGGCCTGAGCGAGGCGCTGCATTTCGCCGAGAAGGCCGGGCTCGACGGGCGGGCGGTGGTGGAAGTCATCAGCCAGGGCGCGGCCGGCAGCTGGCAGATGGCCAACCGCTACGAAACCATGCTGGACGACCATTTCGACTACGGATTCGCGGTGGACTGGATGCGCAAGGATCTCGGGATCTGCCTCAGCACCGCCGACGAGAACGGCGCCAGCCTGCCGGTGACGGCGCTGGTGGACCAGTTCTACAAGGACGTTCAGAAGATGGGCGGCGGGCGCTGGGATACCTCTTCGCTGTTCAAGCGCCTGCGCGCGCTCGGGTAGCGGGGAGGGGGCTCTGCCCCCGCCGCGCCCAAGGGCGCGGCTCCCCCGAGGTATTTCGGGCGAGAGGAAGGCGCACGGGATCGCCTGCGCGCCTTCGGTGCGGGATCAGGGGATGATGCGGGTGTATTTGGTGCCCTTGATGGAGGCGCCCGCGATGAGACCGGCCTGGCCGAAGACGAGCGCGATGACGGGTTTGCGCGTCGTGGTGGTGTCGATCTTCATGTTGCCGCCCTGGTCGATCGCGGCATATTGCACGTCCGCGCCGGCGGCCCAGCCCGGGGAGCGGCGGAAATCGCTCAGGGCGTCGTCGGTCATGAAGAAGAGCGCGTGGGCGTATTGCTGCGCGCCGACCTGGAAGCCCACGGAGGCCTGCGTGGCCGAGTAGTAGTCCACCGTCACGCCGTCGATCTGAAGCGCGCCCTGTCCGTAGGCGCCGCCGACCCAGAGCCCGGCTTCCGTCATCAGCGGCATCACCAGGATGCCGGAGGCCTTGGCGGCGAGATCCTGGGTGTCGGGGTAGGTGGAGAAGAGGTAGTTCATCGTCGCGTTGACGCGTGCGTCCAGCGCCATGGCGCCGGTGCTGCCCACACCGTTGCCGCAGGCCGAAGTCATGGCCACGGCGGCTCCGGCTCCGGCGAGGAAGCCGCGACGGGAAAATCTGTTCATGGGTCTGCCCTTTTGTTCTCGTTGCCTGACGTGCGCCGGATTCTGCGAGCCGGCTTGGCGCGAAATATAGGTGAGTTTTCAAGGGGTGTCACGGGCCCAAAGCGCCCGTGGCGCCCATTTGCGGAAGCTTGCCGCCCGGTCAGGGCCTCAGCCGGCGCGCAGGCGGCGGGCGACGCGCGGGGCGAAATAGGTGAGCACGCCGTCGCAGCCGGCGCGTTTGAAGGCCAGCAGGCTCTCCATCATCGCCGCTTCGCCGTCGATCCAGCCCCGGGCCGCTGCGGCTTCGATCATCGCGTATTCCCCGGAGACCTGGTAGGCGAAGGTGGGAGCGCCGAAGGCCTGTTTCACGCGGCGGCAGACGTCGAGATAGGGCAGGCCGGGCTTGACCATGACCATGTCGGCGCCCTCGGAGAGATCGCGCTCCACGAGGCGCAGGGCTTCATCGCTGTTGGCCGGGTTCATCTGGTAGGTCTTCTTGTCGCCCTTCAGGGCGCCCGATGCGCCCACGGCATCGCGGAAGGGGCCGTAGAAGCAGGAGGCGTATTTGGCGGCATAGGAGAGGATGGCGACATCCTTGTGGCCGGCGGCCTCCAGCGCGCCGCGCATGGCGCCGATGCGGCCGTCCATCATGTCGGAGGGGCCGAGGATGTCGGCGCCGGCCTCGGCCTGGGCGAGCGCCATCTTCACCAGCGCCTCGACGGTTTCGTCGTTCAGGATCACGCCGTCTTCGACGATGCCGTCATGGCCGTTGATGTTGTAGGGATCGAGCGCGATGTCCGTCATCACCGCGATGTCGGGCACGGAGGCCTTGATCGCGCGGATCGCGCGGTTGGAGAGGTTGTCGGGGTTCCAGGCCTCTTCGCAGGCCTGCGTCTTCAGCGCCGGATCTGTGTAGGGAAAGAGGCAGATCGCCGGGATGCCGAGCGCGGCGGCCTCGGCGGCGGCATCCACCAGCAGATCGATCGACAGGCGTTCGACTCCCGGCAGCGAGGCCACCGGCTGGCGCGTGGCCTGGCCTTCCACCACGAAGACCGGCCAGATCAGATCCTTCACCGAGAGGGTGTTTTCCTGCACCAGGTCCCGCAGGGGTGCGCTGGCGCGGGTGCGGCGCAGGCGGGTGGCCGGGAAGGGGGCAAGGGTCGGGCGCATGATGTGGCTTCCTTCGAGGTGTTTCCTTTTTGCGTGACACGGATTTATTCCGCTCTCAAGGGTAGGAAAAGCCGCAGCCGCGCGCTATTGCAAAGCCAGCCGCATTCGGTTTGAAGCAAAATTACCAAAAAAAGGAACGGGCTTCGTGGACTGGTACTCTCTCGTCTTCGAGATGATCGACATGCGCTCCTTTTCGAACCTGTGGTACTGGATCGCGCTCGGGGTCATGTGGTCCAGCGCCAGCCACTTCGTGATCGGCGTGCCCTACGACCTGGTGACGCGCGCGGAGAAGGATGCGCAGGCCGAGGCGGACCTGAGCCTGATCGTGGGCGTCAACGTGCGGCGGATCCACTACATCGTGCACAGCGCCGGGCTCTGGGTGCTAGGATTCACCTTCTTCCTGCTCACCACGCTGGCGATCACCGGCTTCTTCTACGGCGTGGAGTTCAGCCAGGCGGTGTTCCTGCTGGCTTTCCCGATGAGCGGCGTGGCGCTGCTTTCGGTGTTCACCGCGGATGCGATCATGGCGGGCGAGCTGGAGGGCGAGGCCCTGCGCAGGCGGCTGCGGCGGCACCGGCTCTACACCCAGATCATCGGCATGATCTCGATCTTCATCACCTCGATCTGGGGCATGTACCAGAACCTGATGATCGGTCTTCCCGGTTGACTTTCCCCGCGCCATGGTTACCTCGGCGGCCATGACGAATACCCAGCATCTGACCTTGAGCGGCGCGCCGGAAGGCTACGACGCTCGCCTGCTCCTGCGGGAGCTGGAAAGCTCCGGCGCGCCCGTCGTCCACGTGGCCCGCGACGACCGGCGCCTGAACGCGATGCGCGATGCGCTGCGCTTCTTCGCCCCCGACATGCCGGTGCTGGTGTTCCCGGCCTGGGATTGCCTGCCCTATGACAGGGTGTCGCCCAACGCCGACGTCTCCGCGGCGCGCATGGCCACTCTGGCCGCGCTGGTGCATGGGGCGCCGGCGCGCTTCGTGCTGCTGACGACGCTCAACGCCGCCACCCAGCGCCTGCCGGCGCGCAGCGTGCTTGCGAATGCGGCCTTCGTGGCGGAGGTGGGCCAGCGCATCAACGAGGCGGACCTGCGCGGCTTCCTCGTGCGGATGGGCTTCACCCAGACGCCCACGGTGATGGAGCCGGGCGACTACGCCGTGCGCGGCGGCATCATCGACATCTTCCCGCCGGGCGAAAGCGGGCCGGTGCGGCTCGATTTCTTCGGCGACGTGCTGGACGGCGCGCGCCGCTTCGATCCGGCTACCCAGAAGACGACCGAAAAACTGTCGCGCGTGGAGCTGGCGCCGGTCTCGGAGGTGATCCTCGATGAGGCGGCGATCACCCGCTTCCGGCAGAACTACCGCATCACCTTCGGCGCCGCCGGCACCGACGATCCGCTCTACGAGGCGGTGAGCGCGGGCCGCAAGCACCAGGGGGCGGAACATTGGCTGCCCTTCTTCCACGAGCGGCTCGAAACCCTGTTCGACTACCTGCCCGGCGCCAGCGTCCTGCTGGACGAGCAGCTTGCCGCGGCGCGCCTGAGCCGCTGGGAAGGCATCGCCGACCAATACGAAAGCCGCCAGATCGCGATGCGGCAGAAGAACCGGATGGATACGGTCTACAAGCCGTGCCCGCCCGAGCAGCTCTATCTCGACGACGACGCCTGGCAGGCCGCCACGCAGGGGCGCCGGGTGCTGCAGCTGGTGCAGCTGCCCCAGAGCACGGGCGCCGGCGTGCTGGACATGGGCGGGCGGATCGGGCGCAATTTCTCGCCGGAGCGCCAGCTGGAAAACGTGAGCCTTTTCGGGGCTTTGGCCGCGCATATTGAAGAAAAGCGCAAGGCGGCGCAGGTGATCGTGGCCAGTTACTCGGAAGGTGCGCGGGAGCGGCTTCAGGGGCTGATGCAGGACGAAGGCCTCGCCGATACCCGCCCGATCGTGGATTTCAACGACGTGCCCGATGGCAAGGGCGGCATCTTCCTCGCCGTCTGGGCGCTGGAACATGGGTTCGAGGCCGAGGGGCTCTGCGTCATCAGCGAACAGGACGTGCTGGGCGATCGCCTGATCCGCGCGCCCAAGCGCAAGCGGCGGGCCGAGAACTTCCTGACGGAAACCCAGAGCCTGACACCCGGTGATCTGATCGTGCATGTGGATCACGGCATCGGGCGATACAGGGGGCTGGAGGTCGTCACCGCGGCGGGCGCGGCCCATGAATGCCTCGCGCTGGAATACGCCGGCGGGGATCGGCTGTTCCTGCCCGTTGAAAACATTGAGCTTCTCAGCCGCTACGGACACGAGGAAGGCCTGCTGGACAAGCTCGGCGGGGGCGCGTGGCAGGCCAAGAAGGCCAAGCTGAAAGAGCGCATCCGCGAGATGGCGGACCGGCTGATCCGGATCGCGGCGGAGCGCGAATTGCGCCACGCCCAGATCATGGAGCCGCCAGAGGGCATGTGGGATGCCTTCTGCGCGCGCTTCCCCTACCAGGAGACGGACGACCAGCTCGCCGCCATCGGAGACGTGCTGGACGACCTGGCGCGCGGGCGCCCGATGGACAGGCTCGTCTGCGGCGACGTGGGCTTCGGCAAGACGGAAGTGGCCATGCGCGCGGCCTTTATCGCCGCCATGTCCGGGGTGCAGGTCGCCGTGATCGCGCCGACCACGCTTCTGGCTCGCCAGCACTACAAGAGCTTTGCCGAGCGCTTCCGGGGTTTTCCGTTGGAAGTCAGGCAGTTGTCGCGCTTCGTTACGGCGAAGGAGGCGGCGGATACCCGCGAGGGGCTGGCCCGCGGCACCGTGGATATCGTGATCGGCACCCATGCGCTGCTGGCCAAGACGATCCGTTTCAAGAACCTCGGCATGCTGGTGATCGACGAGGAGCAGCATTTCGGGGTGGCCCACAAGGAGCGTCTGAAGGCCATGCGGTCGGACGTGCATGTGCTCACGCTCACCGCCACGCCCATCCCGCGCACGCTTCAGATGTCGCTCTCCGGGGTGCGCGACCTTTCGATCATCGGCACCCCGCCGGTGGATCGCCTCGCCATCCGCACCTACGTGAGCGAATTCGATGCCGTGACCCTGCGCGAGGCGCTGCTGCGCGAGCATTACCGGGGCGGGCAGAGCTTCTTCGTGGTGCCGCGCATCAAGGATCTGCCTGAAATCGAAGAGTTCCTGCGCGATCAGGTGCCGGAGGTCAGCTTCATCACCGCCCACGGGCAGATGGCCGCCGGTGAACTGGACGAGCGGATGAACGCCTTCTACGATGGCAAATACGACGTGCTTCTCGCCACCACCATCGTGGAGAGCGGGCTCGACATCCCGACGGCCAACACGATGATCGTGCACCGCGCCGACATGTTCGGGCTCGCGCAACTCTACCAGATCCGGGGCCGGGTGGGCCGCTCCAAGACGCGCGCCTATGCCTATCTCACGACAAAGCCGCGCAAGCCCTTGACTCCGAACGCGGAAAAGCGTTTGCGGGTGCTCGGCAGCCTCGACAGCCTGGGCGCCGGTTTCACGCTGGCGAGCCAGGATCTGGACATTCGCGGCGCGGGCAACCTGCTGGGCGAGGAGCAGTCGGGCCAGATGCGCGACGTGGGCTACGAGCTGTATCAATCCATGCTCGAAGAGGCGGTGGCCAAGATCCGCTCCGGCGAGATGGAAGGGCTCACCGAGGCCGACGATCAATGGGCGCCGCAGATCAACCTCGGCGTGCCGGTGCTGATCCCGGAAAGCTACGTGCCCGATCTCGATGTGCGCCTCGGCCTCTACCGCCGGCTGTCGGGCCTCACCACCAAGGTGGAACTGGAGGGCTTCGCCGCCGAACTGATCGACCGATTCGGTAAATTGCCCAAGGAGGTCAATACCTTGCTGCTCGTCGTTCGCATCAAGGCCATGTGCAAACGCGCCGGGATTTCCAAGCTGGACGCCGGGCCGAAAGGCGCCACGATCCAGTTCCACAACGACAAGTTCGCCTCGCCGCAGGGGCTCGTGGAATTCATCACCGATCAGCGCGGGCTGGCCAAGGTGAAGGACAACAAGATCGTGGTGCGGCGCGATTGGAAGACGGAGGCCGACAGGATCAAGGGCGCCTTCGCCATCGCCCGCGACCTGGCCGAGAAAGTGGCCGCCGAAAAGAAACGGGCCAGCGCCTGACGCCGGCCCGTTCCCGATTGGCGCCCGTTCATGCATCCCCCTACATGAACGGGCAGTGGCGGGAACCGTGTGAAACTCCGTGAGCCTCGTTTCCGCGCCTGAACCGGGGGAGATGAGCGCAGGCGCCGGGCAACTCCGGCGGCAAGGCGCTGATATGCGTGTGGTTTTACAGAGTGAGTGCTGTCACGCCGGCCCTGTCTCCCCAGCTGTTCCGCTGGGTTTGAACGGCCGTTTCCCCGGTGAAAGATGTGCCTGTATGTCCCCTCGTCGTTTCAACTTGCCGCGTGGGGAGCCGGCCCGCCCCGCTTGAAGGGCCGTGCCGCGTGAACCGCCTGGGTCATGGGGTAATTCCGAGCAGGATCTCTTTCCGGCGCAAGGCCGTCATCCCTTGATTTCCTGGCGGAAGCCCCCCCGGCGTTCCGATGTCCCCGTCAACGTTGACAGGCAAGTTAGCGGATGTGCAATCTAGGGATGTCCAAAATATCCGACAGAGGGTCCAGCATGAGACTTGATCGCCTGACCACGTTTCTGACTGGGCTCAAGGTATCCGACGTTGCCGCCACCGTGGCGCTGGAGCACAATTTCTTCATTCATCGTCAGCAGGATGGGAAGGATTTCCTGCTGGTCAGCCCGGAGCCCTCGGCGGGCCTCGGGGCGCCGGTGGCCTGCGCCACGCTGTCCTGGGGCTTCAAGTCGGATCTCTTCCGGGGGGCCAACGGCGGCTTCTCCATGCGCGTCGGCCCCGACAGCAGCCTGCACCCGATGATTCTGCTCCTGGAGCAGGAGCTTTCGGCGCCGCGCTGCGGGGCGCCGCTGCTGCTTGCGGGCTACGTGGAAGTCCTGCTGGTGCATTTCCTGCGCAACGCGTTGCAGCAGGGGCTGGCGGAGTTCGGGCTGATGGCCGGGCTGGCGGACCCGCGCCTGGCGCGCACGCTTGTGGCCATGCACGGCAGCCCCGACAAGGCCTGGTCGGCCGAGGATCTCGCCGCGCTGGCGGGGATGTCGCGCTCGGGCTACATGGACCGCTTCCAGAAGGTGATGGGCGAGGGCCCGATGGGCTACCTGCGGCGCTGGCGCCTGAGCCGCGCGCGCGAGGCGCTGGAAGCGGGGGAGCGGGTGGCCGTGGTGGCGCGCCGCTTCGGATACGGCTCCACCGATGCCTTCACCCGCGCGTTCCGCCGGGCCGAAGGTCAGCTGCCATCGGATCTGCGGCGCGCGCGCTCCAGCGTCTCTTCCACCTCCTCGCCGACCTTGGAAAGCTTCTGAGCCAGCCGTTCCTCCGGTGACGGGATGTTGAGCCGGTGGTTCACGCGCCGCGTCAGGTTCTGCACCCCGAGGGCGAAGGCGCCGATGCCGAAGATGATCAGGAAAGTCGTGGCGATCCTGCCCTGCGGCGTCTGCGGCACGAGATCGCCGTAGCCCACGGTGGACATCGTGACGATGGTGAAGAAGTAGGCATCCAGCCAGCTCCAGCCTTCCACGAACCGGAAGAATACGGTGCTGGCGCAGATCATCGCCAGAAGCGCGGTGAAGAATGTCTTGGCGAAAAGAGACATGGGCTTTCTCTAGGCAACGCGCTTGATCCGGGCTTCCCCGGCTATGCTGCGCATCAGCACCGTCGAGATCAAGGCGCAGATCAGAACGGTGGCGGTGAGCGGGGTGGCGGTGCCGTCGAACATCAGCCCCACGGCCCCGGCCAGCACCGCGCCGCCGACGGTCGAGACGGCGCCCATCACCGAGGCGGCGATCCCGGCGATGTGGCCCAGCGGCTCCATCGCCAGCGCGTTCAGATTGCCCAGCGTGAAGCCGACCATGTAGAAGACCGTCAGGATCCAGAAGAGAAACAGCCAGAAATTCAGCAGCCCCGCGAGCGAAAGCGCCAGCGCCGCGGCGGCGAAGCCGATCTGCACCGTGTAGCCCATCGTCGCCAGCGGCCGCATCCCTAAGCGCTCCACGAGGCGGGCGTTGAGCACGTTGGCCGTGCCCGCGACGAGCGCGATGCAGGCGAACCAGAAGGCGAACTCGGTTTCCCGCCCGTAGGTGATGGCGAAGAGCGGCTGGATCGAGGAGATCATGCCCAGCAGCATCCCGAGGGTGAGCGTCTGCACCGCGATGGACACGACGACCATGCGCAGGCGCATCATCTCGCGCGTGGCCTCGGCGAAACTGCCGAAGGTGAAGGGGCGGCGGTGCTCGGGGGCGAGGGTTTCGGGCTGGCGCAGCGCATACCAGCCGCCGGCGAAGACGGCGAAGAGGACAAAGGCCACGAAGATCGCGCGCCACGAGAAGGCCGCCATGATCGCCAGCCCCACGGCCGGGGCGGCGGCGGGCACCAGCACGAAAATCATCATCATGAAGGAGACGATCTTGGCCATTTTCTCTCCGGCGTAGAGATCGCGGATCATCGCCTGCGTCGCGATGCGCGGACCGGCGACGCCGAGGCCCATCATGAACCGCGCCAGCAGCATCACGTCGAGCGATTGCGCGCGCGCGCAGAGGATCGCCATGGCGCAGTAGAGCGCGGTGCCGCCCAGGATGACGGGGCGGCGGCCGAGGCTGTCGGACATCGGACCGGCGAAAAGCGTGCCAACACCCATGCCGAGCATGAAGATCGCGATCAGCAGCGAGATGCGGCCCGGATCCTCCGGCGTGAGGTCCGCGGCGATGCGGGTCATGGCCGGCAGCATCGCGTCGATCGCGAAGGCGATCATCGCCATCAGCATGGCGCAGAGTGCGATGAATTCGCCTTCTTTCAGCGGCTTGCCGGTCATTCTTTATCCGCTTCCGGGGCCAATTGCTCGCGGATGTCCTGGATCACACGCCGCCAGAGTTCCGCCGGTTGCGCCCCCGGAACCACGTGGCGCTGGCCGACGATGAAGGTGGGCACGCCGGTGACCCCCATCTTGCGGCTGTGGGCATCGCGCTCGCGGACCATCTCGACATCCGCATCGCCGGCAAGCAGCCGCAGGGTGACGTCACGGTCCATCTCGATCGACTCGGCGATGTCGGCCAGAATCTGGGCGTCGCCGATGTCCTTGCCTTCCTCGAAATAGGCGCGGAAGAGCGCGCTGACGGCGGCGGTCTGGCGCCCCTCCAGCCCCGCCCAATGGATCAGGCGGTGGGCGTCGATCGTGTTGGGGGTGCGCTTGATGGCGCCGAAATCGATGTTGAGGCCGGCCTCTTCGGCGGCCTGCGCGATCTGGGCGTAGACGCGTACCGCGGCTTCCTTGCCACCGAATTTCGTTTCGAGGTAGGTGCGCCGGTCCATGCCTTCCTTCGGCATGTCGGGATTCAGCTGGAAGGGGTGCCATTCGATGGTGAACGGATGCTCGGGCGCTTCGGCGAGCGCTTCGTCCAGCCGGGTCTTGCCGATGTAGCACCAGGGGCAGATCGGATCGGAAATGATGTCAAGCTTTACCATGGGTTGCCTCGAAGTCTTCGCGCAGTTTCCGGCGCAGGATCTTGTTGTTGGCGCCCTTGGGAAGGGCGGGAACGCGCCGGTAGAGGCGCGGGCTCTTGTAGCGGGCAAGGCGGCTCTCGGCGAAGGCGGAAAGCGCGGCCTCGGGGATTTCGGCCTCGGACACGTAGAAGGCCGCGATGACGGTGGTGTCTGCCTTCACCATGACCTCGGCGGCGGCGCATTCCAGCACGTCGGGGTGGGCGTTGAGCACCCGCTCCACCTCCAGCGGCGAGACGCGGAAGCCGCCGGCGTTCATCATGTCGTCGCTGCGGCCGAGGTAGTGAATCGCGCCGTCGGCGTCCATCGAAACCGTGTCGCCGGTCAGGAACCATTCCCCGGCGAAGCGGGCGCGGGTTTCGCCTTCGGCGTCCCAGTAGCCCAGCATCAGGCCGGGATCCCGGTTTGAAACCCCGAGGATGCCGGGCGTGCCGTGGGGCACGGGCTGTCCGTCTTCGCCCAGAACGGCCACGCGGCGGCCCGGTTGCGGGTAGCCCGATGCCCCTGCGGGCGCCGGGTGGCCGGGCGCGCCGGAGACGAAGGTCGAGCATTCCGACATGCCGTAGGCCTCGTAGATGGCGGTGCCGGTGGCCGCATTCCAGGCCGCGCGGACCGGATCGGGCAGTTTTTCGCCGGCGGAGAGCCCGTGGCGCAGCCTTGGCAGGTGGAACCGGTTTCCATGCTTGAGGATCTGGCGATAAACGCCCGGCGCAGCAGCAAAAATCGTGACGTCCTCCCGCGCCAGAAGGGCCGGGAGATCGGCGCTGCGGGTGCCGGCTTCCGGGATCACGGCGGTGGCACCGCGGGACCAGGGGTCCATCAGCCCGGTGCCCAGCGTATAGGTCCAGTTGAAGGCCCCGGCATGCAGCAGCACGTCCTCGCTGGTGAGCCCGTACCAGCCATCCCACATCATCCGCCGCGCCCAGATCGCGCGGTGCGCATGGCAGACGGCGCGCGGCTGCCCGGAGGTGCCCGAGGTGTAGATGATGTAGCCGAGCCGCTCCGGGTCGCCCATCACGTAGTCCGCCGGCGGCAGATCCCGCCATTGCGCCAGTTCCCCGGCGGCGACGACCGGCACGCCGGGTGCGTCGGGCAGGGCGACGCCGGCATCGGCCACGATCAGCGCGGGGCGGATCTCAGCCGCGATCCGGCTGCATTCGGGCGCGGTCAGCATGGCCGAGGTGGGCACCGGCACGAGCCCGGCGGCGATGGCGGCCAGGAATGTGAGCGGGAATTCGAGGCTGTTGCCCAGCCGCATGAGCACGCGGTCGCCGGGGGCGAGCCCCTGGCGCAAAAGGCCGGAGGCGATCCCGCGCACCATGCGCTCAAGGTCGCCGTGGCCGTAGCAGCGGCGCGCGCCGTCGGGGCCGGCGATCACGAGCGCCGGCTTGCCGGGGGTCCGTGCGCCTGCGGCGAGCACATGGCGGGCCATGTTGAAGGGGCTGGGGCAGGGCGGCGGCGTGCCCTGATCGAAAATGGAAACCATGACTGACAATTACGCCCGCATTTGCCAAGTTGCAAGCGGTGCGGCCGTTCCCCTATATCTGCGCCCATGAGCGACGACGATCAGACGAAAATCATCCGTATCGCCCGCGAAAGCGGCGAGGACACCCATGTGGAGCCGCTGAACCTGGGCGAGCGCGTGCGCGAGCTGCGCAAGGCGCGCGACTGGACGCTGGAGCAGGCGGCCCGGCAGGCCGGGCTTGCGCGCTCGACCCTGTCCAAGATCGAGAACGGGCAGATGTCGCCCACCTACGAGGCGCTGAAGAAACTGGCCGAGGGGCTCCAGATCTCGGTGCCGCAGCTGTTCACGCCGCCGTCGCGCAACCAGGTCAACGGGCGCATGGCGGTGACGCAGGCCGGCACCGGCACGGCCCATGTCACCACGACCTACGAGCACGAGCTGCTCGCCGGTGCGCTCACCAAGAAGCAGATGCTGCCCTACCGCGCGCGGATCCGAGCGCGGGACATCTCGGAGTTCGAGGGCTGGGTGCGCCACGACGGCGAGGAGTTCCTCTACGTGCTCACCGGGATCGTGCGGCTCTACACCGAGTTCTACGAGCCGGTGGAGCTGCGCCGGGGCGACAGCGCCTACTACGACGCCACGATGGGGCACAACGTGATTTCGGTGTCCGAGGACGATGCCACGATCCTCTGGGTGACATCGCTCACCTGAGCCCCGCCGGGCGATGAGGCTTCGATGAAAAAGGGCCGGGGATGACCCGGCCCTTTTCGTGTTTCGGTGCGGGGCGCCCGTCAGAGCGCATCTTCCACGGTGCGCGCGGCGGTGGAGATATCCTGCCCGATCCCGTCGACCGTGGCGCAGGCGCCCAGCAGAAGCCCGAGCGCAAGCAGGGCGGCGGCCGGCGTTCTCATTCCTCGACCCACCAGACATCGGGCTGATACTTGATCCAGTCGCCGTACATCGGGATGTGCTCGGGATATTTGAGCGAGGCCGAATGGGCGATGCGGCTGGCGTTGAAATACCAGATCGGGATCACGTAGCGCCCCGCCGTGAGGATGCGGTCCAGCGCCTTCACGGCGGCGCGGAAATCGTCCTGGCTGGTGGAGGTGAGCATGGTTTCGATCATCGCCTCGGCCGCCGGGGAGTTCATGCCCATGTAGTTGCGGCTGCCCGGCTCGGTGACGCCCGCGCTGCCCCAGTAGGCCATCTGCTCGTTGCCGGGGCTCAGCGACAGCCCGCGCCGGTAGTAGGTCATGCCGAAATCATAGGTGTTGGTGCGCTCCTTGTACTGGGCGCTCTCCACCGTGGTGATCGTGGGCACGATTCCCACCTTGGCCAGCGCCTCGGCGTAGATGTCGATCATCGCCTGGTGCTGGCTGGAGCCCTGCGACAGCAGGATCTCGAAGGTGAAGGGCTCGCCTTGTGCGTTCTTCATCACCCCGTCCTGCACCGTCCAGCCGGCTTCCTCGAACAGCTTGAGCGCCCGGCGCGTGTTGGCACGGTTGCGCTCGGTGCCGTCGGAGACGGGCAGGCTGTAGCCTTCCAGCGTGCCGGGCAGCAGATCCTCCGCGAAGGGTTGCAGCAGTTCCGCCACGCGCCCCTCGGCCGGATCGTGGCTCATCCCCAGCACGGAGTTGGAGAAGTAGGAGGAGATGCGGGGCAGGGCGCCGCCGTTGATCGTTTCGTTGATGAACTCGAAGTTGAACAGCGTGATCATCGCCTCGCGCACGCGCCAGTCCTGGAACTGGGGCAGGCGGGTGTTCATCACGAAGCCCTCGATGCCGGTGGGCCGCTGGTGCGGGATCAGCGATTTCACCACTTCACCGGACTGCACCGCCGGGAAATCATATTGCAGATCCCACTTGGCGGCGTCGGTCTCGCGGTTGGAGGTGAGCAGCCCGGCCTTGAAGGCCTCGAACATGGCGGTGCCGTCGGTGAAGAACTCCATGCGGATCTCGTCCACGTTGGCGCGGCCGCGGTTCACCGGAAGATCCTTGCCCCAGTAGTCGGGGTTGCGCTTGAGCGAGACGTAGCGCCCGGCCTGGAAATCATCCACCACGTAGGGCGCCGAGGAGATCGGGATCTCGGTGAGCCCGCTTTCGGTGAAATCCTTGCCCTCCCACTGGGCCTTCTTCAGGATCGGGCGCAGGCCGAGGATCAGGGGCAGTTCGCGGTCTTCGGTGCTGAAGGTGAAACGCACGCTGCGCGGGCCGGTGGCCTCGGCCTTGGCCACCTTCGTCCAGGCGCCGAGGTAGCGCGGATGGCCGACGGTGCCCAGCGTCTCGTAGGACCACAGAACATCCTCCACGGTGACGGGCGATCCGTCGGAGAAGCGGGCCTCTTCGCGCAGGGTGAACTCCACCCAGCTGCGGGCCTCGTCCGTCTCGACCGATTCGGCGAGCAGGCCGTAGAGCGTGAAAGGTTCGTCCCAGGAACGCGCCATCAGGCTTTCGTAGGCGTAGAAGCGCAGCATCCAGGGCACGCGGCCCTTGCGGATGTGCGGATTGAGGGAATCGAAGCTGCCGCTTTCGCCCAGCACGATCCGCCCGCCCTTGGGCGCATCCGGGTTCACGTAGGGAAGGGACACAAAATCAGGTGGTAGGGCGGGTTCGCCATACATAGCTATGCCATGCTGCGGCTCGGCCTGCGCGAATCCCCCCAGTGCCAGAATGGCCGCGGCAAGGCTTCCGCGACGGAAGGCCCGGAATATCGATGGTCTCATTTTGGCAACAATCCTTCTGCTCCCTTTATTCTTTGTGGGCAAGGCTACCGCTGCTTCCTTGGGTTTTCAAACTTTTAGCTTGGCGCATGGCGGGAGATTGCGTATAACAAACTCACTGCTCGATAGGTTTCTTGCCTGTATGAAACCTGCCTCAATAACTTAACGCCCGCTTCGTGCGGGCGTTTTTTTTGGCACTCCCGCTCCCGCGGCGCCGTGGATTTCGCCTCAATTTTGATGTGCATTTCGCACTCGCAGCATCTACCGTGTCGCCAATATCTGAGGCGACGAGGAGAACCAGAATGTCGATCAAGGGAAAAACCGCCGTCATCACCGGCTCCAACTCGGGAATCGGGCTGGGCGTGGCCACCGAACTGGCCCGGCTGGGCGCGAACGTGGTGCTGAACTCCTTCACCGACCGCGAGGAAGATCACGCGCTGGCGGCCGAGCTGGCCGAGGCCCACGGCGTGCAGGCGCGCTACATCAAGGCCGACATGTCTTCGCCCGAGGAATGCCGCGCGCTGGTGGAGCAGGCCGGTGTGTGCGACATCCTCGTGAACAACGCGGGCATCCAGCACGTGGAGCCGATCGAAAGCTTCCCGGTGGAGAAATGGAACGCGATCATCGCGATCAACCTCTCCTCGGCCTTCCACACCACCGCCGCCGCGCTGCCGATGATGCGCAAGGCGGGCTGGGGCCGGGTGGTCAACATCGCGTCTGCCCACGGGCTCACCGCCTCGCCCTTCAAATCCGCTTACGTGGCCGCCAAGCACGGCGTCGTCGGGTTGACGAAGGTCACCGCGCTGGAAACCGCCGAGGAGCCGATAACGGCCAACGCCGTGTGCCCAGGCTACGTGCTGACCCCGCTCGTGGAGGCGCAGATCCCCGACCAGATGGCCGCCCACAACATGGACCGCGAAACCGTGATCCGCGAAGTGATGCTGGAGCGCCAGCCGAGCCGGCAGTTCGCCACCACCGAGCAACTCGGCGGAACCGTGGCCTTTCTCTGCTCGGATGCGGCCGCGCAGATCACCGGCACCACGATCAGCGTGGACGGCGGCTGGACGGCCCTGTGAGCAAGAAACTTGCGAGCAAGAAACCCGTGAGCGACAGGACCCGCATCAACCTGGCCCTGCAGGGCGGAGGCGCCCATGGCGCCTTCACCTGGGGCGTGCTGGACAGGCTGCTTCAGGAAGAGGACATCGAGATCGCCGCCATCTCCGGCACCTCCGCCGGGGCGATGAACGGTGCGGCGCTGAAGGCCGGGATGCTCGCCGGCGGGCGCGAGGGCGCGCGGGAGAACCTCGCCTGGCTCTGGCAGCAGATGGGGGCGGTCGAGGATCGGCGGTTCTCCAATTGGATGACGGCGCTTTCGCCCTTTCCCTCCATGTTCTCGGCCTTCTTCGAGCACTCCATCCCCTTCCAGATGGCTGAGGCCGCCACCAATTTCATCAGCCCCTACGATTACGGCCCGGCCTATTTCAACCCGCTGGAGCGCATCGCGGAGCGCTTCCACTACGATCTCGTCTGCAAGGATTGCGAGCCGCATCTCTTCGTTTCGGCCACCAACGTGCGCACGGGCAAGCTGAAGGTCTTCAGCGGCGCTTCCATCACCCCGCAGGCGATCCTGGCCTCGGCCTGCCTGCCGACGCTGTTCCAGGCGGTGGAGATCGAAGATCCGGACACCGGCACCACCGAGGCCTATTGGGACGGCGGCTACATCGGCAACCCGGCGCTGTTTCCGCTCGTGGACAAGGATCTGCCCGGCGACGTGGTGATCGTGAACATCAACCCGCTCCACCGGGAGGAACTGCCGCGCAGCGCCGCGGAGATCCAGAACCGGATCAACGAGATCAGCTTCAACTCCTCGCTGCTGCGCGAACTGCGCGCGCTCACCTTCACCCAGCAACTTGTGGCCGCGGGCCTGTTGCAGAAAAACGAGATGAAGGATCTGCACATCCACATGATCGCCGACGACGAGCTGATGAACGAGCTTTCGGTCGCCACGAAGATGATCCCGAACCCGGCCACGCTGGCGCGGCTGTTCGATGCCGGCGTTGCGGCGGCCGAGCGGTTCCTGTCGGAAGACCGGGGCAACCTCGGGAAGCGGGATTCGGTGGATCTGGAGGCGATGTTCCGGGGCTGAACGGGCGCTTGACGGTGAAGGGCCGCGTCCCGGCCACCGCGCGCCGCCCGGTCAGGTGATGTTTTTGGGCTTTTCGCGCAGGGGCTGCGTCGGATCTTTCCCGTTCGGGTAGACGAGCCCGGCCGAGATCACCAGCTTCGCGGCGTCTTCCACCGACATCTCCAGTTCGATCACGTCATGGCGGGGCAGAAAGAGCAGGAAGCCCGAGGTCGGGTTCGGCGTGGTGGGCAGGAAGACCGAGACGATTTCCTCCCCGGCGGGGATCTTCTCACGCACTTCTCCCTTGGCGTTGGTCGAGATGAAGGCGATGGCCCAGAGCCCCTTGCGCGGGTATTCCACGAGGCAGGCCTTGTCGAAATTCGAGTCGCGTTCGGCGAACACCGTTTCCGCGATCTGCTTGATCCCGGAATAGACGGAGCGCACCACGGGCATCCGGTTCACGATGCGCTCGCCCGCATGCAGCAGCGAGCGCCCGATCAGCCCCTTGGCCAGCATCCCCACCAGAACGGTGAACACGAGGAACACGATGACACCGAGCCCGCGCAGGTTGATGCCGATGTATTCCTCGGGTTGCCAACGGTCCGGGATCAGAGGCAGGACCCAACCGTCGATCCAGCCGATCACTGCCCAGATGAGCCAGATCGTCACCGCGATCGGGGCGATCACGACGATCCCTGTCAGGAAGTTGTTCCTGAGGCGGGCGAAGAGATGCAGCTTCTGCCGTTCCTTGCCGTCTTCTTTCTTGTCCATCGGTCCGTGTTCCGTGTGCGTTCAGCGTTGTGTAGGCGCTTTGGCGCGTCGCAACAACGCCCGTTGCGCCTGTTCGGACCGATCAGCCGCGCGGCTTGGCCAGCGCGCCCGCGATTTGGGCAGCCAGGCGGGCGTTGTTGAGCACGAGCGCGATGTTGGCTTCGAGGCTCTCGCCGTCCGTCAGTTCGAAGATCCGCTGCAACAGGTAAGGCGTGACCTGCTTGGCTGCAATACCATGGGCCTCGGCATCGGCGATGGCGCGGGCGATCACCGGGGCCAGCCGCTCGCGCGGGATCTCGGCCTCGGCGGGGATCGGGTTGGCGACGAGGTGGCCGCCCTCGAGCCCCATGGCCGCGCGCATCTCCATGGCGGCGGCGATCTGGGCCGGATCATCCATGCGCAGCGGGGCCGCAAGTCCGGACTGGCGCGACCAGAAGGCGGGGAACTCGTCCTGGCCGTTCACGATCACCGGCACGCCGAGGGTTTCGAGAACCTCCAGCGTCTTGGGGATGTCGAGGATCGCCTTGGCGCCGGCGGCCACCACGGTCACGGGGGTGCGCGCAAGCTCCTGCAGGTCGGCGGAAATGTCGAAGCTCTGCTCCGCGCCCTTGTGCACGCCGCCGATGCCGCCGGTGGCGAAGACCCGGATGCCGGCCAGATGCGCGCCGATCATGGTCGCGGCCACGGTGGTGGCGCCGGTGCGCCCCTGCGCGATGCAGGCGGCGAAATCGGCGCGGCTGAGTTTGGCCACGTTGCGCGCCTGGCCGAGGGCCTCCAGTTCATCTTCGCTGAGGCCGATGTGCAGCTTGCCCTCGATCACCGCGATCGTGGCCGGCGTGGCACCGTGGGCGCGCACTTCGGCTTCCACGCGCCGCGCGGTCTCCACGTTCTGGGGGTAGGGCATCCCGTGGGTGATGATGGTGCTTTCCAGCGCCACGATGGGCGCCCCGGCGGCGCGGGCCTCGGCGACTTCGGCGGAAAAGATCATGGGGACGGTCATAGGGGCGTTTCTCCGGAAACGTAGGTTGCGGCGGCGCGCAGGGCGGTGGTGAGGGCCGATTCCCGCGCCTCGCCACGGGCTTCGGCGACGATATGGGCGGCCATGAAGGTATCGCCGGCGCCGGTCACGCGGGTCACGAGCACTTCCGGCGGGGTCTGGGTGATGGTGGAGCGGCCATCGGATTCGGAGGCCGAGCGGCCGCCGTCCGTGACCAGCGCGCGCGCGGCGCCGCGCTTGATCAGCGCCTCGGCGGCCTCGGCGCTCTCGCGGAAGGTGGATTGGCACAGGTAGCCGGCTTCCTCGAGGTTCACGTAGAGCGTGCCGCGGCCGTGGTTGAGGAAGGGCGCGAGCCGTTCGGCCTTGCCGGGGCTGGCCGGGGCGACGCGCAGATCGGCTTCGGCGAAGAGCGGGCTGCCCGCGATCATCTCCAGAAGCTCGGTCTTGAGGTTGCCGTCCAGCGCCACGGGGCCGCGGTAGGGCGCTTGCGCGCTGCCGAGGCGGCCGTCTTCCAGCGCCGTGAGGATCTTCTCGCCGGCGGCCTCCAGCGAATGGGCGTCGGCGATGGCGGCGATCAGCCCGTTGGCGCCCTCGACGGCCATGTAGCGATCGGTGGGCAGATCCTCCGAAAGGTAGACGTATTCGGTCAGAAGCCCCATGCGCTCACAGGCGCGCAGCAGCTCGCGGCCCTCGTCATCCTTGCCGATTGTGGTGAGCAGCGCGGGCGTCATGCCGAAGCGGCGCAGGGTCATGGCGATGTTCAGCGCCACGCCGCCGGGCAGGCGGCTGATGCGGCCGGGCAGATCACTGCCCACGCGCATGTGGCTGGCGGAGCGGCCGATCACGTCCCACAGGACGCTGCCGATGCAGAGAATATCGGGGGAAGCATGTGTCATGGGCGCCTTGTGGCCGAAAACGCCGCCCCTGCGCAAGAGAGCGCGTGCGCGCGCGGGGGGGCGGGGGGCGGATCAGCGGGCCGGCAGCGCAGGCCGGGGGCGCGTGAAAAAAAGGCGGTTGCGGCAAGGGCAGGGGGGGTTGCACTCCTGCCCTTTGCGCTGTAAAGCCCGCCTCACTTCACAGGTGAGGTTCGGGCCCTCGGGGGAGACATCCCCGTCTGGTCCACCGGTTGGGCATCCGCCCTCAAAACCTCGCCTAGGCGCAAACCGGAAAGGAACAAGGACATGGCGCTCCCTGAATTCACCATGCGTCAGCTGCTGGAAGCTGGCGTCCACTTCGGCCACCAGACCCAACGTTGGAACCCGCGCATGGCGCCGTACATCTACGGCTCCCGCAATGGCATCCACATCTTCGACCTGACCCAGACCGTTCCGGCCCTGGACCAGGCGCTGATCGCCATCCGCGACACCGTTGCCAAGGGCGGCCGCATCCTCTTCGTCGGCACCAAGCGTCAGGCCGCCGGCCCGATCGCCCAAGCCGCCGAGAACTCCGCTCAATACTACATGAACCACCGCTGGCTGGGCGGCACGCTCACCAACTGGAAAACCGTTTCCAACTCCATCAACCGTCTGAAAGAGATCGACGAGAAGCTGGCGAACGGTGCGGGAGGCCTCACCAAGAAAGAGCGCCTCGGCATGGAGCGTGACCAGGAGAAGCTGCAGGCTTCCCTCGGCGGTATCCGCGACATGGGCGGCGTGCCGGATCTTCTTTTCGTCATCGACGTGAAGAAAGAGGCCCTCGCCATCGCCGAAGCCAACAAGCTGGGCATCCCCGTCGTGGCCGTGGTTGACTCCAACTGCTCCCCGGACGGCGTGGACTACGTGATCCCGGGCAACGATGACGCCTCCCGCGCCATCTCGCTCTACTGCGATCTGGCCGCCCGCGCCGCGCTCGACGGCATGTCCGCCCAGCTGGGCGCCGCCGGCGTCGATCTCGGCGAACTGGCCGAAGGCATGGAAGAAGAAGGCGTGGCCGAGGAAGCCGTCGCCGCCGAAGCTTCCGAAGCCTGAGCGCATTCACACTGACATCGGGCAGGGCCTCGGCGCCTGCCCGTTTCCTCTTCACTTGTTTTTAGGAGAGCCAACATGGCAATCACCGCTGCAATGGTGAAAGACCTGCGCGACAAGACCGGCGCGGGCATGATGGACGCGAAAAAAGCGCTCACCGAAACCAACGGCAACATGGACGAAGCCATCGACTGGCTGCGCACCAAGGGCCTTGCCAAGGCTGCCAAGAAATCCGGCCGCACCGCCGCCGAGGGCCTCGTGGCCGTCGTCGTGGACGGTGGCAAGGGCGTCGCCGTCGAGGTGAACTCCGAGACCGATTTCGTCGGCAAGAACGCCGAGTTCCAGGAAATGGTGGGCAAGATCGCCACCGCCGCCCTGGGTGCCTCCGACGTCGAAGCCCTGAAATCCGCCGACGTGGGCGGCAAGACCGTCGCCGACCTGATCACCGACAAGATCGCCACCATCGGCGAGAACATGTCGCTGCGCCGCATGGCCACCGTGGAAGGCGATCAGGTCGTGGCCTACGTCCACAACGCCGCCACCCCCTCTATGGGCAAGATCGGCGTGCTCGTAGCCCTGAAAGGCGACAACGAAGCCTTCGGCAAGCAGGTCGCGATGCACATCGCCGCCGCCAACCCGGCCTCGCTGAGCGCCGCGGATCTGGATCCGGCCATCGTCGAGAAAGAGCGCCAGGTGCAGATCGACATCGCGCGTGAATCCGGCAAGCCGGAAGCCGTGATCGAGAAGATGATCGAAGGCCGCATGAAGAAGTTCCTCGCCGAAGTGACCCTGCTGGGCCAGAACTTCGTCATCAACCCGGACCTGACGGTGGAAGCCGCCGCCAAGGAAGCCGGTGTCGAGATCGCCGGTTTCGTGCGCCTCGAAGTGGGCGAAGGCATCGAGAAGAAAGAAGAAGATTTCGCTGCCGAGGTGGCCAAGGCCGCCCAGGGCTGATCGCCCGCAACAGCAGATCACGGATCAAGGCGCCTTCGGGCGCCTTTTTTCGTTCGCCCGCAGCAATTGCGCGGGCACCGGGCGGGTTGCGGGCCGGCTGGCCGGGAAGGGCCGGCCGTTCGGGATGACAGGGGCAAGATGGATGCGGCAAAAAGTAAAGCGGCGTGACCTGTGCAGGGGTCACGCCGCTTGTTCAATGTGCCCTCCCTGTTGGGGATGAGGAGGGCCCATCTGGCTGCCGATCCAGCGAGCGGACTAATTCCCGCTTTCTCGGCTCCGGTAAACCGGATCACGCAGGCGCAAGATCGTGTGCGAAGCGTCTTGCGCTGGCGTTTTACGTTCCTTGGTCTGAAGACCACCACTCACGCAACGTGATCAAAGTGCCAAAGCGGGGCGGTTACTGAAAGTCAGGAATTCCTTACCTTTGGTAAAAATCAAAGAAAATCAAATTTCTATCACGAAAATTTGGTTGCTGAACGAGGCTTTGAGCACCGCCTGGGCCGTGGTTTCCACGTTCAGGGCCTCACGTGCGAGTCGCAGGTGTTTCTCCACCGTGGCGGGCGTCAGACCCATGATCTGGGCGATGTCCTGCATGGTTTTGCCTTCGCCGACCCACTCCAGGACCTCGCGCTGGCGCTTGGTCAGGGCAGGGCGGTTGCCCGTGTGCGGCAGGGTGATGAGCTTGAGGTGAGCAACGTTGTTCAGAACGCTGATTTCCTGCCCTTTTTCCTCCCACAGGGCATCCACTTCCGCCTGGGTGACGCCTGGGCCGGCCGTGAGCGCGATCGCGCCTTTGGAGCGCGAGGAATCCGAGCGGAAGCTGATGGTGTAGCCCGCGGTGACGCCCATCTTCTGGTTGAAGCCGATCACGCGCATTTCCTGATCGGTGAGGCCGCCTTGCATGGCTGTCTTTTCCATCCAGCTCCAGGAGCAGGCGCCGTTGTTCTCCATCGCCCATCGGACCATCGGGGCGTGGAAATACATGCCGTTGTGCACGAATTCCTCCAGGTATTCCTGGCTGTGGTTCGACAGCACGAGCAGATCCTGCGGATCGCCGAAGGAATGGGCCGTGCGAAACCGCGTGTAGCCGTAGATGAGCCGGTCGAACCCGTATTCCGCCATGTAGGATTGATGCAGCAGCCAGGCGTCCTCGATCGTGGCCGCATCCAGAATGGCTTCGAGCTTCTCAAGCATCAGCCGTCGCTTTCGAGCTTCTGGCGGAGCGCGTCGATGGCGAGCACGTAACCATGCGCGCCGAAACCGCAGATCACGCCGACGCAGACCTTCGAGATGTAGGACACGTGGCGGAAGCTTTCGCGGGCGTGGACGTTGGACAGGTGCAGCTCGATCGTCGGGATCTCGACGGAGGCGATCGCATCCATCAGCGCGATGGAGGTATGGGTATAGGCGCCGGCGTTGAGGATGATGCCGTCGATGCCGTCGTCCTGCGCGGCGTGGATCGCATCCACCAGCGCGCCTTCATGGTTGGACTGGAAAAACCGCAGGCCCAGCGTCTCGCTCTCATGTGCGGCGCGGCACATGGCTTCGATGTCGGCAAGTGTGGTGCGGCCGTAGACCTCGGGCTGGCGCCGGCCGAGGCGATTCAGGTTGGGGCCATTGAGAATCAGGAATTCCAGTTTGCGTGCAGGCATTTGCGTATCGTCTTTGTTGTGCGTTGGAGCGGAAATGCTCAGCCATAGGGTTACCGAAAGGCGAACCGAAAGTCACGTCATCGGGCGCCACTTCGGCACAAACACGCAAAGTAACATAATACAGATTATACGAGTATCGCATCGAGCGTTCCGGGCCCGCCCACCGGGCGCCCGGAACCGCCTGTATGCGCCCTGTCTGCTCTGTCTCGCGCATGCGCGGCCGAAGCAGCCGCGCGCAGAGGCCCGATGCCCGTCAGCCGAGCGCGTAGCCCGCGCCCCGCACGGTGCGGATCGGATCCGTGCCGCCCTGGGCCGTGAGCGCCTTGCGCAGGCGCCCGATGTGCACGTCCACCGTGCGCGTATCCACGTAGATGTCCCGGCCCCAGACGCGATCCAGAAGCTGATCGCGGCTCCAGACCCGGCCCGGCTTCTCCATGAAGGTGGACAGCAGCCGGAACTCCGTCGGTCCGAGCTTCAGCAGCGCACCGCCGCGATGGACCCGGTGCGTTTCCGAATCCAGCACGATGTCTTCGAATTCGAGCTTCTGGCCGACGGCGGCCGGCCGCGTGCGGCGCAGCTGCGTGCGCACGCGGGCCATCAGCTCGATCACCGAATAGGGTTTCACCACGTAGTCGTCGGCGCCGGTTTCCAGCCCGCGCACCCGGTCCACCTCCTCGGAGCGCGCCGAGAGCATGATGATCGGAATGTCACGAGTGTCGACGCGTGTCTTCAGGCGGCGGCAGATCTCGATGCCCGAGACGTTGGGCAGCATCCAGTCCAGCAGGATCAGATCCGGCTCCACCTCGTCCACCAGCAGCAGCGCTTCCTCGCCGTTCTCGGCCCGCGCGACCTGGAAGCCCTCGGCCTCGAGGTTGTAGGCCAGCACCTCGCGCTGCGCGGGTTCATCTTCCACGACCAGCACGGACGGATGATCGACGGACATGCCTAGGCCTCGCCTTTGCTTTCATAGGAGGTGGTATCGGCCTTGGGGCGCGAATCCTCGGGCGTTTCGCCCGTCACCAGGTAGATCACCTGCTCGGCGATCGATGTTGTGTTATCGCCCGCGCGTTCGATGTTCTTGGCGATGAAATGCAGGTGCATGCAGGCGGTGATGTTGCGCGGATCTTCCATCATGAAGGTCAGGAATTTGCGGAACAGCGCGTTGTACATCTGGTCCACGTCCTCGTCGCGGTTGCGCACGTCCTGCGCCAGGGCCGCATCGCGGTGGATGTAGGCGTCCAGAACGTCCTTGAGCATCAGCTCGACCTCGCGCGCCATGCGCCGGATCGCGCCGGCGGTGCCTTCGATGGGCGTGACCTGCACGAGGATCGAAGTGCGCTTGGCGAGGTTCTTGGCGTAATCCCCTACCCGCTCCAGGTTCCCGGCGATCTTCATCACCGAAAGGATCGTGCGCAGATCGCCCGCGATGGGCTGGCGCAGCGCGAGCAGCGTGGCGCAATCCTCGTTGATTTCATCTTCGAGCGCGTCGATCAGCTTGTCGTTGCGGCGGACTTCCTCGGCCAGTTCCAGATCGCGCGTTTCCAGCGCCTTGGCGGCGTTGGCGATGGCCGCCTCCACGAGGCCGCCCATCTTCAGGATCTTGGCCTGGATCGATTCCAGGTCGCGGTCGAAGGATTTCACGATGTGTTCTTTGATCATCTTCGTCGTCTCCGTCAGCCGATGCGGCCGGTGATGTAGCTTTCGGTGCGCGGATCTTTAGGGTTCGTGAAGATCTGGCTGGTGTCGCCGAACTCGACGAGGTTGCCGAGGTGGAAGAAGGCGGTGCGCTGGGACACGCGGGCGGCCTGTTGCATGGAGTGTGTCACGATCACCACCGAGAAGCGGCTGCGCAGCTCGTCGATCAGTTCCTCGACCTGCGCCGTCGCGATGGGATCGAGCGCCGAACAGGGTTCGTCCATCAGCAGCACTTCCGGCTCCGTGGCCACAGCGCGGGCGATGCAGAGCCGCTGCTGCTGGCCGCCGGAAAGCCCGGTGCCCGGCGCGTCGAGCCGATCCTTCACCTCGTCCCAGATCGCGGCGCGGCGCAGGGATTTCTCAACGATTTCATCAAGATCGGCCTTGTTTCTCGCGAGCCCGTGGATGCGCGGCCCGTAGGCGACGTTGTCGTAGATCGACTTCGGAAACGGGTTCGGCTTCTGGAACACCATGCCCACCTTGGCGCGCAGCTGCACCGGGTCCACCTTCGGATCGTAGATGTCTTCGCCATCCAGGTGGATCTGGCCCTGCACGCGGCAGATGTCGATGGTGTCGTTCATCCGGTTCAGCGTGCGCAGGAAGGTGGATTTCCCGCAGCCCGAGGGGCCGATGAAGGCCGTCACCGTCTTGTCGAGGATATCGACGTCCACGTCCTTGATGGCATGGGTATCGCCGTAGTGCACCTGCACGTTGCGGGCGGTGATCTTCAGGTCGTTTGTTTCCACGGCGCGTTCCACTCGTCTCATGTCGTTCATGTCTTCAGCCCCTTTGCCGGCGGCGTTCGAACCGATGGCGCAGGATCCGCGCCAGCCTGTTCATCTCTCCCGGGAAAAGCAAGAGCGCGGCCGCACCGGCTTGCGCCCGGCACCTCGTGGCGTTCCGTGGCAAGTCCTGCGGCCAGTCGTGCGGCCAGTCGAGCGGCCGGTCCTGTCAGTTTCAATCGCGCGGGCTCCCGGGGCCTGTCGTTTTCGGTGCACCGCCCTGCTCAGACCTGCTCAGAGCGGCTTTCGTGCTGCATCTAGGGGCGATGCGTAAGCCTTTTGTGACAGCTTCGTAACAGTTTCATGACAGCGGCGGATGACGTTGGGAAAAGGACGATTTTCTTGCATCAACACCGCACCCGCGCCGGAAGGGCCCGAACATCAGCCCCGTTCGGCGGGCAGGATCACGCTGAAGACCGTCCCCTGCCCCGGCTTGCTGGAGATTCGCAGCCTGCCCCTGTGGCGGTTGACGATGTGCTTGACGATGGCCAGCCCGAGGCCGGTGCCGCCCATCTCACGCGAACGATGGCTGTCCACCCGGTAGAAGCGTTCGGTCAGCCGCGGCAGGTGGATCGGATCGATCCCCTCGCCTTCGTCGATCACGTCCACCCGCGCGGCGGGGCCGCGCAGCATCGGCTCCGCCTCCTGACGCGTCAGGCGCAGTGTGACGGATTTGTTGCGGCCACCATACTTGATGGCATTCTCGATCAGGTTGTTGAACACCTGCTGCAGCTGGTCCGCATCGCCGGGCACGATCACCGGCGCCTCCGGCGCTTCGATGGACACGGCCACCCCGGCCTCCTCGGCCAGCGGGCGCAGGGCCTGGCGGGCGCTGGCAAGGCAATGGCCGAGGTTGATCTCTCCGGCCGGGCGCAGCCGCTCCTCGCTCTCCACGCGCGAAAGCGAGAGCAGATCGGTGACGAGCCGCGTCATCCGGCGGGTTTCCTTCTCCATGATGGCGAGGAAACGGTCGCGCGCCGCGGCGTCCTCCTTCGCGGGGCCGCGCAGGGTTTCGATGAAGCCGATCAGCGCGGTCAGCGGCGTGCGCAATTCGTGGCTCACGTTGGCCACGAAATCGCGCCGGATCTGGCTGGCATCCTCAAGGTGGGAAATGTCCTCGAAACTCACGAGCACACCTGTCCCCGCCTCAAGTGGCACCGGCGCGCAGAACACGCGGTAGGTCATCGGGCGGCTGCCGGCGGTGCCCAAGTAGCGCGAGGTGGTTTTCTCACCCCTGGACAGCGCGCGTTCTATGCTCTCCAGCACCTGCGGTTGGCGCAGAAGAGCGATGTAGGGCAAGCCCGCCATGCGGGCGCCGAAGATCTCCTCTGCGGAGGCGTTGAGGGCGACGATGCGTTCGTTTTCGCCGATCAGCACCAACGGCATCGGCACCCCGGACAGGAGGTTCGTCAGGTCTTGCGGTCGCATGGGTCCTCGCGCTGCGGCGGATGTTCCGGCGCGCCCAGTGTTACCCGCAACGCGCTCCCCCTGTAAATGCGCCTGCTACAGCGCGGCCCCAACGGCCTCGGCGAACTCCTCGATCAACAGTTCGATCGGCTCGACGCCAACGGAGACCCGAAAGAAACCTTCGCTTATTCCGAGGCTTGCGCGCGCTTCTTCACTCAACGCCCGATGCGAGGAGGATGGCGGGTGCGACAGAGTGGTGCCGATGTCGCCCAGCGTCGGAGCGAAGGCGATGTTCTTCGCTGCCGCCACGAAGGCGTTCGTCCGATCCCGCCCGCCGGCAATCTCGAAGGAGACCATGTTGCCGCCGCGCCCGCCCAACAGGGCCTTGGCGCGGGCGTGATCGGGGTGGTCGGCCCGCGTCGGGTAGAGCACCCGCGTCACGCCCTCCATCCGCGCCAGGGCATCGGCCAGGGCGCGGGCGTTCTCCTCCGCGCGATCGAACCGCAGTTCGAAGGAATAGAGCCCCCGCTCCCCCAGCCAGCAATCGAAGGGGCTGGCGGTGAAGCCGAAGGTGACGGCGCAATCGTAGATCTTGCGGCGATGCTCCGGATCGCGCGCGGCGACGTATCCGAGCGTCACGTCGGAGTGTCCGGCCAGCAGTTTGGTGACGGAGTGGATCACCACGTCCGCGCCGTGATCGAACGGCCGGTAGGCCCGCGGCGTGGTGAAGGTGTTGTCCACCACCAGCGTGATGCCGCGCGCCTTGGCGAGCGCGGTGATCGCCGCCATGTCGGCCACACGCAGCGTCGGGTTGGAGACCACCTCGACGAGAACCAGTTTCGTGTCCGGGCGCAGCGCCGCCTCGAAGGCCTCGGCATCCGTCGGATCCGTAAAAGTCGTTTCGATCCCGAACCTTGGCAGATCTTCCTTGAGCATCCGCAGCGAGCGGCCATAGAGCTGGTTGCCGGCCACCACGTGATCGCCGGCCTGCAGCAGCGCCATCAGGCAGGCGCCCACGGCGCCCATCCCGGAAGACAGCATGATCCCGCCCTCGGCCCCTTCCAGCGCGTCGATCGCCCGGGCCAGCACCTCGGCGTTGGGGTGGCCTTCGCGGGCATAGGAGAAGCCCTTGGTGCGGCCTTCGTATTGGTCATCCAGCGCGTCAGGCGTATCGGCCACGTAGACGACGGAGGGTTGCAGCGGCGTGCCAAGGGCGCGGCTGCGGCTCTCGGGCCAGCCGTTGCGCCGCACCACGGTGCGAGGATCCTTCATTCGCCCACCTTTTCAAGAGTTTGCCGGAAGCGGCGCATGTTCTGTTGGTAGTTCAGCGCGCTGGCGGTGAGCATCTGGATCGTCCGTTCGTCCAGCTGGCGCACCACCTTGCCGGGGGCGCCCATCACGAGGCTGCCATCCGGGATCTCCTTGCCTTCGGTGATCAGCGCCCCTGCCCCGATCAGGCAGTTGGCGCCGATCTTCGCGCCGTTGAGCACCGTGGCCCCCATCCCGATCAGGGAGTTCTCCCCGATCACGCAGCCGTGCAGCATCGCCTTGTGGCCGATGGTGCAGTTGCGGCCGATGGTGAGCGGGAAGCCCATGTCGGTGTGCAGCACGCAGTTTTCCTGAATGTTGCTGCCCGCGCCCACGGTGATGCGCTCATTGTCGCCGCGCAGGGTGCTGCCGAACCAGACGGAGGCGCCGCTTTC
Organism: Pseudoruegeria aquimaris; assembly: GCF_900172235.1. Taxonomy (GTDB): domain Bacteria; phylum Pseudomonadota; class Alphaproteobacteria; order Rhodobacterales; family Rhodobacteraceae; genus Pseudoruegeria; species Pseudoruegeria aquimaris. The sequence continues at coordinate 26,102 of NZ_FWFQ01000003.1, read as the reverse complement.
AAGCGTGATCTTCCCGATCAGGTTTGCATCGGGCGCAACCCAGAAATCGCCGTCTTCCGGCAGGCTTGGCGCAATGCCTTCAAGTGCGTAGAGCGTCATTTCCCCTCCTCGAATTCCGCCTGCAGCGCCCGCACGTGGGCCTGGAGCCCGGGCTGCTGCTCCCGCCGCATCCGTTCGGCGGTGATGATCGTCTTCAGATCCGCCTCGGTGCGGTCGAGATCGTCGTTGATGAGCACGTAGTCGTAGGCGCCCCAGTGGCTGATCTCGTCCCAGCTTTTCTGCATCCGCTTGGCGATCACCTCTTCGCTGTCCTGGCCTCGGCTCTCAAGCCGGCGGCGCAGCTCGCGGATCGAGGGCGGCAGGATGAAGATCGACAGCGCGTGCTTGCCCAGGTCGGAGTTGCGGATCTGCTGTTCGCCCTGCCAGTCCACGTCGAAGAGCACGTCGCGCCCGCTGTCGATCGTCTCCTTCACGGGGCCGGCCGGAGAGCCGTAGAAGTTCCCGAAAACATGGGCATGTTCGAGCATGTTGCCGTTGGCCACCTCGGATTTGAAGGCCTCCTCGGTGAGGAAGAAATACTCCCGCCCGTGCTGCTCGCCGGGTCGCGGCGCGCGGGTGGTTGCGGAGATCGAGAACTTCAGATCCGGGTCCCAGGCCATCAGCCGGCGTGCGAGGGTGGATTTGCCCGCGCCCGAGGGCGACGACAGGATGATCAAGAGGCCACGGCGATCCGACATATTCACTCCACGTTCTGAACCTGTTCGCGCATCTGATCGATGACCGCCTTGAGGTCAAGCCCGATGGCGGTGAGCCCGGCCGATTGCGCCTTGGAACAAAGCGTGTTGGCCTCGCGGTTGAACTCCTGCATCAGGAAATCCAGCTTGCGCCCGCTCGGCGCCTCCTGCGCCAGCAGGCCGCGGGCGGCGCCGACATGGGCATGCAGGCGATCGATCTCTTCGGTGACATCGGATTTCACCGCGATCAGGGCCAGCTCCTGGGCCAGGCGCTCAGGCTCCACTTCGGCGGTATTGTCCAATATTTTCCGGAGGTTGTCGCGCAGAGTTTCTGCGGTTCTCTCCCGCCGCGCCTCGGCTTCCGCGGCAGCCGCAACCGTCAGCCGCTCGATCGTGTCCAGCTGCCCGGCCAGCACCTGCGCCAGCGCGGCGCCCTCGCGGCGGCGGGAGGCGAGAAAGCTTTCGAGAACCGGGGTGAAATCTTTGAGCAGGAGCGCGCAGAGCGCTTCGGGGTCCGCCTCCGGCGCGCTTGCCTCGGTGATGCCGCGCACCGCGAGGATGTCGGTCGCGCGGCTGGGCGCCAGCTTCAGCCCGGCGGCGTCCGCACGAGCCTCGATCCGGGCGATGGCCTGCAAGGTCCGCGCAAGGATTTCCTCATTGAGAGAGAGGGTTGCATCGCCTTCTTCACGTTGAATGCGCAGGCTCACCGAGATGTTGCCCCGCGCGACGCCGGCGCCGATCGCCCGCCGCAGCCCCGGCTCCAGCCCCGTGATCCAATCCGGCACCCGCAGGCGGATGTCGAGCCCGCGCGCGTTGACGCTACGGATGTCCCACGCCCAGGTGAAGCCCATGCCCTGCCCCGTGCCCGAGGCGAACCCCGTCATGGAATTCAGCGGATGGGATCGGGAAGAAGCGTTAACCATCTTGCACTTTCCTGCCTCAATTTTGTTTGAATTTTGCCGTATTAACACTTTGGTAAGCACCGTCCGCCTATGGTTAACAGTGCGTTACCATCCAGACAATCCGGTGCGTGGCGCACGGCCGCGTTTGCCGGGCGGTGATCCGGGAGGCGCAACAATGACAACACAGGGCAACATCATCCTCTTGCCCCCGAAGCGAGACGTCAGGGCCATGCAATTTTCCCGATGTGCTCAGGTCGAAGCGCTCTGGTGGGCCCTGCGGCGCAACGGCGCCCCCCCGCGCCGCCGGGATATCACCGCAGCGCGGCTCGGCGAAGCCCTGTCCCATGTCTTCATTCTCGACGCCCCCGGCCAGGACGGCCTGCGCTTCCGCCTCGTCGGCTCGGCCCTGCACCAGGCGGCCGGGATCGATCTCACCGCCATGCCGTTCACCGCGCTGTTCACCGACAGCTGGTTCGGAACCGCCAAGGCGCTGTGCCGCACCGCCCTGTGCGAGGGCGCAACGCTGCGGCTGAAGGTCTGCTCCGAGGCCGGCGCCTGGGGGCAGCTCTGCCTGTTTCCGCTTTCCAACCCAAACCGCCGCCAGCTTCTGGGGTGCCTCGAAATGGCCCAACCCGGCGCGGTGCTGCTGAACGCGTTGACGATCGAATCCAGCCATTTCACCCGCGCACCGGGCAGCGTGCGCCTGCCGGCATCCGCCCCCGCGCCCCGGCGCCGGCCGGTGTTGCAGCCCTCCGGCATGGCCGAGGCCCCTGCCCAATTCAAAGGTGCGGACAAGGGCGCGCTGAAGGGCGTGCGGGCGGGCTGGCAACGCAAAAGGCCGGACGCGCAGCGCCCGGCCCTTCGGATCGTTTCAAGCAGCGAGTGAGCGTCAGCCCGCGGCGGCCTGTGTCTGCTGCCCGCCACCGGAGCCCAGCTCCTCGGCCACGAGGAAGGCCAGTTCCAGCGCCTGGCTGGCGTTCAGGCGCGGATCGCAGGCCGTGTGGTAGCGGTCCGACAGATCCTCGTCCGTCACCGCACGCACGCCGCCGGTGCATTCGGTCACGTCCTGGCCCGTCATCTCGAAATGCACGCCGCCCGGCACCGTGCCCTCGGCGCGGTGGATGGCGAAGAACTCCTGCACCTCGCGCAGCACGCTTTCGAAGGGGCGCGTCTTGTAGCCGGTGGAGGATTTGATCGTGTTGCCGTGCATCGGGTCGCAGGACCAGACGACGTTGGCGCCCTCTTCCCGCACCGTCTTGATCAGGCGCGGCAGGTGATCGCCGACGCTGCCGGCGCCGAAGCGCGCGATCAGCGTGAGGCGGCCGGCCTCGTTTTCCGGGTTCAGCTTGGCCATCAGCACCTTGAGATCTTCCTCGGTGGTGGTGGGGCCGCACTTCAGGCCGATCGGGTTCTGCACGCCGGAGCAGAACTCCACGTGGGCGCCGTCGGGCTGGCGGGTGCGGTCGCCGATCCAGATCATGTGGCCGGAGCCGGCGACGGGCTTGCCGGAGGTGGAATCGATGCGGCAGAGCGCCTCTTCGTATTCCAGCAGCAGCGCCTCGTGGCTGGTGTAGAAATCCACCGTCTGCAGGGTGTGGGCACGGTCGCTGTCCACGCCGGCTGCCTTCATGAAATCAAGCGTATCGGTGATGCGCTTGGCCATGTCGGAGTAGCGCTCGATCTCGGCCCGGTCGGTGAAGCCCAGCGTCCAGGCATGGACCTGGTGCACGTCGGCGTAGCCGCCGGTGCTGAAGGCGCGCAGGAGGTTGAGCGTGGCCGCGGCCTGGGTGTAGGCCTGCAGCATCTTGTTGGGATTCGGGATCCGGGCCTCGGGGGTGAACTCCAGTTCGTTGATGATGTCGCCGCGGTAGCTGGGCAGCTCGACGCCGTCCTTCACCTCGGTCGGGGCCGAGCGCGGCTTGGCGAACTGGCCGGCCATGCGCCCCACCTTCACCACCGGCACCTTGGCGCCGTAGGTCAGCACCATGGCCATCTGCAGCATCACCTTGAAGGTGTCGCGGATGTTGTCGGCGGAGAATTCCGCGAAGCTCTCGGCGCAGTCGCCACCCTGAAGCAGGAAGGCCTCCCCGCGGGACACCTTGCCGAGCTGGGCTTTCAGTTTTCGCGTCTCGCCGGCAAAGACGAGCGGCGGATACTTGGCAAGCTGAGCCTCGACGGCTTTCAGCGCGGCCTCGTCCGTATACTCAGGCATCTGGATCCGCGGTTTGTTCCGCCAGCCAGATTTTACCCACTCAGTCATCGTCTTTGCTCCGAAATGTTAGCGTTATAACAGGAGCGGGTTATAGGCCCCTTTTGCGGGGCTGCCAACCGCCCAGCGAAAAGGAAAACCCGGCCGCCCCGCGGCGCGCGTCCGGGCGCGGGCCCCGCGCCGCCCTTGATGCCGCTTCCGAATCCTGTTTCGGTGGGATGACACCATCTGAAGGCCCATCCGCATGGACGCTAACCGCCCGCTCATCGATCTCCCTTCCGTGCCCGAGAAACCGAGGCGCTTCGTCTTTGTTCTGCTTGATAAATTCACCATGCTCTGCTTCGCCTGCGCGATCGAGCCGCTGCGGATCGCCAACCGCGTCTCGGGGCAGGAGCTTTACGAATGGGTGCTCGCCGGCGAAGGGGGCGACATGATCTACTGCTCCAACGGCGCGGGCTTCAAGCTCGACATGGGGCTGGAGGAAACCCGGCGCGATGACGTGGTGCTGATCTGCGGCGGCGTGGACGTGGCCGAATCCTCCACCAAGCCGGTGCTGAACTGGCTGCGGCGCGAGGCGCGGCGCGGCGTGGTGATCGGCGGGCTCTGCACCGCGGCCTACACGCTCGCGAAGGCCGGGTTGCTCGACGGCAAGAAAGCCACCATCCACTGGGAGAACTCCGACAGTTTCGCCGAGGAATTCGACGAGGTGGAGCTGACCAAGAGCGTCTTCGTGATGCAGGGCAACCGCTACACCACCGCCGGCGGCACCTCCTCCATCGACCTGCTGCTCAAGATCATCGCCGACGACTACGGCGAGGAACTGGCCAACGTGGTGGCCGACCAGCTGATCTATTCCTCGATCCGCACCGACCAGGACACCCAGCGCCTCTCGATCCCCTCGCGCATCGGGGTGCGCCACCCGAAGCTTTCGCAGGTGATCCAGATGATGGAGCAGAACCTGGAGGAGCCGATCAGCCCCTCGATCCTCGCGAAGGACGTGGGCATGTCCACCCGGCAGCTTGAGCGTCTGTTCCGGCGCTACCTGAACCGCTCGCCTAAGCGCTACTACATGGAGCTGCGGCTTCAGAAGGCGCGCAACCTGCTGATGCAGACGGACATGAGCGTGATCAACGTGGCGCTGGCCTGCGGCTTCACCAGCCCGTCGCATTTCTCGAAATGCTACCGGACCCATTACAACACCACGCCCTACCGCGAACGCGGCACCCAGGCGACGCGCCTCTCGATCTGAGCGCGCCGCCCTAGCCCGGCACCATGCGGTAGGCTGCCCTGCGCCCTTCCGAGAGGAACCAGATGCTGCCGTCCGGCGCTTCGCGCACGTCGCGCACACGGCGGGTCTCGCCGCTTTCGATCCGCTCGGACTCGGTGAGGTCTTCACCGGAAAGCCTTGAGATATAATCGAATTTCAGAGATCCGATGAAGATGTGTCCGCGCCACTGCGGCCAGAGCCGGCCGGAATAGATCATCATTCCCGAGGGCGCCATCGAAGGATCCCAGTAATGGGCCGGCTGCTCCATCCCCGCGCGCGCGGTGCCCTCGCCGATCCTGCGGCCGGAGTAGTGCACCCCGTAGGAGATCACCGGCCAGCCGTAGTTCGCGCCCTTGCGGATGCGGTTCACCTCGTCACCGCCCTTGGCGCCATGTTCCACCGCCCAGAGGCCGCCGCGGGAGTCCAGCGCCATGCCCTGCGGGTTGCGGTGGCCGTAGCTCCAGATCTCCGCGCGCGCACCGGCCCGCCCCGCGAAAGGGTTTCCCGGCGCCGGGGCGCCGCCAGGCGTCAGGCGCAGGATCTTGCCGTGATGGGACCCCAGATCCTGGGCGCGCGCATCCTCGCCGCGATCGCCGATCGCGAGAAACAGCATGCCGTCGGGGGCCTCCACCACGCGGGAGCCGAAATGCCGTGTGCCGCTGCCCGCCTGCGCCATTTCGAACAGCGTCCGGACATCCTCCAGCGCGGCGCCGTCGGCCGAGAGCCGTGCCGCGCTCAGCGCCGTCCCGGTGCCGCCGCCGGCGAGCGGCTTGGACCACGTCAGCCACAGCCGCCGGCTGCGGGCGAAATCGCGGGCGGCGACGATGTCCATGTAGCCGCCCTGCCCCCGCGTCACGGCTTCCGGCACGCCTTTCAGGCGCTGCTTGCCGCCATCGGCGCGCACGTGCAGCACGCCGGTGTCGCGCTCGGTGATCAGGAGGCCCCCACCGGGCAGGAAGGCAAGGCCGAAGGGCGTCTGAAGCCCGCGCACCATCGGCTCGAAGCGGGGCGCGGCCTGGGCGCGGCGCGCCGAAAGCAGCATGGGGGCGGCCAGCGCGGATGTCAGGAACAGGCGGCGATCGATGGGCATGGGCTCTCCTTTTCGGTGAAACATAGGCAAACGGCGGCGCCCGGCCAGCATGGCTCACGGGGAATTGCGATTTGGCAAACGGGCGAAAGCGGCGTGCCACTTGCTGCGAAAAGGCGGCTTTTCTGCTCTTTTCATTCCCCGAACCCTTGCCTAATCTGCCGGCACAACGCGAATGGCAAACATTCGTCCAACTTGGGAGAACCACATGAAAAAGCTTCTTTTGGCCACCACGGCCGCTGGCCTCGTCGCCGCCGGTGCGGCCTCTGCCGAAGACGTGAAACTCGGCATCATCCTGGGCTTCACCGGCCCGATTGAATCCCTGACGCCCGCCATGGCCGCCGGCGCCGAACTGGCGATGGTCGAAGTGACCGAAAGCGGCAAGTTCATGGACGGCGGCAAGGTCGAGCCCGTGCGCGCGGACTCCACCTGCGTTGACGCCGGCGCCGCCACCGCCGCCGCCGAGCGCCTGATCACCTCCGACGGCGTGAAGGGCATCATGGGCGCCGACTGTTCCGGCGTGACCGGCGCCGTTCTGGCCAACGTGGCCGTGCCCAACGGCATCGTGATGATCTCGCCCTCCGCCACCTCCCCGGCCCTCTCGGACGCCGAGGACAACGGCCTGTTCTTCCGCACCGCGCCCTCTGACGCCCGCCAGGGCCAGGTGCTGGCCGAGGTGCTGAAGGAAAAAGGCATCATGAGCGTTGCGGTGACCTACACCAACAACGACTACGGCAAGGGCCTCGCCGACAGCTTCACCGCCGCGTTCGAAGCCGTGGGCGGCACCGTGACGGGCACCACCGCCCATGAGGACGGCAAGGCCGACTACTCCGCTGAAGTCGGCGCTCTGGCCTCTGCCGGTGGCGACGCTCTCGTGGTGGCGGGCTACGTCGATCAGGGCGGCCCCGGCGTGATCCGCGCCGCGCTCGATTCCGGCGCCTTCGACACCTTCGTGCTGCCCGACGGCATGATCGGCTCCGCACTGGAAGAGACCTTCGGCGACGAGATCGACGGCTCCATCGGCACCGTGCCGGGCACCGAATCCGAAGGTGCGGGCATCATGATGAAGCTGATCGAGGAAGCCGGCATCGAGAACGGCGACGGCCCCTACGTGGGCGAAAGCTACGATGCCGCTGCCCTGATCATGCTGGCCATGCAGGCCGCCGGCTCCACCGATGCCTCCGCCTACAAGGAGAAGATCATGGAGGTCGCCAACGCTCCGGGCGAGCAGATCTTCCCGGGTGAACTGGGCAAGGCGCTCGAAATCCTTGCCGGCGGCGGTGATATCGACTACGTGGGCGCCACGGCCGTTGAGCTGATCGGCAGCGGGGAAGCCGCCGGCGGCTACCGCGAGCTGGAAGTGAAGGGTGGCGAACTCACCACGGTGAAATACCGCTGATCCTGACGGACAATCGAACCGAAAGCAGCCCGGAGCCACTTCCGGGCTGTTTTCCATAGGGGCGCAAGAGGTGAAACCGCCCGTGCGCCGACGGGGGAAACGCAATGATCGTCGTTGAAGACGTTCACAAGCATTTCGGGGGCTTTCACGCCGTGGACGGCGCGTCCCTGACCATCGAAAAAGGCTCCATCACCGGGTTGATCGGCCCGAACGGTGCCGGAAAAACCACTCTTTTCAACGTGATCGCCGGGGTTCTTCAGCCTACGTCGGGCCGCGTCACCATGGACGGCGAGGACATTACGGGCCTGCCGCCGCATGTTCTGTTCCACAAGGGGCTGCTGCGCACCTTCCAGATCGCGCATGAGTTCTCCTCGATGACGTGCCGGGAAAACCTGATGATGGTGCCGGGCGGGCAATCGGGCGAGACGCTCTGGAACACCTGGTTCGGGCGCAAGCGCATCGCCGACGAGGAGCGCGCGCTGCGGGCCAAGGCCGACGAGGTTCTGGAGTTCCTCACCATCAGCCACATCGCCGATCTGAAGGCCGGGCAGGTCTCGGGCGGGCAGAAGAAGCTGCTGGAGCTGGGCCGCACGATGATGGTGGACGCAAAGATCGTGTTCCTGGACGAGGTGGGCGCCGGGGTGAACCGCACCCTGCTCTACACCATCGCCGATGCCATCAAGCGCCTCAACGAGGAGCGCGGCTACACCTTCGTGGTGATCGAGCACGACATGGATTTCATCGAACGGCTCTGCGATCCGGTGATCTGCATGGCCGAAGGCAAGGTGCTGGCCGAAGGCACGCTGGCCGAGATCAAGGCCAACGAGCAGGTGATCGAGGCCTATCTGGGCACCGGCCTGAAGAACAAACACAAGGTCGGCGCATGATGCGGGCGTGCATCGAGCGGCGCGCGCTTTCGCGCGCACGGAACACATGTGCCGGGGCGCTGCCCCGGACCCCGGGATATTTCAAGAACAAAGTTGGGAGGCATCATGGCTGAGCCTTTCCTGATCGGAGACAGCATGACGGGCGGCTACGGCAACGGGCCTGACATTCTGCACGATTGCACCATTGCCGTTGAAAAGGGCGAGATCGCGGTGATCGTCGGCCCCAACGGCGCAGGCAAATCCACTGCGATGAAGGCGGTGTTCGGCATGCTCAACCTGCGCTCCGGCGCGGTGCGGCTGGATGGCGAGGACATCACCGCCCTCACCCCGCAGGCCCGCGTGGCCAAGGGCATGGGCTTCGTGCCGCAGACGCAGAACATCTTCACCTCGATGACGGTGGAAGAGAACCTCGAGATGGGGGCCTTCATCCGCACCGACGATATCTCCGACACGATGGCGCAGGTCTATGACCTGTTTCCGATCCTGAAGGAGAAGCGCAACCAGCCGGCGGGCGAGCTTTCGGGCGGGCAGCGTCAGCAGGTGGCCGTGGGCCGGGCGCTGATGACCAAGCCCAAGGTGCTGATGCTGGACGAGCCGACGGCCGGGGTTTCGCCCATCGTGATGGATGAGCTGTTCGACCGGATCATCGAGGTGGCGCGCGCCGGGATCACCATCCTGATGGTGGAGCAGAACGCCCGCCAGGCGCTGGAGATCGCCGACAAGGGCTACGTGCTCGTGCAGGGCGCCAACCGTTTCACCGACACCGGCAAGGCGCTTCTGGCCGACCCGGAAGTCCGCCGTTCCTTCCTGGGGGGCTGAGATGGATTTTCTCAATGCAATCGTGGCCTTGGCCAACTTCGTCATCGTGCCGGCCGTGGCCTACGGCAGCCAGCTCGCCCTCGGCGCGCTCGGCGTGACGCTGATCTACGGCATCCTGCGCTTTTCCAACTTCGCCCATGGCGACACCATGGCCTTCGGCACGATGGTGACGATCCTCGTGACCTGGTGGATGCAATCGGTGGGCATCGGCTTCGGCGTGCTGCCCACGGCGCTTCTGGCCCTGCCCTTCGGCATCGCCGTCACCGCGCTGCTGCTGCTGGGCACCGATCGCGTCGTCTACCGCTTCTACCGCAGGCAGAAGGCGGCGCCGGTGATCCTTGTGATCGTGTCGATGGGCGTGATGTTCATCATGAACGGGCTTGTCCGCTTCATCATCGGCCCGAACGACCAGCGCTTCGCCGACGGCGCGCGCTTCATCATTTCGGCCCGTGATTTCAAGGAGATGACCGGCCTTCAGGAAGGGCTCGCGATCCGCACCAGCCAGGGCATCACCGTTGTGACGGCCGTCGTGGTGGTGGCGCTGCTGTTCTGGTTCCTCAACCACACGCGCACCGGCAAATCCATGCGCGCCTTCTCCGACAACGAGGATCTGGCGCTGCTTTCGGGCATCAACCCGGAGCGCGTGGTGGCGGTGACGTGGATCATCGTGGCCGCGCTGGCCACCATTGCCGGCGTGCTCTACGGGCTCGACAAGAGCTTCAAGCCTTTCACCTACTTCCAGCTGCTGCTGCCGATCTTCGCCTCCGCCATCGTCGGCGGGCTGGGCAACCCGCTCGGTGCGATCGCCGGCGGCTTCGTGATCGCCTTTTCGGAAGTCACGGTGACCTATGCCTTCAAGAAGGTGCTCGTCTACCTGCTACCCGAAAGCCTTGAGCCGGAGGGGCTCGTGCAGTTGATGAGCACGGACTACAAATTCGCCGTGAGCTTCGCGATCCTGATCATCGTGCTGCTGTTCAAGCCGACGGGGCTGTTCAAGGGGAAATCGGTATGAGCGAGATGATGAAGAACACGCTGCTCTTCGCGGCGGTGGCCGGGCTGATCGTACTGACCGGCTTCGTGCAGAGCTGGAACTCCGCCCTGCTGATCCTGAACATGGGGCTGATCAGCGCCATCATGGCGCTGGGGGTGAACCTGCAGTGGGGCTTCGCCGGGCTGTTCAACGTGGGTGTCATGGGCTTCGTGGCCCTTGGCGGGCTGGCCACCGTGCTGGTGGCGATGCCGCCGACGCAGGAGGCCTGGGCCGCGGGCGGCCTGCGCGTCATCGTGGCGCTGATCGCCGGCGCCGCGACGATCGCGGGCGCGGTTCTGACCTACAAGCGGATGCCCAAGGGGCGCAGCCGCACGGTGGCGCTTCTGGCGATCCTCGTGGGCGGATTCTTCCTGTATCGCTGGCTGTTCGACCCGGCGGTGGAAGCCATCGAAGGGGTGAACCCGGCGGCGACGGGTTACCTGGGCGGGCTCAACCTGCCGGTGCTGGTGGCCTGGCCGGTGGGCGGCCTGCTGGCCGCCGGCGCGGCCTGGCTGATCGGCAAGACGGCGCTCGGCCTGCGCTCGGACTACCTCGCCATCGCCACGCTGGGCATCGCCGAGATCATCATCGCGGTGATGAAGAACGAGGATTGGCTGGCGCGCGGCGTGAAGAACGTGATCGGCATTCCGCGCCCTGTTCCTTACGAGATCGACCTGCAGCAGGATCCGGGCTTCGTGGAAAGCGCTTCAGGGCTCGGGCTTGATCCCGTCATCGCCTCGACGCTCTACGTCAAGCTGCTCTACGCCGGCCTCTTCGCGGTGGTGCTCGTGGTGCTGCTCGTCATGGCGCAGCTGGCGCTGAAAAGCCCCTGGGGCCGGATGATGCGCGCGATCCGCGACAATGAAGTGGCCGCCGAAGCCATGGGCAAGGACGTCACCAAGCGCCACCTGCAGATCTTCATCCTCGGCTCCGCCATCTGCGGTATCGCCGGCGCGATGATGACGACGCTGGACGGCCAGCTGACCCCCGGCACCTACCAGCCGCTGCGCTTCACCTTCCTGATCTGGGTGATGGTGATCGTGGGCGGCTCCGGCAACAACTTCGGCGCGGTGCTGGGCGGCTTCCTGATCTGGTTCCTCTGGGTGCAGGTTGAGCCCGTGGGCATCTGGCTGATGCAGGTGATCACCTCGGGCATGGCGGAAGACAGCGCCCTGCGCGCCCATCTGCTGGACAGCACGGCCCACATGCGGCTGCTGACGATGGGTGTGATCCTGCTGCTGGTGCTGCGGTTCAGCCCGCGCGGGTTGATCCCCGAGCGGTAGGAAGCTTGCTGGTGAGATAGAAAGGCCCGCGCTGGAAACGGCGCGGGCTTTTTTCTGCGCAAAGACGGGAGGGGCGTGCCCGGCCTCGGGAGGAAGCGAAGCGCCCTCCCTGGGGGGAGGTCGGGCGCGGCCCGGCGGGGCCGGGCCTGGCCAAGCCATTTCGCGCAAGCCTCGGCACCAAAACGACACATGATGTCGCCTTCCGGCTCCCCTGCCCCCATGGCCTGCGGCACTCTGCTGCCAAGGATCGCCAGCAGACAGGGGCCACGCATCATGAAATCCCACGCCAAGGTTGTCGTCATCGGGGGCGGCGTCGTCGGCTGCTCCGTGCTTTACCACCTCACGAAATTCGGCTGGACGGACGTCGTCCTGCTGGAGCGCAGCGAGCTGACCTCGGGCTCCACCTGGCACGCGGCGGGCGGGATGCACACGATCAACGGCGATCCCAACGTGGCCAAGCTGCAGAAATACACCGTCGATCTCTACAAGGAGATCGAGGAGGCCTCGGGCCAGAACATCGGCCTGCACATGACCGGCGGCGTCATGCTGGCGGCCACGCCCGAGCGCTTCGACTGGCTCAAGAGCATCATGGCCAAGGGGCGCTACCTCGGGCTTGACGCCGAGCTGATCACGCCCTCGGAAGCCCAGGAGCTGTTTCCGCTGATGGACGCCAGCCAGTTCGTCGGCGCGCTCTATGACGAGGTGGAGGGCCATCTGGACCCGTCCGGCACCACCTACGCCTACGCGAAATCCGCCCGCAAGAACGGCGCCGAGATCTACACCCACACCAAGGTCGAGGATCTGGTGCAGCGCCCGGACGGACACTGGCGCGTGATCACCGACAAGGGCGAGGTGATCGCCGAGCACGTGGTGAACGCAGGTGGCCTCTGGGCGCGGGAAGTGGGCCGCATGGTGGGGCTGGAACTGCCGGTGCTGGCGATGGAGCACATGTATCTGCTCACCGACGACATGCCCGAAGTCATCGAATTCAACGAGGCAACCGGCAAGGAGATGCTTCACGCGGTGGATTTCGACGGCGAGCTTTACCTCCGGCAGGAGCGCAAGGGCATGCTCATGGGCACCTACGAGAAGGCCTGCCGGCCGTGGTCGCCCAAGCAGACGCCCTGGGATTTCGGCCATGAGCTTCTGGAGCCGGACATCGACAGGATCGCCCCTTCGCTGGAAGTGGGATTCGCGCATTTCCCCGCCTTCGCCAATGCCGGGATCAAGCAGATCATCAACGGCCCCTTCACCTTCGCGCCCGACGGCAACCCGCTCGTGGGGCCGATCCGGGGGATGCGCGGCTTCTGGTCGGCCTGCGGGGTGATGGCGGGCTTTTCGCAGGGCGGCGGCGTCGGGCTGGCGCTTGCGAACTGGATGATCCACGGCGATCCGGGCTTCGACGTCTTCGCGATGGACGTGGCCCGCTTCGGCGATTTCGCCACCCTCGCCTACACCAACGCCAAGGTGCAGGAGAACTATTCGCGCCGCTTCTCGATCCGCTACCCCAACGAGGAGCTGCCCGCCGCGCGCCCCCTGCGCACCACGCCGATCTACGATCTGCTGAAGGCCGAAGGCGCGCAATTCGGGGCCTCCCACGGGCTGGAGCAGCCGCTGTGGTTCGCGCCCGAGGGCGTGCGCGATGCGTTCTCCTGGCGCCGCTCCACCGATTTCGACCACGTAGCTACGGAAGCGCAGGCCGTGCGCGACAGTCTCGGCATGATGGAGATCTCGGGCTTTGCGAAATACACGGTTACGGGGGAAGGTGCCGCAGGCTGGCTCGATCGCCTGCTGGCCTGCCGCATTCCGGCCGAAGGCCGCATGGTTCTTGCGCCGATGCTGAAGGAAGATGGCCGCCTGATCGGGGATTTCACCCTCGCCAACCTGGGCGGCGGTGCGTTCTTCATCGCGGGCTCCGGCGTGGCCGAGGATTACCACATGCGCTGGTTCCAGCAGCACCTGCCCGAAGATGGCTCGGTGCAGATCACCGCGCACGGCCCGCGCCTCGTGGGGCTCTCCATCGCCGGGCCGAACGCCCGCGCCTGCCTGCAAAAGCTCACCGACCACAATCTTGATGGCGAGGCATTCCGTTTCATGGACATCGCCCGCATGGACATCGGCATGGCCCCGGCACTCGTGGGGCGCGTCAGCTTCACCGGTGATCTGGGCTATGAAATCTGGATGGAGCCCCATGACCAGCGCTACATCTACGAGGCCCTGCGCGAAGCCGGCGCGGAATTCGGCCTGAAGCTCTTCGGCCTGCGCGCGCTCAACGCGCTGCGGCTTGAGAAGAATTTCGGCGGCTGGGCACGGGAATACCGCCCGATCTATTCGCCCTGGGAAGCCGAGCTGGGCCGCTTCGTGGCACTTGCCAAGGAGGCCGATTTCATCGGCAAGGAGGCGGCCAAGGCCCTCAAGGAAGACGGCGGGAAGATGCGCCTGCGCAGCTTCGTGGTGGAGGCGACGGATGCCGACGTGATCGGGGACGAGCCGATCTATCACGGCGGCAAGGTGGTGGGCTGGGTCACCTCCGGCGGCTATGCCCATCCTTCGAAAGCCTCGGTGGCGATGGGCTACGTGCCGCGCGAGATCGCGGAGGAAAGCGAGGGCTGGGCGGTCGAGATCCTGGGCGACGTGCGCCCCGCCCGCCTGCAACGCCACCCGCTCTTCGATGCCAACGGCGCGGCGATGCGGGGCTAGCGGCGTGGGCGCAAGCCTGCTTATCTGGCGGAATGGACATCATCACCTTCTTTCCCGCCGCCGGGGCCTCGTCGCGGATGCGCGGAGCCGACAAGCTGGCCCGACGGATCGACGGCGTGCCGCTGCTGCGGCGGCAGGTGGGCCGCGCGCGCGAAGCGGGCGGCCCCGTCTGGGTCAGCCTGCCCGCTGCCGATCACCCGCGCGCGGCGCTGCTTGACGGGCTCGATGTGCGGGTGCTGATCGTCGAGGATGCGCGGGAAGGCATGGCGGCCTCGCTGCGCGCGCTGGCCCGCAGCGCACCGGAGGGCGCCCGCGCCATGATCGCCCTGCCCGACATGCCCGACATCGAAACCGGAGATTTCGCCGCCCTGCGCGCGGCCTCGGAGGCCGCCCCCGAGGCGATCATCCGCGCCACATCCGATGCGGGCGCGCCGGGCCACCCGGTGGTGCTGCCCGCCGATCTTGTGCCGCGGTTGGCGGATCTCACCGGCGATGGCGGTGCACGCAGCCTTCTGAAAGCCGAAGCTGCCCGCGTCCGCCCGCTGCCGCTTGCGGGCGACAGGGCGCTGGTCGATCTGGACACCCCGGAGGCCTGGGCGTCGTGGCTGGCGGGCCGGCCGGGCGCGCGCCCGGCGTAGCAAACGGAAAGGCCGGCGCTGGGGAGCCGCCGGCCTTCAACGCGCCGTTTTTCCGTGAGTGGCAGGTTGGCGCGTGCCTGAAATCAGATCCGTTACCCGTTCACTAGTTCAACAGCATCTTCGCTTCCGTCTCCTGCAGCGTCTTGCGGGCGGACTGGTAGGCGACCATGCCTTCATGGGTCTGAAGCTCGGGGAAAAGCTCGAAGATTTCGTTACGCTGGGCATTGCCCATGCCCTTGAGCGAATGATCGCCGGGCTGGAAGCTCTCCGTCCAGCTGCCGTTGGAGAGCACCACTTCGTGGTGGTCGAACATGAAGTGGATGTAGGCCGTGCCGGCGCTCTCCACCTGCAGGATCGTCTTGTTGTTGACGAGGTGCTTGGCGGCCACCAGCACTTCGCGCTCATCGAAGTAAAGCGCCGTCTTGTCGTTGGAGACGAGCACCCGGTGGTTGGGCGAGAGATACATGTCCTTCTCGGGCAGCCCGTTGCCGAGCGCGCCGGCCTTCACGAGGATCGGCTGCAGATAGGGGCTCGCCGCCAGATCCTGCCAGGTGAGCGGACGCCCCCCGATCCAGCGGATTTCCTGGATGCCGTTGTCGCGGGTGATCACCTTGTCCCCCGCCTTCAGCGTTTCAACCGCACGCTCTCCGCGCGGGGTTGCGATCATGGTTCCGGGCGTAAAACACACCGTGACGCTTTCCGATTTCTTGGTATCCATCGTCGCTTTCACCTTTCCCCGGGGATCGCGGTACTGCACCACCGCTTCCCCGTCACCATCCTTACTCATCACCACGCCGCCCCTCTGACCGGGCGCCGGTTCACCGCGGGCGGCGGCCTCGAAGGCCCGGGCCTCGTCCATGCCAACCAGCAACTCGCGCTTGCGCCCTTCAGGAGCGCGTTTGGGCGAGGCCGGCTGGCTGTAACGCACATCGGCCACCTGCGCCCCGCGCGACAGCGCGATCTCGAGCCGCGTGACGCCCTCGGCATGCAGCGCGATGCAACTGCTGGCGCCCTGCGCATCGCCGGCCACGTTCACCCTCCGCAGCATCTCCCCCGAGCCCGAGAAAAGCCGGATCTCCGTGCCGGGCAGGCAGACGTTGACGAGGCACACTTCCTCCACGCGGGCGGCGCGCCCGAAGGACATGATGTGAATTTCTTCTTCTCCGAGCGCGTGGAGCGCGGCGCCATCTTCGGCCATGCGACCTCGATCTATTTCCTGCACCCGATTGCCGGGCGCAACTTTCCAATTGCCGTCCACCGGGGCGAACGGGGCTCACTCGAACTGCGCTCAAACTTTCTGGGTTTTCACCGTGTCATCCGCCGCAATAGCAACACATGACCGGCGTTTTGATTATGGTCCTAGCCGCCCCGGATTTCATGAAAGGGCAGCTCCCCGTTCAGCCCCTGCACGGCTGGATGGGAAAGGGATCGCCCCGGAACGAAACGGTGCCGGCATGGGTGCCCCCCAGTGGGCATCTTCTTTTTACCCGCCAAACTGCGGGCAAAAAGGAAAAAAGTGACGTAAATGCGGCGCAAACATGGCTTGAAATCACAAGAAACACGGCGAACGGGACCGGCAAGGCGCCTCGATCCGCCTCTTTGTTTCCGTTTTCCAAACACCCGACATCCACCTTCGGGTTAACATTTCCTAAGCTTTTTCACCCTGACGGGGCCGCTGTGGCGGCGCGCTGGCGTTTCCATTCCGGAACCAGTGGCTTTTCGGTAATGCCATGCCGATTTCCACTTCCCGCCCCATTTCCGCCTCATTTCAAATTGCCCAATTCGTGAACAAACCCGGAAAACTTTTAGGTATTTTTTCCATTTCCGCGCTGCCGGCTTCGAATCGCGCCGCACGCGCGGCGGGATCGCAGGCCAGGCCATGCGCCCACCTGCACCCAGCCCTTGCCGTCATCCGATCTGATCGAAGAGGTGGTACCCGAGGTCGGACTCGAACCGACAAGGCCGTGAGGCCGGGGGATTTTGAATCCCCTGTGTCTACCATTCCACCACTCGGGCGCTCCAGGCGCAGGGATAGCCCCGGCCAATTGCTCCGTCCAGCCCAAAATTGCCCACGCCTATCCCTTTGCGCTGCCTTGACGTTGCAGCAGATTGGTGGTGGATGAACCCACCCCTTCCGCCCCTTCAGCCCGAGAGCAGGAACAGATGATCAGGCGCCTTTACGATTGGACGATTTCGCTGGCCGAGAGCCGCTATGCGCTCTGGGCGCTGGCGATCGTGGCCTTCGTGGAGAGCTCCGTCTTTCCGATCCCGCCGGACGTGCTGATGATCCCGATGATCCTCGCCCGCCCCAGCCGGGCCTGGCTGATCGCCGGCATCGCCATGATCTCCAGCGTGCTCGGCGGGCTCTTCGGCTATTTCATCGGCGCCTACCTGTGGGACAGCGTCGGCCAGCCGGTGCTCGCCTTCTACGGCAAGGACGTGCTGTTTGACTCCTTCGCCGAGCGCTACAACGCCTACGGCCCCTGGGCCGTGCTCGTGGCCGGGGTGACGCCCTTCCCCTTCAAGGTCATCACCATCCTGTCCGGCGCGACCGGGCTTTCCCTGCCCGTGTTCGCCATCGCAAGCCTCATCGCGCGCGGTCTGCGCTTCTACATCGTGGCCGCGCTTCTCTGGAAATTCGGCCCCCCCATCCGGGAGTTCATCGAGCGCCGCCTCGGCCTCGTCTTCACCCTCGCGGTGATCCTGCTGATCGGGGGCTTCTACCTGGTGAAATACCTATGACCCGCAAAACGCTCGGCCTGATCGCCGCCGCCGGCTCCGCTGCCCTGCTGATCGGCGCCTTCGGCTTCCAGTTCATGGGCTACGCGCCCTGCAAGATGTGCCTCTGGCAGCGCTGGCCCCATGCCGCCGCCATCCTGTTCGGCGCCGCGCTGCTGGCCTTCGGCCAGAGGGTCTGGACGCTGCTGGGCGCGCTCGCCGCCTTCACCACCGGCGCCATCGGCGTCTTCCATGCGGGCGTGGAGCAAGGCTGGTGGGAAGGCCCGGCCTCCTGCACGGGCAGCGGCGGCGGGCTTTCGGGCCTGTCGGGGGCAGACCTGCTCTCCACCGCCGGAACGGCCGACATCGTGATGTGCGACGAGATCGCCTGGGCGCTCTTCGGCATCAGCATGGCGGGCTGGAACGCGCTGTTCTCCTTCGCGCTCTGCGCGCTCTGGATCGCCGCCTTCCGGGCGCCGGAAAGCCGCTAGCGGATCTTCGCCGATTTCCGGGTGGCCAGCAGCAGGTTGGTCTCGCTCGTGACGACGCCGTCGAAGCGGCGGATCTGGGAGAGCACCGCGTCCAGCGCCTCCAGCGACGGCGTGCCGAGTTCCAGCACCAGATCCCATTTCCCGTTGGTCGTATGGATCGCCTGCACGGCGGGCATTCCGTTGAGCTGGCGCACGATCCTGTCGGCCCCGCGCCCCTCGATGCCCAGCATCATCAACCCCCGCACCGGGTGATCGGCCACATCTTCCTTCAGCACCACCGTGAAGCCGAGGATCTCGCCGCTGGCGGCAAGCCGTTCCATGCGCGCGCGCACCGTGGTGCGCGACAGGCCGAGCTTCTGGGCCAGCTCCGAAAGCGAGGCCCGCGCATCCCGGCGCAAGGCGGAAATCAGCTCCAGATCCACTTTGTCCAAAACGATCACCCTCCCCGACATTTTGACCATTTGCCTTCCGGTCTAAGCATTTTGATGGCTGGAATCCACCCCGTTTCGGGCGCAGTTCTGGGAAAACAACCGGAATCACTGCACATGACACCGAAGACCTGCATTCTCATCGGCGCCCCGGTCGACAGCGGAAAACGCCGCAAGGGCTGCCTCATGGGCCCCGACGCCTACCGCACCGCCGGGCTGGCCGAGGCGCTCACCGATCTGGGCCACGGGTTGATCGACCGCGGCAATCTCGCTCCCGCCCAGGTCGAGGTGCCTGCCCCGTCAAACCCGGCCGTGCACGAGCTCGCGCGCACCGTGGGCTGGACGAAAACCCTGATGGCCGCCGCCACCGAGGCCATGGGCGAAGGTTTCCCGATTTTCCTGGGTGGCGATCACAGCCTCTCGCTCGGAAGCGTGGCCGGGGTCGCGGCCCATGCCAAGGCCGTCGGCCGGCCGCTGTTCGTGCTCTGGCTGGATGCGCACACCGACTACCACACCCCCGACACCACCGATTCCGGCAACCTGCACGGCACGCCCTTGGGCTACGTGACCGGCCGCGAGGGGTTTTCGGCCTTCCCGCCCCTGCCCGCCATCGTGCCGGGGGAAAACATCTGCCTCATGGGCATCCGCTCGGTGGACCGCGCCGAGAACGAAGCCCTGCAGGGCAGCGGCATGACGGTCCACGACATGCGCGACATCGACGAGAACGGCATCGCCCGCCCGCTCGCGGCCTTCCTCGAGCGCGTGCGCGCGGCCAACGGCCTGCTGCACGTCTCGCTGGACGTCGATTTCCTCGATCCTTCGGTCGCGCCCGCCGTGGGCACGACGGTGCCGGGCGGCGCCACGGTGCGCGAGGCGCATCTCGTGATGGAGCACCTCCACGATTCCGGCCTCGTGTGCTCGCTGGACCTGGTGGAGCTGAACCCCTTCCTCGACGAGCGCGGCCGCACCGCGAAGCTCATGGTCGATCTCGCCGCCTCGCTCATGGGGCGCCGGGTCTTCGACCGTCCGACGCGGAGCTTCTGATGTCGGTGCAGGCACCCAGGGCCGTCGTGATGATCCGGCCCGGCCGCTTCCGGTCCAACCCCGAAACGGCCGGCGACAACGCCTTCCAGACCTTCGCCTCGGCGCCGCCGCAGGACGTGGCCGCACGGGCGGCGCGGGAGTTCGACGACGCGGTGGCCCGGCTGCGCGCGGAAGGGATCACCGTGCACGTCTTCCGCGACGATACCGACCAGACCCCGGATTCGGTGTTTCCGAACAACTGGTTCTCCACCCATGCCGGCGGCCACGTGGCGATCTACCCTATGTTCGCCCCGAACCGGCGCCGCGAACGCCGCTGGGACGTCATCGAGATGCTGAAGGCCCGCTACCGGGTACAGGACGTGATCGATTTCTCGGGGCTGGAACAGGATGGGCTGGCGCTGGAAGGCACCGGCGCCATGGTGCTCGATCACGTCGGGCGCGTGGCCTATGCCGCCCGCTCCAACCGGGCCGACCCGGTAATCCTCGAACGCTTCTGCACGCAGTTCAACTACGAGCCCATGGCCTTCCACGCCGCCGACAGCCGGGGGTGCGCCGTCTACCACACCAACGTGATGATGGCGGTGGGCAGCCGCGTGGCCCTCGTGGGCCTCGAGCTGATCACCGATCCCGCCCGGCGTGAGGACGTGCGCGCCCGGCTACAGGAAACCGGCCGCGAAGTGATCGCGCTCAGCGAGGCCCAGGTCCGCGCCTTCGCCGGCAACGCGATCGAACTGGAAGGCGCGGCCGGCCCGGTGCTGGCCATGTCCGCGCGCGCCGTGGCCTCGCTCACCCCCGCCCAGACGGCCAGGATCGAGGCCCACGCCCGCATCCTGCCCCTGGACATCCCCACGATCGAAACCGCCGGTGGCTCCGTGCGCTGCATGATCGCCGGCATCCACCTCTCACCCCGCGTGACACATTCAGACAGGACAGCCGCATGACCAAGCCGTCTTCCATCGCCCCCTCGCCCCTCGCCTACGTGCCCTTCGTCAGCGTCGACAACATGATGAAGCTTGTGCATCACGTCGGCATCGAGCGCTTCCTGCGCGAACTGGCCGATTACGTGGAGGCCGATTTCCGCCGCTGGGAACTCTTCGACAAGACGCCGCGCGTCGCCTCCCATTCCGCCGAGGGCGTGATCGAACTCATGCCCACCTCAGACGGCGAGGTCTACGGATTCAAATACGTCAACGGCCACCCCAAGAACACCAAGGAGGGCCTTCAGACCGTCACCGCCTTCGGGCTGCTCGCCGACGTGGGCACCGGCTACCCGGTGCTGCTGTCGGAAATGACGATCCTCACCGCCCTGCGCACCGCCGCCACCTCGGCCATGGCCGCCCGCCACCTGGCCCCGAGGGGCGCGAAGACCATGGCGATGATCGGCAATGGTGCCCAGTCGGAATTTCAGACCCTGGCGATGAAGGCGATCATCGGCCTCGAACACGTGCGCCTCTACGACATCGACCCCGCCGCCACCGCGAAATGCGCCGCCAACCTGCGCGGGCTCGGCATTTCCGTCACCAGCTGCGCTTCGCCCGAAGAGGCGATGGAGGGGGCGGAGATCATCACCACCTGCACCGCCGACAAGCAGAACGCCACCATCCTGACCGACAACATGGTCGGCGCCGGCGTGCACATCAACGCCATCGGCGGCGACTGCCCCGGCAAGACGGAACTGCACAGGGACATCCTCACCCGCGCCGACGTTTTCGTGGAATATCCGCCGCAGACCCGCATCGAGGGCGAGATCCAGCAGATGCCGGAGGATTTCGAGGTCACCGAGCTGTGGCAGGTCATCACGGGCGCCCGGCCCGGCCGGCGTTCGGAGAGTCAGATCACGCTCTTTGACAGCGTGGGCTTCGCGATCGAGGATTTCTCCGCGCTGCGCTACGTGCGCGACCGGCTCGAAGGCACCGCGCTGTTCGAGCAACTGGACATGCTCGCGGACCCGGACGATCCGCGCGATCTCTTCGGGATGCTGCAACGCGCCCGCCCGGAGGCGGCGGCCTGAGGTTGCGGCGCACGCACTGGCTTGAGAAGGCGGCAGGAGCCGTCGACCGACCCGGCACTTCTCCGCCGAAGGTTTGCACGCCTCCGGTGCGGGGCGCCGGACCGGACGGGCGCCGTTGCCCCCGGCCTCGCGACCACCAAACGCGGGGGCGCTGCCCCCGCACCCCCGAGGTATTTCACGCGAGAGGAAGCGGCGTTCAGTGGACGGTGAACTCCCCCGTCACGTTGCGCCACTCGCCCGGCGAGATCAGCTTGCGGTGAGTGAAGCGCACCGAATGCAGCGGGCCGTCGATCTCTTCCTGCCAGAATTCGATGAACTTGAAGAGCTCCGGGTAATCGGGCGCGAGATCGTATTTCTGCCAGATGAAGCTGTTCAGCACGTGGGGGTGATCGGGCATGTGATAGAACATCTCGGCCGTCGTCAGCCCGTAGCCTTTGAGCATCAGGGCGGTCTCGGATTTTTCCATGGCTGTCCTTTCCTTTTCGGTTTCCATGGATCGAGTTTGCCACAGAACTCTGAACAGGCAATGAAAACAATTTGTTAGCAGCCGTGAGCCGGGAGTGCCACGCGCATTTCACATCCGCCATTGCACCCCATATCCCGCACCGTATATACTGCGCGCAACTAAATCTGGTATAACAAGAACAGAGCGGTGCCTTAAGTGAACGACACCCCGCAACCCCCCGAAAACGAGAAAGAAAACGCGCCTCAGCGGCCCTCCTACGATGGCCCTGTCGTCTCGATCACCGACGAGATGCGTTCTTCCTATCTCGATTATGCAATGAGCGTGATCGTGAGCCGCGCGATCCCCGATCTGCGCGACGGGCTCAAGCCCGTGCACCGGCGCATCCTCTACGCCATGCACGAGACCGGCAACACCCATGACAAGCCCTACCGCAAGTCCGCCCGCCCGGTGGGTGACGTGATGGGTAAATACCACCCCCACGGCGACAGCGCGATCTATGACGCGCTGGTGCGGATGGCGCAGGATTTCTCCATGTCGCTGCCGCTTCTGGACGGCCAGGGCAACTTCGGCTCGATGGACGGCGACAACCCGGCGGCCATGCGTTACACCGAGGTGCGGATGGACAAGCCGGCGGCGGCGCTGCTGGCCGACATC
Source organism: Pseudoruegeria aquimaris (assembly GCF_900172235.1). Lineage (GTDB taxonomy): Bacteria > Pseudomonadota > Alphaproteobacteria > Rhodobacterales > Rhodobacteraceae > Pseudoruegeria > Pseudoruegeria aquimaris. The sequence continues at coordinate 3,335 of NZ_FWFQ01000003.1, read as the reverse complement.
GAGAAAGAGACGGTCGACTTCCAGGACAACTACGACGGCAAGGACCAGGAGCCGACGGTTCTGCCGGCGCGCTATCCGAACATGCTGGTGAACGGGGCCGGCGGCATCGCCGTGGGCATGGCCACCAACATTCCGCCGCACAACCTCGGCGAGGTGGTGGACGCCACTCTGGCGCTGATCGAGGATCCGGATCTGACCAGCGAGCAGCTGATGGATTACGTGCCCGGCCCCGATTTCCCCACCGGGGGCATCATGCTGGGCCGCTCCGGCGCGCGCAAAGCCTACCTTGAGGGGCGCGGCTCGGTGATCATGCGCGCCAAGACGCGTGTGGAAGAAATCCGCAAGGACCGTTACGCCATCGTCGTGGACGAGATCCCCTACCAGGTGAACAAGGCCACGATGATCGAGAAGATCGCCGAGATGGTGCGCGACAAGAAGCTGGAGGGCATCGCCCACATCCAGGACGAATCCGACCGCGTGGGCGTGCGCGTGGTGATCGAGCTGAAACGCGACGCCACCCCCGAGGTGGTGCTCAACCAGCTATTCCGCTTCACCCCGATGCAGACCTCCTTCGGCTGCAACATGCTGGCGCTCAACGGCGGCCGCCCCGAGCAGCTGACCCTGCGCGGCTTCCTCACCGCCTTCGTGGCCTTCCGCGAGGAAGTGGTGGCCCGGCGCACGGCCTTCGATCTGCGCAAGGCGCGGGAGCGCAGCCACATCCTCTGCGGCCTCGCCGTGGCGGTCTCCAACGTGGATGAAGTGGTGGCCACGATCCGCGCCTCCGCCGATCCGGCCGAGGCCCGCGAGAAGCTGATGACGCGCCGCTGGCCGGCGCAGGACATCGCCGAATACATCCAGCTGATCGACGATCCGACCCACACGATGAACGAGGACGGCACCTACAACCTCTCCGAGGCCCAGGCCCGCGCGATCCTCGATCTGCGCCTGCAGCGCCTCACGGCGATGGGGGTGAAGGAAGTCACCGACGAGCTGCAGGAGCTGGCCGCGAAGATCCGCGAATACCTCGAGATCCTGCGCTCGCGCGACCGGATCATGGGCATCATCGCCGACGAGCTGCGCGAGGTGAAGGCCCAGTTCGCCGTGCCGCGGCGCACCGAGATCGTCGACTGGTCCGGCGACATGGACGACGAGGATCTCATCGAGCAGGAGGACATGGTCGTCACCGTGACCTCCGGCGGCTACATCAAGCGCACGCCGCTGGCGGATTTCCGCGCCCAGCGGCGGGGCGGCAAGGGGCTTTCGGGCATGGCCACCAAGGAAGAGGACGTGGTGACCACGCTCTTCGTGGCCAACACCCACACCCAGCTTCTGTTCTTCACCACCGACGGGATGGTCTACAAGCTCAAGACGTGGCGCCTGCCCCAGGGCGGGCGCACCGCGAAGGGCAAGGCGATCGTCAACATCCTGCCGATCCCGCCCGGAGTCTCGGTCGCGGCGATCATGCCGGTGGACGTGGACGAGAAGGACTGGGGCGATCTGCAGATCGTCTTCGCCACCTCCGCGGGCACCGTGCGCCGCAACCGGCTTTCGGATTTCACCAACGTGAAATCCAACGGCAAGATCGCCATGAAGTTCGAGGACGAGAACGCCGGGATGCGGCTGATCAACGCGCGCATCTGCTCCAACGACGATGACGTGATGCTCGTCACCCGCAAGGGCCGCGCGATCCGCTTCCCCACCACCGACGTGCGCGTGTTCAACTCCCGCGCCTCCGTGGGGGTGCGCGGCATCCGGCTGGCCGAGGACGACGAGGTGGTGTCGATGTCGGTGATCCGCCATTTCGAGGCCACCTCCGAAGAGCGTGCCGCCTACCTGAAGATGCGCCGCGCCGTCGCCGGGCTGCCCGACGACGGGGAGAGCGACGACGAGGAGGCCGTCGCGGTCAGCGGCGAGCTTTCGCAGGAGCGCTACGCCGAGATGTCGGCGGCGGAAGACCTGATCCTCACCATCACCGAACGCGGCATGGGCAAGATCTCTTCCTCCCACGACTACCCGGTGCGCGGGCGTGGCGGCCAGGGCGTCGCGGCGATGGACAAGGGGCTGCGCGGCGGCCCGCTCGTCGCCTGCTTCCCGGTCGAGGAAAGCGATCAGATCATGCTCGTCACCTCGGCGGGGCAAGCGATCCGCTGCCCGGTTGACGGCATTTCCTTCCGCTCGCGCAGCGCCGGCGGGGTGAAAGTCTTCGACACGGCGAAGGGCGAGCGAGTCGTTTCGGTGGCCTGGATCGCCGACCAGGGCGAGGATGGCACCGAGGCACCGGCCACGGAAAGCTAGGGCCCTGACAATATGAAATAAATCTTCCCGGTTCGGCGCGAGGCGGTGAACCGGGGAAATGCCCTTGTTTTACGGGCGCAAAGCTCCTTCTTGCCACGCGAACAATTTCAATTCGGCCAAAATTGTCTTGATAAGGCACGGGCTTCAGCGAATTTTGCCCTTCTTTCAGCCACATTCGACTCTCATAGAATGGGTGAGCCAGAGGGTATCTCTGGCCCTGTTTGTTGAGTGGGGAACGGTATGTCGGCTCCTGTGGAAAAGAGATTTCAGATGGATGAGGCGGGGCATCAGGCGGTGCGCCTGATCATCGCATCCTACTTCATCGCCATCGCGGTGGGGGTGCTTCCTTCCGAGAACGGGCGCGCCCTGATGACGACGGTTCTGCCCGAGCAATACGCGGTGGCCGCGGTCTCGGGCTTCGTGTTCTTCACCGCTTTCCTCATCCTCGTGGGCCGACAGATGCGCCTTGCCGCGCTCCTGCTGGCCAACTACGTGTTCTGGTCCAGCCTCGTGGCCAATTTCGTGGCCGCCGGGCAGATCAACATCGTGGAGTTCTGGCGCGACCTCGTGATGGTGGCCGCGCTGATGCTCACCTACACCGGCCCCGCCCTGCCGCGCCGCCGCCTGCTGCGCTTCGGCCGCCGGGTGACGCCGCGCCGGATCGTGCCCAGCCGCTCGGAGCAGCGCCGGATTTCCGCAGATGCCCTGCGTGAACAGATCCGCGCCGAGGCCAAGCAGGATCTCCCGACGCCCATCGCCATCGTGGGCACGCACCAGCCCGGCACCAACGGCAAGGCGCGCAACGGCAAGGACGAGCGCAACCTCTTCGCCGACATTTTCGACGCCCGCTAGGTCGTGGACTCATAATGTCTGATCCAGAGCCTTGAGCAAGCGAGGTGAAGTGCGGCGAGGAAGTTTGCTGCGGTTTTGAAGTATCGCGTTGCGATGCCGCGGAAGTGTTTGAGACGATTGAAGAACCGTTCGACCTTGTTGCGTTCGCGGTAGAGGTCTCGGTCGACGGTCCTGACCACGCGGACGTT